>NZ_JARUXJ010000291.1:0-2679 GCF_031451465.1 Caballeronia sp. LZ003 | reverse complement strand
CACCCGCCATATCGACAACCACCAGACGAACATCAACGTACTGACGGCCCTTGTACCAGCGATGCGAGATACGAACGCGTTGCGTCGCGTTCTTCTGAATCTCCATCACCATCTTGTCTTGATCGACCGTACTCATACGTTCTCCTTCGAACCACCTACATTCTTATCGCGCACGTCATTACCCGCACACGCCAGGTCAGATAGCTTGTTGGCAACCTCTTGTAACTGATCGATCAACAGGTGCACGACTCCTTGCACGGGAACAGCGCATCCCGCTTGATCTTCTGGAAGTGCGGCCGAAAGGGTTCGCAGGACATCGTGAATCTGCCATGCCTTAGCGGCGAGATCGCAACGATTAGCCATGGTTGACCGCCTGTGAGGAGTACTCATCGCTAAGGTCACGACGAGACCGCTCAACCTTGAGACGGTCAGTGAACCGTTGTTGCAAATAGCAGTTTGAGTCGGCTGCTACTTCCGCGATACGAGCGATCAGCTCGATCTCAGCCGCGATATGAAAGAGTAGTGACGGTTCATCGTTGCCTTGCAGAGCTTCAGTGCGAAGGTGCTTGCACTCACGTCCTCTATCGCCGCTTACCAACATGCCGATGCCCGCCGTGAGCGCAGACAGCGAGTCAGCCATGTCAGTGATGGTGCCTGTGAAGTCTGCGAGGTATTGCAGTTCACTGTCCGACGCATGGGCGGTATCAAAGCGCTCGAAGAAGAAATCGATCAAGCCCGCCGCCGACGCGTGCGGCCGAACCATCTTTTCGGTGGTTTTAGCCATGACGAACCTCCGTATCGAGCTGCTTGAGCAAGTCTGATGTCACGACTTGACCGATCTGAGCAAGCAAGAAAGCACGGCCAGATTCGTTATCGGAAGCACATTCTTCGATCACGGCAAGCAGAGCATCAAGCTGCTGGACTGCAATGTAGAGCTCACCAATGTCAGGTGTACGGTCGCGGCCGGGGACGTGATTAGTCATGGCGCACCTCGGCACGAGCGATGTCTACCAACTGACGCAGCGCATTGCCGGTGATGTCCAGCGCATCATTCGCTGTTGCGGCAAGCGCCGCTTCGCGCAACGCGCTATTAATGATGTCGATTTGAACGACGAAAACGGGGATTTGGGTTTGCTCAGAACGAGCGAGGATAGTTGCAGTCATCGTCGTGCCCTCACTCGGTTTCGTTGACAGAGCGACTCGCCGCGACTCGTGCCGCGATCCAGTCATCGACTTCCTGCTCGATCCATGCAACAGCACGAGAGGTAATCTTGATGGACTTCGGGAACGATGGTTCGGTGTAGACGGCCGTACGGCTCAGACCGGTCTTTTCAAGCACACGAGGCAGCTTGATTAAGGTCGTGGTGGGGGCGACAGACTGCTGTGATTGCTCAGGACGAGCGGAGGGATTAGCACGCATTGCGGACTCCAGAGACGGTTTGAAAAACCCGACCCTCCCGCTTCCCAACGGGGTGGCCAGGCACAAGGCAGGATAGGAAGACCGGCGTCTCTGGAAACCGGCGAGCGCGAACGCTCCCCCGCCAAGGCCCGACCATTGAAGGCGTGCGCAAGGCAGCGGACGTAAAAATACCGCCAGTCGGCGGTTTGTCCGCCAGAGAGCTATGCCGGCTTCCCAACCGGGTGACCTCTGTATCGGCCACGTGCGAAGTATACGGAGTTCTCCGACGTTCGTGCAAGTATTTTTCGTACCCGACTGATATCGAAAATGTGCAGGCTTGGTTACGATTAATCGTCGTCCCCTGTTCGGGGTTTTCTGGGCTGGCCAATGCGCCAGCCCTTTTTTTGCCCGTCATCACAGAATCCCAACAACGAGGCTGCGGCCGTTCAAAACCCTCACATCGGAGGAATTTAGAGTCGCGGCGGATGACCTTTAGAAACGGGATTTTCCCGTTTCTATTTGCAGGACTCAAACGTCGCACACCTGCGGGGCTTAGCGCTGCTGTCAGCCCACGCTTCGGTCTGAAATATGTGCAATTCCCATATTCGAGGTGCGCTCGGAAAAATCGGAATTCCGACCGTTTGACGCCCCTGCAAGCGAAGTGAGATGAGATATCGCTTCGTTTCCGCGATCGCCAGCCAGTTCGCTTCACACTTAACGAAGTGAGATTTCCTCACTTCGCTTTTTCGGCAAAGCGTATGAGTAGGGCGCTCGGTGCGGCATATCGATCTTGTCTGCATTCCAATCATCAAACCCGACCCTCGCCAGCGTCACAAGCGCAATCCCGGCTCCGGACGACCCTCTGAGCAATCCAGTCATCGACCTCGCTCTCCAGCCATGCCACCGCCCGCTCGCCGATCTTCACCGGCTTCGGGAACGACGGATTGCTATAAACGGCTGTACGACTTAGGCCCGTCTTCTCACGCACGCGCGGCAATCTAAGAAGTCTTTGTTCCAATGTGAACTCCATAAAAAAGGCCCGCATTCGCGGGCTTTCGTGTTGTTACGATTGGCAAGTCAGACGGGGCGCACGTAGCGGGCGCGCTGTGCGTCGAGATAGTCCGCCCATGCCTGCATCATCTCGGCGCGCTGTGTGAGATATTGAGCGTGGTTGTACGCCCCACTCACCTTGCCACGCGACTGGTGCGCGAGCTGAAGCTCGATATGCTCGTGCGGCCAACCTTGCTCATGCAGGATCGTCGAGGCAACGCCGCGGAATC
>NZ_JARUXJ010000290.1:0-2685 GCF_031451465.1 Caballeronia sp. LZ003 | reverse complement strand
TGCGGATTTCGGCGATGGTGATCAGCCGTTTCGGTGAACGTGATCAGTCTGGAAGGTGGTGTTGCGCGGTCAATGGATTATAGCGACAGTGATCACGATCAGGCGTCAGCGGACTCGGATTTCGTTTTCTTTCTCATCGAATCGCCCTTGACCGGAACCTTGTGAGCCTGATGCACGAGCCGGTCGAGAATCGCATCGGCGAGCGTGGGGTCCTGCAGCCACGCATGCCAGTGCTCGAGTGGCAACTGGCTGGTGATCACAGCCGAACGTGTACCGACACGATCATCAAGAACTTCGAGCAGATCGTTGCGCGCGGCCTGGTCGAGATCCTGCAGGCCCCAATCGTCGAGGATCAGCACATCGATCTTCGCGAGTTGCGCGAGCCGACGTGTGAAGCTGCCGTCGCCGTGCGCGATCTTCAGTTCTTCGAACAGCCGCGCGACGCGCACATAGAACACCGAGAAGCCCTGACGGCACGCTTGCTGGCCGAACGCGCATGCGAGCCAAGTCTTGCCCGCGCCCGTGGGGCCGGTCAGGATCAGGTTCTGCGCATTGCGCACCCAGTCGCAGCCGGCGAGCGTGGCGACGATGCGCTGGTCCAGCCCGCGACTTTGCCGGTATTCAATGTCCTCGACGCAGGCCTGTGGGTTCTTGAGCTTCGCCGCGCGCAGCAAACGTTCGAGTCGCCGCGTATCACGCCAGGCGAGCTCCCGATCTACGAGCATGCCCACGCGCTCCTCGAACGACAGGCTGGTGCTGGCCGTGAGCGTCGACTGCTCCTCGAACGCGCGGGCCATGCCGTCCAGTTTGAGCGCCTTTAGTTGGGTAAGGGTGTGCTGTATCAACATCGTGAACTCCTTTGGGTCAGTGATAGTAGTCGGGACCGCGCACGTTCTCGTGCTCGGGCGAGCGCCATTCGGTGAGCGTGATCGGGAGCGAGGGCTGCAGGTCAAGCCCCGCTTCCAGGATCGACAGCACGGAGCGGCGCGTGGGCGAGCCGATCTTCAATGCGCGCTGGCAAGCGGCTTCGAGGCGGTGTTTGCCGTACTTGCGCGCGAGCGAGAGCAGACCGAGACAGGCGCGATAGCCCATCTCGGGATGGGGTTTGTTGGTCAGCAGATGCCGCACAACAGCCTCGGCGCCGGGGCCGACGGATGCGCCCCAGTTGAGCAAGCGGCCCGGAGTCCATTCCATGTGCGCGCGATGCGCGGCCGGCAGGTGTTCGGCGATGGTCGTGTGTTGGCCTTTGAGGCGCGAGCGTGCGTGCGCAGCGACGCGCTTGCCGCCATGCAGGATCTCGACGCCGTGGCGTGTGACGCGTGCCCAGACTTCCTGCCGTGCGAGGCTGTGCGGGACGCTGTAATAGTGGCCGCCGACATCGACGTGGTAATCGATGTTCACCCGGCACTTCTGCAAGGTGGCGATCTCGTAGCGGCGCACGGGCAACGGGCGCAGTATGGGCTGGTCCAGCCGTTCGAACCATTCACGACGGTTGCCTTCGAGCCGCTTGAACGGGCGCTGGTTCAGGTCGGCGATCAGTTCTGCAATGGCCTTGTTGAGTTCGGCCAGACTGTAGAAGCGATAGTGGCGCAGCCGGGCCAGCACCCAGCGCTCGACGATCTGCACGCCGACTTCGACCTTGGCCTTGTCCTGCGGTTTGCGCGGACGCGCCGGCAGCATCGCCGTGCCGTAGTGGTTCACGAAGTCCTGCGTGGTCGTGCCGAGTCCGGGCTCATAACGGTCGGGCCGCGCGATCAGCGCCTTCGGGTTGTCGGGCACGAGCAGCTCGGGCACGCCGCCGATGAACTCCAGCGCATCGCACAGGCTGCCGATCCAGTCCGCCATCGTCTCGGTGCGCGTCGCGCACGCGAACGTGTAGTTCGATGCGCCGAGCACGGCAACGAACACGTGCGCCTCGAACTCGACGCCGCCGGCGCGCGCGAGGATTGGCACGGTGGGGCCCGCGAAGTCGGCGAACAGCTTCTCGCCGGCGCGGTGCTGCTGGCGCATTGAGCGTTTGATCGACTTCGCCCAGTCCTTGTACTTCTGGCAGAACTGCGTGTAGCGGTAGGTCCGCTGGCCGGGGTTCGCTTCAGCATATTCTTCCCACAGCAGTTGCAGCGTCACGCCCTTGCGGCGCAGCTCGCGATGCAATGCCGTGTAGTCCGGCTCGATGCGTCGCGACGCCGTCGCTGTGACATCGGTTCCCTCAGGCCTCAGGCGCGCGTTCAGTTCATCGTCGGACAGCGCTTCGGCTGCGGCCCAGTCGAGTCCCGCTTGGCTGGCCTGGGCTGCGAACTTCGACACGGCCCCGACGCTGATGCCGATGGCCCGGCTGATCTGCCGATGCGTCAGGCCACACGCCCACTTCAGTCGCAGGACTTCCTTCAATTTGCGCATGTTCATCCGAGGTGTCGGCATCAGCGCTTCTCCCGCAAAAAAGGGAGCAGGCTAACGCCGCCGGTGAATACATGCGCAACGCCACCGCCAGACTTAAAACCGGATTACGTTCCGGTTACGTGATCACCCGTTTCGGTCCCGTGATCGCTCATTCCGGCATCGTGATCACGCGTTTCGGAAAGCTCTGATCAGCGATCACGATCAACCGGAACGGGTGATCACGATCATTCGGAATCCGTGATCACCATCCGCCGAAATGCGTGATCACGTTCGCCGGAATACGCA
>NZ_JARUXJ010000289.1:0-2747 GCF_031451465.1 Caballeronia sp. LZ003 | reverse complement strand
AAGGCCGCAAGGCGTTTCTGCATCGGTTCGCTGCGGCCAGCGCGGCGGTGCGTTACCTCGCAGTGCATTACCGTGAAGTAGAACATATCGTCGCGCTGGATATTGTGCTTCGACGCAACGACCGTAACTGGTTCGAGCGCTTGCCGGGGGAATCGAACAGGCCGTGATGCTCAAGCTGTGTTACGGAAACTTTCTATGTCATGCGTTTCACCTGGACTATATCGTCGCGAAGGGTCACGACTGCGTGGCGCTCGAACACGAGATGCTCGAGTGGCAGATGTCCGCGGTGCCGAACATCCTGCTGAACTCCAACGTGGGGCACTTGTACGAAGCTAAGCCCGCACTTGCGGATTTCTATAGAAGCTCGATCCGTGCAACTGCTTCAATCCGGGCATCGGCAAAACTTCCAAATACTCGGCGCATCGCGGCGACGAAGCGGAAGCGGTCGCGTAAGTCGCGTGGTTGGTGCATCAATCACAAGGGTGCGACGGCGAGCCGCTTTCACCACTCCTTGAGAACTCGCGCGGAAGCGAGGCCAGGCCAAAGAAAAGCATTTTACGGGTACACAACTTGCACCTGTGCGAAGGTGCCTAACTTACTGAACACTTAGCCGCATAAGGCATGATCTGAGTGGGAGACAATAACGTAAAGGCTTGCTGCACGCCGTTCAACTAGCGGAGGAAACATGGAAACGAATAAGGCGGAAGGAACGGTTCAGCAGATTACCGGTAAGGTGCAGGATGCGGTTGGTTCAGTAATGGCCGACACGGAAACACAGGTCGCAGGGAAGGCGAAAGAACTCGGCGGCAAGGCGCAACAACTGTACGCCGACACCGCCGACATTGTGCGCGATAAGACAACTGATAACCCGTTCACCGCGCTTGCGATCGTGGCCGGCCTAGGTTTCTTATTGGGCGCAATCTGGGCGAGTGCAAGCTCAGCGCCGCCCCGCCGCAACACGGCAAGATATCGCGGGGACGAAGATAACTACTGATCCTTTATAAAAGTCATCAAGCAGCGCGGCGGCAAGGCGTCATCCCCTTGCCACCGAACAGGGGCGAAACCATATGTCGATCCACTCTAAAATCACGCGTTGGCGCAACGTCGGTCAGTTCTGTACAGCGAGGGTGGCGGACTACAGCGAGCTGTTTCTCAGCGAACTTCAACAGGCCAAAGCCAAGGTTATGCGTGAGCTCATCGCAATGGTAACACTTGCGATAGGAATCTTGTTCACGCTGTCATTCCTTTGTTTCGCAATTATCGCAACCGCTTGGCAGACGCCCTACTTTCTTGCTTCCGTTTGGGGAATCGCCGGTCTTTGGCTGGTTGTTTCAATCGCCGCATTTCTCGTGATGCGGAAACAAAAACCAACAACGCCATTCAGGTCGCTTCGGTCCGAAATGCAAGCAGATATCGCGGCAGTTAAGGAGTCGATGAAGTGAGCGCAAACGACGTTAGCACCTCCCAACAGACGGTCCTCGTCCGAATGGGCGCGACACGGGCTGAATTGATCGCGGCCAACCATATCAACTCGTCGATTGCCGAAGCCCGGCGCGGCGAGCGCCCACGTCCAGCTCAACAGGGACCGGTGATTCTTCAGTCGCCTTATGCACAGCTGATTTCCGTGATTTTGGTCGCAACCGTTGTCCTGGGGCCCAAGCATGTGGTGAGATCGGTGTTGGGGCGAATATTCACTCCTTGGATGACATACTCGTTACGGAACTTGTTCCGTCGTTAAGACGGAACATGCGTCGCTAGGTATGCGCCCGCGAGAGTTGAGTCGCCGGCCGGCTGCCTGTGCAGGACGAAGCAAGCCGGCTCATCAAGGTTAAAGCGGTGTTTTCTTGGTATCAGAAGTAGTCGTCGACGTGCCTTCAAGGCCCGCGGTTCGTTCGACCTCTACCTCAGTCCCACGCACTGTGTCGTTGACGGTCTCGGTTCGATTTGATGCCTCTTTACCGACAACCACTTCCTCGACCACGCGCGCTGTCTTCGCAACGACGGGCTGTTCCGCTGTTTCCTTGATCTCGACAAACCCTTCCTTCAAGTCTGCCGCAGTTGCAGGCCGATCGACCGCCCGCCGTTCAATGCTTGCGTGCTCTTCGTGAAGCGATACGGACTCACTGACTGGCGTCTCCGTCAGCCGTGAGTACACTCGTACACCGCCCGTCTGGACGACACGCTTGCCGACTTCCAACGACTCCTGCACAACTGGAAACGCCTGTCGTTCGGCCGCAACCTGGTCAGCGGTGTAGGCAGGAGCGCTCCGATCGTAGCCGGTGTAGCCGGCACCGCGCCACTGAGCAACGCGCGAGTCAATATCAACAGCGCCAGCCGCATACAGCGAGTCGCGAACACGCTCGCTTGCGGATTCGTCCTGCACGTCCACCGACAAGAGCGCGCCGCCGCGACGAACCGCTTCTTGATAGTGGCCGACTTCCTCGGGACGATCGTCGTCGCCAAAGAGGTTTTTGAAGAAGTGTTCGATGCGTCCCATCGCCCCTTCGTGCTGCTCGCCGGTAGCGCCTGTCGTCACATCGCGCGTGGCCGTCTCGGCACCAAGAGTGGAACCGGCATCGTTCGCGTGCACGCTCATGTCGGAACGGGCGACGCCTTCTGCTTCGAGGCGACTCTGTGCAACCTCGGCATCTTGAAAACTATCGAATATCCCAATGATGGTTTGAGTCATAGCAGCATCTCCATAAAAAGGCCTACGCTAAGCCGGGAATGTTGCGCGTGCGCTGGTT
>NZ_JARUXJ010000288.1:0-2830 GCF_031451465.1 Caballeronia sp. LZ003 | reverse complement strand
CCAGCCACCCGTCACCGATGTGCCCACCGAGGCGATGCTGTTCGCCCACTTGTAGTCGTACTGAACCGTGCGGCCCGCGGCGCTCACGGTCTTGACGATGCGGCCATCGGCATCGTAGTACGTCTTCTCGCGCCCGCCCAGCGCATCCGTATGCGCGATGCGTTGGTCCAGATCGTCAGCAGCGGACGGTCGATCTCACTGCGTGAACTGACATCTACCTATAATGCCTTTCGCCGGGAAACTCTCTTTATCAGACCGCGCCATCACTCTCGCACATAACACAATGATTAATCGAGAATCACCAAATATGACAGCGCCAGCGTTTCGCCAAATTCGTGCCGTGTACGATGACAAAACGATCCGCGTTTATCAGGCTTATTCGGATCCCATCGCTGACGCAGCATTAGCTAACGGAACATTCGTATCACCGCCGTTCAAGCTGAACAGGATGACTTGGATAAAGCCCTCATTCTTGTGGATGATGTACCGATCTGGATGGGGATTAAAGGACGCAGGACAAGCCCGAATCTTGGCGATAGACATCTCTCGCGAAGGATTCGAGTGGGCATTGGCACATAGCTGCCCAAGCCATCCCGATGAATCCATGACGCAGGACACATGGCAAAGCCTGAAGGCAAACTCCCCTGTGCGCATTCAATGGGACCCGGAAAGGGATCTGCTGCTGCAACCGCAGTCTCGTCGAGCCATTCAAATCGGCCTTAGCAAACTGGCGGTCGATCTCTACGTAAAGGAGTGGATACAGCGCATCACGGACGTGACTCGACTGGCGCATCAGATTCATGCACTGGTCGACGCCAACGAGCGGGACGAAGCTCAACAATTGTTGCCGCATGAGGAGCCTTACGAATTCCCCTTGAACCGCCTGTTGCGGTGAATACAAGAGCCATACGGCTCTTGTATCGCTGATGCACCTCTATTCGACTGATACAGCCATCTCCAGCGCGACTTTCGTAAAATTCACGCCACCATCCGCTGCGGGTTGCTGCTTAAGCTCATCCAACGCGTAGACGATGCCGACACGGTGACCCGGGCAAAACCATTTAACGTCAGCTTTATTATTCAAATAAATCCCCGTCATATGTACAGAACCGTCACCGAGCTTAAGATCGATGGTGTTGTTAAACGCACTTGGATCCTGTCCTGCTACGTAAGCTCGTTGAATTACCCCGATCTGATACAGAAGGGGCATTCTTCCCTCTCGAATGCTACTCCACCACTCGGGCGAACCGAACAAGCCAAGCGTGCCACGAAGTCCCATTAGGGGCTTCTCCGCGTTCAGGGTCAACGCTTGCGTAATTTGCACCCGTCTTGGATTCTCTCGCAACGCGTCTTCAAGACAAAACACCCGCTTCATTGGAACATCAAAATCGTCAAGTCTTAGTAACATTTTTAACCTCTTAACGCAACAGGTCGAACTTAACCAGATTCTGGTTAAAAATTTGGATGCCGGGACCCTTTCCCAACTGAGTTGTCATCTGACCACCTTCAACTTTGAACTGCGTATTTGTATATATCCATCCCCGTCTCGTTTCGGTAGACAGCGCTGGAAGCTGAGCAGCAGTTGGCGGATTAGCTGCAATACCGATCTCTTGCAATTGTTCTGACGTCCCTGGGGCCAGGGTGAACTTCACGGTTGTGCCTTCGTACGCCGAGGAGTACGAAAGCACTGGAGAAATAGAAGTTTCTGTGGTTGGCAGTAACTCGCCACTTTCCTTTAGATACGCAAAATGTTCCGGAGACATTGTTCGATAGAAGATTTGATTGCCAAACGCATCCACTTCCTGCACAGGACTAAGTGGATTCGGTGACCTCAAAACAGGAACACCGATCTCTCCTAGTGCGCTTACACCTGTATTTTCAACTGCATACGAGGTCAGGCCCGTCTTGGCCGCATAGCTGTCAACCATCGAACCTGCCGCAGGCAAGCTCCAGGCAACGCCCTTCCCCGCTGCCCCGAGCAAGGGCGCTGCTCCTGCAATGGTCCCGAGCTCGGATAGCGCGGCCGAACCATAGCTTCCACTCGAAAGCGCTTGCCCAAAGTTACTACGCCAACCATCTGTCGAAACGTCTGTTGCCGTATTCCATAGGTCACGATATTGATTGCCAACTTCAACAAGCGGATCAACGAAGACGCCACCAATTACGGATCTTACCCCCGCGCCGATTTTCTCGGACAACGGAGCGGGTGTTTCGAACACGCTGCGTTGGTCACCGCTCAGGCCACGCCAGAAGCCACCATCAGTCTGTGCGAGCCGGACGTCAGCGTGAGGAAACAAAGGCAATTCACGCACCGTGACCTGTGGCGCCGAGACAGCATACGCTTGCACATCCGGCGTGTACGGCGAATAAGCATCGCCACCAATCGACATGCCGTTATCCGCTGTCATCAACGCGCGTGCCTGCTGAGGCGTCAACCCCAGGCCCGACGCGGTCGCATCAAACGAGTCTGCATCAGCGGGCGTGAATGGCAGGTTGGTCGTGTCGTTCTTGATCAGTTTCTCGGTTTTCACCTTCGCCGGCGCAACCGACTTCGCCGCCATCTGCGCGATCACCATCGCTCCGATCGTATCGCCCGCGATCGCCCCGGCATTGCGTTGCAAACTCCCACCGCGCACCAGCGTACTCGTCATTCCCGAGGCGAGCGCCGACGCGCCCAGGCTCAACGACGGTAGTGCCTTTCCAAGCTTCGTCTGCCCGAGCGCATCCCCGTCATACGCACTCGCCCCGGATGCAATCGCGCTCGCCGCAATACCCTTCCAGTCGAAGCCGTTTTGCGCGCCCAACGCGATGCTCATGCCCTGCGTCGCGG
>NZ_JARUXJ010000287.1:0-2842 GCF_031451465.1 Caballeronia sp. LZ003 | reverse complement strand
CGCAACCTGCGCGATCCGTCCGCCCATCAACTCGAAGCCACGCTCACGCAACTCGCTCAGTCTCGCGCCGACGCACTGCCCAGCACCGAGGAGCAACAGCACGACTACGACGCGCTCAAAACGTATCTAATGCTGGCGCAACCTCAACATGCAGACGCTGCCTACCTCGCCAAGCAGTTGCCGACCACATGGCCCGCAATCGCCGGCATGAGCACGGGCGAATGGCTCGACACCTCGCAACGGCTCGCGTCGTTCTACGCGTCGCACTTGCGTGCGCATCCCGAATGGCGCATCAATGCGTCCAGCGATCTGACCCAGGCGTCGCGCAACATGCTCGTCAATCAGATCGGCCTGCAGAACTCCGACGACACGCTCTACCAATCCGTGCTGGAGCAGGCGAAGGGCAAATACGCCGATATGTCGCTCGTGACGCTGATCAACGGAGCGGACGCACGCGGCTTATTCACGACGACGCAAACCGTACCGGGCATCTACACGCGCGCCGCATGGGACGGCATGATCGGCGAGGCAATCGACAAGGCCGCCAAGGAAGGGCGCGTGGCGGCCGACTGGGTGCTCGCCGACGAACGCGCCGCGCGCGTGCCGGGCGCGGCGCTCGAAGCGCATCAGGACATCGAGGAAGTGAGGCAGCGCCTGCGCGCGCGCTATTTCGCAAGCTATACCGCCGCGTGGCAGGCGATGCTGAACAGCCTGCAATGGCAGAATGCGACCAATCTAGGCAGCGCGATCACGCAGCTCACGCGCTTGACCGATGCGCAGACCTCGCCGCTGATTGCGCTGATGAAATCGGTTCAGTATCAGGCACAGGCGGGACGTCCCTCGCAGGCGCTCTCGGACACGCTAGTGCGCAAAGCACAGGACCTGATCGGCAACAAGACAGGCATCGCGAGTGCTCAGGAAGTCAATCCGCTGGACAAACCTTTCGGCCCGCTGCTCGCGTTGATGGGCGATGACCTGGTGACAGGCACGGCCAGCAAGTCGAACGGCAAGCCCACGAAAAGCGTCGCCGATTTCAGCGGCGTGAGCCTCGCGCACTTCCTGACGGTGGCCACGACCATGCGTCTGAAGCTGCAGCAAATCGCCACCAGCACCGACGCCCAGGCCATGGCGCGTCAAATGGCGCAGGCGGTGTTTCAGGGCAAGCTCTCGGAACTCACGCAGGCACGCGACGATGCCGCGCTCACTGCCGCAAGCCTTGGCTCGCAATGGTCGGGCTTCGGTGACGCGCTGTTCTCGCGGCCCCTCGACGTGGCGTGGCAAACCATTCTGCAACCGGCCGCGGCCAGTCTGAACGAGGCGTGGCGCTTGTCGATCGCCGCGCCGTTTGCGAGCAGCTTCAACGGGCACTACCCATTCTCGGACACCGACGCAGATGCCTCGTTTGCCGAGCTGGGTCGCTACATCAAGCCCGAAACCGGACTGATCTCGCGCTTTGTGACGACACAGCTCGCAGGCACGCTTCAGCCTGAAGGCAATGCGTGGGCGCCGAACGAACTCGCGCCACAAGCATTGCATTTCGATCCGGAGTTCCTCTCGGCACTGCGCCAGTTGTCGACGCTCGGCGCGCAGTTGTATGCGCAGGGCGATGCCAGCTACCGGTTCCAGCTCATGCCGCATCCAAATCCGGACGTCACCCGCAACATCCTGAGTATCGACGGCGCGAAGATCGAGTACTTCAATCAATTGGAGACATATACCTCGATTGTGTGGCCGGCGATCGGGCAAAGCGGCTTCAGCGGCCAGAACGGCCGTGTACAACTGACGTGGGAGTCGCTCGACGCGGGAGCACGCATTGCTTTCGCCGCCAACGGTGACTGGGCATGGCTGCGCTTGCTCGCTACTGCTCAAGTCAAGCCGCTTGACAGCACCACCTATGAGCTGACCTTCAATCAAGGCAACGGTTTTCCTCTGCAGTACGACCTCAAAGCGCAGGTCGGCGCGGGGCCGCTCGATTTGCTCAAGCTGCGCGGCTTCAAGATGCCGCAGCGCGTGTTTCTCGTCGGCAAGGGTGTGATGATGCCCGCCGGCGGACTGTCCTTGCCGCCTCTGCCGCCGGAGATGCGACCATGACCGCGCCTTGGAAGCATTCCGCGCTTGAGCACGAGAATCCGTTTCTCGAATACTTCGACGCGGAAATGCGCTACTTGCGCGCCGCATCGGGCGAGTTTGCCAAAGCGCATCCTGATGCTGCCCGTCGTCTGGGTATGCGCTACGGCGAGGTGGGCGACAGCGTGCGCGCCACCTTCGAGGGCTTTGCGCTGCTCATGGCGCGTTTGCGCATGAAGCTCGACGATGGCGGCCCGGAATTCACCGAAGCGCTGATCGACAATATGTACGAGCATGCGGCGCGGGCGATTCCCTCGCTGTCGATCATCGAATGCTCGCCTCTAGGCCGTGGAGTCGCAGCGGCCGCGCAGGTGCCCGCAGGGGCTTTGGTGCGCTCGGCGCCCGTCGGGCCCGATCAAGTGCAGTGTCTGTACCGGACGACGCAGGCCGTCCAGCTACTGCCACTCTCAGTCGAGGACGCGGAGGTTGCGGTGCGCGACGGCGGGCGCACGGTCATCCGCCTTACCTTCCGGCTGTGGCTCGGCGAGCAGCGCGAGGCTACGGACCTGTCGCGCATTCGGCTGTATCTGCACGGCACGCGTCCCGCCGCGGCCGCGTTGTATGCTTCCTTGACGCGTCAGATCGCGTCGATCAGCCTGCGCTTGCCTTCGGTGCGCAATGGCGAGTTGCAGCCGCTCGAGGGCGTTCAATTCGAAGGGGCGGGCTTTGGCCCGACTACGCGGCTGTGGCCGGTCACCGAGCCCGAGCGCGACCG
>NZ_JARUXJ010000286.1:0-2877 GCF_031451465.1 Caballeronia sp. LZ003 | reverse complement strand
TGGTGATGGTCTGCTCGCCGCGCACCAATGGCGTGTCGAGCGTGTGCGTGTTCGCATCGGCCTTCGGTTCGTTATCGATTTGATTGGTTTCCATATTCGTTTCTGTCAGTCAAAGTGGTGAAGGAACTGTGAGCGCTGCGCCCCAGCTCAAATGCCGATCGCTTTGCGCAGCGCGGCCAATAGATCCTTGCCGTTGATCTTTTCGATCGAGTTGATGAAGTCGATCTCGATGAGCTCTTGACCGTTGATCGTCAGTTTGTAGTAGCTTGCGACGGTCGTGACCTTGAACGCGGTGTCGTCTTTGGCCTTCGCTGTGCCCATCTCGATCTCGCTATGCCGACCCTTGATGACGATTTCTACCGAATCGACACTGGTTGCGTCTTCGGACTGGTAGCCGCCAGAAAAGCGCAGCAACACGCCATCGTGCGTGGTCACGCCATACTGTGCGAGTACAGGACGCATCAAGCCGCCGCACGTCCATTCCATCTGAATGCCCTCTTGACCGAAATCGATCTTGATCGGCCCGCTCATGCCTGCGCCCTGATAGTCCTCCATCTTGCGGGTGAGCTTGGGCAGTGTGACTTCGGCGACTTGCCCAAGAAAGCTTTCGCCGTTGTGAAACAGGTTGAATCCTTTGAGTTTGCGAGGCATACCCATGTTTTTAGCTCCTTGAAGGGGTAACGCAGCTGGTCACGGTGACGCTAACGGTTAAGGCAAATCCTTACGCACTCACGCGCGAGGCAAAGTCGGCGAGATACCGGTCTGTGATGCGTTGTCGCAGCACGAGGTTTTCAAGCGGGGGCACGGGCGTATAGTCGTAGTCGATGAACGACTGCCCCGACTTCAGGGTGTCGGTCGTGTTCGGCGCAGGGTCGAACCAGGCCGAACCGCCGATCAGATAGCCCTGTGAAATCCACGCCCTGAATTTGCCGTTGATCGTTTCGATGATGTCGCGCGGCAGTGATGGATGAAGCGGCCCGTCCACAACGGGCATTTGTGCTTCCGCAATCGAATCGGCCAGCACCTGCGCGGTGCGCGTTGAGTTCTCGAACGCAAAGAGCGGATCGCTGGAGCAGGTGCGCGAGCCCCAGAACCGGAAACCGTCCTTGTTGATGAGCGTTGTGACGCCTTTTTCATTGAGATAACCCGCGTCGGTAGCCGGATCTTGCAGGCCCCACGAGACGTCAGCCGAGATGCCCACGACGCCATTGACGGCGACGTTCGAGAGCGTCTTGTGCCAACCGATTTGCTCGTCGATCTTCGCACGCAGACCTAATGCGTACGCCACTGACGGAACCTCGACGTTTTTCTTCGCGTCGGTGTCCCAGGCGATGAAGTTAGGCCACAGGAGCATGATCTCGCGCTGGCCGAATTGGTCTCGATACGCGGCGACCTCCTCCTTGGTTTTGCAACCCCACGCGAACGCATACGTCATCGCGCGCAGCGACTGCGCAACCGGCAGCATGGCGGCGGCGACTTCCGGCCGATCCAGTCCCGGCACACCGATGATGCGCGGCGTGACATGCAGCTTTGCGTTCGCGGCAAGAAAGGCTTTCATGCCGGTGTAGCGGCCGTCGCTCGTCACGGTCCCGATTACATTGCCGACCGTCTCGTCCTGGTCCTTACCTTCGGCCACCCGCACGACAACAGTAAGGGCCTTCGTCTGCGCGCCGATGGCGCGAAGCGTGGTAGAGAGCGTGCCCTTTTTGCCAGCTTTACCTCGCGCGTCGACGACGTTCGTGAGCAGAACGGGCGTATTCAAGGGAAAGGCGTTTTCGTCCGCATCGTCTGCCGTGCACACCACGCCGATGACAGCGGTGGCCACGGTGCGAATGGGTCGCGTGCCCTGATTGATTTCGATAACACGAACGCCGTGGTGATAATCGGTTGGCATGGTGTAAGACTCCGATGATAAGGGTGAGTAGATACGGGAGGTGAGGCTTACGAGGATGTGACGTCAGGCACCACTTCGGCCTCGGTGAACACAAACCGATTGGGCGGGAGCGCACACGAGTCGATGCGCTCAGGGGGCTGTTCGATCAGCACTCGTTCGGCAAATCGAGTCAGGTCTTCCCCCTTCCCCGGCACGCCTTCTATTTGGACGGTCGCGATACCGATCGACTGCGCGCCTTGTTGTGCGACCTCGCGGTTGTAGAAGCTTGCGACCTCGACGATGCTCTGCTTCAACTGCATATCGACGGTCACTCGGCGGACGACATGAAACGATGCAGGAACGCCAATCGAGGCGATTTCAACGATTTTTTTGAGCGGCATATCAAGTGTTCCTAATGAGAAATTTACAGGGGTGAAACCGGCCACACGATGTGCTTCGGAAAGCCGGGTTGAGCGGTCACTGCGCGAAGCGCCTGGCGATAGACGACGAGCGCTTTGAAAGTGGAAGCATCCAACGTCGTCGGCACGCCCGCGTCTTGCTCGTCACGATGCCGATCGACTAGCCACTGTGTCGCGGCGAGCCGTTCGTCGCGCTGCTCGCGCGCTTGGGCTGCGATGACTTCCATATCCTCCACGTAGTTGGCAATTGGACCGAACTCCCCCGCGACCAATCGGGCGAACAACGCCCGACCGTGCGCTTCAACGTCAGTGGGCATAGCAAAGAAGACCTGTGGTTCCGTGATGCCCATCGGATGATTGGGGAACGTCACCGTGCAGCGGATGCATTGCTTTTGCTCGTGATCCATCCATTGAGGGTTCGTGACGGTGCCGATCTCATACGGATCGCGGATCACCGGCGCTTCGTGCAATATCGCGCTGGTGCTGCGAGCTGAATGCGCGGCATGACGGTTGGCATTGGTGTCGAAAAGGATTGGAATCTTCATGATTAGCTGATGCGTTGCCAGAGGTAGACATACAGCGAAT
>NZ_JARUXJ010000285.1:0-2905 GCF_031451465.1 Caballeronia sp. LZ003 | reverse complement strand
GGCGTCGGTCATGGTCTTGATCCAGCCACCCGTCACCGATGTGCCCACCGAGGCGATGCTGTTCGCCCACTTGTAGTCGTACTGAACCGTGCGGCCCGCAGCACTCACGGTCTTGACGATACGGCCATCGGCGTCGTAATACGTCTTCTCGCGCCCGCCCAGCGCATCCGTATGCGCGATACGTTGGTCCAGATCGTCGTACTCGTAGCGCTCGACGCTGCGCTGACCGTTCGTCAGCACCGGGCGGTCGACTTCGATCAGGCGGTTCTTGGCGTCGTACCTGTACTCGGTGCGTTGGACGGACGTGTCTAAGGACGGTCTTAAGCTCTATCGACTAATCGAATGAACTCGGGCCGCTTACGCGGCCCGATTCTAGGAAAGGCAACCATCAAACGGACAACCCAACACGACTCTATTCGGCGGTCGGCTTTCGATTAGCGACGGCCAGTTCAGACTCTTTCACCCCCTTTTGACCGGCTTCCTCGTCGACCAACTGAAGTTTGTTGCGCGCGTAAAGGACGCCCATCTTGACCTCTTGCCAGACGTAATAAATCTTTCCGGCAGCTACATCGATATCGAGCTTAGATTCATTCTCCGCTTTCGATACCAATTGATGCGGACCGGGTGCGACCTCCTCATAGAGATAGGTCTTTGCTGCGGTGTCTCCGATCGGCTCTCCATCAAGTGATGCCGACATCTTGACGCCCGCTCCCATGCTTTCATTACGATAGACGTAGACAGCTGCTTTGTCCTGCGGGACGCTGAAGGTTTTTAGCGCGGCATCCTTTTGCGGGTCGCCCATCGGTACGGAGGCACATCCAGCTAGCACCAACAGAGATGCTGCCAGGGGACTAGGATAAATCGCTTGAACTGCATCTTTTTTATCTTCCTTCTTACTGTAAAAAATCTTCACGCTCGCGCTGATGGTTTTTTCGAGTACATCGAGCGCTTTGTTAAGTGTTTATATTGCCTTAGCATCTTTGAATTTTATCGAGATAGTTCAGCACATCCTCCTGGGTGAGACCTAGCGTTCCAAGCTCGAACTATTTTTCGAAAGAGTCCCGATATGCAAAGCAGATTCTTCCGTTCTCTTTATTTGGTTCAGCCGGCCCTCCGAACCTGCTTGGAACGTAATGCTCAATGGTCAATAGTCATCACGTAAGCATCACGCTAATCGTTATTGCGAATGTGGTTTCGCTGGTTACACCATGTGACAAGTCGCAAGCATCAAGTCAACCAACTCGGACGCTTTTCCTGCTTCCAGCAACTCCAAAATCGCTTTCATTAGCAGCACTCATTTCCGTTCCGCAGTCTAACCTAAATACAGAGAACTTTTTACTTCGATATGCCTGTATCCGAGGGCTGACTGGCGACGTCCCTGACGGAGTACTTTTGCGGCTTGACTCGGCGACACCTTCCGCGTGGAAGTCGTAATCAGAGAGTTAGCTATTGGTCGATCCAAGTTTGCTGACGCTGACTGGACATTCCGTAGGCCGAATCTTCGAATTAAGTTTGATGTATCTCCGTATCAACGCCTCTTCCGGTTTCAGTGGTTCGGTAGAAGTTGACCAACAGATCACCTTTTTCCGTATTGAACGTTGACACCATCTCACCTGCCTCAACTCGACTGAGTCAGTGTTCGCCCGTTTGAAGATCAAGAGCCGCTCTCACGACCCCTTGAGCTATCTTCAAATATGCTAATTTGCTCCTAGGTGAACACGGTGAGAGACGCTCATCCGCAACTCCGCAGCGACCATTGAACCTTTCGAAATCCACTACGTACTTCTGTAAGCGAATACCTACCAGTACATCAACACAAAGGTTCACTACGGCCGCATCCGGGTATGATCCAATAGTATCCATCATCCCATTTGCCTCATAGCCTGGAAATCGTCGCTCTCAGCAAATCGAGTTCCTGTTTCCGTTCCGGATGACGGACAGCAAAAACGTCAGATATCGCTTCTACGTACCGGCGAAAAGTGCTTCCGTCACAATAAAACTCTGGATGCGCTAACGAGTAAAACTCCGGATCAATCCGACTTCGAAACGTCGCGTTTTTTGGCCATTCCTCATATCCATTAATATCCTTTTCTTCCCGATGTTCGATCATCCACCCTGGCTCACCTTCGATGCCACCAACGCCTTGCTCGAAAGAAATGACACGAATGAGATCCCGCAAACGATGATCCGCAAATACAACGTCAAGCGCAAACTTCAACGCGGCATCTTCATCTAACTGCGGGTTGAACCCGCCGAACGCCTCTTTAAAATAGTCCATAACTTCATTCACCTAATCGGATGTACGTTACCAACATAAGGAATACCAGTCTTCGGGTCAATATTGATGTAGGCCCGAAAGTTCACGCCCCCTTCACTTAAATCAAAGCGTGTCGTGCCTGGATCCTTGAGATACATTTCATACCCTCGTTGTCCAACACGTTGCGACATGTCGAGCATCGTTTGATCGCTGAAAATTAACTGCTCATACACCGTCTTCGAGCCTCTGACTAATTTCCCGTTTGCGTTTGTATAGGCATATTCCAACTCACTTATGCCTTTTGTCGCTGTGGAACTCAAGCTATAAGTTGCGCCGTGTGCATCGAGAACCGATGTTGCATTTTGCAAATTATGTGTACCGCTGAGTTGCCCTGTTTTCGTGAATCCGTCAGGCCCGAACAAATGATTTGGCAAATCAGTTCGATACGCCAAACCTTCCGGATAGACGACCATCGACTTCAGCCCTTCTGGCACAGCATTGAATCGAAGCCCTGGCACGGCCCGTTCTAATCCTCTTTCAATCTGCGGCCCAAAACTCTCAGCCGCCGTTCGCGCCACACGTCCAATACTCTGTCCTGCGATTTGGCTACCGCCTCCGATTCCCAAAGTACCGACGTTGATCACCAAG
>NZ_JARUXJ010000284.1:0-3061 GCF_031451465.1 Caballeronia sp. LZ003 | reverse complement strand
CCGCTGCCTGAGAAGCGACGGTGCGTTTCTTCTTCATCGGCATATCCATGACTTTTACCTCTCATAATATGCCTCGCCCACAGAATTACGGATAGGTCCGTCGAGATGCTTGTGATACACTTTTACTTCGTTGGGGGGGTAGCTCAGCTGGGAGAGCGTCGCGTTCGCAATGCGAAGGTCGGGAGTTCGATCCTCCTCCTCTCCACCACGAAAAATCAAAAGGCTCAGCCATTCGGCTGAGCCTTTTCGCATTGACGACATCCCACACGTAAACTGCGCGTCGTTCAACCCGCCCGCATCGACATTAAACCGCCGCCCCCTTAAACACCCCCTTCCGAATCATCACCGGGTCCACCGTCGCGCTCCCCAACGACGCCTCACCATCCTGCACCGTCATCTGCAGCCGCATCGTCCGTTCGGCCAGCTTGCCAAGCGCCTCGCCGACGCCCTCCTCAAGCGACCACACCGTCACGTTCTGCAGGCGCTCGACCTTGCCCTTCACACCTTGCCACCAGATATCGCTCGTCCTGCCCGCATACGCGATAACCACCACGCGGTCCGCGCGACCGCTCGCTTTCGCGATACGCCGCTCATCCGGCTGGCCGATCTCGATCCACGTCTCGATCTGACCAGTGAGGTCCTTTTGCCAGAGATCGGGTTCATCGGTGTCGGATAGTCCTTTGCAAAACTCCAGTCGTTCGCTCGCGAATAGGCCAAAAGCGGCGACGCGCACCATCATCCGTTCGTCGGTCTCGGAAGGATGACGCGCGATGGTCAGGGAATGGTCGCCGTAGTAGTGGCGGTCCATGTCGGCGATCTGAAGGTCCGCCTTGTAGATTGTCGATTTGAGGGCCATGCAACACCAAAAGGCCGGTCGAAAACCGGCAAGGAAAGTAGAAGAGGCGGCGAACAAATACCAAGACACCGCACGCCGACGCTCACGCGACTGACATTGTGCGGTGATTCAGGAATAAATTGGAAGAATAAGATGCGCGCAGCGAGCGTTCGCCGCCACGGAAGATGGCACCATTTTCAACGGCAATGATTTACCTACGCGCATTTATTCGATGCGCGTAGGCTACCGCCATTCGTAATTACTCAAAGCCCTTTCTGCTCGATAAACCGGTCGGCAGTCCACATTCCCTGCGTATCGCTATTCGACGCATTGACGAATTCGATGTCGTGTCCGACTACGCGCAATACGCGAAAATGCGAATCGACCGGCGTCGAAACGCATTCGAAGCCTTCGAAATATTGCTGCATCTTTTGATGCTCGCCAGCTTTCGCATGCTCATCGGCCGAATCGAATTTGTCCTTGGACAGGCAACCATATGAGTTAGGCCGGAACGTGAATGTCTGTTGGGCTTGAACCGCGCTGTCCTGGGCCTGCGCAGCGCAAGCGATAGCGAACGTCCCTACCATTGCAACGAGAAAACTGGCGCGCTTCTTCATTGAGTAGCCTCCAAACGAATTCGTCTCGAAATTAGCTATATATTTAAAAGCCGCTAAATGCAAAAGCCATGCTAATTGACGTTTGAAAGTTTGCAAGCACAAGTTGTGTGCGATTGCAACAAGCCGGAATGTCGCACGCTTGCGTTAGTTCGTCAGAACGCAGCGTATTGATATGAAAGGCATTAAAAACCTCTATTTGGAGGAAATTGAAGCGGTTATTACTTGCCAATGGTAGCGATTTATCTCAACACGATTCTTGTGCGGCGCATTACCCGACCAAGAGCGCTTTCCAACCTTCCAAGCAATCGATTCTTTGCCGAGATGTCTAGCTAGCCTTCCGGCCTATTGCGCCGCGCCGCCGTTCATGGATAAATCAATCCCTACGAAATCAGGAGACATCCCATGACGCTTGCTCAGTGGCTGCCGTTCGCTATCGCATCGGCCATTCTTGTTGCAATCCCTGGCCCGACCGTATTGCTGGTCGTGTCCTACGCGCTCGGGCACGGGCGCAAGTACGCGCTCGCGACGACGCTCGGCGTGGCGCTCGGCGACCTCACGTCGATGACGGCTTCCATGCTCGGTCTCGGCGTTTTGCTGGCGGCATCGGCGGAACTGTTCATGGTGGTCAAGTGGGTGGGCGCGGCGTATCTGTTTTACTTGGGCATCAAGTTGTGGCGCGCGCCGGTGATCGACACGGACGCAGTCAAGGCCGGCGACGATCTGCGCACCGGCCGCATCCTGGCCCACGCCTACGCGGTAACCACGCTCAACCCGAAGAGCATCATCTTCTTCGTCGCGTTTCTGCCGCAGTTCATCGATCCCGACGCGGCGAGCGTCTCGCAAATCGCGCTGTTCGAGGCAACCTTTGTCGGGCTGGCGGCTGCTAACGCGTTCTTTTACGCGTTGCTCGCATCGGGCGCGCGTCGGGCAATTCGCAAGCCCTCCGTGCAGCGCACGGTGAATCGGACCGGCGGCGCGCTGCTCATGGGCGCCGGCGTCTTCGCGGCTGCATGGAAGAGGGCGACATGACTCAAACCGCATTTGCTGATTGGGCGACCAACGCGCGCCGCGTATTTTTCGGCTTGCTCGATGATTGGAATCGTCAAGACGCGGCGGCAATGGCCGCGCGATTCGCCGAGCGCGGCAGTCTGGTCGGATTCGACGGCAGCACGATCGATGGCCGCGCGTGCATCGAAGCGCATCTGCAACCGATTTTCGCGCAGCATCCGACGCCGCTTTTCGTGGCCAAGGTGCGGGAAGTCAGACGCATGGCGAGCGGGCAGACTTTGCTTTTGCGTGCGGTTGCAGGGATGTGGCCACGCGGCACGGCGGCGCTCGATCCGAGTCTGAACGCGATTCAGACCATGGTTCTGTCGATGTGCGACGGGGCGTATCGCATCGAGCTGTTTCAGAACACGCCGGCCGCGTTTCATGGAAGGCCGGAGGAAAGCGACAAACTGAGCGCCGAGTTGCGGGAGATAGGGAAACCGAAACTCGCTTGAGTTACTTTCCGATGCATAAACAAGTGAACACGCCTCGACGCCCCACCGCATAGGGCATATTGTCAATCGGCGCTGGCGTTGTGTACCAACCTGTGTACCAACGCCGT
>NZ_JARUXJ010000283.1:0-3201 GCF_031451465.1 Caballeronia sp. LZ003 | reverse complement strand
GGCCCACGCCGGATCGGTGGTGGTCCCCGCCTGCACCGCCGCCTTGAGCACCAACTCGACCTCAGGCGTCGAGTCCTTCCACTCCTTGGCGATCTCGACCGCCTGCATGACGTTACCCTTGGAGCGCATCAGCGCGATGGCGTAGCGTGTAAAAGCCGTGCCCTTGGCCACATTTGGCTTAAGCAAGATAGGGGCGTGCGAGGCGGGGCCGCCCGAGACCGGCACGGCCGACTTCGCTTCAAGGGCTTGCTGCTCCTTTAGCCGCACCTCGTGAGCGTCCAGCGACTTCAGTTCAAGCCCGAGCTGGTCGTATTCGGCCGACTCGTCGTCATTGAGCGTGCGCGCATTGTCGGCCGCTGCGTCGTCCATGAGCGCCTTGCGTCGGGCGAGGTGAGCGGTGCGCTGTTTGTTCAGCGCCTTGAGCTGTTCTGCGATGGTCATATCGGTTTCCTTGGGAAGAGATGCGCTCAAGCGCACGACGGGCATAGCCGCGCGCGCGCTGTCATGCGATTTGATGGATTGAATGGCGGCGTCGGCGCTCGCCGGGATGGTGACGGCACTGATTTCGAAGAGCTCGCACGCTTTGATGAGAAAGCCCCCGGTTGAGCGGTCGAACTCCGCGTCGATGGGGCGAAAGCCGATCGACAGTCCCGGCACGAGCCCCGCCTTGATTAAGCTGTAGGCCTCGTCGATGTAGGCCGCAGTCCCCGCGGGGGCGATGCTTGCCTCGACTTCGACCCCCGCTTTCGTCACAGTCAATTTCGTCACGGTGCCGATCGGCCGACGCGGGTCGTGCTGCCACAGCAGCGGAAACGGCGTCTTGAACTGGATGCCATCCGGCACGACAACATCGCCCACGCGATCAGGAGTGGGCGTGCTGGCGATACCGGTAAGGGTGCGGGAATCCTCGTCGAGGCGCTTGACCTGAAGTCGGGAGAACGCTTTATTCGACGGTGTGGGCGTGTTCTTCGCAACGAATTGCGTCAAAACCGGGGTTGATCGATAGTAATTGTGCATCGATGCGGTATAGCACGCATTTAATGCAATTACAATGCCTAGATAAAGAACATCTGCGGTTCTTTCTCCATTTCCTCCGCATTAAGTTGCGTTGCGCCCACGGCCATTGCCAGCGCTACCATCCCGTCAATGCGCCCCGTGGCCTTCTGCTTCGTGAATTTGCGGTTGCCCGCAGCATCTGCTTCTGTCACCGCGTTGACCGCGCACATCGTCAGCACCGGATGCTTCCCATGACGCAGCTTGCACGCAAGCAAGCGTGCTTCAAGTTCGCGAATGGCAGGCGACATCGATACCCAGCCCTGCCCAAAATCAACAAAGCGGCTTAACTGCTCCTCGGTAAAACCTGCGCGTGCCAGCCATGGCTTCAGATGACGCATGTTCGCACGGTCGAAGGCGAGCGCCCGTACGTCGCAACGGTCGAACACCGTGCGCAGGTGTTGGGCAATGAACTCATACTCGATCGCACGCCCCGGCGTCGTTTGCAAGTAACCATCTCGGGCCCATAAATCGTACGGCACGCGATCGGCGCGCGACTTCTCAGCAAGACCTGCCTCCGGCAGCCAGAAGGTTGGGTGAACATCACCCGCTTCGGACACCAGCACGAGCGCGGTCAGATCGTTCACGCAGGAGAGATCGAGGCCGCCGTAGACCGTCTCGCCTTCAATGTTGGCAGGCGGCTCGCCGTTCTCCATCCAAATGGCGTGCGCCACGAACGGATTGCGCGCGTCCACGCGCTGATTGAGGATCAAGTTGCGGTAGGTAGCCTCGCGGCTCGGCAAGCGCTTGGCCTCGCGCGCCATGCGGCGCACCTCTGCCTGATTCATGAACACGTCGAAGTGCGGGTTCGCCAGGCGAATGGCGCGATCGCTGAACGGGTCCATGTCCGTGGGGGTGGTGTACAGCTCGACCTTGTTGAGCGGATCGGCGCCTGTGAGCGCGTCGTCGATCAGCAGACTGAGCAGATCTGCATCGGTCGGCGCTTGCGTGCTAATCACGATCGACAGCGGGCTCTCTTGCCCACCGGTTGCGGTTTCAAGCGCCTCATATAGCCGCGAGCGCGGCCCCGTGACCTGGCCCAGCTCATCGTGGATGACGAGCGCGGGGCTCAGACCAAATTTGGTCGTCGCATCCGCCGAGAGCGCCTTGAAGAACGTGCCCAGCTCAGCGCATAGCATTTCCTTGGCGGTGTCGCGAATGGTCACATACTGCGAGAGCTCCGGCGACATGCGCACGACTTTCGCCGCCAGCTCGAACAGCACCGCCGCCTGATCGCGAGATTGAGCCGCACTGTAAAGCTGGCTGTTGACTCGCGCCTCGGGGCCGACGAGGTGCAGCAGCACGAGAAACGCGGAGAGCGCGGTCTTGGCGTTCTTGCGCGCCATCGACAGGATGAAGGTGCGCGTAGGCGTGTCGTAGATTCGCTTGAGCCAGCGCCGTTGTTCCTTGGTGAGCTTCACCGGCTGACCGACAAGACGGCCTTCGGGCACCCGGCAGTGCGCCTCGATCCATTCAATGTTGCGCTTGCTGCGCGCGAGCCGACCACGGGTGCTCACGTAGGCAGCTCCCACGGCTTGCCCGCCTTCTTCTGATTGGCAATCGCCCGCCCGGCGGTCGTCGGATGCTCCACGGCCTGCCGCGTGATGCGAAGACGCGTGGCGAGCGACGAGGCTGCGCGGCTCTCACGTTCGCTCATCGCCAGTAGCCGGTCATAGCGTTTCAGACCATCGTCACGCGCAAGCCATGCGCGCTCAAAGTTGAGCAGCTCATCGGCGAGCGTGCGGGCATTGACGACGTGCCGACAGTACATCTCCAGCAATGGAGCGTGAGTCGCGCTGAATGCGCCGGCCGGCTGGTCGTTGACGAGCTCCAGCCACGCTGCGCGCTCCGCGTCACTAAGGTGAACGGGCGGTGCGAGACGCTGCTCGAGCGCGATCGGCACCGTTGGCGCGATTGCCAGCGATGCCGCGGATTTCCTTCCCCGTTGAGCCATTTTTTACTTTTTTTGTCCACGTTTATGGTCGCGAAGGGGAACGGTCGGTGTCCGCCCCGCGCGCTGCCAGAAATCGACCTACCCCCCGCCATCCATTACGACCACTCGCCGTCCGCTGGCAACCCGTCCGCGCCGAACGCTTTACGCTCCCGATATCCGAACTGCTCGCGTGTCACTGCGTCGTGGCAGGCGGT
>NZ_JARUXJ010000282.1:0-3281 GCF_031451465.1 Caballeronia sp. LZ003 | reverse complement strand
TGGCTGAAGCCGTAAAAAAACCAAGGCCCGAGTTCCGGAACATCGGGCTTGGTCAACTCGCGAAGTATCGCTTGCCGCTCGCGGGGAAGGTGTCCATCCTGCATCGCATCAGCGGCTTGCTGCTTTTCGTGTCGCTGCCGTTCATTCTCTATCTGCTCGATCAGAGCCTGACCTCGGAACTCAGTTTCGACGCGTTCAAGGGCTTTCTGGCCAACCCCATCGTCAAGATCATCACGCTCGTGCTGTCGTGGGCGTATCTGCATCACTTCTGCGCGGGCATTCGTTTTCTGCTGCTCGACACGCACGTCGGCGTGAACAAGGAAGGCGGCAAGCAAAGCGCGTTGATCGTGCTCGTCGTCTCGCTGCTTCTCACGGCTGTGATGGCCCTTAAAATTTTCGGAGCCTTCTAAGACCATGGCAACCCAAAACAGAGTTGGCCCGAAGCGCCTGGTCGTGGGCGCGCATTACGGCCTGCGCGACTGGCTCGCGCAACGTATCACCGCCGTCGTGATGGCGGCGTACACCGTCATTTTGCTGTTCTGGTTCTTCGCCGCACACAGCTTCTCCTATGAAGGCTGGGCGTCCATCTTCGCCATGCAGTGGATGAAGCTTGCCACGTTCGTGACTCTGCTTTGCCTGTTCTATCACGCGTGGGTCGGCATTCGCGATATCTGGATGGATTACGTGAAGCCCATGGCCGTGCGCCTGTTTCTTCAGGTGCTGACCATCCTCTGGCTCGTCGGATGCGCCGGCTACGCTGCACAGATTCTCTGGAGAGTTTAAAGAACATGGCTGCAATCAAGACTTCCCTGCCGCGTCGCCGTTTCGACGTGGTCATCGTGGGCGCGGGCGGCTCGGGCATGCGCGCATCGCTGCAGCTCGCGCGTGCGGGCCTGTCGGTCGCTGTGTTGTCGAAGGTGTTTCCCACGCGCTCGCATACGGTCGCCGCGCAAGGTGGCATCGGTGCCTCGCTTGGCAACATGAGCGAGGACAACTGGCACTATCACTTCTACGACACCATCAAGGGCTCCGACTGGCTCGGCGACCAGGATGCAATCGAATTCATGTGCCGTGAAGCGCCCAACGCCGTGTATGAGCTCGAACACATGGGCATGCCGTTCGACCGCAATCCGGATGGCACGATCTATCAGCGTCCGTTCGGCGGACACACGGCCAACTACGGCGAAAAGCCCGTGCAACGCGCCTGTGCCGCGGCCGACCGTACCGGCCACGCGTTGTTGCACACGCTGTATCAGCAGAACGTCGCGGCCAAAACGCACTTCTTCGTCGAATGGATGGCGCTGGACCTGATCCGCGACGCCGAAGGCGATGTGCTCGGCGTCACCGCGCTGGAGATGGAAACGGGCGACGTGTATATCCTCGAAGGCAAGACCACGCTGTTCGCCACGGGCGGCGCGGGACGTATCTTCGCGGCATCGACGAATGCGTTCATCAACACGGGCGATGGCTTGGGCATGGCCGCGCGCTCGGGCATCGCGTTGCAGGACATGGAGTTCTGGCAATTCCACCCGACCGGTGTCGCGGGCGCGGGCGTACTGATTACCGAAGGCGTGCGCGGCGAAGGCGGCATCTTGCGCAATTCGAACGGCGACCGCTTCATGGAGCGTTACGCACCGACGCTGAAAGACCTCGCGCCGCGCGACTTCGTTTCGCGTTCGATGGATCAGGAAATCAAGGAAGGCCGCGGCGTGGGTCCGAACAAGGACCACGTGTTGCTGGATCTGTCGCACATCGGCGCCGAGACGATCATGAAGCGCTTGCCGTCGATTCGCGAGATCGCGCTCAAGTTCGCCAACGTCGATTGCATCAAGGAGCCCATTCCCGTGGTGCCGACCATCCACTATCAAATGGGTGGCATACCGACGAACATGCACGGGCAGGTCGTGGGTACGTCCAATGGTTATAACGAGCCGGTCAACGGGTTCTACGCGGTGGGCGAATGCTCGTGCGTCTCGGTGCATGGCGCGAACCGTCTGGGCACGAACTCGCTGCTCGACCTGGTGGTGTTCGGCCGCGCGGCGGGCAATCACATCATCAAGCACGCGAAGGAGTTGAAAGAGCACAAGCCGCTGCCGGCCGATGCCGCCGACTTCGCGCTCGAACGCCTCGCGGTGCTGGAGAAGTCGACGTCGGGCGAATACACGCAGAACATCGCCAACGACATTCGTTCGACCATGCAGGCGCATGCGGGCGTGTTCCGCACATCGAAGCTGCTCGAAGAGGGCGTGAGCAAGATCGACGAACTGACCGCGCGCGTGAAGCACGTGCATCTGAAGGACAAATCGAAGGTGTTCAACACGGCGAAGGTCGAGGCGCTGGAGTTGGCGAACCTGATCGAAGTCGCGCGCGCGACCATGGTGTCGGCCGAAGCGCGCAAGGAAAGCCGTGGCGCGCACGCGCACAGCGACTTCGAGCATCGCGACGATGAGAACTGGATGCGCCATACGCTGTGGTTCAGCGAAGGCGATCGCCTGGACTACAAGCCGGTGCAGATGAAGCCGCTGACGGTCGAATCGGTGCCGCCGAAGGCACGGACCTTCTAAGGCACAAGGGAAAATCGAAATGGCAAAGAGAATCTTCGAAGTCTATCGCTACGATCCGGACAAGGACGCAGCCCCGCGCATGCAGACCTACGAGCTGGAGATCGACTCGCACGAACGCATGCTGCTCGATGCACTGCTCAAGCTGAAGTCGGTCGACGAGACGCTGTCGTTTCGCCGTTCGTGCCGCGAAGGCGTGTGCGGCTCGGACGCGATGAACATCAACGGCAAGAACGGTCTCGCGTGTTTGCAGAACATGAACGATCTGCCGCAGCGCATTGTGCTGCGTCCGCTGCCGGGCTTGCCGGTGGTGCGCGATCTGATTTGCGACTTCACGCAATTTTTTAATCAGTATCATTCGATCAAGCCGTATCTGATCAACGACACGCCGCCGCCGGAAAAAGAGCGTCTGCAGTCGCCGGTCGAACGCGACGAGCTCGACGGGCTGTACGAGTGCATTCTGTGCGCGAGTTGCTCGACGTCGTGCCCGAGCTTCTGGTGGAATCCGGACAAGTTCGTCGGCCCGGCGGGCTTGCTGCAGGCGTATCGCTTCATTGCGGATAGCCGGGATGAAGCGACCGGCGAGCGTCTGGACAACCTGGAAGATCCGTATCGTCTGTTCCGTTGCCACACGATCATGAATTGCGTCGACGTGTGCCCGAAGGGGCTCAACCCGACCAAGGCGATCGGCAAGATCAAGGAATTGATGGTGCGCCGCGC
>NZ_JARUXJ010000281.1:0-3433 GCF_031451465.1 Caballeronia sp. LZ003 | reverse complement strand
GTCGCCACGCGTTACGACAAGCTCGCCGGCAACTATCTCGCCTTTGCTTCGCTTGCCTGTGCCTTTGGACCGCTAGTGAGAATGTAAACAGACCCTAGACGTCAAAATGCCGAGCTCCGATGGTTTTGACGTCCTGCGCCGAATACGGCAAGCTCCCGAACTTTCGAGGGTCCCGGTGGTGATGCTGACGTCGTCCAACGGACACGAAGACGTGCGTCGGGCTTACGAACTAGGAGCGAACGCTTACATCATTAAGCCACTTGTTGTTTCCGAATACTTCAACGCGATTCACCACGTCGCAAGCGTTTGGGGAGCATTGAACCACTCGCCGCGGTAGCCGTACAGCGCACCGTGAGGAGGTGTTTTGGAACGCCCAATTAAGCGCTTGAAAGACCTGAGTTGCGACAATCGCTTCGTTAAGACTCGCGCCTTCCGAATGGCGTCATTTTCGGCACCTACAACGTGTGGAATTTTGGCTGCGGCACGGCTCACGTTCGTTACCTAACAGTATGACTTCGTCACATTAGAGCAGATTGATTATCGTGTCTCGCAAGGGCACGTTCCTTCAGCCCGCTCTAACGATCGGCTTTTTTTAGTGGTACGTACGTTCGCGTATATTTGTAACTTTGATTGCGCCGATCCCGCTGCGGTTGACTCGACGCAAATTCTCTTTGGCTTTCAGTAAGCGGTAGCCTAAGATCAACAAGTGTCCTAGGTCTAGGCACATGTCACGATAGCAACGGTGTCGGCCCGCTTTGGCGGGCCGACCGCCTCTCTTCGCGATCACGAAATCGCGCGCCAGTGGAAACAGTCCGCCACACCACGAAGTCGGTAGGTCGTGACCGTAGCTGACTGTTCTCTGGCAACATCCGGTGATCGCGCCGCGCCGAGTTGAAGCGAGGGGTAAAGGCTATGTGGCCTCACCTAGTGGGCCTGCGTCTCATGGCACGACGATTGTTGAAGCATTCACAACTTGCGTTCGTTGTGGAGGCCACTATGGAAGCGTTATCACCGCAAGCCTTGCAGGTTGTCTCGGAACGCTGGAGCGTATTGCTCAATGTTTTGGACCGGCACCCTGGCCGATATCCGGAGCAGCTCTATGGCAACGTCATCGCGCTCATTGCTCAAACGGAGCGCCTCCTCGACGCGGATTATTTTGAGAATGAAGTTTTGCTAATCGCGAATCGGCTAGCGCAGGAAGGTAGTCTAAAAATGGCGCTCTTCCGACTCCACGAGATCATTGAAGCGCGCCGAGAAAGCTTGAGGCCAGACGCTCGCGTGCAATGAGCAAAGCGGCGTGCGCCACCGTAACCCGGTATGAAACCTGGCGCTTGCGTAGAGCTCGTGGAGCATTCGTCGGTACTGGTCAGTTACCGTTGATAGCCAGCTTAGCGTATTCGTCTGTAGGTGGAAGTGACTATGGAGGCTTGAAGTATTGCGTCAAGCCTCTCCCAAGCTCATCCGAAGCCGCTCAAGCGACACGGGCTTCGAGATGTGTCCGTCAAAGCCCGCCGCTAAAGCCTCACGCACCGAGGCCTCGCCACTTTCGCCACTTACTGCAAACGCCCGAATACGCTTCGGAGTTTCTAGACTTCGCGCCCGCTTGATCAGTTCGTACCCGGACATCTCCGTCATGCGGATATCTGACAACAGCACGTCGTAGTCTCCGGCTTCGAGCATGGTCAGTGCTCTTTTGGGACTGCTTGTCATGTCAACATCAGCTCCTTCGCCGCGAAGCAGCTCTGCGAATGCGGATAAGCTGTCGCCGTCGTCATCGACCAGCAGGATGCGATGATGCAAGGACATGGGGGATCGCGAGTCGTCGGGTTGTCTAAGTCCGGCGGCGGACAACGGTAACCTGACGCGAAAGCTCGTGCCCAAGCCCTTACCGGCCGAGCTTGCCTCAATGCTTCCGCCGTGGGCCCGAACCAGCTCCCTGACGAGCGCCAATCCAATACCCAGTCCGATCCGGCGCGGACTAATCGGTTCCGCCGCTTCACCCTGGCTAAAAAGCTCAAAGACCTTAGGCAGGAAATCGGGCGAAATACCGATGCCTGTATCGCTAACTTCGAGCGTCGCGTGGCGCTCATCAACGCTGACTGAGACACGTATGCTGCCGCCTGCGGGCGTGAACTTCACCGCGTTGCCGAGCAGATTCCAGATAATCTGCTCGAATCGTACCGCGTCACAGTCGCACACCACCGTGTCAGGCGCCTGCAACTGGAGCGTGATGTCCTTGCGTGCCACGTCCGGTGCCATGGCTTCGCTCAAGCGCCGGACAATCTCCACAACATCTATCGGTTGCCGATGCAGTCGTAGTTTTCCGGTCTGAACCCGGGAAAAATCAAGCAAGTCGTTGACGATTGTTTCTTGCGTCGATACCGCACGCATAATGGTCCCGCCGAGCCGCTGAACGGCAGCAGAGTGCCTTGTTTCCGGCAAACGGATCAAGAGCTCGGCATTGACCTGTATGAGATTCAGTGGTTGCTTAAGCTCATGCGCCATCTCAGCCAGGAAGCGATCCTTCAAGTCCGAGCCAGCCTTCACCCGGGCGCTCGCGCGCCGCTCTTGTGTCATCTGTTCATTGTATTTCGACTCTCGGCGCTTCGCATTCGATACGTCCCGGGCAATCTTGACAAATCCTCCTCCGTTGCTGGTGTTCAAGGGTGTCATGACGCCGCTACAAAAGAAGCGCGTTCCATCCTTGCGAAGATGCCAGCGTTCATCTGCAGCGCGGCCCGCTCGCGCCGCAGCGCTGCGCTCTTGCTTGGGCGCGCCCTCCGCACGGTCCTCCGGGGTGAAGAGGACGTCGATCGACTGACCTTTAATTTCGTCCGAACGATAGCCGAACATGACTGCAGCGCCTTCGTTCCAGGTCGTGATGACGCCGTGCAGGTCGGTGCTCAACACGGCAAAGTCTTTGCTTGACGCGATGGCATCCCGAAGGCGCTCTTCGGTGCGCTGAACGCGGCTTTCTGCCGCGCGCAGCTCGGTCACGTCGATGAAGGTCAAGACCGCTCCCCCGATCTTGTCCTGACTCGTGCGATACGGCTGAATGCGTGCAAGATAGTGCTCGTCGTCGACGCTCGTGACGCTGCGCTCGATGGGCACCAACTGCCTGAATGCAGCCGTTGCGTCTTCCACGATTTCGTCGTAACGAAGCCGGTTCGTCACATCCATGAGAGGCCGGCCGACATCCGACGGGATGAGAGAAAACAAGCGGCGCGCCTGCGGGGTAAAACGCTTCACGCGCATCCCAGAGTCAACAAAGACCGTTGCGATCTCCGACGCTTCCATCAAATTGCTCAGATCGTCGTTGTTCCGCCCGGCCTCGTCAACCTTCATGCGTAATTCGAAGTTGACCGTGGTCAACTCCTCGTTGGCGGACTGCAGCTCCTCCTTACTTGTCTCCAGCTCTTCCTTGGCCGAACGC
>NZ_JARUXJ010000280.1:0-3531 GCF_031451465.1 Caballeronia sp. LZ003 | reverse complement strand
GACGCCGACCTGCCGACATTGGTTGATAAGCTCAGACTTGAACGAGGCGCTATAGGTCCGCCGTGTGCGGCCCGCCGATATGTCTTGGGAAATAGTGTGCACGTGTCCGCTTCCTGATCGTGGAAACGTATGCTCTTACGCCAAGCAATCGAAAACCAGATGTGATCGCCGCGTGCTTACGGTGGGAATTCGGGACTTCGTAGAGGAACGCATGATCGTTATAGGCGTGTCGTTTGACGAGGCCGTATTCGACCCACCTGGTGAGTGTCGCTTCGTGGATGCCGAGTCGAGCCGCAGCCTCCAGTTTTGTGAGCATGCCGCGCTCGCGCAGTCTGACGCGGCGGGATGGAAGTCCGCTTCGCTGTGCGATGTATGAGACGCGTAGAGCGTCGAACCTAATGTTACTCTTACCTGGACGGACACAGCCGCCGGGACGGATGCCCCGTTCATTAAGGAGCTGCGCAATCTGCGCGCATGTGTGGTCGTCGAGAAGCTTATCGATAAGCTCGATGACCTCTGGTTTGGTTTTGACCTGTTGTGCAGATGTTTGGGGATTTTGTGCCGTGAGCGTTTCAGTCTTGCCGGCCTTGAAGCGAACGTGAATCTTTGTTGTCCCTTCGTCTGGAAGTTTGATCAGTGTGACGTCCTCGACGATGTAGGCTAGCAGCCGCTTTCGCTCTCGATTCGCCAACGATGGATCACGCCACAGTGTTTTGAAGTCCGCTGTCATTGCGATGAGCCGGTCGCGGATCGCATCGTCGAGTATGAGACGCTCCTGCTGCTGGCTACGCTCCCTTTGTTCTCTTGCGTCGGCCAATATGCGCAGCTTGTCGTTCCATTCTTGCTCGAGTGTGTCGGCCACCAGTCGGTTGCTTGGGTCGACCAGCATAAAGCGTCGTTGCGCAAGATCTGCATCGAACCGGGCGCGTTCAATAGCGCGCAGGCGTAATCGGTCGGCTTCATCGTGACGCGCTTCGATTTCCCTGCGTATCTCCCATGCCAACTCAACGGCAGCCGGAGTCATCGACGCGACGATCAATGCGCCAACGGCTTCATCGATCGGCGCTCCGGCAATTGACTGGCAGGTAGGTTGGCCATGGGCGCCTTGTGCTCGGTCGCAGACATACCAGGCTTCCTGTCGTCCGCGTCGCGTAGCGTATCGGAGCCGGAGATACCGGCCGCAACGTCCGCAAACGGCGCGGCCCTGCAGAAGAGCAGCGCCCTCGCGAGGTGGCGATGAACGCGCAACTTTATACCCGCGACCATTCGTCTCCAGAACAGCAAGGTTCTGCTCATACCGCTCCCAGGTAATGTATCCAGGATGGGCGTCCGGAATGCAAGCGAGCCAGTCATTTCGCTCACGCTTTCTTGGCACTTTCCGCCCGTCTGCAAGTTTGCGATAGTGCCTCCGACCGTAAGCATAGGCGCCCGCGTAGCGCGGATTGTTCAACATCCGAAGTGCCGTCGACGCGGTGAGGTGCTGGAAGACCAAGAACTTCGCGTTTCGCATACGAGATGGAAACAGGAGGCCCTCCTTCTTGAAGACCTTGACTGTCTGGCTGGCAGAGCCGACCCGCAAGAACGTCTCAAAGAAGTATGTGATGGTGTCTCGGACCTGGGAATCTGGGTCAAGCACTACGTTGCCAAGGTCGTCGTATACGAAGCCAGTCGGTAGCACACACCGATACTCGCCCCGATTCACTTTGTTCAGAATTCCGCCTCGCAGGCGCGCTTTGAGAACATGAAGTTCCGCTTCACTCATGGTTCCTTTCAGCCCAAGCAGGAGCCGGTCATTGAAGCTTGCTGGATCATATATCCCGTCTTCGTCGAGAATCAGCGTATCAGCGAGCGCGCAGATTTCCAGAAGCCGATGCCAGTCAGCATTGTTTCGGGCTAGGCGCGACACCTCAAGACCCATGACGATGCCTGCGCGGCCCATGCCCACGTCCGTGACCAATCGTTGAAACCCCTCTCGCCAAGACGCCGATGCTCCAGATTCCCCTTGATCGCTATCGATCGTGACGATCTGCTCGTCACGCCAGCCGAGTGCCGTCGCACGTCCACGCAGCGCGTATTGTCGCTTTGTGCTCTCGACGTTCTCGAGGACTTGCCGCATCGACGACTGCCGGACGTAGAGGTAAGCGCTCCGTTCGAGGTGGTGAGGCTGAACTTTAAGGGATGCGTTCACGGTGTTCTCCGCTCGTTGACCGTCACAGCCATGCCTGCAAGTACGTAGATGAAGCCTTGACGTTCGATGGGCGGAACGTTCGACGATGGCCGAGTAACATTTGGTTCGGGCGGTGTACGCCCCGGAACCATCATGCGCGCCCATGCCCACATTCCTCGCGCAAGGAAGACGCTAAGTCCGCGCCGAGCCTCTACAGGCAGGGCTCGGCCAAGAGCAGCGGAACGCATCACCTCGTATTGCGCGGCGATCGGCGCCGACACGGTCGACGGCCAAGCGCAGCATCCCGCTATTCCACCGTTTTTTTTACACCGAACGCTCGCTCGATCGTTCTCGGGTGCACATCCAGACCAAATTCTTTGCGAACTAGCTTTGCCAGTTCGCGCGCGCGCAGTGGTTCTCCGGGCGTGTGTTGCAACTTGAGAAACGCCAATACCTCGCCCTGGATCTTGTGCGGACCATGCGGCCCTCGTTTCCTCGGAACCAGCCCTGCGATTCCTCCTTGCTCGAAGTCCGTTCGCGCCTGATAGAACGTTGGCCGCGAAACACCATATTCATCGGAAATCTGCGTTATGGAGGCCTTCTCAACAGAGACGCGACGCAACATCTCATATTTGACCTGCACGGCGTCATGGGGATCGAAGAATCCACCCTCGTGGAACTTAGCATCGAGAACGTTCGACGGCGTTGGATTCAGCGTACCGTCCTCCGCGAGGACATCCGTCTTTGAGCGCTTGCGAACACTTGGCGGCACATTGACTCCAAATAGCTGCAGCTTGATGTAATCAAATTATGCCGCGCCACTGCCTTTGTCAAGTGCTATAGAGTCCAAATACAAACGCTAAAAAGCCGAACAATTCATGAACGCTAAATTGAATAGGCAAATTTAGCGGCGTTAATTTCTTTACATATGCGGCGTAAATATCTTTACGACCCTGAACCGTTCCCGGCGCGTCTGTACGAAAGACGTCTTACTAGTAGCGCAAGCTCCGTCAAGTCGTTGACCGTGAACAACGCGCGCTCTCGTCCCATGGATATCTCAGGATCGGGTTCGCTCATATCCGTCCATTTCGGCGGGACAGAGCAATAACTCTTGTCGTCGATGCGCAGCAGGAGACGTCGGCCAGACCGGTTACAGCGCTCCCCAACGCAGAGAAGTTGCTGTCCGCTGAACGGATGGAACGGGTGAGTGATGCGGACAAGATGTTCTGTGGTAGCCCCAGAGCCTGTATTTCGAGGTATGTTACAAACGCCTCGAGCAGGACCGCTTCGTATGGCCGCGCAAGGAAGCGGTGCTCATGCTGCGAACAGAGCAACTTCACTGGCTACTGGAGGGCATCGACATC
>NZ_JARUXJ010000279.1:0-3636 GCF_031451465.1 Caballeronia sp. LZ003 | reverse complement strand
ACTTTTTTGCTAGACGCATCATCATGCAGTCCAAAGAAGCTCGCTTCGTAGCGCTCCGTCTCTGCGGCTATCCACGCGTCCGCTGGCATGCAACCACCGAGACGTGCAGATCCCCAATGCATGCCTACGCCGCGGCAGTAAAATGAGACCCTCGCACCTTTCGTCAAGGTCGTCACGTAAGCTTGGCTCTCAGGCACCATCGTGACTGTGGGTCTCTGGAAGATGGTCGAGCCTCCACTCAGACGAACACCGACGAGCACACCATGCACGCGTTTAAATGAGGCGACGCGCCCCGTCACAATCAGATGTCTTCCACGGAACTCGCCATCCGCACGGTGCGTGTCGCGCTCATACTTCAGCTGCAACATGTCCGAAGTAATGGCATCCGGACGATCTACCATGTCCGGGTCGTCTGCATAAGAAGACTGCTGACCGTCTACATACGCGAGTATTTCCGACCTGACAGCATGCTTGAATACCTGACGTTCTCGAGCAGTCAAGTTGACTGTCGGCTCGCCTAATCCATTGGCCCGACCAAGATCACGCGCACCGCTTCGGTCCACATTGCGAGGACTGCTCTGTTGAGCGATGGTTTCGTCCCTGTCGGCGTCCGCAACGTGGCATCCTCCGAGGAAGGGTAGGAAAGTCCACAGAATCAGGCAGCGAACTATCGGCATTCTAGTCTCGCGAAAGGTTGACGTATCTGGTTTACGACAGACGAGAGAGAAACCTTAACTGGGGCCGTCCATTACACTCATTGCCCAGTCCTCTGGGACAAACGGGCATCAAGTCTTTCGGCGAAAGGTCGATAACTGTTTAGTCACGCAAGAAAACTTTTTGAGAAATCAGATGCAACGGGATTGCAGCGAATTGGATGAGGAGGCACGGCTCGCAGCGCTCTCGGAGTTCGGCGTCGACGAGGTACTGTCGGAGCCGGCCTTTGACCGTCTGGTTCAACTGGCGTCGAACATATTCAAGGTTCCTGTCGCGCTCGTATCGCTCGTAGACGGAGAGCGTCAACTGTTCGCGGCAGGCAAGGGACTCGACGTTTGCGAAACGTCGCGAGACGTCTCCTTTTGCGCCTACGCAATGTTGCAGCCTGGTGTTACGGTTGTCGCAGATGCCCTTAAGGATCCGCGTTTTTGCGAGAATCCTCTTGTCACCGGCGCTCCCCACATCCGTTTTTATGCGGGTGCGCCCTTACTTACCGTCGACGGGCATCCACTGGGCACTCTCTGCGTAATCGATCGTGTGCCCCGCGACGATTTCAGCCAGTCGGATTGCCGGAATCTCGAAGACCTCGCAGCCCTCGTTTTAGACCGGCTCGAGATGCGACGTTTGGAATTGGCGCGGCAGGCAAGTCAACTTCGATTCGAGAAGATTGCGGCGACATCGCCCGATGCCATCCTGTGTCTCGATGAATGCGGCCGCATCACGTTCTGGAACGAAGCGGCCCACGCCTTACTCGGATACACATCAGAGTCTGTCACAGGGTGCGGCGTGGAGCTTATCGCTTCCGATGAATTTGCCGCAAGAGTTCGACAATTAGCTTCCGATGACGCAACGCTCGCAGCGGGACGTACCACTGAAACCGTAGTGCGCGCCCTCGACGGAACCGAAAAACACGTCGAATTATCAGGTTCCATGTGGCGCGACCATGGAAAACCGAGCTTCGGAGCGATCTTACGTGACATTACTGAACGCAGGCGTAGCGAGGAACGCCTGGTCAACCTCGCCCTTTTCGATGCGCTGACCGGCTTGCCTAATCGGGCGTTGCTGCGCACCCGGCTGGAAGACTCGCTCGCGCACGACGCGTGCGCCTGCGTGATGATTGTCGATCTTGACGGTTTCAAGGACGTGAACGACAGCCTAGGACACCTCGGTGGAGATGCTGTGCTTATCGCTGTCGCTAAGCGCCTCACTTCCTGCGTACGTGAAGCAGATACCGTCGCCCGAATGGGCGGGGATGAGTTCGCGGTACTTCTTCCTCGATTGTCAAGCAGCAAAGAAGCTGCCCGCGTGGCGACTGCCATCATCAACTCGATCGCGAATCCGATAGTGATTGAAGGCGAATCTGTTTGCGTCGGCGCAAGCGTTGGCATCGCCCTCTGGCCACAACACGGTTCAACGGTACGCGAACTGTTAGGCAACGCCGATCTTGCCCTCTACCAGGCTAAATCTGAGGGACGTAGATGCTGGAGATTCTTCACTGCCCCGCTGCGCGAGGTGGCAAGTGCGCGTAGAGCATATCAAGGGGAGCTCTTACGGGCTTTTGAGCAGGGTGAATTTAAACTTTTCTATCAGCCGCAGGTACGACTTGCAGACGGCGCGCTCGTCGGCGTTGAAGCATTGTTGCGCTGGGACCACCCGCAAAAGGGTCTGCTTACGCCCGGTGCGTTTCTAGAAGCCGTCGAGGCCGGACAATTGACGCCGCAGATTGGTGAATGGATCATCCGGTCGGCATGTCACCAAGCAAGTGCGTGGCGAGAGCGGTTCGGGCTGCCGTTGAGAGTGGGTGTCAACCTTTTCGGGGCTCAATTCAGCACCGGGGATCTCGCCCGCAAAGTGCGTCAGGCACTCAGCGACTACGAACTACCTGCTTCCTGTCTGGAGTTGGAAATCACGGAGAACATCATTCTTCGACACGATGAACAAATGATCGAACCGCTTCGGGATCTGCATGATCTTGGAGTGAGCATCGCTTTCGACGACTATGGCACGGGCTACGCCTCTCTAAGCATGCTAAAGCGCTATCCCCTCACCCGACTGAAGGTAGACCAAAGCTTCGTCAGTGCGATGCTTGCCTCTTCAGAAGACGCGGCGATTATCAGAGCGATTCTATTTTTGGGGCATAGCTTCGGCCTTGAGGTCATCGCTGAAGGTGTGGAAACGAAAGAACAGGCAGAACGGTTACGCAAAAAAGGATGTGAAGTAGCTCAAGGCTTCCTTTACAGTGCAGCGCGAGATCCATTGGCGCTAGAAAAGCAGATTCAACGTCGCGGTGGGCAACTCTTCCTGACCATCTCTGCATGTGGAGAGGAGAAACGTCCCCAAGATGAGAAAGAAGCAAGTCAGACCTCCGACTGAAGCATCCAGACGCCGCATACGGCACCAGTCGGATCCAAGCCGAAGTGTCGCGCAGCATTTTTGCTGAAATGATGCGACGTCCTCGATTCGATGATGATCATGTACTCGACGGGACGATTGAAGCGCACCGGACTTCACCACTTCAATGCCCGGTGCTGCTTCAGCTGACTGATTGCCTGAACCAAATATGGCGGTGACTGTGAGGAAGCCTAACCTCACGCCACGGGAACTGCGGGCTTCGGCTGGCGCGACAGGATCGCTCTCCAATACAGACACGCTTGTGCAGAACTCGTCAAAAAAGTCCTACCGGTTTCAATGGCCTCTCCGGCCGCCCGAGCGACTTCTATTAGAAATTCGCCGAGGCATCCTTACTTGTCACATAGCGCACATTTGGGCCAAGCGACTCGGAGGCAGACCGTCTGTTCCGAAGCCAAAACGTCGCGCCGGACTCACTAATAGATGTCACGCCGGTAACGTCCCTCCTTATCTAGCGCTTCGAGCCGGTTCTCACCGATTGCGTCGCAAAGAGCCGCATGTACGGAACGCCCC
>NZ_JARUXJ010000278.1:0-3895 GCF_031451465.1 Caballeronia sp. LZ003 | reverse complement strand
CGTGGTCCGCGAGTCCGCCGTTCAGGTTCACCGCGCGTTACCGGCCGATCTCTGGACGCGCGTACGACGGCTGCTCGATGAACGTTGCACGGCTCCGATCTTGCCGTTACCAATGGAGTCAGGGGAGGCAGAGGTTCGTTTGAGCAAGCAGGCGCGGGTGCGTGTGGAGCAAGAGGCGGCGCCTCAGTGGCGTGCGGCGCGGGCGGCCATTCTTTTGACGGGGGACTCGGGGCTGCGCCGGGTCGAAGCCGCCCAGGCAAGGCGTGAAGATCTGCGCGCTTCTGACGTCAGAAGCGAAGCACCGATATCCGCTCGACGTTCATCAGGGGAGGCGCCTGCGGTGCGTGAAGCATCTGGTTCGCGTCCTCGAACGTCTGGACCTTTACGATTGTTGGCATGCGGCGCAAGCAACGCACGGTGCCGGTGAGCGGCGCCACGCTCGACGCGCTGCGCGCTCATTGGGCGGACCGGGATCGTGACTTCGATGGTCAGGCGCACGGACCGCTCATTGCGCCAGTCTGGATTCCAGAAACCGACGCTGCGCAGAATCGGCACACCACTGACGACCGTGACGTGGCTTACACGCCGGACGCACTGGGGCGGTGGTCCGCATGGCCGTCCGGCGACTCGTGGTTGAGCTCCGTGCCGATCCCACCGGATTAAGCGAAATGAGCACGGAGGACCTGGTCCAACTGGTGAATACCTCGGCCCATGCGTTTCGCCATACCTTCGGTACGCGCGCCGTCGCGCGGGACATGCCGACCGATGTCGTGCAGTCGATTCTCGGCCATGCATCGCTGCAGACGACCTCGATTTACGTGAAAGCCGAGAAGCGGCGCCTGCTGGAGGCGGCGGCCAAGTATTACGCGGATGACGATGCTTAAAGCCACAATGAAGCAAATGCACTTTATTTAACGTATGACGCATCCGACAGCGACGGTTCTACGTATCGGCATAGCAGACGCCAACTAACTCATCGTATTTGTCAGGATGCGCGTCGACGATAGGCCTCACCATTGCGTCGAGGCCCGTGCGATTCGCTAGCTCGCGCGCCAACACTCGAGCTGTGCGCACGGTGATCCGTTCAACGCGAAAGCTACCTACGCCGTCGTCCACGCGAAAGTAGAAAGTATGAAGCTCCGGATCCTCAGTGATTGCCGCTGCGTGTGCGGTGATGGTGACTTTCATGACGGTCCCCCGGGGCTGTTAAGCACCGACTGGGCCCGCAGCGTAAGGGAGCTCGGCGTACGGGTAACACGCCAGACGTCATGGTCCTCGCCAGAAGGGCAAGCTTTCTTGCCTGAACAAATGTGCCTTCCGCATGCGCAGACGCAATGCTCGAACGGTCTACTCGATGGGATCGAGGTTTAATGTTCACACCAGAAGGCGCCGACGATGCCGAAATCATCCTCCGACCGGCAGCGAATGGACGCTGGAAAGTCGAAGTCCCGACCGGTCAAGCGGTCGTTGTGACCGTCGTGAACAACGAACGTGAGGCGATCGCGCTGGCGCATGCGATTCGTCCTGACGCTGGTATTCGATTTCTTCCCGCCGTCGAATGAGTAGACGCCCGACGCGACAGTGAGATCGAATCGGGACCTCATCCGATGTCCGGTCGCCACTTCTGACGTTGGAAAAAAGGAAGGGCACCGCCCCGGGCGAACAGGTCGTTTCCTGCGCGTCGCTGGCGATAAGAGTGCGGCTGTGAATGAAGACGAGCTGGAAGGCGTTCGCAAGAAGGTCAAGGGCACGATCGAAGAGGCCGACGAAAAGATGAACGAGGTCTGCGCCGGAGGGGCGAAGGACAACGCGCAACAGGCGGATGATGAAGGCGGAACCCGTGGATGGCGCCAAGAGCATCCGAACAACGGAACTGATGACGCGTTGGAATGATCGTCTGTCGTTGTGCCTAGACGTTGATCGAATGAACGCCCGCGTTCACGTTTGCTGGCTTTTACTTACCATTCGGCCCGGCTTTTCTCTAGATGCCGTTGCTCGATCACAAGTGCACCCGCGATGCGGGACAAGCATCCATGGGAGCGGTATACCGTACATCGACCAGGCGAACAAGCTGACAGGATTTCGATGGATCTCATGAACAGGACCGTGCAATGTCACGTGTAGTGCAACTCCCCAATAGTTTGGCGGCAATCGATCGCTACGCCAATGAAGCGAAGCGGCGAATCAAAGTGAAATCCGCAGGGTGTAGCGCTCTCTCAATGCAGGAAGCGGAGGCAATTCAGCAGGAGCGGCGACTCCTTGAGAAACTCCAGGAACGTCGGCGGGCCATTCTTGCGAGCTGGAGGCCTTGAGGCCGGCTGTCGTTCCGCTTCCTCGAGCGGGGCGACTGGGAAAAACGGCTCATTCCTTGAACGGATGCAGCAGCGAAGGAGCGCACCCAGAGTGTCCGTCACGGATCGTTGATTTCGACGTGATCGGGAAAGAAACCTTGCTCTCGCACCGCTTCTTCCACCGCCTGCGGGCTGATGCATCCGCTGATCGCTCCGAAAACGTTTCCATTCACCGCAAGATGCCCTGACCAGCGGCCGCTCGGAGCGCGGAAGACCCTTAAAGTAAGCACCTTCATGGAGTGGCATCGTTGACGACGTGAAGCAAGACCCGAAATGAGAATACCCTGACGCAGGCAACAGTGTCCCTTCGTCAAAAAGGCTGAGGCTCCAAAGGACTGCGACACCGTGCCCGGCGAGGGAACGGCAAAATTAGCAACCGCTTATGACTGCCTCGAGTGCCTCGCGATCGACAGGTTTGAGCAGGTATCCGTCGAATTGCACCAGGTCCTGCTCGGATAAATCGGCTTGTCCAGTGATGGCGACCACGCATGCCTGCGAGTTTCGGCTGGCGTCCCGGAGTTGCTGGCATAGGTGGCGGCCATCGATATCAGGTAAGCCGAGATCAAGAAAAATAGCGTCGTAAACGGTATTGGCTATCAGTTTCAATGCGGTCGCACCGTCATATGCAACTTCGGCTCGATGCCCGAGATCATTGGCAAGCGCACCGAACGCATCAGCCAGACGGGAATCGTCCTCGACAAAAAGTATAAGCATGGAATCGCCAATCTTGTTCTGGATATGTCGAGCGACGGGACTGCCCTAGTCGCATCGCACGACGATGGTCGCTGCGCGCGTGTCCAACGATTTGCACACTGCGCGCGCGTACGTGGTCAAACGTTCCGAGGGGCGCGGCCCGCCGGCATGCAATGATGTTACACGTCCAGCTTACATCGACCGAGCTGTTTGACATTGGTTAATCAGCGTTATCGACCGTCGACAGTCAAACCTTGTAGCCGGGCCGCGCGCGGGCGGAAAAGTTATCGGTTAGAGTGCAAAAAAACCCGCGAAGCGCGGGTTAGGTCCAACTGGCCTTATCGACTCTTTGCTGGACATGGCAGACGCTTGTCTTCGCGTTTCGGCCCTCCGTTCAGCGTCCAAAGGATGAAAGGATGCACAAATCGTGGCCGAGGATAGACATACACCTGCTGGGGTCACAATCACACGCGTCGACGCTTTCTCCGCCCCCACGTGTTCGGCGTACGAGCTGGCAGCAAGTCGAGTAAACGGTGGCGACGCAAAGCTGTGGAAGATCGCTATGAGCCGATTTTCACGCTACTTTTTTCAGCTGCGGATTTCCAACGTTGGAAAAAGCAAGCCGCGACGCTGACGTCGTCGTCGAAAGCAGAATAGGCCGCGGCTGTTACGCGGTGCTCTTTCAATGAATACCCGGAGTGCGTCGCTGAACACCACGCGCTTAAGGTTGGGGTCCTAGAGAGGCGCATGGCGGCCCAGACCGTGTCAAAACGTCATTTTGAAGCGTTATGATTTTCGTATCCGATAGCGGAGGCGAGCGAGATGAAGCGATTCGTTCAAGGCGATAGCCG
>NZ_JARUXJ010000277.1:0-3907 GCF_031451465.1 Caballeronia sp. LZ003 | reverse complement strand
GGCGCTCTCGGCAGGCAACCTCATGAAGGTTGCTCAGGCAATGCGCGCGGCCCATCCCGACGCCGAAATCACCGTGCTGGCTGATCTCGGCAACGGGCAGCAGAAGGCAGTTGATGCGGCGCGATCCGTAAATGGCAAGGTCGCGCTGCCGGACTTCGGCGATAAGCGTGTAGACAACGAAACCGACTTCAACGACATGCACACGCGCTTCGGTACGGCCGCAGTCGCCGCGCAGATTAGACAGGCTGCAACGTCTGATAGTGGCGAACCGTCAGACCGGAGCGCCGTCGGAGCGACATCGGCCGGAGAAGGTGAGCTCGAAGCACATTACGAGCTTCGACAGGACGGTTTGTACTTTGTGGGCGTGAAGGTCGATCGCGACAGCGGCAAGACGGTATTTCTCGCGCCTCGGTGGCTCTGCGACTCGCTGGAGGCGTTGGGAAGCGGCCGCGATAGCTCAGGCCGCCAGATGCGCGTGTTGCGCTGGCGACGCGCGGGTTGCGGTGAAGAGGTGGTCGAGGCCATGCCCAATGCAGAGATCGGGGAGCGCGATGGTTGGGCGCGACTGCGTAGCGGCGGCTTGGCGGTCGCGACCGATCGTGCAGCTCGTGAGCGACTCGCGTACTGGCTTCAGACCGAGAACCGCGACGCGTGGTATGAGATCGTCAGCATGACCGGCTGGCAGCACGGCGCTTTCGTATTGCCGACCGGGGAAGTCATCGGGCAACCAGATGCTCGCATGCACTTTAACGGCAAACCGGACAATCCGAGCGCCTATAAGGCGCGTGGCACGCTTGGCGATTGGCGAGAGCAAGTAGGTCGTCTGACACAAGGTAATGCTCTGGCTATGACGGGCGTTGCGTGCGCGCTGGCCGGGCCGCTGCTTTCCATTGCCGGAGAGAAAGACGGCATTGGTTTGCATCTCTATACCAACTCTACAGCGGGTAAGAGCACCTGCGCCGAGGTGGCTGCTAGCGTCTGGGGAAATCCAGACCGCAGCAAGGCGAGCTGGAATGGTACGTCCTTAGGTTTGTCGCTGATGTCAGAGTCAGCCAATGATCGATTGTTGTATCTCGATGAGATCGGCGCGGGCGAAGCGCGCAAAATCGGCCCGGCGATCTACCAAATGCTCAATGGCATTTCGAAGGTGCAGGGAGCGCGTGATGGCGGCACAGTCGCTTCTCGGTCGTGGAGGCTGACGCTTATCTCGACGGGCGAAGTCGCGATGAGTCAGTATCTCGCCGAAGGCGGTCTAAAGCCGCGTGGCGGGCAGGAGGTGCGCTTGCTTGATGTGCCCGCCGACGCGGGCGCACACCGGGCATTTGACGAACTGCATGGCTACGCCAGCGCCGAAGCGTTCGCCGACGCGCTCACGGCTGGCGCCCGCGCACAGCACGGCACGCTCGGACCTGCATTCGTTGAATGGCTACTGCCAAGGTGGAGTGAAGCACGCGAGACGATCGCGTGCGAGCGGGCTCGTATGGTGGCGATGGTGCCATCGGACGCCGCGCCACCCGTGCGGCGCGCGACACGCAAGTTCGCCCTGCTAGCCGCTGCCTTGGTGATGGCCTCGCAAACGGGTCTGACGGGGTGGACTACCGAAGAGTCGCAGCAGGCAATTGACACTGTCTGGCGGCGGTGGCTCGATGTGTTCGGGACGGGGGACCGCGATGATGAGCGCCTAGTTGAGCAGGTTGAGGGGCTCATCGAGCAGCATGAGCACTCGAGATTCGTTCGCCTACCGCTCACCGACAGCATGCCGGTCGTGCACAACTCGCTGGGGTTCATCCGGACCGACGCCGACGGCAAAATCACCGTGTACGTGCCGCCCGCAACGTTCAAAGGCGTGTTTGTCGTCGGTTATGACCTGAAGCACGCCTGCAAGGCTCTTCATAACGCTCGCATCCTTTTGCGTCCAACGGGCCGCAATGGATGGACGAAAAACGGTGGACGCGGCCTGGGGCAGGTCTACGTGCTCTACCCGCGCAAAAATCACGCTGATTGGAAAGCTGACGACGATAAGTAGCGCGACGCTGCACTCCACCTTAAACCTCGCCACCGCGCGAGGTTTTTTTATGGCCAGACGTTACACGTTTACCCGAAAGCTTTGTCAGGCAAGGATTGATGGCTTTCTAATAACTTTCACTGACTTTTCGTGAATTTCCGAAATTCCCGTATAGGGAAATCCCACTGCCAACACTGCCAACTGCCAACTACCCTATTTAAACCCTTATGCTATATAGCTTTTGCTGTTGGCAGTGTGTTGGCAGTGTTGGCAGTGTTTCGCATGACGGAATCCCTGATAGCGGGGCGTGGGCAGTCGACTGCCAACAATTGGCATCAAATCGCAATCCACTGCCAACAGCGAACTCCTTATCCAGCAAGGGTTTGGAGGCGCAGTTGGCAGTTTGGCAGTGTTGGCAGTGGAAATGTGTACCTATAGAGTGCGGGAGCCAATCCCTTTTAATTGCTGCAAGCAAATTGAAGGGTTTTAAACGCGACTTCGTACTGTGTCCGTCGAACGCATCAGATTGTCCGCTGACCATGCTCTCGCTAGGCTCGTTGCTTCGTTCGTTTGCGAGGTTTCGATGTCTTTGAGAATTGTTTGTGCTGGTCGCCATCTCATCACCGCATTGGGTACCGAGGCGGCCGTTCGGCGATGCGCTGGGGTGACCTCTGTCGTCACGACTCAATGCGCTGATGAGTTGTCCAAGCTTGCGCTCGATTGCGACGTAATTGTCGCGGACCTTCAGAGCGTCTCGTCGCGAAATAACGCTCTTGGGCAACCCTTGCTCACCCGCATTCGGGCAGGTCATATCGATGTGGGCCTGGTACTGCACTCGTGCATTAAAAATCCTGCTTATCTTGCGACGCTGTCAGCCCTGAAAGCGGTACATGCCGTACTTGACGACGATGAAATTGGTGTGCATTTGAAGCCGGCAATTAAGGCCGCGCATGCTCGCAAGAAATTCGTTTCGCCCACACTTGCGAAGTACGCGGCGACACTGCCCAGACGCGGCCAAAGTTATCAGCCCCTTACTGCATGTGAGATCGACGTATTAAGCGCTACCTTGGCCGGGCAGTCTTTGACGGATATCGCACTGGCACGTAGGCGCTCGAAGCAAACTATCTGCACTCACAAGACGAACGGGATGCTTAAATTGGGCATAGCAACGAGCGCTGAGCTATTCCGACTGTTTTCGGAAGAGGACATGTGCATCCTTCACGACAGGACATTGGTGCTGGAAGCTGGCGTTCAGGATGGGGCGAGTTGCTCCTGAAGATTTAGGAGCTTTATATCGCGTCGCTCAGACCGACACCGATTGGGATGAAAGAGGGGGTCTGCCGAGAATGGGCAGACCCCTTTTGCATATGTAGTGGCGAACAAGTGGCGAAGTGCACCGCGCAAACCCGCGTCAATGCTGGATTGCCACATTCTTGTAGGTCATCCGTACAGGGCCGCGCTACACCCATCAGGTCAAATAAAATTGCAAGTAATGAGATATTGACGACATATAATTTGTGATGTAGTCAACACTCAATCCGTTTATTCGAATCCATCGTGAACTCGCAACCTGTAATGCCCGGCTTCGTCCTTGACGCGCGAGGCCGCTACGTCCCCGAATCAATGGTCAAGCCCGTTGATCGTCTACGTGACCAGACGGTCATGGCCCTGATCGACAGTGCGAAACAACATCAGAAGCAGCTCCTTGCATTCAAGGAACGGGCCTTTGCTGATGTCGCCGCGTTCGTCGAAGCCAGCAGCGAGCAGTACGGCGTGCGTATGCGGGCCATCAAGGGAAACATTTCGCTGGTGACCTTTGATGGGCGCTATAAAGTCGTGCGACAGATCGCCGAGCACATCCAGTTCGGCGAACAGTTGCAGGCGGCCAAGGAGCTGATCGAC
>NZ_JARUXJ010000276.1:0-4251 GCF_031451465.1 Caballeronia sp. LZ003 | reverse complement strand
CTTGCGCGACTCTGCGGATTGAGCTTCACGCTCAAGAAGATCCAATACCCACCGGCGAAATGCAGCGGCTTTCGAGGTGCGAGCGAGCATGCCCAGCAAGTGCGCGCCGCGGAGCGAGAAGATGCGTACCTGCTGATCGCCACCCGCTGTGGGGAGCGTTACAACGGCGGTCATGCTAGACGTAAACTCGGCGGCGTTGCGCGTGTATAGGTCGTATAGCCGATCGGGGCGGTTGTATCCCAAGGCACCCGCAATCTGCGGGGACCTTAGCCAACGCTGCCCGTCACGGTCAATAACGTCGAAGCGGTAGTTCTGGAAGGAAAGGGATTGCGTTTGCTCAGGACGAGCGAGGGTGTTGGCACGCATGGCGGCCTCTTGTGTTCGGGTTAAAAACCCGCTCCCTACTGTCAAATAGGGTGGGCGGGCACATGACAGGGTTGACAGACCGGGAACACAAGAAACCGGCGAGCCCGAAGGCTCCCCCGCCAAGGCCCGCCCATTGAGAGAGGCGTGCATAGGCGTTACGCACAAAAAAACCGCGTTGCGCGGTTGTGCGCTTGTGTTCTCCGGGCTGTCAAACCCGACCGCTGTTGTTTCAGCGATGCTCGAAGTATAGGCAGCGCGGTGGGAAGCGGTCAAGCCCGAAATTTGCCGTTTATCGGCAAACAGCATACAATCCGCAGCATGATCCAATCGTTCCGATGCGCCGACACGAAAGCGCTTTTTGAAGGCCACCGCATCCCGCGCTTTGCAAACATCCTGACCACCGCAGAACGCAAGCTCAGCGCGCTCGATGCAGCGGTAACCTTGGATGCGCTGCGCTCTCCGCCGGGTAACCGACTGGAGAGTCTCAAGGGAAACCGAGCGAATCAGTACAGCATCAGAATTAACGGTCAGTGGCGAATCTGTTTCACGTGGACGGTAAATGGTCCCGCCGACGTTGAGATCGTTGACTATCACTGAACAGGAGCTAATGAAATGTTCAAAAATGGAATGCGCCCGGTGCACCCGGGTGAAGTTCTGCGAGAGGACTACCTTGCACCGCTCGGGATGAGCGCAAACGCTTTGGCGAACGCCCTGCATGTCACGGCCGGGCGTATCAATGACATCGTGCGTGAGCGGCGCGGCATCACCCCTGATACCGCAATGCGACTCGCGCGATATTTCGGCGGCGACGCCCAAAGTTGGATGAATCTTCAGCTCATGTATGACATGAAAATCGCGGAGCGAGACCTTGCTCGAAACATTGAGCGAGAGATTGCGCCGCGCGAATCGGCGCACTGCTGAATGTCGCATTACGCCTCCGACCGCTCAAGAACGCGTTCGTGAATTTGTCGCGCCATCCACCTGCCGGCAATCCATTCGAAGCCCTTCGGCGTGAATTTCCAGAACTTGAATGCGTATTGGCGCTCGTCATCCGTCACACCAACGCCAACTTCGACGCGGCCCGTCTCGATGTGCGTCTTATAGGGCTCCATGCGCTGCCGCTTGCCCGCGAGGAAGACCACGCCCAAGTCCACAAGGAATTGCTTGAGTTCAGGCTCCCTAGCGTGCAGCGCCTTCGCAGCATCACGGAAAGTCAGACAATCGTGCTTCGCGGCGCTCGTATAGCGCTCCACGAATTCGACCGCAGGCTTCTGCGCTTCGAGTTCGCGAGCCTGCTGCTGCGCGAGTGCGCGCGCCTTTTGCTCACGCTCCGTTGCGTCTGCCCAGGCTCGCGCCGCGGAAACGGGATCCGCGAAATTCGGCAGTGCAGGAACCGAATGGCGCTCTCGATACGCGCGAATGACTTTGAGATGGAACGCCGCACTGATCCACATCGCATACGCATAGACCAAGTCTTCGCAGACGAACGTTCCAAGTCCTTGTTTTGATTGGATAGCAGGAATTCCTGCTTTTTCAATTTCAGCCACCAGCTTCTGGGCTTGCTGATTTTCCAGCCACAAACTTGGCCGATCTTTGTTCGCGCCTCCCGATGCACGATGGAGATCATTCAAGCAAAACAAGCCGTCAGCCTCGCGAACTGAAATGTCGGTGATAACGAGATTCATGATCAAGTCACCTCGCGCCGCTCGACGCAATGGCGCATCGCCGCTTCGAGACGCCGCTGTGCGTTGTAAAGCGCAGCCCGTGCCTTGTGCAGCACGCGATACTGCTTACGCGTCGCGAGATGGAATTTCGGATCGCTCTTGTCGATATAGCCGCTGACCCTCGCTTGAGAGCGGAATTCGCGGCAAGCGTCGTGATAATCCCACCGCGCTCGACGCACCGCGTCACGGAACGAGACAAGCTCGAACGCGCGACGCGCAACGAGATCCTTCGTCCATTTAGTGCTGTGTTTTATGGCGTTGCTCATTGCTTACCTTACAGACCGTTGTCGTGACCGCACGGCAGAGTGCCGTCGTCGCTCTGCTTTGCTCCGCAACTGAGACAGATGTTTCGAGATTCCAAGGCCCCCGCTTCGTCTCGATCCTTGGCCTCCGCCGGCGCGTTGAAGCCGGCTTCGTTTGTCAATGTCGTCATTCACCATCCTCCTGCTTTGCAGTCTGTAACACCCAGTGCAACGCCTCAGCACGTTCACCCGACGACGCGCCCAACTCCTTCAAAATTTCCTTACGGCTTCGCATCCTGGGCGTGCGTTCGCCAAGCGCCTCGCGCTGCGCTCGGGCGCGCGCATGACCAGCGACGTTCGCGCCGGCGGCAACTAGCTCCCGAACCTTCTCGCGCTGCTGCGCCGGTGACAGTTTCGAAAGGTGACGGGCGTGAGTGACGTTGATGCGCGCGCTTTCGATCGCTTTGCGCACATCAGCGCAGCATTCGAGCAAGGCGAGCGTTGCCCGCACCGTGGCCGCCGAACAGCCAAAGATCGTCGCGAGCTCTGTCTCGCTATAGCCGAAGGCCATCACGCGGCGCATCTTCTCTGCGCGGCCAAGAGGGGTGTCTGCCTCCCGGAGCTCGTTCTCGCTGATAATCGCGGTTAGCGCCGTGCGCCTCTCGCCTCGATGGACTTGCCCGGGGACCTGGAGCAACGTTCCGCCGCGCGCGCGCCGCCATTCATTCGCCAGGCGCGCCGCCTTGACGCGCTGTCGCCCAACCGCAACTTCCGTTTCGCCCGTCTCGGTGTTCTTCATCACCGAGATCGGCTGAAGCACGCCTTGGAAATCGATGTTCCGAGCAAGGTCCTCATTCACGGGTAAATCTACGCGGGGGTCGTACAGCGGCGAAGCCGTATCCGTCACCAGCACCAGCTTGTCGGGGTCGAAGAACAGCAGGTTTGTCTTCCCTGACGCGCCGTAAGCGTCGATTGAGTTCTTTGCCATCGGTCATATCCATCAGATCCCGCCCTTAAGGAAGTCACGAACGCATGATTTATCGCCGCGAAGGTCAGCGAGGCCTGTGTCAAGCATAAATAGTTGTACTAACCCACCGAGAAGTACTAGGCGACTAGACTCCATCCGCCCTACCGTTTGACTGTCCGCTCCGACGCTTTGCGCATACTTTCCTGTATCGCCTCCGCGGCGTCTTTCCGTGTCACGTTGGAGCCCGCCATGGGCAGTGGCGTTGCTGGTTCATAGGCAAAGCGCCGTTGCGACAGCGTTTCGTTTTCGCCGGTTTCAATCTGGAAGGCCTCGGGACGTTCCTGCTTCATCTGCGTGATAACCGCTCCGAGTGTTTCGCGGGTTGCATTTTTAAGCATTTGCTGGTGCCGCTCGATGTGCATTCTTGGTTTCCTCTTGCCAAGGTAGGATCTCAAGCCTCTGGCAAAATCACGCTTCCGCAACATGACACAACTTTTGCGCCGGAGACTCTGTGACTCAATCGAAATATGACGTCATTCCCTGTTTATGCTTGGGTTTCAACAAAGTTTCGATGGATTTGACGCCAAGAATAAGCTGATCGTCGGCGACGACGCGGCCCTTGGATGAGCGACCGCTGTGGGAGGCTTCAATGATCACGGTTCCGGTTTTCGAGCGATTTTCATTCGGTTTTCATGCGGTTTTTCGAACGTGTCAAGGGACTTGCATCGAAAAGCCAAAGCGTTAGCCCCACTTCTCCGTGACACTGCAGTCCCTGTAAGCAGGCGACTCGAGCGGCCGACATCGGCTTGAATTCCGTAGAAATGACCAGCGAACCGTGGGCCGCAGATCTTCACACCGCACCACACCATTGCTCTGTTCTTCGATGTTGATGCACAGCTGAACGTCGAACTCGGCCTTGGCGCTGATCGCTTTACGCAGATATCCAATGGTT
>NZ_JARUXJ010000275.1:0-4360 GCF_031451465.1 Caballeronia sp. LZ003 | reverse complement strand
CGTCGCCACGCGTTACGACAAGCTCGCCGGCAACTATCTCGCCTTTGCTTCGCTTGCCTGTGCCTTTGGACCGCTAGTGAGAATGTAAACAGACCCTAGAAGAACGAACGCAGGCGAAATCGACAGCCTGTCCTTCCAAGCTCCTCTGCACGTCAGGAAATCGAGCGCTTGCTGACCATCTTCCACCGCGATCATCTTAAGGCGCCGCTCGCTTTTCGCAAGCGCTGCCGTCGTCAACTCACGATCTGACGCGCTGCTATCAACGACAAGCACGGTCCGCACTTTAGCTTCCACTTTCCTGTCCATCTCCGGCACCCTGTTTTGCGGCCAAGAAAGTCTCGGTCGTCGCTCCGCTATTTTAGATGGGCCGACGTCCCCAGACCAACGGCTACTTAACACATCGGGCGAAGCGCTCTGATCGTGAGCATCAATCTTAGGGCGCGGCGGGTGCTGAAGACCCTATGCAAACTTGCTGCGAAAACCTTCTCCCAGCCACTAGTTCGCGTCTGGCGTTTGCAGAGGGCACATCGTTGTCCAGCGCAAAGAGGGGCTCATTCTCGCCGTCGTCATTGACGCGGATCAACGGATCAACACGTCAGCCTACGTGCCCAGATCCGCTGGCTTCGATCCACAATATGGGGATGAGATTACGCCGTCGAGTTGGTCTAAGTCGGCTACACGCAATCGCGCAAGCAGCGCCTCGTGCAACTCCTCCCATGCGCCGGCGGCTTGCCGGTCACGCGAACGACTTCAGGAACTCATGCCACTGCCGTCGCCCACCTCGCGAGGCATTGGTCCCACGCAGGCCCGTCTGTAAGACAAGGAGGATGCCTGTGAGCACCGCTCGATTATCAAGCGGCTTGCGTCCCGGGTAACGGATTCGTCGCGGTTTGGGAGGGGCAGCAGCCGTTCAATGAGTGCCCACAGTACGTCGTGGAGGATCGGCTTAGCCATTCTCGTCGTCGATACAATGGAAGGTTAGGGTGTTCATCGAGAGTAAGTAGCCTGTTCGCGCTTTTTTTTAGGGCTTCTTATAGAAGTGCTCGTACAATTCATTATCGAGAGCGCGAAGTCGGAGCACAGCCATCATCAACTCGACGAAACGTCGCTTGTGGCCGCAGACCGTTGTCGGGTCGAACAATCGGAGAGCGTATGAAGTGGGATGCAGAACTATCGCCTCGATGTGAATTCTGGACGATGCGAAAAAGACGGGGCGTCGCGATGCCTCGCGTGCTCGTGGTTGACGATTTTCGGGATACAGCTGATGCTATTTGTTGCGTGCTGAGCCTGTTTGATATCGACACGACCGTCGCCTACGGAGGGGAGTCAGCGCTTCGAAAAGCGCGCGACTGGCAGCCCGACGTCGCGTTGCTAGATATCTGGATGCCGGACATAAGCGGGCTGGATGTCTCCCAACAAATCCGGAAGTCAGCGCACCTTGCCGACACGATTTTAATCGCACATTCAGCCGCCGCAGAGAGCGCGGACCGTGAACGCGCAAAAAGCGCGGCGTTTGATGCGTTCTGTGCGAAGCCCACTGACGCCGAGCGGCTTGTTCCGCTAGTGCGGTATTTCGTGCGGGAGTCTACTTGAACAAGCACTGAGCGGTTGAAACGTCCCAAGGGTAGGTCAAGGGTCTCGGCAGCGTGGATCCTGAGGCAGCGAATCAGCTTTGCGCGTTTTGTGTCGACGATCGGGTGATTGCGTGACACCGATATCTCGTCCCCTTCCTTAGAACTGGCCAATTTCTTGTTCATCGCCGAAATCGTTTAGTGTGGCTGGGTTTGCGAAAGGCGAGTCGTTGACGTTGAATTCGCGCGGGTCTTCCGAGGTCCATTAGTCAAACTTGGCGTTAGTAAGGCACCTACATGCAACTATGGTGTTGTTGAGGACCATGGATTGCACTCGTGTCGTCGGACTCCTCACCCGGGAGGTGCTATGAATGCAACGCAACGGCGTCCGAGAACGACTCGCTTGCCGAGGAAAGTCGTGCCTCCTGTTGCGGGCACCAGCGAAAGCGACGTCGAGGTCTACGCTTCCTACCGCGGATCACCGTCTGGAGGATTCTACGGAACTTTGGCGGTCGTGCGAAAAACCGATGGTCGACTGCTTTATCCGTTTGAAGGCGCCGCAGAGATTGGGCCGTTCGGTAGCAAGCTAGATGCGGTAGACGCAGCGAAACGACAAGGGCTTGCGATCATCGATGGCGACCCGCTGAGGCCCGAGCTTTAGTATTTCGAGCCTGTCCTTGCACGATCGAATAATGCTGCCTGTTCCGGTAACCCGCTACTTCCACTGCCGTCCGTGTCGGGATCGGAATAGAGCAGGGCCGTGGGGCGGCCGTGCGTGCAAGAAGCGAAATGGCAAACAGCTTTCCGCATGACCGTCGTTTCCGATGTCGGCTTATTCAGGCTGCCAATCGCAGTCTTTGGCACCGTCGTTGCTGAGGGTGTGAAAGGTCTTGCCTCCAGGAAACCACATGTCAAGCGCCGCACTTTTTGCCATCCTCCCGCGTTTGGAGCACGCGCATCTTTAAGCCATTGAACAGGCCTGTCTGCGCTCTGGTCATCGACGACGACGAACGAATCGCCCAAGCGCTTGCTGCAGTACTCGAGGTCGAAGGCTTCGAGGTGAAAATAACCGACTGCGTTCATTGCTTCGAAATAGTCAAGAGATGGCCCCCGAACGTGGTGCTGCTCGACATCGAAATGCCTTTCATGAACGGCTTCGGCGTGGCCAAGGAGCTTCGCAAGCTGAGCCAATGTGCCGACACACCGATTGTCGCTCACACCTCGCTACCCGAAGACGCTGTACTCTTGCAAGGCATACCGGCAGGCATCGACGCCTATTGTCGAAAAGGAAACGCACTGGACGCTTTGATTGCTCTTCTTGGGGTAATGGCGCCGAGCACATGAGGAGGACCTCTCCATCGACAAAACAAGCTATTCGCGCTGCTCCTTTCGTTGCTCAATTGCTTCAAGAACGGCATCTGGATTGGTCGCCGCCTGTAGCGTTTCCGCATGTTGGTCGTGCCGATCAGGTACGTGAGGAAGATCCCGTCGAAGCTCCTCAAGCAACATGATGATCTTGGTGGTTTTCTGCTCGGCCAGCAGATTAATCTGGAGTTCAAGATGCGCGCGGTCTTCCTCGACACGCGCTAAGCGCTTTTGCCGAGTGAGCACCGCCATCGTGATTAGGACGCCGATGAAAGTGATAATGCCTTGCAACAGAGAAAATGGTGGTTCGTCGAAATAGCGATAGCCCAGGTGATGCAACAAGACGTCACTGACAATCCATGCCACGCTCGCACATAGGAAAGTCAGTAGGAACCGTGGTTCGCCAAAGAACACGCTCACTCGCTCAATCACTCTTTGGAGCACGGTGCGCTTCGCATCCTCGCGCTGCGCAAACTGCGAGACCTTCTCCAGATTTTCGTGAATCGCTTCAGAAATGCTCGTGGCGGTGCTGTTGTCGGCCCGTGGATCTAGTGTCATGTCAGCGCTGGAGTCTCGGTTGAAAGTGGCCAAGTCAGGTGGGGGTTCGTCCACCTCCAACATAACGCAATGGACGGACAACGTGTTGCCCTGGCATCGGCATCAAAAAACGCCCGGGAAGCTAAAGGCGGGCCTTTATCCGCTATGTGAGATCGCAAATGCGCTCGAATTCATGTCCAGGGTTCCGTTGTTCACGGCAACCTCCATTCTTTATCGATCGGGACTTGAATGCCTGCGGCTCACTGTATGGCACGGCGTTTGCGGCCACCATAGGCTTGGACAAAATTAAACAAACATCAGGAGGAGTTATGAAACTGCTTATAACCAGCGATGGACTACCACGCTTGTCTTGGGGGGCCGTCATCGCGGGCGTCATCCTTTCAATGATCGTTTATTTGATCATGAGCGTCCTAGGCGCGGCTGTCGGCGCTTCGCTCCTTTCGCCGATGTCTAACCCCGATGCGTTGCACGGCTTTGGATTTGGCTCTGGGGTGTGGGTTATCGTCACCACCGTCATTGCGGTTTTCGTCGGTTCCTATTATGCGGGGCGCTGCGCACCGGTGCTTGGCTGGCTGCATGGCCTGCTCTCTTGGGCAGTCATGACACTCCTGGTTGTCTACGGCATGACTTCGCTCATCTCTGGAGCCGTCAGTACGGCGGGCAGTGTTGCCGCGACAAGCGCGCAAGTCGGTGCGACAGCTGCAAATCAGGCCGGCAGCGGAAATCAAATGGTCGACTCGGCCAAGCAACAAATCCAGGCGGCAATGGCGTCGGCTGCGTCGGCGGCATCGGGCCCGGACGCCGAGCAGAATGCGCGTACGGCAGCGGATGCCGCCGCGCGAGGCGTTGCCCGAGCGAGCTGGTTC
>NZ_JARUXJ010000274.1:0-4416 GCF_031451465.1 Caballeronia sp. LZ003 | reverse complement strand
GCGTCATTCGAGCCGCAAGAGTTGGGAGTTGGGATTGGGGTTAGCGCGCGAAGCGCGCCCTTGGACTTGTGTCAATAACTGTACGCAGAGTCAAACGCCCGATTCGAGCGACTTAGACGACTGGATTGCTGACTACGATCGCGCCGATACCAGCGAGCCCGCGGGAAGGATTGCAGCGACGACGAATCCGATGCGAATGACCGAAATTAGAAACAGGAATGCGCATTCCTATCCGCGCACGGGGACGGCTGCACATCCGATTGAGAAAATTCACGTGAGTCCCGATGATGTGGGGGATTGGCTTGCGGACTACGCGCTTGCTGAGGCGAGAGGCCGCCCTTCGATTTCGGCGCGCGCAAGGCTATCGGAGGCGTCATGAGCGAATGCGTCGATCAGCCGCGCACGATGATCATGGAGTGCCCATCGTGTGGCGAAGAGATGGAGGTGCGGCACAGCGAGCAACTCGGCGTCCTGTTGCGTCGCCTGTACTTCTGCTGTGAGTCGTGCGGATACCGCGCACCGGCCAGTTTCGAAATCCTGTTCTCCCTGTCGCCCGCACAGGCCCCAGACCCACATGTCGTGCTGGAGGTTCATGCCGGGGTTGCGCCTGGGCTGCGCGGGCCAGTCAATTCGCGCACTACTAAACGCGCACGGGAGGTGCTGTGAGATTCTCGATTGCGTGCCCGCACTGTGGTTCGCGCTCAATCGCACGCGCGATGGAGAAGCTTTCTGACACGGCGTGGTTGATCGATTTTCAGTGCGACAACGTGCGGTGCGGTCACGCGTGCCGCACGCGTATTGATTTGATTCCGCCCGTCGTCCCAATTCCCAAGCTCGGGCGGCGGCAGTCGCTGCCGCTATTCGCCGATGTAGAGATGGGCGAAGAGGCGGTTTTTGTTAGCAGGCGCGAAACGCGCCAACATGAAAAAGGAGAATAGCCGTGAACATCCAGTCTACCGAGCAGGGCATGCTTGAGCTCGTCGCGGGCAACGTCAAACAGGTCGTCGCACCGTATCGGCAAGGCTCCGTTGACATCTACATGGTGGCGCTCGATGCGATCCGAATGCGGCCGGGCTTCAACGAAGCTCGCTCGTCGGATCCGGAGTACGGACAGCACGTTCGCGAACTGGCGGACTCAATCAAGGCGAACGGCTTCTATCGACACAAGCCGTTGACCGTCCTGGCCGCAGCGGATGGATTTCTGTATTTGTCGGACGGTCATTCTCGATTCGCGGCGTTGCAGTTGGCCAACGAAGAGGGCGCAAACATCGAGGCTGTGCCGGTTGTGAATGAAGCCAGAGGCACGACGGACGAAGATCGGATTGTCGGCCTGATCACGAACAACAGCGGCAAGCGCTTGACGCCGTACGGGGAGGGATTGGTCTGCAAGACGCTGATCGGTCGCGGCCTTTCTGAGAAGGAAATCTCGCGCCGTACAGGATTTCCGGTGGCGAAAGTGTTGAACGTGCTGTCACTCGTTGGCGCGCCTAAACCGATTCGCGACATGGTGACGAGCGGCAAGGTGTCGGCGACGACGGCCATCAAGACAATGCGCCAACATGGCACGGGCGCTGTGGCCGCGCTTGAGAAGGGCGTGAAGAGGGCGAGCGAGGCCGGAAAGTCAAAGGTGATGCCTCGGATGGTCGAGCGGTCAAAGCCCGTCGAGTCGGCGGCGGAGTCAGTATCCGATGCCGACCGATTGGACTGGCTTGGCACGCAATGCGAGGATCTGAGTATCCGACTCGCCGGAAGAGGCACTGAACTCCCGAAACACATCGAGATTATCCGTATCCACGATGGTGTCTGTATCGGGAAGGGGGCGGACCTTCGCGCCGCGCTTGATGTGGCGCGTGAGGCGTCGACGGATGCATCGTGATGGGGCTTTGCGCTCGTTCTACGTGACCGTATGACGAGCGTGAGATAGACAAGGCTTTCGAGTCGGTCGAGTTTTTCAACACAGCCAAAAATTGCCAGCCTGTGAGATCCAACTTGCCTTTGTGCGTCTGTCCGCTCATCTGCTCGCGCTCCAGCGTGGCTGCAGGACTTAAGCTGAGAGAAGGTTAAGCTTGAACAATGAGTGCAGGTTTATTCTCCGCGATACTCAAACCTGCAACTACTAGATCTACCTCGTAGAGCCCCGGATCTGTCGGGCAGATGATTGTAAGAGATAGCGAGTCGATACCGGCGCCCTTGTAAGTCACTGGGGCCACCGGGAGCGTCGGCGGGTTTGCAAGCGGTGCGGCTTCGGTGCCCACAAGCTTGCGAAGCACGAGCGTAGCGTCAAGCTCGTTGCGAGGCTTGTCCATGGAAATCGCGATCCTTTCTGCAGCATTCGCTTTGACCACTTCGTCATGCACGCTGATGCGAACGAGGTTGGATTTAAGGTCTGTGCAAAGTACACCTTCCTTCCCAAGAAGCGCGCCAAGTGTGCGGAGAACCTCGGAGGTTTTGTAGAGCGTAGCATGGCTACCGCTGACAGCAAGCTGCTGAACGCCCACTAAGGACGAACTCCAGATCGGAACGGATCCGTCACCTCCGCTAGCACTTTCCACGCCGGTCGGATTTAGATATTGTGGTTGAGCGAAGTTCGCTTGCACGTTGGCGATTGTGCTCTGACCCGTCCCGACGAAGCAAAAGTACATCACGTGCGGTGGGCGCCTCTCGATGTTGAGCGCTGCATGAAATTTAGCTGCATTCGTTAGGTTTTTCACAGACAGACCCAAGATCTCTGCTACGTCCTTCTCGTACGGACTGACTGGCCCGAGACGGGCACTTGGATCGGTGTTCCAAAGGAATGGCTCATCCAGTGGTGGCATCAGTTGGTACAACGAGGGAAAGTCTTCGTGACCCGCTAGTTCCTTGACTTGCGTACCGTTAAGATACCAACAATCGATTTGTCCGAGAGCGGCACAAAGCGCCACTGGCGTACCACGATGTGGCGTGCCGATAGTAATAAGACGTCGGATGCTCGAAAAGCCGGGGCAATTCGCGTCGTCGTAGTCGCCAGACTCAAGCAGGTATCTGCTTACGAGGCCGCCCATAGAATGGGCAATTAGGTTGATTTCAACATCCGCACCGTGGCGTGCGCGCATTTGCTTTACGCACTCGGCAAGGCGTTCTGCCGCTACCCGATTGTCCTTGCGCCAATCGTACGGACACACCATAAGTGTGCCTTTCTCAGCCCCTTCGGAGAAGCCGCACGCTTCGAGCGCGCTGATAAGGCTACCCAATAAACCGTAATAGTGGATGCTGCGGATGATGTCGCGAACCTCCAGTTCGGGCTTGAGCAAATGCTTCATCTTCTTGTATGGACGGATCAGTTCGTTCCATTCACCCGGCCAAACGCACACATCACCGTCATACAGTTCTGAGCTCATGATTCCGGGGATAACGATTGCGACTTCAGCCACGGCTGGCCTCCCTTATCTTGTCGTGCTCGACACGCGCTACGCGCGCGACAAAACCGCGATACGAAATGCTTGACACCATAGTCGATGAAATACTTTGAGCGTTAGGGCTGCGCTCGGTGATCACATGGCCCGAACCTCGCTGAGTAAGTCCGGGTGACGATCCAACACCTTCAGCAGTTTCACGAGAGAAAAAGGCGGCTTCGTCTTGCCGGTTTTATAGCGCGAGAACGCGTTGGCAACACCTCCGAAAATCTCGGCTGCCTGCCGTTGATCCAGATTTAGTTTCATCCGAACCGTCGCAATGTAACGCGGATCGACAAACGTCGCATTGACCTCACGCTGGAACCTGCCGACCAGCTCGCCATATCGATCACCGTTCAGTCGATCTAAAACGACCTCGCCGCACGCCGGGCAGTGCGCGCCGGTTACGTTGGAAATAGTCGTGCGCTCGCCCTTGTAGACATAGGGCAAATCGCGCGTATCACGGATCAATTCCGCCACGCCGCACGCGGACATTTCATGATCAAAGCTCTTTGAACGAGAAGATTGGCACGTCATCGATGACCCGTCAATTTCAAATAGACGTCCCCTGATGTCGTCTACGGCCGATAACCGTCTTGCCAGACGCGATGGTCGCCATACTTCGTCATGCTTTTGTAGCAGTCGCCTGGTTTGAGATCAAGCACAACGGCGCACGTCGGGCATTAGGTCGCTTGTCGAAACTGCGGCCCTTTGCGTCAACACTCAATTAGCGCAGGCGCAATTACGAGCTGCTGTAGCGGCCTAATCGTGTGGCTGTGGGGCCACTTGTCCTAGGCGTCGCAAGGCTGGCCACTAAGCGCGCACACAGCAGTTGATGCCCTGTCGCGCGGGGAGGGCTTGGGAGATGCCGGTTGCGAGCCCCTAGAATCGCAGTCCCCTCCGCGCCTGCCCTCCAAAACAAAATGGCGTTTCCAGACGCAAAAGGTTGGACAGGCGCAAGCCGGCGCGACGCGGGTTTCGGCGA
>NZ_JARUXJ010000273.1:0-4482 GCF_031451465.1 Caballeronia sp. LZ003 | reverse complement strand
AAAACAGACCCTAATTATCGATTAATGGATTTGTCAAGTTGATTCCCAGCCTTCAACTTGACAGCGCCTATTGTCTGCGGCACGGAATGCTTGTGTGGGAATGCTTGGTTACGGCGTTGCCACTTATCGGGACTGGCGTCAAAGCGGCATTTACCTGTGATGGCTTATATGCTTCGTATTTTCTTTATTATCCGGGCGCCATTGGTTATATCCTGCAAGCTGATATTGTCATGTACTGGTAAAACCAATAGCCGGTGAAGGAAGGATATTGCGTTAGGTAACCGTCCATTCCCGGGGTGATAATCCGAGAAAACCGGATAACACGTAATTGGTTTCAGTTCATATCGGTATGGATCAGTCAGGAATTCTCTAGCAGCGAGTTCCTCCGCAAACCGCACCCCATCCGTATCGTCATCAAAAAGCATGATGCAGGCATAAGGGGCACTCGTACCGCTATCAGCGACCTGAATCGGTGCGAGATGTTTTACACCAGATAGATGTTCTTCCCACGCCACGCATAACTCCTGGCGCCGTGATAGATAGCTGGCAAGGTTACGGATGGCGTTCATCCCCGCAATAGCCTGGAATCCAGACAGTTTGTAATTCACACCAAACTGATTACCGTACGCCTTACCGTCAAAACCGAGTCTAATAAATGCCCGCAGGCGTTCGGCGATATCAGCATCGTTGGTTGTAATAAAACCACCTTCGCCCGTTGATAGCAGCTTGTACTCGTGAGTGCTAAAGCAACCAATTCGACCTTTTAATCCTTCCCGTCCACAGGGCGTTGACGCGCCCAGAGACTGTGCGGCATCTTCCAAAATCGGAACGTTAAACCTTTCAGAAAGTGACAGCATTGCTTTTGACGTACCGGGATTTCCCCACATTCCACAGGCGATGACCACTTTCAGACCCTTTTCCATCTCGCGTTCCAGTTGCTTCGGATCCATACAAAAGCTATCGCCATCGGAATCAATAACAACGGGTATAGCACCTAGCTGAACGACCGGCACTACTGTCATCACGGCACATATCGCTGGTACGGCGACACGACAACCTTTACCGATGCCCATAGCTACCAATCCGGCATGAATCGCCGCAGTCCCTGACGAGACGGCGATAACGTGATTGACCTGGAAATACGTTTCCAGCATTTTCTCGTATTCACGCACCACAGTGGAAGTGCCAGAATAGTCGCGGTATGTCAGCAGACTGCTCCTGTATGCCTCTGCTGTCTGGTCAGTGATGAGTTGAGGGCCAGTCGACTTAATCATTATGAGTGCTCCATCCCCACTCAAGGTAGGGCTCTGTTCCATCACCTGCCAAAGAAAGAAACACGGGAACGATATAATCCATTAGGTCAATATCAGGGCCCATCGGAGACATGAATCTTATTGCACTGCATTTATGTGGTTCGGTATTGACGGGTTGCCCCTGCCAGTTGGTCGCTTCCATAAACACGTCGATGACCCGACGATCTGCGGTTCTTCGGTGCATCATAGAATGAAATATCCAGTCCGTTTCCAAGACGGACAGACCAGTCTCTTCTTTTAACTCGCGACTGGCTGCCGTGGTTAAAGATTCTTTTTCATCAACGTGCCCGGCTGGGAACGACCATTTTCCATCAGCATAGCCGGTGTTTGCCCGCCGGAGCATAAGCACATGATTGCCATTGCGGACGATGCAGTAAATCGCCAGATAGGGGCGTTCGCGTTCGATAGTCATTTAACTGACCTTCCCGTGTTCATTTTTTGTGTAATTCCCATAGCAACAATTGAAACGACGATTAGTACCTCACCATTCATCTGAATCGGACTCCCTGAATAGCCGAAGAAGGGCAGCGATATCAGCGTTACGACCACGGGCGACAGCGCACGTAGCGCGGTAGCAACATGAAAATCAATGGTTCCTGCTGATTTGATGTAGGCAAACATTGAGTAGAATATAAATGCGGCACTCAATACGATGTAAATTATCCCATGAATCGCAATCTCGCTGAAGGGCCATCCCTTTTGACTAACGGATAAGCAACCAAGCAGTATCAGAAGACAAAAACCGTTGGTTCCCAGAGGTACACAGGGATGGATATCTGTCGGTTTCTTTTTCAAAACGGCGTAATTAAGTGCAAAAAGTAGTGAAGAAAGCAGCGTAAGCATCACCGCCTCGAAGGTGACGCTCCCTGCGGCGGCAGGCAGCGACGAAAGTACTACCCCTGTGATGCAAGCCAGCAACACGAAAAGCTTTGTCGTTGTCAGTTTTTCGCGGAACCATAGCACTGATATAAGCGTGCCGAAAATGATGTAGCTGCGCGCAACAAAGGAGTGCGTTCCTGGCGTCAATTTTTCCAGCCCTTTATAGAAACACCAAGTACCGAGCGAATTGAATAGAGCCGAAGCCAAACCATTCCGGGAGCAGAGATATTGGGCCAATTCGCTTACGCGAGCATACATTAACGCGAGAGAAATAAATGTCAGGGCGTAGATCGCGAGAAACGCGTTTTCACTGACCTGGTTAAGGGCGAGCTTAGCCAACAGCACAGAGAGTGCATTCAGAAGGACGGAAATAAGCTGACAATACATGAATCACCACAAGTAGTTTTTCATGATACGTGTAATTTTGCTGATGATGATTTTTTTCTTGTGCAGGGATGAGGGGGAACGCCCTCGTGCAAGATCGTGGTGTACATGTAGCGACCAGTCGCTACGGCTTCTCAGGTAATCGGTGGCGTAGTGAATCGGGGAATAGGTAACCTGCGAGCACGTCCGAACGTTGTAGCGATGGATCTCGCGGGCAATAAAGGCGATTTCGTTGTCAATTGACTCTACACCGCACTGCGCCAAATGCTGACGCTGTTGAAATGTTTCTTCTATGATCGTAGGAACTGACGCGTGGACACCAATCAAACCGTTGTCATTAAACTGTGCCATGCTGTTTTTTAACGTGATGGAGGGGCCGAGCCTTGTCAAACAACTGTACGTGTGGAACTGCGACGGTGTGAAAATTTTATCGTAGATATCGGAAGGCACTGTAAGTGCGCCCAGTTTACCGAAGTAAATGATTTCAGCAGGTCGAAAATTCTCGCAAATAGAACGCGCGATGCTCCCAGAAAGTCGGCCCCAGAAACTGAACTTACAGCCGAGGAAAACCACATTATTCTTCGCTTTCCAGCACATGTAAAAATCGTTTTCTTCAAACGAAATGATCTTGTCATGCATATCGGCAATTAACAAATCACAGCAACCGATGACAATTTGGCTACCCCGCGCGATATCGAGTTTATTTAGACCAGTCATGGCCGGATAACGACGATCGTTGAGAATATCATATCTAATCGTAATCAGATCCTGCGGACTTGATATTCGGGCTTTAAGGTAATGCAGTACCAGTGATGAGAAATGACGAATATAATCATAGCCGGATGGAATGCGAAGGATGACGGACTCATGTTGATCATCATCAACATGAGTATGCCAAGTGGGCCTTAAGCTATTAACCACTCTGTGGGTCTTCCTGTAACTAAAGTCAATTTGGTTCGGCAAAAATCTATCGCTTCCTTGGTTCTCCACTACGAGGCGGATGCGATTCGCGGCAACATGCTCCAGTAAGTCGGCGGGAAGTTTTTGCTCTACATACCGTTCAAGGCTATGCGACATGGTGTGTTCAAGTGCGTAAGACACTGGAATTTTATGAATCGGAATTTGACCTGTCCGCATAGAAATAAATCAAACTTTTTAAACATGATAGTGAAAGAGGTTCTCTCGCGATAGCGCTGTTGGGTTAGAGAAATCTTTCCACCGTCTCATCACGTTAGCCGACAAACTGCGGCTTCATCGTCCCGCAGCAAGCGCAACGCTCCGTCCATGTTGCCCGTCAAGAAGCTCAGTAGAATCAGCCAGGGCAGCGCTGCTACTGCCCAGAGATGACTTGGTCGCGTCCGGCGGCAAGAATCCAATGGAATTTCAAGCCCAATTACGGTCGATCGCGCACTTTCACCGTAATAGGCCCGACGACGAAGCGCGAAGTGCTGTGGGATCGGGCCAAAACATCAGCAAAAGCTTGCGTGCGACGCGCACCGCGAAAGCAAAGCGTCTTTAAGCTCAGAGCGTCGAGGAGAAGAGTCGCGCGTAAACAGGACAGAACCGAGGCACTTTTGAAGAGCATGCCCTTCTGAGGCCTCAGACCGATGATTGATAGCGCACCGACTGTTCAAACGTTGGCCGCTTGGTCGCGCGAACCAGAATTGATGACCGCTCGATGGGAGGATGGCAGCAGAATATTTACGTTTCATAGGCTTCTCTTGATTGAGTCGCAGCCGTACCAAAAAAGGGGGCAGTGATTCAGATTTGAGGGGCATTAGTCTGACCTATACTGCCCTAAAACGCAACCTGACAGTTACCATGCCTCGATTTCACGTACAGCAGAAAATTTGCTAATTTCTGTTTGTACGGAGGTTCGAATGTCAGAGAAGCTAGGGCCGGTATA
>NZ_JARUXJ010000272.1:0-4666 GCF_031451465.1 Caballeronia sp. LZ003 | reverse complement strand
ATGTTCGTGATTCCCCGCGCCGCCGCGATTGCTCAACCACGCTTTAAAGCAATAAGCTGCGGCTGATTGCGCCTCGCCGTCTTGCCATCCAGTAATACCCCGATTCGTCGCGTATTCGCCCGCCAAACCAATGAGTGCAAGCCGTTCGCAAACACGGTGGGCTTGTCCGCTGGCGTCTGCTGGCAGATGCTCGGCGAGGAACTTGGCCGTCTCCTGACGCAGGTACTGCTCGATCACCTCCGGCTCATTGGCAATAGCATTGAGCATCTCGATGGCGGCAACGCCGTAGCTACGCTTGCAACCTTCGTTGATCAGCGTCGAGAGCTGCGCGCCGCCGACTTGCTCGTGCAGCGTCTCGAACAAGCCGAAGCCACGACCCGCGTCAGCCGGAATTTCTACCAAGCGCACCTCTTGGCCCGCCTTGGCCTTCTTCCCACCTGCCTGCATGTGCTGTGAGAGGCCGATCTCGCCTGCCGACAGAAACAGCAGCCGCCACGATTGCCGCGCCCGCGCCGAGCCGGTTCGCCCCGCTCGTGCCTTGCCGCTGCCGTTTGCCAGCATGTAGGCGATCTCACCCGCCTCCCGAGGATCGACCTGCGCGAGTTCATCAAGCACGAGCAGCGTGTCGTTGTGTAGGGCGGCCAAACCCTCAAGCCCGTTCGAGGTTGCACGCCACCTCTGCATGTACTCGGGTCCGCCGTAGACACTGCACGCGGCTCGAAGCGCCGTCGTTTTACCTGTCGACGAGTCGCCAACGAAATTCAGGCCGCCCGACTCCTGACCCGAATACGCGAGCATCATCCCGGCAAATGCCGTCGAGACCGCGACCAGCATGCGGGAGTTGCCCGAGCAATACGAAGCGACGTCGCGCTTCCAGTCGTCTAACGTTCCGGCCTGTGAATATGCACGCATAATTGCCTCCGATTGAAAGATGACACGTTCGGACGCGTTTCCGATGGTCTTGTCCGGGAACACGAAAGCGCCGCTATGCCAGCCCGTGCGAGTGACGCACCGCCCCCGCGCTTTTGGTTTGGCGGTTGTCACATACTCCGTGAGCTTGTTGCGCGCTCGATTGCTTGGCGCGATGTCCAGTCCGAGTCGAGCGAGTTCGCCGCGCATGTCCGCGCCGTCCGAGCGCAACATCTCCATTGGCATGGCCCACACGTGAGGATGGTCATCGGCGTCCGTCCACTCCAGCAGTCGCCCCCAATTCTCCGAAGCCCGATCCCGAACCAAGGCACGCACATGAAGCGGTGAGCACATCCAATGCGGCATGCCGTCATCGTCTGTATAGAACACACCTTCCTTCGTTATTGAGAAGCCGCGTGGCACACAGCCCTTATCGCGTTGCTCGTCACCATCGGGCTTTGCAGCTTTCTCGATTTGCGCGGCGACTGCGTCCGCGCCAAAGCGCGTGTGCATGTCGTTGAAGTCGGTTTCGTTATCTGCACGCGTATCTCCGAAGTCGGGAACAGCGACGGCGCCACCTACCGAGCGCGCCGCATCAACTGCCTTCTGTTGCCCGTTGCCGAGATCAGCCAGCACGGTGATTTCGGCGTCGGGATGAGCCGCGCGCATTGCCTGAGCAACCTTCATGAGGTTGCCTGCCGAGAGCGCCGCCACAGCCGCATCACCCGTACACAGGTGAGCCGACAGCGCCGTGGCGACACCTTCAGCAATGAGGATGCGCTCGGACTTCTCGGGCAGGGCGCACGCGAACCAACAGCCGCCCGCTTTCTCGCCGTTCGCCAAGGCGGACTTGCGCCCCGACTCATCGATCATCTCGACTGTCGTGATCGCGCCGCTGATCGTCACCGGCGCGATCAGAATCCGGCCTTCGAGGTGCGAGCCGCCGCACTGTGGACGGTAGCCGATCAGCCTCTGAAGCTTCGCGGCATCCATTTCGCGCAGCGTGTCAACAGCACTTACACCCTTGCGCAACAGATACGGATGATCATCGCGTGCAGACCCGGCCTTCTCGACGATGGCAAGCGCAAGCGATGCTGCATGCTTGCGTTTCACCTCGCGTTTCTGCGCGTCCTGCGCAACACGGGCGTCGCGCTCGGCACGACGACGCTCGACCTCCTTCGGATCAACAACCGCACCGACTTTCGAACGCGTGTTGTAGCCGTACTTCTTGGCGATCGCGAACAGCGTCGCGATCGTGATTCCGGCGTCGGGACGGATCGAGCGCCACGTGTCGCGCGTGTCAGCGGCCGAGTAATTCGGGCTCGCCTTACTCCAGGTGTCGAAGGTCTCGAACGCTGCTTCCCCTTCTCCGTGTTTCAACGCAGCAGCAACTCGAAACCATACGTCTCGATCACAGTCCGGCGGGATGTATGACAGTGCTTCGAGGATGCGCTGATGATGGTCAAAGACAGTGCTCATTGCTTGCCTCCCGCAATGACACCTGCCCGTGCAACCACGCGAGCGAAAGCAAGGTTGTCGCCGATCGCCGCCGTCGCCTGCTCCGCGAGAACGCGCATGCGCGGCGATGGTTCACGCTTGGACATCATGGTTTCAAGCAGATCGCTGTTGCGAAATCCGTTCTCGGCGGCTGCGGCAAATACAACATCGAGCACGCGGCGTGCGAACTGGCGCACTTCGTCATCAACCTTCTTCGCTTGAAACACGAGGAAACCGCACATCAGCACACATTGCGTCGGGCTTGCATACTCGCCCTCAGCGATGGGCATACCCAGCTCGTAGTTCTCGTTTATGCGCCGTTCCGCGCCGCTAGTGGAAGCTTGCTTTCGACAGCGCTCGTCCCAAATTTCTTGGGCGCTACGCAGAATGACCGTTCTCTTACCCATGTTCTTTCTGTTTTTCATACAACCTCCCGCGCGGCCAGCGTTAGGCCCTGAATGACCTGCGCAAGCAATTCCGGGCGAAGCATGATGCCCTGCCGAGTCGGCACGAACTCACCCGCCATATCGACAACCACCAGACGAACATCAACGTACTGACGGCCCTTGTACCAGCGATGCGAGATACGAACGCGTTGCGTCGCGTTCTTCTGAACCTCCATCACCATCTTGTCCTGATCGACCGTACTCATACGTCCTCCTTCGAACCGCCTGCGTGCTTCTCGAAACGCGCGTCATCACCCGCATACGCTGGATCGGACAGCTTGTTTGCCACCTCCTGAGCCTGATCGATCAACAAGCAGATGACTCCATAAATCGGGTGGCCGTCGCTGATAGGAAGATGGCTGATAGCGATCAGCAGCATCTGCAAGGTGTCGTGGATCTGTTGCACCTTCGCCGGCATTTCACTGTTCTTAGCCATGGCTTACATCATGTGAGGAGTACTCATCGCTAAATCCACGACGAGAGCGCTCAACCTTGAGACGGTCAATGAACCGTCGTTGCAGGTTGCAATTTGAATCGGCTGCTACTTCCGCAATGCGAGCCATCAGCTCGATCTCGGCCGCGATATGAAAGAGCAACAGCGGCTCATCTTTGCCCTGCAAAGCTTCGACGCGAAGGTGCTTGTTCTCCGATCGACAATCCGCGCTCACCAACATACCGATGCCCGCGGTCAACGTAGAGAGCGATTCAGCCATGTCCGCAACGGTGCCTGTGAAGCCCGCGAGATATTCCAATTCACTGTCCGACGCATGGGCGGTATCGAAGCGCTCGAAGAAGAAATCAATCAAGCCTGCGGCCGTCGTGTGTCGACGAACGATCGCTTCTGTGGTGTTAGTCATGACGCACCTCTGCATCATCTCCGGTTGCGGGACAGGTCAAATACCCGAAATACGGGGATTTTTCGCCACTGCTCGCCCGAGCAATGTCCACCAGCTGACGCAGCGCATTTCCGGTGATGTCCAGCGCATCATTCGCAGTTGCGGCAAGCGCCGCTTCACGCAACGCGCCATTGATGATGTCGATTTGAACGACGAAAACGGGGATTTGGGTTTGCTCAGAACGAGCGAGGATATTTGCAGTCATCGTCGCGCCCTCACTCGGTTTCGTTGGCAGAGCGACTCGCCGCGATTCGTGCCGCGATCCAGTCGTCGACTTCCTGCTCGATCCATGCAACAGCACGAGAGGAAATCTTGATGGACTTCGGGAACGATGCCTCGGTGTAGACGGCCGTACGGCTCAGACCGGTTTTCTCAAGCACACGAGGCAGCTTGATTAAGGTCGTGGTGGGGGCAACAGACTGCTGTGATTGCTCAGGACGAGCGGAGGGATTAGCACGCATTGCGGACTCCAGAGACGGTAGTAAAATCCCGACCCTCCCAACTCCAATTGGGGTGGCCAGGCACAAGGCAGGATTGGAGTACCGGCGTCTCTGGAAACCGGCGAGCGCGAACGCTCCCCCACCAAGGCCCGACCATTGAAGGCGTGCGCAAGGCAGCGGACGTAAAAAAACCGCCAGTTGGCGGTGTGTCCGCCAGAGAACGCTTCCGGACTCCAATCCGGGTGACCTCTGTTTCGGCCACGTGAGAAGTATACGGAGTTCTCCGACGTTCGTGCAAGTATTTTTCAGACCGGTCAGATGGCGCTGACCGCATCGCATAGCTATTATTGCGGTGCAGTCTCCTTCGAAAGGTGTATTCGCTGGCCTTCGGGCCAGCTCTTTTTGTCTGCCGTTGCAGCGCTCTCAGCACCCAAATCCCCGGTTCAAAGCTCTCACATCCGAGATATCTAAGGTCGCG
>NZ_JARUXJ010000271.1:0-4724 GCF_031451465.1 Caballeronia sp. LZ003 | reverse complement strand
ATCGTGATCACTGTCGCTATAATCCATTGACCGCGCAACACCACCTTCCAGACTGATCACGTTCACCGAAACGGCTGATCACCATCGCCGAAATCCGCAGTCACAGAACGAGTAAAAGGCGTCAATGTGTCGAAGCTTGATCTTGCGAGTGTTTTTGGCGAGGGCATGGCCCTGAATGGTCAGTGACCAGGCTGTCGCCCAGAAGCGGGGAAACATACGCTCGGGGTCTACGATGACGAAGTCGGGTAACGCCTCTGTGTGTACTATCATCAAGTGCAACGCTTGGGAGGTGCAGAATATGTGTATCGGCAACAGATGAGGCGGCTTGAATGGCAACAGTGCAGAAGGTGCACATAGAAATACGACGGCTATCGGGCGCTGGTGCGGAAGGTAGGCAGCTCAGTTGATTTGATCTCGCGCAATGGTAAGTCCCTTAACGAACATTTCCCCGAAGTCGTTGCCGCGGTTAAGGATATTCCTGGTAGCTTCTCTTGGGACGCGGAGCTGACCGTCGATGACGGCACCGGTCGCACCTCCTTAGAACGCCTTCAACGGCGGACGCGAAGCCGCCATCCAATGAGCCTACATGCGGCCGCTACGGAGGATCCGGCCCGGATCTACGTTTTCGACATGCTCGCTTGGGGCCACCACGACATGCGACGCATGCGGCTTTTTGATAGAAAAGCGATGCTGCGCGAGAGCTTTGCAGACACGATGGTCATCGTGTACGTTGATGGCATCGAGGAGCAAGGCGAGCTGGCATTCGAGCGCGCAGCGCGATTCAACCTCGAAGGGGTTATGGCGAAACGGCTCAAAGCGCCGTATTCGGCCGGCTACACCCGTGACTGGCTCAAGGTCAAAAATCCGAACTACGGCCGTGCGACGGCGCCAATAAATTGACGACCGGCATCCGCAGAAATTGAGAACGAAGCTAGCGGAGCGTTGCCCGCGCGTTTCCATCGACGATCGTTGCCATAGAAAACGCCCACGGAACTAACCGCGGGCGTTCGTTCGCCCGAGAAACATAGGCAATTAGGGCTTTTGCGCGTCGTCGTCGGCGTCCCTCAGATCTACCTTGGCCTCACCCGCGTCTTTGCGAACATCACCTGCTGCTTGTTGTGCGTCGCCCTTCGCTTCCTGCGCAGGATCATCCGTCATCTTCCCGACGCCCTCGTTAATCTTGCCTTTGACCTTCTCCCCCACGCCTTTTACCTGGTCTTCGTTCATGGTCACGCTCCTTGTCGCCTGCACCATGCGGGCATCTAGTCCACGCAAAGGGAGTGCCTCCTCGTTTTCGACGCAATCAAGAGCTGGCTTATCTTGCTACCCCTCATATCTACTGGTTAAATCCGCGGCGTTCGTTCGCGGAACTGCTCTCGCAATTGATTTTGGGCACGCGCAATGTGGTCAAGCATGTCCGCTTGGTCGGCCCGGCTGGTCGGTGCGTCGAACGTGAGCGCGAAGAAACCTATGACTATGCCGCGGGCGGCACCCAGTTGCTCACGAGCAACGTTCGGGTATTTCGTCAGATTGTTTGCTTCACCAATGTAGCGATTTACCGCCACCCATGTCCGCTCGCAAAGGGTCTCGTAGGTATATTGCATGTGAAAGTTATTAAACAGATCGGATTTCGCGAGCATCGGTCGATTGCCAGGCGAGCACAGTGCTTTGTGCCTCGCTTCGAATAACATCGGACTTGAATACGCGGAATTTCTTATAACGCGAGGCCTCACATCTGAGTAACTACCTGCGACCCCGGGTGCTCCCCAAGTCTGCCGCTTTTCGGCTTTTCCCTGCATCAAGCCCAGTGTGCAAGCACCGGCCCGGCGCTTTTAAAGGCTAGGCGTCGTCATCCGCGTAGTACCGTGCCGCCGCCTCAACCATGCGCCGCTTCTCTGCTTTGACGTAGATGGACGTGGTCTGGAGTGACGCATGCCCAAGGATCGACTGAACAACGTCCGTCGGCATATCTCGCGCGACGGCGCGTGTACCGAATGTATGGCGAAACGCATGCGCCGATGTGTTGACCAGTTGCACCAAGTCCTCGGTGCTCATCTCGCTCAGCGACGCAGGATCCGCACGCAGCTCAACCACCAGTCGTCGGACGGCCATGCGTACAAGCCTCCCGAGGGCGTCCGGCGTGTAGGCCACGTCGTCGTCAGTGGCATGCCGATTCTGAGCAGTGTTAGTTTCGGGAATCCAAAGTGGCGCAATCAGCGGCCCGTGGGCCTGACTATCAAAATTACGATCGCGGTCAGCCCAATGCGCGCGCAGCGCATCAAGCGTGGCGCTACTCACCGGCACGGTGCGTTGCTTGCGCCGTTTTCCGACGATCGTCAGGGTCCAGACGGTTCGCGCACGCGCGCCAGACGCCTCGCCCGATTGTTGTCGCGCGGACGTCGACACTTCGCTTCTGACGTCAGAAGGCCGCAGATCTTCCCGCCGGGCCTGAGCCGCTTCCACGCGACGCAGTCCCGAGTCGCCCATCAAGAGAATGGCCGCCTGCGCCGCACGCCACTGAGGCGCCGCTTCTTGCTCCACACGCGCCCGCGCCTGCTTGCTCAAATGCGCCCGTGCCTCCCCCGGCTCCGTTGGTGACGGCAGAATCGGAGCCGTGCAACGTTCATCGAGCAGCCGTCGTACGCGCGTCCAGAGATCGGCCGGTAACGCGCGGTGAACCTGAACGGCGGACTCGCGGACCACGGTCGCCGGTTCATGCACGGCGCTCCACGGATTGCCGGCGAGATAGCGCACCTCAACGAGCCAGGCGAACGCCGCACGAATCACGCGCACCGCATACGCTTGGCTGTCTTCAGACAGCCCCTCGGGCGCAAAGGGCCGCCAACGGCCGCTCGTTCGCGGACGCTTCGGTCCGGTAAAGGTGGCGATCGGCGCCTTTAAAAAATCCTTATAAGCCTCGCAGTCTTCGACGAGCAGTGAGGACAGCGGCTTTTGTCGAACCACCACGCTCCACAAAATGAGCCGCTCGAGCTCACGCGTATAGGCGCGCAAGGTCACCGGCCGATCGCGATACCGGTGCAGGTAGGCGTGCACGGCGGCCAGGTCGTGCTCGGCGCGGATGAAAGCGAAGCTGCTCGCGCGGTTGATGCCTCGATGCAGTGCGTGGCCGCCCGATAACTCGGCCGGCACGGCGAGCTGCTCGAAGGGCGCCAGACGGGGCACGGCCGGATCGCCGCCCACCACGATGGCGAGCGGCTCGCCCGCTGCGCGAAAGGTGACATCGAGTGGCCTCGCATCGACGTCGTCGGCGACGCGTGCGCCGAGGCTTCGCTCATGCCGACGCAGCCATGCCACCAGCGTTGCCGCGCGCAAGGGTCCGATGCGCGGCACGGATCGCCACCAGCTGCCGCCGCGCGCGTTGCAATACTCGATCAGGGCGCCCAGCGTGGTGATTCCCTCGCCGATCAGCCGTCGCGCGATCAGCGGCCGGAACCACAGCTCGACCGGGTGAGCCAGCGTCGGCGTGGCCGCCGCCAGGGTCGACGCCTGCTCGACCATGCGCAGCGTCATGGCCGTAAGCCGCGCGCTGCCGTGTTGTTTGATCGAGGCTTTGAGGTGATCGGCGAGCACCGATGAGCCGTGTTTGAGCGCCAGACTCACCAGGTCATCACGCATTTGACGCAGATAGCGCTCGGTGGTCTCAGCGCTCGCCGCATGGGGTGAGCGTTCGACGTCGTAGTACAGCCGCGCGATGGTAGCCGCGGGCACGCGCTGCACGAACGCGCGCAGCGCCGTGAAATCGGTGCGGGTGTAGGTGCGCGGCGTGGGCAGCGTCAATTGTTGGGGTTGATTGGCCATCGATTTGTCGCGCGCGTGCTCCCGCAGGTGCTCACCTCATCCATAGAGCGTCGCCGCTCAACTTCCCCCGCCGTCCAACTTTCCACTTGGCAGTAACGTCCCAGCCCTCTGATTGGTCCAAAAAGCCGCCTCCGCCCTGTGCCAATGGGCGTTTGGCGAGGCGTAAATGGGGTTACCCCCATTTTACCCATTAAAACCTTCACTGCTAATGATAATTAGCAGTCCAGTATATGAAGCAGAACGTCGAACTCTTCAATGCAACGTGCTACTGCTCATCTAGTCGAACTATGGGCATGTCCGCAGCCTTCGCTGGGTCCGTGATTGCATGCTTTTCCACAACGAAAGGTAGAATGCGCGCTATGTATCCCTTTCGGCGCTTGTTGTTTCGGGGCAGCGCGATAAGCCGGCTACGCCTGCTGGCTGCGCTCGCCCTCGTGTTCGTGCGCGCGCTCCTGCCGGGCGGGATTATGCTCGACCCCATATCGGTGGCTACCGGCGATCTCACGCTTGTGATGTGTTCGGGGCACGGTCCAATGTTCACGCATCACGCCAGCCCAACCGCGGCGATGCCCGAAACATCGCCCGAAATGGACATGGGTCAGATGATGGGCACGATGGACAACGTCCCGGAGATGTCTGGCATGTCGGACTCTCACTTGCACGACGCAATGGCGGCAGACGATGGGATTTGCCCATTCAGTGCCGCGCTTGTTCTGGCGTGCGTGGGAGTTGCACTTGCCGTTGTGCTTTTCGGCCTGACACGTGTCGCGCGATCTTGGAGTCCAGCTCCTGCGCGCACGCCGTTGCGCCGTTCGCCTCATTCCCTGCCGCTGTCGCGGGCACCTCCTCTTTTCAGCTGAAAGACGCTTTCCCCGCTGCGCACGCCGTGACGGTGCCGCGCACGT
>NZ_JARUXJ010000270.1:0-5317 GCF_031451465.1 Caballeronia sp. LZ003 | reverse complement strand
GATCAGCGATCACGATCAACCGGAACGGGTGATCACGATCATTCGGAATCCGTGATCACCATCCGCCGAAATGCGTGATCACGTTCGCCGGAATACGCACTGTGACGACCGATTTGGGCTCGACTCGTTTGATTCAGCTATCAGTCACCGCGACGCTGAACGCACCCGGCAACTGGTTGAAGCCTTCTACCTGGAAATCACATCGTCCCCGGACTACACAACAACAATCGTGCAGCGCTGGGACTGCGTGCGCTATTTCGTCCAGCGCCTCGCACGGCAGCGCGCACCATCTAGTCGGGCGTGGAGTTCCCTGTCCTCAGCCCTATGGGCGATGGGAAAAATTCGACAACCTCGCCGCGGTCGAATCAAGTTCATCCGGGCGATTCCCGCCAGCACGCTGGTTGATCTGCTCAACGCTGCCAGGCCATCTTCCGAACTTAATCCGTTTCGGGGGGCGCCGGTTCAAGAAAGAAACTGGCTGATTGTCAACCTCTTACTGCTCGCGGGGTTGCGCCGGGGCGAGTTGATGCTGCTTGAAACCAGCTCACTCAGAGCAGATGTCGACATTGAGACACGCGAAACTGCTTACTGGCTGGATGTGACAACGACAGCTGAATACGACCCGCGCTCCAGCGCGCCTGGCATGAAGACCGATCATTCACATCGTCAGGTACCAGTATCGGAAGACCTCGCTATTCTTATAGAACGGTACGTATCGACATATCGATACGCTGCGGCCGAACATGGATTCCTCTTTACTGCGGTCAGTGGCGCCCCACTCTCCGCTGAGTCCATCAACAAAATTTTTGAGCGTCTATCAAAGGCTATCCCTTTGGAAGCATTGACGCAGTTCATTGAGCGCACGGGTGGCAAGGAAAGGATATCTCCGCACGACCTGAGACACACCTGTGCCACGGCCCGATACGCCGTGTTCATGGCACACGAGCCGGATCGGGAGTTGACGTTCCAACGAATGCGCGCCTTTTTCGGTTGGTCTGACAGATCGACGATGCCCGGACATTATGCGCGCGCTGCAATTCAGGAAGATTTACTCCGTACATGGAATCAGCTTTTCGACGCCAGGGTCCGCTTGCTTCGCGGACTTCCTTCATGAAACCATCATCAGCTCAGGCGGTCGACCGCACCACGACTCTCGCCGATACGGACGAAGGTCGTTCGATTCTCGACTGGACGTGGCCTATTGCACCGGTAGCGCTGTCAATCTATGACAAGTACACCGATACCAGCTACGCGATACGCGCAGACGACGAAACGTGGACGTTTAGTTACAAGGGCCATCCAGAAACAATCGTCTTTGCGACCGGAGAAATCGGTTCACTTCAAAGAAGGTTTGCTCTGTTGACCAGCGGGCGGGCAAGTCCAAACACACTACATCAGACCGGACGCATGCTTGTGCAGGCGTGGAATACCGTCTCCGCACTTCTCCTTACGCATCCGGAGAAACTAAGAAGCGCATGGGATGTCCATGTGACCACGAGGGCTCTGGCCGAACTGAACAAAAAGGTTCTTAAGCTCGCGTGCAAGGCCAATGTCGGTCACTGGAGCAGCAGGACGTTGCCGTTGGTCAGCAGCATGGCTACACGTGCGAACGCGAGCGTTGCCAGGCGGACGGGCCTCATCGAGGGGCGCCAGATGATCGTTAGCGCCGGACTCCAGGCGGACATAGTCAACGTGCTGGACGCGGCTGTCACAAATACAAATCTTTCCTCCATGCATCTCGAAGGCGCGGCCGCGCTGGCGCTCATCTACCAGCACGGCGTGCGCCCGGTGCAGGTCCTATGCCTGAATCTTGAACATGTCCGGTTCTTCATGGACGCCTCGAACGAGTTGGCGTGCGTTGTCTCGTTCCATGCTGCGAAGCAGAGGGACGGTAGAGAATTAGAGATACTTCGCCAGGTCAAACCTGAGTGGGTTCCCATCGTCGAGCGACTTCATGCATCTGCCGTGCGTTCGGGTCGATCCCGGCTCTTCGAGTCCTCGAATTCCTCGACACTCTGGTTTCGCGCAAAGGCTCTTTGCAAGTTGTCGAACGTGGTTCTGGGTTGCACGGCACCGCAACTGCGACATACAGGCGCGCAGGCATTGGCCGATGCCGGACACTCGCGCAAGAGCATTCAACAATTTCTGGGACACGTACGCACGCACTCCGCCCGCGTCTATGTTCGCGCCAGTTTGCAGCAGTCGGCGCTCATCAACTCGGCGCTCGGCGCTTCCAGGCTTTACAAGACTATCCACCGCATCGCCCGTAAGGAATATGTGACGCTAGAAGAGATGCTTACAGCAGACGAAGACCAGCAGATCGGCGGCATTGTCGGTGAGACTCTCGTCGCCGGCATCGGATTGTGTCGGGCGGGACAAAGTCAGTGCAGCTACAACCCTGTGACATCATGCTATGGATGTAGCAAATTCATGCCGTCGCTCGATACGGTCCCGCACAGGGAGGCAATCGAAGGCATGCGTCAGCAAGTCCGGGTGTATCTGGCAAATGGGGTTCAGCACGAGAATCCCGCCTATCGTCAACTCAGCCGCGCACTGTCCGGTGCCCAGCACGCGCTAGATGCCATCGAACGGCTTCCGACGGGGAAAGAAAAGTGATGGTGACCGCACTTTCAACCCGAACCCCTCTTCGCCCCGAACCGTTTCGGCTATTCGTCGATAACATGCGGCAGGCCGTCGAAGCGAAAGGGCTGTCATGGCACATTCCGCTGGATGATAACGGCACTCCTCTTGACAGCCGCGACTGGGACCTGCGAAAGCTGAACAATAGCCACGACCGGCATTCCCCGGGAACAGTCGGGTTCGGAATTGATGACCAGGTGCGTGAGATGGCAATCAACGCGCAATGGCCGAAAGCGCGCCTGCCGTCGGGTTCTGTGCTTCCCGAAGTCGCTCAGGACTTCATCAAGGCGACAATTGCCAGCCTCTGCCTGAGAGGCCGCACCGCGGACAGTACCCAGATCATTGCGAAGGCGGCCAGGCGCCTGTTGTCCTGCACTGTCGTGCCACCGTTTGAACTTTCGCGCGAGCATTTCGAGGCGGTGCTCTCACTGAAACCGTGGAGCGCGAAGGCGAAGCGCGACTTTTCCGTCGTCGCCAGAATCATCGACGAAAACTTGCTATCGGTGAATTGCCCGGTTCAACCGGAATTGGTGACGCCCACGGACATTGAACTGTTGCCAGATCTCCATGCGCGCGCGAGCGCACACAAGTTGCCGGACAAGGATGCGCTGTTCGAACTAACACGTATAGTCTTCCAGGAGACACCCACGTCGTTCAACGATGGCGTGTTTTTCGCGATCCTTAAGCTCGTCATCCTTACGGGCCTCCGCATCACGGAGGTACTAACCCTGCCGGATGACTGCCTCGTCTGGGATGAACACATCGACGTCGTGACCGGAAGAAACGTCGCCGATGTCGGTGGTGTCGGTCGATCGCTGCGCCTGCGCTATTACGCGGAAAAGCAGCGGAACGGGGCTCCCGATCTGCTCGTCGAGAAGTATTACTACGTGCCGTCGAAGTTTGAAGCCATGGTCGAAGCCACCGTCAGCGAAACGTTGATTGTGACGGCGCCGCTTCGCGCGCTTCTGAAATCGCAGTCGTCAAGACTCGAAATCTATCCGTGCTCGGATATCCGAACATTCCGGACCTCCACCGGCCGGACGGTCGGCACGTGGCACAGACTGTTCCTGACGCTGGGTGGCGTTTTCCAATTTCCGCTGCAAAAGTCGCTCGCATCCGACACCGCGATCAGCACGCCCCTCTCACCTCGCGTTTACATGTCGCTTGGGCGGGCCACAGGCAACGGCTCATTGTCGTTCTTCAGAAAGTACGGCCGGTCTCCGCAGACGAAGGAATTTTCCGTTCAACCACACGCCTTGCGTCATCTCATGAATACGGAACTCTTTCGTCAGGATGTGCCTGATACAGCGATCACCCACCAGTTCGGTCGCGTCACTGTCGCGCAAAGTTATGAGTATGACCATCGCAGCCTTGCAGAGAAGCTGAAGTTTGTTCAGCTCCCTGCCGTTTGCAACTCATTTGCTCCACCAGGAAGTACGCAGGCGATGGTGGCCAAAATGGTGGTGAGCGGCGTCGCCGCTTCCAGTCATCTTGGACAGTCGTTTAAGCGAATCCAAGGAGAACATGGGGATGAGGCTGCGTTTGCGTATCTGGCCGCGAACTCAGACGGCTTTCACGTGACGCCCTATGGATTCTGCACCAACAGCTTTTCCATGAATCCGTGCGCGAGACATCTCAAGTGCTTCGACGGATGCCGGCATTTCGCCGCGAGTGGCTTACCCGAGCATCGCGTCACCTTGGAAACCTTGCGCGGGCGCCTTGTGGAAATGCGCGCCGCTGCCGAGGCAAAGTCGGCGCGCACCATAGGCCGAAAGAACCAGATTACGCACGCTGAACGGCTGATCCGGGGCGTGCAAGCAGCGCTCGATTCCGAGCCGGACTGGGCTGTCTTTCCGGAGGGCGACGATTACGCCGATCGCAACCAGAAGGATTTATTCGCATGAGACGACTTCAGGACCCGAACCACGCCGGGTTGAAAAAGGTACTTGAGCAACTGCTGTCCGGTAACGTCGATGTCACCGTCCGGGAGGTTGCGCGACGGCATCCCGAGCTGAAAAATGCGTCGGCCTTTACACGTAACGAAGAGCGCATAGCGCTCATCACGGCCGCGCGTCAACAGCAGCAGCACGCCCGGTCCATCGCAGCTGGGTTCGTATCGCCATCAGGACCACCCGCCGCGGTAAAGCATGTCGGCGTACATCAAACGCCGGAGACTCAGGCGCTTCAGCTAAAACTCAGGCGTATGGTGGCGGCGCATGCCGCGTTGATCCGTGCCGTCCAGCTCGCGGGCGGCATCGGTGCGCTGGAGCGCTTCTGGAAGGAATACAAGGAAATTTCTGACACGGTGATAGAACTCGACGCCGTTCCGGCGAACGCGGTGGTCCTTGAGTTTTCGCAACCACAGCCCCCAGAGTCCCGCGAGAATCACGTCTGAAATACGCCTACTCGATACGGGGGGCATGCGCGTTTCTTCGAGAAAACATCCCGGTGTCACTAGTCGCTGATATCTGCTTGAGCGGGGTGTGGTGGCAACAAACGCACGCGACTGGAATAAGCATCAAGCTTACCGAACAATCGGGCAGCGTGAGGCTGCGTGCAGGCCCGCGGCGTTGCGACGTCGTAAGCGCGCATTAGACGGCGTCCCTTGCGCATTGCCATGCGACATACGTCAGGCTATGGTTGGATTCAGTCGCCAGGGCAGCAAAGCCTCGTAGTC
>NZ_JARUXJ010000269.1:0-5400 GCF_031451465.1 Caballeronia sp. LZ003 | reverse complement strand
TGCTCTTTAAAAACTAACAGCCGATAAGTGTGGGCACTTGATGGCGCGAGCGGTTCTGACCTTTCGGGGTTGGGACGTTTAGCGAAAGTTATCAAGTCTCACACAGTATTAGAGGAAGGTTTATCTGTCGAAAGACGGATTGATCATCGTCAGTACGTTGAGTGAGCGACCGGTTGGTAAAACAACCGAAAACAGTAACAGGAATTGAACTGAAGAGTTTGATCCTGGCTCAGATTGAACGCTGGCGGCATGCCTTACACATGCAAGTCGAACGGCAGCACGGGGGCAACCCTGGTGGCGAGTGGCGAACGGGTGAGTAATACATCGGAACGTGTCCTGTAGTGGGGGATAGCCCGGCGAAAGCCGGATTAATACCGCATACGATCTACGGAAGAAAGCGGGGGATCCTTCGGGACCTCGCGCTATAGGGGCGGCCGATGGCAGATTAGCTAGTTGGTGGGGTAAAGGCCTACCAAGGCGACGATCTGTAGCTGGTCTGAGAGGACGACCAGCCACACTGGGACTGAGACACGGCCCAGACTCCTACGGGAGGCAGCAGTGGGGAATTTTGGACAATGGGGGCAACCCTGATCCAGCAATGCCGCGTGTGTGAAGAAGGCCTTCGGGTTGTAAAGCACTTTTGTCCGGAAAGAAAACCTACCTGTTAATACCGGGTGGGGATGACGGTACCGGAAGAATAAGCACCGGCTAACTACGTGCCAGCAGCCGCGGTAATACGTAGGGTGCGAGCGTTAATCGGAATTACTGGGCGTAAAGCGTGCGCAGGCGGTCTGTTAAGACCGATGTGAAATCCCCGGGCTTAACCTGGGAACTGCATTGGTGACTGGCAGGCTAGAGTATGGCAGAGGGGGGTAGAATTCCACGTGTAGCAGTGAAATGCGTAGAGATGTGGAGGAATACCGATGGCGAAGGCAGCCCCCTGGGCCAATACTGACGCTCATGCACGAAAGCGTGGGGAGCAAACAGGATTAGATACCCTGGTAGTCCACGCCCTAAACGATGTCAACTAGTTGTTGGGGATTCATTTCCTTAGTAACGTAGCTAACGCGTGAAGTTGACCGCCTGGGGAGTACGGTCGCAAGATTAAAACTCAAAGGAATTGACGGGGACCCGCACAAGCGGTGGATGATGTGGATTAATTCGATGCAACGCGAAAAACCTTACCTACCCTTGACATGGACGAAACCCGGGTGAGAGCTTGGGGTGCTCGAAAGAGAATCGTCGCACAGGTGCTGCATGGCTGTCGTCAGCTCGTGTCGTGAGATGTTGGGTTAAGTCCCGCAACGAGCGCAACCCTTGTCCTTAGTTGCTACGCAAGAGCACTCTAGGGAGACTGCCGGTGACAAACCGGAGGAAGGTGGGGATGACGTCAAGTCCTCATGGCCCTTATGGGTAGGGCTTCACACGTCATACAATGGTCGGAACAGAGGGTTGCCAAGCCGCGAGGTGGAGCCAATCCCAGAAAACCGATCGTAGTCCGGATCGCAGTCTGCAACTCGACTGCGTGAAGCTGGAATCGCTAGTAATCGCGGATCAGCATGCCGCGGTGAATACGTTCCCGGGTCTTGTACACACCGCCCGTCACACCATGGGAGTGGGTTTTACCAGAAGTGGCTAGTCTAACCGCAAGGAGGACGGTCACCACGGTAGGATTCATGACTGGGGTGAAGTCGTAACAAGGTAGCCGTATCGGAAGGTGCGGCTGGATCACCTCCTTTCTCGAGCTTAAACGCTCGCCCACTCAAGTGTTCACGCTTATCGGCTGTCAGAAAGACAGGCTAAGGGTCTGTAGCTCAGTCGGTTAGAGCACCGTCTTGATAAGGCGGGGGTCGTTGGTTCGAATCCAACCAGACCCACCACCCGGGCAAGCGGTGCTTAAAACGACCAAGCGAGCAGACTGAGTCAGGCACACACGGGGGGATTAGCTCAGCTGGGAGAGCACCTGCTTTGCAAGCAGGGGGTCGTCGGTTCGATCCCGTCATCCTCCACCAATCCTCAATGCACAGCGCTGAACGCGGGGTTCAACGTTGCGCATTGGCGATTGAGCCAGTCAGCACGGGTAGGTGATTGAATTTGATCACGCTATCGGCTGTCGTTCTTTAACAATCTGGAAGAAGTAGTAAAGAGATTATTCGAAAGCACTTAGAGATGGGTGTGAGTAGGGTAATCAGGGTTGTGATTGTATCAAGTATGAAAAGGTGATCGAAAGATTGCTTTGGAATACGGCACAACGCGAATACTCAACCTATGACGGTGGGCTTAAAGGCAGCAATGCTGGCAGACACACTCGTTATAGGGTCAAGCGAACAAGTGCATGTGGTGGATGCCTTGGCGATCACAGGCGATGAAGGACGCGGTAGCCTGCGAAAAGCGGTGGGGAGCTGGCAAACGAGCTTTGATCCACCGATATCCGAATGGGGAAACCCGGCCCGAATGGGTCATCCTAAGCTGAATCCATAGGCTTAGTGAAGCGAACGCGGTGAACTGAAACATCTAAGTAACCGCAGGAAAAGAAATCAACCGAGATTCCCAGAGTAGTGGCGAGCGAAATGGGATCAGCCTGTACTCTTTATCTGTGTTGTTAGCTGAACGCTCTGGAAAGTGCGGCCATAGCAGGTGATAGCCCTGTAAGCGAAAACAGCGTGGAAGAACTAGGGGTACGACAAGTAGGGCGGGACACGTGAAATCCTGTCTGAAGATGGGGGGACCATCCTCCAAGGCTAAATACTCGTGATCGACCGATAGTGAACCAGTACCGTGAGGGAAAGGCGAAAAGAACCCCGGGAGGGGAGTGAAATAGATCCTGAAACCGCATGCATACAAACAGTCGGAGCCTCGCAAGGGGTGACGGCGTACCTTTTGTATAATGGGTCAGCGACTTACGTTCAGTAGCGAGCTTAACTGATTAAGGCAGGCGTAGCGAAAGCGAGTCCGAATAGGGCGATCAGTTGCTGGGCGTAGACCCGAAACCAAGTGATCTATCCATGGCCAGGTTGAAGGTGCGGTAACACGTACTGGAGGACCGAACCCACTAACGTTGAAAAGTTAGGGGATGAGCTGTGGATAGGGGTGAAAGGCTAAACAAACTTGGAAATAGCTGGTTCTCTCCGAAAACTATTTAGGTAGTGCCTCGTGTATCACCTTCGGGGGTAGAGCACTGTCATGGTTGTGGGGTCCATTGCGGATTACTACGCCATAGCAAACTCCGAATACCGAAGAGTGCAATCACGGGAGACAGACATCGGGTGCTAACGTCCGGTGTCAAGAGGGAAACAACCCAGACCGCCAGCTAAGGTCCCAAAGATTGGCTAAGTGGGAAACGAAGTGGGAAGGCAAAAACAGTCAGGAGGTTGGCTTAGAAGCAGCCACCCTTTAAAGAAAGCGTAATAGCTCACTGATCGAGTCGTCCTGCGCGGAAGATGTAACGGGGCTCAAGCCAGTCACCGAAGCTGCGGATGCATATTTATATGCATGGTAGGAGAGCGTTCCGTAAGCCTGCGAAGGTGCGTTGAAAAGCGTGCTGGAGGTATCGGAAGTGCGAATGCTGACATGAGTAGCGATAAAGGGGGTGAAAAGCCCCCTCGCCGTAAGCCCAAGGTTTCCTACGCAACGTTCATCGGCGTAGGGTGAGTCGGCCCCTAAGGCGAGGCAGAAATGCGTAGCTGATGGGAAGCAGGTCAATATTCCTGCACCATTGTTAGATGCGATGGGGGGACGGATCGCGGAAGGTTGTCCGGGTGTTGGACGTCCCGGTCGCTGCATTGGAGAAGGTGCTCAGGCAAATCCGGGCACATAATTCAAGGGTGTGGCGCGAGCTTCCTCGGAAGCGAAGCAATTGGAAGTGGTTCCAAGAAAAGCCTCTAAGCTTCAGTCTAATAGTGACCGTACCGCAAACCGACACAGGTGGGCGAGATGAGTATTCTAAGGCGCTTGAGAGAACTCGGGAGAAGGAACTCGGCAAATTGGTACCGTAACTTCGGGATAAGGTACGCCTCTGTAGCTTAACCAGCCTGCGCTGGAAGGGTGAAGAGGTTGCAATAAACTGGTGGCTGCGACTGTTTAATAAAAACACAGCACTCTGCAAACACGAAAGTGGACGTATAGGGTGTGACGCCTGCCCGGTGCCGGAAGATTAAATGATGGGGTGCAAGCTCTTGATTGAAGTCCCGGTAAACGGCGGCCGTAACTATAACGGTCCTAAGGTAGCGAAATTCCTTGTCGGGTAAGTTCCGACCTGCACGAATGGCGTAACGATGGCCACACTGTCTCCTCCCGAGACTCAGCGAAGTTGAAGTGTTTGTGATGATGCAATCTCCCCGCGGCTAGACGGAAAGACCCCATGAACCTTTACTGTAGCTTTGCATTGGACTTTGAACCGATCTGTGTAGGATAGGTGGGAGGCTATGAAACCGGAACGCTAGTTTCGGTGGAGCCGTCCTTGAAATACCACCCTGGTTTGTTTGAGGTTCTAACCTTGGTCCATGATCTGGATCGGGGACAGTGCATGGTAGGCAGTTTGACTGGGGCGGTCTCCTCCCAAAGTGTAACGGAGGAGTACGAAGGTACGCTAGGTACGGTCGGAAATCGTGCTGATAGTGCAATGGCATAAGCGTGCTTAACTGCGAGACCGACAAGTCGAGCAGGTGCGAAAGCAGGTCATAGTGATCCGGTGGTTCTGTATGGAAGGGCCATCGCTCAACGGATAAAAGGTACTCTGGGGATAACAGGCTGATACCGCCCAAGAGTTCATATCGACGGCGGTGTTTGGCACCTCGATGTCGGCTCATCTCATCCTGGGGCTGTAGCCGGTCCCAAGGGTATGGCTGTTCGCCATTTAAAGAGGTACGTGAGCTGGGTTTAAAACGTCGTGAGACAGTTTGGTCCCTATCTGCCGTGGGCGTTGGATATTTGAAGGGGGCTGCTCCTAGTACGAGAGGACCGGAGTGGACGAACCTCTGGTGTACCGGTTGTCACGCCAGTGGCATCGCCGGGTAGCTATGTTCGGAAGAGATAACCGCTGAAAGCATCTAAGCGGGAAACTCGCCTTAAGATGAGATATCCCCGGGGCTTCGAGCCCCTTGAAGGGTCGTTCTAGACCAGGACGTTGATAGGTCAGGTGTGTAAGTGCAGTAATGCATTGAGCTAACTGATACTAATTGCCCGTAAGGCTTGATCCTATAACCAGTGTGTTTGAACCACTGGCGAGTTATGCGTGTGCGACAATCGCCACCCAACATTTACTGCTTCTTCCCGGATTGGTTGTGTGCCCACCCGGCGCACGACAACAAGTCATGCCTGATGACCACAGCGAGTTGGTACCACCCCTTCCCATCCCGAACAGGACCGTGAAACGACTCCACGCCGATGATAGTGCGGATC
>NZ_JARUXJ010000268.1:0-5553 GCF_031451465.1 Caballeronia sp. LZ003 | reverse complement strand
CGCGACCTTAGATATCTCGGATGTGAGAGCTTTGAACCGGGGATTTGGGTGCTGAGAGCGCTGCAACGGCAGACAAAAAGAGCTGGCCCGAAGGCCAGCCAAGAGGGTGACGACATGCTGAGAACAATGGTAACGATGAAAAGCTGTCGGCACCATCTGACCTGTCCGAAAAGTACTTGCACGAACGTTGGAGAACTACGTATACTTCTCACGTGGCCGAAACAGAGGTCACCCGGTTGGGAAGCCGGACTAGATCACGGCGGACAAACCGCCGACTGGCGGTATTTTTACGTCCGCTGCCTTGCGCGCGCCTTCAATGGTCGGGCCTTGGCGGGGGAGCGTTCGCGCTCGCCGGTTTCCGTGATCACCGGTCTTCCTATCCTGCCTTGTGCCTGGCCACCCCGTTGGGAAGCGGGAGGGTCGGGTTTTCAACCTGATCACGGAGTCCGCAATGCGTGCTAATCCCTCCGCTCGTCCCGAGCAATCACAGCAGTCTGTCACACCCACTACGACCTTAATCAAGCTGCGTCGTGTGCTTGAGAAGACGGGTCTGAGCCGTACAGCCGTCTACACCGAACCATCGTTCCCGAGGTCCATCAAGATTACCTCTCGTGCTGTTGCATGGATCGAGCAGGAAGTCGATGACTGGATCGCGGCACGAATCGCGGCGAGTCGCTCTGCCAACGAAACCGAGTGAGGGCGCGATGATGACTGCAAATATCCTCGCTCGTTCTGAGCAAACCCAAATCCCCGTTTTCGTCGTTCAAATCGACATTATCAATGGCGCGTTGCGTGATGCTGCGCTTGCGGCGACCGCGAATGATGCGCTGGACATCACCGGCAATGCGCTACGTCAGCTGGTGGACATCGCCCGTGCGGAGGTGCGCCATGACTAACACCACCGAAAAGATGGCTCGGCCGCGCTCATCGGCGGCAGGCTTGATCGACTTTTTCTTCGAGCGCTTCGATACGGCTCATGCCTCGGACAGTGAGCTGCAGTATCTCGCAGACTTCACAGGCACCGTTGCTGACATGGCTGACTCGCTGTCTGCGCTCACAGCGGGCATCGGCATGTTGGTAAGCGGCGATAGAGGACGTGAGTGCAAGCACCTTCGCACTGAAGCTCTGCAAGGCAACGATGAACCGTCACTACTCTTTCATATCGCGGCTGAGATCGAGCTGATCGCTCGTATCGCGGAAGTAGCAGCCGACTCAAACTGCTATTTGCAACAACGGTTCACTGACCGTCTCAAGGTTGAGCGGTCTCGTCGTGACCTTAGCGATGAGTACTCCTCACAGGCGGTCAACCATGGCTAATCGTTGCGATCTCGCCGCTAAGGCATGGCAGATTCACGATGTCCTGCGAACCCTTTCGGCCGCACTTCCAGAAGATCAAGCGGGATGCGCTGTTCCCGTGCAAGGAGTCGTGCACCTGTTGATCGATCAGTCACAAGAGGTTGCCAACAAGCCGTCCAATCCTGCGTATGCGGGTGATGACGCGCGTTTCGAGAAGCACGCAGGCGGTTCGAAGGAGGACGTATGAGTACGGTCGATCAGGACAAGATGGTGATGGAGATTCAGAAGAACGCGACGCAACGCGTTCGTATCTCGCATCGTTGGTACAAGGGCCGCCAGTACATCGATGTCCGGCTCGTGGTCGCTAATGCAGCGGGTGAGTTCGTGCCGACGCAGAAGGGCATCATGCTTCGCCCGGAGTTGCTTGCGCAGGTCATTCAAGGGCTGACGCTGGCCGCGCGGGAGGTTGTATGAGCGATCTAGTGAATGTGGAGGCTGTCTTTGCAGACGCGCTGACAGGCGCTGGCTTCAGCGCCCCTGAAATCATCGCTGATAGCACGATCCATCGTTTTGCGGGCCCTGAAGATAAGCGGGGCAAAAAGAGCGCTTGGTATGTGCTGCACAGCAGCCGCTTCGGCTTGGGGGCGTTCGGCGATTGGAAGACGGGGCACAAAGAGAATTGGTCTGGGAGAGCCGAATCGACCTTGACAGCGGAGGAACGCGCGCAGTGGAAGCGTGAACAGCAGGAGATTCGTGCAGCCGTCGAGCACGAGGCGAAAGCCCGTAGGGCGGAAGCCGCAGCGAAGGCCAAGCGCATTTGGGCGAAGACGCGAGACGCCACTGACGACAACCCCTACTGCGTCGCTAAGGGCATCAAGCCCTACGGCCTCAAAGAGTTCAAGGACAAGCGTACGTTGATCGTGCCTGTTCGCGACGCAAGCGGCGAGCTCGTGAGCGTGCAGTTCATCCATGCCGACGGCACGAAGCGGTTCTTAACTGGCGGCGCGAAAAGAGGTTGCTACTACTCTTTCGGACCGAAGCCTGCGGATCGCATCATCATTGCCGAGGGTTTCGCGACGGCGGCGAGTCTGTTCGAGGCGACCGGCTTGTCGGTTGCCGTTGCATTCGACTCCGGCAATCTCAAGCCCGTGGCACTGGCAGTGAAGGCTAACCTGCCAACCGGATGCAAAATCATCGTGGCAGCCGATGATGACGCTGAGACAGCGGGCAACCCAGGCATCACGGCCGCCACCGACGCGGCGAAGTCGGTCACTGGTTTGTTGGCCGTCCCCGATTTCGGCGACAACCGGCCGGAAGGCGCATCAGATTTCAATGATCTCGCGCAACATGCCGGCCTTGCGGCGGTGGTCTCTTGCCTTGCCGCGACAACGCGTCCTGGGGGCACAGATAAGCTTGCCTTGCCGAAGCAGCCCGGTCGAGCTTCCGTGCTGCTTACCCGCGCTTCGGACATCGTGCCGGAGGCGATCCGCTGGCTGTGGCGTAGCTGGATTCCAGACGGGAAATTTACGCTCTTGGCAGGCTCACCGGGAACCGGTAAGACGACGGTGGCGCTTGCGTTGGCTGCTACCGTAACGCGAGGCGGGATGTGGCCAGACGGGACTGCTTGTGGTCGTCAAGGTGACGTGCTCATATGGAGCGGCGAGGATGGCCAAGCGGACACCCTTGTCCCGCGACTCATGGCGGCGGGGGCCGATCTCGAATGCATTCACTTCGTCAGCGGCTTGACTAACCAGCACGGCGAGATTCAGCCGTTCGATCCGGCTCGCGATGCCCATCTCCTGAATGAGCGGCTCGCGACGCTTGGCAACGTCGCCATGCTCATCGTAGATCCAGTCATGAGTGCGGTGGCGGGCGACGCCAATAAGGCGAACGACGTACGTCGAGACTTGCAGGTGCTCGTTGACATCGCCCACACGCATCGATGCACCGTTCTTGGGATTAGTCACTTTCGAAAAGGTAGTGCTGGCAGCGTAGTTTCTGAGCGAGTTCTTGGGTCCGGTGCGTTCAATGCCCTTGCGCGCATGACCCTCGTTGCTGCGAAAGATGAGGCTCAGGAGCGTCGCATTCTGGCGCGGGCCAAGTGCAATGTAGGGCGCGACGATGGAGGGATTAGCTATACGCTCGAACAGATCGATCTGAACGGCATTGAGGCGAGTCGCGTCGCATGGGGTGAGCAACTCGATGGCACGGCGCGCGACATCCTTGATGACGTTGAACAAGCCGACAATGCAGAGCGCTCCGAGCGTGACGAGGCGATCGACTTTCTTCGTGACCTTCTCTGCGATGGTCCGGTGCCAGTCAAGTCGATCAAACATGATGCGTCGGGCGCAGGGTACGCATGGAGAACGATCGAGCGCGCAAAACGTGAGCTGAGCGTCGAGGCTCGAAAGATAAGCATGAAGGATGGATGGGTATGGGCTCTTCCCGCCGAAGTCCGCCACGAAAAAAGCGAAGTCCGCCAGACAAAATATGGTGGCGGTCTTCGGGAGGGTTGGCGGTCTTCGGTAGATTCGGGGGTTTCCGGGGAGCTTTTGAACCCGAAAAAACACGAAGACCGCGAAGACCGCCACGGGACTTTATCTGGCGGACTTCGCAAAGCATCTGGCGGACTTCGGGATTCGGAAGTTGAGACTGGGGAGAGTGATCGATGAACAGCGAGCAGATGTTCGACCTTTCCACGTCGATCCGAGAACTCTGCAATTGTAGGGATGAGTTCGAGGAGGAACTGGTCGAAACCGCCGCCTTAGAGGCGGCCTATCGTCTTTATTATCGCGAGCCGTGCTCTGATGAGACAGCAATCGAAAACGGCATGGAGAAGCTCATCCTGCTTCGCGTGCTAAAAAAATTCACAAAGCGCGAGGCTTACCTCTATCGCGTTGGCTTTCTGACGATGACGGCCATCGCTCGCGCTGGACTTCGACATGTAAGGAGTGGGGAATGACGGTTTATACGGCGGAACAATTGCGGCGCGCACTCGCGGCCTTCAATATTCCAGATGACTTTGAATTGACGCCCAAGGCGGTGCGAGCCGTTGCTGAGCGCGAGGTGCGAAAACTAATCCGAAGTGTGAAGTTATCAGGCCAGTCGCCGGACCCGACCTGTGATTTCCACTACGCCCCCGAGCGTGCTGCGGACCGAGTGACCGTGCGGCGGATGATCGTCATGCACCAGCTTTTTGAACGCCTGCACCCCGGCGTGCCGCTTTGGCCCCTAGCTGAACGCGAGGAGATAAAACACCTGGCGTGGCGAGTTGTGCACAATCCTGATGCGTCGTTCGAGCAACGTCTCGATGCGGCGTTACGCGTGATGAAAACTCACTACGCTCGGTCGGTGCGCTCCACGCTTCGAACTCATTCGCCGCTGTCCTTTGCAGTGCATCCGGGTTTTGATGAATATGCCCGGCACTACATCCATTCGGACCCCACTGATATTGTCCGGCGCTTTGGAGAGAAGATCACACAGGAACTATTGGCCCTCTACACCCGGCCAGACCCGGTTCGCATCGGGCCGGGCAGCACCTACTGGCGGTCGGGGTTTTGAGGTAGGCAACGCAGTCGGACACGCGTCGCATGATTCGACAGGTTGGACGACAGTTGACCTATCTTGGGAATTCCCAAGATAGCGGCGATGTTGACATGAAGGGGCGAGCGTTTTACTCACCCCTTTTGCATATGCAGTGGCGAGAAAGTGGCGAAGGGCATCGCTCAAACCCTTGTCGTTACTGAGTTGTCAAATTCCTGTGAGTCATCCGTTCAGGGCCACCCCGCGTCCTCAGCGTCGCATATCATTGCCATGAGTTAGGTTTTTACGACATATAATTTGTCGATTAATCAACAGTAGATTCACTTATTCGAATCCATCGTGAACTCGCAACCTGTAATGCCCGGCTTCGTCCTTGACGCGCGAGGCCGCTACGTCCCCGAATCAATGATCAAGCCCGTTGATCGTCTGCGTGACCAGACGGTCATGGCCCTGATCGACACTGCGAAAAAACATCAGGAACAACTCCTTGCTTTTAAGGAGCTGGCCTTTGCTGATGTCGCCGCGTTCGTCGAAGCCAGCAGCGAGCAGTACGGCGTGCGTATGCGGGCCATCAAGGGAAACATCTCGCTGGTGACCTTTGATGGGCGCTATAAAGTCGTGCGACAGATCGCCGAGCACATCCAGTTCGGCGAACAGTTGCAGGCGGCCAAGGAGCTGATCGACGCGTGCATTCACGAGTGGACCGAGGGTAGC
>NZ_JARUXJ010000267.1:0-5696 GCF_031451465.1 Caballeronia sp. LZ003 | reverse complement strand
ACGCATTCACGAAGCCCCAAGAAGATACGTACTCGCACCAGTTGTGTGTGAGCAATCGACGCTTCTAAATTCCTGATGATCGGCTCATCTAATCGATTGTCACATTCTGTTGTCGTGCTTTCGGAACAACTGCGCGTGTCGTAGCCTGTTCTCCTCTTCAACCCTCATGGCGTAGGAGATCGTCAGGCGTTACGGCCAGTCATCGTCCTGCGTCGCACGGAAGACTTGAATGGAAGCACAAGCCAAGCCCACCAGCGCACTCGCGCGCTGGATCACCGGGCGTCAATCGTACTTTCTCAAAGTCGGCGGCGCGCCCGAGACGGATAAGTTATCCATTTTCTCAGTCCATGCCGTCGAGCGGCTCGGCGAGCCCTACCGCATTACGCTCGAACTCACCGCCAAGACCGAACTCGCGCGCGCGGACTATCTCGGCAAGCGCGCCAAGTTCACGATCGAGCCGCCCGCCGATAGCGGCGAGCCGCGCATCTTCGACGGCTGTGTAACGCGCTTTACGCGGACCCGCAAGACTCGCGATTTCACTGCGTACCGCCTCATTGTCGAATCGACGCTGGCGCGTCTGAATCTCACTCAGGCGACGCGCATCTATCAGGACATGTCCGCGCCCGAGATCGTCATTGCAATACTCGAGCGTCACCAGTTTCTGCCGCACCAATACTCGCTCAAGCTGCGCAAGTCGTTCCCCAAGCTCGCGTTTCACATGCAGTATCAGATGTCCGACTGGGCATTTTTGCATCTGGTCATGCAGCAGGCCGGACTGTTCTGCTACACGCGCACCAGCAAGTTTGGCGAGGTGGTGCAGTTTGCCGATGACGTGGATGGCTACGTTTATCGCCCAGACGTCACTGTCCCTTATCGTGAGATCTCGGGGCTTCTGTCGGCTCAAGAGGCGATCTATCAGCTCGAGGCGCATAGCCAGCAGATACCGGCATCGGTACGGGTCGCGAATTACAACCCCGCGCTCGCGTGGGAACGGCTCGCCGCCGATATCAACCTCGCGCACGGCGATCAGACCACTTACGGCGAAACCTATACCTACGGCACTCACCACCTCGATGCGGCAAGCGCACAGTGGGAAGCGCGTTTGCGCCATGAGGCGGCGCTCTCGCAGCAAATCAGGTTCGACGGCAAAAGCACCAACCACGACCTGCATGCCGGGCTCGTGGTGCGGGTTGACGAGACGTTGCCGGACGCGCCGCATGGCTTGTTGATGACCGAGGTTATTCACGAAGCAAGCCGCGAGCGGGATTACTTCAACTCGTTCAAGGCGATTCCGTGCGACCGGCCTTACCGTCTACCGCTTGACGAAGCGAACTGGCCCAAGATCGCGGGCACGCTCTCGGCGCGCATTACCACGCGCAGTGAAACCGAGTACGCCCAGCCCAATGCGCAAGGCCATTACACGGTGCGCTTTGACTTCGACTTCGATGACTGGCCGCAAGGTGGCGAAAGCGTACCGCTACGCTTGGCCAAGCCGTTCGCCGGGGCGAACCAGACGGGCTTTCACTTTCCGCTGTTGCGCGAGACGGAGGCCGGTGTCGCGTTTATCGGAGGCGACCCCCGGTTCCCCTACATCGCCCATGTCCATCATCACAGTCAGGCAACCGACCTCGTGATCGGGCGCGACGGCTGGGACACGCGCAACGTCATGCGCACAAGCAGCAATAACAAGCTCAGGCTGGAAGACGAACGCGGCAAGGAAGGCATCAAGCTCTCGACCGAGTACGGCGGCAAGACCCAGTTGAACATGGGCTATCTGGTCGATTCCGAGAGAAAGAAGCGCGGCGAAGGATTCGAACTGCGCTCGGACGATTGGGGTTCGTTGCGCGGCGGCAAGGGTCTGTTCCTGAGCGCTGACAAACAGCCGCGTGCAGGCGCTCAGGCGCTCGATATGTCGGCCGCGCTCGCGCAATTGCAGTCAGCACAAGCGCGCATGCAAAGTCTTTCCGAAGCGGTCAAGAAGGCACAAGCCGTGGTCGCCGACTGCGAGGCACAGAAGACGCTTCTTGAAACGCAACTCAAGGACTTGCAGCAGGCGGTCCTGCTGGCGTCGGCTCCGCATGGTGTGGCGCTCACGAGCGGCGAGCACATGCAGTTCTCGGCGGCCGGGCATCTATTTACCACCACGGGCGGCAATGCAGACGCGGCGATCGGCGGCAATTACACGGTCGCGGCGGGCAATGCGGTGTCGCTCTTCGCGAACACGCAGGGCGTCAAAGTCACCGCCGCGGAAGGCAAGGTGGACGTGCAGGCGCAAGGCGATGCACTCAATCTCGCCGCGCTCAAGGGCGTGACGATCGCAAGCACCGAGGACGCCATCACGCTCACCGCCAAGACCGCACTGACGCTCTACTGCGGTGGCTCATACGTCAAGCTGACCAATACGGGCGTGGAGATAGGCAGCCCCCACGACATCCTGCTGAAGGGGCCGATGCGTATCGGCAAGTCGGCAACCAAACAGAACGCGTTGCCGTTGATGCCCAAGCAGGAGCCGGTCGGCATGCAGTTATGGCACGCCTACCCCAACGGCCAGCCAGTGAAGAACGCGTGGTATCGGGTCGGCTTCCCGGACGGTTCGTCGCGCACAGGAAAGCTCGATGAAAACGGGCGCGGGATGCTGACTGACGTCCCGCGCGGGGGCGGTCATATCCAGTACTTCGAGGATGGTTACGGCTTGCAAAGCGACAAGCGCAAGTGGGCGCAGCCGAAGAACGCGCCGCAAACACCGACGGATCCGAGCACGCCTGGTGAGACCGAAGCCGCACCGCCAAGCTTGACGGGCGCGGCCATGGCGAGCGCCGCGCAGGCGCTCACTCAGGCAGCAGCTCCGCCAGCGCTTCAAGCGCTCGCCTCGCAGGTGCCCGCCTTGGCGCGTGCCGCCGTCTCGGGCGGCGCAAGCGCGGCGGCGCAGACGGCCGTTCGCACTGCGGCGGGTTCGGCAGAGCACGCGCCGATGCCGAGTCTTGCCAAGTCGCTGACTTCGACCTGACCCGCCGCCCAACCTCATAGTCAACACAACAACAACGAACAGAAACATGGCAGCAACGGACACACCCGCAGCACCCGCCCCGCGTCAAATACCGCAAGGCATTAAACAGAACGCTGAAGAACGGCGGCGCATCAGTTACGACATCACGCCCGCGAATCCCGCGCCGAAGACGACGCCGAACCTGACGCAGTTGGGTATCGAATCGGTCGAGAATCACAGCCACGAGATATTCGTTCAGTGCCTCTACATGTTGCCGGTGGTCGGCAACGCGATGTCGCTGTACGACGTCGGGACCGACATCTATGGCATTTGCAGCAGCGCCGAGAAGGCCAGTAGCCTGACGAGCTGGGGCATTCTCGCCATTGACGCTATCGGCGTGATTCCGGCGGCGGGCAATGCCAGCCGGCCGATGCGCGCGGTCGTCAAGGAAGTCCTCCTTGCCTTTGCCAAGGGCGCGGCGGCCTCCGTGCTGGTTGACCTGTTCTGGGCGACGGCGGGCGGCGACGCGGTTGCGTTCATGGAGAAACTCGATCAGAAGCTCACGCAGTGGCGCGAAGAAATCTCGCGCGGCATCTCCGACGCATCGCGCATGGTGCGCCGCTTTGTCGAGAATCCGGTTTCGGCGGCTGAACAAATGGGCCGCATCAAGCACAACGAGGGCTTTTTGTCGTGGGTCCCGTCCGGGGAGACGATCGCGCTGCACGGCATCGATCAGTTGCTGAAGGTATCCGGCCAGCGCACGACCATTCTTAAGTGGCTCGATGAGTTCGACCGCAATCGCGACGCCATGCTCAGGCGCGCGTTCGGCGATGCGGCGACGGCGGGTTCGTTGATCTTCATGGCCGCGCAGATTGTCGAGGAGATCAAGTTCCGCAAGGCACGCAGCACGCCCTCGCATGTTGCGCACGCCGCCCCCGGCACGATGCACGAACCGCACGTCAAGCCCGGCACGCATACCGAGCACACGCAGAAAGGAGCGAAGGCGAGCGACGTGCCCGCTAAGGACGGCTGCGGCTGCCCCGTTACCAAGACCGGCAAACCCGTCGACCTCGTGATGGGTGACGAGAACCTCGAACAAACCGACTTTGCGCTCGACGGCGTCGCGCCGATCGTGTGGACGCGGCGCTATCGGTCAAGCCTTGCCGCTTACGATGACAGCGCGCTCGGCGCACGCTGGACGAGTCCGTATCACCTCTCGCTCGAACAGCGCGACGGCGTGCTTACGTTCTTCGACCCGGACGCGCGCGCCGTGCCCTTGCCGAAAGTTGCGATCGGCGATTCGGTCGAGGTGCCGACGGAACAGTTGACGGTGAGCCGTCCAGATGCGCGCAGCGTGGAGCTTGCCTATGCGGACGGATCGCGCGAACGTTACGAACAGAGCCGCACCCTTGCCGGTTCACGTTATCGGCTTATCTCTCGCATAGGCCGCGATGGTCTCGGTCTGACCTTGTCCTACAACTCGAAGGACGAACTGACGGGCATGACGGACGGCGCGGAGAACACGATCCGCATCGACTACGAGAACGGGCGCGTCGCGGTTATCTACCGGATCGGGTTGCTTGGGAGCGCGGACGAAGCAATCGCCCGCTATGCCTATAGTCCCGAGGGCGACCTGACCGAGCACCGCGACGTGCTCGGCTACGCGCGCAAGTACGTCTATCAGCATCACCTGCTCACGCGCTATACCGACTTCAACGGCAACCCGGCCAACCTCGAATGGGACCCCCGTGGCGCAGACGCGCACACGTCCGCGCAAGCGCGCTGCGTGCGCACATGGATTGCCAAGGACGAGGTGATCGACCGGGAGATAAATATCCATGAGCTCGCACCGAAGCAAGACACGCGTTTCGAGTACCACCGCGAGCACTGGTACACCAAGGTCACGGACGGCGAGGGCAACAGCACGATTCACCGCTACAACCAACATAACCGTATCGTGCTGGTCGAGCATCCCGATGGCACGAGTGAATCGTTCAACTGGAGCGAGAACAACCAGCTCGTCAGCATGAAGAACGCGCTGGGGCAAATTCAGCGCTTCGAGTATGACGTTCAGGGGCGCGTCACGGCCGTGACCGACGCGCTCTCGATGACCACGCGCACCGAGTACAGCGCCGCTGGTCTGCCGGTCAAAGTAACCGACGCCATCGGCGACGTGACGACGACCGATTATGACGCGCTCGGGCGGCCCGTGTCCGTCACCGATCCGGCCGGCCGCACCACGCAATACGCTTGGAACAGCAAGGGGCGCCTGACCGCGCTGACCGACCCCAAGGGCGGCGTGAAGCAGTTCAGCTATGACGCTGCGGGACGGCTGACCCAAGCGACGGACTGTTCGAACAACGCGACGCATTACGGCTACGACGAACGCGGCTATCTCTCACACATAACCGACGCCGAAGGCCATGAAACCCGCTACCGGCGCGACGCGCGCGGGCAGATCAAGACCATCACACGCGCCGATGGCGTCGAGGAACAGTTTCGCTGGGACGGCAACGGCAACCTCGTTGCTTACCGCGATGGCGCGGGCGTTGAAACGCTGTATTGGTACGACGCGCTAAATCAGTTGAGCGTGCGCCAAACCGACGTGAAAGGCGACGATTGGGGCCGCGTCGCGTACCGCTACGACAAGCAGGGGCGGCTAACCACGCTGAACAACGAGAACCACGAATCTACCGAGTTTCGTTATGAC
>NZ_JARUXJ010000266.1:0-6172 GCF_031451465.1 Caballeronia sp. LZ003 | reverse complement strand
CACGGCGAGCGCTGTCTCGTCGCGGGCGATCAACATAAGGCGCACGCCTGCCTTCGCGGCGCGCCGCGCCGTGGCTAGACCAATCCCGCTCGTCGCGCCAGTGAGAACGATCGTTTGTTAATCGAGAGGCTTCAAACGGATTTTCATGGCCGGTCCGGAAGTTGGAAGATACAAGTGCTTGCAGCATCCCTTGTTCCTTGGCTGTGCGGCTGACGGTTTGCACGTCAGCTTGCGGACTGCGTTGACGTGGCCTCTCGACCGTGACCGACCGGGACGGGTCGTAATGGTTTTTCGACGCTTCCATACCGGCCATTCCGCGTCGCAAATTAAAGCGGCAGGCCTTCGCAGACGACGTAGAACACGGCTATTTGGATAACTACCCTTATCCTAATAGTGCCGTTTTTGCTCTAAACTTGCGTTCATGAAAACGCGTCTCCGATCGTCGGTCTCGGCGGCTGTCTCCCCTGCCGACACCGCCCTGCCTGATCAGCTCGATCTGCCTGAATTCCCGACGGCCGACGAACTGGCGGCGCTGCGCGCGTGGTCCGCCGGCCTCGCCTCGCGCGAAGCCGTCCAACGCTTCCTGCCGAACGAACTGGCGAAGTCGGCCCGCGGCGTGATCGGACGCATTCGCCGCCAGCTCGTTGACCGGGCGGACCAGATCAAGCGTGCCGACCTCGCGGACGTGTTGCGTCACCCCGTTGCATCGCGCGAGCAGCACGCGCAAGCAGTGTCGCAAGCGATCGAAGTCTTGCGGCACGCACGACCGCCGTTGCCCGACATCGCCGACCCCGTCGAGCGCTGGTTCTCGCCTCGCACGGTGCGCGCGCTCCACGCGTACGACATCCTCACCCTCGCTGACTTAACCGTGCGCATTCCGCGCCGGCGTCAGTGGTGGACCGTGATTCCCGACCTGGGTGCGGCGAGCGCGAAAGCCATCGAAGCATTCTTCGCCGCCCATCCTTCGCTCACCGAGCGGGCCCGCGCGTTGATCCTGTCGGAACCGCGTGGCATCGTCGTGCCGTGGGAGTCGCTCAAACTTCCGCATCAAGTCGATGGGTCTGAAGGTACCTTCCGGGCACCGGTCGCCACCTGTACCCTCGACGCCGGCAACGACTACGACGCGATTCACGCCTGGCTCTCGCTGCACGAGTCGCCGGCGACCCGGCGCACGTACCGGAAGGAAGCCGAGCGCCTGATCCTGTGGGCGATCGTGGAGCGCGGCCGCGCGCTGTCGTCGCTCACGACCGAAGATGCAGTGGCGTACCGCGCGTTCCTGCGCCGGCCGACTCCGCACGCGCGTTGGGTGGGGCCGCTGCGCCCACGCCATTCACCCGATTGGCGTCCTTTCGCGGGCGCGTTGTCGGCGCGATCGGCGGCACACGCGATTTCCATTCTGAATGCGCTGTTCCGCTGGCTGATCGACGAACATTACGTGTTGGCGAACCCATTCTCGGGCATCAAAGTTCGCGGGGGAACGGCCGCGGCGGCGCTCGATGCGTCGCGCGCTTTTACCGATGGAGAGTGGCAGTTGATCCGGACGATCGCCGATGGGTTGGAATACGCGTACGGCTGGTCCGCGCCCGCGGCGCACCGACTGCGGTTTTTGCTTGACTTTGGCGTGGCGACTGGCCTACGGGCGGGCGAACTCGTGGGCACCACGCTCCGGCAGATCGAGACCGATCCAACCGGCCTCTATTGGCTTCGCGTCACCGGCAAAGGGCACAGAATCGGCAAAGTGGCGTTGCCGCCGCTCGCCTGGAACGCGCTGACCACTTACTTGCTCGCGCGACAGTTACCCGTTTCCCGAGAGCGCTGGAAGCTCAACACGCCGTTGATCGGCAATCTGGACTCAGACACGAATCGAGCCATTAGCGGTGTTCGCCTCTGGGCTGTGATGAAGCGGTTTTTCAAGCAAGTCGCGCAAGCGCTCGAAGTCGATCATCCGCCACTCGCCGATAAATTGCGCGCAGCGACACCGCACTGGATGCGGCATTCGCACGCGTCCCTGGCACTGTCCAATGGCGCGGAACTCACGACCGTCCGGGACAACCTCCGGCATGCATCCATTGCCACCACCTCGATTTATCTCCATTCAGATGACGTGAAGCGAGCACGGCAACTCAATGATGTATTCGGCGCAAGGTATTCGGGCGAGTAGTCGATTTCGACCAAGCGGCCGCAAAAGAAGGACGTCACATCTATATGAGCGAGGCACGGGCTACGATGTGATTTTGTGGCTTAAGGAAGCCGTCGCGCTTCGAGCGTTCCGCCCGCCGAGATTATTCGTGCAGTCAGCCAACTCTTCGGCTCGCATGAAAATGGAGGCAGGCGTGCTCGCAATCGAACGTCTCGCCAGCAAGCAATCCAACTAATCGCTGCTGCGAAATCCGGCATACCGGTTAGCGCCATTGGTGTTACTCAATGTCTATGATTGAGAGTAGAGTGGTTGCCTGCGCGCATTTGCCTGACCGGGCGTGCAAAATTGCCTGTCAGGAACAACTCCGAGAAGAACATGGGCCGCCCTGAAGGCAATGACGATGAAGCTACAGCCGTCGAGCGCGTTGCAAACGCCGCACGGGAACTGCGGTCCGCATCGGCGGCCCTTGAAGCGCATTTGAACACGAGCGTCGATACTGCGATGCGGACATTGTCGCTGGCTCGCGTCACTGCCGCGTTCAACGATTTACAGGCAGCCCGCGACGCGCTCGACCAACTTCTTGCGCGCAAGAGGCTTCACTGACCCCAGAGGTCGAGGCTGCGAATCCTGTCGTTCTTATGGCGCCTCCCTGCGTCGCCACTAAAACGGCTTTCGCGCTGTTCAATGATTCGAAACGCACCGCTTCACTTTCCTGTCTTGAGCCGGCGTGCTCCCCAAGGCATCATCTCCCTGCGTTCTTGCATGGAGCGCGGTTCATTGGCCCGCCGAAATTCAGCGGGTCTCTTTTCGCAAGTTGTCCTCGAGGCTATCGAGTTTGCGAGGCAAACGGGTTGATGGGCTGCACCTTCTTGGGGTCCTTCACCCGCTCGAGCATCTGTACCTTTCCCCATTCTGCCACCATCGACTCCAGACCCCGAACGACCTTTGATTCGAGTGCTTGAAGTCCAGAGTCGCCCTGGAGGTTCGCGCTGAACGCAGTTTGAAAGCGGTACTGGAAGTAGCCCGACACTTCAGCGATTCGCTCCGGCGCGTCGGAATCGGCGTAAATGACGGACTCGGGCGAGAACGGGTCGTAATAGACGACGTTCGGGAACTCGGTGTTGATGCAACGCGCGGCTCCTCGCTGACCAACAACGACCTGACAAGCTGTATCGAGCCTTTCATGCCTTTGGGTGTTTTGAACACCCAGATGCGTTTGGGCAATCGCCCCGCAAGTTCCACGAGCTTTGCGTTCTTCGAGCCGAAGTAGCCGACTTCGCCATTCTTCAGGTTGGTTTCGAGCTTTTGCCAGTAGTAGAAGATGTCCATTGACCAGGGCCTGCAAAAACACCGATAGATAAAATTAAGGGGAACACGTGACGACCACAATTCAAGCTGGAGTCGTCGCATTCCGAGAATGTTGTATCTTATCTTTCCGACCAACTGGACTCGTGACCACATTCGATGGACCTTGACTACGTAAAGTTGGACATCGAATGTCCGGGCTGCGGGTTTCACAACGAAATTCGATATCGAGACGCCAGGCTTCGAGATGTCGTCATTTGCCGTGGGTGCAAGGGAAATATCCGGCTCGAGGACAGCATGAACGAATGCCGGAAAGCACGACGAGAGGTGAAGGCAGCCATGGACCGACTCGTCAAGGAATTCTCTGCTCTCAATACAACCATCAACATCAAATTCTGAAGATGGATTCCCATTACCTTCAGCAGCAACGCTTCTTACTGCAGAAGCGATTCCGGCGCTTGAACTCGGTCAAGGACTATCGTTTCTTTCACAGTCAACTGGTCCAATTTTGGAATTTCCTTCATTCTGAACCTTTGTTTGAAGGGATTGTGGCGCGTCTAGATGCCGAAGGCGAGACATACGAAGAAGAGCTCGACGGAATGCTAACGGGCGATACATTGTCCGGGTTCTCGACGGAAAAAGAGCTCGCCGAGTTCTGCTTTCGCGTCGTTCAGCACTGCGCGGCGCAGCCTCTTGGCCCAAAGCATCCTGAGCTCAACATCGGTCGACTCCTCCACAATTCCAGCGAGCCAGAGGGAGCGTTGGAAGGCTTCATCGAACACTTCGTTGAGCCGCTCTATGAGTTTATTGACGAGTCCTTAGACGGACAGGCAGCAGTTCTATCGCTGCTCATCAAGTACAAGAAGCGAGCCGAATGGTTCGAGCGCGAGCGTCTGCACGCTCTTGTGCAGGACGGTGAGCGGGAGCTGGCAACGGACCTATACGCTTACCTCTTTGACCAAGGGCTCGACTTTCACATTGAGCCACAATCCGCTTCAGGAATGGCGGACCTTGTGTCCCCGGAGCTCGTTCTGGACGCGAAGATTTTTAGCGGAGAGTCAAGCCGCGGAAAGCGCAGCATCACCAGTGGCTTCAATCAGCTACTGACATACACGCGAGACTTCCACCAAGGCGTCGGGTATCTCGTCATCTATCGGATTTGCCCGGAAGACTTGCAGTTCGAATTTGCCACCAGCGACATGTTGGTCCCGTTCCTATGCGTCGGCGGGAAGACGCTTTACCTACTGGTCATCGACATCTGCGACCACAAGTCCTCTGCGTCGAAACGAGGACCATTGAAAGCGCACACCATTTCAGCTCGAGCTATGCACGAAGCCATTGCCGAAGTTGGTCTAATGGATTCGGCGGAAGCTGTTGCCAACGAAACAATACCATTGCGTGCTGGCGACGGTCCCGCAGGCTCCTGACATCCCCGAAAACGGGGTCCGAGGATTGCACGCATTGTGCGGCCGCCCGTGCACCGCGGCGGCGGGCGGTTTGTCGTAACACACTGCACGTGCGAGGTCGTTCAAATTGTGCGCCCTGTGTAGACTTTGATTTTTCTCATAGGTACTGGTGCGCATGAAGAAGAACAAACGGCAGTCGTTTGGCGATGACAGAGCGAAGAGTAATCCATGGGAGGACGACCGGCTGGGAGTTTCGCCTCTTGCTAAGCGACTGGCAAAAGTCATCTCCGCCATCGATGCGCCGAATGGTTTCGTCATCGGCGTCAACGGCGCATGGGGTGGCGGCAAGTCGACGCTCCTCAACTTCACGTGCACCTATCTGCAAAAGTACAGGGAAGAAGCCGAAGCTGAGGCGGACCGGGTTCACCATATTGATTTCCGGCCGTGGATGGCCTCTGGACACCAAGACCTCGTCGCAGCGTTCTTCAAGGTGCTTTCGGAAACGGTCGGGCCTCGGGAAAACGTGCTGAAGCGCGTTTGGCGCAGACTCGTGAGTCGCTTCGGTGGGTCAAGCGATGCCGTCTTGGATGCAATTGCGAAGCTCGCGGTTGTCGCCGATATTGGCATCTCACGAGGGGCCGCAACGGGCGTTGTGAGCATCGTCAAGCAGCCGCTGAAGCAGAAGCTCGATGAGTTCCTGAAAGAACCTTCGTTGCAGTCAGCACATCGCGAGCTCGCCAAGCTGCTCGGCGAATCGGGGAAGCGCTTTTTGGTCACAATCGATGACATTGACCGGCTCTCGAAGCCAGAAGTGATGTCCATCATGCAAATGGTTAAGACGGTTGGGCAGCTTCCCAATGTTGTCTATCTCTTGGCGTATGACCGGAGCAAGCTACACGACGCGTTCGACGAAACGGATACGGCGAGCGGGCCGCGATACGCCGAAAAGATCATTCAGCACGAAATCGAACTGCCATATCCGACCCGCAACTCGCTGCTGTGCATGCTCGATTCGGAAATAGCGTTTTTATTGAAGGCAATCCCGAGTGACATGCGCTGGGTCACGCTTCGAATGCACGGCGTGCATCGGTGGCTTCTCAAACCGCGAGATGTTCTTCTTCTCACCAACGCGTTGAAGTTTTCATGGCCAGCGCTCGAAGGCGAGATTGACCCTGGCGACTTGCTAACAATGGAGGGGTTGCGGCTATTCGAACCGGACGCCTGTTGCTTTTCGCCGTAAAGGGGCCGGGTGTTTTCGGCGCAATGGCGCCAGCGAAAGGCGCCTGATTCGGGGCTCGAACGGGGATCAAGAATCCTTGTT
>NZ_JARUXJ010000265.1:0-6391 GCF_031451465.1 Caballeronia sp. LZ003 | reverse complement strand
GAATTCAATGGTCGCAGCTACAGGCTCAAGGAAGCTGCCGAGGCGCTTGCGCAGAAAACGAAAGAAGGCTAAAAATCGACGATGTCCTGCATTACAGGGTGGGGGAATTTACGCGCCCATAAGTGGAGGAATTTGAACTGCCCGTCCGGGCCTGAACCGCTCCCGCCGATGTTCTTCGTCAAAGTGCGTCCGTGCCGGCTTAATAAGATCGCTGCGCGATACGATGCCGACTAGCCGCATCGAACCTTGGTCTGCGACCACCGGTAACCGTTCGAGTTGATGCACCGCCAGACGCATGGCGACAAGCCTGCACGATTCGCCCGGCAGCGCGACTACTGGCAGGCGCTCGTTACGCTGATGCAGCGCTAAGCTGATGCTCGTGTCTTCGCCATGCGCTGATGTCTCACGATTTAGCGCGGTGAGTACCGACCGGTCTGCCATGCCAACCACCGCGCCCGCGCGCACCACCGGATATGCACGATGCGCCTGCCCGGCCCCAAAGTACGATGCAAGCATCTCCCTAAGCGGAGTATCAGCGTCAATAGTGCGGGGTTCGCGCGTCATGACTTCGTCGACGTGGTGCCGTTCCAGCGGGTCCACACCGTATTCGCGATAAATGTGATAGCCGCGTCGCGCAATCTTCTCCGTCATGATCGAGCGCCGCATGACGACCGTAACGAAGCCGTGTGCGACGAGCGTCGCCGCGAGCAGCGGCAAAAGCGCATTGCTGTCGTGGGTAAGACCGAACGCGAAAACAATAGCCGTGAGGGGCGCACCCAACGTCGCGCCGAGGGTCGCGGCCATACAAACGAGCGGCCAGAGCGCAGCGTCATGACCCGGCAGCACCGAGGAGAGCACCGTGCCCAAGCCCGCGCCGAGCATCAGCAACGGTGCGAGCACGCCGCCCGACGTGCCCGAGGCGAGTGCCACCACCCAGATCACCGCTTTTACCGCGAGGATCGCCACGGCCGCCTGCATTGCGACGTGGCCATGAAGCAGATCGCCGATCACGTCGTAGCCGACGCCGAGCGCCCGAGGTTCGATGAATCCGCCAATACCAACGACGAGGCCTCCAAGCGCCGGCCACCACATCCAGTGGATCGGTAGCTTGCCGAACAAGTCCTCGAGCTTGTAGAGCGCGGCTGACAATCCTGCAGCCAGCGCGCCCGCGAGCAGTCCAGCGGCAAGACATGAGATAAGCGAAATCATTTGCGGGGGAGCGGTGTCTAGCGGAAACAGCGCATCCGTGCCGAACACCGACACTCGGGCGAAGCCTGCCACTGCGCACGCCAATGCGACCGGCAGGAAGCTGCGCGGCCGCCATTCGAACAGCAGCAATTCGACCGCGAGCAGCACCGCTGCAACGGGTGTGCCGAACACTGCGGTCATTCCCGCCGCTGCTCCCGCGACCAGCAGCGTCTTGCGCTCGGCCGCCGTAACGTCGATGCACTGCGCGATCAGCGAACCCAACGCGCCGCCCGTCATGATGATCGGTCCTTCCGCGCCAAACGGTCCACCGCTACCGATCACGATGCCCGACGACAACGGCTTGAGCACCGCCACCTTGGGCGACATGCGGCTCTTGCCGAAGAGGATTGCCTCGATAGCCTCGGGAATGCCATGTCCTCGAATCTTCTCGGACCCAAAGCGCGCCATCGCGCCGACAATCAGGCCGCCGATCACCGGTATCACTATCACCCATACGCCCAGATGATTCAACGCGGGCGAGCGTTCCGCGGGCGAGAAGGTGCCAAAAAAGAACAGGTTAGTGAACAGATGAATCAATGCAAGCAGTAAAACGGCCGCGAGTGTGCTTACCGCGCCAATAAGCGCGGCCATCGCACAGATGCGCAACAGACGGTCGTTGACGGAGAAATCGCGTTTGTGATCCATGTGTTGGCTCCGTGAGACGGGTGAAATCAGAGATCAATTTGAGGCACATGAAACGCGCCCTCGAGCGACTTAAGTTCCGCGCGATGCAGAGCCGCCAACCGCGCGAGCAACTGGTCGCCCCGCGCCTCTAGATGAACCTGCACCTGACGGCGATCGTCGGGGCTCGGCGCGCGCCGCACGAGCTCGAGCACCTCGCAGCGTGTGACGAGCGCCACCACACCGTGGTGATGGGATTGCAGCCGTTCGGCCAGCTCGCCAACTGTCGCCCATGCGCGCCCAGGATAGCCCTTGATGTGAAGTAACAAGAGATACTGCAGCGGTGTGATGCCTTCCTCCTGCACGGCGCGTTCCGAGAAACGCTCGAAGCGCCGCATTTGGTAGCGGAACTCGGAAAGTTGCTCAAAGTCCGACTTGGCGAGCTTGCGGGACGTAGTCATGGCGCGGGTGGTTGAGAGCTTGGCCGCGTGTGTGCGCCTTGCGTGGTGAAGGAGTGGCGGTACAGTCCGGCAATCAGATCCGCCTCGGTAATCATGCCGACCAGCCGTTCCTCGTAATCGAGCACAGGAATATGGTGATGTCCATAGTCGGCGAAGATCGGCACAAGGGTATCGAGCGTCATGTCGGATCGCACCGAGCGCACTTCGCTCGTCATTAGCGAAGCGACGGTGCGCAATGCGCTTGGCCGGCCGCCCAAAATTCGCTCGACCAGGCGTGCGAGCCGGTCTACGTCGGCAGCCATGAGATCAATACGGGTGACGATACCGACTACGCGTCTGCCCATGTCGACAACAGGCAGCGCCTTAACGCGATGCCGCGCAAAGAGCGACAGCGCATCGTGCGCGCTCGCCCCCGGCGATATCGCGGCGACCGCGTGCGACATGATGTCCGCGCAGGTAACGTTGACGAAACCACGTGCATAGGCGCGCAACTGTGTCTCGCGCAGCAGCGATTCGAGATCGTCAAGATCGACATCGAGCAATTCGTTGCGGCGCGCCAACACGGCGTCTAGATCGGCCCGGGTGAAGGACGCGACGCTCGACGAAGCGCCTACCGGGTTCGATACCGCGTGCCTGTGAGGGTAGCGATGTCCCGTCAATGCGTGAAAAATGATCGCGGCGCTCATGAGCACGCTGGATTGAATGAACACGGGGCCAACACGAAGCCGTATCCAAGCGAATGGACTGGTGGTCCGCCGAGCACCGCCGTAAGCGCGACCGCTCCGGAAGGCGGATGCACGCAGCGCAATGCGAACATCGCACAAATGGCGATGCCGACGGCCAGCGCGGCGGCATCTATGGGCTCGCGGACCAGCAATGCGCAGCTCACACCAATGAAGGCCGAAACTAGGTTGCCGCCGATGATCGACCATGGCTGGGCGAGCGGGCTCGCCGGCAAGGCGAACAAGAGCACGGCCGAGGCCCCCATCGGCGCGATCAGCATGGGAATCGCGACACCGTCGCCGACGAGCAGATGTGCGATCCCGCCCGTCATGGAGATGCCAATTAGTGCACCCAGGCCAGCGCGCAAGCGCTCGGTCCACTTAAGAAGAACCGGGGCAGGAAGAGGGTCCCGTAACCAATCAAGGAAGGAAGTGCGTGACACGAATGGACGGTGAGCGAATGGTAATGGACGCGAAGATGTTGCACTTACACGGTTCGAGCTAGGAATTGTATCTCATCGTGATACAAAAGTTTTTTCGCTATTAAAACGCCTGCGCTCCGTCATCGTGCCTGGGACGGGCTGTCCGGACGGATTACACTCGCGAGGCGTGTTCCGGTTATTGTGCGAGACTGCCGTGTCGGTTCGCTCCCCGACGCCGAAACAGCGGCGCAAGCGCTCCTCAAGCTACACTCCGCGCAACTGCGGCTCTGGGTCAGAGCCAGGAGGCCAGCAGTAGCATCTGAAAAGCGGCGGCAATCGCAACGGCAACCAGACGGCGACGCCGGTGTTTCCCTTGCATGAAGTAGCGAGCCTATAGTTCAGCTAGGAGCACAGCATAGTCCGCGCGCCTCACTTCCAGGCATCGCTAAGCATCCTCCACAGTCGTTCTTCCACTTCTAAGCTTCGGGGCCAGCGCGCTAAATGTGTCTCAAGAACATTAGCGGCGATGCGCACACTCGCACGGTACCCGAGCGAGCCCGGCTCGTATTTACTTGCTTCCACTAAGTGCGCTTGGAGATTCTCTTCAAGCATTCGAAGACTAGGCGTATAAGGCAGAGAAAACACACGATCGTGCTTGGGGGTTTCGTTCTTGGTGCTCTGGCGCATTTCGTAGCTGAAGCCGCCTTTAATGCGCCGACGAAGTAGAATCCCACGCTCGCTCAAGGTAATCAGGTCTTCGATGAGATGGCGAGGCCGCAGCTTACCGCGGGATTTGGTTAGAGCATCCTGTGTTGCGGCTACGTAGTCGGCCTCGAGTTGTGCGTCCGTTCCGAGAAACGAATCTCCATACCGCCCGCAAGTAAGGGAACGGATGAGCCATTCAAGGCGTTCCGCTTGAGCAAGTCTATTCATGGCGTGTGAATCTGGTTATCGACTGCCGACTGCTTGGTCTCGGCATGCACTGGCACGTTCTTCTTCGTCGGTGCCCTCGTCAACCGTGAGAAACTGCCTGCATTGGTGTGCGTGCGATTTCCGCGTGAGTAGCGCAAGCAGGTGATGGAAATAAGGCGAGCATGCGACGGGCCTGAGGCAGCCCGCTAACGGGGGTTCGCTCTTGTTCGCCAAAAATATATGCGCTTTGCGGTGCTTACTTCTGAAAAGGCAGGGGCTTCGCTATACGGATTCGACCTCCCGGGATGAAAAACCATTGCGATTGACGGTCCTAGCATGTCTGTGAGTTACTTCCCTGCCGACTGATGCTCGCCTAAAATAAACAAGGGAAAACAACCTTTTGATTTTGTGTGATGCGAGTTAGGAAAAAGCACGCCGGCAACGGATATAAGGAAGCATAATGGGCGAGAATCTTGAACATGGGGAGTGGGTGATCAGATCTTATCCGGAGCGGGATGGCCATCATTGGCATTCTTGGGCGGCAGTGGCGCGCCGATCGCTCGACGCCGCACACGACGATGAGATGTTCACCTTCAGCGACATCGGCTACTTCGACACCGAAAACGAGGCGCGTGATCGGGGCATCGCCTGGGCGAAGGCATGGCTCGACAGCAATTTCTAAGTGTCCGGATACCGGATTGATTCGAGGCTAGCGCACCTGGGCCAGTTGTTGCTTTCCCGAACGCCACACGGAAACGCCACCGTACATCTGTCGCCGTCAGCGTCACAGAGGCCAGGCCGCGTAGAAATGCGTCATCGAAGCGGCAAGACCTAGGCTAGGCCGTAGATCGCCTGCGCCCGCTTAAGGAGCGCCTCGAATTGAACTGTGGTAGAGATGTCGAACTCCAGGTTAGCAAACGTCATCCGCAATGTGCGCCCAGTGCGGCTTTGCCGCCAAGCCAGCGCGCCGCGCAAAAGGGTTGAGCCGATCGTTTGAGCGAGCGGCACAATGAATTCGCCGGTAAAACCGCGATCGTCTTGTACGCCGTGCATTGTGAATGACACGGCGCTCATCCGCGTACGGTCGGCACGCACTAGCTGATAGAACTCTCTGAGCTCGCGTTGGTAGTTTGGGCTGAATGTAGCCTCATCGTCCGCCGAGCGCACCAATGCTAGCCGCAGCGTAGCGATACGGTCCATCCTTTCCTCCTCCATCTGATAACGGACCATATCAGAAAGTAGTCGAGCAGCCAATTCAAGCCAACTTGGCGAAGCTCAAGTAGTGGCTTTGGCGCGAGGCTCGTTGCCCGGCGGTCGTGAAGCGCAAAGTGTGTGCGCTGTCCGGCGCGGACCGACATCGGGCTTAACTGATTCCTTTGGGCCATCAAGCTACATCCGATCAGGTAATAGGCGGGGTGATGAATGCAACAAGCGGTCGACTATCGTGGCGTGAGCGGCGCGATGAACGGGCAGTGTCGCACCGCCCGCCCGTGATCAGAACCTATAGGAGACGGTGACTTGCGCGGTCAAGGGAGGACTGGGCATGAGCGTGTAGTCGAAAGTCGCGGCCGAACCGCCGGTGTAGTATTTGCGGTTGAACAAGTTAAATATATTTAGCTGCGTTTTCCAGTGGCCTTGCTGGTAGGACGCCATGGCGTCGGTGCGCACGTAACTGGCCAGCTTGAAGGTGTTCGGCAGGGTCGCCTCTCGCGAGCCCACGTAATAGACGCCAGCCCCAAACTGCAATCCCGGTATGGACTGCAATTGATAGACCGTCCAAAGGCTTGCGCTGTGACGCGGAACATTACTGAGTAGATCGCCGACGGGGTAAGTCGTATCACTCGTGACCTTCGCGAGCGTGTAGGCATACGTGACGATGGCTTTCCATTGCGGCGTGATGTTGCCGGCGATGTCGAGCTCCACCCCCTGACTTCTCTGCTTGCCTGTCAACACCTGGAGCAACGGGTCGGTTGGGTCGGTCGTGAGGATGTGATTTCGGTTCAAA
>NZ_JARUXJ010000264.1:0-6837 GCF_031451465.1 Caballeronia sp. LZ003 | reverse complement strand
GCGTTCGGCCAAGGAAGAGCTGGAGACAAGTAAGGAGGAGCTGCAGTCCGCCAACGAGGAGTTGACCACGGTCAACTTCGAATTACGCATGAAGGTTGATGAGGCCGGGCGCAACAACGACGATCTGAGCAATTTGATGGAAGCGTCGGAAATCGCGACGGTCTTTGTTGACTCTGGGATGCGCGTGAAGCGTTTCACCCCGCAGGCGCGCCGCTTGTTTTCTCTCATCCCGTCGGATGTTGGCCGGCCTCTCATGGATGTGACGAACCGGCTGCGTTACGACGAAATCGTGGAAGACGCAACGGCCGCATTTAAACAGTTGGTGCCCATCGAGCGCAGCGTCACGAGCGTCGACGACGAGCACTATCTTGCACGCATTCAGCCGTATCGCACAAGTCAGGACAAGATCGGGGGCGCGGTCCTGACCTTCATCAACGTGACCGAGCTGCGCGCGGCAGAAAACCGCGTTCAGCGCACCGAAGAGCGCCTTCGGGATGCCATCGCGTCAAGCAGAGACTTTGCCGTGTTGAGCACCGACCTGCACGGCGTCATCATGACCTGGAACGAGGGTGCCACAACCATGTTCGGTTACCCTCCGGAGAACATCCTTGGGAAATTAGTCGATGTTCTTTTTACGCCTGAGGACCGCGCACAGGGCGCCCCGGAACAGGAACGCAGCGCTGCGGTGCGAGAAGGCCGCGCCGCTAATGAACGCTGGCATCTTCGCGAGGACGGCACGCGGTTCTTTTGCAGCGGCGTCATGACGCCGTTGAACACCGGCAACGGCGGAGGATTCGTCAAGATTGCCCGGGATGTATCGGATGTAAAGCGCCGGGAGGCACATTACGACGAAGAAATCACGCAGGAACGGCGCTCTAGCGCCCAAGTCAGGGCCGGCTCGGATCTGAAAGATCGCTTTTTGGCCGAAATGGCGCACGAACTGAAGCAACCACTGAATCTCATTCAGGTAAACGCCGAGCTCCTTATCCGTTTGCCGGAAACGCGGCATTCCGCTGCCGTTCAGCGGCTCGGCGGGACCATCATGCGTGCGGTATCCACGCAAGAAACAATCGTCAATGATTTGCTTGATTTCTCCCGGGTCCAGACCGGAAAACTGCGGCTGCATCGGCAACCGACGGATCTTGTGGAGATCGTTCGGCGCTTTAGCGAAGCTATGTCACTGGACGTGGCACGCAAAGAAATCACGCTCGAGGTCCAGACACCTGAGACCGTGGTGTGCGACTGTGATGCCGTGCGAATCGAGCAAGTTGTCTGGAATCTGCTCGGCAATGCAGTGAAATTCACGCCCGCAGGCGGCACCATCCGTGTTTCGGTCGGCGCCGATAAGCGCGACGCGACGCTTGAAGTTACCGACACAGGCATCGGTATCTCGCCCGAGTTCTTGCCTAAGGTCTTCGAGCTTTTTAGCCAGGGTGAGGCGGCCGAATCGGTCGGTCCACGCCGGGCCGGACTGGGCATTGGGCTGGCGCTCGTCAGAGAGCTGGTTCGGGCCCACGGCGGAAGCATTAAAGCGAGCTCGCCCGGCCGGGGTTTGGGCAGGAGCTTTCGCGTAAAGCTGCCGTTGGCCGCCGCCGGACTTCGTCGAACCGACGACTCGCATTCATACGCGTCTTTGCAATACCGCATTCTGCTGGTCGATGACGACGGCGAGAGCTTATCCGCATTCGCGGAGCTGCTTCGCGTCGAAGGAGCGTATGTTGACACGACAACCAGTCCCGAGAAAGGACTGACAATGCTAGAAACGGGAGAATACGACGTGCTGTTATCAGACATCCGGATGACGGAGATGTCGGGGTACGAATTGATCAAGCGGGCACGAAAAATAAAGATTTCAAAGCGCATTCGCGCCTTTGCAGTGAGTGGCGACAGCGGAGAAGGTTGCGTGCGCGAAGCGTTAGCCGCAGGCTTTGATGGTCACATCTCGAAGCCCGTGTCGCTTGAGCGGCTGCGGATGAGCTTGAGAGAGGCTTGACGCAACATCCAAGCCTCTATAGCCACTTTTACCTACAGATCGAACGCGCTGAGCTGTATGTCAACGTAAATGACCAGTACCGACGGATGCTCTTCGAGCCCTTCGCGCAAGCGCTAGAACTCATACCGGGTTACAGCGCCGAACGCCGCTGTTCTCATTGCACGCGAGCGTCTCGCCACAGGCTTTCACCGCGTGTCTCGATGATCTCATGGAGTCGGAAGAGCGCCATTTTTAGACTTCCTTCTTGCGCTAGCCGATTCGCGATTTGCAAAACTCCAGTTTCAAAATTATCGGCGTCGAGGAGGCGCTCCCTTTCAGCAATGAGCGCGATGATGTGGGCATAGATCTGCTCCGGATATCGGCCAACGTGGTGGTCCAAAAATATTCAGCAATACGCTCCAGCGTTCCGAAATGACCTGCAAGGCTTGCGATGTTAACGCTTCCTTAATGGCCTTTACAACGAAACGCGAGTTGTGAATGCTCCGACAATCGTCGTGCCATGAAATGCGGGCCCAACTACGGAGGCCACAAAGCCTTCACTTCTCGCGTCAACGTCAACGTTGGAGCGCGCAACAGCGAGCAATGTTGCAAGTCAATACTCGGACACAGTCAGGAGCTGCCTACTCCAACGCCGTAATGTCGCGGACTCTCTCCACCGGCATGTTATTCCACGTAATCGCGAAGAGGAATTAAGGGGCCTGCCAGAGCGGGCCGACGTCGTTGCTATGATGACGAGCGCCTAGACCTAGGACACTTGTTAATCTTAGGTCCGCGCCTACTGAATGCCAAATAGAATGTGCGTCGTGTCAGCGGCAGTACGATTTATTGTTTAAGAGATGTAGAAATCCTCTAACGTACGTGATACTGAAAAAACCAGCGAAAGCTACTTCGAGGTTCACGCTTCCCACCGCGGATCTTCGTCTGTAGGGTCTTACGGAACTTTGAGGTCGTGCAAAAAAACCGATGGTCGACTGCTTTATCCGTTTCAAGGCGCTGCAGATATTGGGCCGTTCTGTAGCAACGTCGGTGCGGTAGACGAAGCGAAACGACAAAAGCTGGCAATCGATAACGGTGACATGCCGGGGCCCGAGCTTTAGTGTCGCGAGCCATGTCCACGCACGATCTCGATAATGGTGCCTGTTCCGCTTAGCTCCTGCCACAAGGCCGTCCCTTTGGGCAAGCCTAAGTGGATATCGCGGAGCAGTACAGAAGAATGAAAAATAGCCGCTTAGCGTTCATTCGACAGTGTGTTGCGCCTATCGGAAGTGCAGTTCTAACATCGCGGGCCGATGAGGAGCAATCGGTATTCCATTTGGTGGCAAGTTGGCAGTCGTAGGAAAGGCTTAACTTCGGCATCGTGTTTGCTGCGTCGGTTTCCTTTCTCCCTTCTGGAAGCGAATCATGCCTGTTCTGCCGCTGTCTGAACCTCATGCTCGACCGCTACCTGGAACCGACGCGTCGGGGTTAGTCGTTCTCAATGCCAAAGCCATCGGATTTTGGTACAAGAAGAACCGGAGGTTTCACGGCGTCCTAGCTGCAATGGACGTTGGCTTCAACGCCGATAGTGAAAGCATGCTTATGAAGGCACTAGGCGACGCGTTGGATATCTCGCCATTAGGGCACTAACGCAGCAAATCTGATATGGAGGCGCCGGGAGCAATCGCCTAGAGTTTCAACTAGCTAACGCGGGCTGCGGCAGCGTGACGAAAGATGACATGGGCAAGCTTGAATGTGTACGACGGGCCGCCTATGAGCAATCGGAGAATGAAGGACGGCCTGAGAGAAGTGCGGAAGAGAACTGGTATGCCGCACTCCAGATTGTGGCCCGACATCCACTCGTCGATGCGCCGCCTGTCCGTCTGCGCGCGAATAGCTTCTCGGAAGTACTTTCAGAGGGAACGTTTCGATACTGGAAAGACGTTTCGCCTCGCTATCTTTTCGAACGGCGTTGGTACTCTGCAGAAGACACGTGTTCATCGTTGACTTCGAGAGTGAGCCTGCCCGGTCCGCGGATGAGCGGCGCGCGAAAGTCCCACGACTTCGAGACGTGGCTGGGCTGCTCCGCGCCATTGCTCATGCTGCAACGTTTTCTACGCAAGAGCATGACGACCCGACAACGAGCGATCGCGAAGCCCTAGGCTAGACGGTGAAAGCATCCCGTCTCGACGCCGGAAACACTTTTTGCAAAGCTATGCGTCGGCCGCGCCTAGTGATCGGTATCGAAGCAAGTCACGGCTCGCACTGAGGGGCAAGCGCGCAAACTTCCATGATGGCTTGTGCCGATGGCAGGCACATCAGAAGCCGAATGTACGGACGCAGTCTAGACCTTCGAATTGCAACCCGATCTTGCTCATAGGCGGGAGTCCATGTACGGATATAGAGCTGCAACCATCCTGCCGTAGTCGAAACACACGAAAAGCTGTCGCAAAACGGGAGGTGTTCATATAGTTCGAGATGTACCAATATCGACAGGTTCTGGTGCGAATGCGCCAGGGTGACTCCGACCGGGATATCGACCGGTCGAAGATCATGGGCCGTAAAAAGCTGGCAGCCGTGCGGGAGATCGCAACCGAGCGCGGTGGCTTTCTCCGGACAACGCTCTGCCGGATGACGCGCAGCTTGCTACAGCGTTCAGCCACAAGGAGTTCCTGCCCGCGAGCTGTATCTCGTCGGCCGAACCGTGGCGCGAACAGATTGCCCAGTGGCACGACGCGGGCGTTAAGCGAAAGCCCCAGGCGTTCAGGGGGCTCGCGTTTCGCGACGCGCTGTTTCCGCGTGATGCCAATCGCCGGACCTGGGAAGCGCTGGAGGCGCAACTGACGCAACGCCAGGCCTGCAAAACCATCGTGGGCCTGCTTGAACTCGCCGCACATCACGGCGTCGAGGCAGTGCTGGCCGAACGGCTCGATGCACTGCTTGAGGTGGGTGAGCTCCCCGAGCTGAAGCAGTTGCGTGAGGAACTCGCACCGCGCGAGACTATCTGTCCTGAGGTGGTGGTCGAGATGCCATCCGCGGCGGTCTACGACGCACTGCTCAGCGAGGTGGCAGCATGAAGGCTCCCGCGCATGACAACGGCCGTTTGGCCCTGATGCTCAACGAGCTACGTCTGCCAACCATTGGCAGGTTGTGGCCAGAGTTTGCCGAACGTTCGGACAAGGAAGGCTGGCAGGCTTCGCGACTGCTAGGTGCACTGTTCGAGCATGAACTGGCCGAGCGTGCAAACCGGCGTATCGAGCGACATCGCAACGAGTCACATCTGGATCCGACCAAGACGTTTGCCACGTTTGAGTTCGGTTTGCTGCCAATGGTCTCCAAAGCGCATGTGACGGCTCTGGCCACCGGAGAGTCGTGGCTCGAGAAAGGTTTTAGCTCGTCGTCGGCAGGCGGGGGTCGGCGCTGTCATTGGAATTTTATCCCAGAGAAGAGCGCGTCCCTCCCGTTGGTCGTCATCGGTCTTTGATTGCTGCGCCTTATATAGGTTTAGAAACTGTTCGAAGCTCGAAACGTAATTACGGTCCATCTTGACTCTCGCATGGATTAGAACGATCGGGCACGAGACTGAGCGCCTCCGCCCGTCGTCCTCTTTTGGGTGCATCCGATTACAACTGGGTCGCCTGGCCTGCGCCGAGGTCGGCACCGGTCACGGGGTCGCTGGCTGGGTCGGATACTGTCCGAGCGGCCATTGCCTGTAGCACGCCTAAGTCCTCCTCGGCAACCGTGACCGTGGCAAGGCCGTCACCGCCGTCGACTGTCGGCTCAGGACTCTCCACAAACTTCCAGTCGCCGCCCTGGTTCCAAGGGCCCCGGACATCGTCCCCGCTCGACATATTGAAATACACGCTTGTGAATTCGGGCTTGCCGGGCAGCTTGCCTTGCGGGAAATTTGGCTGAATCGAGTGCAACGCTTTTTCGAAAGATTTCTGGTGCGCTATTTCACGCGTCATTAGAAATCCAAGGGCATCCTTGATACCCGGATCGTCTGTCACATTGATGAGACGCTCATACACGATCTTGGCGCGCGCCTCAGCCGCGATATTCGAGCGCAGATCTGCGGTCGGCTCGCTGATTGAGTCGATGTACGCTGCAGTCCACGGATAACCTGCCGAATTGGTCAGCGGTGCACCGCCACCGTATAGCACTTGCGTGACATGGGAGTCATTCCCTGCGCCCGTGAGCGCTCGATACATCTCCGCTTCCTGCTGCACGCCTTCGGCTAGCTGACCCTTAGCTCCCTTGTTCAGCATCGCGACTATCGAGCCGATGATCTCCAGATGGCTGAGTTCTTCCGTGGCGATATCGAACAGCAAGTCTTTGCGACCCGGATCATCTTCGGCTACCGCCTGCGTGAAATACCGCATTGCCGCTGAAAGCTCACCCTGCGGCCCGCCGAACTGTTCAAGTAGAAGGTTCGCGAGGCCCGGATCGGGGGCGCCGACGCGCACGGTGTATTGGAGACGTTTGTTATGAACGAACATAGTCATGCTCCTATGTAGGGATGTTCAAACCGTGATGCTTGGGACCGCGCGTCGACCGATCTCGATAAGTTCTCGTGCACGCCATGCGACGAGGCACTTACCTCAATTTGCAAAGATTGGCGTCGCGGTGCAAGTTGCTGAGCAACGCGTGTGCCCTGAAATAAGAGATTGAATGAAGAGACCTGATACCAGGTCATCAACCGTTCGAGTGGTTTCCGCCCGGACGGGCAGTTCAAATTCCTCCACTTATGGGCGCGTAAATTCCCCCACCCCTGTAATGCAGGACATCGTCGATTTTTAGCCTTCTTTCGTTTTCTGCGCAAGCGCCTCGGCAGCTTCCTTGAGCCTGTAGCTGCGACCATTGAATTC
>NZ_JARUXJ010000263.1:0-7008 GCF_031451465.1 Caballeronia sp. LZ003 | reverse complement strand
CGTCGCCACGCGTTACGACAAGCTCGCCGGCAACTATCTCGCCTTTGCTTCGCTTGCCTGTGCCTTTGGACCGCTAGTGAGAATGTAAACAGACCCTAGTTCCTTGACGAGTACCTTTACCTCTGGCGTCCCTATTGCCTGCTGCGCAACGAGGAAATTTTCTTCACATCCGACCGTCATACCACCTCCGAACAGAGTTAGAGAATACAACCATTTCGCACTACTTTCTTTTATTAAAAGAATCGTATAAACAAACGTTGCCGCTTTACTCTAAGGAGATTTTGAATCGCTAAATCAGTTCACCAAAGAGGGCGTCGGCATCAAAGAAAGGCACCTCGAAACGAGCGCCGCGATCCGTTAGATCGTCTGGCCGATGCACCGCGGACGTTGCAAAACAAGCGCTAATCAGGTTGGCGAAAGCCAATACTCGATGTCGCAGACGCGGCGCAGGTTCGGGTAGTCGATCAATCACACCGCGATTAAAGTTAGATTCGATGTCCAAGAAATTTGGATTCGACAATCCTTCACCATCCCGCACTTCGGACGTCCGGACATCATAGATCAATGGAACTGCACTTCGGATATTTTCTGACGCTACTCTGTGAGCTACGTACTCCTCCTGCATGTCCAACATCAGTCGTTGTATTGGTGTAAAGGAAACCCCTCTACTGATTAAATAATCCACTGAAACTCTCAAGCGATAATAATTTTCGTCCGCCCTTATCTCATAACGGTACAACGTGCCATGAAACGCAGAAGAAGAGTAATACTGTCGTGCAATTCGGCGTGTTTCATCAACACCACCTGTCATTGCCACGTATGCGCTGTCTCGCGAACCTGAGACGCAGGAGTCACCATTTAAGTGCTGCACAAGATCCCAATTGTCGCCATGAGATTCAAAACCACTCGAGAATATCTGCTCGGGCGGCCTACTGTCGACCCGATATAGAAAGTCAGTTGCACTGACATTAGTTGTTCCAACCAAAAATAAACCCCCAGCAATAACTCGGGCGTTTTGAGCCATCATCTTAAGACCGGTCATAATTCACCATGGATCCATGTGCATACCTTGCACCTGGTTGTCGTCGGAACAAAGTTCGACCACAATCGTATTTTGCGTCAGTTCAGCAAGGAGAAGCAACCGGTAGAGCGCCATGCCGGCCTGCACATCAATGTATGGTTTAATAGAAATCGTACCAGTCGATGTCACAGGGTCGTCAACGGTTTTTACTACTGCCGATATAGCCTTTGAATCACTCCCATCCACCCCTAGAAAAACCGCTCGTACCTTTAAGGATTTAGACTGAAATTCTCGACAGTTATAAGCGTACTTGAGTTTCGGTGCGGCACTGCATGCACTGATAGTTAATAACAGGGAAAACAGTATATAGCGCATAATTAAGATAAAAAATTAGAGGCGGTATTCAAACGATTTTTAGCCCACAATCTTGGCGCTATATCAAATAGCCACGTCCATGCTATCCGCGCGCACCAGACTGCGTCCCGCTAGCCTTGCCGCCTTTATACCGGCTTATCACCGCAACTACACCAAGAGACACCGCACTTGATTTTCTTTGTACATCTACGCTTACTATCAAAGAGGTGAGACTAGAGTAGCAGCTTTCGCCAGGGGTAGAAAATGGGACTCGTACTATTTGTGCAAACAAGCGTGGCTTCTGGCTGCGGCATCAATAGACTTCGCACTCGCATCAGATACGGACATGCCGTACAGGGCGAATCTTGGTGGCCGTTTCGGTAGCATGTTGTCGGATTTGTTCGAGGCATCCAATATCAGCGTCCGATTGATTTCACAGTTAAAAACCTAGATGATAATCGCTTGGAAAATTCGCATCGGAGACACTAATGGGTAACATAGCGAATCTCGCCCTTTTTGCTATTGTCGTAGTGACGTGGAGTACAACATGGACCGCTATGAGCATCGCGGTCGACACGATTCCACCAATCACCGCCACCGCTCTTAGATTTCTAATTGCTTCGCCGATACTTATTGTGATGGCCAAAGTTAAGAAAGCACCGCTGTTGTTCCCGCCAGGGCAGCGAGGGTTTCAAGTATTCCTTACGATTGGCTACTTTGCAGTCCCGGTTGCCTTAATCATGTACGGAGAGAAACATGTAAACCCGGGGCTGGCTGCTTTAATTTTCGCAAACATGCCTGTGGTCGTCTTGCTACTGTCGGCGATCTTGTTGAAAGAAAAAATCTACTTTTCAAAATTGACCGGGCTAGTACTCGCATGGGTCGCGCTTTCGCTCATCCTTAGAATTGAGTTGGACTGGTCGAGCTTTGACGACTACTTGGCGCCGGCCGCACTACTACTAGCGGTACTGATGCACGGATTTGCCTACGTATCTATCAAAAAGCGTTGCTGCTCCGTCCCGATACTCACCTTTAACGCTCTACCGTGCACGATGGCGGGGATTTCCCTATTAGTGCTTAGCTTGATTTCCGAAAGCCCGAGCTTCGATCGCTTCTCCGGTGCGTCTATTGCTGCTATAAGCTATCTCGGACTTGTAGCGAATGTTATTGGCGTAATGTGCTTCTTCTGGCTACAACGTCGAACTACAGCGTTTAGCGCTTCCCTGACATTCGTCGCGTTTCCGATTTTCGCTATTGTCTTAGACGGTTTCATTACAGGGCGATCACTCAATGCCGTATCATGGATTCTGCTCGCGCCTCTTCTGGTCGGGCTTCTTATTATGACGTACTCGCCCAAAGAATCCCGAGCGTCATCGTAGCTTGGCGTGTATGGCGCAGTGAAGTGCTGTCGCCTCCTCGCAAGGAACGGTCGTCGTAAAAGTGATCGTAAATCGCAGCCAATTATGTCGCGGCTTCAATTTATGCGGCGGCTTCCATGCCTGAGGCAACTGAGCCACCAACAAGACAGCACTAAACTTCCGCCGGAAGTTCGGAAGCGTGCGGTACGCTGATGCGCGAATTTCGGTCGGTATACGCATTCGCTACGATGAACGTTTTATCGACCTGGGCACTGATCCCACCCGCTGCCAGTCAAGACGACTGCAACGTTAATGCGCTAGCCGCAACGCTGATTCGACATTGACCATGTCGACCCTGTGACGTTCGAGAAAAATATGATCGGAATCTTTCTCGAAGCAAGAAATCCTCCAAGATGGAAATTGCAATGAAGTAACAGCGTTTTTCACAGCCTCAACTTCAAACTCAATTAACTCGGAAAACCTCTATTTCAAAAAAATTAACAAACCTTACGTATCTAGGTGGAGAGTTCGGCACTCGCTACGCTGGTTATCGTGCAAGCTCAAATATTTCAAGCAAATCAAGCACAGGGTCACTCAAAGGAAGACGTGGGTAAACGCAATTGTTTCCGGCTCGTTTCGCGAGCTCCTCGTCAGACAGAAAGTTCGTGAAGCGTCTGGCCTCCGGTGCGCCGGCAACGAATTATGAGGGGCCGAGCTTTCTTGATCGATCGCTTAAGCATCGACTCTAGTATGCCTAATGCGTGCAGACATGACGCCGCTGCTTCAGCACGCGAACATCCGGCTTTGTGATGACCCCACTCTTATCGAAAGCTATCACATGAGCTATGTCCGACGATGTCAATTAGTCGACTGCGGACTTTTTCAGCTTCTCTATTCTTAAACCAACATCAATCCATTTCATTGAGCGTTTTGATGGTCATCAATATAGGCAAAAGATTGGCATTTGCAGTGGTTGCAATATCGAGTTCGACAAGCGCGGCCACGACACAAGTTGTTCCGCAATCTTCCAAAGATTCAGTTATACAGATTGGAGGGCTTCAAACTCCCGAGACTTTAGCGGCTGCCGTGCGCGCGAAAAATAGGCTTCAAAATAGCGGTGAACAACGAACGAGTAGGAGACTGCATCAGCTATGGTTGGAGCATGAGGCAAAATTTAACAATTCCCCGAGGCAACAGCGCAGCGCCGCCAAAGGCGGTGTTAATGAAACTGTATCCCGCGACTTCCGGAGCCTTTTCGGCCTACGCAGAATTGATTGGGGGGACGGGGCGGCCGCAGAACACGACGGTGACATTGCCGTCGGCATCAATGCGAAGGCTGTTGGCGGCGACTCTTTGGCGCTTTCTGAGGGGGCTCAAGCGCGGGGAAGCCAATCGTTAGCTATTGGGGCTGTTTCACGCACAGAAACTCACGCGTCTGGTGCGGTGGCAATTGGACGAGGAGCTTCGGCACAAGCACACGGCGATGTGGCGCTTGGCGATGGCGCATCGGCAGGAGGGCAGTTGGAGGGAGCACGAGTTGCGGGCTCAATAGACGCAACACTGTCTGGTTCAGCGCTCGCAGTCGGCCCACATGCAATTGCTCGAGGAGCCCGTGCCCTTGCGCTTGGAGAGAAGTCAAACGCTCTCCAATATCATGGAGCAGCTCTAGGTAGCGGCGCAGAAGCCCGAGCCGAGAGCTCTCTCGCGGTAGGAACGTTGGCACTAGCAGCGGCGAACGGATCCGTTGCGCTGGGAGCTAATTCGTTAGCAGATCGGTCCAACACGATTTCCGTTGGCAGAATCAGCATGGAGCGACAACTAGTGAACGTCGCGGCCGGCTCGCGGGAGACAGACGCTGTGAATCTTAGACAACTGATGGATCTAGGAGCAAGCTTCAACGCAAGCGGCGGCGCATCAAATGGATTCGTTGCCTACGATGACAAGCAAGCTAGTTCTGTTACCTTCCGTGGCGCAGCCGGGTCACAGCTAAAAAATGTTTCGGCCGCTGTGCTGGAACCCGAAAGTTCTGATGCCGTAATCGGTGCTCAACTTTTCGAAACGAACGAGAGCGTTAAGGCGGTAAGCGACAGGATACGCGATGTCAAGGCGACAGTAGACACGATCGCCAAGGGTGGCGCTGGACAATACTTCGGTGCAAATTCGGTACGCTCGGCCGCGCAGGCAGTAGGTACAGACGCACTGGCAATGGGACCAGCGGCGAGCGCGTCGGGCAGAAACGCCATTGCGGTGGGTCTTTATGCGCGCACAGACTACGATAACGCAGTTGCGCTGGGCAGCAATTCCGTGGCGGACCGCGCAAATACGATTTCAGTAGGTAATCGACAGTCAAAGCGACAAATTACCAACGTCGCTGACGGCACGGATGAAACCGATGCGGTCAATGTAGCGCAGCTCCGAAAGGCAGGGCTCATCGATAAGAAGGGAGATCGTCTCGACGCAGTCGTTTATGACGCTGGATATAATAAATCGTTAATTACTCTTGGCGGCGTAGGCGCCACTTCGGTAGTCGCTTTGACGAACGTTGCGGCAGGTCGGATCAGTGCCGAGAGCACGGACGCGGTAAACGGCAGCCAATTTTTTTCATTATCATCGCGAGTCGATAATATCGAAAAAAATTCCCCTCATCGAACACGCGTGCGCGACGATCCACGTCCAACGCCAAGCGTCGCCGTCGACGGGGGCAATCGTGTTATTTCTCATGTTGTCGCTGGCGTCGCTGAAACCGACGCGGTCAATCTCGGGCAGCTTAATGCCGCATTAAAGGTAGGGATTGACAGCGCTTACGCACATACCGACACAGAGGTTGCGAGACTTCGCCTGGAGATGGAACGCGATCGCAAAGATGCGTCGGGAGGCTCGGCGTCCGCTATCGCGATAGCCAATTTGCCTCAGGCATATCAGGGGGAAAGCATGCTTTCAATAGCTGGTGGCACGTTCGGCGGCCAATCATCAGTTGCTCTGGGCTTATCAACTGCCACAAAAAGATGGAGCGTTAAAGCCTCTTTCACTGGCAATACGCGCGGTTCCTATGGAGGCGGGGCAGGAGTTGGATATCGCTTCTGACAGCAAACGACGGACTGATGTCGGACAAGTCGGGCCCATTGCTCCTTGATCTGCTGTGCAGGGGAACTAGGGGGATCAGATTGCTCCGTGGTTGCGTGCTAATCGATATGCGCTGTGACCGAAAGCACACGAGCCCGCGATAAATCCTTGCCGTTGCAGGGTACATAGGTATCGCTGTAAATACTCTGCCTTCGCACGTGCATCGCTGTCAGCGTCATCGGCTATTCCGAAAAGATCTCTTCCAATCTCTGGTGGTAGCTCGGCGTAGCGACGGGCTCCATCGCCCACGCGGCCGGCGGCGGGGCTTGGATTTGCGGCACCGCTATGGTTCGCGGAGGCATTGGCGGTTGCGATGCGCAGCCGACGAGTGCCGTCAGCAATAGCGGCGCGATTTTTGGCGTTGTCAGCTTCATGAAAAATCCTCTCACGGTGGAACTGTTCGTCGAGCGCTGCGATACGGGCGGCTGCCTTGTTGTGAGCCGCGATCGCAACGCTCGCGTCCTTCGCTGCGTGCTCCGACAGGGTCGCGAGCTTCCGTACGTTCGCCTCGTTGTCGCGCGCGTGAGCGGCCTGCTCCGTAGCGAGCTGGCTGTTGTCGAACACGTGAACAGCGCCGCCGCCGATTGCGACGCCAACAGCGCATGCCGTCAGCCCGGCGATGAGGTATGGTGCGTAACTCATAAGTCTCGCTCACAAAGCGCACGTTCTTCGGCGCGCCGTTTCACAAGTCCGGGGAGCACACGCCCGTGCGAGCTCACCCACTGCGCACGCCCATCGTCTGATTCGTTGATCGCCCGGCATGCGCCCCTCCAGTCATCTTCATTGAATCGTTTCGCGGTTGTGCTCTTGCAATAGGCTGTGCCACCTATGCTGTAAGCAAAGCTCACCGCGGCGGCGAGCTGATTTGAATGGTCCTTGAGCCCTGGGGTGCATCGAAGCACATCATCGGCATGCGTCATGAGTTGGCGGTTCAACGACTCCCAGCACTCGTCGGGACTGTACGACTGGCCGACAACGACGTCGTGCGTGTCGCCGCTGCATTTCGTTGCAACGCCCACAGGGTCGAGGTAACCGCGATGCACAACCCCTTCAAAGCGAGGCACGATGCAATACAGCGTGGTTGCAGCTACGGTGCCGACTATGCCCGCGAGCGCTGCTTTCCCAAGGTTTGCCATTCAATGATCTCCAGAA
>NZ_JARUXJ010000262.1:0-7171 GCF_031451465.1 Caballeronia sp. LZ003 | reverse complement strand
GACCTCGACTTATAGCTACGAGTGGTGGGACGGCGCGAAGCAATCGAAGGTAAAGGTGCAGGCGACGAACCCGAACGCACCGGGCTGGAAGCCGGCGACGACGTACTACAACTACGACGCGAACGGCAACCTGAAGAGCACGTACGACGATGGCGGCAACGATGCGGGCAACGCGCGCGCGTTTCAGTACTGGACGGACTTGCGCGGGCAGGTGCAGCGTCGCAGCGAGCTCACGGGCGTGACGGTGGATGCCAACGGCACGATCACGGGCGCGGAGGGTAATCGCAAGCATAACTACTACTACCTGAACGGCAACCGGGTGGGCAACCAGGGCAATGACGGGATCGACTCGATCGACTACGTGCAGGAGCTCTCGGGCAAGCTCACGCGAGGGGGCAACGAGAGCCAGTACAAGGTCTTCACGCCGGTGGGCACGGCGGATTTCGACGAGAACTATCTGGCGATCAACGGGGCGTATCCGGGGATCAGTCCGGGGACGTGGACGGTGCGCGGGGGCGATACGCTGCAGAGCATCGCGAGTGCGCTGTGGGGCGATGCGACGCTGTGGTACATCCTGGCCGATGCGAACGGACTGCAGGGCACGGATGTGCTCAAGGCGGGTCAGACGCTGACGGTGCCGAGCAAGGTGACGAACGTCCACAACACGGCGACGACGTTCAAGCCATACGACCCGGGCCGAGCGATCGGCAACACGCAGCCGACGTTGCCCGATCCGCCGCCGCCACCGGGGCGTGGGGGCGGGTGTGGCATGGCCTTGATGATCATTGCGATCGTGGTCACGGCCATTGTGACCGTAGCGACGTACGGAACGACCTCTGAACTTCTCTACGCCGAGCTGGGTGTGACGGCCGAGACGGCGAGTGCGGGGGTGGCGCTCGGCGTGGGCGTTGCGGCGGGCGCCACGGCAGGAGCGGCGGGCGCAGCGGCGGGCCAGGGCGTGATGATGGCAGGCGGGCAGCAGAGCGGATTCAACTGGGAAAACGTGGGATTGGGAGCACTAAGCGGCGCGGTAACTGGAGGGCTGGGTGCGTCGGGTCTGTCTGATGCGGCGAGCGCGTCGTTGGGGCGGGCTGGCGGACAGATTGCGATGGGCGCAGCGCGCTCGGTGGCCACGCAAGGGATGGCGATGGCGATAGGCGCGCAGCGCAGCTTCGACTGGAACGGCATGGCGGCCAGCGCGATAGCCTCGGGCGTTGCAAGCGCGGTGGGTCAGACGTCGCTGGGTCAGACGCCCTACGTCGGAACGGCAGCAGCGGGGCTTGCGGCAGGGGTGACGAGTACGCTGGTGCATGGCGATAGTCTGCAACGCAATGCCGGGGCGATTGTGGGCGACACGATCGGAGCGATGGTGACGGTGCAGATGGCGCAGCGTGATCTGGACACGGTCAAGCTGAAGACAGAGCAGGCGATCAATGGCGCGAATGTGCCGTTCACACCTGCGGATGCTCGCTCGTTCGATGCGACAGCATCGAGTTTGGGTCTGACGTCAGCCGAGGCTTGCGCGCTGATGGCATCGGATAATGGCCGGTCGATGGTTGGCGATGCTTATTCGCCGTACACGCCGGGCGTGGAAGCGTTTGCTGTGCCGTATCCGCAGATTGCGGTTCGAGAGCTGGCGCCAATAGTAATGGACACGGTTAGTCCGTTGAGCGAGTGGGATTCGCTCAGGGCGTTTAATCCAGTGGCCAAGTTTGCCGAAGGCGTGTATGACCGCGCGGCTGCAATGGCGAGCGGTGTGGGCAACGTCTTGGCACATCCTTTAGATACGGCAGCGGCGATTGGTGCGCATTACACGAACGCTTATGATGCTGGCCGTCTTGGTGACACGATCCTGAACGACGTTGGCAGCGCGATCACAGGAGGCGTGAAGTCCCTGCCTCCGCTTGCGGCGGTGAATGGGCTTTATAAAAAGGACACAGCCGGGGCAGCCCACGCATTTGGTGGCTCTGCGGCAGATGCGGCGTTGTTTGTTGTGCCTGAGCTTGCGGGGCCAGCAGTGGCGCTTGGTGGAGCGGCGCTTGAACGCGGCGCGGTGATGTTCGGGTCGCAGATTGAACGGACGTTTGAACGTGCGGTTCCAGGGCTTCGATTCAATGTCGTGCCGGAAGGGCAGTCTTTCTCATCAACAGGTGTCAACGCCTTTAGTCCTGCACCATCGACTGGAGTTGCCTACACATCCGAGTCGCTCGGTACGAATATTTTGGAGCTAACGTCGCGTCAGAAATTCGATGCGGCGGGTAATATCGTACCTGCGATGGGTATTCGTTCTGAAATGGTGTCAACGTTCAATCCGGGGCAAGGGGATTTGTTTGTCAACTTCTACCGCACCACGGAAAATGGACGAGGCGTTGGCACGGAGATGTTGTCGAACTCCATTCAAAGCTTTGGCCCGCAGAATGTGCATTCTGTTTCGGCGGAACTTGGTTTGACTAACAAGTCAATCTTCGAATACAACATGTCTTCTGAAGGCATGTCACCTGTCCAGGCTGTAAGCAATACACCGCTTGGAAAGTCACTCATCAGCCTTGGATACAGGCATATTGAAGTGAATGGTCTCTACATTAAGGCTAGATTGGGGAACTGAATTGAGTGCTGCTGATAAGACTACTATTGTGAAGTTGTTGGAAGAAGGGAAGGCCTCGGACTTGGTGGATTTGATTCTTGGAGATTCGCCATATCGTGTCACTGGCGAAACGGAATTTGAAAGTAACGATGAGCGTGACGCCTACGTTATGACCATTGAGCATTTGCGCTTCGTTAGCAAGTATGGAGCGCAAGCGGGGCCAATCAAAGAGAATGGTCGAGTCTACTTTGCGTATCCGGACTATTTCGAAAAGTGGTTTCAGCTGGGAACGCCAGGTCTAGCACAAGAGGATGTGCTTAACTATGTGAATAAGTTAACGTAATAATGACCTGCGCCCGGTTTTAGTACGAAGTGGAGTTAAAGTCCGAGGTAAACAATTCCTTCGCTTCGTGCGCCTGCGCGAATTGCATTGGCGCCAGATAACCGAGCGAGCTGTGGGGCCGCTCGGTGTTGTACTCGATACGCCATTTCTCAATCAAATGCCTGGCATGGCGCATGGAAACGAACCAGTGCTCGTTCAGGCATTCGTCGCGGAATCGCCCGTTGAAACTCTCGATGTAGGCGTTTTCACAGGCCTGCCGGGCCGGATGAACGACAGTGTGACACCCACCTCATAAGCCCACGCATCCAGCACCTTACCAGCGAACTCCGGACCGTTGTCCACCATGATGGAAGCAGGCAAGCCGCGCATCTCGCGTAACCGTTCAAGCACCTGCTTGACCCGCAGACCCGGCAACGACCTATCGACCTTGTTAGCCAGGCACTCACGCGTGTAATCGTCGACCACGTTCAGACAGCGAAAGCGCCGACCATTGGCCAACCCGTCGCTGACAAAGTCCATTCGATCGACTACGTGCAGGAGCTCTCGGGCAAGCTCACGCGAGGGGGCAACGAGAGCCAGTACAAGGTCTTCACGCCGGTGGGCACGGCGGATTTCGACGAGAACTATCTGGCGATCAACGGGGCGTATCCGGGGATCAGTCCGGGGACGTGGACGGTGCGCGGGGGCGATACGCTGCAGAGCATCGCGAGTGCGCTGTGGGGCGATGCGACGCTGTGGTACATCCTGGCCGATGCGAACGGACTGCAGGGCACGGATGTGCTCAAGGCGGGTCAGACGCTGACGGTGCCGAGCAAGGTGACGAACGTCCACAACACGGCGACGACGTTCAAGCCATACGACCCGGGCCGAGCGATCGGCAACACGCAGCCGACGTTGCCCGATCCGCCGCCGCCACCGGGGCGTGGGGGCGGGTGTGGCGCGTTCCTGACGGTGATCGCGATCGTGGTGGCGGTGGTGGTGACGGTGTACACGGCGGGCGCGGCATCGGCGGCGATAGGTGGGGCGGCGAGCGCGGGCGCGGGCACGGGTGCGGCGGCGGGCGGTGCTGCGGCGGGTGGTGCTGCGGCGGGTGGTGCAGTCGCAGGTGGTGCGGTCGCAGGTGGTGCGGTCGCAGGTGGCGCAGTCGCGGGAGGCGCAGCGGCGGCCACTGCCAGCACCTGGTCGCTGGGCATCGCAGCCTTGAGCGGCGGAGGCACGCTGATGACGGCCGGCGTGGCGGTGGGTGCATCGGCGATAGGCGGCGCGGTGGGTTCACTGGCTTCGCAAGCGGTGCTGATTGCCGGTGGCGCGCAACAGGGTCTGGACTTGAAGGGAGTGGCGATATCGGCGGGATCGGCCGCGTTGGGCGCAAGCATGGGCGGCACGGTGAGCGCGGGGCTGGGCAATACCGGCAATGCGATGGCCACGGGAGCGCTACGTGGCGCCGCGACGCAGGGCATGAGCATCGCGTTGGGCGCGCAAAACGGCTTCGACTGGAAGGGTATTGCGGCGAGCGCGATTGCATCCGGGGCGAGTGCGTATGTCGGAGATGCGCTCGGGCAGACGAAGCTTGGAAAGGCACTACCGTCGTTGAGCCTGGGCGCGTCGGCGCTCGCCTCGGGAGTGACGAGTACGCTGGTGCGCGGCGGGAGTTTGCAACGCAATGCCGGGGCGATTGCGGGCGATACGATCGGGGCGATGGTGATCGCGCAGATGGCGGCGAAATCGGTTACGCCGGCGAAGGTGAAGATGGATGAGCCGACCAACGCAGATTCATCGTCCACGCCGTTGGGTGAAGCGAAGGCGTTTCACGCGCAATTCGATGAGCCGATGCCCGGTGTGATGTATGCGTCCAATAGCTTGATGTCGGACGTCGATAATCCGTATCCGTATGTGACTTACTCGCAAGGGGAAGCGGAAGGTCTTCCGGCCGTCGAGGTGACGGCGAGCCGCATGCCATTCGAGTTGTCACTGAGTGACGAGACTTATGCGTTCGGAGTCGGTTATGGCGGAGCGCTCGCTGGCGTGACTGAGACCGCAACAGTTGATCTTAGTGCCGCAGCGTTTCGTGCGGCGATGACGAGTGAGAAAGACACGGTTGATTTGAGCGGTATTGAAACAACACTCCAAGCATTCGAGCGTGGCATGACAGGAGGGTATGCGGGTGTACTCGATCCCAGCCCGAGAGCCGCCTATACTGGTGCCCTCGCGCACGACGCGTGGCGAGATCTAAAACAGTTGGGCTACCAAATGATTGGTGGTCAGAGCGCGGATGAGGCACGCGCGGCGTGGAATAGCGGGAGCTACGGCCTCGCTGCTGCGAAAGAGTTGCAGGCTTTCGGGGAGGCCGGGCTGGCATTGATGGGCAGCGGGGTCGCTAGGACGGCGATGCCGAGAGCAACCGTTTCGCTGGCCAGTCGTACGAGCATGGACCTTGTGAGGCAATCAGGAGGCACGATTGGCTCCCGGTTTCCACGAACGGAAGGGTTAGGAACGCATACGACATTAGATGAACTCCGTGCCACAGGAGCATTACCAGGCAAGGAGGGCGTTATCGTTATCGATAGAACTGTGCGGTTTGGAGATGTTTATGAATTAGGCACATTAGGTGGTCGGCAGGTCGAGTTCTCATTGGTCACCGAGCGCGTCGACGGTGCATTGGTCAAGAAGTTATACAGCGGAGATGCTTGGACCAGCCCAGTGCCACGCGATGCAAGGTTGATCGGCCATGTCCATCCAAACGATAATGCTTTCAAAGTGTGGCCGTCGACACAGGATATGGAGATGGTTAATATCCGATACTTCCGCCAGTTGGAGTTAAATCCACAGGCCAACCCAACCCCCACTAGGATCTTTTGGGGACCGGGTAACGTCGACAGCACAGTTTTTTACCCTGGCTTTGGCAAGGCACCGCTACCGCGATAAGGAGATCGAAAATGGAAAAAGAAGGCTTGCCGACAGCTGATCAATTCTTGTTCGGCCGAGGCATCGAACTGGACGACTACTTTATTGAGCAAACCCCTGTGGCCGAAATGCTTTGTTTCAGGGACGCAGAGGGTCGCGAGTTTGATCTTCCAATAAATGACCCAGAGTTGTGTGCTGCGGTGTACGCACGCCTGAAAGAACTCGGAGTTCGTATAAGAAGATTGGGCTAGTAGTAAAGCCGAAGGCCGCATCGTGGCCTTCGGTGGTGTTATTCACTGGTGAGTGAGCTGATATCGGCGACGCACTATTCCGCGTCGGACGCGGTGTGCTCAAATCCGGCTGGAAAGTTCTTCCGAGGATGAAGGATCTAAATGAATTGGCCTCAAGAAATAGCTAAGCTTGTCTATATCGAAAAAGCGTCTTGCTGACGCAGATAAACATGGGCTACGGCCGCATCACTTACTGCAGTAGCTGTAACGCCGGAAAGACTTGTTTTTGCGGAAAAGCACTTTAGCCGTTACCTGATTCCGATTTACACCGAATCTTTACGGCATGTGGACGGGTGGCGAGGTTTCTATCAAGTAGACCTGTTCGGCACGCGACACTCGTGCGGGGGGAAGTAGAAGATTCCGCGCTCTCTGCGCTAAACGCAGTCCATGGCGAAGTGCTGGCGAGCGCTAATGTTCAACGTCGAGATCTGCAGGCTATTGCTGCAACAGCTTCAGACCGGACTTGGTTGTCATCGCAACAGGTCCGTCGGATAAATCCGGAGGCATACTGTAATTCTCGGGGGAGCTGATAGAGCGCGTCGAGGATTCTAACGAGTTCTCCCTTGTGATGATGGACTGCAACCGGCACGAGTTGCTTCGCTTTCGGCAAACCTGGGAAGAGGAAATCTATTCGAACTGCGGATCCGCCCATTCAGCGAAAATTCCTACATAACGGCGTTGCGTACACCGCAGGCGTTGATGACGGGGACTCGTTAGAGCGTTCTGGGTAGTCTCGGCAGTGCCGGCAGCAAGTTTGTAGCACTGGAGAGGTCGTACAGCAGTAACACTTAACAAAGCGCTGGATGTACTTGAAACACCATCAGCGCGGCGTAAAGACTTTTAACAGCAAGAAGGAAGATAAAAAAGATGCAGTTTAAGCGATTTATCCTAGTCCCCCTGGCAGCATCTCTGTTGGTGCTAGCTGGATGTGCCTCCGTACCGATGGGCGATCCGCAAAAGGATGCCGCGCTAAAAACCTTCAGCGTCCCGCAGGACAAAGCAGCTGTCTACGTCTATCGTAATGAAAGCATGGGAGCGGGCGTCAAGATG
>NZ_JARUXJ010000261.1:0-7890 GCF_031451465.1 Caballeronia sp. LZ003 | reverse complement strand
GCGAAAGGACTGTTCTTTTCGGCCGATGCGGCGGCTGGCGCTGATACGCCGCACTTGGAGATGCCTGCTGCCGTCGCGCAACTGAAGGCCGCGCTACAGTGCGTAACGGACCTTGCAGCGGCGACCACCCAGGCCAAGGGCGATCCTGCTGACCGGGCCGCGCAAGCGGCGCTGCTGGACGGGCTAAACCAATTGAGCGATGCCGGATTGCCGGCGAGCGCTCCCGGCGGCATGGCGTTCGTGACGCCGAAATCGGTCCAGCACTCGGCGGGCGAAAACGCCATTGTCACGGCGGGTGCGGATATGGACGTAAGCGTCGTGAGGCGGCTGCGCATGGTGGCGGGCGAGCTGATTTCATTGTGCGCGCACAAGCTGGGCATCAAGATTTTTTCGAAAGGGAAAATCGAACTGCAGGCTCAGAGCGCTCCCATGGATATCTTTGCCGATCAGCAACTTCACGTGTCCAGCGCAAACGCGAACGTGATCGTGAACGGCAAAACCAAAACGGTGCTCGCGAGCGGCGGCGCCGCGATCAAAATTGAGAACGGCAACATCGAACTGATCTGTCCGGGGGACTTCAAGATCAAGGCGGGGTCGTTCGCGTTTGAGGGGCCACAGAACGCCGATACACCAATTCCGATGCTATCCCAAAGCGACTTCAAGTCTACTAAATCTTATCCGCTTACCCGTTAATTCATGATCATCAGCCCACCCTTTCTCCCGGCTGCAGGCCTGGCCGCGGGCGATAGCAACGCGAACCCGCCGAAGCTCGATTCCATGATGGATCTGGTCGATACGTTCGAACTTGCCCACGGCATCTATCCGGTCGCATTTGACCGGCGCTGGCATTGCGGCGTGCACCTGATGTCCTCGACTCAGAACGAGAAGGTACGCGCCATTGCCGACGGCGAGGTTGTCGCTTACCGCGTGTGCCAAAAGGCATACGACGGTGGAGAAGGTACGCCCGACAGTAACGCAGGCTTTGTCCTGCTGAAGCACACGAGCGAGACAGGCGAAGGCCGCACGATTACGTTCTATTCGCTTTACATGCATCTGCTGGACTTAAACGGTTACCAGTCCATCGGCGCTGACGGAAAACTGCTCCCCGAGTTCCTGCGCACGTGTTCGCCCGGCGGCGACTTGGTGCCGCCGCCCGCACAGGCGGGCGGTGACAATCGCAAGGTACGCCGGAAAGACGTGCTCGGCTGGGTGGGTGGATGTCACGGACAACGGCATTTGCATTTTGAAATTTTCATGATTAAAGCAGATTACGAGGCGTATTTTGGAGCTACCCAGCTTGGCCGTTCGACTGCAAGCATGGCCACGAGCAAAGATTGTTGGGGCCATAGCTACTACGTAATTCCTGCAGGCAAAACGTTTCTCAGCCTTCCGCCTGGTGTGGATTCGCATAACAAACTCAAAGGGATAGCTTTCGACGCATTGCAAACGGGACAAGCCGCTGAACAACTTTTCGTGGAGATGTTCTTTTACAGGGGTAACAAGTATACGAACGTTTGGTCGGTAGCCGGAGATGGAAAGCGGATCTCGCTTACCCCCAACCCTGTTAAAGAGACGGACTACGAGTACAGCATGTACAAACGCGCGACGGCCTTATATTCGGCCTGCGCGAGCGATGGTTATGAGCTGTTGCGCTTCGGACGAATTCTTTCGGAGCCCGTCACACTGACCAACGACCTCCAGGTGACCTGGATGCGGATAACGTTCGCGGCCGGACAGGAGGGATACATCGACGTAAGCGATAGCACAATCTTGAAACTGTCGGACGCGGATTTTTTTGCTCTCGCGGGTTGGCAGAAGATAACTGAAGGCAATACGCCGTTTAGTACAGATGGTTTGTGCGACATCGAAGCTTTGAAGCGAATACTCAGAAATGCAACGGACCATCAGACGCCGCAGGATGCTGCGCTGAAGCAGGAGTACAAAAAGGAAGACGTACTCGCTCAGTACGTGAAGACGAACGGGGCGGTTCGAGAGCAACTGCGCGGTTTTATTTGTGAAGCACCTAGCGAATGGGATAGCACACAAAACGAGAAGCGGTATGGCAAGCTCCTAAGCGAGGGCGAGTTCTATCATGGTGATCCAGCCGGTTATGCCGCGTTCATCAAGCTTTTAGAGTCATTTCAGTTTTGGGATAAAACGGGAATTGCCACTGATCAGAAGCTTTGGTTTGTTCATCCGTTGGCGTTCATTCGGCATTTTCGGAAATGCGGATGGATGAGCAAACAGGAACTTTCGAGGATCTACCCCGACCATATGTATTCCAAAAAGGAAACCCCAAATCCGTCCGCCAAGAGGGAGCAATATCGAATTTCCATCAATCTGGTAATCCGAAAACATTTAATATCTACGCCGCAGCGAATGACGCATTTTTTTGGTCAAGGCGCGGTCGAATCATTCATGCTCGCACGAATGATGGAAGCGTCGACAACGCATTTTAAGGCTAGCTTAGCGGAAGAAAACGACGGTTATTACAACGAGAAAAAAGACCATTACTATGATTATCTTGAGGGCCGGTTGGGAAACGCAGAGCTTGGCGATGGGATGAAGTTTCGAGGCCGTGGTCTAAAACAACTTACTGGACGAGAAAACTATGCGAAATACTGGGTCTACCGGGGATGGATAAAAGCGTCTACATTTGATCTGCACTGGTGGACGGATGAACATCGTCGTAGACCAGACATTAGCGAGCCGCAACTGCTTAGCACGGTACCATTTAATTGTATTGATGCAGGTGGTTGGTATTGGGAGGCGGGAGCTCAGCCAAATGGCTTTAGAACGCTCAACTCAGTTGCCTCAATGGCGTCGCTATCGGAGGTAGATGTCAAAAAGATAACCTTCGCGATAAATGGTGGTGTAAATGGTTTGGCAGATAGACTTAGGCACACGCAACGCATTGGGCCAATACTAAATGATGAGACGAATTAGACTATTGTTTTGCATCACAGTATTAAAGCTTTTAGCGGCTGTTTGCAATCCCGTCTTCGCAAGGAACGTTGTGACGAAGCAATATACGGTTTGGACACCCGACTCTTGGCGGATTTACGAAGGTAGTAGGTTTAGTTCATTTGACGGGGTTCCTGCAAACTGCAAGTATTTCCGAGATTCGAAGAAAAAACGCCAGGACATGGCTCTTTCGTTATGCGTGTTAAGTATCAGCCCAGAAGAAGTTTTGCGTCGAGTCGGATTTCAGAGAGTGGAAGATAATATTGTTCGGGTTGGATCCATGGACTCTCAGTCTGCTTTTATAGAGGAGCGATCAGGCCATCTGATGGTCTCGGCAGCTGCATCGTGCGGAGTATCAGACGGCGCAGGATTCCATTCGGCGTTAGGTAATTGCTATTCTGCAGCCATTTTTGGTCGTGATATTAGTATTGCGCTAGAAACCGATGGCACGGAGCCACTTGCTATCGTGCGCAAGGTGGCTAATTCAGTGTCCCTTCGAACACCTGGCCAAATAGAATTCTTCAGAAAAAAAGTCGAAAACTTTGGACTTGATGACCGATAAAGCAATTCGGACTGTTTTTATATGGCGCGTTTTCTAGCAAGCAGTCTGGCTATGTTTTTACATGAGACCGATTTTCATACTACCCAAACTTCGACTCGCGCAGTCGGGATAATTTCAGCTTGTAATGGAAGGAACGGGTATCGATGACAAAGTTCGCAACGCCATATATTGCTTGTGTTAGCTGAGAAATTTTTTGAGTGAGGTTAAAGCTGAACATATGAATGTCATAAATCAACGAAATCTTGCATGCCATTTTTTATCGGCCTTAGCTTTGATGTGTTTTGCGCTGCACGCCGATGCAATTGGAATTCCTGCAGCGGTTCAGACCGCTGTGGACACGCACATGGACGCAAATCACAAATTGCAGTCACCGATCATCGACGCGGGGCCTGCAATGGAAGGAGTGTATATCTATTTCGTGACGAATACTTCCGACGAGCCAGGTTATACGAAAAACAACAGGCCTTATATATTGGATGCTTTTCTACTTTTCTCCGACGCAAACCATCTTTGGCATCATCTTTTGTTTGATCGCTACATAAAGGATGACGGTGTACCGGAAATTTCCACGGTCTTCTTCATGAATGCAGATCACAATTCCGGAGATAAGGAGGTAGTTATTTTGGTGCGTACACCACTTGAACATTATGATTATGGTGGTGAATATTACGATGGTTATGTTTACAAGCTGAGAGGAAATGCACTGAAAGGGGCTGTTTTTGCAGGATTACAAATCGATGCCAGTGCGCCGTTTATGGATCAATGTGAATGTGATTCTAGAAACGGGAAGTCCTCGCATGCGCTGTACAAAGACGCGGAATCGATGCGAAAAGTGCTTGCAAAAAAATATCCTGTTATTCCTAGATAAGTAGAAAGATTGATTGTGTTTGCTTTCAATACGCGGACCATCCTAACCGACTGGTCCCGCCAAATGAAGAGTTTCTGGTACCCACATCAAAGCGCACGCGAGTAGAAGTTGATCTGAGTCGACTTTCATAATTTCTTTATTTTAAGTGACCAAATTGGTACTAGAATCGTCCTCGTGATCACTGTGGTCTTGTCCTCTTCATCCAGAGGCAGAGGTGTTTATAGCGCCTCTTTTAGCGGCGATCGAGCAAGGAGTGTGGTAGAAAATCAATTCGGCATCGAAGTCTTGAATCTCAAAATAAAGACGACACAATCATTCGATGCAGGATATATCTCCAGTTTAGGTTACAGCGTTGCAAACCAAAGTAATCCTTCGACCATGAAATCCCCCATTCGCGAATACGACAAACTCGAACATGGCGGCGAAGTCACAAGCGGCTCGCCGTTCAGCATGTTCATGGGGCGCAGACTTGCGCGTTTAGGAGACACCGCACAATGCGACCTCCACGGCGCGACGATGATCGTTGAGGCCGACACGCGCTTCCCCGACCGCGACGGTCAGCCATATGCGATGCATTACCATCGCTGCGCGTGCGGTTGCCGGCTGATTTCTTCTTTACAAAACGTTAACTTCGCGTAACGCATGCCGGTTGATCTGTCTGAAGTTGGCGCGTCTTATCCCTATCCCGACCACGGTCCGCGGCTATTTCCGTGGCTCGGTATCTGGCTTTCGTGCTGCGCGCTGGGCGTGCCCCTGATGCTCCTCGGCTGGCCTTCGAACGAACCCACCACCGGCTCGTCGTTCTGGTGCGCCATCATCGGCGTGCCAAACCTCGTGTTTCTCGTGCTGCTGTGCATTGCGCGCGTGGGGTACGAGGCGTTGTGGACCTACGCGGACAATCGCAACCAATGCAGGACAAAGAGGCTCGCCGAACGGTTGCGCATCGCGCAGAGATCCTTGCAAGTGCTAGGTGTGGGCTACTGTTTACCGTTGGTGCAGTCGAGCCTTCCTGATGTCGTCGCGGCGAAAAAGCTGCTCTTTACGTCGCAACGGCCACGCCAGGGCTTTGGTTATGTGGTTCACAACCGCTTTGATGAAGAGTCGTGGTCAGATGATCCAACTTCACTCGTAGCTAAGCCAGAGGACGATCTTGGCGTGCAAACCGGCACTTCGCCGATGGAAGCATCGCGGCGCGTTGCGACTGTTGTTCTGAAACTGGTTCAGGCGATCGAACCGGTCGCGCCTGCTATGCATGCGTTATCTCACTACGGGCCTCAGTATGCACCGCTCGTGCGTGTGCTGGCTCCGTCTAGCGAGGTCGACAAAGCCGAGGAGTACGCGCGGGAAGCATTGCGTATCGCGGGTCTGCCTGCGCTCGATTGCACTGCCGTAACGGATGCGCACGGATTGATGATGGCCGACGGCTGGCTGGACGCGCGCGAACGGCGCGCGCTGCTAATTCTCGCCTATTCATGGCGTGAAACGAATCCACCCGAAAGAAGCAGTGAGGTTGCGGTCGCCGTATTGTTGGACGCTGGCTTTTATCAGCTGCCGGAATCCGTGCAAGCGCTCGCAACGCTGCATCGCCCCATTGAAGATCAGGCCGAAGTCGGTACGCTTCGCGACCTCGCGCTCAATGCGGCACTGTGGGGCAAAACCGAGCCGCACAACATCACGCATGCATGGATAACGCGGCTAGACGCCGAACACGATCGCGCGCTGCTCACCGAGTTCAAGAAAGCCGTCTTTACCGATATCGCGTCGCACGAAGCGCACGGCCGTCTTGATCGTTTCGTCGGCGACACCGGAGCCGCCACGCCGTGGCTTTCCATCGCGGCTGCAATCGAAACCGGCGCTAACGGCCCGCATCTGATCCTAGATCGGACACAGGCTGCCATTCTTCACGTACAACAACGAGCGCATGACCACCCCGAGCAGCAACCTGAAGTCGCTTGACTCTCAAAATCCCGAACGCGCCTCCTCGACCTTTCTCAAGCTTTGGGGTGTGCCGTTGGCCGCCATTCTGTTTGCTACGGTGCTCGCTTCGCTCGCGTGGTGGGGTCATCCTGGCATCACGGGTCTGAACAATCTCGAAATGCGCATTTCTGCCTTGCTCAAGATTTTTGGCACGCTCGGCGTCGTGTTTGCATTGCACGTCGCCGCGCTCTGGCTTGGAATTTACGAGAAGCTCGCATACCGAATTGGCCGGATCGGAGACAACCAGCAGCCCGAGCGAAAGCAAAAGTACGACGCCCGCCTGAAATATCTCCACGACGAACTGCGTACGTCATTCGGCTGGCGCTGGCGGCGCGCCATGCCGTGGCTCATGCTCACGGGTGACGACGCGCTTATCGACTCCGTAGCTCCGGATCTCAAACAGACCGGCGTGATGCGCACGAGCGATATTGTGCTCGTGCATGCCGAACCCAACGGCATCGATTCTCCAACGTGGCGCCGCCAGCTTCGCCGCTTGCGCAGCAGACATCCGGTCGATGTAGTCATCCCAGTGACGCGGATGAGCGAGTCGTTACCTTCCGACGACGAACTGCCGCGCACGCTCTCGACACTGGCTCGCGATCTTGGTTGGGCTGCACCAATCGTATTCCTTCACGCTGTCAAGGCGAGCGGCGACAATCGAGACGGCTTGCGTTCGGTCGGCGCTTTCGTAACTGCAATGCCGAACGCCGACAGCCAAGCGACGGAGGCGACGCTGGACCATCAACTTAACTTGCTCGAAAAAGTGACCGCCGATGCAGGCGTCAAGTTGTGCGCGCGGCCCGCGCCGATCCTCTGGCTCGCCCAGGTGTCGCAATACATCAGTTCACAGCGCGAGAATATGGCGAAGACGTGGCAGGTGCATTGTGTGTCGAAATGGCGGTGTGCTCCGCTTGCCGGTGTGATGTACGTGCCGGTATTCGCCGCGCCTGCCGTGCCCACGCCCGTACCGGCTGCGCAAGAGGACATCGCGAAGGACGTCGCGGAGCGTCTTTCCGAGCGCGGCAGTGTCGCGCGAGATCAACCTCGCGCATTGCAGTTCGTCTGGCGCGAGATCGGTACGCGTGTTAAGCCGCACGATGGTCGTCGAATTGGGTTCGACTGGTCAAGGGCGCTTGCAATCGTGGTAATGGTCTCGGCGGTTGGCTGGTGCCTGGCAATGACCGTGTCGTTCATCATCAACCGCTCGCTGATCAACGAAGTCCAAACAGCCGCCGATACCGCCCTGGCCGCCACCCCCGCCACCGCCGCGGCAATACGCGCTCAACTCGCCCTGCAACAACAAATCGACACACTGGAATATCGCCAGCAACATGGCGCACCGTGGTACATGCGTGCAGGCCTGAATCACAACGATCGGATACTCGCTGCGCTCTGGCAGACCTATGCAAGCATCGCGGCGCGCAACCTGCGCGATCCGTCCGCCCATCAACTCGAAGCCACGCTCACGCAACTCGCTCAGTCTCGCGCCGACGCACTGCCCAGCACCGAGGAGCAACAG
>NZ_JARUXJ010000260.1:0-8153 GCF_031451465.1 Caballeronia sp. LZ003 | reverse complement strand
CTGTTGCTCCTCGGTGCTGGGCAGTGCGTCGGCGCGAGACTGAGCGAGTTGCGTGAGCGTGGCTTCGAGTTGATGGGCGGACGGATCGCGCAGGTTGCGTATGGCCACGGTCTGATACGGTTGCCAGAGCGCGTCGAGGAGTTCATCGTTGCGCGCGAGACCCGCGCGCAGATGCCACGGTACGCCATGATCCCGGCGGTATTCGAGCGTCTCGATCTGCTGCTGCAGGGCGAGTTGCGCACGCATTGCCTGTGGCGAACCTGGCGCTGCCTGCAGAGCCGCCCACGCGGTCGCTTCGGCATCCTTGATTAGCGCGTGGTTACCGAGGCCCGAGACGACCAGCGCGACCGCCCATACCACGGCCCCGGTTAGGACCGCCATTGCAACCGCATCGCGCCAGTACAAGCCCGCGCGCCGGCCCCGATAACGGGGCGCCCTGGCAGCGATCTCTTTCCATACCGGAAGCAACGCGGCTGGCTGCTCGCGCGTAACCGTCATTACCTGCGGAGCATCGGCAGGCTGATCCGGCGTGGCGTTTGCATCCTCGTCCCCGACCGGTATCGGTACCGGTACGACAGTTGGCACCGGAAAGACCGGCGCGAACATGACGCCTGCGAGCGGCGCACGCAGCCAGTTCGACGAGGCAAGCGTGCCCAGGGTCGTAGCAATCCGCGCGGCATGGTCGCAAACATACTTCGAGATTTGCAACAGCCATATCGCCTTCTCGCGCGTATGAAGGCTCACGCCCGCGTCTGCCGACCTCCACTGAACGTGGTCGAGCAAGTCAGGCACGCATTCGGCGGCATGCTGCGCCTGCCTGCGCGACTCGTTCGGCATGAAGGCGCCGATCGCTTCGAACCGTTCGGATGGACGACCCTCGGTCTCGACCGGGTGAAGGAACGTGATGGGCGCGGCCCAGCCGAGCGCGGTGGCAATCAACGAGAGCGTGCGGGGCAGGTCCGCATCGGGCTCGTCGGCATTTGCGACGTGGACCAAACCATCGACCGGGCGACGACTACGCAATCTGCGTATCTGGCCGAGCCACTTCTCTTTTGCGATACCGTCCGGCGCGGCGTGAACGAGGACGGTCTCGCCGACGTGTATAACGCCTGCCTGCTTGAGTCCCGGCGCAACCTGATCGACCCGCGTATCGCTGCCGTCGACCATCAGCCAGCGCAGACGGCTACGCCAGAACCTGCCATGCGCGACGCGCATTTCCTCGGCCACGCGTTGCAAGCGTGCGTCGTGCTTGAGCGGCTTCGCCGTCGTGGTGCGGTCACCGGTTTCGAAGCGAAACAGTCTGGCCGCCCCAGCATATGCACCCGTCGATACCGAGAACAGATGCGCGATCACGATGACGACTAGCCCGATTGGGATGCCGATCAACAGCCGCATGCGGGATGCGCCATCCGCGATGTCAAAGCGGCCATTCCCGAACCAGATCAGCAGAAGTGCCGCAATGGCGAGGACGAGCGCGGCGAGGGGCATGCCCCAGATCGCCACGCGGCTTGGAGCCGGGTTACTGGCGACGGCGTCGGGTTGCATGTTCTGCAGGTTATTTTGGGGAGTCGTCATGCGAGGAAGCGTTGGTGTTTTCTGCGGGTATGACGTGGAGGATGGCCGACTGTAAGCCATCGACAACAAGTTTCGGGCCGTCTGTGGCGCCAGCCTCTATGGCAGCTGCAATCGCTAGCAGGCCGTTTGCCGCGCCCACGTTGCCGACAATACGATCGAGCCGGTGCTGTGCAGCGTCCTTCGATGCGGTCTGAAAACCTGCGGCAGCGAGCGCGCGGTCGCTGTGTTCAACGGGGCGCGTGATCCACGCGCGTGTCACCGCTGTGGCCCTGGCCTTGCCCCAAATGGCGGCATTCGCGAAGCCGTATTCAGCCCCACCGTCGATTGCTTGGACGGGCCGGTGCAACACAGCCTTGTGGCGGACTTCCGGCGGGAGCCTGAAGTAACCGGGATCGAACAGCACTGCCGCACACCCTTCGGCACAGCCTTCGTCGATGCCCTCGTCGTACCATGCTGCGGCGACTGCGAGGAGCGGACGACTCTCGCGCGCGTCGAGCCAGCCGTCGGCCACCAGCAGGCCGTCGGTCGCGGGGACGGCCTGCACCTCGAGCGGCGGAAGCGCATCCAGCCGCAACGCCTCCCGAACATGAGCCACATACAGGCCCGCTGTCTCTGGCGCGGTCAGCACGCGTACCTGTGGCCAGTACTGCTTTTCATATCGGGTCAACGCCCGGAGACTTCCGGCCAGCGGTTCAATCGCGACACGGATCATCTGGACAGCGGGAGCAACCTCGATCAGCACACCTGCGTCGTCGCCCTCGCTTCCCTCTTCACCGACCAGTGCCGGCCCGGACAGCAACGGGTCATGGTCCTCAAAGCGGTTGCATGAGACCTTACCCGAGCCATGTCGGGCGCTCTGCATCTTCAGGAGCGACTGTCTACCTGCAAGAGCTTCGGCAAGGGATTTGCCCGTCAGTGGTAGGCAATACCCAGCATCAACGACATGCAGCGGGCGCTGTGCGAACCTTATCTTTTGCGCTAGCCAGAGGGCGCGATGGTGGTTGAGCCAGTACGCGCGATACCACAGCACCTCGTAACCCGCGCGTGCGAAGCCAAGCAGGCCCAGGAACACGCCGTTCGGTGCCCCGGCTACCCAGCTCAAGAACGCGAGGCCACGCGCAGGCTCACCCTTCGGCCACGCAAGCAGCACAAATACCGGCCCGAACACGTTACATACGAACCACGTTGCCGCCCATGGCCAGAAACGCATTCTCGGCGGATACCCGCTGGGACGTCCGGCGGGAGAGAGATCGACCGGCATTACTCGACGCTGAAATTCATCAGCGACGAGAGCAAGCGGCAACCGCACGCGCAGCGATAATGATGGAGGGCGACCTCTTTGCCGTCGCGATCGGGAAATTTCGCATAGCCCTCGTTGATAGTGGTCGGTCCGTGCTGCTCGCAGATCGCGTCGTCGCCCTTTCGGGCAAGCGGGCGGCCCATCACCTCAAACCACGGCGAGCCGCCTGTCACTTCGCCGCCGTGTTCGAGTTTGTCGCCTTTACGGATAGGGGTTTGCATAACTTAGTGCGCCAACTGGCTATCCACGGGCGAAATTTTCGAAGAAATTTTTTTACCATTTCGAAAACGATCGATATAAGCATATCCCTGCCCATTGGTCGGATCGCAATAAGTCCCTTTTCGCTCCACGAGAGAAATATTCCCATTCGAAGAAACAGAATAGTGCTCCTCCCAATTTTCACAAGAGCTTTCATGGAAGCACTGCCCGATTAATTCTTTGTTCTTTTCGTCAACACTCAAACACGGAACATCGCTGAGACGCTTATTATAAATATACTCGTCCTTCTCTTTTGAATACAAATAAACGTCATAGAATTCCTGATTCGCCCCGCTATCTCTAAGCATCACAAAATCAGCATAACCATTGAATGTTAAGTCAATAAACTTCGCATCTGATTCCATCGCTCGATTTTTCGCGGATATCATCTGGCTTTTTCCGCGCGGCGTAGTCACGAACGCATGACCATTTGATAGGGTCACGCTTGGCAAATTTTCTGCCATCACAGCGCCGCCAAGCAAGAAAAACAATGCTGCGCAGACATATTTTCGGATCGCCATAGTTCATCCAGCTAATTTCCTAATCAAAGATGATTTCTTACTCTATCTGAGAGTATGCCCACAAATCGCGTCGTCGCCCTTTCGAACAGCGGTGGCCCGACATCTCGGACCACTGAAAGCCGCCTGCCACTTCGCCGCCGCATTCGAGTTTGTCGCCTTTGCGGATGGAAGATTGCATATTGATTAATTTGCGAATTTTATACTTTCCACGACCTTTAAAAGCACGCGGAGCCGATCATCATTAGGGTTTTATACACTCATTACTGGCCCATTGACACAGAGGGCTTGCGAGCCTTCGTTCTTGCTCAGGCAGATATTTAAAATTCTAAATTTGCTTAGGCCCACCAATATCGTCGTACTGTATCCGAGAGCTCGCCAATTGTCACCAAGGAATTTATATTTTCCTTGAAATGTTGGTCCGACTAAATGGATTTTCCGTGTCAATCGATATCCACCCCCCTTTAACCCGTTTAGCGGAAAGTTGATTGACAATATCATCAAAACTGGCCCCAGCCAGACAATGAAAAGTCATATTAAAGTCGACAGAACCGCTATTCGCCGACCCAGCAGAATTCGAAAATTTATATACACCAGTTACCGCAGGCGAACCACATTGAATATCAAACGACCCGCCAGCTAAATCTCCTTTTGTGAATTCACAAGAATCTACCGAATAAACAGGACCGCTGGCATGCTGTACGTTCGCGGCATCCTTCGATGCGCTAACTTCAACGCACGCAACGAGCACAGCCAAAATTGAAGCGATAGTTAAAAAATAACCTTATTTAACGCGATTTTCGATAATTGACGATTTCAATTCCCAGAAGCGCCTCAGGAATCCGATTACTCTCTCTTTTGCTAAGCTTAAATTTGACAATTTCAAATGAAAAACAGGTTAATTCGTTTTTATCGGGGCATATCAAAAAATAGTCTGAAATTCGTTGCTTTCGCTGATCACCGTAAACTGCGTTGACGTAAGCGATCGTTCCATTCCATCCTTGACCCTCAAATTTTCTCTGCCACGCTACTTCTCGCGCATACCGACCACCAGAATCTTCCAAAGCAATTTCGGCGGAAGCCGTAGTTTTTTTTAAGCTTTTCTGTTCTGACGCCTCCGCTTTGGTCGTCAGGCAAGCAAATGTTAACTTCCCTTCAACATCCCTCTTCGCTGGTCTTATCGTCAGATAAAAGTCAATCGAAATGACGTTTTCATCGACTTTTGATGATGATTTTGATATTCGATTGATAAGATTTTCATCCAACTGATATTGACACTGCTTTTCCAAGGACGAAAGATTTTTCTTCAAGTCACCATCATCAGCCATCGATGCCGCGCGTGCGGTTCCGGTGCCTAAGGAAAAAACAAGGCATAGCAGAACTATTCTTCTCATGCGACGCGTCTCCTTTCAAAGTTCTCTGGCCACGATACGTCTTCCTGATTTTGTCCTTTGAAGAGGGTAACGTCAGTCAAGACTACCAACGCATTAACAAACGAGGTGGACCGGTCGACGAGTCCATTCATATTTGGTGGAATTCGGCCGGTTGCACCCGGGTAGTTAACTGCCGTCGCGCAATTCGTGAAAGATTGATTGTAGTACCAAACTTTGATTCCTGAATTTGTGTTGATCGTCCTTCTCTCATTTACAGCAGGAAGATCGGCATACTTGTTTGCACTATCGACCTGCGGAAGTGATAGATTGTGTGCTGTGGGTGCTGACTTATTGGGCCATACCCAATATGCACCTGCACTATGGCTGGCGTGGAAAGCGTCTCTCCCGATCTCGTTACGCCACAGCAGCTCTTGCGGCCCCGGTGGCAGCGTTGGATTCCGGCCTATAAACTTGAAATATTTATAGTAGTTGTTATTCCCGCTTCCCATATTTCCGCCAGGATTAGTTAGCTGAAGAAAACCTCGCCCAAACCAGCCATTATGTAAGTCCGTTGCATTATCGCTACGATTTCCTTCCGTGAGATAGTGAAACCAGCCGGTTTCTTGCGTTGCGTTCCCAATAAAGCAAGCTCGGCGAAGGGGGGTATCGAGCTTAAATTTCCTCATTGAGTTATTCAAACTAACGCCAAAATTTTCGAGCAGAGACGCGGCGAATCCTAGGCTGGGTTGCTCCCACACGCCCGGATTCATGGAGCTATGCGACCCCGGCTTCCTGATAACGAAGGACGGAATGAGTTGAAGTATTTCTCTCTTGCTCAACCATCCGCATTTCCTGAAATGCCGAATAAAGGCCAGCGGATGAAAGAACCAAAGTTGCTCCCCCGCAAGCGGCGTTTTGTCCAGAAACTGGAACTTGCTCAAAAAATTGGTGAATTTGGCGTACCCATCAGGGTTGGTATCTTTCTGCCTCCCAAAAAAACCATATGGATCGTTCAAGTCCTTGTAGCGTTCTTCGTTGTTGGACGAATCCCACTCGCTGCGAGCTTTGAACACCATCCCCCGGAGCTTTGCGTCCACACCCTCCGTGTTCTGTACATAACTGGCAAGCTGTAGGTCAAGCGCATTGCTATTGTGCGGATCGGCTTCGAGCGGTTGCGCCGACGACGGCGGATCCTGGATGCCGGTCAGCTGGCAAAGCGTGGCGTGATCACATCGTCCGGCGTCGCTGAACGGCGTGTTGTCGCCATCGACCTTTTGCCAGCCCGTAAAGAATGGAAAATCCGCGTCAGACAGCTTCTTGATGGCATCCGGGGCGATGTTGATATAGCCAAGTGTGCCGTTCTCGTCAAACGGCACCGCGAGCCAGGTGGCACAAGCCGCCCCAGTCAGCGTTCGATGGTCCGACAAGATGCGTCCAAACCGCAGCATCTCATAACCATCGCTCGGGCACGCCGGATAAAGGGCCATCGCGCGCTCATACATGTCATATTCGTAGTGTTTTTGGGCATTGTCATATGGGTCCGCAATGGGCGCGGGCGTGAGCAAGGTCACGTTGCCACTGCCACCCTTATCGATCCACACGCGCGTAAAGCGCTGCCCCTTGTTGAACCATGCCTCGACATAGAGCGTATCGCCTGCACCAAGCGAGCCGCCTGGCACGCGGGGAAACCACATCTCATCCGTGCCTGCCGGCTGCGGATAAAACTCCTGCGGGCCAGAAATCACGAAATAGCTGTGCCCCCAGTAGTCGCCCGTGGTCGGTTGGGCCGGTTCTTTTACCCCGATCTGTACCTTCTCGAACCAGGCCGTGAAATCGGCGTCCGTCATGAAGATTTCGAAGTGCAGATGTGCCACGCCCTGATGCTGGCCAACGTAGCCAAGCATGTCCTTGCGATACACCTTCTTCGTGCCGCCGATCTGGACCACGCCGTCCTTGCCTCCTCCCGTATCGAGCAACCACTTGGGTAAGGCGTTCGCCGAGCCAGTCTCCGGCGGATCGTTAGGTTGGGGGACAATGTGCTCCTGGTTGGTGATGTCCAGCAGGTGCATGTAGAGCGAGTAGTACGTGATCGTGCGCCCGTCGCCCGTGTCGGTCTTATGCCGCAGCAGGACGAAGCCGGCATTCGAGTTCAGCACCGGCTGCCCGGTCGTCGTATCAGTCGTGCCATCCGAGATGGCGTTCCTGCAGATCCGGTATGCAACGACTTCCCCATCGGCGATCGCGCGGACAGGTTCCGTCTGCTCGCCCGGATTCAGATGGATGGCGCAATGAGAACGCCGGTCGAAGGTGACTGGCCAGGCTCCGTGATGACCGATCTCGAACCGGTCGATGAGGTCCATCATGGGGTCCGGGTTCGACGCGTCGCTGGTCGTCAGGCCCGACGCCGGAAGAAAGGGAGGGCTGATGATCATGGCTTCAGTGAGATGACGAATACAGGTCGGATATCTTCAGGCTGCTTTTCGGCAGGGACGGCAACTGGGTCGGCATGTTGTCGGGGCCAACGAACATGAACGAGCCCGCCTTCATGGTGAACGCGCCAGGACAGTGGAAGGTCATGTTGCCGTTCTCGATCACGAGCGAGGCCCCGCCGCTGTTAAGCGTGATTTTCGACTTCGCGGCCACCTGGACGTCCGCGCTCTCGCTCGCAACGCGGAGCTGCTTCTGCGCGAACAGGTCCATGCCGTCCGTCAGTGCTGCGGCAGTCAGTTTCCCTTTCGCCGCCACCAGATTGATACCGAGCTTATGCGCGCATAGCGAAATCAGCTCGCCCGCCGCCATGCGCAGACGTTTCGCCATGCTGACGTCCATGTCTCGGGCGGTCGCGATCAGGTTCTCGCCCGCCGAGTGCTGTATCGACTTCGGCGTAACGAATGCCATGCCGCCAGGGGCGCTCGCGAGCAGCCCCGCGTCGCGAAGCTGGTTCAGGCTGTCCTGGAGCGCCGCCTGCTTAGCCCGGTCGGCAGGATGGGCACCGGCCTGTGTCGTCGCCGCTGCAAGGTCCGTTACGCGCTGTAGCGCGGCCTTCAGTTGCGCGACGGCAGCAGGCATCTCCAAGTGCGGCGTATCAGCGCCAGCCGCCGCATCGGCCGAAAAGAACAGTCCTTTCGC
>NZ_JARUXJ010000259.1:0-8238 GCF_031451465.1 Caballeronia sp. LZ003 | reverse complement strand
CCCGGAGTGGGCGCAGCATTGCGGCTCAACAAGGATCAGATCGTTTTCGTTGAAGGAGGGCTCGCCTGTGGGGTTGAACATGCTTAACCCTTTGACACGGAGGAAATAAGCATTCTTGGAGGTGGCGATCGGCGAGAGCAACCAATCTTCCGCGTCGCCAACAGCTAAATCATCCACAAACGACTCCCAAGCGCCAGCCTGGACCCAAGAGATCAATGGCACCTTGCCCCGGATGTCTGGACCCGCCTCAATGTTACGCTCGACGAGCTTACTATCTGTCGCAAACGTTTGGCTACCCCACTCCAGCCTCGCCTTTTCACGTCGATCATCTTTCGAAGCGGCACCAGTGACACCGGGCAGTTGCTCCGAATCAAACGTGCCTCGCTTCCAACCAAACGCTTCTTCTATCTGATCGACCATCGCCTCACCAATGCGTTTCCGGCCATTTCGGTCCTCTGGCCACAGCATTCTCGTAACGTAGGAATCAGATTTCCCGAGTTTCTTCGCGAGTCCAGTTGCAGTACCACCGCAAAAACGGTCGCGGATTTCGATAAGGCGGAGTCGCCTTCGCTCAAATTTGTTCATTGGATCATTTCAGCCTAATGTTACTCTCAGGTAAATTCCCCTTAGGTATTGACGAGATTCTTACCCAAGGGTATCGTCGGGGTCATGGAAGCCCTGCGCGCATATCTCAACTCTAAGTCTCCCCAAGAGCAGGCGGAGTTCGCTCGACGCTGCAACACAACCATTGGATATCTGCGTAAAGCGATCAGCGCAAAGGCCGAATTCGACGTTCAGCTGTGCATCAACATCGAAGAACAGAGCAATGGTGTGGTGCGGTGCGAAGATCTGCGGCCCGCGGTTCGCTGGTCATTTCTACGGAATTCAAGTCGATGCCTGGCGCTCGAGTCGCCTATTTACAGGAACTGCAATGTCACGGAGAAGTATGGCTAGCGCTTTGGCTTTTCGATGCAACTTTTCCTTCACCCGGCCGAAAGGGACCGCAATCGTAATGATTGAAGCATCCCTCAGCGGTCGCTCGTCAAACGGCCGCGTCGTTGTCGACGGTCAGCTCATTCCCGGCGTCAAATCCGTCAAAACTTCGTTGATACCTAAGCATAAACAGGGAATGACGTCTTATTGTCGTTCGATTGAGTCACGGAGTCTGCGGCTCAAAAGCTGTGTCATGTTGCGAAAGCGTGATGCCAGGGGCTTAAGCCCCGCCTTACAAAGAGGAAACCAAGAATGCACATCGAGCGGCACCAGCAGATGCTTAGAAATGCAACCCGCGAAACACTCGGAGCGGTTATCACGCAGATGAAGTAGGAACGTCGCGAGGCCTTCCAGATTGAAACCGGCGCGAACGAAATGCTGTCGCAACGGCGCTTTGCCTATGAACCAGCAACGCCACTGCCGATGGCGGGCTTCAACGTGACACGCAAAGACGCAGCAGAGGCAATACAGGAAAGTATGCGCAAAGCGCCGGAGCGGTCGGTTAAACGATAGGGCGGAAGGAGCGCAGTCGTTGAGTGATTCTTTGTGTGTTAGTACAACTATTAAAGATTTACCGGGCGCCGTTGCTGATCCTTGCGGCGACAAATCATGCGTTCGTAACTTCTTTAGCGGTGAGATCTGATGGATACGACCGATGGCAAAGAACTCGATTGATGCATACGGCGCGTCGGGGAAGACAAACCTGCTGTTCTTCGACCCCGACAAGCTGGTGCTGGTGACGGATACGGCTTCGCCGCTGTATGACCCGCGCGTTGATCTGCCGGTGAACGAGGATCTCGCTCGGAACATCGATTTCCAGGGTGTGCTTCAGCCGATCTCAGTGATGAAGAACACCGAGACGGGCGAAACGGAAGTTGCGGTTGGGCGACAACGCGTTAAGGCGGCGCGCCTGGCGAATGAATGGCGGCGTGCGCGCGGCGAACCGCTGCTCCAGGTCCCCGGGCAAGTCCATCGAGGCGAGAGGCGCACGGCGCTGACCGCGATCATCAGCGAGAACGAGCTCCGGGAGGCAGACACCCCTCTTGGCCGCGCAGAGAAGATGCGCCGCGTGATGGCCTTCGGCTACAGCGAGGCAGAGCTCGCGACGATCTTTGGCTGTTCGGCGGCCACGGTACGGGCAACGCTCGCACTGCTCGAATGTTGCGCTGATGTTCGCAAAGCGATCGAAAGCGCGCGCATCAACGTCACTCACGCCCGTCACCTTTCGAAACTCCCACCGGCGCAGCAGCGCGAGAAGGTTCGGGAGCTAGTTGCTGCCGGCGCGAACGTCGCTGGTCATGCACGCGCCCGAGCGCAGCGCGAGGCGCTTGGCGAACGCACGCCCAGGATGCGAAGCCGCAAGGAAATTTTGAAGGAGTTGGGCGCGTCGTCGGGTGAACGTGCTGAGGCGTTGCGCTGGGTATTACAGACTACCGAGCAGGAGCATGGTGAATGGCGACATTGAAGGAAGGAGCTCAATTTATCGAGCTAGCAGAGGCGAAGGATCGTGACGATGCGGGAGCCGCGGAATCGCGAAAGATCTGTCTCAGCTGCGGAGCAAAGCAGAACGACGACGGCTCTCTGCCGTGCGGTCACGATAACGATCTGTAGGGTGACCAATGAGTAACGCTATCAAACATAGCCCGAGAGTTGACTTGGGCGTGGTCTTCCTCGCGGGCAAGCGGCAGCGCATGGAGCCCTATAAGACGCACGTCGAGACGGGCCGCGTTGAAGTTGGCGTTGGCGTGACGGATGACGAGCGGCAATACGCATTCAAGTACTGGAAATTCACCCCGAAAGGTTTCGAATGGATTGCCGGCAAGTGGATGGCGCGGCAGCTCGCTGAGCGTGACGCGCGGTGCGCGGAGGCTTAATGCGCATGCTCTCGACGTCCCAACCCTTCCGCGACGAAGGTCAGCACCAACATACTGAGCGAAACACCTTCGGGCTTTGCGAGCATTTCAGGCTTGGACGCTTCGCTTTCGGCAAACAGGTCATAACGAATACCTTTCCCCCGCGTCGCGTGTCCGGGGATCAATCGCATGAACAGGTGCTTCACATTCAGCGGAATTCGTTTCTGGCCTGCGTATCGCGATCGAAATTAGTCGCTTTTAGCCGCTTGAACAAAGCTGAGTCCGGTCACGTGCTTTGCAGATCCCGAAGCGCTTCCGGGTGCAGCGCAGCTACGCGCAACAAGGTTTGGGCGGCGCCTGTCGGTTTGCGCCGGCCTTGCTCCCACTCCTGCAACGTGCGCAGTGAGACGCCTATGAGCTTGGCGAATTCACTTTGCGATAGCCCGCTCTTGTCGCGAGCGATGGACGCTGTAGATGGTTCCACCTGCGTAACGCGTGCTGCACGGCCTTCCTTCATTTCGCGTACAGCACGAAGCAACTTGTTCCCGAGCTCTTCGCCGGTCATTTCTTCATTCGGTTTCATCTTGAATCGATTCCTTAATGGCTTTAAGGGTGTGCGCAGGAATGTTGCCTCGCACGTTCTTGGCATAAATAACCAACAACCAAATTTCGCCGTTTTCGAGCCGGTTGTAGTAAATAACGCGGACACCGCCGCGTTTACCCATGCCGGGTCGTCCCCAGCGCACCTTTCGGCATCCACCCGAACCCGGAACAACGTCACCCGCCAAAGGATTTGCGGCAATCCACGCGCAAAACGCGCCACGTTCGTCTTCGCTCCACAAAGACCGAGCGTCTTCCATAAAAACATGTGTTTCGATAATCGTATGCATTGCGGCCATCATACGTCATTGACGTATCCGGCGCAAGACTTGTGTCGCTTGACCGCCACCGGCGCTGTTGCCTATACTTCGATCATCTCGGTAGACAACCGAGCTGCGGGCGTCGAAACCCGGTGTCACAAAGGCGGACGAGCCGCCGCGCAAGCGGCTTTTTTATCGTCCCTTCGTCTCTGCACGCCTCTTTCAATGGCGGGCCGGGCGGGGCCAGCTTCGGCTGGGCCGGTTTGCCTTTGTGGCCGGTTTTCGACCCCCGCTGTCGGGCCCGCCACCCCTCACGTCGAAATGAGCGGCGGGCCTTTGTCCCACACAAAGGAGCCCGCCATGCGTGCTAACGTCCGCGCTCGTCCTGAGCAAACGCAATCCCTTTCCTTTCAGAGCTACCGCTTCGACGTTATCGACCGTGAGGGTCTGCGTTGGCTAAGTCTACGCCAGATTGGGGTAGCCTTGGGCTACGCCAATCCTCACAAGGTGCAGCAGGTATTCGAGCGCAACGCTGCCGAATTCACCGACAGCATGACCGCCGTTGTAACGCTCCCCACAGCGGGTGGCGATCAGCAGGTACGCATCTTCTCGCTACGCGGCGCGCACTTGCTGGGCATGCTCGCACGCACCTCAAAAGCCGCTGCATTTCGCCGGTGGGTATTGGATCTTCTTGAGCGTGAAGCTCAAACCGCTGAGTCGCCCCAAGCTCGACCGCTCGACAGTCGCTGGCTGATGTACTTCGACCACGACGGATGTCAGCGGATGCAGCCCGTGGCATCGGACGCGGTAGTGATCGCGCCTCATGCGCTCGCGAAGCTTATTGGTGAGCCGGGCGTGGTGTCGGTGCGCCTTCTTCCCGAAATCATCGCCTCTGCCGCGAGCCGGCTGCAGGCGATCGAGCGCGTCCGTCAGTCAGACGACTGTGCTCGCCATCGTAGGAGCGCCCAGCAATGAGTGGTTACGCATATCAATGGGCCAAACGTCAGCACGTCGGCGATTCAGCGGCCAAGACACTCTTGAAAACATATGCGCATTGGGCGGCCGAAGACTACACCACGTGGGTCACGAACGACGAGCTTGTGCTCGACACCGAGCTCGACGTCAAGACCATTCGGAAAGCGCGCGAAAAGCTCGTGTCGCTTGGTTTCCTGACTGAGACGCCGCGTCGCATGGGCGGCACGAAAAGCATTGTCGTTTATCAGATGCTCGCTCCATCTGGCTCTGTCGTAGTTCAAGCGGTCGATCAGCGCACTGGGGATGCTATCTCATTGAGTCCGCCGTCTATGGAGGAGTTAGATGCTAAGCCCCTCCATAAACGGAGCCCCTCCAAATTTGGTACTGCTAAGGGGGACCAAAAACGGAGCCCCTCCAAATGTGGAGCCCCTCCAAATCCGGATGTAAGCCCCTCCACATTTCCCTCGAAGCCCCTCCACATTTCCCTCGAAGGGGTACCAAATGTGGAGGGCAAGAAGGGTTTAGAAGAGAAAGAGAAGAACTTAGATAAGCAACCTGCGCGACGTGCGTCGCGAGTTGCGTTGCATGAGCAGATCCGAAATCTCGAACTGCCGGACGAAATCACGTCGGAGGTCTGGGCGATGTGGTGCGAGCACCGAGAGGCGAAGCACAAGGACGCACCGTGGACGCGAACGGCCGCTGCGCTTTCGGTCAAACGTTTGCTTTCGCTCGCAGCGGGCGGCCAGTTGCCCGAGGTGACAGTCGAGGAGGCTGTGCTTCGTGGCTGGACAGGGCTTTTCCCCGTGAAAGCTGAGACGGGGGCGTCATCGCCGCCTGGCGGCGCGAGGACGATCGTTGCGGACTGGTGGCGCACGTCGAGCGGCATCGAGGCGCGTGGCGAGCAGCTTGGCGTGAAACAGGGCGATGGCGAAACGTTCATGCGCTTCAAGGCCCGCGTGTTCAAGGCCGCCGGCCCAGGCGGATGGATGGAGGACATGCTGCGCACGGTCGGCCGCGAAAGCGAGGAGCACTACGAGGCGCTGTACGCCTACTTCAACGACATCCCGCGAGATCGACACGGCAACACGGAGGCGGCATGAGCAAGCGTAGCTCGAACCGCGCCGCCTCGAATCAGCAAGGCGACCTGCTCGGTACAGAACTCGGTGCGAAGGACTGCCAAACCTGCCGATACGCGGTCAAGACGCCGGGCCTTGAGCCCATGCATCGCCTTGGCTTTGCGAATTGCGCACTGCTGCCCGACTGGCAATACGTGTCCAGCGTATCGACCTGTCGTTTCAACCCTGTTCGTTGGAGTCAAAATTCATGAACGCTCAAAAGCTCGCCCGAGCCGTCCTGTTCGACGTGTTACTCGTCATCTGCCTATACCTGTGGGTCGAGGGCGGTCACGCGCTCGCACGGGATGTCGCCATCGCCTACCTCTGTGTCATCGCCGAAATCATGTGGATTGCGGCCTTACTCGTGTCCGCGAAGGATTACGAGCACGGCTATCCCGTGAATGCCTTCTACGATTTCGTGAGCACGATGGCGATCCTCGGCGTTCTGGTGTGGCAACGCGAATCCATCGTTGCGGCGCTGCTGGGCATCCCGTACTTCCTCACCTTGGCAAAGCGGGAGGTGGCGCAAGCATGGTGAAAACGATGCAGCCAATAGTGCTAACCGTGCGCGTCCCTGTTGTCGGTCTCGTGACAGATCGCGGCATGCGCGGCCGCTACACGATCATGACGCAGAAAGCGCCGATCACAACGATGGTTCATGGCTTGCGCCGCGTGCGGCATCGCAATCCGAGCGGCCGAGGCGACGAGCAATACAAGGTCAACGCGCTGGCATTCATCCCAGTGGGATACCGCGGCTCGATCTCAAGATCAGATTGGGTCGATCACGAATACGCGTGGGTCGATTGCCTGTATGCCGATAACCGGAAATCACTTACCGCGTTTCGCGATAGCGGCGATCACACATGGATGGCGCCGGATGCGCCGATATCGGAAGGAAGCAAGGTATGACACCAGCAAGATTTCAAGCGGCGCTGAGCGGGCAATCTGCGATTGCGAAGAAAGTGCTGGAGATGGTGCCGAAGCAAGACGCATGGTCGCGCAACGAGATCGCGATGCATCTGCGGCGAGTGACGAAGAGCTCGCCTGATGTCGCGGTGCTCGATGGGTGCTTGCTTCGGTTGCAGGACGCTGGTTTGGTCCGCGAGAAGTTCAAGGGGCGCTTTCAGCGCGTGGAAGTAAGAGAAAAGGAGAGCATGGTGACCGTAGCAGCGAAACAAATCGAATCCAGCTCAGGGGGTAGCGTGCCGAGCCATTCGGTGCTCGACATTCTGTCCGCGCTTTCCGGTCGCGCGCGCAAGCTCGCCGGGGATCTGACGGAGCTAGCCTCTGACGTGGAGACCGCGGCGCTGACGATCGAACAGCAGCAAGCACAAGACAGCGCCGACCTGGAGAAGCTGCGTCAGTTTCACGCGCTTTTCAAAAGTCTCGCCTAGGAGCCGTCATGAAGACGCCGCATACATGCTGCGCACGGGGGGCCCGGGTTCGCATAGTACTTCGTAACGGAGAGGTGATCGTCGATCGCTTTGTCGAACGCACAGGCAAATTCATCGTGCTTGCCAAAAACCGGCTTCGCGGAGGTGAATTGAAGTCGTTCGGGATCTATAAAGAGGCGAGGCGGTGAGCTATCAGTTATTTCGTGTTGGAAAACGCTGGCACTACCGGTTCCAGGTGAACGGCGCGCGGGTGCAACGCAGCACACGCGAGAGCGTCAAGCACAAGGCCGAAGCCGTGGCGGCGCGCGCCTACCACGACGCCAAACTATGGTCGAGAGGACGCGAGCCGGTGCCGACGCTGCGGGAATTGTTCGTCAAATGGATTGCGGCCAACGAGCCGATTGTGAGCGGCGCGCACATTAAGTCGATGCGAACGGTCGCCCGTTTGCATTTGTACGGGCTCGGCGATGTTTCGGTCGATCAGTTGACGAACGGGGCCATTGAGCAGGCGCGTCTTGAGCATTTGCAGACGCACAGCCGGGCGAGCGCCAATCATTGGCTCAAGTCGATCAAGGTCGTGTGCAACTGGGCAGTTCGGCGCAACATCCTGCCGATGGTGCCGTGGTCGGTGAAGTTGATCAAGTTGCAGAAAAGGCCACGCACGACGTTGCCGGCGTCGATGGCTTCGAAGTGGTTGATCGAAGTGGATGCGGCGGCCGCTCGGCAGCCGGGCGTGTCGATCGCCGTGCGGTTGATGCTCGGATTGGGGCTGCGCGAAATGGAGACCATCACGGCGCGTTGGGAGTGGCTCGACTGGGAGCGCGGCACCTATACGCCAGGTCGGACCAAAGGGCGCGAGGCCGACCCCGTACCAGTGCCTCGATGGTTGCTTGACTATCTGCATCCGATACGCCACGCATGCGGACTGATCGTGACGCGCAAGAGCGGTGAGGCGTTCAAGGCGGGTTTTACGCGTCGAGCGATGTTCGCCGCAAACGCCGCATGTGAAGTGGTCGGGCTCACACCGCACCGACTGCGCGGCACGTTC
>NZ_JARUXJ010000258.1:0-8295 GCF_031451465.1 Caballeronia sp. LZ003 | reverse complement strand
AGCAGACCTTCCGGAAGGGCAGGCAGCGGCCCTCGGGCCGCTGCCTGAGAAGCGACGGTGCGTTTCTTCTTCATCGGCATATCCATGACTTTTACCTCTAATAATATGCCTCGCCCACAGAATTACGGATAGGTCCGCCTACTCGGCAGCAAACGAAAAAACAGTCCGGCCTTCATTCACGACGATTTCTCAGCTGCCCACGCGGCAGCAAGCAATAGCTAGCTCAAACTGGCACGCACTTCTAGTTTCTCAGCTGCCTACGCGGCAGCAAACTTCCGACGCACGCGGCTTGTGGAACGCCGATCATTTCTCAGCTGCCTACACGGCAGCAAACAGCTTCGACCAATTGATTCATGAAGGTACCTGTTTCTCAGCTGCCTACGCGGCAGCAAACGTTTGCCAGAATCCAGATGCGCTCTCGCAGATTTCTCAGCTGCCTACGCGGCAGCAAACGCCGACATCTCGCAGCCATCGAGGCGTTCGAATTTCTCAGCTGCCTACGCGGCAGCAAACGTTATGAAGCGGACCGCATGCGTTGGATGATCTTTCTCAGCTGCCTACGCGGCAGCAAACTGCATGGCGTGCGTGCCGTGCATCGCGCTGATTTTCTCAGCTGCCTACGCGGCAGCAAACGCAAGCGTCGACAAGATGCGCGAGCGGCTTCATTTCTCAGCTGCCTACGCGGCAGCAAACGTCAGATGAAACGATCGCCGATTTGCTCAAAATTTCTCAGCTGCCTACGCGGCAGCAAACTTTCCAAGGGGCTCTAAGGCGGTGTGCCCGATTTTCTCAGCTGCCTACGCGGCAGCAAACGTTGTTATTGCGCCGGCTGCAGCAATCGGACCTTTCTCAGCTGCCTACGCGGCAGCAAACGCGGCGAGCCGCCGCCGTTCGATTACTCGCACTTTCTCAGCTGCCTACGCGGCAGCAAACACATCCAACGGTTTGGTGCGGTGCCCACGGCCTTTCTCAGCTGCCTACGCGGCAGCAAACGTGTACATGCTGCTGCTAAGCGCCCGCAAGCCTTTCTCAGCTGCCTACGCGGCAGCAAACAACAGATTGGTACGGCAGGACAGCGGGCGATATTTTCTCAGCTGCCTACGCGGCAGCAAACGCGCAAAACAATCACGCTCGATCCGGGGCAATTTTCTCAGCTGCCTACGCGGCAGCAAACGCTATAAAGCCGATGTTACGCCGGCGAAGGAATTTCTCAGCTGCCTACGCGGCAGCAAACGCTTCATGCGGGTCCGCGCTGCTCACGTTGATTTTCTCAGCTGCCTACGCGGCAGCAAACATGGTGCTGACGAGCGCGCTGCTGGCCGGGCTTTTCTCAGCTGCCTACGCGGCAGCAAACGATGTCGCCATAGGCGTTGCCGTAAATGTCTCTTTCTCAGCTGCCTACGCGGCAGCAAACGTCTTTGTCCCGTCGCGATTACATCGCTGCAGTTTCTCAGCTGCCTACGCGGCAGCAAACAAGCCTTTGCCGTCTGTCTCACTCACGAGGCATTTCTCAGCTGCCTACGCGGCAGCAAACTCCGGATCTATGCGCTCGACGAGCGCGGTCTCTTTCTCAGCTGCCTACGCGGCAGCAAACGACGCAGCTAACCGCGCATCCACCGAAACGAATTTCTCAGCTGCCTACGCGGCAGCAAACCGAACATAACGGCGAGAACATCATGCAAATTTTTTCTCAGCTGCCTACGCGGCAGCAAACATCATGGGCTTCAACGTCTACTTCTCGGACATTTTCTCAGCTGCCTACGCGGCAGCAAACGAGCGCAAACTTGAGCGAAGCGAATTTCAGCCTTTCTCAGCTGCCTACGCGGCAGCAAACTACTCGATAAGAACGGCACACTTGAGTTGAACTTTCTCAGCTGCCTACGCGGCAGCAAACATGTGTCGCAATCATTAGCACTTCTTCCCGTCTTTCTCAGCTGCCTACGCGGCAGCAAACTCGTGTCGCCTGCTTTTGCGACTTTTGTAGCTTTTCTCAGCTGCCTACGCGGCAGCAAACCGATGCTATGGGTCTGTCTGCTGAAAGAGGGCTTTCTCAGCTGCCTACGCGGCAGCAAACATCGGCGTGTGGTCGTATGCCCTTCGGCTCGCTTTTCTCAGCTGCCTACGCGGCAGCAAACGTCGTCGTGCCGATTACCGCTGAAGTCGTGGCTTTCTCAGCTGCCTACGCGGCAGCAAACCATCGACTTGCGGTGTCGTCGACGTCCGAGGCGTTTCTCAGCTGCCTACGCGGCAGCAAACATCGATGAGTTTGTCTCGGGCATGTTCCGCTCTTTCTCAGCTGCCTACGCGGCAGCAAACGATGCTTTCGAAGCTGCATTCCGATAAGCGACTTTCTCAGCTGCCTACGCGGCAGCAAACCCGACAAGCCCGCCACGTAGCAAACTCACGAGTTTCTCAGCTGCCTACGCGGCAGCAAACACGCCGAGCCAGTTCGAGAGCTGTTGCAGCACTTTCTCAGCTGCCTACGCGGCAGCAAACTAGACGATCCAACCGCTATCCTCTTGATCCGTAAAAGAAAGACGCCACTACAGCCCAAGCCCCCTAATTCTAAAGCCCAACCCTAAGTCATTGATAATTCAAGCAACGAAGAACCGCCTTAAAAAAGGGTAACGCGCAACTACAAACAGCGGACCGGCGTACACACCACCTCAAACCGCGTACCCCGCTCCGCCGCGAAAGATTCTATCCCGCCGACAAGCAAATCGAAGCCCACTTCCTTATTCGATCTCATATCGCATCGCCCGCCGGTTCGCATCACAAAGCGACGATCCCAGCAGAAACAACAAGTCGGCATCCGCACTCCGACCACCAGCGTTTGCAGCCGCAAACACGCAACCTTGGGCGTCAAAGATGAATAATCCTATGCCAACTTCCATAGCGTCGCGCGCTCTTGACCGCCTCGTCTTCTGACTGACGCCGTCGATCACCAACTTGCCGCCGTCATCTCGAATACAACACACGCACATCAACTAGTGGCATCCCAACGAATGCCACAGACAAGCGCACCGGCAAGCCGCGTCTAATGTACAAAAACATAGCGCCGTCGAATAAATGGCATGACCGTTGGTATAGTCAGCCTCTCCTGATTTTTGCATCGGAGATCGATTAACCATGTTCAAGCTTCTTACTGCGCTATTTGCCGGCGTCTTCTTGTTGACTGCCTGCGCGCAGCCATCGTCATCGGCTGCGGGCGCAACGTTGGATCAACCTGCTTCGCGGATAGGACTGGCCAATCCGGCTTCCGTCAACTGCACTCGCCAAGGCGGGACGCTTCAAATCGTCGATACCGTCAATGGCCAGGTCGGCATGTGCCATTTCCCTGGGGGTCAGTCCTGCGAGGAATGGGCGCTACTTCGCGGCCAATGCTCGCCCGGTCAGAAATAACGCTGTACACACCGTGTATCGCAATAGGTCAGCAATCAGCGTCAGTTCGCAAGATGCGCTGAATCGAACAAAAGCTGCGCGTATCGGGCGATGACATTCGACACTGCATGCGCCAACGCAACCGCCTGCTTACGAACCCACTGCCGGACGATTTAGCATCTTCGAATCACGTTCGCAAGAACTTTGCGACTGTCATGAAACGTATTCGATGCCGTGACTTTTCTTGACCAATTAGATTGCGCTCCAATGCGAAAATCGCTCGCGCAGTAAAGGGCAATTGGCGCTCAAGAACTTCATTTAGAAAAAAGAAAATGATCAAATTTTCAAAGCTCGCATTCATTGCGGCTACCGCGGTTATCACCGCATCAGCTTCAGCGCAGTCCGTACCGGCCACACGACAAGCCGTGAACGACAACTGGGTGAACGGTACGGGCGAGTACGTGTGGACGAACGGCACGAACGAACTCTGCTGGCGCGACGCATTTTGGACCCCGGCTACGGCCAACGCAAAATGCGATGGGGCGCTGGTGTTAGCAGCCGTGCCACAGAGACCGACCGATGCACCGCCTAATACAGCGCCTATTATTGGGAACACCAGATATAGCTATCAGGCTGACGCGCTGTTCGACTTCGACAAGGCAGTTCTGAAGCCCGCTGGCAAGAGCGCGCTCGACGATCTCGCGACGAAACTCGGCACGGTGAATCTGGAAGTGGTGGTTGCTACCGGCTACACCGACCGCCTTGGTTCGGACAAGTACAACAATCGTCTGTCGTTGCGTCGCGCGCAAGCTGTCAAGGCTTACCTCGTCAGCAAGGGCATCGACGCCAGCCATATCTACGCGGAAAGCAAGGGCAAGCGCAACCCGGTCACCACGGGCTGCAACCAGAAGAACCGCAAGCAACTTATCGCCTGCCTCGCGCCGGATCGTCGCGTGGAAGTCGAAGTGGTTGGCACGCAGCGTCAGACGCAGCAGTAAGGGTTAGTCCATTTCAGATGCACATTGATAAGTACGACCGTGTGAGCAGTACATCGCCACGCTGCCGCCAGTGCTGCATCTGACTTGCTTGTTATCTTTCGCTGGAATCTTGGCAGGCCGGCAATCCCCAAGGCACGGGATTATCTCGGCCCATTAGGGATAACGAAGAAAGTGAATCTCGACGAATGCAGCGCACTCGTCGCCGATTTCGTTCAATAGCTTTTCGCCCGTCGAAGAGCGTTTGAACAGACGCGATTTCAAAGACTCTTGAATCGCAACAAGCTCGAAGCGTAAGTGCTTCTTACACCAGGCTAGCGACAACCACCATTGGTGGGCACTTCGTCGCCATCCAACGACACACTGCGAACCAGCTGTCAAAACGAAACTGCCCGGCTTTCACCGGGCAGTCTTCGTCATCTACACAATCTCACTACTTCGCCAGAAACTCGATGCGGCGATTATGAAAGCGGCCGCTTTCGGTATCGTTGCTATCGACAGGCGTCGCTTCGCCATAGCCTTGCGCGTTCAGCATCGATCCCGACACGCCGTGTGCGACGAGATATGAGCGCACTGCTTGCGCACGCTGACGTGACAGTGCCAGGTTCATCGCCGGCGTGCCCACGTTGTCCGAATAGCCCGCCACTTCGAGTTGGACGGCCTTGTTGCTCTTCGCGCACGTCTTCAGCACCTTCGCCGACTGACGCAGATCTTCTGCTGCCGTGACCGGCACCATCGACTTGCCCGTCGCGAAATTGATGACTTGCAGGTTCAGCAGCTTCGCCACGTCGGCATTCGCGCACGATGCGTTCGCGCCAAAGAAGCCCTTCACCGCATCACGGAATGACTGCGTCGCGCTCGCGACGGCCTGCTGCACGTTGAACACACTAATGTCGTAGCCCGAGCCGAACAGCGCCTTGAGCTTATCGAGCCAGCCTGCCTTCACATCGGCAACCGAACCGCCCAGTTCGACGTGCGACCCGACGACCTTCACTTCGGCGCCCGGCACGGCCATCAGCGGCAGGAGGCCGTCGAGGTGAGTCAGCCAGTCTGCCGGCTTCGTTGCCGGGTCGACAGTGATGTTGGCTGTGAACTTGCCTTCGCCGAATTTCTTCGTCAGGGCGTCGAGCAACTGCGCCTTCTCGGCTTCGCTGCCAACCGTCGCCGTGACCGTCGGCATCCCGGTAATATCGACCGTGAACGACACGCGCGCGTCCTGCGTCGCCGCGGCCGCCGACGCTGCAACGGCAGCCAAAGCGTCCGAGGCGTTCGCTACGAAGGCGGCCGAAGCATCAACCGGTGCAGACGCAACGGCGGGAGTCGAAGCAACGGCCGCGTTACTGGCCGGTTCAGGGCGTGCAACCGGCGCAGTCGAGCTTTCGCTGTTGCACGAACGCAGCGCGAAAATTGCGAGCACGAGCGCGGCAAGCGCGAGCAACCACCACAGCCACGCATGCGAGCGCTTGTGCGTCGGCTTTTTGCGTTCTTGTTTAACTTGCGCCAGGATGGTTCGGGCCGGCAGCGGAGCCGGTTCGGATTGCGGATGCTCGAAATGTGCCGACACATCCTTGAGCTTCGACAGAATTGCCGCGCCGAACGTGGTCACGGTCCCAAGTCCGAGCACGCTCGCGATGTGATCCGTCAGGTGCGCATGAACCTCCGGCAACTGATGCCCGAGCAGCGTAGGCAGTTGCCCGACCGACCCACGCGCTTGGGTGAAGTGCTGCTTCAGGATGCCCATCAAGGCTGCACCGACCACGCCGCACAACGAAAGGCTCGCCGATGGCGACGTGCCGCAATGCCGCGCAATGGCTTCGGCCAGTGCGTTGGTGTCCGCACCCGTCGCCTTGCCGATCATTTCGCGACCGCCGGCTTCGAATGCCGCCAGCTTCGCCGGGCTTGCGATCGACTGAGAGATCTGGCTGGCAATCTGACCGTTCGCCTCGGGCGACACGATCGCCGCAAAAACGTGACGCGCACCTTCGGTCGTGCTGGCGCGGTTTGTAAGGGCCGCGACGAGCGCCGGGGCTGCTTTACTCGTTACCTGGCTTATTAGGTCAGGCTCGATTCCGAGTTCTGCGGAAAGAGTCTTGATGACGTCGCCGTTCAAGACCGTTTCCAGGATTTGAAAAATATTGATGCTCATTGCAAATAACCTTGAAGTGCAAACTACTTGATATACAGACGTGACACTTGACACGTCCTTAATACGTCTCCGCTATTTTTTAAGATGTCGGATTGCGAGTGAAATCGCTGGGGCTGAATCAATGGGAAGCGTAAGTACGACTTGGCGACTAGGCGGCCTCTTGGCTTCTGGCAAAGCCAACCACATGATTTAGTGACTAAAATTAATGGCGATCCGGATGCGGCTTGAAACTTTTATATTGCGATTCGAGGAGCATGCGGGTAAATCGAATGACTGACTCGTGAGGAGTCGAGTCCTTGATTGCGATTCGACAACTATCGACATCTCTCTGACAGCGCGCGGATTATACACACCGTCGGGAGAAGGCGGTCTGGCAGCATTGGACCCGAAAATCCTCAATGTAATGGTGCGCCTTGCTTTCAGCCATCAATGTCGTAAATCCTGCGTTTTATCGTGTTTTTAAGAATTCGAGCCGGACGCGCATTTTTCTCAAATTTCTCTGACTTGTCTGATAGGGGTAGAGCCGACGCATCCGTACTATCTCAAAAACGCGTGCTAATTGCTGGGAGAAAGAGATGGCTTCAATCAAATCGGGCTCGAAAAACGATCTGTATATCGTGATGCGGCGCGGCGCGCTGCGCACGATCGTTGGCTCCGCGGGCTCGGCGGTCGCGTTTGCGCTGGCCGCCGGCCTCGCGCTCGGGCACTACGGTCTCCAGCCGCTACATGCTCGCCACGGGTCCGAAGGGTCTTCCATTGCCGACGCTGCCCCAGCGCAATCTCCCTATGCGGCCGCCGAATTCACGCGGCTGCAGGCCGCTAGTGCTTCGCTGAATGCGCGCGCCGAGCGCCTCACCAATCAGCTGGACAGTTTGAGCGCATTGAACCAGCGCCTGCGCGCGCAGCCGCGTGCGCCTGCCATCCGGGCGGCGGCGACATCGACGCGCCGGTCTGGCAGCGATGCGGCGGGCGGTCCCGAACTGCCGCCACGGCCTTGTCGAACGAGCGAGGTGCAGGCGGATGCGCAAGTCATCCGTGGCGAACTCGACTGCGTCTCGGCGACACTTACGACGCTCGAACAGCGCGCGGCACGGCACGAAACGGCGTGGGAGGCTTTTCCGGACCGCCGTCCGCTCGTGCTGGGGCGCACCAGTTCGCCGTTTGGCAACCGCCTGGACCCTTTCACGCACCACCTCAGTTTCCACCCCGGCATGGACCTGGTCGCGCCGACGGGCACAGCGATCCTCGCGGCCGCCGGCGGTCGCGTGATCCACGCCGGACCGATGCCAGGTTACGGCAACGCGGTCGAGATCGATCATGGGAACGGCATTTTCACGCTCTACGGTCACGCATCGAAGGTCGAGGTGCGCGTCGGGCAGAAGGTGCTGCCGCGCGAACCGATCGCCAAGGTTGGTTCTACCGGTCGCTCGACGGGTCCGCATCTTCATTTCGAGGTCCGGGTGCATGGCGAACCGGTCAACCCGGCGGACTATCTTTCGCTGTCTTCGAGCAACGCGGATGCATGAGGTGATGGGCGCGTTGACGGCTTGTCTGCGGGGATTGCGAGTTGTCGGAACGAGTAAGGTGGAGTAGCCCCTTGAATCTCAGGACACGAGACACCCCTTAAAATAAGAGGGAATCTTGTGACTAGTTTCAAGCCTAGGCAAATCGTGGAAAGCATTGAAGTTCTGACCGAGCCGGAGCGCCGTCGTCGACGTTCGGTCCAGGAGAAGGTGGCCATCGTGCAGGAAACCCTGGAGCCGGGAGCAACGG
>NZ_JARUXJ010000257.1:0-8667 GCF_031451465.1 Caballeronia sp. LZ003 | reverse complement strand
CGGCGCGCCCGCTCAGGTTCTGCGCGAAGCGTTCAGCCATCGCGAGGCTCACGTACGCGCCCCCCGCGGCGACCTTGGTCACGGCAGAGACCAGTTCCGAGCTCGCGCTTTCCTTGGTGAGATAGCCGGATGCGCCTGCCTTGAACGCCCGCGTGGCGTATTGCTGCTCCGCGTGCATGGTGAGTACGAGAATGCGCAGGCCGGGCTTTTCCTCCTTGATCTGGCCGAGCAGATCGAGGCCGCTGCGGCCCGGCATCGACAGATCGAGGACCAGCACGTGCGCCGGCGTCGAACGAACGAGAGCAAGCGTACTGGCCGCGTCGCTCGCTTCGCCGGCGACCTCGAAGCCGCTCGCGTCGGCAAGAATATGGCGCAGTCCGTCGCGTACCAGCGTGTGGTCGTCCGCGATCAGCACTTTTATCGTCATGGTTGCGATTCCTTTTCCCGCACGGCGTCGCGCGGCAGAACTACGGTCAGCACGAAGCCGCTTTCCGGCATCGAATCGATCTGGACGCGCCCGCCCAGCGCGTTCGCCCGCTCGCGCACGCCCAGCAAGCCGAACGATTTCGCGTTCGCCGATGGCAAGGCCGAAGCGCCGATTCCGTCGTCGCCCACGCGCAGCACGCAATTGTCGCGGTCGGCGCTGAGCGACAGATCGACGCGGCTCGCGTGCGCATGGCGAACGATATTCGTGAGCGCCTCTTCGACGATGCGAAAAACAGCGGTCGCCGCGTCCGTATTGAACGCGAGATCGCCAGTGTCGAACTCGTGCCTGACCTCGATGCCGTGGCGCTGAATGAAATCCTCGACGAGCCAGTCGATGGCCGCCGGCAAACCGAGATCGTCGAGCATGACCGGCCGTTGATGCGCAGCGATGCGCCTGAGCGACGCGATATTGCAGTCGACCAGGCCAAGCATGCGCTGCATTTGGGCGGCGATGCCATCGTCGAACTTGCCCTGCGCGTCGAGCCGCGCCTTGAGCACGGACATTTCCATCTTCAATGCGCTGAGCGTCTGGCCGAGGTCGTCATGCAGTTCACGCGCGATCCGGCTCTTTTCCTGCTCGCGCATCTGCTGAAGATTCGCAGAAAGCGCGCGAAGTTCCTCGCGCGATTGCCTGAGGATGGCTTCTGCTTTCACGCGCTCGGTCACGTCGCGCAGGATGACGGTGAGCAGCTTGCCGTCACCGTCTTCGGTCTGCGATATCGATGCCTCGAGAGGAAACTCCTCGCCGTCCGCGCGCAGCCCGTGCATTACGCGGCTCCCGCCCATCTGGCGATCCGATACGCCTGTTCGTTCGAAAAGCCTGACTTGGCGCTCATGTCCCGCGCGATAGCGTTCAGGTATCAGGCGAGACAGCGGCGCGCCTATCGCGTCGCTCGAATTGCAGCGGAAGACCTTCTCCGCCATCGGATTGAACATCACGATGCGCTGCGCCGAATCGACCGTGATAGTGGCCTCCGTCGTGGAGCGGAGGATACCCTCCAGCCGCTTTTGGCCAAGAACGGCGCGGTCGGCCGAGGCGCGCGCGGTGCGCTGCGCGCCGAAAAGCAGGATCGATGCGGTCAGCAGCAGGGTCGACGTCACCGCGCCCGCCCACAACCAGAATTGCGCGAGTCCGCTGAGCGCGCAAGCGGACAACAGGCGTTGAAGTCCGGTCGACCATGCGACGATCAAGGCCGCCGCAACCAATGCTGCCAGCGCGATCCCATGGCGCGACCCGGTGCGCCAGCCGGGCGCACCATTCATGAGTATGGAAGGTCGGCGTTCGTTTCTGCTCATAGGGACCTGGTGACAAGCACCGATAGTCTGCGGACGCGCGTGGGCGGACCGCACGGGAGCGAAAGCTCGATCAATTATCGCCGATCCCTTGAGCTGAGCAAGCGCCTGACATTCGCTGTGCTCGGTTCGGCGAGGTCCATGCGAACCGCGTGACCTATGCAGAGTGCGCAGTCGCGCGCGAGACTCGTGCGACGCTCAGCCGGCTGACTGCGCTGCCGGCTCCCCGGGTTTCGCCCGAGCTTCGGCTTCGCGTCCCGGCATGAGCATGACCGGGACGCGCGCCAGTCGCATGAAGCGCTCCGCGACGCTGCCGAGCACGAGACGTCGCCAGCCGCGCCGGCCATGCGTGCCCATCACGACGAGGTCCGCGCCGAATTCCTCCGCGCAAGTCGCGATGCGCTGGGCGATGTCATCACCTGTCAGCTCGACTTCGCTCAAGCGCGGGGTTCCTTTCACGCCTTCCCGGGTCATGCGCTCGGCGGCTTGTGCAGTGACGCGTCGGCCCTCTTCGAGAAGCGCGTCGCGCATGTCGGAATAGAAGGTAGCGGTGGTGTCGTAGGCGAGAGGCTGCGGATCGACGACATAGAGCGGCTGGAGTATCGCGTCGTTGGCTCGCGCGACTTTCAGGGCCTCGTCGAAAGCATGCGAGGAGATAGTGCTACCGTCGACCGGCGCGAGAATGCGGGCGTACATGGCGAACTTCCCTGGAGAGGATTGACCTTGCTGCAAGCCAAGTCTACGGATGTCCGGACGTCCGTCCTTGACTCAAATCAAGCGATCACAAGGCGAGACTCGCGACATGATCGGTTGATCTGGCTCAAGGGCGCGTAGCGCGATACTCGTAGAGTCGGTCACGGGATGGCCCGGGCGTTTCTGGCGACGCCAAGCTGGCTCCTCGTGTATCAGACGTTCGGATTCGCGTGCCAAGGAATGCGTTTATCAATACAAGGAGAGCGTCATGTCGCTCAAGGGACAAGTGGACGATACGGACTGGAGCATCACCTGCAACACGGAGCAGGTGACGGAAGGCATCGTATGTTCGATAGGCGTGGAACAGCACGATGCCGAGCGCGGGCGGTTTGTGCACCGGTTCAGGCACGCACGCATCTTCGACAACGAGTATGAGGCCGTGCTTGCCGGGCTGAGTGAAGGCATGACCTGGATCCGTCTGCGCGCATCCGGAACGATCGATGTCTAGACGCCGCGACCGCGCCCGAAACAAGCGCGCTTCACCAACGCAAAGATTTAGACCGCCATGGTCGCCGTCTACGAGGCTGGGACGCTTAACGGCGATCAGCTGCTGAGAGTGCGTCGGGTCTCAGCAAGCGAGAGGCGACGGGCAAGAAGCCGCATTTGACGCAGCCCTGCGACAATAGCCGAAGTCACGCTGTATAACATCCGCTGCTTTGCTTCGGCAATGATATGCCCAAATGCGATTGTGTAACCAGATTGCAGTGGGTGCCAGCTATGCAGGCACCGAAACTGCCTAGTGTTGCCACACACGCGGGCAGCTCGTCTCGGGACGCGTCGTGACAGTCGCATTCGAATGCTGTGCACGACGGGAAAAGTGACTAACGCGCCCGTATGCGCGCTAGAGCTACTCATCTCCAAATTTCCAACAACGGTTGCAGACCACGTTTTCTTTCGTGTTTTGGGTCATTTGGATCGGCGCGGCAATACCCGCACCGTTGTCAGCCGAACATCGGCCAAATGCTAACCGCCTATTTTCCGCGGATATCGTACTCGCAATGCTTACGATCACGCTTGAAAAGCGGCGTGATCGCCTGTACCCATTCGCGGACTTCACGAAGTTGAAACGCGACCCAAGACGTAAAATTGTTCTTCATGTTCCATCCTATGGAGAGGTTTCACACCGTTGTGACGAACCAGTCGGACCCACCTCGGCGAAATAGTCGCCGGCCGGCCTTCGCCGCAGACCATATCGGGCTATGTCGTTCTATCACGAGCCGCGGCTTAAGTGTTGGCCGGAAGCCGCTCAAAAATTTAAACGTATTCTCGTTGGGAATGCCGTCGAAATCAAATGTTAAATTTCGCTCGGCGGCGTTCTTGATGGCTTCCCAAACTAGAACGCTGATCGCGCCGCCATGGGCATTTTGCGTGCGGGACGACAAGATGTAATACGCCGCATGCGAGTCCATGGCCACACCGATTGCCGCGACGAGGGCCCCGTCAGCGTTGTAGGCTCCAAGAACGTATCCTGCGCCGCGCTGAGTGAATTCGGTAACAAGTCGGTGCATGACTTGCGACCCGTAGATGTTCTTACGGCTTCGAGCCTCAAGGTTGCTATCGTAAAACCGGTTAAATTCGTCCGGCGCAAGCGGCTGGATAGTCACGAACTTTTGACCGGTACGAACCATGTTCCGCGTCTTATAATGCAAGCCCTTCCATAAATCTTCCACAGTTCGTCCAACTGGAAACTGAAGCGTGTAACGGGTTGATACCGTGAATCCCTTCAACCCAAACGCCAGTGCATCTTCGACGCGCGGATCAAAGATTTGGTAGAAGCTATGGACCGTCGGGATCTGTGCGATCAACTCATTGGTGAGGCTCACGCGCTCAGCCATTGCCCGCACCGGATCTTTCTCATTTTCTTTGAACACTGGACCGAGCGTTCTAGTTAGCGAAGGCATATGTGACGTTTGCCAGGGTCCTCGCTTAATCAAGGAATAGGGCATCTGCGCCAAGACTTCGCCGTCTTGTAGGACCTTCGCAATGCTCCAGTTTCCATCAGTAGCGATGTCGAGCCACCAAGGTTCATGAAACACTGAAAGGGGCGCAAGAGAATCGCCGCTAGGGAGCGCGTCAGCTTCCCGTGATTTCCCCGGCGCCGGCGGCGTATTCGTGTTTACTGAAGCGCCGTCACGGTGTCGAAACTTCCGCATTTCGGGGGTGTTACTGATAGTCGCTGAAGGCATTGTTTAAACGTTGTTTTGGTTGCGAGCGTCAGAGATTCGTTGGAAAGAGTAACCAGTCTCCCAGTTTTGGACTGTACGGCGTCAAACAAACATTCGGCGATCACCGAGAGTAAAGCAGTTTTCGGTATTGATATGATCATTATCGTGTGCAACAATCGACTGGCGCTGATAAGTGCCCACAGCGGATAAGAGATCTAGGATGAAAACGACAACCGTCTTCTTTCACACGCTCTTCGGATAGCAGGCACTCATGCGTTCACTCTGCAGTCCGCTTCGCCGAGGTTGCAAGACGCGCTGTCTCGAATCATCGAATAAATCGTGAACGCCGAAATGCCCGATAGTCGTCGTATTGAGAGATATCGTCAAAGCAATGAATAGTTGCCCGCCGCCTCAGACTAGTGATTGTCGTGTGCCGCGGCCATCGCCGAAGTCATGGCAAACCGCTACAACTGCCTGTTCCACGTTGTGTTGAATAATTTTGGGTTCAAGTAAAAGACGTAAGTTGGGTTAGGTCTTCAAGATAACCGATTCTGCTGGCGGCATTTACTTCTATCTCGTAGTCCACAAAAAGGAGCAAGCATGGCACTTAGCGTAACAAGCGCAACCTTGAATGGAAACATTCTCACCATCGTCGGCACAAGCACGCAATCAATTGATGGAAAGGAGCTTGCGCCGCAGTCTTTCAGCGACGCGGTGGATGTATCTGCGTCGCCAATCGGCGCGAATACCTACGTATTGCACAACAGTTCTGGCGATACTGTGAACGTTCCCTTCAACAAGACCGTTCCCGAATCGGCTGACGGGACCGTTATTTCGAGCAACACTGCCTCGATTGTTGATGCGGCGGGGGGTGTTTGGACCTTGCACAACGATCCGACCTACGGCAACGTGGTCTATAAAAACGGCGTGCAAATCGGGAATACCGATCATGTACTGTCCTTGTTATACGTTGGCAAAGCGTTTTATGCGCTTGGCGATGACCAGAACTATTACGAATTCAATGCGACATCGAATTCGTGGAACCAAGTGGTCGAAAGCGCGAATGGTGCTACCATCTCAAGCAACGCGGCCTCGCTTATCGATGCTGCAGGCGGCATCTGGACGCTACACGACGATCCTACATATGCGAACGTCGTGTACAAAAACGGCGTGCAAATCGGCAATACGGATCATGTTCTTTCTTTGCTGTACTATGGCAAATCGTTTTATGTGCTTGGAGACGATCAGAACTATTACGAGTACGATTCATCGACCAACACCTGGAATCAGACCACTGATCCCCGCGGAAACAACTACCCTAGCCCCGTCCAACCTACTTTCTATGGCGTGAATGGTCATTTCGATTGGGGCGGTAGCGGGGTTGATCGACAAGGTGTCCAGCCAACTGCGGCGGTCTATAATGTCATCGTCGCTGCAATGAAAGATCTCGGCATGAAGACTTTTCGGAACGGCTTTGCGGGCTGGGGTGGCGAAGTGGCGATTTGGCAAGATTTTATCAATAATTATGCTACGCCGAACGGTATTTGCGTTTATCCCAACATCGAGGGCGACTATGATCCAACGCAGGACGGACACACGGCAACCGAGACATCGGCCTATAACGTCGGTTATGCGATCGGGCAGACCGCGGCGGCGCTGAAAGGTTATGTACCGTGGTACGAAATAGGTAATGAGGAGGACTCGTATGCCTTGCTCTCGGGAAGTTACAACGGTATTCAGCCCAGTCACTACGATAACCGTCGGTTCACTGTCATCCGCGGTTATTTTCTGGGCGTGATCGCTGGCATCCGCACAGCTGATTTAACGACGCCGATTATGATGGCTGGGATTACCTGGCTTCACACGGCCTTTAATGACATGCTATTCGCCGGTACTCAGCCGGATGGCACGAGTGGCCACACCAAAGTGGTCGTCGATTTGGTGGCGCTTCACTGGTACACCAATTCCAACTCGAACAATGACAACCCCGAGAGCTCGGAGGGTGGGTATAATCTGCTGGCGCATGCCGCAACTTGGGGCAAACCTATCCGGATCAACGAGTTTGGTGCGAATTGGAATGTTTACGGAAGCAATGAAACCAGCGTAAAGAATGCCGTTATCGGACCGAACTTGATGGCGAAATGGGTCTCTGTGGCTGCGCAGTACAACATCACAGGCTGCGATTACTATCAAATCATCGACGCTGCCGGAGATACCAGTACGCCGCTTACTGGTGACGAGATGAACTATGGCGTTTTGAAGTATGACGGCACCAAAAAGGCCCGGTACGCCACCATAAAAAACTTCATCAGCGCGCACCCTAAATAACCCGCTTCGCCTTACGTCGCTAAAACGCCCGCTTGATTTATCGGGGTCAGCGGGCGTTTTATGACATAAAGTCTGGCGTCGCTGGTTTAGCTCGGGCAATGGGCGCCTGTGAGCATCAGCCTTTGCGCACAATAGCGCCGGGCAACCGCTCGCCGGAAAACGGGTCCACACCCAGACCCAAGGCCGCGCAGTACATCTCCCATCCCACGCGCGTGCTCGATTCGAGTACATGCCGTTCTTATCGCAATCGAAGCCCGTATCTGGTCTTGGGATAACCTCGTAACTGCACCCGTAAGCCTGTTCGAATTGCCGGATCAGATCTTTTCGGTCGATCTCCGACAAGTCCACGTCTTTCGGGCGGTTGTTGCTCGTCGACTTCGTGTGTCATAGCCGCTCGCGCTTTAGAAGTGGACAGTCGTCTGGTGTTTCCAGCGCTCGAACACGGGCGTCATCCCCGACGGTCCCGGAGCATGCTGCAGGCCGCTTGCCGTCACGCGCAGCGCGCCCTCCGTGTCACAACTCTCGATTTCGATGGCGATGCTCGTGTCGAACTCTTCGTCGAACAGATCGATCGAGGAGATCACGCATTCCATGAAACGGGTCAGTCGATCGCTCGCCAGGCGCTGCGTCCGACCGTGAAGCGCGTAATGGCTCGCCAAGCAGTCGGCGATTTTCGTCAACACGAAGAACGACGCGCCGCCCACACGCATCGTCTCATGGGTGATCGTGTAATCGAAAAAGGGTGCGGGCTCGCGACGTACAGCAAAACGCAGTTCAAGGACATCGGCACCTTGGCAGGGTTGCCGGCAACGGGCGCGGGCGGCGATGCAAAGTTTCATAATGGTGAATTGAACGTCCGCTATCAGTTCACGCCGTCCACTTCCTTTGGGATAGGCTACAACTACACGAAAGGCTATGGTGTGAACGATGCACAGTATCATCAAGGTGTTATAGGCGCCGACTATCTGCTCTCGAAACGTACTGACGTTTACGCGGACGTGGTCTATCAGCACGCTTCAGGGACCGACTCTACCGGCAACAAAGCGGTAGCCAACTTGACAGGAGCCAGCGCTTCGTCGACGCAGAATCAAGTATTGGCCGTCGTCGGTATTCGCCCTAAGTTCTAACAGCCACCACTTGGAAAGCATCGACAAGCTGCCAAAGTAACGGTCGCGTGCCATCGCGCCACCAGCATCCGAGCTTTTTCTAGGCGGTCATGTCGATCAGGGTTAGCAACGGTCGATATTCGTGTATTAGGCCTCGGGCGGATTTGTGATCGGACCAGCAGCTCGAGTAACCGCTCCATCAACAGTGCGAATGGCAGAAGACAGCGTGCTTCGCCTTCGGCTTTGCACGAATGCGAGCAGATCGGCGTTAAGCGTATCGCGTTCACTGTCAACATGCCGTGCGACAAGCCGCGATACGTCTTGAGCGTGCCGCTATTCTGCGGCACAATCACTCGATGTTGAAACCCTCGTCGGCAACTTTACGATGCTGGGCGGCCGTCTGACTGCTCTTTCTTCCTCGAAGCATATGACTGCACGTGGCCCAGACCGTGTCAAAACGTCATTTTGAAGCGTTATGATTTTCGTATCCGATAGCGGAGGCGAGCGAGATGAAGCGATTCGTTCAAGGCGATAGC
>NZ_JARUXJ010000256.1:0-8920 GCF_031451465.1 Caballeronia sp. LZ003 | reverse complement strand
GCGTCATTCGAGCCGCAAGAGTTGGGAGTTGGGATTGGGGTTAGCGCGCGAAGCGCGCCCTTGGACTTGTGTCAATAACTGTACGCAGAGTCAAACGCCTGATTCGAGCGACTTAGACGACTGGATCGCTGACTACGATCGCGCCGATAACAGCGAGCCTGCGGGAAGGGGTGCGCCGACGACGAATTCGTGGCGCACGGCCGATGTCCCGGATAGGCATGCGCGTTCCGATCTGCACGCACGGCCGGTTGCACGTGCGGTCGAGCAAATTCACGTGAGTCCCGATGACGTAGGGGATTGGCTTGCGGACTACGCGCTTGCGGAAGCGAGAGGCCGCCCCTCGATTTGGACACGCGAAACGCGATGGGTGGCGTCATGAGCGAATGCGTCGATCAGCCGCGCACGATGGTCATGGAGTGCCCATCGTGTGGCGAAGAATTGGAAGTGCGGCACAGCGAGCAACTCGGTGTCCTGTTGCGTCGCCTGTACTTCTGTTGTGAGTCGTGCGGATACCGTGCTCCGGCCAGTTTCGAAATCCTGTTCTCGCTGTCGCCCGCGCAGGCTCCGAATCCACATGTCGTGCTGGAGATTCACACCGGGGTTGCGCCTGGGCTGCGTGGGCCAGTCAATTCGCGCACAACCAAACGCGTACGGGGGGTGTCGTGAGATTTTCGATTGCATGCCCGCATTGTGGCTCGCGCTCGATCGCACGCGCGATGGAGAAGCTTTCGGAAACAGCGTGGTTAATCGATTTTCAGTGCGACAACGTGCGGTGTGGTCACGCGTGCCGCACACGTATTGATTTGATTCCGTCCGTCGTCCCGATTCCCAAGCTCGGGCGACGGCAGTCGCTGCCGCTATTCGCCGATGTAGATCTGGGCGAAGAGGCGGTTTTCGTCAGCGGGCGCGAAACACACCGATATGAAGAAGGACAATGACGCCGAAATCGCGCATCAATGAGCGCAGTGCTTGCTAATAACCGCGCTCATTCGAGTTCGAACTGCAGGTCCCTTAACATCCAGCTTGCGACCCGCGTCACTCTGAACTATCCGGGCTACGCTTCCAACGTCGGAGTAGCACAAAGCGGCTGAAATCGACCCCATTCAGCTGTCCGGTCGGCGTTCCCTCGGCCGACTGCTTCCGACGGCACATCGGACTTTCGATCGGTCGACTCAATTGTTGGACGACCAGTCGAAAGAAGCACCAAGAGTTGCCCTCTATTGGAACTTGCTCGCTCGAATGATCGTTTTGATAATCGCCAGGAAACGGCGAAAGCATAAACACACCGCCATTCATCTTTGCCGCCGTGACGCTTCCGCTCTACGGGTGCAGAGCCTTCTCAACGGCCAGTTGCGGAGAACGGCGCGCCGATAAAGAGCACCGCGGCAAACACGACGACACCGCTCAGCAGAATCAGACCCGCCACGCCGGATCCGAAGCTCGCATCGGCCCACGCCTTCACCTTTGGCGAAACAAAGTTGCCGATGTTGCCGATCGTGTTTACCATCGCCACGCCGGACCGCCGCCATTCCGCCGATGCGGTTCGTGAGCATCGTCCAAAAGATTGGTTGAACCGTTGAACCGTTGAACCGTCCCGCGATGGCTGCGCATAGCGCGACCACTGCGACGAGCGGCGAGGCGCCGGCCGACGCGAACATGGCGATAGCCGCGACCGCCAGACTCGCGCAACCGAAGAGCGTCAGGCGTCCCGCACGTCCGGATCGGGAATGCCTTGAGAGATCCGCGAGTCTGCTGGCTAGTTCTGGTTATGACGCAGCGAAACACCGGGAATGGGCAACCGGAGAAGAAATTACACTAGCCGCGTTCATGAAAGCGGTTGGGCTCGAGCAGAACGGCTAACGAATAGCGATGCTTACGGCCCGCCTATCACGCTGACTGCATTCCCGTTATTCCCTAGACGGGAATGCAGTTGATGCGGCATTGTCGATTGATCTGTAAAGGCGGTGCTGGTGTAAAAAAGTTGGCTTCAACACAGAGCGTATTGGAATAGTGTTTAAGTCATCGCTTGTTCGCTCATTGGCAGAAGCTGGCGTCGATCTGATTCGTATCCGCGTATCTAAACGGCTTTCGAGGTCCGCGGGTATATACGTCGATAACCATATAAGACACCCAAAAGTAGCCGCTGCTATTTCGTTCAATCGCTGTGTGCGACTGCTGACTATCTGACTATCGCCGTATTCGAGCACTGAGACGTTCAGCCCTTTCTTTGAATGATATTTGTCGACCATCGCGCCCGTCGGGCGGTCAATCATGAACTTTAAGCCGATGATTTGTCGGGGGAGGAGATAACTCTGAAAGTGTTGTGATCTTCCGCATGCTGCCGTCGTCATTACTGGTGTAGATCGACGTGACGGTACAAAGCAAAGTTTCGGATACCGGCGGCGTGAAGTCGGCAGCGGCCGTATCGATGTTGATAAGACATGCGGCGAACGCAATAAGCGGAAGTTTCATTGATTGCCTGAGTTTGCCTCCCTGTCGTTGAAGGTGGACGGCCCTAGGAAATTTACAAGCCGCTCGGACAAAGTCGGGTCGCTAGCGATTTCACATTCCCAAACGACCATTACATCCCATCCTAGTGTCGCGAGGGCATCTTGGTTTTGCCGGTCGCGCTCCTGATTCCTTTCAAGCTTCGGCTGCCAATATCCGGCATTGCTTTTCGGAAGACGCCCTTCTCTGCACGCTGCGTGTTGGTGCCAGAAACATCCATGAATAAATATGGCTTTCCTGCGCGCGATGAAAACGATGTCAGGCTTGCCGGGGACGTCCTTCCGGTGGAGGCGGTAGCGATAACCGAGCAAGTACAGCAGTCGTCGCACATTCATCTCAGGCGCAGTGTCCTTGCTGCGGATGCGCCGCATATTCTCATTGCGGCTCATTGCCATCGCTAAGCCCTCAAACCGCTAAGTCAAGCGGCAAATCTGAGATGTCCTTGAGCCGCTTGCCTTCGACCATGATAGCCAGCAGGTCCGCAGCGTCAGTCATGTTTAAGGTTGCCACCGCAGCCTGCAACTCGTATAGAGCGAAGTGGTACATGCAATCGATGTCACCAGTGCCAAGCGCAATTGACGCGAGCCGATTCGGCGTTGGCTCTCCTGAAACGACGACGACATGGGGTAGACGACCCTTTCGGTTGCGAATTAAATTCAATGCTTCGGATCGCGAGTTCTGCGCTCGGTCGCTCCGAATTGTCCACTTGCACGAAATACTCGCGTGCAGGAGTGCCTTACCGCCGTTCCTCTTCCGGAGACCTGCACGCGTCGTGACGTTCTCGTCCACCAGCAATTCGGACGCATTGATCAATTCGTCGTCAACCGTGGCTCTCTCCACGACGATATCGGGCGTAATCGTGTAGTCACTGCCCAACGCTGCAGCCAGTTCCGGATTATCGTTTGCAGCCTTGTTTAGCGCGATTAGATGAGCATACTGATCATATTTTGCGATCTCCAAGCGATTCCGACCGCTGACCCTACGCACATCCCAGCTGCCCGGCCGCAAATGGTCAAGCTTCGGGAAAGTTTGACGCACAAATGCGGCGACGAAGTCCTCGAACTTGTTGCCTGCGGTTTGTCCTGCGCTACGTTCCTGGATCGTCTCTGCCTTAAGTTGTTCTGCGATGCTCAATGCAATCTTTTTGCTCCCGACATTGCTCCCGTCGGCGTTGCTAACTATGCCATCGCTACTGATGGTCAGGATTGATTTGAGCAGCGAGGCATGGAAAGACTTGCGTGCTTCCGCGAAGTATGCGAAATCGGACGCAATCGTCTCAACAACCTTTTCGGGCGTTGGACTAAACAAATTGTTGTTTGCTGAATCGTTGTTGGTCATCACGCAACCTTGAATATGCGTTGCACCGACAGCGCGGCATGAATCTGGCGCGCGACAGCTGCTGCAACTGGCGGCGGAAACGCGTTCCCAATTTGCCGGTACGCCGCCGTCTTTTTTCCTGCGAACGCCCAATCGTCCGGGAATCCCTGTACTCGTGCAGTCATGCGAGGCGTAAGCCGCGGCATTCCAACGAAGTCGCGGTCGGGCGCTTCGTCCCATAGTCCCATTCCGTCAACTCCAATGGCCGCCCAAGCACGTTTGGCGCGCGTCGGCCCTAAATCCGGACCCCCGTGCTTTTTGGAGCCACCGACCAGCGTCGGGGCAATCGCATTTGCCATCTCGCGCCAGCGGTCCGCACCGCGCCAGCCTTTTGCCTTCATCAAGTCGTGCAAGAGCGCGCCAACCGTCGGCGGTTCTGCTTTAAGCGGCTCTGGCCAAGCAAATGCGTCTGCTAGTTCCTTTCTGATACCCACGAAAATCACCCGCGGGCGCAATTGGGAGACCCCGTAGTGGGAAGCGTTGAGCAGGCGCCACCCCGCGACGTACCCCAACTTCTTGAGACGCTTCTCGACATTCAAGCGATAATCACTAAATACGGGATCGAGCAATCCTCGGACGTTCTCTAACATCACGGCCTGCGGCCTGCACTCGTCCACCAATCGGATAGCCTCTGGAAACAAGTCACGTTCGTCGTCTGCGCCGAGCTGCTTGCCAGCTTTGGAGAACGGCGGACAGGGGACGCCGCCTGCTACCAGATCGATGCCTCTGTAGGGTTTCCCGCTGAACTTGCGGAGGTCCCCTTCGATTACGTTCCAGTCGGGACGGTTTAATCGAAGCGTTGCGCAGGCGGGAGGTTCAATCTCGATCAAGGCGGCGTGGTCGAAGCCGGCCATCTCGATCCCGAGGCCTTGACCTCCAGCGCCCGCGCACATTTCTAGTGACGAGAAGTCGCTCATGTATTTCTCTGTTGTGAATTCTCAGGCTTGTGCTGCTCCGCGAACAAGCTCTGCTGTCTTCGATTAGCGTGCTGTTCTACGAACTCACGCATAAATTGCCGTATCACTTCCGAAGCGGCGCGCTCGTCCTCGTCGCACGCGCGCTGGAAGTCAGCGCGGAGCTCCTTCTCAACGCGAATACGGAGACCTACGTCTTTGCTGTGCATTGGACAGAAAACCTGCATGGATACACGCGTGTGTAGCCAATTCTACCGCATAAGTCGCTGGCGATGTGGCGGTCGTGACGGGCCCGGCTAACCTGTACATCGCGCGGTTAGATTACATTTTGTAATTTAAGCAGTCGAAAGCACGATGACTCAAACCAACACCGACGCGCTAACCGCCCAATGCATGCGATCCGAAGGGGGTAAGAGTTCGCCTGGAGCGATCGCGACACCCTCAGACGGAGTTGATACCGGACGCGATCGCGGCGCGAGCAACATTCCGGCCATACTGAGTAGCCGCATCGTGGGTCAAGTGAACGAATCTTTCGTCCGAGCAAAACACTCTGAGGTCCTCGGCATCGAGAACTGAGATGCCGACGAGCTACGGCATCCGCGATGCGCTAGCGATTCTCACCTGCCCGGTCGTGGAAGTGCATATGGCGAACATCCACGCACGCGAGCTGTTCCGGCATCACTCGGTGTTCGCCGAAGTCGTCGCTGGGCAGATTTGCGGCTTTGGCGTGCAGAGCTATCTGCTCGCCTGGCGGGCGGCGGTCGCTCAAACCAAGCAAAAGTGAAGGACAAATCGATGGCTGCTCGCGAAGCGAAGCAGCCGCTAAACGCTGGTCGCCGGTGCTGGTCGTATGTCCGCATCTGGCCAGCATGCGCCTCATGCATGCCTAAGCGACCGCTGCCGCTCACCGGCGGCACGCCACCCACAAGGGACGGTCATCGTTCACGGCAGCCGCCATTCGAAGCTCAACCGAACAGGGCAGACTACGGGGCCGTCGCCGTAACAATCGGTTGGTAATAGCCAGTGACAGTTGGTGACAGGACCTGTACGTCGTTGAATCCGACCTGCATAGCAAGAGTCGCTAACTCCTCGGGCGTGATAGCCCGATAGCGACCAACGAAATGGCTCAACTGCCAGTCAAGACCGCTTGTCTGACGGGTGATATACAAATGGACCGTGTAACGCCGAGCGTCTTGCCAGTCCCACACCTGATGCACAATGCGGCGAAGACCGTTGTCCATGAACAGTGATGGTGGCAGCACAATCGGTCGCTGAGTCAGCAACGTGCCGTAGTCCCTCAAGCTAACAAAAATCTTACCCCGCGCTCTTAGACATCTGAGCATTGCCGTCAGCGCTTGGGCGATCTCCTCGTCGCTATCCAGGTGCGGAATGGCGTTGTCGAAAGCCACAACCGCGCCGTAATATTGCGCCTTGCACGTGACGAGCAGCCTCATATCGTCCACGCGAAATTCGACGCTCAGATTTCGCAGAGCAGCCTCCCGCGCCGCTCGCTCAACTTCCGTCTTCGATATATCTGTACCCTCAACCTTATACCCCGCGCGTGCGAGACTCAACGCTTGCGTACCGATTCCGCATGCGCAGTCGAGGATGGTGCCGAGGACACCGGATTCGCTTATGAGCGGTGCCAATACCGCACGTTGACGCTCGATCGCCTCATCCCAATTGTCGAAAATCAGGTGATAAGAGGATGCCATGTCATCGTAGAAGCTCTCTGCGGATCGAATCATGAAGTGACCTTAGATTGTAGTAGGTAGTTAATTGTCAGCGATGTACGAGTGCTTGTCGAGTGACCGAAGTTGGGCGATTTCAGCCACGTCTACCGCACCTTGCCACCCATCTAAAGTTAAGCGCGTCACAAACGACATTAACGCAAACCATCTCGCTGCCGACAATTTCACTCGATCCAAGTACACCTCAAGCGTCGCCGCCAGGGCAAGACGCTCACACACAGCGGATGGTGCCGTTTCGCGTGAGGAGGGCGACGGGAGAAGCCGCTCGCGAGACCTCGAAAATCGCAGTCCCCTCCGCGCCTGCCATCCAAAACAAAATGGCGTTTTCAGACGCAAAAGGTTGGACGGGCGCAGGCCGACGCGACGCGGGTTTCGGCGACTTTCGGAGGATATTTCCAGACGCACTTTGACGCGCGGTGTGCGCGTCCAGACGCAGGCTCGAAAAATCACGCTCGACCGGTGTCAGTGCGACAATCGGTGACTCGTCGTTCATCATCTCGGGGGAGTTGGCGGCGAGGCTATCATCGCGCGAGATATTTCCGATGTTAGAAAATTACTTCTTGGCAGCCACTTCCGATATCGGAGTCAACTCCAGCGAGCCGTTGTTCCCGTTGCCGTCTCGACTGGCCGGATGTACGCACAGATTTCGGAAGTTGCTAAGGTTCTTGGTCTCGCGCAACAGCTGACGGATTGCGTCCACATCCTCTGGATCGACCGATGGATCATCCAGGTACAGGATGAAACCGGCATGTGAACCATTGGCGTGGTAGCGACGGCGGAACAGCGTCGCGGACTCGTTCAGTCCCGCCGTGTTCATGCCGATGGCGACCGGTTCGGCGTATTCGAATTGCGTTTTCAAACTGCTCATGTTTCGCTCCTAAGCGTGATTAGATGTTGTTGCAGGCGGCACAGCGTAGTCCTCGAATCGCACGATTTCCTCGTCGGCCCATTCGTTGATCGCCCGGAATTTTTGCTGCAAAGGTCGGATTTCGTTGTAGCCAAACACGCGCGCGGCAGTGTCGGCCGCACCGAATCCGCCGGTGTTGCTTGGCACGATACCGATCAGTTGCGGTGGTACGCGGTGGGCGGCGAGACTGTCGTCGCGCGTGATATTTTTGATATTAAAGAATTCATCCTTGGCGGCCACTTCCGATATCGGAATTAACTCGAGCGAGCCCTTGTTCCCGTTGCCGTCGCGACTGGCCGAATGCACGAACAAATTTCGGAAGTTGCCGAGGTTCTTGGTCTCGCGCAGCTGCTGACGGATTGCGTCCACATCCTCTAGATCGACCGATGGATCGTTCAGGTACAGGATGAAACCGGCATGTGAACCATTAGCGTAGTAGCGACGGCGGAACAGCGTCGCGGACTCGTTGAGCCACGCCGCTTGAAGTGACGCGATGTACTCAGGCATGCCGTACACCTCCTGGTTCACATCGGGCTCGGCGAGCTGAAACACTGACCCACGCTCGAAAGTATGGGCGATCTGGTATCCGTCGATCAGCGCCACGTGCTCCAGATCCGTCATCCGGCGCGTGTATTTCGCGACGGTCGGCCGGTAGTTGAGTGCCTTGCCTAACAAATTGGTTTCGCGTTCGAGGTAGGCATCGCCAAAGGTCAGATAATCCAGCGCCAAGCGGCTGAACGATTCGCGCGAAAACCTCTTATGCGGGATGAACGTCGAGGCGAGTACGTTGCGCTTGAAGTACAGGGCGGAGGCGTGATGGGTGCCCGCGCGAAGCGATTTCGCCAGTCCAGTTCGACAAATGGGGGCTCGAAAAAGCCGTTAATCGTCCACAGTTCGCGATAGTCGAAGATGTCGGGCGCTTCAAGCGCGGTGGCGGCGTCGCCAAACTCGAATGTGGTAATTGAGCTGAGTGAGTCGCGCGCGGCGATTTCGCTGGCGCTGCTGATCGAGGTGACAAGCATTAATAGAACTCCACAGTGCTGCGAGCGCGAGTCGCGCCTTCAAGCGGTTCGTTGTCGAGCGCATGCATGCAGGCCCAGGCCAAATCGGCGTGGCCGATCTCCTGGCTGCGTGCGGCGGTGTAGGTGAGTTTGCTGCCGCTCGGGGTCATCGATCGCCGAATCGACATGAATGACTGCACCAGGTCCGTGTAGCTGGCGTCGAATTCGAGTCGTGCGTTTGTGATGACTGACTGCGCCTTCAAAATCAGTCGCGTCTTGAGCTCGGGCGAATATTGCAATGCGTAGGTGCGCGGAAAGAACTGCTGAACCAGCCGATACAGCCCGTAACCGACGCCGGTTGCATCGACCGTGATCTTGGTGACGTTATAGCGCCGGGTGATCTCGCGCACGTATTGCGCCTGTGTCTCGAAGTCCTCGCCGCGCCAGCGGTGACGTTCGAGC
>NZ_JARUXJ010000255.1:0-9770 GCF_031451465.1 Caballeronia sp. LZ003 | reverse complement strand
ATCAAGATGAAGCTAGGAGGCGTGAGCCCGGTCGCATACCGGTCTCTGCTCGCAACAGCATAGCTGTCACACCGTCCAACTTTCGGGGGTCACTTCATCAGCAATCGTGGACATGATCTATCCAAATCTATCCAGATCTATCCGGTTAAGGCGTAGGCGGAGTGGCCGGCTTCAGTTTGCCGGCCACGTTCCAGGGCAGCAATTCGTCGATGCGTGAGATCTTGTGGTCAGCGATATGGGTTAGGACGTATTCCAGGTAGGCGCGCGGATTGATCCCGTTGAGCTTTGCCGACCCGATCAAGCTATACATCGCGGCGGCTCGCTCGCCTCCGCTGTCGGAGCCGACGAACAGATAATTCTTGCGTCCGAGTGCGACACAGCGCAGCGCGTTCTCGGCAAGCACGTTGCTGATCTCGACTCGACCGTCCTCGCAGTAATACACGAGCGCCGCCCAGTGGTTCAGCGAGTAGTTGATGGCTTTGGCGAGCGCGGACTTCGTCGACAGTGTCGCGAGTTTCGCCCTAATTGTCGCTTCGAGCTTCGTGAGCAACGGCCTGGTCTTTTCCTGCCTGAAGCGCAGACGCTCGTCAGGCGCCTTGCCGCGGATGTCGGCTTCGATACTGTAGAGCTCGCCGATCATCTCGAGCAGTCGCTGGGTATCTGGAGTCGGTGTGCGCGCGTGAACATCGTAGATATACCTCCTCGCGTGGTCCCAGCATGCCGCTTCGTGGATCTCGCCGCTCGCATACAATTGATCGAAACCCGCGTAAGCATCGGCCTGCAGGGTCCCGCGGAATGCGGCGAGCCGGGTCTGAGGATGTACGCCTTTGCGATTCGACGAGAAGTCGAACCATACCGCAGCCGGCTCACTCGAGCCCGAGCGGTGATCGTCACGTACGTAGACCCAGAAGCGGCCGGTCACCGTCTTTCCGTTGCCTGGCGCGAGCACCGCAACCGGTGTGTCGTCGACGTGTACTTTGCCGGCGACGAGCACGTAGCGCTGGATTGCTTCCACAAGCGGCCCGCAGAGCTCGGCGATCTGCCCGATCCAGCGGCCCATGCTGGCGCGATCCAGCGTCACGCCGTCGCGTGCCGCAATCTCCGATTGGCGATACAGCGGTTGATGATCGGCGAACTTCGATACCGCAATGTCGGCCAGCAGGCTCGGATGCGCAATGCTGTGCTCGATCGGCAGGCTGGGCATCGCGGGCTGTTCGATGTGGCCGCAGTCAGGACAGCACAGCTTGTGACGGATCGTGCGGATCACTTTGAACACAGCCGCCACGCGCGCGAGTTGCTCGGAGGCATCCTCGCCGAGTCGCTGCATCGTTGTCGCACACTTGGGGCAAGCCGGATTCGGTGTGAGTTCGATTTCATCGCGTGGCAAGTGCGGCGGCAGCGGCTCTCGCGTGGGCGCTCGACCGGGCGGCGCCGTCGACGTCTTGTCTCGGTGTCCTCGCTTCTCGGCCGCGCCCTGACCGGCCGTCAGGTCTTCCAGCTGCGCCTCCCGTTTATCGATCTGCCGGGCCAGTTTCTCGGACTTGCTCCCGAAGTACATCCGCCTGAGCTTGTCGATCTGCGCCTTCAAGCGTTCGATTTCGTCGTCCCGTGCGGCAATCTCCCGCACCATGTTCTCGATCGACGCCTGCTGCTCGAGCACCAAAGCTTGGAGCTCAGCGACGGAGGTGGGAAGCGGCGCATCTCTGGACATGCGTCGCAGTTTACGAGCCTTCGATGTGGTTTACAACATCGACAGAGCGGCGGTGCGTTGTGGGTGTCGCCAGTCGATGCCTTCGAGGAGCATTGACAGCTGTGCGCTCGTTAGATGGATCTTTCCACCGTCGGCCTGTGGCCAGATGAACCGGCCTCGCTCCAATCGCTTTGCGAGCAGCCAGAGGCCATCGTCGGTTGCCCAAAGCAACTTCACGAGATCGCCGCGGCGGCCGCGGAAGATGAATACGTTGCCACCCAGCGGATTCTCCTTGAGCGCTGTCTGCACTTTCGCGGCCAGCCCCTGGAAGCCGCAGCGCATATCGGTCGCACCGGCCACGAGCCAAACGCGCGTACCTGCCGGCAGCGCGATCACTTCAGACAATCCTGCAGGAACGCTTCGGCGCGCTCGGCAGACAGGCCGCGAATCCTCACACGCCGTTTGCCAATCTCCACCTCGATTTCGCACGCAGGGGGCGGCATCGGTACGCCGCGTGGCGCTTGCGACGCCATTGCCGACTCCGGCGGCTGCAGTACCAATGCCGAGTCAACCACCTCGACGCTCAGCAAATTCATGCTGGGCACGCTCGACGCGGCTTCGAGTGCAGGGACAGGCAGCTTACCTTCACGGTATTGCTTGCGCCATCCAAACACTACATTGGCGTTGATGTCGTGCCGTCGCGCAACAATCGACACTGACATGCCGGGTTCCAATGTCTCCCTGATCACCTGCTGCTTGAATTCTTGCGCATACGTGCGACGGGGATGCGTACGGCCCGCTGCGTTCGACATGGCTGACTGTCTCCGTCAATCTGAACGCGCTTATCATGCATCGAGAAATTCAGTACTGTGAAACGGTCATGCCGAGTCGCTTACCTTGCAGCCATGTGCGAACTGTTTGAATCGCGTGCCGCGGCCGGATCTGCGCGATATCGCCTGCTTGCCACTCGAGCGTGGCCCTTTCTGTCGGCGTAAGGCAAATGTGATAAGCCGGACGTCCCGCGCTGCTCGGATTGAGCAACGTCCGATTCGTTAGTGTCCAGCGCTCGAATGGCTTCAATGCGGGCATCGGCGCGTTAGAATCGCCGCCCGCGATCGCCGATACATGCGCGTTCCATGTGCGCAAAGCGGCAGGATCGCCGTTATCGACTTCGATGATGTCGAAAAGCGGCTGCGCGCTGCGTTCGCGCAACCACGCGTGCACGCGATGACCGAAGCCGCAAAAGTCGCGGTAATGCCGATCGCCCAGCGCCAAAATACCGTACCGCAGCGTCGGAAGTGACGGAAGTTTCGGCGCGAGCGACTGCATGGCGTGACCGGCGAAACGCGATGCATTGTCCGGCGCATCTCCCTCACCCGTCGTGCTAACGATGAAGAACGCCCGCCGATAACGGTTGAGCGCCTCGGCATCGACTTCGTCCAGGGATTTCAGCTCGATGCACGCATCGCCCAAGAGACGCGCGCTGTGCGCGGCGCATTCTTCCGCGAAGCCGGTCTGGCTCGCGTACGCGACGAGCGTCGGCTTGTCCGCAGTATCGAAATGGCTCGCCGCCGTGGGATGACGACGCGCGCTGCGGGCCGCCAGACACATCGCCGCGTAAGACACGACAATGCCGCACGCCATGATCGGCCGCGCGCCACCGCAGCACACGGCGCAGGCGCTGCCAATGGACAGCGCCGACCACCACTGCGCCGCGCGCTTCATTCGAGCATCCCGGCGTACGCGGGGCTGACACTGTCGATGAAGCCGTCCACGGTCCGCACGACAAAGCGCGCCGCGATCCGCTCGCGCCGCGCGAACGCCATGCCGGCATCGTGGCCGAGCACCATCAACGCGGTCGAATATGCGTCCGCCCGCATGCATTCGCGATGCAGCACCGTCACGGAAGCAAGCGCATGACTCGCCGGATAGCCGGTACGCGGATCAACAATATGCGCATGATGACGCGCGGTTGCATCGACGAAATAGCGGCGGTAGTCGCCCGAAGTTGCAACCGACAATCCATGCAGCGCGATCAGATCGTGCGATAAAAGCGGCGCGCCGAGGTCCTGCTACGGCGGCGTCTCGATTTCGACCCACCAGGGCGAGCCATCAGGCTTCACGCCTTCGCCGCGCAACTCGCCGCCCACCACCAGCCGATGCGCGATACCCAGCGCGCCGAGCGCATCGTCAATCGCATCGACCGCGAAGCCTTTAGCAATCGATCCGAGATCGAGCACCGCTCCGCCGGGTTGCCTGACGCGATTCGCATCGCGATCGAGTTCGATGCGTTGCCATCCGCAGCGCCGCCGCATGGCTTCGACGTCGTCGGCGCAGGGCACGCGCTCGCAGCGCCCGGCGGGACCGAAGCCCCACAGATCGACCAGCGGACCCGCGCTCGGATCGAATGCGCCGCCCGTCAAACGCGCAACTTGCAGCGCCGTGTCGATCACGCGCAAACATGCGGGCGGCATGTCGATCCACGTATCTGACGGCGCGCGATTGAAGCGGCCGATGTCTGAGTCCGCGCGCCAATGGCTCATCTCCGCGATGATCGCGTCAAGCGCGTTTCGGATCGTCGAATCGACATGTGCGTCGTCATGTTGTGGCGACAGTACGCAGCCCACGGTCCATGTCGTGCCCATCGTGTCGCCGCCGAACTGCGCGAGGCGGCCATCGCTCATGGCGGCCAGCGTGTCCGGCATCAAGCCTAACGGCACGACGACGCGGCGCGCGCACGCGACGTCGATAGGTTCGACGTGGATCACTGAGGCATCACTTCGAGCGTCGCGCCGTAGTTCGCGCGCCGCGATTGCGCCTGCTTCGTGTTCGTCTGCGCGTCCTGCACGCCGGCCTCCATCCAGTACATGCCGGGCGCTGGCCATTTGACGCTGAACCGGCCATCGGCATCGGTCGTCACGTCAAGCTCGTTAAGCTGATCGCGATAGCGAATGCCGCCCGGCACCACCGTGACCTTCACGTTGGCTGCGGGCTTGCCGTCGAGCACAAGCCGGAAGCTCGCGGGCGTCCCGGCGACCAGATCGTTCGGATGAGTGAGCGGCGTCATTTCGAGTCCGCGCCCTGAGTTTGTAAGCGCGGTGGAGGTCGGCTTGCCCCGCGTCACGAACGATTCAACGCGCGTGTTGGATTCCGTCACCTTCAGATCCTGCGCGTCGGCGGGCACGTTCTTGTCGAGCGTCTCGGCATTGCCGCGCCAGCGTTTCGTTTCACCGTTGACCTTGTAGCTCGCGAACAGCGCGTGGCTTTCGACCGCGATCTTGTACGTGCCTTCCTGCGTCAGATGCACATCAAACACGCTGCGATAGCGGCCCGTGCTCGCGTTCTCCGACATGACCGCATTGCCATCCGGCCCCGTGACGACGAGACCATCGAGACACAGCGGAAAATGCTCGAAGTAGAAGAGGTCGTTGGAGACCGCTGCATCGACGGTGATCCACGGATCGGTGCCTGACAACACGGTCGCCGACGGCAGAATCCACATGCGATGCGCGTGCGACGCGGCGGGCGCCAGCGTCAGCGCAAGCGCGGACGCGAATATCGAATTCTTGAATGCGAGATGTCCTTGAGCCACTTCGTGCCTTCGCCGTCCTTTTTCTTTCCGTCGTACCAGACGGCCAGCGTCGTGACTGGCGTCTGATCCACCTTCTCGATCCACATCGACACATAAGGCTTGTGATACTCGGCGACATCGAGCCGGGGAATAACCACCGTGACGTTCATTTCCGCCGCGTGTGCCGCATCCGTGAGCGGCACAGCGACGGCGCTGACGAGCGTAACGGGTAGCAATCGACGCAAGTCGGCTCTCTTTTTATCGTTGATATTTAATGGATGAAAACGATCGCGAGCAACACCGGCGCGACGAATCCCAAACCGACGAGCGGCCACGTCGCGCCGCGATGGCGCGCGTGCAGCTTTATAAGAAACAGCCCGGTGATGCTGAAAACGACACATGCGCACGCGAAGACGTCTATGAAAAGACTCCACGCGCCGCCAGTGTTGCGGCCCTTGTGCAGGTCGTTAAGATAAGAAATCCAGCCGCGCTTCGTAAGTTCGTATTGGACGTTGCCGCTGGAGAGGTCGATGCTGACCCACGCATCGCCGCCGGGGCGTGGCAGCGCGATATACGCTTCCCCGCTCGACCACTCCGCGTCGCGCGCGTCCGTGTCGGTATTGAACTGGTCGTCGAGAAAGCGAGCGATTGCACCGGGCACGGCGCCATGCTTCGGCGCAGCGCTGAGGATTTTTAGAAGTGCATCGGGAAGCCGGGCAGACGCCCGTGTGACGCTCGGATGCGCCTCGATCTGGCTCGCGTGATTGAGCGTGAAGCCCGTTACGGCGAACGCTATCATGCCGACGAGGCAGACTGCCGAACTGATCCAATGCCAGCGATGCAGATGCCTGAGCCAGAAACCGCGTCGCTGCTTTGCCTGACCGGGCGTCGATGAAGGTGCCGAGAGAACGTTCATGGTTATGCTTTCGCGGCACGCTGCCGCCGATGTCAAAACACTTTCGGGGCCAATGAATGATTCGCGTTTGAAAACGCTATCCCCGCGCAGTACAAAAGCTGTAGTGCGCCGTATAGCCACGCGAACGGAAGACTGGATATTAAGAATGTCCTTTTAAGAAGCCATTGACTTCTGAATGCGAACCATTTACATTTGTCACGCTTTCTTACAAGGTCGTTTCGTAAGCTTTCCCTGTACTTTGGAAGGAGCGTGCAGCGCAATCGCGACGAGCACCGCGGTAGCCGAATCGCACTGGCCGCTCGACGTGCACCTCCTGCGCACGGGGGTCACGCCTCGTTTATTCGAGCGTCGATTCACTGCTCTAAATCACCGTCAGCCAATGCGCGGGAACGCATCGATGTCAATGCGCCCGATCGCCTAGCCAGCTCCGCTAATTACCGGGGCGTAACCGGTCCATGCGCCTGTATTCATACAGGACTCCTATTTTCATAGAGCTGAAGATGGCCTACATTCGTAGTCGAAAACTCGCGCCTTGTCGCGCCATTCCTGCTGGCACAACGTTGACCGGCGCCGCCGCACGGGCAACGATCGTGGGCGGTATCGCGCTGGCTTGCGCCCTGCCCGTCGCGGCACAGACCACCACGGACGCGCAAACGTCGCAAGTCGCGCAGACCGAAATTCAGTCGCAGACGCTGACGGCGTCGCAAAGCGAGACGCTGCCCGCCGTGCGCGTGACCGCGTCGCCGAACAGCGACTACAAGAGCGAAACGCTTGCATCGCCGAAATTCACGCAGCCGATCGAAGATACGACGCAAACCATCACGATCATCAACAAGGACGTGATACGCGATCAGCAGGCCACCACGCTCACCGAGGCGCTGCGCAACGTGCCGGGCGTCGGCACGTTCTACGCGGGTGAGAACGGCAGCACCAGCACGGGCGACGCGATCTACATGCGCGGCCTCGACACGTCGAATAGCATCTATATCGATGGCATCCGCGATACGAGCACGGTGTATCGCGACATGTTCAACTACGAGCAGGTTGAAGTCATCAAGGGACCGTCCGGCTCGGACTACGGACGCAGCGCGCCGAGCGGTTCCATTAATCTCGTGACGAAGCAGCCAAATCTCGAGAACACGTTCGATGCGAGTCTGTCCGGCGGCACGTCGGACTATGCGCGCGGCACGCTCGACTGGAATCATAAACTCAACGATACCTCCGCGTTCCGCCTGAACATGATGGGCCACAAGGCGGACGTCGCGGGCCGCGATGAAGTCGAAAACAAGCGCTGGGGGATTGCGCCATCGCTGGCGTTCGGGCTGAATACGCCGACGACGGTCTATATCGACTACATGCACGTGAAACAGGATAACGTTCCGGATGGCGGCGTATCGACCATCGGTCTGCCCGGCTACACCGCGCCGAGCGCGGCGCTCGGCGTGCTCGCGACCGCGCCGAAGGTCGACACGCACAATTTCTACGGCACCGCATCCGATCACGACGATTCGACTACGGACATGGCGACGGTGCGCATTGAGCATCGGCTGAACAACGCAACGACCATTCGCAACACCACGCGCTGGGCCGAAACGAAGCAGGACTATCTGCTGACGTCGTTTATGGCGGCCGCCAGCAATCTGACGATTCCGAATCCCGCGAATCCCGCGACGTGGACGATGACGCGCACGCCCAATCTGCGCGACAGCAACAACCGCATCCTGACCAATCAGACCAACGTCACGAGCACGTTCAATACCGGACCAGTCAAGCACGATGTCAGCGCGGGCTTCGAACTGACGCGCGAAGAGCAGACGATTTATGGTCACAACACGCCGACGGAACCGGCCGTCAGCATCTACGCGCCGAACAGCGACGTGTTCGCGACCAACTACGGCCGCAACGGCGCCAATGCCACCGGCACGACGAACACCATCGCCGCGTACGCGTTCGATACGATCTCGATCGGTAGCCGTATCGAACTGAATGGCGGTCTGCGCTGGGATCACTACAACACCGATTACAATAGCGCTACGGCGTGCGGCGGCACAGGCCGGACCGTCGTCACGTGTCCGACAGGCGTATCGGCAGGCTCGCCGGTCACGACGATCGATGCATCGACCAACGGCAATCTGATCGACTGGAAAGCGGGCGCGTTGTATCGCATCACAAACAACGGCAACGTCTACTTCAACTACGGCATCTCGCAGCAGCCGCCGGGCGGATCGAACTTCGCGCTCGCGGCGGGCGGCACGGGCAACAGTGTGAATCGCATTGACTTCGCGCCGCAAAAAGCCAAGACGTACGAACTCGGCACGAAGTGGGAACTCTTCGGGCATCGGCTGCTGGCGACCGCCGCGCTGTTCCGCACGGACATCACCAACGAAGTGCAATTGCTCGATGACGGCACATACGGACAGATCGGCAAGAAACGCGTGCAAGGCGTCGAATTGAGCGCGCAAGGTCAGATCACGCCGGCGTGGTCGGTCATCGCCGGTTATACATATCAGGACGCGAAGGTCGCCGCGGGCACCGCCGTGTCGCAGGACGGCTCGACGCTGCTTTCCTACACGCCGCGCAACGCGCTTTCGCTGTGGACGACGTACAAGCTGCCGTACGGCTTCACGCTCGGCGGCGGCGCGCGCTACGTGAGCGGCTTGCAAAGGGGCACGGACGGCGCGGTCGGCACGCCGGATCACACCGACGCATACTGGGTCTTCGACGCCCTGGCCACCTACAATGTGACCAAGAACCTGAACCTGCAACTGAACGTGTACAACATCTTCAATCGCAGCTATGTCGCGTCGATCAACAAGAGCGGTTATCGCTACTTCCCCGGCGCACCGCGCACGGCGGTCGTGACCGCGAACATCAGCTTCTGAGAACGGTCGCTCACCGCGTGGAATCATGGGCAACAACACGCACGGCGGGCGGCGCAATACAACACGGAATCACGCATCATGATGCTGCACATAACCGAAGTTCTGAGCGCCGACGAACTCGCGCATCTGCGTGAAAAGCTCGATGCCGCGCAGTGGGTCGATGGCCGTGTCACGGTTGGATCGCAAGGTGCGCATGTCAAGCAGAACCAGCAGTTGCCGGAACATGCGCCCGAGATGCCGGCGCTGCGTCTGCTCGTCGAGAATGCGCTGAAGCGCCACAGGCTTCTCTTTTCGGCCGCACTGCCCTTACGCGTGTCGCCGCCGCTGTTCAACCGTTACGAAGGCGCGCATCACGAGCATTACGGATTCCACGTTGATGGGGCCGTGCGCGCGACGCCGACGCAGCCCGGATGGATGCGCACGGACTTGTCAGCTACGCTTTTCGTCAGCGCGCCAGATGATTACGAGGGCGGCGATCTGACGGTGCGCGACACCTATGGCGAACATGAGGTGCGTCTTCCGGCGGGCGACCTGGTGCTCTATCCATCGTCCAGTCTGCATAGCGTTTCTCCGGTGACGAAAGGCGCGCGCGTCTGTTCTTTCCTGTGGATCCAAAGCATGATCCGCAACGATCAGAAGCGCACGATGCTCTTCGAACTGGACCAGACCATTCAATCGCTGCGCACGAAATACGGCGAAAGCGACGAGAGC
>NZ_JARUXJ010000254.1:0-9908 GCF_031451465.1 Caballeronia sp. LZ003 | reverse complement strand
TGTGGCCGGTAGTACCCGCTTGCACGAACGTCAAGACGTCAGCAATGAGACTTCCAACATCAGCATGGCGGCACGCTAATTCAACGGGTGGTGACGGCCAGTTTCTGCCACTCGCTAGCCTTGAGTTCGCACCGTTGCAAGGTCCGTTGTAGCTCGGAGAGCAGTCGTTGAACGTAGGCGTAAGGCGGGATTAGGCATGCACCGCAGCAGACCCGATGGGTCTAGAGCGACCGAGGCCCCAACCGGTACGGCAATTTCACTCACTGATGTTTCATCTGAACGTCAATAGAAAGGCCAGGTACTGAGAACGTAAACGGCCATCCGTTCGAGCGCCTTCCTCGAAGCGCCCCCTTTTGCCTGAACGGCCATGCCTTGCGATACCGCCATCACGAAGGATGCCCGGGTCGCGCTGTCCGCCGTGGCGAGCAGATCCTCTTCGCGTTGCGCGCGCTCCAGCCGCTGCCGGAGCGCCTGTTGCGAGGCAGCGCGGCGCCGCACGCATCCGCGGCGAATCGATTTCGCGTCGTCCGGACAGGCCAGCGCGCCGTTGATGCCGACGCAGCCGAGGTGGGCCGAACTCAGCGTGTGAACGCTGGCGGAGCCGCGCGGGATGCGTTCCACGACCTTGCACGACGGCGGCTCGTTCAACGCGTCGGTCATGAAGCCCCGGTACCGGGTCTCATAGAATCGAGGCGTCAAACAATGAGCGACGCGTTGCGCTCGATGAACGACAGGACGACGTCGGCCACTTCCTGCCAGCCAGGCTCATTGCAAATATAGTGGCTGCGCCCCTGGAAGCTTTGGAACTCAGTCACACTGTTTCGGTCCGCGTACGCCTTGAAGTTCTTCTCAGTCAAGTGGGCAGGCACGATCTGGTCTTCCTCGCCGCCGATCAGCAGCAACGGACCGTGCGCGGCATCGACGTCAACCTTGCCGTCCGGTCCCATGCAGCCCCGCAGCACGTTGCGACTGTCGTGTGTCGCCGTCGTCTCAAATTCCCGCGCAGCCTGCTCTTCGGTGAGAGTATTGGCGAAGGAGCCATGAAACGTCTTGGCATCCATTAAAATCGGTTCGTTCCCTTTCAGCGGGTTAGCGATGACGGTGCTGTTCTTGATGAACCCCCAGTCGAGGTCGACCATAGCGTTCGGCGCGACTGAATCAATAGCTATCCCGGCGGCAATCAAGCCGCGGTTGAGCAGGATCTGCGTGATGAGCCCCCCCACCGAATGACCGACCAAGATCGGCTTTTCTGATTCGGCGGAGACGACCCGTTCAATGACCGAAATTACGTCACTCAGCTTGAGATCGCCCAGGCCCTCAGGAGGATTCTCACGGAGCGCTCGCGGCTCGCCCTCGTGCAACGGCCAGGCAGGCGCAATGCATTCGTGGCCCTTGGACGTGACATAGGCAACCCACTTTTCCCAACTTTTAGGGTTCTGAAACATTCCGTGTACAAAAACGATTCTCGGCATGCTGAGCTCCTTACCTTTGCTTCAGTAAATGGACGTGACCGCGTGTTCGGCGAAAACGGGCGAGCCGAGATGCCTTGCCTGGCCGTCGCATCGGCACCAACCCGTCAGCCGCGTCGGTCTGCGGGCGAGCGACAACCGTTCATGGGCCGTGACTGTGATGCGCGAGCCAAGGTACATCAAGACCGTAGACCACTATAGGATTAAAGCCCGCTTCAAGGTCAACCTTATTTGAAAGGGTCGCTGAACCTAGGTGAACTTGCCCCGTTGTCGGGGCCTTCGGCGTCGCGCATCAGTTTTTATGAAACAAGCGGCCTGGACAGCGCTGTCGAGCGGACCTCGAATGGTTACCGGCACTTTTCGCCCACAGCAGTATCCGTGCCTCGGAATTATTGAAAGTGCGCATCACGATGGCTTCTCCCTCGATCAGATCTGTCACCTGCTGCCGGTGAACTACGGCCAGTGTGAGGCGTTCGACACAGTGGCATAGACCGTCCATAATCCAACCATATGACCGCGCGGTATTTGAAGTCGCTTCAAGCATTGAACGAGAAAGGTCGGATGCCTGACCGTGCCTCTGTATGGGCAATTTTTGTTAGTCAGGCCGCACTGTAAGCCGCTGGCTGAAAGATGGCGGCTTTCCCGAAGCAGCAGTGAGTCTGGAATCGAACTGTAACTCTTCATTGGCGAAATGCGGAGGGGCGAAAGCGCTTCCCGTGAGGAAGCCGTCACGTACCTCGTAAGGGGTCTAACTGGCAACAGTTCATGAGGATTTCAATATCGCTACCACGTGCTCAGCGGTCGCCCTGGCCGACATGGGATTTTGCCCTGTCACGAGCCTGCCGTCGACAACGACATTCGAAACAAAAGGGAGCCATGCCTTTTCGTAGCGCGCGCCGCGCTGTCTCATCTCCTCCTCGGCGTTGTAGGGCATCTTCACAGCCACTCCTGTCAACACCTCTTCCCGCCACGAAAACCCCGTGATACGCCGCCCGGCTACCAGCAGCGAGCCGTCATCCAGCCGGGTATTCAGTAGTCCGAAATAGCCGTGGCAGACCGATGAAACGATGCCGCCGCGTTCATGGATGGTGCGGGTGATGCGCTGTAACTCCTCACTGCAGGGGAAGTCCCACATGACAGCATGTCCGCCGGTGAAGTAAATCGCGTCGAACTCCATCGGATTGATCTCATTCGGTCTTGTAGTGGATGACAGCAGCGCCATCCGCGCCGGATCGGCCAGCCAGTCCTTCACGGACGCGTCGGCGAGCGGCCACTTCAGCGAGCGAGGCTCCAGCGGCGATCGGCCACCCAGCGGACTCACGATGCGCTGCTCGTACCCATGGGCGGCAAAGACCTCCCACGCATGGGTGAGTTCCGATAGCCAGAGGCCGGTTGGCTGCGTCGAATCCTGGTAGTGAGCGACGTTGGTGACGACGTGAAGTATTCGCCTGGTCATGCGCAGTCTCCCGTGTGTGACGCGAACTAGGCCTGTGTGAAATGCCTGTCCATCTCGTATACCTTCCAGTAAGGAACCGTGGATGAACTCTAACGTTGAATATAACTTCAATGTCAAGCGGTATGGGCACCTGGGTACGATCCCTCCCTAACGGCGGCGACGGGCCTTCGTGCTGGTCGGGGGCTTTTCGGCCTCCACTAGCCGCATTTCCGACAGAACACGCCGCGCGTTGGCCGCACAATCCATGTCCTGCGGGCTGGCTTCGATCTGCGCCATCAGTTCAACCAGTTGAGCCTTGCTTTGTGCAAGTTGTGCCTGCATGGTTTCGATGTCCTGCACCTTGCGGCGCAACGTGTCGAGCAGGGTGCCATGCTCCCAGTTGGCGAGGTCGCGAGGCAGTAGTGTGCGCAGTTCGTCCAGGCTGAAGCCCGCGTTCTGCCCGGTCGCGATCAGCTTGAGTATCAATACCGCATCGTCGCGGTAGCTGCGATAGCCGTTGATCTGGCGCTCGACCGATTTGAGCAGGCCAACGCGCTCGTAGAAACGGATGCGTGAGGTTGTCAGGCCGGTGCGCTCTGCAAGTTCTCCAATTTTCATGATCGAGGTGCTTCGAGTGCCCACAGGGTTTGACCTTAAACATTACTTCAAAGTTAACCTTGAGTCCATCGCACCAACAGGTGCAATTTCATAAGGGTGGACTGCATGCAGACAATATTGGGGGCGAACGGTCAGATCGCCGTAGAACTGGCGCGGGAGCTAAAGCGCAAATACACCAGCGACGTGCGGCTCGTCAGCCGCAATCCGCGCAAGGTCAACGACACCGACACGCTGGTGTCCGCCAACCTTCTTGATGCGAAGCAGACCCTGAATGCGGTCAAGGGAAGCAGCATCGTCTACTTCACGGCCGGCCTGCCGCCAGACACGGCGCCATGGGAAGCGCAGTTCCCCACGATGCTGAAGAACGCTCTGGATGCCTGCCGCGTGGCGGGCGCGAGCTTCGCCTATTTCGATAACACCTACATGTATCCGCAGGATGCGCGGCTACTGACCGAGGAAGCGCCCTTTGCCCCGGTGGGCCGCAAGGGCAAGGTACGCGCGGCGATGGCCACGATGGTGCTCGAAGAAATGGCCTGCGGCGAGATCCCGGTGCTCATTGGCCGGGCGCCCGAATTCTATGGCCCAGGCAAGACGCAGAGCTTCACGAACGCGCTGGTCATCGAAAACTCCAGGCCGGCAAGAAGCCGCGCGTGCCCGTGCGCGACGATACGCGGCGTACGCTGATCTGGACGCCCGACGCGAGCCGGGCGCTGGTGACCCTGGGCAATGCTCCCGATGCCTTTGGCCAGACCTGGCATCTGCCATGCAGCGACGGCCGGCCGACGTACAAGGAGTTTGTCGTAATGGCCAGCCAGGTCTTTGGGCGCGAGCCCGACCTTTCGGTTATCAGCAAGTGGACTCTGACCGCTGTCGGGCTGTTCTCGAAGCAGGTGCGCGAGCTAAGGGAATTGCTGCCCCGCTACGAGCAGGACAATCTTTTTGATTCCACGAAGTTCAAGCGCCGGTTTCCCGAGTTCGCGGTGACGACCTACCGGCAGGGACTGGAACTGGTCCGTAAGGAGTGTTCGGGTACGGTGCCATGAGCATCACTTATCGCTTGACCTTGAACTACACTTCAACGTTATGGTTTAAAGGATGTCCTGATCAGGCGGATTCGGCTGGCACGACTCTTTTCAAACCGTGCAAGCCGCCGCTCGATTCTCACTTCAACCTGCAGCCAGCAAGCAAGGAGTCGAAATCATGACCTACGTTACGACCCAGGATGGGGTTCAGATCTTCTACAAGGATTGGGGCCCGAAGGACGCGCAGCCGCTGGTGTTTCATCATGGCTGGCCCCTGAGCGCGGATGACTGGGACGCCCAGATGCTGTTCTTCCTCGCCCAGGGTTTCAGAGTCGTGGCGCACGATCGCCGTGGCCACGGCCGTTCGTCCCAGGTCAGCGAGGGGCACGACATGGACCACTACGCGGCGGATGCCTCGGCGGTTGCGGAGCACCTGGACCTGAAGAATGCCGTTCACATCGGCCACTCGACCGGGGGAGGCCAGGTCGCGCGTTACGTCGCGAAGTATGGCCAGCCCCAGGGCCGTGTGGCGAAGGCGGTGCTGGTCAGCTCGGTACCGCCGCTGATGGTCAAGACGGATAGCAACCCCGGCGGCACACCGGTTGAGGTATTCGATGAATTCCGCGCAGCGCTCGCCGCCAACCGTTCGCAGTTCTATCTCGATGTTCCGACGGGGCCGTTCTATGGTTTCAACAGGGCTGGTGCAAAGGTTTCAGAGGGCATCATCCAGAACTGGTGGCGCCAGGGCATGATGGGCAGTGCGAAAGCCCATTACGAAGGCATCAAGGCTTTCTCGGAGACCGACCAGACCGAGGATCTGAAAGCGATCACGGTACCAACGCTTGTCATGCAGGGCGACGACGATCAGGTTGTTCCCTACAAGAACGCCGCGATCCTTCAGGACAAACTGCTCGCCCACAACACACTCAAGATCTATCCCGGCTACCCGCACGGCATGCATACGACCAATGCGGACGTGATCAACGCCGACCTGCTTGCGTTCATCCGCGCGTAGCCTCCCGGTCGACGCTCGGAAAGGTGGTGACCGGCGCCTGGCTGGTGGAACGATTTGACCAGCGGGGCTAGATGATCCGCAGCAGCCCCGACCCTGGAAGGCGCTTGACCAGATCGGCGCCCACCAGTCTGGCCGGTGTGTAGGCACCGCCCGCGGGGCGGGCCGCCATCAGGTGATCGACTACGGCCAGCGAGCCGGTGATGGTCAGGCTATAGCCGTTGGCGGTGCGGATGCACGCCGTCTTTTTCTCTCCGCGTGCATTGGTGACTTCCCCCCAGACGAAGGTGGGCATCTTTGCACGCTTTTCCTTGCTGGGGCCCTTCACTGTCCTGGCAATGCGCGCCTTGATCAGCTTTTGCACCCACGGTAGTCCCAGCAATGGCCGGATATAGTTAGCACGCCTGGCGTTGGTGATCATGCGTGGCGAGCCGGGGATAAACACCTCGATGTTCGGAATGCCGGTGGTGTGCCAGGCGGTCGATACGTCGCCCCAGGGGATGGTCATCGCCTCTTTCTCTCCATCTCCGAAGTCGATGCGGCGCACCTTGTAGGCCAGTGGCACGGTGACGATCTTCCCGTCACGGCGCACCTTGCCGCCCTGGGCCAGTCCCTCGACCAAGGTCTTGGCGGTGCCGGGCGAGAAGCCCGAGCGTGAGTCAAAGCCCAGCGCGAGATGCGTGGCATCCGGTAGCGCCGCTTTCAGCGCTGCGGCCACGCAGTCGGTTGGGATAACGTCGAAGCCCACGCCGGGGCACAGCACCACACCGGCGTCCCGTGCGCGGGCATCGAGCGACTGCGCGTGCTCGAATACAGCGATCTCGCCGGTGATGTCCAGATAATGCGCGCCGGCGCGCAGGCAGGCTTCCATCATCGGCGCTGCGGTCGCCGAGAACGGGCCGGCGCAGTTCAGCACCAGCGCATGGCCCTGGATCTGCTCAGTGAGCGCCACCACGTCATCGAGGTCGAAGGCACGCACCTCCAGCTCCAGCGTGCGCCCCAGCGTCTCGACGCTCTCGCGCCTGCGCCCCGCCAGTACGGGATTAAGTCCCCGCCGCGCTGCTTCGCGGGCGATCAGTTCCCCGGTGTAGCCGTTCGCACCGTAGATCATCCAGCGAATGCGCTCGGGACTACCGCTTTGCTTGCTCATTGCATCGTTCCTGTTCAGGAGATGGAATCGTGGTCTGACGGGGAACCGTCATTGGCCGCCCAAGGCCTGGCGGCTCAGACTGGAGGTTGGCCGGCTGCCCTGACTGCGTGCCCCGTTGCATTTCTGACAGCACGCGCCGGGCATTCGCGGCGCAATCTATGTCGGCAGGTTTGGCTTCGATCTGGGCCAGCAGCGCGAGCAAGTGCGCTCTGTTGCCGGCAAGCTGCACTTGCAATACCTCGATGTCTTGAACCTTGCGACGCAGGGTGCCGATCAGGTCGCCATGTTTCCAGGCGGCCAGATCGTCAGGTAGTAGCGCGCGTAGCTCATCCAGGCGGAAGCCTGCTTTTTGCGCGGTCGTAATCAACTGGAGCACGAGAAGCGCACCTTCGGGATAGCTGCGGTAGCCGTTGGCCTGCCGCTCCACGACCCTCAGCAGCCCAATTCGCTCGTAAAAGCGGATACGCGACGGCGCAAGGCCCGTGCGCAGGGCGAGTTCTCCGATCTTCATGTCGATGACGCCTTGTTTTTTCCCAACGTGAGCGAGACGGCCATGTCGGCAAGCCTGCCGAAGGGCGCATGCAGCAGACCGGGGAAGTTCCAGCGGCCCTGCACAAAGACGCCCTTGGCGTGGCTCATCGCACGGAAACCCTCGATGCCGTGGTAGGCCCCCATGCCGCTCGGGCCGACGCCGCCAAAGGGCAAATCATCCTGCGCCACGTGAATCAGGGTGTTGTTGATGCCGACGTTCCCGGATGTGGTGTGCGCCAGAAGCCTGGCGCAATCGCGGTCTTCGGCGCCGAAGTAGTAGAGCGCAAGCGGGCGGGGCCGCGCGTTCACATAGGCGATGGCCTCGTCGATGGTGCCGTAGGTACGCACCGGCAGGATGGGGCCGAAAATCTCCTCCTGCATGAGGGGCGTTTCATCGCCCGCATTGACGACGAGGGTCGGCGCCAGGGTGCGCTCGCGCCCGGGCATGTTGGCAGGGCGCTCGCCCACCTCGATCACGCGGGCGCCATTGCGGCGCGCGTCGTCGACCAGCGCGCACAGCCTGTCATAGTGACGATCGCTGACGATGGTCGTGTAGTCGCGGCTAGCCGGACCAGCGGGGTAAAAGCGATGAACCGTGGCGGTGTACCGGGCGATAAAAGCTTCCAGGTCTTCCCTGTGCACCATGGCGAAATCCGGCGCCACGCAGGTCTGGCCGGCGTTGGACAGCTTGCCGTACACCAGGCTTTGCACGGCGCGGTCGTTGACGTGGCCACGCGCCACGATGGCCGGACTCTTGCCACCCAGCTCCAAGGTCACGGGCACCAGATTGTCGCTGGCAGCGCGCATCACTTTGCGACCGACCTGCGTGCTACCCGTGAACAGCAAATGGTCAAATGGCAGTGCACTAAACGCGGCACCGACCTCTGGGCCGCCCAGCACCACGGCCACCTCATCTTCCGCGAAAGCCCCGGCCAGCATATGCCGGAGCGCCTCGCTGGTGCGCGGGGTCAGCTCCGAGGGTTTGAGCATGGCGCGGTTGCCTGCGGCCAACGCGGTTGCCAGCGGCACCAGCGTGAGGGAGACGGGGTAGTTCCACGGCGCCATCACGCCCACGACGCCCAGCGGCTCGTATTCGACCCAGGCGCGCGCCGTGCGGTAGAAGAAATGCACGTGGCGGCGCTCGCGCTTCATGAAGCGGCGCAAGTGGCTGGAGAGGTAGTCGATGGCCTGGATGACGCAGGACAGCTCCATGATGTCGGTCTCATGGCGCGAACGGTTGCCGAAATCGGCGCTGACCGCATCCTTGATTGCTTCGCGGTGCGCAAGCACGGCGGCACGAAGCCGGGCGAGCCGGACCTTGCGCAACGCCAGGTCCGGCGGCCCATCGTGGAGGAATGCGTTGCGCTGCCGGATAAGCAGGTCGGCCATGCGAGTGTTGTTTTCAGTCATACGCTCTCTCCCGGTTTCTGGACGACGGCTGTTAATGCCCGGCGTCGGATTTGAGCAGCTGGGGTGCGTACAGCGCAGCCTGGAACTCGGGCACGTACTCGTACTTGACCATCTTGCCCAGCTTCAGCGACGCGATGAAGCGCGAGAGGCTGCCGTCCGTCAGCGTCAGCTTCACGGCATTCGCGCTGGACGTGCTGGCGTGCCGCAGCTGTCGGGAGGTGGTGTAGCCGGTGGTCAACCGCCCTCGCGGGTCGATGGTCGTGAAACTGTTAGTCACCAGTGTTTCCTTGCTGGAAGAAACGTCGAGCTTTCGCGTCTGAAACGTGACGTCCAGCGCTTGCGTTTGGCTGTCGAAGACCTTGACGACGACGTTACTCGTACCCTCGCTGTAGTCGATGCGCGTCAGCCACTTGGGCAGGTTGTAGCCCACCACGCCGCGCACTCGTGCCAGCTCGGTATCGACTGGCAGCTTCAGGACATAGCCCCAAAAATCGTCGGAAAACGACTGGCTTATCAAGGAAAGCGGCCCCCGGTTTGACGAACCGGGTTTGTTGGTGACGACGGATAGGCCGATCTCGTTGTAGCTGTCGTTGTCACAGTAGTGGTAGGCGTAAGCGGTCAGCGCGATAACGCCTCTGCCCGGCCACACCTGCAGCGGCTGCACCTGCTCCAGCACCTTGGGCGGGATCAATTCCCGCAGCCGTGCGAGATCGGCGGTGAAGATGGCCGTTACACGGCTGTTCTCGTAATAGAAGTTCGGCGACCAGCTCTCAAAGCCGATGTCCACCTTTGCCTTGATGATCCCCTTGAACCAGCTCAGGTCGGTGGCCGGCGACTCGCCGGCGATGACGGAAAGCGGCGGCCTGGAGCGAAAGCGGTCATACAGCCCGCCCTTTACCACGGGGACATCGTGGCTACCGATCTTGATCACAACAGTTTCGGCAGCCGCCGGAGCGGCCGTGGCTCGGGCCGGCAGGGAGGAGTCGACAGAGGGGGGCAGCGACGTGCTTTTCATGCTCTTGCCTCGACGGTGAAATGGCATCGCCGCTTAGCGTAAGCTTTAAGCTAACTTCAAGGTCAAGCCTCTCGGGCCACTCCATGCGTCATGGGGCACGCCGCGTCGACAATTTGCCGCCAACCACACCTGTTGAACGACCGCCCTTGGGCAATGTGAAGGCCCGCGCAGGGTCGAGTACGGAAGTTCGCCGGTAAAAGCGATCCGTTGCGAGGCGCCTCCGGCGGACTTCCGAATTAGGCCACT
>NZ_JARUXJ010000253.1:0-11726 GCF_031451465.1 Caballeronia sp. LZ003 | reverse complement strand
ATTCATGCGCGGTTCCGCACGGTTCGCCCGGACGCCGATCATTGCGTACACCTCGCTCGCCGGGGCAGAGGTGATCGCGCGCGACAAGGAGGTGGAAATCGATGCCTTTTGCCGAAAGGGGCACTCGCCGCCTTCGCCAGTCGCGCTAATCGAGCATGTTGCGCCTCTCGGATTGTCTTAGCGAAGCGAAGCTTGGCCGGTTCGCCAAGCCGTCTTTTGCCAATGACCAACGATCGAGACGACCTTGCTCCCGCGAAGGCCGCCCGCTGGCGGAGTGCAAAATACATAGAATATTGGTCAGTTTCCCACGCTTCGCTAGACACGAGACAGTATCGGACCTCACAAAAATAGGGGCGCAACGCCCGTTGATTTGTCGGGCTAGAATAAGTATGTAGGATATGACGCATGCGGCTGCTGGGATTGCCTGAGCTGGTCGACAAGGCAATGCCAGGCAATTCCCCGACGTATGGGGACAGCATGAAAGGACGGCGAACCGCAATACGAGGAGACGGTGAGGCAGGTACGTAGATCCCGTGGTCAATGGTCGACACGAACATTTGACCATCGAGCCGTTCTTACGGCCGTTGTCGTTGATGACCAGGAGTTGGTCGCAGACAGCGTGGCGGCGGCGCTCGACACGGCGGGCCTCGAAGCGCACCCGGTGTACAGCGGTCCGGCGGCAGTCGCCTCATGCGCAATGCTGCGCCCACAACTTGTACTGTTAGATATCTCTATGCCGCAGCAAGATGGATTTGTTACCGCAGCAATCCTGCGCCGCACGCAGGCCGCCCGTGACGTCATCATTATCGCCTACACCGCATTTGATGAGACATTCGTTCGTGCCCGATCGGAAGTGGGCGACTTCGATGGCTATTTTCAAAAAGGTCAACCAATCGACGCCTTGATCGCCCTCATACACAGTTTTTCCTCCTCGCCGCGCGTTGCCTAGCGGTAGCGTTTGAGGCATTAACGCTTCACGTCAAACACATGAAGTCGGTGACTTTCCGGCGCTGGCGGTTCTAAGCTTCCTGCTGTGTTGGAGTGCAGGAAGGAATTTGCCGCGATCTTCTCCAACGTCAAAAAGATGATCACAGAGACAAGACTGTCTGCTGACTTCGAGGCGCCGAGCATTTCTTAAATAACGAGGCGTATGGCGTATCGCGTAGGGCTAAAGCGTAGGGCGCATTGCTATAGGCCGTCATGGTTCGCTAGCTCGGTGCGAAGCCATCGCACCAAAGAGAGTGAACAAGCGATTCACATCGAGCGGTTTAACAAAATGATGGTCGAATCCGGCCGCCAGCGCTTTATCTTTGTCCTGAGGAAGTCCATATCCAGTCACGGCGATAAGCACCGCGTCGGCGGTCTGCGGCCGGCGGTTAAGCTTTGATGCAAGCTCATAGCCGTCCATATCTGGCAAGCCGATATCTAGAAGGCAGACATGTGGGTGCCAGTTTTCGGTTTCCGCCAGGGCGCCGGCGCCGCTTTGAGCCACGCGCACTTCGTTGCCTAGCGAGTCCACCAACATGGCGAGCGTCTCGGCGGCGTCAATGTTATCGTCCACAACCAGCACGCGTAGACGGCTAAGCGAGGGCGAATCAGTTGTCGGTGGCGAATTTTCGACCATTTGTTCCGAAGCCGTCTCGACATGTTTCAGGCAGACGATGAACCTGGTACCTTGTCCCGGTCCGTCGCTGGCAAGCGCGACTGTGCCGTCGTGGAGTTGCACGAGGCTTTTAACAAGGGCGAGCCCAATGCCTAGACCTCCTTGAGAACGATCCGAGCTTCGCTCTGCCTGAGCGAAAAGGTCGAACGCGCGGGCAGCGACCTCTGGCGTCATGCCAATTCCATTGTCCGTAACCGTGATCCGAACGAACTTCCCCCGTACCGCGACAGAGAAATCAATCGCGCCGCCGTCGGGTGTGTACTTCGCGGCGTTGTTGAGCAGGTTGGCAAAGACCTGCGTGAGCCGTTTCTCGTCCGCTCGAACAAGTGCTGCGGAAGATGCGGAATGGAAAGTAAGACGGTGCCTTTTCAACTCAACCAGCGGTCGGACTTGTTCTATCGCGTCTGCCGCAACGCGGTTTGTATCCAAGACCTGCAGATTCAGTTTAATCAGCCCTTGGGTGACCCGTGACACATCCAGGAGGTCATCGATGAGGCCGGTCATGTGTCGGACCTGTCGCGAGATGATCTCGGACGCCTTGCTTACGCGGCGGGCATTGCTTGGCGCGACTCTCATCAGTTCGGCAGCGCTCGCGATCGGAGAGAGCGGATTGCGCAATTCATGCGATAGCATGGCCAAGAACTCGTCCTTGCGCTTGTCCGCACGCCGCAGTTGCTTTTCTGCGTCTACGCGATCGGTGATGTCGAGTTGCGCCACCACGGCGCCGACGATTTTGCCGTGGTCGTCTTTTATGGGCGCCCCGGTGCTCAGCAGCGTTCGAGTGGCAGGCGGATCCTCAAAATTCTCGATCGAAACGAGATCTCGCGTGTTTTCGGCGCCTTGCAAAACACGCGCCGATGTCCAATCCGCGGCGTTAAGCAATTGGCCATGCTTGTCGGAATGGTCAGCCCAACGCGATTTCCACATCTGGAAATCGTCGATCTTTGCTGGACGAGGATGTTCCTCCCCCCACAATTTGGCAAACGACCGGTTCACGCGCTCGATAGCACCGTGCTCGTCGCTGACAACGATGCCGATTGGTGCGGCCTCCAGTACGGCGTCAAGGCGACGTGTCGCTTCAAGTGCGGCGCGCGCAGCGGCGCGCGCGCTGCGCTCGCTTTGGAGCAGACGCTCTTCATTTCTGCGCTGTTCGGTGATATCGGAAAACAAGACACCGACTTGGTTTGGGACACTCGCATCAGGGCAAAAGGCATAGATATCGAACCAACGTCTGAGCTGGGAAGCCTCTCGCTGCGCATGAATGGGCTCGCCATTCCTGGCGACTGCGCCATAAATGTCGAAGAAGTGCCGATCGCGGCCCGGGATCAACTCAGATATCGACTTACCCTGCGCATCGGCAAGACCGGTCTGCAACTCAAACGCGGGATTGACCGTGAGAAAGCGGTAGTCGACGGGCTCGTCGGCTTCGTCAAACGATATCTCGATCAAACAAAATCCCTGGTTGATTGCCTCGAAGAGCGTGCGGTACCGTTGCTCGCTCGCGGTGAGCTGCCGCCGTGTCAAATGAGATTCAGTGACATCGTTCGTCGTATGAGAGACGCACAGCATTGTGCCGTCCGCGTCGAAGATGGGTGTGTTGACGGCGCTCCAGAACCGCTCTTCATAACGCGTCGATCCATCCTCGGCGGTCACCCACAAGGGAAAGCGCTGTAGCGGCATCCTTTGCGTCTCACCAGTCTGAACGGCGAGCGCGATTGATCGGCGCAACGCTTCAACGCCTGTGTCTTCTGCGTCAGCTTCGTTGTGACGAAAAACCTCAAAAAGGCTCCGCCCCACCATTTCTTCGCGAAGCAAGGAAGAGACATGAAGGAAGGCGTCGTTGACCGCAAGGACGGTCGCGTCTGCTGTGGGGGAGAGTAAGTAGCTGCCAACAGGAGCAGTGTTGAAGATTTCTTCGAAGATGTGAGAAGCCATAAGCGCGGGCGAATGTTGTACGGCAACATCGCTTGGAATGAGCATAGGCAACCCAATTGCAACAACCATGCCCCGGCGGAGAGGCTTGCACAACGCCATATCCCATCCCCAGCACATCAAGCGCGCTGTTAATAACTGCGATCTATCAATAGTCTTAGCCCGATATGAGTATATTATCGGGATAAGGTCTTAGGGTAAAATTGGCTATTTCGCAGTTACCTGAGGCGAACGCCCCGTGGCACAAGCCAACCGCGGCCTTTCGGCCAAGAGATCGCCCGCGCGGTCCCTTAGCTTGACGACAGCGTGACGCTCTGGCGTCGTGCGGCCAGTGCATCGCTTTCCGATCCAGCCGCCTCGCCACCTTTACCCATTCGGCCGAGCGGCGTCGAACTCGCGGTGCTGACCGCGCTGGCCCAAAGCTGCGGGAACGCGATCGTGGAGGACCAGCGGTTTTTTGCGGTGCTGGATTTCATTGCGGAATGTCGTGGCGTCACGCTTGTACAGCAGGCGCTGTGGGGTGAGCAGTTTGAAGACTTGTGGCTCGCCGGGCAGTTGCGAAAGGCACGACTGGCGTTCGAATACTCTACTGGACGTGGCCCGCACGATGACTACGCATAGAGCACGACAGGGTGTGGGGCCGCTGACGTTGGCGTTTCGTCGGATAAAGAACGCGTTTCGTCCTCAGGTGCGTTTATATGAGATACCCGGGGGCATCCACGCGGATTGGGATGTTCCCGTGAAGGTTCGTGACGGTACGATCCTGCGCGTCAACGTGTTTCGCCCGTCAAGCGGCGAGCCGGCGCCGGTGATCATGTCGGCTCATCCATATGGCAAGGACAGGATTGCCGCGCATAGTCGAAGCGGCCGCGCCATCGACCTGCAGTATCGGCTGTTTCCTCAGCCGCAGCCGGTTACTATCTCCGAATGGACGAGCTGGGAGGCGCCCGACCCCGGCTTTTGGGTGCCGCATGGCTACGCGGTGGTGAACGTCGATTTGCGCGGCGGAGGCACCGCAGAAGGCGTCGGTGAACTGTTCTCCGATCAGGAAGCCCTAGACTACTTCGACGTGATCGAATGGGTCGGGGCGCAAACGTGGTGTTGCGGGCGCGTGGCGCTCAATGGCGTGTCGTACCTCGCGATCAGTCAATACAAAGTGGCAGCGATGCGCCCGCCGCATCTTGCGGCCATTTGCCCTTGGGAGGGGTTCAGCGATCTGTATCGCGACTTTGCCCGTCCCGGTGGAGTTCGCGAGGACGGCTTCACGATCGTCTGGGACAAGGGACTCAAGCGGGGCGGAGTGGCGACTTGCACCCGATTTCGAAAAGAGATCGTCGATCGTCCGGATCGAGACGAATGGTACGAATCGACGGTTCCCAATCTTGAGCGCATCGAGGTACCGATTCTGGTCTGCGGCAGCTTCTCGGACCACTCACTTCACACACAAGGTTCGTTCGAGGTGTTCCGACGCGCCGGCTCGGTTCTCAAATCGCTCTACACGCATCGCGACGGCAAGTGGTGTGCTTTTTACAGCGAAGAGGCATCTGCCGCGCGGCTGCGGTTTTTTGATCACACGCTCAAGGGCCTCGACAATGGCTGGGACCGCGAGCCTGCAGTACGTCTGGCGATTTACGATCATGGGCCGGAACCGGTCACCGTTGTTGGCGAGGATCACTGGCCGCCCGACGATCTGCAGTGGCGCACGCTTGCACTTGACGCGGGCCGTGGAACATTGATCGAAGGATCGATGCAGGAGCAGGCGACATCCGTATCGTTTGATACCCGACGAGGGGCGGTACATTTCGTGTGGACAGTGCCGGAGGATATTGATGTGATCGGCCCCATGGCGCTGCGTTTGCACCTTGAAGTGCTGGGCGCCGACGATATTTTCGTTTTTGCAGGCGTGCGCAAGTATCGCGATGGCGTGCAAATGCAGTTCGAAGGCTCATTCGGCTTCTCGGCTGACATGGTCTCCAAAGGATGGCAACGCGCCGCGCATCGTGAGCTCGATGAATGTCTTTCCACCCCGGTACAGCCCGTCCACACCCATCGTTTCGCTGAGCCGCTGCGTGCCGGCGAGATCATTCCAGCCGATATTGCGTTGCAGCCCCACGCGACGCGTTTTCTCAAAGGCGACGTGCTTCGCCTCGACATCCGAGGCACATGGCATTTTCCGAGGGATCCGCTTCGTGGCCAGTTCCCTTCTTTCTACGAACGTAGTCCTAAGGCGGTGTGCGTGCTCCACTCGGGCGGTGAATTCGACGCTCGACTACTGATCGGCACCAGGCCCATTAGCGCGACGTCGGCGAAGAGCAATGCCCCTCGTATGCGCGGTTGAGAGAGGTGGCCCCGTACGGTCGGACAGTTTTTTCGATTTTAAGTGGAACGCTGGGCGGTCACGCTGCCGTTTTCATCGCGGGCAGCATCGCGAAGTAAGCTTCATCCGGGGTCTTGTCCGACAGACTTGAATGAAGCCTTTGCTGGTTGTACCACGTCAGGTAGTTAGCGATCGACTGCCGTGCCTGGTCGACGGACTCATTGGCCTTCAAATATATCTCTTCGTACTTCACGCTGCGCAACAGTCGTTCGATAAAAACGTTGTTCCGCCAGCTTCCCTTGCCATCCATCTACAAAGCGACCCCGCGCGACAGGACCGCGTCGGTGAAGACTGTACTGGTAAATTGGCTACCTTGATCGGTGTTGACGATCTCAGGCAATCCATATTTCGCGAATGCTTCTTCAAGTGCTGCACCGCATGCTCAGCTTCCATCGTGATCGCAACCCAGAGCGCTAAAACACGACGGCTAGCCCAATCAATCACAGCAGTCAGATAGACGAAGCTCTGTACCATAGGCACGAAGGTCGTGAGTGCGAACACCTGGTTGCTGCGCTCGATCTTCCCGTGCCGACGTGCTTACGTCCAACCACTATGCCCTCTCGCTTGAGCAGGCGCATCAACATGCGCGCCCCAGCAAACGGATGCTCAAGGTGCAACTCGTCGATGCGGCGCATGAGCGCCAGACCTGTGGCACCGACCGGGCTCGGCGCGTAGTACGCACTGGATCGACTGATGCGGACCAGCTTGACCTGCCGGGAAACAGGTAGGGGGTGGGCACGATCAATCATTTCTTTGCGCTCAGCAGGCCTGCCTTGCCGAGCGCGCAGGACAAAAAATCATTCTCCAGCGCCAATTGGCCGATCTTTGCGTGAAGCGTCTTCAGATCCACCGGCGGCTCAATGACGGGCACGGCCGCCGCGCCGAACACATCGGCCGCTCGTTCTTGCAACTGCCGCTTCCATTCTGTGATCTAGTTCGGATGAACCTCAAACTGCTGCGCCAATTCTGCCAGCGTGCGCTCGCCGCGTACGGCTGCCAGTGCCACCTTCGCCTTGAACGCCGCGGAGTGCGTGCGCCGGGTTCTCTTCGTCATCGTCTGGTTTCCTTTGTAGGCATTATGCCTATTTCAGAACCCAGCGATTCCGCCTAACCGACTGTCCAGATTTTAGGGGCCACCTCTCTACTGCGGCCATTGAGCGTCAGGTGAAGCAGATGATTTCGATTGTCGAGAAGCGTCGATGGACTCGTTGCCGATGCCAATGCGTCATTTGTTCTCCGAATTGCAGCATTGTGCTCGGTGTAGCTGTCCTGCCTTACCCTCGTTCTCGCTTTCGGTACGTCCGACCCGTCAACGCTTAAGTAACGCTTGCCAACCGCTCACGTGCTTTTGAAATCGCCTTTTCGAGAATGATCCTGGCTCGCATCCTTAAAATGCTATTCGCTGCTCCTTGGGATTCGAATTGGTCGGTGGCACAAGCCATTGGCTGACTTTCGGCACTTAATCGTCGTTCAAGCAGATGATCGAAAACTCCCGGCAGCTGCAAAGGGGCGGATGGACGCGCGCGGCGGCGCGCCCTCGTCAGTTCAATACCGCCAGGTCAGATTGACGCTACCATTGAGCGGCGCGCCGTATGTTCCATAGTTGTATTCGGTCGTGGCCCAATATTTTCTGTTGAGCGCATTGTTCAATGTGCCGGTGATGGTAAAGTGCCGGTTTACGTCGTAGCGCGCCATGAAATCGACATCGACATACGAGCCTTGCTCGGCTGTGCCCAAGCCATCTTCGACATAGCGCGTCGCGCTCTGCCAGCGCACGCTGCTGCCGAGCGTGAGCCTGTGATCGAAGAAGGGCAGGCGATACGTCGTCGTCAGATGCGCCGATTTGCGCGGCACGAAGAGCTGTGTCGACTGACCGTTGTCGTCGTAGACGCGCAGGATCGTAGCGCCCGCGCTGACGTTCCAGTCATGCGTAATCTGCCCCGACACTTCGGCCTCGACACCTTGCGACGTTGCGTCGCCGCCGGTGTAGTAGTAATTCGCCGTGTCTGGATTGAAGCCCGCTTGCGTCGCAATATTTGATTGCCGAATGTGATAAGCCGTCAGAGACGTGTTCAGACGGTTATCGAAGAATGCGCCCTTGATGCCCATTTCGCCGCTGCGCCCGCGAGCGGGACCGAGCAAGTGATTGTTGGCGTCGAGATCGGTCTGCGGATTGAAGATCTTGGTGAAGCTCGCGTACGCGGTGATCTGCTTCGTTAGGTCGTACGTGAGACCGATATACGGCGCCGATCCCGACGACTGCTGGTTGTATCCCGCGCCGTTGGAACTGCCGCTGCTGGCCGACTGTGTGTAGTTGATGCCGAGGAGCAGATGCGCGCGGTCTGTCAGCGTCCATCGCGACGACGCATAGAGCGAGCGGCGCACATCGAGATAATTGACGTGCGAGGTCGCGTCTCCGAAGACCGGTTCCGGATAGTTACCCGCGAGCAGGTCGGCGTAGGCGACGGGCACGCCATCGCCGTCGCCTTCCGCTGACGGATTCGTAAATTGCGAGCGCGAGAAATTCGCGCCGACCACGATATCGTGCGTCCGCCCGAACAGATCAAGTTTGCCCGTCACGTTCGAATCGAGCACCAGTTGCCGGTTTGACGACACATACGACGACGTGTACGAATTGACGCCCGAGCCGTCGGAGTTCAGCGAACCGTACGGATAGAAGAATTTCGCATTGTTGTAGATGTCGTTGTAGTTGACCGTGGTCTTCCACGTCCAGCGCTGCCCGAGTTGCTGAGTGAGTTCCGCGAACGCGCGCTGTTCCTGCGTGTTGAAGTACGCCCACTTCGGTGCCAGGCTCGTGCCCACGCCGTAACTCAACTGATTGCCCGATGCATCGAGCAAAGGCAGGCCGCCCCAGCTCGCGCCTTTCAACTGGTTGTATTCGTAGCTGCCGCCCACGGTCAGGAGCGTGCTCGGTGTGACGTTGATATCAACGACGCCGTAGACGATATCCTTGCTCGGCTGCAGCCGGTCGGTGAACGAATTGCCATCCTGATGCACTGCGACGAGACGGCCCGCGATGGTTCCCGCCTTGTTCAGCGGCCCGGAGATATCGACGTCGATCCGTTTCGTGTCCCACGATCCGTACGACACGTCGCCGGACGCCTGAATCTCGTAAGTCGGGCGTTTGCGAACGAAGTTGACCGTCGCGGACGGATTGCCGGTTTCTGCGTTCAGCCCGTCCGCGCCGCGCAAGACTTCGACGCGGTCATACAGCGACATGTCAATATCGCCGTATTGCGATGTGTATTCCAACGGCGTGCCGACGCCATCAAACTGTAGATTCGTGATGTGAAAGCCGCGCGACATAAAATCGGTCGCGTAGGAATCGTACGGTTCGACGGTCACGCCGGTTACGTGACGCAATGCATCGTTCACGCTGTTGAGCTGGAAGTCGTTCATCTCGGCGCGTGTGAGCACGGACACCGACTGCGGCGTTTCCTTCAGCACAAGCGCGATCTTGCTGCCCGCCGTGGTCGAGTTGATCGTGTAGGAACCGGTCTTTTCGGTCGGCGGCTGAACGTTGCCGCCGCTCGCGGTCACGCTCACGGCGGGCAGCGCCGTTTCGGCGCGGTGGGCTGCTGCCGTGGATGCCGCCGATGCTTCGCGGATGGTGACGGTGTCGCCTTCGCTAGCCGCGACGAGACGGTTTCCATCAAGCATGCGCTCGAACGCCTGCTTCACCGACATGCGGCCGGTGACCGCAGGCGCGGTGCGATTCGCCACCAGCGACGGATCGACCAGCACTTGCACATGCGCCTCGCGCGCCAGTTCGTTCAAGGCGCTGCCAAGCGGCTGAGCCGGAATCGAGAACTCGAGGTTCGATGCGGGTGTAGCGACAGCGGCGGTTTGCGCGCGGGCGTCGGACGCATCGAGCGATGCGATGGCGAAGACGATGGCCGCGGTCATGGCGGACAACGGAAAGCGAGGGTGCAGCATCGACGGCCTCTCCAGCGAGTAATGAAATAAAGGTCATTCCCGAAGAAGACGCAGCGCAGCCGCTAAACCTGACATCGATCGTTCATGTTTTTTAGTGGGCGAATGCGAACAAATGCGTTCAACCCGCGCGCACGATTTCGACGCCGCTGCCGCATTTGCGCACGCGCACTGGCAGCACGCGCGGCAACGCACGGATGAAGCTCGTGGCCTGTCGCACGTCGAAGCTGCCGGTGAGATGCATCGCTGCGACCGTTGGATCGTCGACGACGACGTGCATCGGCGTATAGCGTTCGAACTCCTGCAACGCGCGCGCGAGCGACGTGTCGTCAAAACTGACGCGGCCTTCGCGCCACGCCCCGACATCGTCCGGCGAGATCGATGCAACGTGGCCGAGGCGGCCATCGGCATCGGTGGAAACGCTCTGGCCCGCGACGAGTTCGACGCCGCTCGCTGCCATCGCTTCCACACGCACGCGTCCTTCCTCAACGTCGATGCGCACGTTGCCGTGCTCAAGGCCGGTATCCGTGCAGCGCAAGGCGAAGCGCGTGCCAACGACCGTGACCGATACGCTTCGCGCGAACACACGAAACGGCACGTCCGCATCCGATTGCACGGCGAACATCACCTGACCGCGCGTCACGTGGACTTCGTGGCGGTCCTCAAAGAAACGCGCGCCGAGATGCGTGTCGGTATCGAGTTGCAACGTGCTGCCGTCGGGCAACGCAACGGTCTGCAACTCGCCGCGGCGCGTGTCGAAGCGCCGCGCGAAGGCCGGCGTGCGGCGTGATTCGTCGCGCAAGAACTGCCATCCGAGCGGGCCGGCCGCCAGCGCGACCGCCGTTCCCGCGACGGCAAAACGCGGAACGAACGCGCGTCGGGCCGGCGATTCCAGGGCCCTCGACGCATAGCCATTTTTTAGATGGGCGATGTCCTCGCCGCGCAAGTCGCCGAGCGCGTGCCATGCATCGGCCACTGCGTCGTACGCTTCGCGATGCGCTTCGTCCCGCGCGAGCCATTCTGCGAAGGCCGCGTCGCCGAATGCATCGCGTTCGTCGCGGCGTTTGACGAACCATGTCGCGGCTTGCTCGTCGATATCGCGTTCGGCCGACGATGCGTCGGAAGGCTGGATGGGTCGTCTCATTGTCCTGTTGTCATCGCGCATGAAGCAGTAGACGCATGACGAGGCCGATACCTGATATCGTGGAGTTGGATCCGTACGCGATCAATCGGCGGCCGTGCGCGGTGGGAAGTCCTCGCCATCCCAGACGGCCAGTTCACGCCGGCAAGCCAGCACACCACGAATGATATGTTTTTCGACCATGTTGCGCGAGATGCCCATGCTTTCGGCGATCTGCGAATGGCTCAATCCGTCGAAGCGATGCAGCACGAACGCCTCGCGGCAACGCGGCGGCAATGATTCGATCGCCGCAATTAGCACCTTCGTCCGTTGTGCCGACTCGAAGGCGTGTTCGGGTTGGATGGATGCGTGCGCGGCGGGTTCGTCGTCATCGAATTCGCTGAGATGCTGAGTGCGCACTTGAGCGCGCCGGAACGTGTCGATAACCAGATTACGCGCGGTACGATAGAGCAGACCACGCGGGTCGGTGATCGATGTGCCCGACGCGTGCAGCGCCAACACGCGCGCGTAGCTTTCCTGTGCGATGTCCGCCGCCGTGTCGATATCCCTCACGCGATGTGAAAGAAAGCGTACGAGTTCGCGGTAATAGCGTTCGACCACTGGATGAGTATTGTGCTGTCCGACTCTGTCCAGCCGACGGAAGACGCACGCATTGTTCG
>NZ_JARUXJ010000252.1:0-12425 GCF_031451465.1 Caballeronia sp. LZ003 | reverse complement strand
TGCAAACTCAGTAACGACAAGGGTTTGAGCGATGCTCTTCGCCACTTTTTCGCCACTTACTTTGCGTTTCGCGAGATCGACCAAGCCCATTCGTTCGCTCAATCGTGCTTGCGCATCGACAACCGAGCCCAGGTCAGCTTCCAGGTACACCATCGTCGTACGCGCATCCTTGTGGCGCATCACGCGCCGGATGGTTTGGATGGGAACACCCTGTTCGCTCAAAAGCGTGGCGAACGTGCCTCGCAGTCGGTGCGGTGTGAGCCCGACCACTTCACATGCGGCGTTTGCGGCGAACATCGCTCGACGCGTAAAACCCGGCTTGAACGCCTCGCCGTTCGTGCGCGTGACGATCAGTCCGCACGCCTGGCGCGTGGGTTGCAGATAGTCGAGCAACCATTGCGGGACAGGCACGGGGTCCGCCTCGCGCCCCTTGGTCCGGCCTGGCGTATAGGTGCCGCGCTCCCAATCGAGCCACTCCCAACGCGCCGTGATGGTCTCCATTTCGCGCAACCCTAGTCCGAGCATCAACCGCACGGCGAACGAAACACCCGGCCGCCGAGCGGCCGCAGCATCGACTTCGATCAGCCACTTCGCGGTCATCGAAATAGGCAAAGTCGTACGCGGCCGCTTCTGCAGCTTGATCAGCTTCACCGACCACGGCACCATCGGCAGGATGTTGCGCCGAACCGCCCAGTTGCACACGACCTTGATCGACTTGAGCCAGTGGTTCGCGCTTGCCCGGCTGTGCGTCTTCAAATACTCAAGACGCGCCTGCTCGATTGCCTCGTTCGTCAACTGATCGATTGAAACATCGCCGAGCTTATACAGATGCAAACGGGCGACGGTTCGCATCGATTTAATATGCGCGCCGCTCACGATCGGCTCGTTAGCCCCGATCCATTTCACAAACAACTCGCGCAGCGTCGGCACCGGCTCGCGTCCTCTCGACCATAGTTTGGCGTCGTGGTAGGCGCGCGCCGCCACGACTTCGGCCTTGTGCTTGACGCTCTCGCGTGTGCTGCGTTGCACCCGCGCGCCGTTCACCTGGAAGCGGAAATGCCAGCATTTTCCAACGCGGAATAATTGATAGCTCACCGGCTCGCCCCTTTATAGATCCCGAACGACTTCAATTCACCCCCACGAATCCGGTGCTTGGCCAGCACGACGAACTTGCCCGTGCGTTCCACGAAGCGATCGACGATCACGTCTCCATTGCGCAGCACTACGCGAACGCGCGTCCCTCGGGCGCAGCAGGTGTGCGGCGTCTTCATGGCGGCTCCTAGGCGAGACTTTTGAAGAGCGCCTGAAACTGACGCAGCTTCGCCAGGTCGGCGCTGTCTTGTGCTTGCCGCTGTTCGATCGTCAGCGCCGCGGTCTCCACGTCAGAGGCTAGCTCCGTCAGATCCCCGGCGAGCTTGCGCGCGCGACCGGAAAGCGCGGACAGAATGTCGAGCACCGAATGGCTCGGCACGCTACCCCCTGAGCTGGATTCGATTTGTTTCGCTGCTACGGTCACCATGCTCTCCTTTTCTCTTACTTCCACGCGCTGAAAGCGCCCCTTGAACTTCTCGCGGACCAAACCAGCGTCCTGCAACCGAAGCAAGCACCCATCGAGCACCGCGACATCAGGCGAGCTCTTCGTCACTCGCCGCAGATGCATCGCGATCTCGTTGCGCGACCATGCGTCTTGCTTCGGCACCATCTCCAGCACTTTCTTCGCAATCGCAGATTGCCCGCTCAGCGCCGCTTGAAATCTTGCTGGTGTCATACCTTGCTTCCTTCCGATATCGGCGCATCCGGCGCCATCCATGTGTGATCGCCGCTATCGCGAAACGCCTCAAGCGACTTCCAGTTACTCGCATAAAGGCAATCGACCCATGCGTATTCGTGATTGACCCAATCAGATCTTTGGATCGAGCCGCGGTATCCCACAGGGATAAAAGCCAGCGCCTTGACCTTGTATTCCTCACCGCTGTGATCAAGATGCCGCACACGGCGCAAGCCATGCACCATCGTTTCTAATGACGTCTTGTTCGTCATATAGGTGTAGCGGCCGCGCATTCCCTTTTCTGTTACGAGACCGACAACGGGAATCTGTACCGTCAGTACCATCGCTTGCATCGCTTTCATGCGATTTCCTCTGCCAAACCCATTCGTACTGCGCGCACCGATTCCATCCTTTGGATGCGCAAACCACCGTGTTTGCGTATGCAGAACGCTTCCGGTTGCGAGTTGTTCATCAAATTTCCTCCACATCCCAACCGCCGCCGTCGCGCGCTTTTCTCGGATATACCACCTTGAAAACGAGGGGGAAGATCCATGCAGCGACCTTCATCTTGACCTTGGCGTCATCGCTGAAGATGGCACGCGCACCCTTCACGTCGTGCATCTCCAACACCCCGGACGCAGGCAACACCACGTAATCCACAGTCAGAAAGGTCCTCGGCGCAAGTTTCAGCTTGATGCCCTCAAACATGTACCACTGGATTTCGCCTGAGCGCCGTTGCTGTTCAAGATGCGCCTCGTAACGGCGCTCGGTTGCGTTCTGCTCGCCGTCGCGAAGCCGGCCCAGCGCCTGGAGTGCCTTTCTTGCGGCCTCGCCTGATGTCGCCGCGCCGCGCGCCGCCAATACTTGAGACACTACCGGATCGAAACCGGACATGATCTCGTCGACTTCGCTGTTTGGCTGTGTGCCGTACTTCTGCGCAAGTGCGCGCTGCTGCGAATCTCGACCGACAGTCATGTCCTCGCGTACGCGCGCCGTGCCGACGTTCTTTGTACCTGCGGGCACGTACACGGGCCAGGATGAGCAGCGTTTCACCATGCTTGCGCCACCTCCCGCTTTGCCAAGGTGAGAAAGTACGGGATGCCGAGTAGCATCGCTACGATGAATTCGCGCTGCCAGGCGAGAATGCCCAAGATGGCCGTCGTCGACACGAAGTCGTAGAAGGCATTTACGGGATAGCCGTGCTCGTAATCCGTCGCAGGCACGAGCAAGGCAGCGATCCACATGATTTCAGCGATGACGCAAAGATAGGCGATGGCGACATCCCGTGCGAAAGCATGACCACCCTCGATCCACAGGTACAGGCAGATGACGAGCAACACGTCGAACACGACCGCGCGCGCGAGCTTTTGAGCGTTCATGATGTTGAACTCCAACGAACAGGATTGAAACGACACGTCGAATGTCCGGACACGTAGTGCCAGTCGGGCAGTAGCAAACAGTTTTGAAAGGCCAGTTGATGCATGCGCTCGCGGGCCGAATTCGTGACTGCGAATCGGCAGGTTTGGCATTGGTTCGCACCGAGTTCTGCCCCGAGGAGGTCACGCTGCGGATCCATGGCGGAGCGGTCTTGGCCGGACTCGCTCATGCCGCCTCCGTGTTGCCATTGCGATCGCGCGGGATATCATTGAAGTAAGCGTAAAGCGCCTCGTAGCGCTCCTCGCTCTCCCGCCCCACTGTCCGCAGCATGTCCTCCATCCATTCGCCCGGACCGGCCGCCTTGAACACGCGCGCCTTGAAGCGCATGAACAGTTCACCATCGCCCTGCCGTACGCCAAGCTGCTCGGCGCGCGCCTCGATGCCCCCTGATGTTCGCCACCAGTCCGCAGCGATCGTTCTCGCGCCGCCGGGCGATGCCTGCGTGAGCGTCTCAGCTCGCACGGGGAAGAGCCCCGTCCAGCCACGAAGCACAGCCTCCTCGACCGTCACCTCGGGCGACTGGCCGCCCGCTGCGAGCGCAAGCAAACGTTTGACCGAGACAGCAGCCGCTACTCGCGTCCATGGGGCGTCCTTGTGCTTCGCCTCGCGGTGCTCGCACCACATTGCCCAGACGGCCGATGGGATCTCGTCGGGCAGTTCGAGATTTCGGATCTGCTCATGCGACGCAACTCGCGACGCACGTCGCGCAGGTTGGTGGTTCTCTGATGGTTCTGATGGTTCTTGGTGAATCGGGTGCAACCCGTTGCACCCTTTACTGTCGTTCGTTGCACCCTTTACGTCGTTCGTTGCACCCTTTTTGCCGCTCATTGCACCCTTTGCATTGGGTGCATCCTTTGCACCCTTTGAAAACGATGCAACCGTTGCGCCCTTTTTGGGGCCGACTAAGGGTGCAATCTCTGCACCGTTTATCCAACCAGGACTAATGCGGTACTCGCATGTCTTTCCCCGACCTCCGCCAGCGTTCGCGACCTGAACTAACCAACCGCGCTGAACCATGCTCTTTATCTGGTATTGAACCGCCCGTGCTGAACGACGAGTCTTTTGAGCCAACGTTTCGATGCTCGGGAAAATATGCTCGCCGTTGTCGTCGCAGTAGTCCGCGAGTTTCAGAGCGAGTAGGAGCTCGTGATCCTCGCCCGGGTAACGATCCCAGACCATTGTTTGAACTTTGATACTCACGTGGAAGCTCCAACGACCCGTGACGAGACGAGCGCATGCAAATCGGTGAACCGATCCACGTACCAATGCGGCTGGGTTTCGCGCGGGCTATTCGGGTTGGTGATGTTCTTGCCGTACAACAGCCCCGCCTCGGTGATCGCCCAAAAGCGCCTCGTTCCATTGACTGCACGAGAAGAGGAGCTGCGGCGCGTGCGCTCGGCTTGCATCCCAGCATCCGCCAAGAGACGGTTATACGTGCGAGGCGAGATTGAGATTCCATGCGCGACGAGCAAATCCGTTATTGGCCTCGTCTCCATCGAACTGCCCATTGTCGAATCCGGGGTAGCGTCAACGGCGGAGGCAGGAAGGAATGCCGGCTCCAGGCCGTGGTTCTTTGCGATATGAGACAGCATTGCGATCTGGCTGGACGGAGACGGCTTAAGAAGCCGTGTGAAGCATTCGGCGATCGCCAACTCGCCGGCCAGCTTTGCCGAAGTGGTTGCCTCGTGTGAGTAAACCCCCGTCTTGCGGATTGACGGGAGAACTTCTCCTACGACCCACTCCTCAAATCGCTCGGCAGACGCAAGTCGTGAGCGCATGATCAGACGGTAGACATCGCGCTCGGGAATGAGCGTCATCTCTTGGATACCGCCCGGCGTGGGGATACCCCGTTTCAGGGTAGCCTTGCAATGCGTCGGAATGGCGTTCTCTGGCTTAACGTAGCCCAGTGTCAACGCGACGTCGCGTGCGACAAAATAAGCTTCTCCGTCGATGGGGACGACGCGCACAGGCGCGCCATCGAAGATGAACGGGGTGACTTGAGTCATCGATGACCTCACAGGTTGTTGTCGTGACCGCACGGCAGAGAGCCGTCGTCGTTTTGCTTTGCTCCGCAGCTAATGCAAATCTTTCGAGGCTCCGACGCGCGCTGGTCTCGTTGGGTCTCGGCCTCTGACTGCACGTTGGACTGGGCTTCGTGCTCCAATGTCGTCATTCACCGTCCTCCTGCTGTGCAACCTGCATCACCCAGCGCAACGCTTCCGCACGCTCACCCGACGAAACCTGCAGTTCCTTCAGGACTTCCTTGCGGCTTCGCATCCGAGTTGAGCGCTCGCCAATAGCGGCGCGTTGAGCGCGAGCGCGCGCATGGCCCGTCACATTCTCGCCAGCGGCAATCAATTCCCGCACCTTTTCACGCTGTGCATCCGGCTCTAGGCGCGACAGCTGGCGAGCGTGGGTGACTTTGATGCGCCCGCTCTCGACCGCTCGACGGACATCGCCGCAGCATTCGAGAAGAGCGATCGTGGCGCGAACAGTAGCCGTCGAGCATCCGAATATCGTCCCCACTTCACCCTCGCTATAGCCGAGTGCCATCACACGCCGCATCTTTTCCGCTCGACCGAGCGGTGTATCAGCGTCGCGCAGCTCGTTTTCGCCGATGATCGCGGTGAGCGCGGTTCGCCGCTCGCCGCGATAGACCTGTGCAGGGATCTGGATGGGTTGCTCCCCACGCAATCGTCGCCACTCATTGGCGAGTCGAGCTGCCTTGGTACGCTGGCGACCGACCGCGACTTCCGTTTCGCCGGTCTCGGTGTTCTTCATCACCGAGATTGGTTGAAGCACGCCTTGGAAGTCGATGTTCCGTGCAAGATCGACGTTCACGGGTAAATCAACGCGTGGGTCGTACAACGGTGAATCCGTATCCGTGACCAGCACCAGCTTGTCCGGGTCGAAGAACAGCAGGTTTGTCTTCCCCGCCGCGCCATAAGCGTCAATTGAATTCTTTGCCATAGGTCGTGTCGATCAGTTCTCGCTCTTAGGCAGACATCTAAACGCAAGGTCTACTGCGTTGATGACGCACACTAGCGTTCGTGCCTGTCTGTAGTACGACTAAATCAAAAAGCTATCTTGGAGACTGCTTTGCATAGCTACTACCGTTTCGCCCCTTGGTCCGACGACTTCCGCATAGCGGTTTGAATCGCCGCCGCTGCTTCGCTGCGTGGGACATTGAAGCCCGCCATCGGCAATGGTGTTGCCGGTTCATAGGCAAAGCGCCGTTGCGACACTGTTTCGTTCGCGCCGGCTTCGACATGAAAGGCGTTCGGGCGCTCCTCTTTGATCTGCGTTACAACTTCGTTCAGCGTCTCGCTGGTCGCTTGCTTAAGCATCTGCTTGTGTTTCTCAATATGCATCTTTGCTTCTCCTCTTCATAAGCAAGATCTCGCTTGCACGATGTGCGAGTTCGATTGAAAGACAGACGAAAACTTGATAGTGCCGTCTGATTTGTTTGGCGCCGCGCTCATCGACGGTTTCGCGAGCAAAGCGTTGTGATGTCAATCTCACTGCCGTACTTCAGTCGCAGGTGCTCCCACAGGCCTTGTTCCCTCGGCGGCATCACTGCATCGCTTACGTGGATCGAGCCGATCTCGCTTGTCACCTCGTGACCTGGGCACAAGTCGGTCCTTAACATGGCGCCTCATCGACTGATACGAGCGTCGTTACACGACGCACGCCTAGCATTTACTTACGTGAATGGCAACACGACCCATGGTCGTGGCGGGACCTTGGCCCAGCCCAGTGGTCTCAATCGTCACTTTCAGAGTTCATATTTTGTCCTTTCATGCTGTCACGCCACCTCAAGTGGTTATGACCAAACGCTCAAAAAACACCAAAAAATGGCGCGGTCTTCATGGCATACCAAAACACCGGCCGCTATGCTCGCCGAAGGCCGCCAATCGAACCAATAATTCGCAGCAGTCGCACCAATCGATCAGCTTGCCGATCCAAATGCCTTCTGATACACAGCAAAATCTGGGTCCCCCAAACCTCAAAAAAGTGCAGGCGCATGTTCACCGAATTGTTTTACGCAAGGGACCGAGCTGGTAACGTCTATCGAGTTGTCGTGACGCAGGATTCGATTTATGGGTCGTCGCCGTTTTCAGCGCAGCCTAGACTAGGCTCAAAAAATTTTCGACTCATCGATGGTGGCGATTTATTGCCCCTCTCCGACAACACCTTTTTGATTGTCGCGAGCGGCACTCAAATCACTAGGATCTGATCATCGCACCCCACCTACACATCTCAATGGACTGAAGCGTTGCGCCGTCAATCTGTAGGCCGTGCCTGCAACATACTTGTTTCGACAGGGCAAGGTCCACGATTGGCGGCATCTCCGTTTCACGCTAACGTTGATTGAACGCTTTTGCATCGCCACATCGCGACCGAAACACAAAACCAGAGGCACCACAGGTACGTCATCGACCGAGACACCTTGGGCGCGCGAAACGCCGGCAATCTTGTTGCCGTCGATAGCCGCGCGATCTGCCGCGTCCACGAGATCGTCGCCATCCGGACGTGCTTCAAACGTTATTGATGCGGCTTTCATAGGTTCTATCTTGTCCTGGACAGTCTGAAAGTTCCGGCCAGATTTCTTCGCAATCGTGAGGTCGAAGATCGCGTCTGCTCACTAGCCCACCCGTTGCTCTTTCAATGACCACGCAGCGCTTTATTGGTATTTCTCGCGTCCTGTTACGCCATTGGCTTATAAGCGTCGACGGGACGCCAAGCATCTCGGCGAAATGCTTGGCTTTTGGCGAGCGAGAACAAGATAAGAATGCGTCAAGGTCCATCGGCCAACAATAGCGTATCGCGAACGACGGTGTCAATAGCGTTACGCGAATTCCGTCAGTGCATGGAATGGGTTGCAATACGCCTATGAAAACATGTCACGAAATTAGAAAAGATCAGCTACGCGTCCTTGCGGAGGAGGTAGGAGGAGTCATCGAACTCGCCTCGATAATCTCAAGAAGCGAAACTCAAGTTCGCCAATGGCTGAACGCATCAAAAGACTCGCGAACAGGGAAGCCGCGCGGCATCGCCGATGACATGGCACGGTATATTGAAAAGGCGACTGGCAAGCCAGTAGGATGGATGGACAACGACCCCGCCCGCTGTGAAGTTCCTGGATGGGATGAGCTGGGGTCCATGCAGCAAGCGAAAGTGATCGGCTTTATTCAAGGACTTTTAGCGCAAGCGCAGCACGTTTCTCATACAGAAGCATTCATAGAGAACACAGAGACTCCAGCACCTGCGCAATCAAAAGCGTGGACCAGAAGAAGTAAAGCATGCTAGTCGGGCGCCCCAATCCGTCTGGCGAGGTTAGTTAGCCAAAAGGCGATTTCCCTGCGATGCTCCGGTCGTATTTCTACCCGTTGCGACATCTCGCCGTCCCCCCACGAAATCGACAGCGTAGACAACCCTCTCGGCTTGAATCTATCTGACGCGTCCACAACGTTTAGGCGGGCCGCGTTTCTCTTTGAGATGGACAGGGACCAAACTGCGTCGGGTTCCTCGCGCGTTGGATTTTGCTTCACTGACGTCTCCGGTAATATTTCCTCAGACAATAATACTGTATATCCATACAGTCAGCCAAAAAGCCCACATTCATTGTTCCGATAAAACCAGACTTAGAGTTCGCGTAACGCTATTGACATGCGTGTTCGCGCTACGCTAATCTTCGGCATGGACTGATTACGAGGTATTGGCGTCACTTGAACGTGACGAGGCGTCTCGCCAAGCTTTGAAGCAGCGGGCAATCCTTGAAGCGCCCTGTCCCGCGTTAACCTTTGGGACTTGTCAGTGCGTCAACGGACTTGCCTCAATGAGAGCACACCGAAGATCTGACGCCAAAGTAAGTAATGAACATCTCGAAGTTATTTACTTGACTATCGGTCTGTGAGCTTTCCTCCAGATTGATGTTTTTGTCACTGTCCATGCGCCTGTCCGGTTCGCAGTCAAGGCATTTGACTTCGCGTAGTAACTTCTTCATCGGCTGGCTTCGAATTAATGTGCAAGAGGCTGTGCCTTGCGAAATACACATAGTCATCAATGCGAGGACCGCAATGAACCGCGCTGCCAAAGACAACGCTCTTCTCCGCAACATCTTGCAAGTCGACACCCGAACCGTTTCCGTCAAGGCACACACGCGCATCAAGGAAAGCATCTCTATAGTGCTGTACGCGGTCGGCATTGCGGTTATCTGGTTCCTCTGCTTAGCGGCACCAGCGGGCGCGCTCTGGCGATAATGCGCTGACTCGTCGATCTCCACCTGCATCAAGCATCTTTTAAATTATGGTCTACTAACTGGGCGTCCAATGATAGAGACAATCTTCCCCCGACTGCAGTATCCCAAAACCGCCATCCGACTTGGTTTCCCATTTAAAGACGATCCGCCGAAACAAGTCCATCTGAATAAGTCGCTGCTGCTTTGCATATCTCGCGCTGACATGTCGACCGACTATGGATACACATGGCCGCGTATAGGCGCGATTGCGGAAGCGCCCTGCTGGGAGCCAACGCTCCGCTTTGGCGGTCTTCGTGGTTGGCTTTACGGTCACGGCGATCATGCCATCGGCGGGTATATTGAGCCAACCGCGAAGTGGCTCGTCGTCGAAGCGATCACGGATGAGATCGTCGAATTTGAAGGCATCTGCAAGTTCCCACGCGGCAAAGTGCGCTTCGTCGGCACGAGTAAGGAGGCGGCTCACTACCTTGTCGCACACGAGCCCCGCGCTCGCGAGCACCCCGTAATTGGCGAACATCGCGCTGTTGGCGATGGCGGATCCGTTATTGTCGGGGCACTCGGCGCAGCATCTGCTGGGAGTGATGGGATAGCCGTCGCCGGATATCGCGGTGTCGCATCAGTTGGATCTCGCGGAACAGCGACCGCTGGCTTTCGCGGTATCTCCTCAGCTGGTCGACGTGGGACTGCCATCGCCGGAAGCGGCGGGGTCGCCACAGCAGAAGATTGCGGAACGGCCATCGTAGGCTTTCAAGGAAGAGCAAGCGCCGGCCTGAAAGGCCAGATCAGCATTTGGTACTGGGATTTTTTTGAACAGAGATATCGCATGAAAGTCGGGCATATAGGCGAAGAGGGTCTCGATCCGTATGCGCTCTACACACTGAACGATCAACATCACTTCATCAAGGTGTAAGACAAGGATGCCGCGCTGAGTAACCGCAACCTTGGGGAAGCACATGCCTATCGAATCCGGAAAGCGGGTAACTGCATTGGAAGCCGCCGAGATACTCGGCGTGCCACCGAAGATGATCAGCAGACTCGACACTCGTGGAGCGTACATCAAACGTTTTAAGCTCACGCGCAAAACGCATGTGTATGACCTCCGTTCCCTCTTCTTATACCTTGAATCATGCCAATCGAAACCGTTACAAAAAACGGACGCAAGCGCTACCGGTGGACATTCAACCGGATCATCAAGGGCGAACGTATCCGTCAAACAAAGCTTCTCCCTCTTGGAGTTTCTTCCGCAGAAGCGGACGGCCTCGCAAGACGATGGGAAGCGGAAATCTACGCAATCGCGAACGGAGAGCGTCGCCCGACGGTGACGATTGGTGAGTGCGTGCGCAAGCACGTCGTCGATAAGAAGGATCGCTGGAAGGACGCAGAGAAGCGTATCCGCATCCTCCAGAAATGGAGCGCCGAATATGCAGAGCAAGACGCGCTCGATCTACATGATTGGTCAATTCGAATCGCTGCCTCCATGCGCGCTGCGAGAGATCACCATGGCATGACCAAGCGGCCGCTGACTGATGCATCGATCAAGAACGTGCTGGCATACCTGCGCGCCGCCATCAAGTACGCTCACAAGGTCGGCATGCTCGCCGAGGATCAGACCGCAAGGATGGTCATGCCGTCAGTGAGCAACGAACGCCATCATTATCCACAGCGCCGTGAAATGCTTCTGATCGCACGAGCGTGTAAGCACCGAGAAGTACGTGCCGCGATTCGCATCGCGTTCTATTCGGGCATGCGCAAGTCAGAGATTTTGCGTGCGACGGTGACGAAGAAAGGCTTTGCGCTGACTGACACGAAGAACGGCATGCCCAGGATAATTCCGATCCATCCACGCATCGCGGTGCTCGCTCGCAACGTCCGCTTCACGGTCAGCGCAAACGTGTTCGGCAATCACTTCGAATCAGCTCGCGCCGCCGCTGGATTTTCAAAGACGCGCTTCCATGACTTGCGGCACGCAGCCGCGTCTGAAATGATTAACGCCGGCGTCGACCTCTTCACCGTCGGCGGGGTACTCGGGCATCTATCGATCGTTTCGACAAAACGATATAGCCACTTAGTCACAGAAAAGCTGGCGAACGCGATCGAGCGAATAGGATCGACCAAATAAGGAAAGCTATCTTCACTGGTCTAGGCTAGTTTGCCTCGCGAACACACCGACAGTCGAGGACACAAGCGTTGGAAGAACGAAGTCTCGTATCTTGCGTCCAAGTCCAACTCAGTAACACGCCGAAGCGGAGGAAATTCGCGTTTGTTTGCGATGTCGGTTTCACCTTGAAGCCGGCCATCTGTGTATCGAGGATAAATGCACCTTCGTCGGCCATTGCTGACGTTCGTTGACCGCGGGCGGGACCGCTTTTCAACTCTCGACACTTGCCGTTGGTGCCATGGTCTTCTCGAACTTCGGTTCACCTCCCGACCAACGGGCGAAATCGACCCAAAGCGGGCCTAGAGACTTCTTTCGCACCTAGACTGCTTCCGACGATAAAGCAGTCCTTTCCGCGAAACCTCGTTAGTTCGAGATCCCGTGCCAGCGGTCAGCCAAAACGAACGGCTGCTCCAGATTGGGCAGCCCGTCGCACAGATGCTGTGACTTCAAGCGTTTTTGCAGCGTCGAAGCCATCGCAAACCGGTTTCTCCTCTTTTCGAATGAAAGCTCCGAAGTGGCGCATCTGCTCAACATACGGGTTTGCGGATGCGTAGGGCACTTGTTCATCCGCGAGAGGGTGGAACCAACCTCGTTCGCCCGCGTAGTGCCACATGCGCAAGGTAGGCAGCGCCAGGGAGGCATCGGTCCCAGAGATGAAGTGACTCTCGATGAAATTTTTCGAAAACGAAGCGTTTTCGCCGGAAGACGTGTCCCAACTCCAAGGTGATGCTGCCGTATCGGACAGGGTAATCGTCGCGACCGCGCCGTTCTTTAGCTGAATGATGGCGGCAGCCGTATCC
>NZ_JARUXJ010000251.1:0-12694 GCF_031451465.1 Caballeronia sp. LZ003 | reverse complement strand
CCAGAGCCAGGGCAAGGATTACGGCGCCTATGTGCAAGATCTGGTCGAACTGACGCCTCAAATCAAACTCCAGCTCGGCATGCGCGCGGATCGATTTTTTAATCGCGCCGACGAGGTGGGCGAAGCGACCGTCCGAGGTCAGCAGACGACGTTCTCCCCGCGGGTTGGGCTGGTGTGGCAACCCATGCGGAATACTTCGTTTTTTGCGGACTGGAGCCGCAGCCATGCGCCTAACGTCGGACATAGCGGCAGCAACGTCACCTACGATGCGGAAGTCGCGGAGCAATTCGAGATAGGCGTCAAGCAAGATCTCATCAAGGATCGGCTGGGCGCCAACCTTGCCTTATTCAGTTTGAACCGAAATCACATCCTCACGACCGACCCAACCGACCCGTTGCTCCAGGTGTTGACAGGCAAGCAGAGAAGTCAGGGGGTGGAGCTCGACATCGCTGGCAACATCACGCCGCAATGGAAAGCCATCGTCACGTATGCCTACACGCTCGCCAAAGTCACGAGTGACACGACTTACCCCGTCGGCGATCTACTCAGTAATGTTCCGCGTCACAGCGCAAGCCTTTGGACGGTCTATCAATTGCAGTCCATACCGGGATTGCAATTTGGGGCTGGCGTCTATTACGTGGGCTCGCGAGAGGCGACCCTGCCGAACACCTTCAAATTGGCCAGCTACGTTCGCACCGACGCCATGGCGTCCTACCAGCAAGGGCACTGGAAAACGCAGCTGAACATTTTCAACTTGTTCAATCGCAAGTACTACACCGGCGGTTCGGCCGCGACTTTCGACTACACGCTTATGCCCAGTCCTCCCTTGACCGCGCAAGTCACCGTGTCCTATAAATTCTGATCGCAGGCGGGCGGTGCACGACGCTGCCCGCCATCGTACTGAATGGCATCATCAGCCGCGTACCAAGTCGGACTTGCTAACCCGTCTGCACCTCGTCGAAACGCTTCAACCTGTAGATCACGAGCGAAGCAATCCAGCTAAGCGCAAAGATACCAATGATGATATAGCCGAGCGCGCCGAAGTTGTCGTTGAGCGAGCCAATTGCATCCCACACCGGACCCTTTAGTTCGAGTCGATTGGCGAGCAGTCCGAGAGCCTCGATGCCGCCGATCGCGACGGCGACCACGATCGAGACGAGCGTGATCGTCATGTTGTAGTAAATCTTGCGCAAGGGCTTCTGATAAGCCCAACCATAGGCGCCCAACATCAAATGGCCATCGAGCGTGTCGATGAGTGACATCCCCGCACTGAAGAGTACCGGAAAGACCATGATGGCTTAGGGCGAGAGCCCTTTTGCTGCCTGCGTCGCTGCAATGCCGAGCAAACTGATTTCGGTTGCGGTATCGAATCCAAGCCCGAAGAGGAATCCGATTGGATACATGTGCCAGCTACGCGTCACCAGGCGAAAAAGCGGGCGGAAGAGGCGGGCAATGAGCCCCCGGTTGGCGAGCAGCACATCGAAGTCGTCATCAACGTACGCCCCGCCAGCGCGGACATGCTTCCACGCACGATAGATGCCGCGCAAATCAGGAAATTCATTAGCGCCAGCGCGAAAAGGAAAACGGCCGAAACGAAGGTGCCGATCATTCCGCCAATCGCCTTGAAGCTGTCGAATCGCCCCTGAATCGCCTCTGTCGCCAGTGCGACGGCGACCGAGGCGAGCACGACCACTGACGAGTGGCCGAGCGAAAAGAAGAAGCCGACGGCTACGGGCCGCTTCCTTTCCTGCATCAGCTTGCGCGTCACATTGTCGATGGCCGCGATATGGTCGGCGTCGACGGCATGGCGCAAACCGGAGCCATAGGCAAGCATCGCAGTGCCGAGCAGGACAGGGTATGCGTGAAAGGCAACGAATGCCCACACCGACGCGAACACATTGATACCGATCAGCACGCCATAAATGCCGAACAGGTTATTGCGGACTTTCGAGTCCGAGTCGTTGAAAATCTGGCGCAGAGGGTCAAGCATTGTGAACTCCCGGAATAATCGCGTTCCATATCGGTGTAGAGGATGACACTGAGAGGTCTGGCTTCGGGAGTGGCCGATCATCGGCGTCCCCCGATACAGTGGCGCGACCGCGCCGGAATCTCACCGGCTTCCCGCAGTGTCCTTGTTCAGGCATGGCCAGGTGCGCTTATACATCGCCGCTAACCAAAAGTCGATTGTTTCGTTCGTCGTACGGATTCAGTCGGTGCGTCCAAATGCTTCCGCATTGCTTTCTATTGCGAGATGCGAATAATCCGCTGAATCTCGGTAGTTGAACTTTCTACTGGCGTGGGTTAATTTCCTAACCTCCGCGTTCCATTCACCAAGCGCGCCATGTACCGCGTTCGATTCCATCGCCTTGGCTCTCTGCTGGGATTGCTTGCAATCCTGCTGGTGACACTCGCGCCGGTGGTCTCGCAGCTGTTGGCGTCGCATCACCGGCTCGGTGATGCGCTGGCTACGTATTGCTCAGCCGATGATCCAGTTGTGTCGTCGGCACATGACGGCAAGCCTGCGCATGGGGTTCCTACGCACGGACAGGCCTGCGCCTATTGCAGTCTGATCGGACATGTCCCGACGCTCCCCGGCACTTCGGCTGGGCTTGTCGTACCGCTAGCCGCAACGACAATGACGGTCGCCGGTGCCTTGATCGCCGTGCCTCTCACTCTCATCTACACAGTAGCGCAACCTAGGGCGCCTCCGGTCTTCTCCTAATCCCGTGTTTGACCTGCAACTCTGCTTCTTGGCGCCTGCTAAGCGGCAGCGTGTCGTGTTTCTGCACGACGGCATCGAACGATAACTGGAGATAGCCAAAATGCGAACCTTCATCAATCGCTGTACGCCCCCGGCACGCTACGCGCTGCTGGCCACGATTGTCTGCCTTGCCCATGCTGCCCCCGCTCACGCTCACGCCATCGCGGGCGATCGCGTATTTCCCTCCACACTTTCCGTTGATGACCCCGGCGTAGGCGACGAAGCCAACCTCGAATTCGGCCACCAGCGCGTGCCGGGTGACGCCAGCGACCAAAGCATCAACACTTTCAGCTTCGAGTACGACAAGCTCATCACTCCGCGATTGGCTTTCTCCGTGGACGGCGGCTACGTCATGCAAAACAATCCCACTGCGCGCGGCTTTGACAACTTCGGCGTGGGGCTCAAGTACCTGCTTTACGTAAATGACGCGCACGAATTCATGACGTCGGTGGGTGTGAATGCCGACCTCGGCGGCACGGGCAGCCGCGCGATTGCCGACAACTTCTCGACGATCTCGCCCACGGTCTTCGCCGGCAAGGGCATGGGCGACCTGCCCGACTCGCTAGCCTGGCTGCGTCCCGTCGCCATTACGGGGGAAGCAGGACCGTCGTTCACGACGGGCGGCGGCCAACCGAACTCCTTCGACTATGGCTTCACGTTTCAGTACAGCCTGCCCTACCTGCAACAACACGTACACGACCTCGGCCTGCCCCAGCCGTTTTCCAACCTCACCCCGCTGGTCGAAGTGCCGCTCTCTCGCAGTCAGGGACAAACAACCGGGACCGTGAACCCCGGCTTCATCTGGATAAACCGCTATGGCCAGCTCGGCGTCGAAGCGCAAATCCCGATCAATCGAGCGAGCGGCTCGCACATCGGCATCCTCGTGCAAATGCATATTTTCTTCGACGATGTCGCGCCGCGCACGATCGGCAAGCCACTATTTCAGTAAGTCGGCACCTTCTAACAGGAACACCGTCATGAAACTCGTTACAGTGCGCACGGCTGTTGCCACGGTCGCGCTTCTGGCCGCCCACCTCGCGTGGGCGCACGCTTATCCGAAACATCAGGAGCCGGCCGCAGGATCGACCGCACCGACCACGATCGACGCCGTCGTGATCGACTTCGACGATAGGCTCGAGCGCGCGTTCAGTTCAATCGCGGTTACCGATGAACAAGGCAAGGCTGTCACGAGAGGCAAGTCCGAAGTAGACTCATCGGACAGCAAGCGCATGTCCGTGGGCTTGAGTCCGCTGAAGCCAGGCGCCTATGCGGTTGCATGGGTGGCTGTCGCTGCGGATGGACATCGTACGCAGGGGCACTACAAATTCATGGTGAAGTGACCGTGGAACCGCTCGTCGCCACGCAAATCGGCGTAGCAGCCGTCCAGGATGTGGTGTTCGCGACGGCAGCCGGTTGCCTCGCCTGCGCGGAAATGGGCAAGCGCAGCGGTATGGGCGCACCCACCGCACTACGCATTTGGCAGACCGGTCTATCGATTGTGTTGGCGCTCACGGCCCTTGCGTACCTTTGGCTACAGGCAGCCGTCATGAGCGGCTCGCCGCTTGCCGACGCCGGTGCCGCGGTAAGTTCCGTGCTCACCGAATCGCACTTCGGGTTCGCGTGGTCGGTTGCATTTGTCGGCGCCCTGCTGGCGACGCTGAGCTGGCTATCTGGTCGCTGGGGGTTGCCGCTGTTTATCGCGGGCCTAGTCGCGTGGGCTGCAGGCAAGGCAGCGGCCAGCCATGCAGCCGATGCGGGCGACCTCTCGGTGCGGGAAGCCATCCATGTCATGCATTTGTGCGCGACGGCACTGTGGGCCGGAAGCGTGATCGTTGCCGCAATTATGCTCCGAGGCCCAACGACCGCTCACGCAACGGCCGATAGAAGGCTAGCGTTCTGCGCTGAGCTATCGTATCTGGCGACGGCCGCGCTTGTTGTCGTGCTAATCACCGGCTTCTACAACGTTTTGCAGGACACTGGGGAGGCAGACGTGCGGTTCTTCGCAACGCCCTGGGGCCGGATACTTGCGGCGAAGCTTGTGTGCGTTGCAGCGGCCGTGGGATTGGGCGGTTGGAACCGGTTGGTGGTTCTCCCCAAGCTTCACGCGCAGGCGCTTCGGGACGATTCTTCATTTGCGGCCACACAAAAGCGTTTTGATGTCTTGCTGTCCGTTGAAGCGCTTGCCATGCTGGTCATTCTAACGATCGCGGCCGTGCTGGGCCATACGGCTCCGACGAGAGGTTGATTGTGCGCCAGTCATTGGAAGGCGCCGGACGGGCCTCGCGTGACGATGAGCGGCCCCTTGCGCCCTTCATGCGTCTCCTTGCTGGGTATCGCCGGCGATCGGCGGACGTGACCCGAAGGCCAGGGAAATGCCAGTTCCCTGAGTGGCCGCTTTAAGCACGACTGAAGCGGCTGAAGCGGCTGACTTCTTTGGTAGTCCAGCAAGCAAACAAGACTCTATCGATAAATCCGTTATTTCAATTATACTTGAAATATCGAAACGCATCGTCTATCGTGTCGTGCATGAACCCAGACCTCGTTGTACGCGCCTTGAGCGCTCTCGCCCACGAATCGCGCCTGGCGATTTTCCGACAGCTCGTCGTCGCTGGACCCGACGGTATGCCCGCGGGCGAGATCGCACAGCAACTAGGGCTTGCTCCTTCCAGCCTTTCATTCCATCTCAAAGATCTGGCGCACGCAGAGCTTGTCAAGTCGCGTCAGTCGGGGCGCTTTGTCATCTACTCGGCAAACTTCGACGCGATGACAAACCTGATCGGGTTTCTTACGGAGAACTGCTGCGCTGGCGCAACCTGCGCGATTAGCGAGCTCCCTAACTGTTGTGGAGACACACCATGAAACGCATGCACATTCACGTCGCTGTCGAGAATCTGAACGACAGTATCCGGTTCTACAGCGCAATGTTTGGCAATGCCGAGCCCGTCGTTCTGGTAGACGATTATTGCAAGTGGGAATTGGCCGATCCGGCGGTGAACTTCGCGATCTGGAAACGAGGCGTCAAGCCCGGCGTTGACCATATTGGTATTCAAGTCGAAACACACGCGGAACTTGATGAGATGACCGCGCGCTTTACGGCGGCACAACTGCCGGTGCAGGCGCAAATCGGCACGACCTGCTGCTACGCAAGGTCCGACAAGGCGTGGACCGTTGATCCACAGGGCGTTGCATGGGAGACCTTTCGCACGCTGGATACCGCCCCCATGTACGGTTCGTCACGCGCGCGTTCGCAGGAGAAAACACAGGCACCCACCGCCTGCTGCACACCGGCCAAGTCCGTGGACACTATCGCAGGAAAGAAATGAGCAGTACCGGAACAGCGGTCCGCGCAGCGCCCCCAGCAATCGGATTTTTCGAGCGTTACCTGACGGTCTGGGTTGCGCTGTGCATCGTCGCGGGCATCCTCCTTGGCCAAATGCTGCCTGGCGTCTTTCAGGCAATCGGCCGCATGGAGTACGCCCAAGTCAACCTGCCGGTCGGGTTGCTGATCTGGGTGATGATCATTCCGATGCTAGTGAAGGTCGATTTCGGCTCGCTGCATGAAGTGCGTCAGCACATCAAGGGCATTGGCGTCACACTCGTGGTCAATTGGCTAGTCAAGCCGTTCACGATGGCGTTCCTCCGTGGCTCTTCATCAAGCACCTGTTCGCGCCGATGCTGCCCGCCGCGCAGCTCGACAGCTACGTGGCCGGGCTCATCCTGCTGGCAGCAGCGCCGTGCACGGCGATGGTGTTCGTCTGGAGCCGCCTGACGGGTGGCGATCCGCTCTTCACGCTGTCTCAGGTGGCGCTCAACGACAGCATCATGGTGGTCGCATTCGCACCGCTGGTCGGCCTGCTGCTCGGCTTATCGGCCATTGCGGTGCCCTGGGCGACTCTGCTCATCTCGGTCGGGCTGTACATCGTCATTCCGGTGCTTCTCGCGCAGACCCTGCGCAAGTTACTGCTCTCACATGGCGAAGCGGCGCTCGAAGCGGCTATGGTGAAAATCGGCCCGTGGTCGATCACGGCGCTGCTTGCAACGCTAGTACTCCTGTTCGCCTTTCAAGGCGAGGCGATCCTCAGGCAACCGCTCGTCATCGTGCTGCTTGCCGTGCCGATCCTGATTCAGGTTTTCTTCAATTCGGCGCTGGCTTACTGGCTTAATCGCGCGGTCGGCGAGAAGCACAACATCGCCTGTCCGTCTGCCCTGATCGGCGCGTCGAACTTCTTCGAGCTGGCCGTCGCCACGGCAATCGGCCTGTTTGGCCTTAACTCCGGCGCGGCACTCGCGACCGTCGTAGGCGTGCTGGTCGAAGTGCCGGTCATGCTGCTCGTGGTGCATATCGTCAACCGTTCGAAGAACTGGTACGAGTGCGCCTGAGCTTTACGGAAACAAGCAATGAGCGAAGTCATCATCTATCACAACCCGGACTGCGGCACCTCGCGTAATACGCTTGCGATGGTCCGCAACGCGGGTATCGAACCCGTCGTCATCGAATACCTCAAGAACCCGCCGTCGCGCGAGAAGCTCGTCGAGCTGATCAACCAGTCGGGCCTGGGGGTGCGCGAGGTGTTGCGCCAGAAAGGCACGCCCTACGCCGAACTGCATCTGGACAACCCGGCATTGACCGACGACCAGTTGCTCGACGCGATGATCGCGCACCCCATTCTAATCAATCGTCCCTTTGTGGTGACGTCGGTGGGCGTGCGCTTGTGCCGTCCGTCCGAGATCGTGCTTGACATCCTGCCCGAAGCACAACGCGGCGCGTTCACGAAGGAAGACGGCGAGGTAGTCATCGATACGGAGGGCAAGCGTGTCTGCACCGATAACTGATCTTGCCACCGAGCTGCCGCAGGTCGATGCGGCGCTGCTCGAAGTGCCCGATATCCAACGCCTTCAGGCCGCGGAGGTATCCGCTCATGCGCCCCGCATCTTGCTGCTCTACGGTTCGCTGCGCGAGCGCTCGTTCAGCCGATTGCTGAGCGAAGAGGCCGCACGTCTGCTTACGGCGATGGGTGCCGAAGTCCGCACATTCAATCCGAGCGGCCTGCCGCTGCCCGACGACGCGCCAGACACACATCCCAAAGTGGCTGAGCTGCGTGAGCTGGCGCTGTGGTCCGAAGGCATGGTCTGGTGCTCGCCGGAGCGCCACGGCGCGATGACCGGCATCATGAAAGCGCAGATCGACTGGATTCCGCTTTCGGTTGGCGCGGTGCGGCCGACGCAGGGCAAGACGCTCGCGGTAATGCAGGTGAGTGGCGGCTCACAATCGTTCAACGCCGTGAATCAGATGCGCGTGCTTGGACGCTGGATGCGGATGCTGACCATCCCGAACCAGTCGTCGGTGGCCAAGGCGTTCATGGAATTCGACGAGACCGGACGCATGATGCCTTCGGCCTATTTCGATCGCGTCGTGGATGTGATGGAAGAGCTGGTGAAGTTCACGCTACTGACGCGCGATATTGGCCCGTACCTGGTCGATCGCTACAGCGAGCGCAAGGAGAGTGCCGAAGAGCTGATGAAACGCGTGAATCAAGCCAGTATCTGACCCATGCCGCCCTACGCTAGCGACCGAAAACCTGAGAGCAATAGGGCAACCTGGGCACTGGCGACCGGCCAGCTTGTCGCGTGGGGAGTGGTCTATTACGCGTTTTCGCTCTTTGTCGTGCCGATGGAGCAGGAACTGGGATGGAGCCGGGCATCGACGAATGCTGCGCTTTCGTGCGGGCTGCTGGTGTCCGGGCTGGCCGCATACCCGGTCGGCAAGTGGATCGACCACGGACATAGCCGCATCGTATTGACGGCTGGCTCGCTGCTCGCCTCCGTCATGTTGGTCCTTTGGTCGCAGGCAGCAAGCCTTGTGACGCTGTTCGCTGCATGGGTCGGATTGGGCGTGTCCATGGCGGCCACGCTCTACGATCCGGTGTTCGCGATTCTAACCCGCGACTATCCCCGCAGCTTCCGCACGAAAATCACGCTGGTGACGCTCGTTGCGGGATTTGCGAGCACCGTATTCATTCCGCTTACGCAGGAGCTTGTCGATGCTCTGGGATGGCGGCATGCATTACTCGCGCTGGCGGCGATCAACGCCTGCATGTGCCTGCCCATTCACTGGCTGGCCCTGCGCAATGATCCGAACGTCGCGGCACTCGCCGTCAACAAGGAGCGGATCAGGGCAGAAAATGAGGCGTCCGTCAGGCGCGCGCTGCAAACCCCGGTGTTCTGGGCGCTTGCGGTCTGCTTTACCGCCTACTACGCGACCTTCGCTGCGCTGACGTTTCACCTCGTTCCGTTGATGGTCGAACGCCGAGTATCGCAGCCCAGCATTCTCGCGACGATGGCAGTGATCGGTCCGGCCCAGGTTCTTGCTCGCGTGCTCTGGTTCACGGTCGGACGAAACGTGTCGTCAAAGATCGTTAGCCTTATCATCACTTCGGCGTTTCCGGTTTCTGTTGTGATCCTCCTGGTCGCAGGAACCTCGCCCATCGCTTTGATCCTGTTCGCGGTCATCTACGGCGGCGCTAACGGCATGATGACAATCCTGCGCGGCACGATCGTGCAAGATGTGATGTGGACCGAGGGCTACGGAGCAATCAGCGGACTGCTCTCTGCGCCGTCGAACATCGCGAAGGGTGTAGCTCCGATTTCCGCTGCGTTGATCTGGACGGTCGGGCAAAATTATCTCTTGGTCGAGTGGACCGTTTTGGTGGTCTCACTTATTTCCACGACTGCGTTCTGCATGGTCGCGTTCTTAGTGCGACATCGCAGTTCGACCATGACCGCCGCAATCGATTGACTAGTCCGGTTGCGTGCATCGGCGAAACACGCTCGCAAGACAACGTCCGCTGCCGCTAGCGAAATCCACAAATTATGCTAATAAGGTGCGCTTTTTGTAAGCGCGAATTAACGCACACCATCGAGAGCCAGCGACTGCCTGTTGCTCGATCAGGTTGATGCGGATACGTCGTTCCGTGTTACGAAGTTGAATGGGAGCAGGTCACGGATATCAGCATCCGCTGCGCGCTGCGGCAATGGGATCCGGAAACTAATTGCGGTTTGTTCGTATGCGGTCCTTCAAGGACGCCCTAGCAATGGACGAGTGATTCTCTGATGCTACCTGTCCACGTGGACAGCTGGGATGAGAGTACATGACAGAAGATCGAGGTTTGCGTAGCCGTCTGGTAGTCGGCGCGAAGCGGGATGGTCGCCGGGAATACGATCCGCAAGCCCGCGAGGAACTGGTCCAGTTGTGCATGACGTCCAGCGTTTCGATAGCGCGTACGGCGATGGAATACGGCTTGAACCCGAATCTGTTGCGCGAGTGGATCACGCGCTTTCAGAAGACACATGCGGCGCGGAATTCGGCGGAGAAGGAACTGAGGCCAGCAGACAGGGCATCGCTTGATGTCGCGCCGCCGGCCTTGCGGACTCATGCGCCCGACGTGCCATCACCATTTGTACCGGTTGTTCAAGGGGCTGTGACGGTTGAAGGAGCGGTGTCCGCGCGCACACCATCGATCACGGTTGCCTTGCACATACGTTTGCCCAACGGTGTTGAGTTCGACATCACAGAGGCGACCATCGACGAGCTGACCACCGTGGTCCAGATGCTCGGGAGGATGCCGTGTTCCGGTTCGACGATAATCTGAAGGTCTACCTGCACCGCGATCCTGTCGACTTCCGCTACGGCATGAACAGTCTGTCGATTCTCGTCGAGCAGTCGATGCGCCTAAATCCGATGGACACGTCGCTTTACATCTTCGGAAACCGACGTCGTGACCGGATAAAGATTCTTAGCTGGGACGGCAGTGGTTTCTGGCTTTTGATAAAACGATTGGAGAGCAGCCACTTCATCTGGCCAGACAACAAGGCTGAGATCGTGACGATGACGACCAACGTGTTGCACGCGTTGCTCGATGGCGATGACATCACCGCGATAAGACGGCATCCGAAGCAGGAATATCGCCGCGTGAGCTGAACAGTGAGGCCGTGCGCATGGTCTAACCCGCCATGCCGATCAATGTCACGATCACCGCCGAGGAATTGAAGGCGTTGCTCGCCGAGCGCGATGCTGCTCGGGCATTGCGAGAAGAACAGGAGGCCTTACGCGGCGCCTTGCGGCTTATGACGGCAGAGCGCGATCTTGCTGAGGAGCGACTCCGAGCCAACCCTCGCGAACTGTTCGGCGCCAAGAGCGAGGCACGAGATTCTGATCAACTTGGCTTGTTCAACGAAGCCGAGGTGCTCGGCGCGAACAGCGCGCCTGCCCAAGAAGACACGCCAGAGACGACGGTTGGCGCGCACAAGCGCAAGAAGCGCGGTCACCGCAAGCCGCTTGATCCCAATCTGCCGCGCGAGGTCGTGCGGCACGAATTGCCCGAAGCCGAACGCTTTTGCACGAACGATGGGCAAGCGCTCGTTGAGATCGGCGCGGAGATCAGCGAGCAGCTCGATGTGATCCCCGAGCAGCTTCGAGTGATCCAACACCAGCGCGTCAAATATGCGTGCCCGTGCTGCGATCTCGGCATCAAGGTCACTCCAGCGCCGCCGCGCATCATCGCGCGCGGACTGTTGAGCGAAGCAGCGCTCGGATGGATCGCCACCGGCAAATATCAGTTCGGCATGCCGCTCTATCGCCAGGCCGGTCTGCTGTGTCGCTTCGGCGGAGACATCTCGTCGAACACGATCGCCGCCAGCATGGTTGGCGTTGGCCTCGCGACCCAGCCCGTGATCAACCTCATGCGCGATGCGTTGCTCGACGCCGAACTGATCTACTGCGACGAGACGACGTTCCAGGTACTGAAAGAGAAAGGGCGCAAGCCGCAAACGAAGAGCTACCTCTGGGCGCAGATGACCAATTCAGGCGTCCCCATCCGCTGCTTCAGCTATACGCCCGGACGCGGTACCAAGCTAGCCGACAAGCTGTTCACGGGGATCCGCAAGGGCGCGGTTCTGATGACTGATGGCTACGAGCCCTACAACGACATCGCTCAACGCTACGACCTCGTGCACCTCGGATGTTGGGCACACCTAAGACGGTACTTCATCAAAGCGGAGGAGAACGTGCCGAAAGCCGCGCGTTCGCCCGATCTGCTCGCGACACGATTCATCACGCTGATCGGCAAGCTGTTCGCTGCGGAGGCCCGCCCTAAGAAATGGGCAGCTGAGCGACGACAGCGATTGCGACGTCGATACAGCACGCGCATACTCGACGCCATCTACGCTCTAGCCCTCGCGGAGTCGCCGGGTGTCGTACCAAAAAGTTTGCTCGGAAAGGCACTCACCTATCTGCGCGAGCAGTGGCCGAAGCTGATCCGCTACGTCGAGAACGGCACTTGGGCCATCTCGAATAACCCTTGCGAAAACGCGATTCGCCCATTCGTCGTCGGGCGCCGCTCATGGCTTTTTAGCGACACCGTAGCGGGGGCGAACGCAAGTGCAAACCTCTACAGCCTGATCGAAACCTGCAAAGCCGGGGGCATCGATCCCTATCGCTACCTTCACTGGTTGTTCCAACGTCTTCCTCTGGCGAGGACCGTTGACGACTACGACGCGCTGCTTCCTTGGTGTTGCTTTTCGCCGTAAAGGGGCCGGGTGTTTTCGGCGCAATGGCGCCAGCGAAAGGCGCCTGATTCGGGGCTCGAACGGGGATCAAGAATCCTTGTTTTTACCTCCTTTCGCAAGTGCTGATTTGTTGCTCTCGGGCATCGGGCGTGGAACACGGTAGCTCTCGCCGTCGAGCACGACGCGGTATGCCGCGTGTCGCAAGCGATCAAGCGTTGCAGCGCCGAGCATTTTGTTGGTCGCGAACGCGTCGCCCCATTCCGTAAAATCCAAATTACTCGTTAAGACAGTCGATGTACGCTCGTACCTCTCGGCAATCAGATCGTGGAAGTCTTCGTCTTCGGGCGTGCGCATGGGTTTCAGTCCAAA
>NZ_JARUXJ010000250.1:0-12748 GCF_031451465.1 Caballeronia sp. LZ003 | reverse complement strand
CGAAAAGTGTTCAAGAATTATTGAACAAAATAGTTCTACTGCTGATTGAACACTTTCATATAAAATCGGCTCTTAATCGATAGGCTGCATCACTGTCTTCAAAGCCCGCATGGCTCAAACCGTGTGGGCTTTTTGCATTGGTGCGCGTCTTGCGCGATAGCCTCGTTCGAGGCTAGTTCATCCATCTCTGTGTTGCAACCTGCGAATGGCGAGACTGAGGACCCTTAAGCTCCGACTGAGTAACGTGAAGGCCAATAGGCTTTCGTTGTTAAAGGTGAAAGCTGGATCCACGGTGCGCATTCGTGGGCGCAGATGGATGACGACGCGCATGCGCATCGCCGCGCGTGACAGCTTTTGCTGCGCGCAGTGCGGCCGAGCTTGGAACGAGCATATCGATCACGTCGATCATCGTGTACCACTTGAAGCCGGTGGCAGCAACGACGACGCCAATCTGCAGTTGCTCTGCGTTGACTGCCATGCGCGCAAGACGGCGGCGGAGGCTGCGGGGCGGTTTGGACGTTGAGCAAGTGCTTGGGGGGAGGGGGTATCGAAAGTCTGGAGGGTTTGAGGCGCGGACACCGACTGCTCTCTCACGCGCAGAAAATTTCCCCTTTTACGAGAGTTGCTAATGTCCCTAACGAATAAGCAACGGCTGTTCGTAGAGGCGTATCTGGTTGACGGAAAAGGGAAAAATGCCGCAGTCGCAGCCGGATACAGCCAACGTACCGCTAGCATCGAAGCTAATCGGTTGCTAAAGAACCCGCGGGTGTTAGCGGAGATCGAGCGTCGAAAAAAGTTGCTTGATCGTCCCGCGAAGGTCGATGCGAATTTGGCAAGTGTGGCCGCGGCCGCAGGGTTCGACATATCTAAAGCGGTCGCGACGCGCGACGCGCTGGAGTTTTTAATCGCGGTGTTTAATGATCCGATGACCGAGCCGAAATTACGCGTTGATTCGGCGAAAGCGGTTGTTCCGTATCAACACGCGAAAAAGGGCGAGGGCGGGAAGAAAGAGCTGCGTGATGAAGCCGCAAAGAAGGTCGCGAGCAAGTTTGCACCTGCCGCGCCGCCCAAGCTCGTCGCGGCAGGCGGCAAGAAGGTGTAAGTATGGAGTGGACGACAGCCTGTCCCGATTGGGAAGCTCGTTTGATCGACGGGAGGTCGATCATTCCGGCTCCGATTTTTCCTGATGAAGCAGAGCAGGCGCTGGCGATTTTCAAAGAGCTGCGCGTCGTCGATCTGCCGGGCAAACCGACGTTTGGCGAGTGTAGCGAGCAGTGGGTTTTCGACTTTGTCTCTGCTATTTTCGGAGCCTACGACGCGCAGAGCGGTGCGCAGTTAATCCGCGAGTTCTTTCTGCTTATCAGCAAAAAGAACACGAAGTCGACGATCGCTGCCGGGATCATGTTGACGGCCGTTATTCGCTGCTGGCGTGAAGAGGAAGAGCATCTGATCCTGGCGCCCACGAAGGAAGTCGCCGACAACAGCTTCAAACCGGCCGCCGGCATGGTTCGAGCCGATGATGAATTGTCGGCTTTGTTTCACGTGCAAGATCATGTTCGAACCATCACGCATCGCGTGACGCGTGCGTCGTTGAAGGTGGTGGCCGCTGATACGGACACCGTCTCGGGCAAGAAATCTGGACGTATTCTTATCGACGAGCACTGGCTTTTTGGCAAAAAGGCGAACGCTGAGAGCATGTTCATGGAAGCGACGGGTGGTCAGATCTCGCGCGACGAAGGGTGGGTTGTCATCCTGACGACGCAGAGCGACGAGCCGCCGGCGGGCGTCTTTCGCGAAAAGCTGAACTATCACCGCGACGTGCGCGACGGAAAGATCATCGATCGCAAGTCGCTCGGCGTGCTGTACGAGTTTCCTGCAAAGCTGATCGAATCGAAAGGCTATCTGGATCCGGCGAACTTCTACATCACAAACCCGAACGTTGGGCGCTCAGTCAGTGCCGAGTGGCTGGAGGATCAGTTGCGCAAGATCCGCCACAAGACGGATGGCAGCTTCCAGCAATTTGTTGCTAAGCATCTGAACGTCGAGATAGGCCTGAACTTGCGCTCCGATCGATGGGCGGGCGCAGACTTCTGGGAAAACGCTGCGCGCGCGCCTGGCATCACGCTTGAAGAGGTGATCGAGCGAAGCGAGGTGATTGACGTCGGAATTGACGGCGGCGGCCTAGATGACTTACTGGGGCTTGCTGTGATCGGGCGCGAAAGACAAACGCGCAACTGGCTTGTCTGGACGCACGCGTGGGCGCATCCGTCCGTCCTTGATCGTCGAAAGGAGATCGCGCCGCGGCTGCACGATTTCGAGGCTGCGGGTGACTTGACGATGGTCGCGCAGATCGGCGATGACGTGCGAGATGTTGCCGACATCGTTGCCACGATCTATCAGGCCGGCCTGCTCGACAAGGTCGGCGCTGACCCGGCCGGAATAGGCAGCGTGCTTGATGCACTCGCCGAGCTCGGTATTCCCGAAGACAAGGTGATTGGTATCTCACAGGGCTGGAAGCTCTCCGGCGCGATCAAAACCGCGGAGCGGCGCCTCGCTGTTGCGGCAAACACCAGAGTGAGCGCAGATGACGTTGTGCCTGACGGCGTGCTGATGCATGGCGGTCAGCCGTTAATGGCGTGGTGTGTAGGTAACGCGCGCGTCGTACCGGTCGGGAACGCTGTCAATATAACGAAGCAGGCCAGCGGATCAGCAAAGATCGATCCGTTGATGGCGTTGTTTAACGCTGTGACGCTGATGGCACTTAATCCCACAGCGTTGTACGGTGGTTCCGTTTATGACCAAGGGGTAGGCGTTTGAAGATAATCGGAATTGCTGGCTGGGTCGCTGGACTGGTTGGCTTTGGACTGCTTGTTTTCGGTGTCGCGCTTGTTAGTGTGCCAGCGGGATTTATCGTGGCGGGACTGCTCCTTCTGTTCTGGGCATACCTTGCCGACCGTGCCGCGGCTCGCATCGGGCAGGCGACGCAGGCAAAGGAGTAGGTAGTGTTTTTTAGCAAGCATCTATTGCCGAGCGTCGGTGTCTCGCAGACAGGTTTAGGCGGATGGATCTCGTCGCTTCTGGGTAGCGTGCGCTCCGACTCGGGCCAGATCGTTACCAAGCAAAGCGCGCTATCACTCACGGTGCTGCAGGCCTGCGTCACTTTGTTGGCCGAAAGCATTGCGCAGTTGCCGATCGAGCTGTATGAGCGATCTGGCGATGATCGGAAGCCAGCCGTTAATCACCCGTTGTATTCGATACTGAAGTACGAACCGAACTCGTGGCAAACCCCGTTCGAGTACCAAGAGCAGTCGCAGCTTGCCGTCGGACTCTGCGGCAATAGTTATAGCTTTATCGATCGCGATTGCGATGGGGTCGTTCGAGGGCTCTATCCCCTGCCGAGCGAATCGGTGGTAGTTAAGCGCGGTGGGGATCTCAAGCCAGTTTACATTGCCTTTGGCAGGGAGCCGATGCCCCAGCGCCTGATCCATCACGTTCGCTGGATCACGCTCGATAGTTATACAGGGCTGTCCCCAATCTTGCTCCATGCGAATGCGATTGGGCATTCTCAGGCGATACAGCAGTATGCGGGAAGGTCGTTTCTGAATGGCACTGTGCTCTCCGGCGTGATTGAGCGACCGAGTGCAAGCCCGCCCATCAAGGATCAAGCGGGTGTCGATCGCATTACCGACAGCTGGAACGCGAAGTTCGCAGGCTCCGGCAATGCAAAGAAGGTTGCGCTCCTGCAGGAGGGAATGACTTTTAAGCCGCTGTCGATGACTAACGTTGACGCGGCTTTGATCGATGCGTTGCGGCTTTCCGCGCTCGACATCGCGCGGATCTATAAGATTCCGGCGCACATGGTGAACGAACTTGAGCGGGCCACGTTCAGTAACATCGAGCACCAGGAGATTCAGTTTGTGATCTATACCTTGTTGCCATGGGTCAAGCGGCACGAACAGGCGAAAACGCGTGATTTGCTCCTGCCGTCCGAGCGCAAACGGTACTTCATCGAATACAACCTGGCAGGGCTGCTGCGGGGTGACCAGGCGTCGCGGTACGCAGCTTATGCGGTTGGGCGTCAATGGGGCTGGTTGTCAAGCAATGACATCCGGCGCTTGGAGAACATGCCGCCAGTGGATGGCGGCGATACCTATCTGAGCCCGCTCAATATGGTGGACGCATCCAAGCCGCTGCCCATGCCGCCGAGCGAAGCTCAGCCCACTAAAGCCCAAGTTGCAGACGTCGAAAGGATTCTGTTTTGAAGCCACATCTCAGACTCGCGAGCCTGATTTTCAATCAGCCGCAACTCGTTAGTGATCACATGATGTCGCTGGCGGTCCAATGGGCTAATCAGGCCCTGTATCTGAATATCGTGAATTTGAGCGTGCACGGCACGCAGCCGAAAGTCACCGACGACGGAGACTTTGGCGGCAGCGCGCAGATGGCGGCGGCATCCGAGCGCCGACGCACAGTGGTTGCCGATACTGGTCTGGACATCATTCCGGTCGCCGGCATCCTTGTATCGCGCTCCGCGCACATGAACCCGTGTGAGCCGATGACGAGCTATGAAGGACTGCGCGCGTCGCTGAACCAGGCTGTCAGCGATCCCGCGGTCGAGCACATCATTCTTGACATCGACAGCAACGGCGGCAGCGCGACGGGTGCGTTCGAGTTAGCCAACGACATCCGTGCTGCCACGAGAGTGAAGCCGATCACGTCGATCGTCAATTTCTCCGCGTTCTCGGGCGGCTACCTGATCGCGGCGGCCGCGTCGAACGTGATCGTCAGTCAGAGCTCTGGTGTCGGTTCGATCGGCGTAATCGCCAAGCATCTGGACATGTCCAAGCGCGACGAGCAGCAGGGCATCAAGGTTACCTCGGTGTTCGCTGGCGACCGCAAGAACGATCTTACGCCCCACGAGCCATTGAGTGACCAGTCACTCCAGCATCTAACTAGCGTAGTGCAAACAAACTACGCGCAATTCGTCGATGCAATCGCGAACTTCCGAGGCCTCACCACTCAGGCGGTCAAGGACACGCAGGCGGGAATTTTCTTTGGGAAGCAAGGAGTAGAGGCGGCACTGGCCGACAGTATCGAAACGCCTCAGTCTGCTGTGAATCGGATAGCCGCAGAGATACGAGCGTCGCGTGGCGAGCGCAAGGCGAGCACGGCTTCACGGCGAAGCGTTGCCGCGCAGGCCGCTGCGATGAGGATGCGAAGTACCTACTGACATACACGAGTTTCGCACGTCAGCGCGTTCGCGGCTGAACGAGTACTGCCGCCTTCAGGCGGCTTTTTTTGGAGATCGATCTTGAATATCAACGAACTTCGCCGCGAACGCGCGAACATTAACCAGCAGGTCCAAGCGCTTGCGGCGAGCGAAGCGGGAGGCGTTGCGCTGTCTGCCGAGCAACATGTCGAATTTGCTAGTTTGAGTACGAAGTTCAGCGAGATCACCGCACAGATCGAACGGGCAGAGATGGCCGAGCGCATGGCGGCCGCGGCGGCAGTTGCAATCGATCCGACGCCGGCAGCGGTGGCGAGCGGCGGGGCACCGAGCGTTCCGGCGCAGCCGAAGATGCCGGAGGTGAAAGGCGCGAAGGTGGCGCGTATGGTGCGCGCGCTGGCCGCAGCGCGTGGCGACACGCAGTTGGCTTCCAAGTTGGCGCTGGAGCGCGGTTTTGGTGAAGACGTCGCCATGTCGCTAAACACCCTCACCTCGAGTGCGGGTGGCGTCCTGGTGCCGACAAACCTCTCGAGCGAAGTGATCGAGTTGCTGCGTCCGAAGTCGGTTGTTCGCTACCTAGGAGCACGCACGCTGCCGCTGTCGAACGGCAACATTACGATTCCACGCTTAAAGGGCGGTGCTGTAGTCGGCTATATCGGCGCAGACACGGATATCCCGGCCGCACAACCGAAGTTCGACGACTTAAAGCTTACGGCGAAAAAGCTTGCCGCGCTGGTGCCGATCGCAAACGATCTGCTCAAGTATGCGGGCGTGAATCCAAATGTCGACCAGATCGTTGTTAGTGACTTGACCAGTGCTATCGGCTCTCGAGAGGATAAAGCATTCATTCTCGACGACGGAAATTCGAACACACCGAAGGGCCTCCGTCACTGGGCGGTTCAGACAAACAAGATCGCCGCAAGTGACGGGTCGTCCGTGCAGAAAGTCGACATCGACTTGAATAAGGTAATTCTGGCACTCGAGGGTGCGGACGCAAACATGATCACGCCGGGATGGATCATGGCGCCGCGCGTGTTCCGGTTTCTGACGAGCTTGCGCAACGAAACCGGTAATAGGGTCTATCCGGAGCTCGACAAGGGCATGTTGAAGGGTTATCCGGTCGGGCGGACGACGCAAGTTCCGATTATTGGCGATCCTGATGGCAAGCCGGCCGATAAGACCAATGCGTCGGAGGTCTACTTCGCTGACTTCGGCGACCTGTTCATCGGCGAAGAAGATTCGCTTGAGATCGACTACAGCAAGGAGGCCACCTACAAAGATTCGGATGGTCAGGTAGTCAGCGCTTTTCAACGTGACCAGACGTTGATCCGGGTGATCGCCAAGAACGACTTTGGTCCGCGCCACGTCGAATCTATTGCCGTGCTCATCGGCGTACGCTGGGGTTTGTAACAACCCTCGATGAGTTCACTCGCCGGTTAAACTGAATGGCCGCTTTGCTGCTTAAATACTTGGATGCCGAACCACTGACGTTCGAAGATGTCGCTGCGCAATGCCGAATTGACGACGAGGATGAGCGCGATTTCATTGAGCGAACTGTGATCCCAGGCGCGCGGCAGGCGGCGGAAAGTAAGTCGGGCGCTGCGATTCGCCACGCGCGGTACGTCGAGCGTTTTGCTAGCTTCCCGCGAGGCGAAATCCCGTTGTCAACTGGACAGGTCCTAACCGTCGAAAGCGTGCAATCGCGCATTGCTTCGGAAGAGTTGACAACTCTGGATAGCAATACCTATGAGGTTGTGCAGCTGGGTCGTGAGACGCTTCTCGCGCCCAAGGCCAATAGAGCCTGGCCCGATGCCAGTACGGTTTTGATCACCTACCAAGCGGGCATCGACCTGTCGCGCTATCCATCGGTGCGTTCGTGGATGCTTCTGGCGGCCGCATGGGCATATGACCATCGCGAACTGTATGCACGGGGACAAGCCATCGGCGAGATGCCAGGTGGCTATGCCGACGTGCTGCTCGCGCCGATTTGCGTGCCATCGAGATTTTGATGCCGGCAGGAGTGTTCAATCGGACCGTGCGCATCGAGCGCCGTGTACGAGATCCAAATCGTGAATCGATCGCGTGGGAGCTTGTCATTAAGACGCGCGCGTTTGTGATTATGCAAAGCGGCAAGGAGATCATTGCGGCCGATGCGCCCGTCAGCATCACGCGAGCAAGCGTGCGTATTCGGTATAGCCGGATAGCTTGCAAGGCCATCCGGCAGGGCATGTGCTTGACGGTTGATGGCCTCGTCATGCGCATTGAGCAAGTGCAGCCGGATGTTGCTCGGCGCGAGTACATCCAACTTATCTGCGTCACCGATGAGCGCCGGGAAAATCGTTCGTAATGCGCTCGCGCATCTGGCCGACGGGCGCGTGTTCGAAGACGTGGTGGATGACGATGTTCGCCCCCCGTGGATCGTTTATCAGATGGCCGGCGGACGTTTTCCCGTCGGTCTGAGCGGCAAACCTTTGGGCGTAATCCGAGCACGAGTGCAGATTTCCGTGTGGAGTACTACGTCTGAGGGTCGCGCGAAACTGATGCATCAAGTCGTCTCGGCGATCGTCAACCCTACGGTTGGCGCGGTGCCTCTAGGCGCACCTGAGGATGTCTTTGAACACGAGACCCGCCTCTTTGGAAGTCATCTTGATGTGAGTATCTGGGGCAAGTTTTATTAGAACGTGATGCAGGACCGCCGCGGCGATTTTTGAATAACGGAGTAAAGGCAATGGCAGAGAAAACCACGCCGGAAGATATTTTTCGCGCAGATAACGACTCAAATAAACAGCAGTCGACCGCAGTTCCATCGCAAGGCACCACGCTGGCGTATAAGGACGCAAGCGATGACAACGCTTCGTTTGCCGAAGTAGCAAATTTCACAGACATCTCAAGCTTCACGGGTTCGGCAAACCTGGTTGACGTTACGCGTTTGAATAGCACCGGTCGAGAGAAGAAGCGCGGTATGCAGGATTGGGGGCAAGTGACGCTCGCGCTTCACGTGAATATGACCGAGAAGTCGCATCAGGCATTGTTCAACGCAAGGAAAAACGGAACGCTGCTTGAGTTTAAGCTCACTTTGTCGGAGGGAACGGAAATCAAGTTTAATGCGCATGTGAAGGATTTCCCGATCGCGGCGAAGGTCGATCAGATGCTGACCAGCTCCGTCAACCTGGAGGTGAGCGGCGAGATCGAGATTACGTTCGGTAAAAAGCCGAATTTACGGTAAGGCTCTATCTAACGTCAGTTTATCTCATTCGCAGAACCAATCTAAAGAGGCATGACATGCAACGAGAACAAATTTTATCGGCTCTTCAGCCCAATATCGTCGATGAGAACGTCGTGGCGCTCGGAGGTGAGCGAGTACGCTTTCGCGAGCTCACGGGCGCGGCGCGCGACGCGCTTTACGACAGCGTTAAAGATCGCGCTGGAAACAGCGCATTTGAAGCGACGCTGATCGCCGCCACCGTGGTTGATGAAGGAGGTGAGCCGCTGTTCAGCGGAGACGACATTGAAGCGCTTCGTGCGGGGCGCAAGCCGCTCCTCGAAGAACTCGCGCAGATCGCGATGCGGCTGAACGGTCTCGGTAACCGCGCCCAGGAGGAAGCCACAAAAAACTGAAAGCCAGCCCGCAGAAACTGATGTGGATGCGCATTGCCATGATATTGGGCATGTCGGTGCGGCGCGCCAAGCTCGAGGTGTTCAGTGCCGAATATTCGGATTGGGTGGCGCTGTTCGAACTCGAACCATGGGGCGGCCACATTGAAGATCTGCGGGCCGGCACACTTATGAGTCTGTTGTACAACATCCATCGTGGCAAGGAAGCACCGCTCGCGTCGGCGGCGGAGTTTACGCCTTGGTCTGGTTGGAGCCGCGAGCATTCAAAGCCTAGTGGGCGCAGCGCCGAGGAGATTGTGGCCGACACGTTTGGTGTCAATCTGGACGCAGCCAAACGCTCTGGCGCAAAGCGCCTCGTCGTGCGCAACGGGGAGGTGCTCGAGGGTGAGTAAAAACTATCGTGTTGAGAATCTTGAGACGTTGACTGAGATGTTCGCTAAGCTCGATGACGCGGTAAGTGAAAGCACGCTCCGCCAGGCGGCGGTGTGCGGCGCTCGCGTGATTCAAGAAGAAGCGAAACGGCGCGCGCCAGTAGGCGATCGCATCGGCAAGCGTTTCGGCCGACCCCATTCGCCTGGATTCCTGCGAGACCATCTTCTTATTGCATACGATCAAGAGGAATCAGTGCCCGGCAAGCTTGCCTCCTACATCGTCACCTGGAGCGCGGACGCCTTTTATGGGCGTTTTGTGGAACTGGGCAAGCGAAACGCAGTGCCGTTGACGAAGCGCACAGTCGCGCGCGGCATTCACGACATCGAGTTTGGTAGTTCGCGAACGCCTGCGCAGCCGTTCATGCGTCCCGCGTTCGACGCCAAGAAGTCAGAGGCAGCTCGAAAGATGGCTGAGGTCGTTGAGCAGAAGTTGAAGGAGGCAGGCTGTGGCTAATGAGGTCGTCACTCGTATCAGCGCCGATGCGTCTGGTTTCGAAGCAGGCATGGAGCGAGTGAAACGCGCGAGCAAGGGTTTCGTCGCTGATCAACAAGCAAGCGCGCGAACCTTCGAGGCTTGTCAGAAAGACATGGCCGTGAGCAGCTCGGTGGTTGCGCGTGCGTTAGAAGAGGCGGCCAGTAACGGCGCTGCGGCGAGCGTGCGTCAGGTCAACGCTGCGGTGAAGGGCTTTCAAAAGGTGGCCGAGACCGCGGGCAAGACGCGTTTCGATTTAATGCGATTGAAGGCAGCAAACCTTGGCATTGCTGCGTCTGCGGAGCCATTGATTGCGAAGGCTGAAGCTGCCTCGCGCGCCATGCATCATCTGGGAGCCGGGTCGGCCGCCGCTCGGCGCGAGTTGTTTGTGCTTGGACACGAAGCCATGCAAGGCACTTGGAAGAATTTCATGGGCTCGCTCATGGTGCTCGGCGAGCGCATCGATGTCTTGCCGATGCTGTGTGGGCCGGCTGGCATCGCCTTAGGCGCCCTGGGTGCAAGCGCGTACGTTGCCTATCATGCCATTCACGCACTGAGCGAGCAGCAAGAGAAGCTCGATCATGCGATGGTTCTTTCTGGCAACTATGCAGCGCTTACCCAGGGCAAGTTACTGGTCTACTCCGACACCCTCTCGGGTCGTGTAGGTGTTTCGACGAACGACGCGCGCCAGGCGTTGATGAGTCTCGCGCAATCCGGGCGCGTCGCTGCGGCAGATCTCTTGCAAGTTGCCGAGGGTGTGGCGGCCTATGCAAAGGTCTCGGGGCACTCGACAGAGGACGTAGTGCGTCAATTCGAGCAGTCGTATGGACATGCTGCTCAAGCCGCGCGGAATTGGGCTGACACGCACCACGACCTGAGCCGGGCGCAGATCGAGCAGATCCGTACAGTCGAACAATCCGGCGACAAAGCGGGCGCATGGGCGCAGTTCGTACAAGCGGCGAGCCAACGCGCGCGAGAAGCCGTCGTGTCCGACAACAAGGCAATGACGGATAGCTACGAGACGCTTGGCCAACGGTGGGAGCGTTTTTGGCGGGGCGTCACAGGCAAGGGAGATGAGCTCGCGAAGTTGCAGGATGCGATTGCTTCCCAGCGAGGCATGCTGTATGACGCCGACGCTAATCCGTTCGGGACGAACACGGAGGCGATCGAAAGGGAGATCGCGGCGCTTGAGCGCCGCAAGCATGCTCTGCTTGACCAAGCATCTAAAGCAGACTCGCACAAGAAGAGTGTCGACACGTTTGCATCCATGATGGCGCATCACGACGAAGAGATGAAGTCAGTGCGCTCGTGGAAGGAAAAGCTTGACGATGCGAACGCCAGCGCACGCGCAGCCAAAGATGCGATCCTGGGCGTCGCCAGAGCGGCCGGCAAGAGTCATCAGGAGCTTCGCGAGCTTGGGGCACGGCTCGATGCAGATCTGAAGAAGACGATTGCTCACAATGAGTCGCTCTACCATGCGCCAAAGGCCCAGGTCCGGGCGTCGCACACAGATGATGCCGCAAGGCGTTATCTCGACCGGCTTCGTGAGCAGGCTGCTGCGCTTCGGGCGCAGATGTCGACGACCGACAAGCTTAGCGACGCGCAAAAGGAGCTGGCGCGATTCAACGAGAAGATGGCCGCATTAAAGACGCACGCCGCGAATAGGGAAGAACAAAGTCTCGGGCACGCCCAATCAGCGATTCGATTACAGCTCGAGCGGAATATCGGCATGGAGAAAGAATTGAAGCTGCGCGAGGCGACAGCGAAGATCGCCGTGCAGGCGCTGCATGCGCGTGAGAGCCTGCGCGAGTACGGTGAGGAGCAAGCTGGCCGTTACGCGCGCGCGCTCATCGGGCGCGACGCGGATCCATTGCGCCGAGACGAGCAAGCTGATCTGAACGAAATCACGCGCAAGCACCAACGCGAGCTTGATGAGTTGCGAATGAGCGCAAGCTCAGAGGTATTAAACAGCGATGGGTATAGACGAGCGGTGGCTGATGTTCAAGCGAGTCTCGTCGAATCGATCGCGAACCATGACCGGTATTACGCGGAGCTCAGGAGTCGCCAAACCGATTGGCTCGAAGGTGCAAGCCGCGGCATGGCGGAGTTCTTCAAGGACACGCAAGCTCACGCGGAAACTGCACGCCACGCGGTGGTCAACGTCATGAGCCGGATGGAAGACGCGGTGACGAAGTTCGTGACAACGGGCAAGCTCGGTGTGAGAGAGTTTGTCGCCAGTGCGCTCGCCGATCTCTCGAAGCTTGCATTGCACCAGGCAATGGGTGGAATTATTGCAAGTCTCATAGATCGGTCACCGACCACAGGGGTGATTGCGCAGCTTCTGAAGCTACTGCCCCACCGCGCACAGGGCGGATCCATCTCCGGGCCGGGTACGGGCACAAGCGACAGCATTCCTGCGATGTTGTCCGACGGAGAGTACGTGGTGAACGCCGCCTCGGCACGTCAGCATCATGCGCTGCTCGAGGCAATCAATTCCAATCACTTGGCGCATTTCTCCTCGGGCGGCCTCGCGGGTGGGTCGAGCGCGGTCGCGGCACGATCGGAGGGCGCACAGGTTCACCTGGCTGTTCACCATCATGGAGGCTCGAGTCTAAGCGATCACGACCTTCGCGCGCTGCAGGAATGGGTGGGGGTGTTCTTCGACCAGAAGCTTGCGCGCAAGATGGGCGGCCAGGGCGGAGTCGGTTATTTGATGTCGCAGGGGTTGCTCGCGTGAGAGTCTCAGCTATGCATCGCACCTTTACCTGGTCACCTTCTGTTGATGCGGAGGGAACCACGCACTTTCGAGTGCGCACGGTGCAGTTCGGCGACGGCTACAGCCAGGCGGTGGCCGACGGCATGCGTAACGTCACGGAGTCGTGGCCGCTTCGGTTTGTTGGTGACGGGCAAGAAATCGGCGCAATCCGCGCGTTTCTTGATGCCACGCGCGGTACCGAAGCCTTTTACTGGACACCGCCATTACGCACGCGCGGTCTGTTCCGA
>NZ_JARUXJ010000249.1:0-15065 GCF_031451465.1 Caballeronia sp. LZ003 | reverse complement strand
TACGCGGTAAAGCGCTGCCCATCTACGCAGCGATTCTACGTTGATGCCATGACGTCGCGCGACGACCTTGAGCCCGTGATGGCCAGCGCAATAATCCTTGACTGCAGCGAGCTTCGCTTGTTCTGTATATTTTCCCAAGACATTCCCCAAAGATAGGTGCAACCTTCGGGGGTCAGTTCACATTGTGAGGTGGACACCTATGGCTGACAGAGACTCAGAGCTGAGAGTAGTTCGGCAAAGCAGCGATGGCCGTCGCCGCTACGATGAAAACGGCAAACGGGCATTGATCGAGGCGGCGTTACGCCCCGGCATCTCGGTGGCCCGCATGGCGCAGGAGCACGGGATCAACGCCAACCTGCTGCGCAAGTGGATCACGAAATACCTGATGGAGCGCGAGAAAGGCGTCTCGCCGACGCCGCAGGATAACGGCGACGACTTGCCGCATTCGGGTGATGCGACTGACAGCCTGGCGCTCGATCCTCCGAGTTTTCAGCAACCCGTCGTTGCCGCGGCACCGCCACCTGCGTTCGTACCTGTCGTTGCGCTACCGCCTGCGTCCACACCGCCGCCACCGCCGATGACGCTCACGCTACATGTACATCTCTCGAACGGGTCGAACTCGAACTGGGCAAAGCCATCGCGACCATTGATGAACTGACAACCCTGGTTCAGATCCTTGGGAGGATGCCGTGTTCCGGTTCGACGACAATCTGAAGGTGTATCTGCACCGCGATGCTGTCGACTTCCGGTACGGCATGAACAGCCTGTCGATTCTCGTTGAACAGTCGATGCGCCTGAATCCAATGGACTCGTCGCTTTACATCTTCGGAAACCGGCGTCGCGACAGGATCAAGATCCTTGGCTGGGATGGTAGCGGTTTCTGGCTGATGATGAAACGATTGGAGGCCAGCCGTTTCATCTGGCCCGACAACAAGGCTGAGGTCGTGACGATGAAGACCAACGTGCTGCACGCACTGCTCGATGGAGATGACATCACTACGATTCGACGACATCCGAAGCAGGAATATCTGCGTGTGAGCTGAACAGGCAGACGGTGTGCTGGTCTAACCCAGCATGCCGGTCAACGTCACGATCACCGCCGACGAACTGAAAGAGCTGCTCGCCGAACGCGATGCCGCTCGTGCGTTGCGAGAAGAACAGGAGGCATTACGCGGCGCCCTGCGGCTTGTGACAGCGGAACGCGATCTCGCCGAGGAACGACTCCGGGCCTACCGTCACGAGTTGTTCGGCGCAAAGAGCGAGGCACGAGATTCGGATCAACCCAGCCTGTTCAACGAAGCCGAGGTGCTCGGCGCGAGCAGCTCACCTGCTCAGGAAGATACGCCAGAATCGACGGTCGGCGCACATACGCGCAAGAAGCGGGGCCGTCGCAAGCCGCTCGATCCCAACCTGCCGCGCGACGTGGTGCGGCGCGAGCTGCCTGAGGCTGAACGCTTCTGCATGAACGATGGTCACGCGCTCGTCGAGTTCGGCGTGGAGATCAGCGAGCAGCTCGACGTGATTCCGGAGCAGCTTCGCGTGATCCAGCACCAGCGCGTCAAATATGCATGTCCGTGCTGCGATCTCGGCATCAAGGTGACGCCGGCGCCGCCTCGCATCATCCCTCGCGGGCTGTTGAGCGAATCGGCGCTTGCACGGATCGTCGCCGGCAAGTATCAGTTCGCGATGCCACTGTATCGCCAGGCCGGTCTGCTACGTCGCTTCGGCGGCGACATCTCGTCGAACACGATTGCTGCGAGTATGGTCCGTGTGGGTCTCGCGACGCAACCCGTGATCAACCTGATGCGCGATGCGTTGCTCGATGCCGAGCTGATCTACTGCGACGAGACGACACTCCAGGTGCTGAAGGAAAAGGGCCGTCGAGCGCAAACGAAGAGTTACCTCTGGGCGCAGATGACCGATTCGGGCATGCCCATCCGATGCTTCACTTATACACCGGGGCGCGGCACCAGGCTGGCCGACAAGCTGTTCGCCGGGATCCGCGAGGGCGCGGTCATGATGACCGACGGCTACGAGCCCTACAACGACATCGCCCGGCGTCACCAGCTCGTGCACCTTGGATGCTGGGTTCACCTGAGACGGTACTTCGTCAAAGCAGAGGACAGCGTACCAAAGGCTGCCCGAACGCCCGATCTGCTGGCGACGCGTTTCATCAAACTGATCGGCAAGCTGTTCGCGGTCGAGGCGCGCGGTGCGGCGTGGACCGCACAGCGACGACAGCGGTTACGACGACGATACAGCGCGCGCGTACTCGACGCCATCCACGCGCTGATGCTCGAGCAATCGCCCGGCGTCGTACCGAAAAGCTTGCTCGGCAAAGGACTGACCTATCTGCGCATGCAGTGGCCGAAGCTGATCCGCTACATCGAGAACGGTAGTTGGCCCATCAGCAACAATACCTGTGAGAATGCGATTCGACCGTTCTGCGTGGGGCGCCGCGGATGGCTGTTCTCGGACACCGTCGAAGGCGCGAACGCGAGCGCCAATCTCTATACGCTCGTCGAGACCTGCAAAGCAAACAACATCGATCCTTACCGGTACCTCACCTGGCTGTTCCAGCGCCTGCCACTGGCGAAGACCGTCGACGACTACGACGCGTTGCTTCCCTGGAAAATGCCGGCCGACCTCCGCTGACCCGCGTCACTACCACACCTCACGCGCTCCGCCACCTTACTCTGAGGGGCGTCGTTCGTGGATCGCATACGATCAAACTTGCGTTCTTATTCTCCGTCGACCATGTCGCCAGTTTGCATTGCATTTCACTGATTATCAAAGGTTTTCACCTCACTATGGTCAGTTAATCAACCAAGCAAACCACTTCAACTGCCTTCCTTCGCCATGTAGCCGGCTTTCCCGACCTCGGACTACTACGGAGGCTCCGCCAGTCTGCACGTCATCGGGGGCACACTCCCTTGGCATCCGTGCAGACCTTCCCCAGTTCACATGCTGGACTCAACGCATGAGCGAGGTTGCCTGTCGCAGTCTTTATCCTTGCTTGCCGCAAGTCGCCGCGAACACCACGGTCTAGCTGCGCGCTCCCCGTGATTCCGAGCTAAGTGGCATACCGCTCCACCGCCTTTCGTGCCGTCGCACCATACGTATGTGTCGACGGCAATTCGCGTCCTGCCTGTTAAGCGGTGTAGGCAGGGGTGACTTTTCAACCCTCAGATGCGGTTTAACAGGTTCGTTTTCCTCAACCGTCCCATGCTCAGCCTAGAGGCTCATCTTGGCGTAACCGCTTCGCCGCAAGCCCCGTTTCCCATGGACTACGTCACCTTGCCAGTGTCGGCAAGTCACCGCCGCTTCGGCTCACTCCCTCTCGCATCAGAACAAGGGCACGTTCCTGGTACGGCCACATCAACTTCTCCAGGTAGCGCATTCCAAACATGCTCAAGCAGCTTCACCCCGTATGGGCGGGCTATGCTGGCTGGGCGTACAACAGCTAAAATCCGCGACCCACAGCGCGTTAGGTCACTCGGCCCGGAACTGACGTTTGACCCGGTCCAGCGGGCACGGCACCGCATCGTCGCGCTGCGTCGTCTAGATCCGGCGGCCACGCCGCACTCCTTCGAGGCCCATCACCTTCATCAGGCGCGCAACCGTGCAGCGCGCGACCTTCACGCCATCGCGCAACAACTGGCGCCAAACCTTGCGCACTCCATACACGCCGAAGTTCTCGTCCCAGACCGCCCGGATGACGGGCATCAGTTCGATATCGCGACGCGCTCGTGCTGACCATTGCTCCGGATCGCTGCGTCGCCCGGCGTGCCGGTAATACGTCGACGGCGCGATCGGCAGCAGGCGGCAGATCGGCTCGATAACGTAGACGCCGCGATGCTCGTCGATGAACGCGATCATGGCTTCGATCGGCGGTCGAGCTCCGCCTGCGCGAAATATGCGGAGGCCTTCCGCAGAATCTCGTTGGCCGTGCGCAGTTCACGATTCTCGCGCTCCAATTCTTTCAGACGCGCCAACTCCGAAGTTGTTGCGCCAGCTGGTTGGCCACGGTCGCGCTCAGCCTGAATAATCCAGTTGCGAAGCGTCTCGCGCGACATCCCCATCTTCGAGGCGATCGAGCGGATCGCCGCCCCCTGCGTTTGATACTCGTGTTGGTGCTCGAACACCATTCGCACCGCTCGCTCACGGACCTCATCCGAATATCGCGTCCCGGTGGGCTTCCTTGCCTTGCTTTCGTTTTCCATACTTCAAATCTCCAATTACAGCCAAGATCCGAAGTCTCCTACATTTCCTATGCGGTTCATGATTCCACTTTGTGGGCAAAGGTGAGATTAGTGACAGGGTCGTCGCGCCCAGCGGTAACGATTCCTTCGACGAGCATCATGCAGCATGGCGTTCGGGAGCGCTTGAACGCGCGAACTCGACGGCAGAATCGAGCGGCATGACTTAGCGCCAAACCGTGAATACCTCCACGCAATCGGCGCAGATCATCGCATTGCAGTTCCTCGGGGGATGCTTGCCTCTCGCCGGCGAATAGACCGCGTCGCCGCGCTCTATTTGACGGCCAGTCAACGCGCAGATACCGCGCGTTGCGGCTTTCTTGGCACGCCAGAGTTGGTCGCCGTAATGGCCGGTCAAGGCGTCGCGCCAAGAGACCGTCAATGAAGTCGAGCTCGGACGATCAATCAATCGAACGATCGGCGCTCCGACCGCACAGCTGGAAACCCTCGAACCGTGGGAGGATCTCGGGACAAGAGAGTATGCACTCAATGTTTGACCGGGGTGACTATCGGCGAGCAGCGCTAGTGTGCGCATCCATATTCTTTCACTTTTGCGAAACATGTTGTCTCCCGCGTCCGTTCGACAGTTTCAGGCTAGCCGAATTTTCGGTTGGGCCAAGCGGTTCAATTGCTCGGCGCCCCATAACAGAGCCGCCTTTCCGACGCCGTGCACCGCTCGCTGGTGACGTCGATATAGCTCGGCGTGACTGAGTTGCGCCAGACGGCCATGGATGAACCCGCCCTTGAAAAAGCCGAATTGCCCGAGCGTTCCGAACGCATCGTAGTTCGCAAGCGACACCAGTGCCCCAAGATTGTGATAGGAAAATTCGGAGACGGGCTTTCCTACGAGCCACGTTGGTAAAGCCCTCGCCAGATATTCGGCCTGTTGCGTCGCGACCTGTGCCGTCGGAGCAAGTGGCCGGTCGGCATCTCTTGATTTGAGGCTAGAGCAATCGCCGAGCGCGAAGATATGATCGTCACGGGTCGTCTGTAAGGTAGGACGCACCACTAGTTGGTTCGACCGAGTGGTTTCAAGACCGCTGATCTCGTGCAGGAAATCGGGCGCTTTCACGCCGGCCGCCCAGACCATCAGGTCGGCGGGGACGCGTTCTCCGTCTCCATAACAGAAGCCGCGCTTTTCCACCCCGCTAACACGCGTCGATGTAAGCACCCGGAATCCCATCTTCTTGAGAAGCTCCTCGCTCGATACCGAGATCTTGGACGGAAACGATGAAAGTACACGTGCGCCACTCTCGATGAGCGTCAGTTCGAGCCGCTTACGGATCGTGGGATCGCCGTAGCCCGACGCCACCTCAAGAAGTCGGCTCAGTTCCGCGGCGAGTTCGACCCCAGTCGCACCCCCGCCAACAATGGCAACGCGAAACGTTTCGTTTCTCGCCACGCTGCGGAATAAGCGAGCGCGCAATATTTCATTGAAGCGCTCAGCTTGTTTCTGCGTGTCGATAAAATGGCAATGCGCCTGAGCACCTGGCGTTCCAAAGTCGTTCGCGCGGCTCCCGAGCGCAAGCACGAGTACATCATAATCGAGCGTGCGTGAGCTGAGCACAAGCTCCCCGTCGGGTGTGCGAAGCTCTTCCAGGATGATGCGCTTTTTCCTGCGGTCAAGGCCGCACATCGCGCCGGGGTAGTAAGCATAGCCATGGTCTTTTGCGTGAGCCACATAGCTGACTTGCTGCTGGTGAACGTCTCGCGTGCCGGCCGCAATTGTGTGCAGCATCGGCTTCCAGATATGTGTGGCACTGCTGTCCACTAGCGTGACGCTGGCATCGGCGCTTTGACGAAACCGGCGCCCGAGCTTCGTCGCCAGTAGTAGTCCGCCGATGCCACCCCCGACGATCAAAATGCGTACCGGCTTTTTCATAGGCGTGTGCTCAATTCAGCATGTGATGAATTGAGAATGCTACCGTCGATGGCCTCCTCTGTCAAATACCGGTCTGCCGGCGCAGTTCAGCTAAAATCGTGCTCCATCGATCAACGTTACCTGTTCAACGTCGCCAATGAAGGCAGCCCTTGTAAAGTCGGAAGGCGCGAGAACTTCGCGTAAGAAGCCGCCAACGAAGCGGACGCGTGGACGTCCTGCCAATAACGCTTCAGTGGGACCGGATCTCATTCTGCGCGTCGCGCGTCAGACATTTGCACGGCGAGGGTTCGAAGCGACGAGCGTACGCGAGATCGCGCGCGATTGTGGTGTGGACCCCGCTCTCATCGCGCATCATTTCGGCTCGAAGGGTTCGCTCTGGACCGCCGTCGTTCAGCAAATCGCCGAACAGGCTCTTCCCCTAATTGAAGCCACCGCCGCGCTACGAACCCTGCCGATTGGCGCCACAGCACGCGTGGAACGCGCAGTCGCGCTCTTGGTTGACCAGGTTTTCGCGCAGCCTGACATAGGAATGTTCTTTTCTACTGCTGCCACCGAGGAGGGGGAGTGCTCGGACAAGCTGATCGAAGAACTGGTCCGCCCGTACCATGACGTGCTAGTACCACTCTTAATGGACGGGGAAAATGCGGGTGAAGTGAGTGTCTCGAACGCCAATCTATCGTTTTTTATGCTCGTCAACGCCATCAGCAAGACGGTCTCGTACGGCCATGTGCTCGCCGCATTTTCGTCGTTGGTCGAGCATCGAAAGAAATATAAACGCGCGGTCTTGGTTACAGCATTGAAGATGCTGGGCTAACTACCTTGCCCCCTCTCAGTTGCGATTCAGCCCGCAGGAGCACCGCAGGGGCGAGGCCACGCCAAGCGGACTGCGCGCGACCTCCGAATCGAGGCCTCCGAACGGCTTAGTGCTTCATCGAGATGTGATGTTGAAGGGAGGAACTGGCATGTCATCGCCGTCGATGAAAGCGGTCGCGCAACGAATCGCGAAGTTCAGGGCTCCGTCTCTGCTTGCGAAGATGCCAAGCGTCCCTAACGATGTTTCGTGGTCGTCCTCTTCTATGAACGAGGCCGTCGCGGCGAAGCCACTTCCCATTCGTGTGGCGGACGGCTTCATTGCCACACCGCGATGATAGAGAATCATGAATCGGTTCCGATGTTTTGCCAGTGCCACTACATACGGACGAACAAAGGTTTTTTTCCAGACGCATCGCCGGTTAGAAAAAAACTCGCACCCGGTATCCGAAATTTCACTGTTTGATGAATTATCATTCTGGCGAAGTTGCGACGTCGCGTCAACTGTTTATCGGCTGATCGCTTCAGCGATGCTTGCTCTACTTTCGTTTCGACTGTGCCCACCAGCTTCGGAAGACAACAGACTGGAGGTTCTCCCAACATCCGCGCGCGCAAAGAACGCCACGTCGGACTTTTAGCAGCAAGGGGGCGCCATTGAAATCTTCGAAGGCCAGACCCCCGGGGCCAACGGCGACAGGCTTGGGATTCGCTAGCGAACACGACGGGCGGTCGAGCGTCTGGTAATTCTCGGCTTCGTGGCCGCATTGCGCGTTTTCGGGGGTGTTTGCGTTGGTCCTAGTCATCGCGATGTGAAGATCCAATTGCGGCCGTCGCTGTCAGCAGGACACGTCCGCACTGACGACGACCGGCGCATCGCGAGAAATCGGAAGAACGTGGACCAACGTATCTGTTTGAACACACTGCGGATCTTCAGCCGCACCAGTCGAAACTCGCGAGGCGGAGGCTGCCTTTCAGGGCGTGCAACTAGAAAGCCTAGCCAGCGCGTCAGGGAGGACTGCACTAATTACTCAATCGCTTTGCACGGGAAGACGTCCGGGACTATGAACGCTGGAGCCAAGGACGTTAGCGTTTCGCTTAGCGAAGCGCACGCCTCCGCAGATGCGTCCGGGCTCGCGTTCCATTTTTGCGTGAAAATCAACGGTGTTTTGTCGACCCTGTCGTTGCCGCAGGAGCAGTCGCCTTTTTATTGTGGAGGCGGGTCTGTAAGGCAAGCGGGTTTGGTGTATACATTGAGAACGTAGAACACGCCGAGGCCGAGCATCGACGCGGTCATCGCGGTTGAATCGCCGAGCGCGACGCCAAGCGTGCTCGCGAGCACCTACTGACCTGCGGAGCAAGCGGGGAAAGCTGTGCCTTGATTATAGAATCGTGCATCGGTGCGTTGATCCTCGCCTATGGAGCTATGGAAGCGAGCCGACTCGCATCTGCGTCAGCTGGCTGGTCCGGACTGCGCGGTTGTGACAACAACTCGATTCCGTCCGCCGTTTTTTGCCCGATACAGGGCCCGGTCGGCGGCGGCGAACAATTCGTGGTGACCGGCGTGAGCATGTTCGCCTTTGGACATCGTCGCGGCGCCCACGCTCACCGTGACAACTCCAAACCGCCACTTACTATGGGCAATCGATAGACGCTCGATCCCCACGCGTAAGCGTTCGAGCGTTTGTTCGAGCGATGCGGCTCCGTTGCTGTAACGAGCAAGGCGAACTCCTCACCTCCGATGGGGCCCGCAATCATTTGGTGCTCGTCAGCAATCATCTGCAACACGGACGACACCTCGCGCAAGCAGCCGTCACCCGCAGGATGCCCGTATGTATCGTTGAAGTGCTTGAACCAGTCGACATCGATCACGACCAGGCCAATGTGCTCCCCTGCGCCCGCGTCCTGCCATTGACGCCGCACGTATTCCCGCATGAAACGTCGGTTGAAAAGTCGCGTGAGCGGGTCGAGCGCGGCGGCCGTGCGTAAGCGCAGGTCATTTTCGATCAATGCGCGCAAATGGTGGAATACGTCGCGCGCGTCGGGGTCCAACTGTCTTGGGGACGAGTCCATCGCACACAACACGCCCACGGCTTCGCCCCCCGGCGCCCGAATTGCGATGGCCGCGTAGAAGCGTATAAACGGAGCGCCATGCACCAGCGCACATTTCTGGAGCGCCGTGTCGGAGCGTGCATCTTCGGTCACAAACAACTTATCGCCCTGCACCGCGTGGTCACACAGTGAGCGCCCGCGGGGCATCGGTGACATCATCACGCCCCCTGCGGCGAAGTAGTGTTGAAGATTCCTGTCGAGCAACGTGATGGCGATGATTGAAGCGCCCGTCACGCATTTCAGGATTGCTGCGGCGTGGCGAAAGCACTCGCGCATCACTTGGTCGTCATAGAGCAGCCATTCGATGGCGGACGGCTCCGAGCCTTGCGGACCATCGCCGATGAGGCGAGACGCGAGGCGTGTATCCGGCGGGGAATCGGCTGAAAAAGGCATCGTTTTAGCCAGTGCTGAAATAACGGTTAACGTCACTTTGCAGCAGCACTTGAGTCGACGCGCGGGAAGCAGGCCGGCCCCAAAAACTTGCGTTCTCAATGACGGCGGCCACCCGCGCAGGCCCGGTGAAACGAAAAAATTGGTTAATCGAGCTTTTCCGGGTACCGCGACGAGAATACGTCTTCCTCAAGATCCGCGTCGCGTTCCCCGGAAAAACTCGATGAACCATATTTCTTTTGCGAGTGTCCGACGGAAAATGCCGAATGCTCAACGAGCAATGCTGTAACCAATACGGGCCATCCAGTGTTGTCGTTGGTTATAGTCGAGAATGTCTGAGCTTCCCTCGGTTTTTGCCTTCCAACGGTCCCGGGTTATGCAGCCGCATCCTTGGTCTGCTGAGCTTTGGTCCAATTCCGAAGGAACTGCTCCGGAGAAACAAAGCCGAGCGACTAATGACGACGATTGCGGTTGTAAAATACTGCAATATATTCGAACAGATCGGCCTTCGCGTCCTGATGCGTTCGGTAGCGCGTGGCGTGAACCCGTTCGTTCTTCAAGCTGTTGAAGAAGCTTTCCGTCGGGGCATTGACGCTCCTATGTCAAGTGACCCGCGTCGAATCGGTCAGATCAGCGAGGATGAGCGGGTACAGTTCCCTCACGATATAGCGCTTCAGGCATCGATGAATTTCCTTGTTTGACATGCCTTCTTTGGTCCGGCGCTCGACGTAAGCACGAGTCCGGGGATCGCTTCTCATCCGCACCATCGCGATGGTCCCCAAGGCATTGTTTGCGGACCGGTCGCCACCTCGGTTCAAGCGATGCCGGACCGTTTCTACAGACGACGCCTGCAGCGGGCTCGCTCCACAAAGCGCTGCCAGCGCAGCTTCATTTTTCAGACGTTCGGGATTGTCGCCCGCTACGGCGACGAGCACTGCCGCGGTCTGTGGACCAACACCGAATCTCTCACGAAGGCGGCTGGCGTGCTCGCTGGTCAGCCGATCAAGTGTCGCGTCAAGCGTCCTGAGCTCTTCGGCCAACATGAGCCAGCGTTTGGCCAGCAAACGCAACGTCGTTGTTAGCGTTTGCAGCAGCGGTGTCGATCCCAACGAACGAACACGTGCGCGACCGTCTACGCATTCTGCCGGCTTTCCTTTCCACAGGCGCTCGCGAATTTCCTGGGGCGCGCTGACCAGCAATGCCCGCAATTGATTGATGGCCTGCGTCTTCGCCTTCACGGCACCGCGTCTGGCAACAGAGACCGCGCGCATCGCTTCAGCTGCTCCGGACTGTGCTTTTGGAATCGCTGTTGCGCTGCCGGAGATGACCGATCGCGCGGCATTCTCTGCATCAGTAGGATCGGACTTACCCCGGAGTCGGCGCGTGCTCCGGTCTGGGCGATTCACTTCCAGCACATCAATCTCGTGGTCCCGCAATACGCGGGTCAAGCCAGCGCCGTACGTACCCGTTCCCTCAACGCCGGCGCGCAGCAGACAGCCGAATGAATTGGCCCAGATCAATAGTTTCAGATATCCGGCTGCGTCGGCGGGCACGGACAGCGTCCCGAGAAGCTTTCCTGCTTCACTGATCACCGCGCCGACATGTGCATCCAGATGCGTATCGACACCTAGAATGACTTCGCTTCTTATCGATTGGTCGTTCATGCGAGCTTCCTTTGTAGTGGACGCATCGCCAACCCCATTCGCAGGACATGACACTCACGGTGCAGAACAAAGCTCCTATCAGGTCACAGACGCTGGGCCCGGCAACGCACGGGGAACGCCGGAACCCGATCGACAGGTCAACACCAAGGCAGCTCGGCCAATCCCAGCACGGGTCAAATCGGTCCGACGTTCAGGGGCGATCTTAGACTGAGTGTCCCAACAATTTCCTTTGCGACTCATCGAGCAGCGCATACCGTAGGCGGTCAGCTTGCGCTGGAACTCGTGACTTGCGTAATACGTCAGCATTCGGTACACCGAACGTTTGGTGGACGTTGGCGTTGAACCATCAGTCGGAACTGTCGGCGACTCCTACGACAATGCTCTGGCCGAAACGATCAACGGCTTGTATAAGGCCGAAGTCGTACATCGGCGTTCATGGCGGACGCTCCAAGACGTCGAGCTCGCCACGCTCGAATGGGTTCACTGGTATAACCACCATCGGTTGCTCGGCCCGCTCGGGTACGTATCGCCTGCGGAAGCAGAGGAAGCCTAGAATCGGAATCTGGTGCGCTCCGCTCGCGCGGCGTAGCGCCAAACTCGGCGGTCTCCGACAAAGCCGGGGCGGTTCAAAGCAGTGCGCGCCGGCAAAAGCGTGTACTTCGGCTCGCTGGCGGAAATCGTCAACTCGATGGCCAAGGCCGAGCGCGAAGGCAATCTGGCGCAACGCGTGCGCTTCCTCGGCGCAACAGCCTGCTCATCGTCGACGAGATCGGGTACCTGCCGATCGGCTCCAACGGCGGCAATCTGCTCTTCCAGCTCGTCAATGCCTGCTACGAACGCTGCGCGATCATCCTATGACGTCCAACCGCAGCTTCGGCGAGTGGGGTGATGCGTTCGGCGATAGCGTCGTCGCCGCGGCGTTGCTCGACCGGCTGCTGCACCACGCGATCGTCGTGCAGATCGAGGGCTCCTCATATCGCCTGCGCGAACACGCCGATCTGTTGCCTGAACATCTTCGCAACCGAACCTCCTCCCTAAATCCGGCACCTGCCGAACCGCCGCGGCGGCGCCCCGGCCGCCCCCGAAGGAGCTCACCTGATCACGTCAACGGCTGATCACCACAAAACACAGGTGGGGAGTTTTACTTCGACACTTCGGGGGAAATTACGGCCGACGTTGACAGCTTGTCGCTGCGCGCGTAGCAGCAGGTCGTTCGCCCTGGTTGAGCAGCGTCGTGTCGCCCATCCTGCGCATTCTGCGCTAGTTCGTCCAGCTCGGCTGCGTCGTCCACCTCGAAACCCAGATGATCGACACCGGTCTGCGAGCCGCGCGTCGAAATCGCAAGTTCACGCGTGGATCTTCCAGCATCCACTTAACGTGTTCCGGCTCGGCACGCGCAGGCTCAGCGCCGAACAGCTTCGAACAGAACGCGACACTGGCCCCGACGTCGTCAACATGGATGTGGACCTGAAACCGCTTCATGGCTCTGCAAGAGTCTGCGCCGGGAACCAGGCAGGCCTGACAGCAGTTTTCGGTAAGAAAACCGAGGGCTGCGTTCATCTGTTCGAAGGCCGCCCGATAGATCAGGCCGCGCCCATCCCGCTCCTGCGTGACGAGTCCCGCGTGCATCAGCTCCTTCAAGTGAAAGGAGAGCGTCGCGTTGGGCACGGCAAACTGCGGCGATGGTGCCGGGCGTCAGGCCATTGAACCCGGCCACGACCAAAATGCGGAAAGCGAACCGTCGATGGATGGAGGAAATCAGAGCCGGCGTCTAGGACCGGATATTCTCGTCCGGAGGTGAACGGCGGCCCCTCGTCACGGAGCGGACTTTGCTCTAATGCAGCGCAAAGACTGCTCACAGTCGTCTGCTGTCCGACCCGGCTGATCCGTTTCGTCCTCGCCTGCCGGCTTACGTCTGGCCGGGCTCGGCCCTTAAGCAGCCCCTTGAGGAAGCTTTGGGCCTACATCCATAGGGCGGAGGTCCAGTCGTAGCGGCCATCTGCGCCGGTGCAGCAACCACAGGGGCACCGTGACAATGTGCAAGATCGCGGGCCACGCCTGGATGCGAAAAGTCAGCGTCGCCTGTCTGAGCGTCACGGCAATATTCTTTCTCCGTGACCGTCAACGAGACAACCGCACACGTTCAAGCGCCAGGGGTTCAAAAGGCGCGCACGCTCGAACGGCATGGCCAAATGCACGATGCCAATCAGCGGTTCGCGCCAGTCCGGCGATCCGCAAGACGCGCACGGGGAAGCAGGGGAGGTCGGTCATGGTTCGTTACGTTGCCTAAGCGGTTCGCGGGAAAACCCGGAATTGACGATGAAATGGACTTGAGAGAAAGTCGGCGTGGATATACAATTCAACGGATGTGTATCCAAGGAGGCCACCATGCAGGTTGCGAAATGGGGTAACAGCCTTGCCGTGCGACTGCCTGCAAGCGTCGTCGACGCGCTTGAGCTGAAAGAGGGCGACGACATCGAGATCTACGCTGACCGTTCCGGCGCGTTCTCGGTCAGCAAAAAGCCCACAGTCACCGAGCGTATCGAGCGCCTGCGCCAGTATCGGGGACGTTTGCCGTCGGATTTCAAATTCGACCGGGAATCACTCGGCGACCGGGATAGCCGCTAATGACGCAGGCCGCACCGACTCGCTTCGCCGTCGACAGCAACGTCATCGTCTATCTGTTTTCTGGCGACGTCGCGAAGGCTAACAGGGCTGAAGCACTGATGGCTGCCGGAAATTCCAAGCCAGTCATCAGTACCCAGGTCATGAACGAGGTCACGCTTGTGATGAGCCGGAAGATGGGCCTATCGTGGCCTGAGATCGAGCGCATCCTAGACGACGTCGAAGTGCTTTGCGAAGTCGTGCCCCTGACGCTCGACGTTCATAAAGAGGCGCGCCGGATTGCAGCGCACTACGGATTTAGGTTCTTCGATTCGTGCATCATTGCTTTTGCATTGCTCGCAGATTGCAAGGTGCTCTACAGCGAGGACATGCACCATGGTCAGGTCATCTTCGAGCGGCTGACCGTGATCAACCCGTTTTCAGAGCAGACCGTCTGACGCCGCGACACCTGCGCATCGGACGGCGTCTTATTATCGATCGTAGGCTCGACCATGCGGCGTACGCGTTCGATCCGAGCGGCTAGGTTTGACATAAAGCGATTCATCGTTTGTTATTTAGGATTGCTATATAACTGTTCCCTAGTAGGCTGGTGAGTCTCGACCTTTCGAAGAGTATAGGGAAACCCGTTAGTGTTTCCGCTACCTTCGATTTGAGGATCGACTCAGGCGCCAGGGAAACACTTCGGACCCTCTGTGCGGTCAACGGCTTCGGACTTTGGCCACGTCAATGCGATACTTATTTACGAAAGCGGGCCAGTCGACATGTTGCGCCAGCGGGAGATCGTCAACCACCACGACTTTCGCTCGTGCCCGGCAGAAGAGAGCAATGCATGTCGCTGGGAAATTATTCCGCGAGGGATAAAGCAGACCGTCGAAGGCTGGGATGCCGCTGTAGTCGAGCGCTTTGTGAATCTGCCGAGAAGTACGCTGTGTGTGGATGTAACGTCGGCTCGCCAGTTGGCCGAGATTGAGGCCGAATTCCCGCGCCATCACGCCTGGCGCGGTCAGGTCAGCCAAGTTCAGTCGCTCGACTACGCCGACAGCACGCACAATGCGTCCACGAATCTCGCTTAGCGTAATGGTACGCGGACGGCTCCGGTGCCATTGGTGCTGATGGAAGACCGACTCCATCAATACTGTCGGAAGGTCGAAGCCCAAGTACAAAACCCCATAGTCACCGGTCGGATCGTCGTATCGATTTGCGGAGCTTGTACCAAAATAGAGCGGTGTGGCGGCGTATTCGACTCGGCTGATGTGCTGGAGCAGTTCTCCGGCCGCAATGACGCGGCTTGGAATCGACAAAGTCAAACCGCTTCCTCACCGTGAA
>NZ_JARUXJ010000248.1:0-16022 GCF_031451465.1 Caballeronia sp. LZ003 | reverse complement strand
GCTCGCAGTGACCGCCGCAGATCCGGAGGACAGCGCACGTCACGCATATAGCGCCTTCACGAGCTTTCGCCATCGCGGCTGGACGCTGCAGTACGAGAAACCAGAGCGTTATTTCCATACCGCGATGCGCTTTGGCGTGACCGGGCGCGAACTTTGGGTGACGCTCTCGGGCTCACTCTGGGAGCGTTTCCATGCCGACGCACCCGGCGACAAGAGTCGCCCTCGACCGGACGGCTATCTGACGGTGCGCGCACTCGCCAACAACGGCCGCCTGCCGCGCATGGCGCTGGCCATTGCGACGATCACCGAGACCGTGTCAGGTTTCACCGGCATTGCGTCGGTGCGCAATCTGACCGCACCGACCTTGCCGCTTTATCCTCCGCGTTATCACCCGGAGTATGACTGGCGTGTGCTGGGACACTACACCGCGGGCTGCGCGAACGAGTTAAACATGATCAGAATTGGCGGCGCGCCGGTGCTTCGTGAGGCGCTGGAACTCTATGACTGGTCGCCAGACGAGAGCATCAAACGGCGCATCGACGCAATTCAAGACGTGCGACTGGCCGAGCATCAGAGCATGGATAAAGGGCCTATGCGCTTTGAGATTTGGATTCATGTGCGGCTCGATGCGACAGCGTTTGACGGACCGGGCGATGCGGCGCTCTTCGGCGACGTACTCAGCCGCTTCGTCGGACGCTACGCAAGCTTTCAACACGCGCTGCGTCTGATGCTGGAAATCGACGACAAAGAGACGCTTTATCCGCCGATGGAATTCGAGGGCGCGCCATTTTGATGAATCGACGTGGCCTGTCATACCCGCAAGACCGCTGCCCGTGCGCGCGAATTGCCAAGTCACTCTTGGTTGACGGCTCAATACCCGCTGGGCTCGACACGCCGATCGGCTCGGTCTCGTTCGCCACATCGTTGGCGCTCCACGATATACGGCGGTCGAAATCACATCTGGTGGTTTGATGAAGCATGCTGAACCTATGCGAATGACGCAACAAAAGAAGCGTGGTGGCCCCAAGCCGCTGACCATCGAAGCGATGCGCGCGCTCGCAGCGACACGTGGAGGACGCTGTCTGTCTACGCATTACGTCAACGCGAACACACGCCTAGAATGGGAATGCGCGGAGGGACACCAGTGGTTTGCCGTACCGAACAGCATCAAGTGCGGGACGTGGTGCAAGCTCTGCGGATATGAACGCACGAAGGCGACATTGAAAGACGTTCAAGAGGCGGCGACGAAATTCGGCGGGCACTGTCTGTCGGAGCGTTACGTCAACGGTACGACGCCGCTGCTGTTCGAATGCGCCGCTGGGCACCGCTGGGAGGCGCCGCCCGCGACGGTCCGGCAGGGCCATTGGTGTCGTCGGTGCTTGTTCGACCGGCGGCGCAGCACGATAGACGAATTGCGTGACGTTGCAGCAAGGCGCGGCGGACAATGCCTTTCGGCTGCTTATACCGACAAACATCAAAAGTTGCGGTGGCGCTGCGCGAGCGGCCATGAGTGGGAATCGTTGGCTGCCATTGTGCGCAGCGGTCACTGGTGCCCACATTGCGAACGCGAACGTCGCCGCACAGGCATCGGACGAATGCGTGAGATTGCCGCCGAGCGAGGCGGGCATTGCTTGTCAGAGCGCTATGACAATGCCAGGACCTTGCTGCGATGGCAATGCGCCCAGGGGCACACGTGGGAGGCGAGTGCGACACAAACGCAGCGAGGGCAGTGGTGTTCGTTTTGCAGCGGCCACCGTCATTCGATCGCCGGCATGCAGGCGCTGGCGCATTCTCGTGGCGGGAAATGCCTCTCGGAAGTCTACGTCGACTCCCGACAAAAACTGCAGTGGCAGTGCGTCGCGGATCATACCTGGTTTGCCACGCCTTCCGTTACGGCGAGGTACTGGTGCACGCAGTGTTCACAAGAACGCCGAGGGCAAGAGAGCATTGGGCGAATGCGCGAGCTTGCGACGCAACGGGGCGGACAGTGCCTGTCAGCCCGGTATGTGACAGCCGCGACACCCCTCATGTGGCAATGCCGCGAAGGGCATCAATGGCAGATGGCTCCGCAGAGTATCACCAACCGTGCGCGCTGGTGTCCATATTGCAGTGGTCGTCGTAAGTACACGCTCACGGACATGAAGGAACTGGCGCAGGCGCGCGGCGGCGACTGCCTGTCGAACTCATTTGTTTCGTCGCATGATCGGGTGCAGTGGCTATGCGGTCGAGGGCACGCCTGGTCCGCGCGTGCGTACCAGGTCATCAGCGGAACGTGGTGTCCGCAGTGCGCGATTTTGGACCGCTGTCTGCATCAAAACTCGAAGCGACGATATCAGGCGGTCGCCATGGCGGAAGGGGTGCCAGGACCGAAGTCCGTAGCGCCGAAGGAGCTGCCTGATACACCGTCGGCTGTCAGCGTCTAGGCGCTGTTCGTTCGGGGCGGGGCGCTTGCTACTTATCTTCCATTGCGGTTTTTCGACGTGCCCTGCATTCGAACCATCATCGCGGACGCACATCCGGTCATCTTCTTCTGCGTGGCGCAGCCGCTAAGACAGCATACGAAATCGGCTTGGTTGGCCAGGCTACGTCCTCTGTTGAGCTCGTCCATGTGCTGAAGCAGCACGTGTGCGATGTGCTCGCCATAAATTTAAGCATGCCCGACGGTGCCCAAACGCGGTGCTGTTCGAGAACATTTACCGCGCTTTTCCCGCCATGGAGTTTGCCGTTCTGACGACGCAAGATAATCCACGAGCGTCGCGCTCTATACGCGAGCACGGCGTCAAGCGATCGACTATAAGAAAGACAGCGCGGTGAACATCATCGACGCCGTTTTGCAAATCACCTCCGAATGACCTGCATGTAACGCGTGGCGAGGAGCGCTTCACGTCGTTGGTGACGGTGATCCGTGACCACCACGACGATTGCACGGGTTGACTTGAACCGCCAAGAAACCGTCTTGCTGGCCGTGCTTACTCTGCCTCGACGCGTCGGACAAAGACGACTCCTTGTTATCGATCGACCAGCGCTTCGCAGGGCAGAACTTTTGTTGAATGTCAAGGCGCTCGCTCAAAGTCAGAGAATTCCGATTGTTACAAACGGTTAGTTTGCGCGTAAATAGCGGCCTTCCGCCTTGGGCGTGAGCTGCATTCTCGAAAGATCTAAAACAATAAGCAAATGAATAAGCATTACTACAGGTTAGTTTTCAATCGCGTACGACACATGCTGGTTGCGGTGGCTGAGTTTGCATCGGCACACGGCAGCGGAGCCGCGCAGGGAGAAGGCGTTGCGCGGCGCGCACGAGCGGCCTCGGTGTTTCAATCAGCTTTTAGCGCGATGGCCTGGGCGGCCATGCTGCTGCTCGGTTCGGTTTCCGGGCTGACGTTTGCACAGATCGTCGCAGCGCCAGGCTCTGGCGCGCAGGTCATTCAAACTCAGAATGGTTTGAATCAGGTGAATATCGCGCGACCGAGCGGGAGCGGTGTCTCCACCAATAATTTTTCACAATTTGACGTGCCTGCGAAAGGCGCGATTCTCAATAATTCGCCCGTCAGTATCCAGACGCAACAGGCTGGTTATATCAGTGGTAACGGCAATTTGACGCCCGGCAATTCAGCAAAGATCATCGTCAATCAGGTGATGAGCAATGCGCCTTCGCAACTGCATGGGTATTTGGAAGTTGCGGGGCCTAAAGCAGAGGTGGTCGTCGCCAATCCGAATGGCCTGGTCATCGATGGCGCTGGCTTCATCAATACCTCGCGCACCATTCTCACCACCGGCACGCCGAATTATGGGCCGAACGGCAGTCTCGCGGGCTTTAATGTCACGGGCGGGACGATCACCGTGAAAGGCGCGGGGTTAAATGCCACCAACGTCGATCAGGTTGATTTGCTATCCCGAGCAATTCAAATCAATGCGGCGGTGTACGCCAACAATCTGAACGCGATTGCCGGTTCAAATCAGATCGACTACAACACGCTCGCCGCGACGCCTATCGCTGGCAACGGTCCGGCGCCGTCGGTTGCGATTGACGTGAGTGCATTGGGCGGCATGTATGCCAACCGCATATTTTTAGTCAGCAACGAATACGGCGTGGGCGTGTCGACTAAAGGCGTGCTCGCGGCGCAAGCCGGCGACTTGACGCTGCAATCCAACGGCAAATTGGTTCTAGCGGGCACGACGAACGCGAGCGGCAACATCAATGCGAGCGCGGCGCAAGGCATCGACAACAATGGCACGACCTACGCGCAAGGCAACGTCAATGCGAGCACATCGGGCGCATTGACCAACAGCGGCACGCTCGCCGCGCAACAGAACGCCACGCTCGACGCGGGCGGCGTTTCGTCGACCGGCACGCTTGGCGCGGGCGTGAACGTCGATGGTTCGATCGCTCAGTCGGGCAATCTGACGGTGAGTTCGACCGGCGCAATCGCCGCCAACGGGCGCAATGCCGCGGGCGGCAATGCGACGATTCAGGGCGCAGCGGTGAATCTGGCGGGCAGTTCGAGCACGGCCAACGGCGATCTAGGGCTCGCGGCAACGGCGGGCGACATCAACCTGACGGGCGCGACGACGACCGCCGGCGGCAGCCTATCGGCGAAGGCCGCCGGCACGCTGACCAACGACAATGGCGCATTGAAATCGGGCCGCGCACAGACGATCACCGCAGGCGCGCTTTCCAATCGCAATGGCCAAATGATTGCCGGCGATGTGCTGACGGAGAACATCGCCGGCGCGGTGCAGAATCAAGGCGGCACGATGCAAGCCGCAGGCGCGTTTTCCATGCGCGCCGATAGCCTCGATAACAGCGCGGGCCATCTCACGTCGCTCAACGCGGATGGCTTGAGCATCCATGTCGCGGGGCTGCTGAATAACGCGCAGAACGGTGTGATCGGCGGCAACGGCAACGTGATCGCGCAAGCGGGTCAACTTGCGAACGCCGGATCGATCACCGCGGTGCAAGACCTTACGGCGAGCGCCACGCAAGCGCTCGTCAACTTTGGCACACTCGCGGCGAACGGCGACGCGAGCGCATCGGCCGGCACGACGCTGACAAACGCCGGCAGTCTCTCAGCCGGTCAAACGGTGAGGGCGAGCGCCGCGACGCTCGATAACAGCGGTGGCACGATCACCGGCGACCAGGTCGCGCTCACCGCGGCGAACCTCGCCAATCGCAACGGCAGCATTACACAGACCGGCGCGGGCGCGACCACGCTTGCGGTCTCGAACACGCTGGATAACACCAACGGGACGATTGAGACCAACGCGCCCGACCTGACGCTCGCGCCCGCCGCGATCCTGAACGACAACGGCAAGATCACGAGCGCGGGCGCAGGCGCGCTGTCGATCACGACAAGCAGTCTGTCAAATAACGGCGGCACGATTGCGACCAACGGCGCGCTCGTCGAGAACGTCAGTGGCGCGATATCGAATCAAGGCGGCGCGATGCAGGCGGGCGGTGCGCTTTCGTTGCGCGCGGGCAGTCTGGACAATACGAGTGGAAGTATCGCGTCCCTCGGCACGGGCGGCGTGGCGCTGGACGTCGCGGGCTTGTTGAACAACGCACGGAATGGCGCGATCGGCGGCAATGGGAGTGTCATCGCGCAGGCGGGGCAGCTCGTGAATGCGGGCTCGATCACCGCGGTGCAGAGCCTGATCGCCAGCGCCGTGCAGACGGTGTTCAACAGCGGCACGCTCGCGGCGAACGGCGAGATCACGGTATCGGCTGGCACGACGCTCACGAATGCAGGCACCATCACGGGCAATCAGCTCGCGCTGTCGGCATTCGATCTCGTGAACCGGAGCGGCAGCATCACGCAAACCGGGACCGGCGCGACTGCGTTCATCGTGTCGGGCACGCTGGACAACACCTCGGGCTCGATTCAAACCAATGCCGCGGATTTGACGCTCGCGCCGGCCGCGCTCGTCAACGACAATGGCACGATCGCCAGTTCGGGCAATGGCACGCTGTCCGTGAGCACGAGTTCGCTTTCGAACACCGGCGGCACGATTGCGACCAATGGCGCGCTTGCCGTGACGAGCGGTGTGCTGTCGAACCGGGGCGGCACGCTTGCCGCGCAAACGTCGGCGACGCTCGATGTCGCGTCGCTCGACAACCGCGCGGGCGGTTATGTGGGCGCGCAAAACGTATCGATCAACGACACGGGCGCGCTCGACAACACGAACGGCACGCTGCAAGCGAACAATAGTTTAGCCGTGACGGCGCAATCGATTACCAACGACAACGGTTCAATCGCCAATGGCGGCGCGGGCGCGACCACGGTCACGGCCAGCGCTGCGCTGACGAACACGAACAACGGCTTCATTGGCGGCAATGGCGATGTATCGGTCTCGGGCGCGAGCGTCGATAATTCAGGCGGCACGCTGGTTGCGGGCGGCGCGCTTGCGGCGCAATCGATGAGCGGCTTCACGAATCGCGCGGGGTTGATTCAGGGCAACACGGGCGTGTCGCTAGGCGCTCTGGGCGCGATCGATAACACCGGCGGCCAGATCGAAGCCGATGGCGATAGCGCGGCCTTGAGCGTCGCGGGCGCATCGATCGACAACACGAACGGACGCATCGCGAATACCGGCAGCGGCGCGAGCACCCTGAACGCGGCGTCGATCACCAATAGCAATACGGACAGCGTGGCGGGCGCGGGCACCATCGGCGGCAATGGCGATGTGACGCTCAACGCGCAAGTGCTGTCGAACACGAACGGCGCGCAAGTGCTCGCCGGGCACGACCTCGCGCTCAACCTCGCGCAGTGGGCGGACAACACGAACGCGACGCTCTCGGGCGCGAACGCCTTGACGTTGAACGGTGCGAACGCCGCCTTGCTGAACGCGGGCGGCTCCATTCACGCAAACGGCGCGCTCGGTTTGAACGCGGCCTCGATCGACAATACAAACGGCCGCATCGGCAACGATCAGGGTAGCGGCGGCAGCGTGTCGATCGCCACGGGCATGCTCGCGAACCAGAATGGCGCGATCGGCAGCGACCAGAATCTAAGTCTTGTGACCAACACGCTCACGGGCGACGGCCGCATGATCGCGGGCAACGATGGCGCGGTGACGATCAACGGCGATTACACGCTCGATGGCGTGAACCAGATTCAGGCGAACCACGATCTGACGTTCACGACGACCGGCGACTTCGCCAATCAGGGCACGCTTGCAGCGGTCAACGCGCTGACGGTGAACGCGCGGAACATCGACAATCAGGCGCTCGCGGATTTGAATTCGGCGAGCACGACGCTCAACGCGGCGAATGCGATCACCAACGAAGGCCGTATCGAAGGCGACACGGTCACGACCACGAGCGCGACGCTCGTGAATACCGCGACGATCATCGGCAATACGGTGACGCTCATGGGCACGCAATCGATCATGAACACGGGCGCGGCGGCGGTGATGGCGGCGGCTTCGCAACTGAACCTGTATTCGTCGGGCGATATCAGCAACACGCAAGGCGCGAACGTGTTCAGCCTGGGCGACATCGACATCGCGGGCGACGCCACGCGCGACGCCAACGGCGTGCTCGCGAATCGCGCGAACACGGTGACCAACGATCAATCGACGATCGAGGCGCAAGGCAATATCGAGGTTGCGGCGAATACGCTCAACAACACGCGTGCGGCGGTGACGGTTGAAACAGTGACGACCGATGTGGACACCGTTCACCAGACGAAGCGTCAGAAATACACCCGATGCGCGACGAACTACTCAGGTTCATGCTCGAACTGGAACGACTATAAGACGCCGTTCACGCGCACCTTTAGCGACGCGGACGTGGTGTCGAGCAGTGACGGCGCGAACGCGGTCGATCGCGTGCTGGTCGTGAACGTGAACGGCACGCCAACCACGATCTACTACAACACGCTCACCAAAAACTCCGACGCAACGATCACGGTGGTCTTCTGGGACGCCTACGATCCGCACATCAATTACGACCCGGCGAGCGAATATCCGACACGCGACGACGCACACAACGGCTGGGAGCGCGTGGAGATCGCGCGCGATACGACGACCACCAAGAGCGAAGATCAGATAAGCGGCACGCAAGCCCAGCAAGCTCAACTGCTCGCGGGCGGCACGATGACGCTGGCCAACGTCGGCACGATCAACAACGCGTATAGCGCGATTGCGGCGGGCGATGCGATCCGCATCGGCGGCGCAGTACAAAACGGCACGATTGACGCGAGCGGCAACGGCAACATCGCCGGGACGATCGTCAACAACATCGGGCAGACGCTTTATCAATATCAGCGGCAGGACATCGAATCGACTTACGCCTGGAACGTGGACATCGGTCAGGATGTCGGCAAGGTCAAGGAGCCGTCGATCGTCCTCGCGCCGGTTGCGTTCGGCGGCACGGGTGGCACGATCATCGCCAACAACGCGATTGTGATCGACGCGCTGGATGTGAACAACGTCAACGTGGCGGCGGCCAATTCGGCCACCGGCGCCACCGGCGGCACGCTTGGCGCGAATACGGCGATGGCGCCAGTCTCGGGCGGCAGCGCGGCGAGCGTGAACGCGGCGGGCGGCGCATCGTCGACAGTGAGCGATGCCAGCGGCCCCGCCACGAGCGCGGCTACGGGCAACGGCGCGCGGATCGATGCGCCGCAATCGGTCGCGGGTCCCACGGGCGCGATGACCATCACGCTGCCCACCAGCGGCCTTTATCACATCGACACGTCGCCGAGCGCGGCGTATCTGATCGCGACCGATCCGCGGTTGACGAGCTATGCCAGCTTCATCTCCAGCGACTACATGTTAAAGGCGCTGAACCTCGATCCGGCGAAGACCGAGAAACGTCTGGGCGATGGCTTGTATGAAGTGCAATTGATCCGCAATCAAATCACGCAGCTCACGGGCCGTGTGTACTTGCAAGGCTATACGAGTAACGAGGACGAGTATCGCGCGTTGATGACCAATGGCGTGAACTACGCGAAGGAATTCAATCTGACGCCGGGCCTGGCGTTGAGCGCCGCGCAGATGGATGCGCTCACGAGCGACATCGTATGGCTGGTGGATCAGGTCGTGACCTTGCCCGATGGCGCGACGCAGCATGTGCTGGCTCCGGTGGTGTATCTGGCGCAGGCGCACGCGAATGATTTGCAGCCGAGCGGCGCGCTCATTGCCGCGGACGATGTGGAGATTCACGCCACCGGCAGCGTGACCAATAGCGGCGTGATCAAGGGCGGCACGCAGACGGTGATCAGCGCAACGGACATTTTGAACCGTGGCGGCAGCATCGGCAGCTCATCGGCCAACGGCACGACGGTGGTGTCCGCCACGAACGATGTGGTGAATGCATCGGGTCGTATCAGCGGCAATCGCGTGGCGGTGCTGGCCGGACATGACATCGTCAACACGACGCTTGTCGATACGGTGGGCGTGAGTTCGGCCGCAGGCAACAGCAAGGTCACGCAGACGCTGGTGGGCGCGCAAGGCGCGATCGAATCGACGGGCGACATGATGGTCGCGGCGGGCCACGATCTGACGGTGCATGGCGCGACGCTCAACGCGGGCGGCGACGCGCAGATCACGGCGGGCAATGACATCGTCGTGGATGCGGTGCAGTCGAGCACATCGCAATCGGTGACGAAGAGCGCGGATCATCATTGGGAAGAGAACACGCTCGTCAACCAGACGAGCGGCATCGGCGCGAGCGGCAGTCTGGCGATGCAAAGCGGCAACGACATGACCTTCAAGGGCGCGTCGGTGAGCGCGGGCAAAGACATGACGGTGGTGGCGGGCGGCAATCTCACCGCGACGACGGTGACGAACGCATTGAAGTCCGACAACGTCGCGACCGATGACCGTGACAAGCGCGTCGGGCATGACTACGATGAGCAAGCGGTTGGCACGAGCTTTAGCGCAGGGGGCAACGCGACGCTCAAGGCGGTGAGCACGGACAAGAGCCAAGGCAATGTGACGCTCACGGGCTCGTCTCTATCGGCGGACACGGGCGCGGCGGGCATCGTGTCCACGGGCGACGTGACGCTCAACGAAGCGCGCGAAGAGCATGATCGTTACGCGGATGTGCATTCGGAGCGCGGCAGTGTCATCAAGAAGACCACGACCGATGACGTGCAGAACGCGCACGCGAATATCGGTGTGGGCAGTACGGTGTCGGGCGATTCGGTGAACATCAACGCCGGGCATGACGTGTCGATCGCCGGTTCGACGGTGGCCGCCACGAACGATGTCAGTCTGGTGGCTGGCCACGATCTGACGGTTACGACGACGCAGGACATCAACCAGTCGAGCCACTTCCACGAAGAGAAGAAGACGGGGTTTGGCACGGCGGGCGTGGGTATTTCCTACGGCACCGTCGATAATAAGGATACGGTCAACGATGCAAACAAGAGCGCGCAAGGCAGCCTGATTGGCAGCACCACGGGCAACGTGACGATGCAGGCGGGCAACACGCTGCACATCACGGGTTCGGACGTGCTCGCAGCGGGCAATGTGACGGGCACGGGCGCGGAGGTAATCGTCGATGCCTCGCAGACCGATCGTCATCATGACGAGACGCACGAGATGCACAGCTCGGGCGTGACGCTGGCGTTCAAGTCCTCGGTGATCGATGCGATCCAGACCGCGGGTCAGCAGGCGCAAGCAGCGGGGAGTGGCTCGGGCAATGCGCGCGTGGACACGCTACACGCGCTTGCCGCAGGCGGCAGTCTGATCAATGGGGCGAGTCCCTTGGCCAGCGGTAAGACGCCGGACTGGAAGGTGGAATTGAGCGCGGGCTCGTCGAGCAGCAAGTCGACCTTCACCGAAGACAGTACCCAACGTAACGGTTCGAGCATCACGGCGGGCGGTACCGCGACGTTCGTGGCAACGGGTAACGGCACGTCGGGCAGCGGCAACGTGACGATCGCGGGCTCGAACGTCAACGCTAGCGACGTGGTGCTTGCCGCGAACAATCAGGTCAACCTGCGCAACTCGACCGATACGGACAGCACGCGCAGCAATAACGAATCGAAGAGCGGCAGCATCGGGGTGTCGTATGGGTCATCGGGCTACGGGATCGAGGCAGCGGGCAGTAAAGCGCACGGCGATGCGAACTCGGACTCGACCGCGCAGACCAACACGCATATCAGCGGCACGAATAGCGTGAGCATCGTGTCGGGAGGCGACACGAACATCAAGGGCGCAACGGTCGATGGTGGTCAAGTGTCGGCGCTCATCGGTGGCGACCTGAACATCGCGAGCGTGCAGGACACGAGCCATAGCGCGGCGCATCAGGAAAGCCAGAGCGCGGGGGTGAGCATCAGTCAGGCAGGCGGCAGCGCGAGCTACAGTTCGCAGCACGGCGATGCGCATGGCGACTACGCGGGGGTTGAGGAGCAGTCTGGCATTCACGCGGGCGCGGGTGGCTTTGACATCAACGTGAAGGGCAATACGGATCTGAAGGGCGGCTATATCGCCAGCGATGCGGATGCAAGCAGGAACGCATTGACGACAGGCACGCTGACGTTCAGCGACATCACGAACGCGTCGAACTACAACGCGAAGAGCAGCGGGTTTAGCGCGGGTGGGTCGATGGGCGGATCCAGCAGCGCGAAGGCTAACGGTGTGACGTCGCTGTCCGATGGTGGCGGTGTGTCGCCGATGATCTCGCAACACGACAGCGGCAACGAGACGGCGACGACGAAGAGCGCGATCGGCGCGGGAACGATCACGATCACGGATGGTGCGAACCAGAAGCAGGACATCGCCAGTCTGAACCGTGACACGGCCGACTTGAATGGCACGGTGAGCAAGTTGCCGGATCTGTCGAACTTGCTCAATCAGCAGGCCAGCACGCAGCAGGCAGCGGCGATCGTGGCGCAGACGGTGGCGACGCAGATCGGCAATTATGCGGATCGGCAAAAGCAGGCAGCGGAGGCGGCGGGCGATCAGGAGACGGCCGATAAGTGGAAGGAAGGGGGCGCGTACCGGATTGCGATGCACATCGCGGGCGGGGCGGCGGTTGCCGGTCTTGGTGGTGGTAGTATCGCGGGCGGCGCTGCGGGCGCGGGTATCTCAGCGGCCGCAGCGGGCAAGTTGAACGATTTGAGCGAAGCTATCGCCACTTCGAGCACGACGGGTAACGCAGATGCGGACAAGGCACTCGGGAATATCATTGCGAATGTGATTGCGACAGGCGCGGGTGCTGCCGTTGGCGGCGGCTCGGGGGCGATGACGGCGTCGAATGCTGATCTTTACAATCGGCAGCTTCATCAGGACAGCACGGCGAAGGAAAAGACGCTGGCCAAGAAGCTAGCCGACGAGAGCGGCGGCAAGTACACCGAGCAGCAGATCGAAGATCAGATGGCGCAGATGAATCTGAAGGTGAACGGTCTGACGGAATCAGGCGGTGTTCGGGTTGCGACTGGCGCGCAGCCGCAAGATGGAACTGACTGGCAGCCTTATGGCGTAAATCAGGCGGGACAGCAAGTTTGGACTCAGAGCGTAGGTCCGGGTAATCCGAGTTTGCAGGCTTACATCGCCAAGGGCGCGCAAGGTAGTGGGCTATCGTACCAGCCGACGACCACGGGTTCCAATCTGGGAGTGATTCGTGCGCCGGACTTCGTGAACTTCCAGCTTGATTATTTTGTGGGTAGTGTATGGGGAACGTTCACGCGCGATGGGAATTCGTTTATTGGCGGCGGGTTGAATATGGGAATTCCGAATCCGGTCGGGGCTGGCGTGAGCATTTCTGCCGGATATCTAAATGCTGGTCATGTGAGTCCTGGGCAAACAAATAACTTTGCAGGCGGATACGCTGGTGGTGGGTCCGCGCTCTATGGTGGTTTCGGCGGCGGAATTATGATCTCGCCCGGGAACGGAACCGCAACGGTAGTCGGTTTCGGGGCTGGTACAACCGTTGGCAAAACTGATAATCCTGCCTCAGTTGGTTGGGGTTACACTGTGGACCAAGGAAAAACTGGAATTAAGTGGTAACTATGGGACCATCAATAACATCCGTGCCTAAGACGCGAGCACAGAAAATCATCTGGTGGTGTTTGTTCACCGCGATCATGGGGTTCATTGTGTACGTGGTACTCAAAAACATCTTCTTCCGCTAAAGCAACGCGCTCGGCTGAGCCCGGGTTCGTTGCTGGAGCTGTTCTAGCAGGCGTATTGATGAGCTTGCCGTTCTCAACTTGAACGCGCACGCGGCTGTGCGGTTTGAACCCGGCCCATTCGAGCCACAGTTCGACAAGCCGAATGCGAGTCACGGGCCAGTCTGAACCGTGACACGGCCGACTTGAATGGCACGGTAAGCAAGTTGCCGGATCTGTCGAACTTGCTGAATCAACAGGCGAGCACGCAGCAGGCAGCGGCAATCGTGGCGCAGACGGTGGCGACGCAGATCGGCAACTATGCGGATCGGCAAAAGCAGGCAGCGGACGCTGCGGGCGATCAGGACACGGCCGATAAGTGGAAGGAAGGGGGCGCGTACCGGATCGCGATGCACATCGCGGGCAGGGCGGCGGTTGCCGGTCTTAGTGGTGGTAGTATCGCGGGCGGCGCTGCGGGCGCGGGTATCTCAGCGGCGGCGGCAGGCAAGTTGAACGATTTGAGCGAAGCTATCGCCACTTCGAGCGCGACGGGTAACGCAGATGCGGACAAGGCACTCGGGAATATCATTGCGAATGTGATTGCGACAGGCGCGGGTGCTGCCGTTGGCGGCGGCTCGGGGGCGATGATGGCGTCGAACGCTGATCTTTACAATCGGCAGTTGCATCCGCAAGAAAAGACAAAGACGCAGCAGATCGCGGCTCAGGCGAAGGCGCAAGGATTGACGAACGCCGATGGCTCGCCGATCACCGAGGCGCAGGTCGAGAACGCAATGCGCGCGGCAAACAATAGTCAGTACGGCGAGTACGCGTCAACCGGTGTTGTGGTTCCGCTGAACGCGGATACGCCGAAGAATGCGGTCTATGACACGACGGGCACGAGGCTGGTGACGGACAGTACGGGGAATTATCTGGTGCAAGATCCGTCGATGTTGGCAACACCACCAAAGTCCGTACAAGATTTGATTATGCGGTCGACGGGCGGCTCAAACTCGCCGTATAGCTGGGGTACGTCAACAAGCCAGGCCGCAACGCCGAAGATTGATCCGTATGGGCCGTTCTCGCCGAGCTTTAACACGGGGGATTATTCGGCGGGGTTTGGTGAATATGGGCGTGGACTTGCGCCAGACTACGCCACGATTGGCTCTGGATCACTATCAGCAAGTGCTGGATTGAGCGTTAATTTGCATGACGGAACTACGTATGCAGCTGGAGGGGTTACACAGAGTAATCCCGGATCGATATCGATAAGGCCCAGTGGCGTAGCTTCGTTTGGTTGGATATTCGGAGATAGAACTACTGCAGGGACAAATTCATTTATGAATGGCGATGGGGCTCAGGGATATGTATCGATCCCCACGCCCTTTGATGTGAACGCCTCATGCATATGGCGGAAGTACTGCTCTTGAAGTCGGCGTTGCAAGTCCAGGGTCAACCTCGTTCGGCGTTTCGCCCTTCAGTCATTCCGTTCCAGTCTCAGGACCAAAGGGGAATTGATATGGTTGCGCCAGGCGGGCCCGATGATAAGACATGGGCAAAGATGAGCAAGAATTCAAAGAGAATTTACATCGGAGCGGTTATCGTGTTCTGGACGGTGTTTCTCTGCGTTCTGGTTAGAAAATTCGTCTTTAGTTAAACAACAAACCCAGCCTTCGCGCTGGGTTTGTTGTTTCTGAAGTCATTCACGCGGGCAAGAAAGAAAAATCACATATTGGCTTTCGTGGCGGCGGCTATGGCGTGCGTCGGCTACTTGGTCGTTGAAAAGGTTCTGAGTTAGCAAGCCTAAACGACAAACCCAGCTTTGAGCTGGGTCTGTCCTACACGATCTACACTCGGTCTAGCACTGACGAAGCGGGAGCCCAATAGTTCGGGCCGGGCGGGGCCTCCGCGAAGTTCAACCTTAAGGGCAAGTGATATGCGGGCTAACCTGAAACTAAGCGATTTGAATCCAGCTCAATTGAGCGCGGTTGCTAATTTGAAGCAAGCTTTAGATTTCGATGCTCTGCTTCCAAAAAGTGTGTTTTCTGCGGCTTGGGGCACCTTTCGATTCTTCGAATCGGATCGCATGTTCGAGTCAAATTTTGTCGAGATCGTCCGCACACTTCTAGCGGTCGAATCCGCGAAACTTGCATGCATGATCAATGTTGATGGATCGAACGAGCTCAAGACAGACGTCGTTGACGCATTGTTCATTGATGGCGGAAGCGGCGAGCACGACTACGACGATGCGTTACGCGAAGGTGGGCCTCAAAGAGGCTGGCTATTCGACGTCGATCGCTATGCCTGTTCATCGGAGAAAGGCGCATGGTGCATTTACTGTGAGAAAAGCAACGAAGTTGCGGTCCTTTCTTTGCGCAACTCTGCTGACCTTACGAAGTATGAACGGGCGTTGCAGCAACTCGACTCGCGGCCGGTCAGTGACCTACTTGGCGCCGGATACAGTGATCGCTTTCCATTCAATCGATTAGTCAGCGAATGGCGTGACGGCCTCGTTAGACATTATGGTAAGGATAAGGACTGAAAAGCCGACCCGCCTGACCACGTAGGCGACAAAGTGGGACGAGGGTGACGCGTACCGGACTGCGGTGCACATCGCGGGCGGGGCGTGCTCTCCTTATGGAGTTGCCCCTGTAACTCAGGACACGCAGACACCGTTAAGTTGATGATGCAGCGGTTCGCCGGAACTCCCGGGGTGAACGGTACTTCAGTGCCTTATGCGGGTGGCGTTCGTTGTAATGCTCAAAGGCGCCAGCCAGATGTGAGAGCGCTGTTGGCACATCAGGCTTATGCATAAAGGCAATGTAATCGTGCTTGATTGTCTTCACAAACGACTCGGCCATACCGTTACTCTGCGGCGAACGAACAGGCGTCGTCAACGGTTCCAGACCCAACTCGCGGGCAAAGCTGCGCGTACGGTGGTCGATGTAGGCAGAGCCGTTGTCC
>NZ_JARUXJ010000247.1:0-16262 GCF_031451465.1 Caballeronia sp. LZ003 | reverse complement strand
GGATACGGCTGCCGCCATCATTCAGCTAAAGAACGGCGCGGTCGCGACGATTACCCTGTCCGATACGGCAGCATCACCTTGGAGTTGGGACACGTCTTCGGGCGAAAACGCTTCGTTTGCGAAACATTCCATCGAGAGTCACTTCATCTCTGGGACGGATGCCTCGCTGGCGCTGCCGACCTTGCGCATGTGGCGCTATGCGGGCGAGCGAGGGTGGTTCCACCCGCTCGCGGTTGGACAAGTGCCCTACGTAGCCGCAGATCCTTACGCTGAGCAGTTGCGCCACTTCGGAGCGGTCATTCGAAAAGCAGAGAAACCGGTTTGCGATGGCTTCGACGCTGCAAAAACGCTTGAAGTCACAGCATCTGTGCGACGGGCCGCCCAATCTGGAGCAGCCGTTCGTTTTGGCTGACCGCTGGCGGGATCTCGAACTAACGAGGTTTCGCGGAAAGGACTGCTTTATCGTCGGAAGCAGTCGTAGGTGCGAAAGAAGTCTTTACGCCCGCTTTGGGTCGATACGACCCATTCGAAGCTAGCGAGATAGTGTTGTTCCGATCGGACGCCCCGGTAAGCGATTACGCACAAAATACGCGGGATCGCTTGCCTTGCCGCGCTCGGACGCACGGTGCGGCCCGGCGGAAGCGAAGAATCTGCGAACCGTCCCGGCTAAAGGAGCGGCTTGTCGACGCTTGCTCGACGGATCTCGTCAGACTGAACTTTTCGATCCGGTCGGGAATGCGGCGACAAGCCTCGTCATTGTGCCGCCAATCCTGAATGCGACGTTTGAGCCGTTCGATCTGCTCGTCGAGCGTGCGAAGTCGTGAGACTTTATCTTGCAGACGGTCGCTCAGCTTCGCAGAAAGCTGGTCATCCAGTGACGCAAGCGCGGCTTTCGCAGCTTCAATCGAAGGGCGACGGCCTTGCGGCAGTACGATGCCGAATTATCCGCGAAGCTGATCGATCTGCATGACGCGAATCCGGAACACGTTAAGGCGGTAGGCGACCATTCCATCTAACTAGTTGCTTTGCTTCCGGACCCGTCGTGCTCTTCGAATGAGACATCCCTGCTTGGAGCGGTGATCGGGCAAGCGTGTCAGCAGGCGGGCGTCCGCTCAAGTCGACGAGAGTGATGGCGGGCTGGACTCAACGAGGCGCCGCACTTGGCGCGGCATGGATGCTCGATCTTGAAGCGAGGATAGACAGGACGGCGGAAACGGTCAGACTGCCGCCGACGCACATCATTGCGACCACCAGTGCCCTGGCAAGGGTCAACGGATCCGGTGAAGTCTGTCGCAAGTGTTGTCTGATGCCACTGAGGTGCACGACAGCATTTCCGGGAGTCGTCACAAGTTGTATAAGCGCGTCCCAGGCGGGTACCGGGTTTTTGAGGTTGCCTTCAATAACCATAAATCGAGGTGGAGATGGGCTGCTCTGACGGGATGCGATAAGCACGAGCAACACACCGTCGCGCCGCAAACATTCGCGTCGGAGCGCCTTGCCGTCATCAACGCAAAGCGGCAGTTGGACGGAGACTTTTGGATGATGACCACTTGGCCCACTTCGATTCGGACCGCGTTTCATAATTGGGGAGGCATTCTCTGGATAGGTGAAGTCTTGGTGATCCATTGGAACCAAAGACCGCGCCGGATGTAACGCACTCGGGAACGCAAGAAGAGCGCAAACAACTCCGGCTGCGTCTAAGTGGTCGCCGCGCGGACGATCATCTTATTTTCTGAGAAAGTCCGCCGGCGTCAGGCGAATCGTGTCGGAGCTGACAACCAGAGACTTTCGTTCGGCAACCGCGCGGATGCGAGCATATCCGTCTACAAAGCACTGCCGTATGCGTTCATCGCGAGCCGGTAAGTCGAGCCAGAAGCACTGCTGCAACGCTTCTAACAAGATCACGCACTCAACCCGTAGACCATGTTTGAGTACCGCGAACTCGACTCCGTGCCGGGTCAGCTGAAATTGAGATTCGCTTGGAGCCGCTTTCATAGAGACGTCGGTACTGTACTCGGGGTTTGCAATACCGCCAGCGACGATCTTTCGACCGAGTTCCTGAGCAGCTGCGAGTGCCTCGTCGGCCCCATGTAAGGCCCGATCGGCGAGGCGCCATCAAGCGGTTATAACAGCTTTGAATCCGTCTTGCGCACCACCTTCAACGTGCCGTGAAAGCCTCCTGCGAGTGCCGCGATACGCCGCGAAAACAGCGAAGTGGTTCTCGGTTGAGCAGGGCGTCGGTGCGACAGGTTTGAACGGGGGAGAAAGAAGCTTTGGGCGTTTTGCATTGCGCATAGCATTGCTGAAATAGCCGAACGGATTCAAACAGTCGAAGCAAAAAATGTACCGAAATTTACGGACAGACCGAGATAACCGCCAACAGCTAGTGCTCGCGAGGACAGCGTTTGCACGAACGGAGAGTCATTGAATAATTTCACAAAGTAACAAACGCCGCGGTTAGCGGACTGGCTACGCGCGACAAGGACAGCACTGCGCGTTTCCGGTTGCGATTCGCCGCAGCCGCACCGAGCGAGCCGCGGAGATCGGTTATCAACTTGGCTAACCGTCAATCGCTAGGGCGGCGCTTCGAATACGCGCATGACCGCGCGTCGATACGTTGGAGTTTTCGGAGCCAGCCCAGTCCACCTTGGTATGCCCTGAGCGCCGTACTCCTACGTTAGGTCAAGTGAAACGATTGTCGCTAAGCGTCCAGGCGGACATGGCGATCGGTGGCGCCACTACGTACTGCCGTCTCCCCTTAGGTCACAGACCACTGGTAGCGCGTACGCCTTAACAGATACGTGATCGCTTCAACCCATTCCCACGTGTCGCGAAGCAAGAATGCGGCACCCGCGAAGATTGGCCTCTTCATCTCGGTTAGCTTTGTTGCATGGAGTTCGGTTTAGGCGGCGGGAAGCGGAAAAATGTCGCGACGATTGCCATTTGCAGGCGCGCTGAAGCCATACTGTTTCGCTTCGAGGAGATCAGCGAACGCACCATGATGAGTTCGCGTTTCAATTGATCGTCCACGTCCAGCAACTGTGCGTGTCCGAGCAACTCGTTGAACGTGGTTAGGAATTCTTCCTCAGTCAGTAGCAGGTTTTCCGACTGCGCACGTAACTTCTGAATAGCGATGACTATTTCATTTCGGTTCATACACTATTCTGCGCAGGAAGGGATCTAGCCGATAGAGTCTCTGCAGCATTTACAACCGCGCAGACCGCGCGCGGTTGTGACATTTGACGGCCTTTCAAACGGCCTGACCCGCCCCGAGGTCAGCGCCTGTCGTGGGATTTGCGGCTGGGTCTGAGGCGGTGCGCGAAGCCATCGATTGCAGCGCCTGCACTTCCTGCTCCGATACCTGAACAGTGGCTGTGCCATCTCCGCCATCGACCGCCGGCTGGGGATCCTCGACGAACTGCCAGTCGCCGCCCTGATTCCAAGGGCCTCGGGCGTCGTCACCCTTGGACATGTTGAAATAGACGCTCGTGAATTCCGGGTCACCGGGCAGCTTGCCCTGCGGGAAGTTCGGCTGGATGGAGTGCAGCGCTTTCTCGAAAGACTTTTGGTGGGCGATCTCCCGCGTCATCAGGAAGCCCAACGCCTCTTTAATGCCCGGGTCATCCGTGACGTTGATCAGTCGTTCGTAGACGATCTTGGCGCGCGCTTCCGCGGCGATGTTCGAGCGCAGATCCGCAGTGGGCTCGCCAATCGTATCGATATAGGCGGCCGTCCAAGGGACGCCAGCAGAATTGGTGAGCGGCGCTCCGCCGCCATAGAGGATCGAGGTGATATGCGAATCGTTGCCGGCGCCAGTCAGCGAACGGTACATTTCGGCTTCGGCCTGTACGCCTTCGGCCAGCTGCCCCTTGGCGCCCTTATTGAGCATCGCAACAATCGAGCCGATCACCTCAAGATGGCTCAGCTCCTCGGTCGCAATATCGAACAAAAGGTCTTTGCGGCCCGGATCATCTTCAGCAACAGCCTGGGTGAAGTAGCGACGGGCGGCCGCGAGCTCGCCTTGGGGGCCGCCAAACTGTTCAAGCAGCAGGTTGGCTAGCCCCGGATTCGGGGCCGCGACACGGACGGTGTATTGCAGGCGCTTATTATGAACAAACATCAACGGCTCCTTGTGAGGGGCGAGCGGTAGCCTTGCGGGCGTGCACGACAGCGGTGCTGCGACGTCGTCGCAACAAATTCAGCAATGGCTGTACCATACTTTGCGTCTCTCTCAGGTCCTAGCTGGCCGAATGGCCGAGGTATCAAGAAAATAGGCCGACGCTGCACCTGGGAAACGCGCGTTTGACTGTCTTGATTCCGATTTGCAGTCGATGAAATCGCGTACGAGCGGCATCTCACGCGATGCTTATCAAACTGGATACGCTTGCACACGGTTCGCGCATGGTGTCGAGCATAGGCTGCCGGATAAGCAGCGTGGCACGCCAAGCCCACGGCAGAGTCCCTCGGCAGTCGGGGCGCTCGCGTCACATCCGGATCATTGACTTCCACAATGAATGGTTAAAGGGAAACCGCCTGTTATCCAAGTTCGGTTTTGGCGGGCGCTCGAGCGCATTCAATCGAGCGGCATCACCGAAGCGCGCGGTTGGAGCCTAGCTGACCTAATAAATCAGTGATTCGTAAATTTTGCGCACGCCGTAGGCCGATTGCCGACCGAGCATGAACGTCCGCGCGCCGGAGCGATATAGCGCCAAGTTGCCGCTCCGCAAAGCCGCAATAATGGTCAAACCCGTTCGTGCCTGGGCAAAGATAAATTCCGAACTCGGATTCTCGGGTCGTTGCACAGGAATGGGCGTTCGCAACATCCCTTGCGTTCGATTTTTTAAAGCGGTCCAGCACGTCATTTGTCTGTTGAAGCGCGGACAGCTGTGCCTCCCTCAGAGCTGCAGTCAGAAGAAGCGCTGAAGGAGAAACAGCAGCGCAGCACTCGCAGTCATGGCGGCCAAACATCCGACTACAAGAAGGCTGCGCGGCCAACGTCTAAGCTGCTCGATCTGTCGCAACTGGAGTTCGATCGCATGTTGCACCCGCTCGCTTGAGCGCTCCCATTCGGATTTCATCGTGCCTCCGCTTTGATGAGTTTTGGGAAGGCCCGCCGAAACACGGCGATCACCCATCGGAAAGATTTGACAGCTCCTTCAGCGACAGTTCGAGGATTTCCACCGCATCGGCATGTAGTGCCGCAATCTCTGCGCCTAATGAAATACCCGATGGCATTCTGCGATTGTCTGAAGAATCGCGAAGCACTGTTATGGCCAGTCGTAGTGCGCCGGCGAGATCAAGATTGTTCATGAGCCCCTCCTTCCCATATGGGGTTGAACATTTTGGATACCCAAAGATTGGGTACCGAGTTGCATTCTAGCGTTAGATTTTGCGGTTCGAATAAGCGATACGAACCGTTCGCTTATAAATCGTCTGTGGCGGATAGCGACCGGTCTCGGCAGGCGCATTACGATCGGTCGGGCAGGCAGGTCTCTCTCGATTCCTTTACGATCATTCGACGCAATGGTAAAGGTGCCAGATACACCTACTTTGCCGCATTGCTGAAATAACACGTCGCAAATCTTTCGCAGCCCTCATAATGAAGTTCGAGGCAGCATGCCCGGAAGGCTTACTCTGCCGCGACTCAACCCGACATCGGCCGCGCACAGACCCAACGCGCATCTAGCGGTGGTATTTGATTGAAGTCGTGCGCAGGTCCGCTCGAGCGCTTAATGGAGCGCTTCTCTCTCGGTTTAGATCGCTCGGTCATTTTAGAGCGTCGCGCCCCCGACACTCGCCTCTTTTAATGGGCAAAGCCTTTCATGTCCGCGCTGTTTGGGCCGACTGACATGAGACGGTCCCAAGGACATGAATGTTGCACAACTTCCTTTCGAACAATCGCGCCATCATCCTGGCGAAGTGCCAGGAAAGAGTGGCAAGTCGTCCCTTTCGGGCGGCGTCCAAGGACCAACTCCAATCTGGCGTGCCGCTCTTCCTAGACCAGTTGATTACGACGCTTCGTTTCGAGCAAAGCGATAACTCGCCTGGCGGTCAAGAAGTTTCCGGTCCGCCCAGCGGCGTCGCCACCGATTCCGAAATTGGAGCATCAGCCAGCGAGCACGGAAGCGCGCTCTATGCATTGGGTTACACCATCGATCAGGTCGTGCACGATTACGGCGATGTTTGTCAGGCTGTTACCACGTTGGCACATGAGCGCGACGTTCCTTTCGAGGTCGAAGAATTCAAGACAATGAATCACTGCCTTGACACGGCGATAGCAAGGGCCGTGATGGAGTTCAGCTATCAACACGGCAGGGTGGAGCATCAAGAGGAAACACAGGCTTTCAAAGAACGGATAGAAGAACTCGCGGATGAGATGCGAAATGCGCTGGGCAACGCGATGATGGCATTCCAGGCGGCCAAAGCGGGCAACCTAAGTCTGTCAGGCGCTACGGGAACTATTTTGGAACGTGCCCTTGCTACGATGCGCAAGACGATCGAATCCTCGATTGAGGACGCAAGGGCGCCGGCTGAGAACGCACGACTGGCGGCAGAAAACCACTGCCTGGCTGAGTTTATTGCCGAGGTCGCGCATGCGGCTCAGCTAGCTGCTCAGGTAAGAGGCGTAAGACTCACGGTTCTAGCGGTCGACAATACGCTTGCGTTCCGTGCGGATCGCGATGCCCTGTACTCAGCTCTTGGACACCTTATCCAAAATGCGTTCAAGTTCACCCGTCCGCGCAGCACCGTCACCCTTAGCGCATATGCGATAGCGGATCGAATCCTGATTGATGTAAAGGACCATTGCGGCGGACTCGCGCCAGACGCGGCACGTACCATGTTCAAACCCTTTACGCAGCAGTCCGCAGATAAGACCGGCCTTGGGTTAGGTCTATCGGTTACAAAAAAGATCGTTGAAACCTATCAAGGCGTTTTGAGCGTGAAGAACCGGCCGGGCGTCGGTTGCATCTTCACTATTGACTTGCCGCGATATACGGCGTAGATGGCAAGACTGCTGAACGGTGAACACCTGACGACAAGGAGCGTTTTCGCGCGTTACCTTTGCTTAGAAATGAAGTCCCACCGAGGAAGGGCTTGCTAGTTTGCTAGTCCGCGACCTCTAAGTACACAGCTGACCGGGCATCGCGCCAATGTCAGTGTGGGTTGACCTGGTTGCGATCGTTCAGCCCGCGGCATACCCATTGCTCAGTCGTGTTATGCATGACCGCGCCCATTCACGATAAAGGAAAGCGCTTGACATCCTGGTCTAGGGAAAGAAATGACCGCGTGCAGGCCTGCTCGAAACGCAGCGCTCACAAATTTAAGGAGAACTACCGTGGCTGTAGCAACGCTAAAAGATTTGTTTATCCACGCCTTGTCTGATGTTTATAGTGCAGAAAAGCAATTGACGAAGGCGCTCCCGAAGCTCGCCCGCGCGTCGACCAACCCGGATCTTGCAGCCGCTTTCAAGACACACCTCGAGGAGACGCAGGGACAGATCGAGCGGATCGATCAGGTGGTGGCGGGCACCGAAATCAAGCTTAAGCGCGTCAAATGCGTGGCGATGGAAGGGCTTGTCGAAGAAGGTCAAGAGCAAATCGAGGAAATCGAGAAAGGTCCGATCCTTGATGCTGCACTGATCGCCGCGGCGCAAAAGGTCGAACATTACGAGATTGCGAGCTACGGCACCCTCGCAGCCCTTGCCAAAAAGCTTGGTTACGCCGACGCGATGAATCTTCTTCTTGAAACATTGGAAGAAGAAAAAGCCACTGACCAAAAGCTGACGGTGCTCGCCGAGCAAGAGCTATCTGAGGAGGAGGCAGGCACAAAGAACAGCAAGTGAATCATGGCGCCGCGTTCGTGCTCAGACGCGGCGCCTGATTTTCACGGCAGTTTCAAGCGTTAGCCGCTTTGGTTATCGCTACCCAGGGCCTCTCTCAGAAGCGCTCAACGAAAGACCGCCGAGTAGCCGAGGGCACGATGTCCACGCATGACTGTTTCCCTGTCACAGCACTGCCTCATCGTCTAGTCCCACTTCGCCCACTTTCTGTCGTTGTGCATAGCGGGAGAAACAGTTCCTACGAAGTCCACGGAGCATCAATGACTGAGCACGACCCGAATGCAGGGGGATTCGAGCGGGTTGCCCTCGCACTGCAGGGCGGCGGCGCCATCGGCGCGTTCCAGGCCGGCGTGTTCGAGACCCTACACGAGGCAAATATTGAAGTAGACGCTTGCTGCGGATCGTCAATCGGCGCAATCAACGCTGCCATCTATTTTGGTAATTCAAAGTCGCGTCGAATGGATCAACTGAGGGAGTTCTATCATCGGGTCTCGATACCCGGTACAGCCACGCGGGATCAGATGCTCGGGTTTTTCGGCGCGAGCATGCTCGCTGGGGACGACTTTCGCCGCTCGCTGGCCGAAGCGGACCAGAGCTATGCGATGAGCGTGGGACTCCCCGGCTTCTTCACCCGCCGGCTGAACGTGCCATGGGTGAATGGTAGCGGCGCGCCCGAGCTAGCCAGCATCATGGATCTCGCGCCGCTCTATCAGACCTTGGAGAACCTTTGCGACTTCGAGGAATTGAATCGCAGCACCACACACCTGAGCGTCGTTGCGACCAACGTGGCTACGGGCAAGTCGCACTATTTTGATAACCGCCATGGGCGCCTGCGTGAAGCAATGATTGTCGCTTCCGGCTCATTGCCGCCTTGGTTTGCCGCCGTCAAGATCGACGGTGCATGGTTCTGGGATGGTTCGCTCGTTTCGGCCGCACCGATGCACCGTATCATCGAAACTGCTCCGGCCGACGTTCGTACGACCATCTTCCGGGCAGACCTTTGGAGCCCGGACGGCCAAGTCCCGACAATCTGACTGACGCCGAAATTCGTCAGAAAAACATTGAGCATGGAAGTCGCGCGGCTGCTTACCGTGAAACGTTGGACGAGTCGCAGCGTCTAAAGTCGCTGCTCGCGTATGCGCTCGAGTGTATCGAACCGGCACGGCGACAGGCCGATGCGGAACTCATGAACGCGGCAGCGCTTGCGAACGTCAGGCCGATCCGCATTGTTCCAATGGACTATGAGTCGTCGCAAGACGGAACGCACTTCAAGGATGGTCAGTTCAGCCCGGCAGCTATCCAGACACATTGGGCCCACGGGCGGCAGGCAGCACAAGCGGCACTCGAACGATTAAACAGTGTTATGAGTGGCCGTAAGACCCTTTGACAATGGTAATGCCACGCTTGCATGTTGTGGCGCTAGCTGCGCTGCATGGCCTTCAAAAAACGCCCTGGGGAGTTCCTCGAGGAAGGCTCGTATGCTGACTTGAGAACTGCCCACGGAGACGAATGTTGTCGACCGCCGTTGCTGATTGACGACGGCGAACCAAAGTCCCCACATCGGAAGGCATTCATGTCACCATTGTTTCGACGAATTGGGAGCACCCTTGTGCGCGTAACTTTGCAGGCACGTCAAGTTATCGCGCGTTGCCAGCGACACATCTGAGCGGAAATGCTCGCGCGCAACCGACTCAGGGTTCAGTTACCTAGTCAAGACTGGCAGCGGCGACAATGACGACATTGGAGAAGCGACATATTGGCTAACGTCGGCGTGATTCCGCTCGGGACCGGGGATGCTCCGCCGAGGGTCGTAGATGCGTTGCTTGGAGCGCTTTGCTTCGGAGATGCGTACGTCGGCCTCTACGATGAAACCGACTATCTTCGCTTTGCAAATGAAGCGTTCCTTAGCGCATTTGGAGTGCGGGCCGGCGAGGACATCACGTTTTCAGAGATAATCCTTCGGGCGCACAGGCAGAAAACGAGTGTGCGCATCGCCGCTGCCGATCCGCATGCATTCATCATAGATGCCCAGCTTCGTTGTCGAGTGCTTGCGCAGGCGCCGCGCCAGCGCGCTTTCCCAGTCGATTTCGTCAACGGTGCTTGGTACTGGTGCACCGAGACGCTGTTGCCCAACGGGTGGATCGTACTTTCAGGCAGCAACATCACAGCGCTTAAGAAGACAGAGAAGAATCTCGAAGAGGCTCGGGACAGGGCGGTGCTGTTGAGCCATGTTGATGAACTCACGGGGATACCAAACCGCCGCTTTTCGATGACGCGTCTGGACAAGCTCATGGAAAGAGCAAAGGTTTCTCAATCGCCGCTGTCCGTCGCTCTTCTGGATCTCGACTATTTCAAGACCATCAACGATACATATGGGCACGATGCGGGCGACGAGGCCCTTCGGCGCTTCGCGAGGCACTGCACGTCGTGTGTTCGCGCCTCTGATTTCTTTGGTCGAATTGGGGGCGAGGACTTCATTCTCCTACTACCGAACACCTTACCCATCGTCGCCCAACAAATAATCGAGCGCACCTTGCACACGCTGGCGAACCTGCCCGCAGATGGAAGGGACGGGCAAACGATACGTTTGACATTTTCAGCTGGGGTTGCGCAGTTCGAAGGGCACGAGCGCCGCGAAGACCTGATTGCTCGCGCCGATGCCGCCCTTTACTGTGCTAAGGTTTCGGGGAGAGCACAAGTCCACATTCACACGTAGTCCAGTCGCCCCCCGACCTGCAAAGAGCTGCGTTGTTTCAGGTCAAAGATGGCCTGAAAGCAAGCGCGATCCGTCTATGACGACGAAGACGTTAGGGAAGCTGAACACGCCTTCAGCTTGTTTGCCTGAATGTTGACCGGCGCCTGGAATGTACGCTGATTGTGACTAGCGATAGCATCCCGTCCACGGGCGGAAAGACGATGAGGTTGCTTCGGGTGACGTCGGGCCAAATCAATACCGCGTTGTCCGGCTCAACGTCGTAGTGTTGATGTGGACGCCGGTGCACCGGCGAATCGGAGAGGGCGGCCGCAGATAAAGCTCACCCAGGCTTTCGGTGAACGACACGGATCGTCGACCTTCCACATCAACGGGATCGTCGACCTTCCATGACACTGGGATTGGCGCGCATTCAACGAATTTCTAAGATCAACCGCTTCAGCATGAAGGATCGGACGAAACGCAGAGGTGCTGCGACGGCACGGTGCGCTCAGACCGCCGGGAAAGTGTGCCCGTTGCGTCAACTGCGCGCCGTGCCCCCTTGAACAAGTGAACAAGGGCGAGCCACTCACGCTTATCGGACTGTCGAAAGCTTAGTCGTAATAGCGGTAAAAGTAGACGAGAGTTGTGTGGCGAGTCCGCTCACGGAAGTCATGATGCCCAGCGCAAGTACGCCAGCGATCAGGCCGTATTCGATTGCGGTAATGCCGCGCGTATCGTTGAGATAGCGCTTAAAGAATTGGGGCATGATTCGATCCTCGGGGTCAACGTTGTAGTGTCGTTCGCCCGGTGTACTGATCGGTCGTCTGCATCGATATTCGTCTCTCTCAGTTGACGAATCCGAGGGTTTTTGGGCGCAAGTCTGATCGGGTACCCGGGCCTATTGCCAGCCTCTATGTATGAAGCATGCTTGGGCACTGCGCCACGCAATACTTCACCTTCCCGCTATCGGCGCAGCGCGCCAAGTCTTTAACGACCTCAACGATTATTTTTGCTGTAACGCCGCACGACCGCCTCTAGCACGGAAAATATCGATGCGTTGCTCAGTTCGCGCAGGATGATCCACCCTGACCCCTAAAATCCGAGTAAAAGAAGTAATAGGAAAATGCTGGGGAAAGCAACACTGGCTATCGCCATTCCGAAAATAATCGCCAAGTCAGATCGGTATATGCGCGTTTCGAGGTAGAGATGGCGGTCAAGAAGTGGATCAGGTGCTTCGACAACGGAGCCGTCAGCCTGCCTTGAGTTTGACTCCTCGAGAAGTGGTGTCATGTCTTTAGTGCGTCCCGCGTTCAAGAGAACCGTCCGATGATTAAGCATGTCATGTGCCATGTCGAAAAGGCTTTTGCAGATCGCACTTGTCGACAGCGCGGTAACCACAACAACCGCGTTGTTCCAGAACACTCGGCGCCTTGAGTAGCGCGTTACGTGACATGGGTGCGCATCTAGCGACAATTTCGACCTGATCCGGCTAGTGGCCCTCGGGCCTGAGCCTCGCATCTGCCATCTGTGACGCCGAAAGAGTGTTTCCGCCGCTTCGCAGGATCGGCGGTTGCCCACGAGATAAAAAGGCGAGTCGAATTTGGAAAACGCCTCGCTGCGCGCTTGATAAGTAGTTAGGTACCCGTCGCACGACGCCTTGCTCTTTATCGGTGGCTGCCTGAGCAGCGCGGAATACAAGGACAAGCACGCCCCGCGCTATCATCAAGCGAGGAACCAATGGAACGACGAGATATTGTGGTGGTAGCGACATCCACCGGCGGCCTGGAAGCGCTTAAGCAGTTGTGCGGTACGCTGCCAAGGGATCTGCCCGCCTCAGTGTTCGTGGTGATGCATATCGGCGCCTATCCGAGCATTTTGCCCGCCATCTTACAAAGCGTGTGCAATTTGCCGGTGAGACACGCCGCCGACAATGAGCCTTTTGCACTATCGACAATTTGCATTGCGCCGTCCGACCGTCACCTGTTGCTTTTACACGGCAGAACTTTGCTTTCGAATGGACCAAAAGAGAACTTCACCCGCCCAGCGGCGGATCCTTTGTTTCGCTCAGCGGCTGTCACGTACGGCCGTCGAGTCATCGGCGTTGTTCTGACCGGCGATCTCGACGACGGGGCTGCAGGGATGCGGGTAGTGCGCGCCTGCGGCGGGTTCACCATCGTCCAAGATCCAGCTGATTGCCGCTCGCCTAGCATGCCCATCAATGCGCTGCGAGCCACCACCGCCGACGTCGTGGCTCCCATTGCGGAGCTAAGCACGGCCATCCGTCAAGCACTGGAGGCAACCATGACCACTCCAAAGGAACACAATCAAGCGGACGCACTGGCGGCCGAGTCGGAAGACAGAATGATGCGTACCGGGAAGATCGAGCTCGCTGATCTCGATGCCATTGGCGTGCGCAGCTCGCTGACCTGCCCCGACTGCGGCGGCGTGGTATGGCGCATCGGTAGCGGGATGCCGCTGCGCTACCGCTGTCACACCGGTCACGCTTTTTCCGCAGTGGCGCTGGAAGATGAGCAACGCAGGCAATCCGAGAATGCGATTTGGCAGGCGCTCCGGGCAATTGAAGAACGAATCTTCTTGGCACGCGAGCAACTCGAAGAGGGAAAGCTGGCCGGACACGACGTCTCGCATCTTGTTGCCCGAGTTGCCACGCTTGAGGAGGCAAAAGCGTCAACGATGCGCATTGTTCGTGAGGGCTTGATCAATGCTTAAGGGTTGCGATCCTGCACCTGACGCGCGTGGATGGTGCTCGACAGGTAATTGTCCCGATATGAGGGAGCGACCTACAAACGACCCGCGCGTCTCTTGTCTTTCGCTCTCCGTCCTCCTTCTCTTACCTCGCCCTCGGAGCAGATGCGTTTTCCGTCCTTAAGGTATCCAAAACGTACACGTCATGCGTCTGATACTTCCGTCGAGAGCCTACGGGTGAGCGGGGAGGCCCTTGCATCGCCTGCGAGCGACCTTCGTTTCCCCGAGCAGGGCACGGCCGCTTGGCTCGGGCAATGCTGAGATAGCTTGTCTCCACTCACATGGCCTACGCCAATGGCACACATTACAGGCAAGCGACCCAAGCTGGTCCTTTATCCGACCAAGCCCGTGCCACCGACAGCAGGCACAGCAGAGGGCGACTTCGTGGTCTATGCGTCGTACAGAGGCACGGAGGCAAGCGGTTTTTACGGCAAGTTGAAGGTTGTGCGTACGACCGACGGTCGGCTGTTGTATCCCTTCGACGGGGCAGCGCCGATTGGCCCATTTCCTACGAAACAAGAGGCATCCGTTGCGGCTGTAACGCTCGGGACGGAGATCGTTGCCGCTGATCTAGCTTATCCAGAGTTATAGGGGTTAGCGGCAGGGAAGCACTGGAATCGTTAGGACGCGGCGTACGCAACTCAGACGCGACCGCGTAAAAGTGTGAGAAACCGCAGTGTGGCCACCGCACTTCTACGTGCCAATCAGGCGCCGTTACGCTCAATCATCTCAATCCCTACCCCAAAGCGCCTGTCTTACTGCAGTTTATGCATTCGCCGACCGCGCAGGTTCTGCGGTCCGAAAACCACCAATTCCGTACTTGCACGTGGTAGTCCTGCTGCCGTAGGCTGTCCACATATTGTCCAAATCTACGAACGAACGAGGCGATAATGTCATATCTAATCTATTTGGCCAGGGGCGATCCGCTCAACGAAAGGTATCTGGAGCAGATCGCGGCTGCTGGATTCCAATTTCATCCGGACGATCTGTATTACGAAAACGCGTGCTGCTCAACAGCAGCCGCCCAGCGACCCGGTCTGCAACGAGCCGTCCGTCACTTATGGCCCGTAGACGTGTTGATCGTCGTCGGTCTGAATGCGTTGGGCAACTGTGTTTCCGATGCTCTGACGACCTTGCGGGCAATAGAACGTGAAGGGGCCGCAACCATTTGCTTAGCGCCTAATCGAGAGAGATTCAGTGCTATCAGTGGCGCCGCGCTCATCGAGAGCCTCGAATTAGTTGTTGACTTCGAGCGCGTGGTCCGCACGTTTCGAGGGCGGCATTCCCATGAGACCGCAAGCTTGCGTGGTTCGAAATCCGGCCGACCTTTTAGCATGACCGAGTCAGATCAAGCCCAGGCCTTACTTGCTCTTTCGAATGGTTGGACGGTCAGTCAGGTGGCGCGCAATTTCAATACGTCGCGGCAAACGATCATGCGCCTGCGCCGCGCCGCGAGGGGGTGCGAACATCCTTCCGATTCTGCTCCCGACCCCGCCTCGGAGCCGTCGACCCGTGTCGAGCGAGCCGAGCAATCGGTCGCGCCAGTGAAAGCAACATTATGATAGGTCGATGGCCACTGAGTTTGCTAGCGGGCGGGCGCACGCTTGAAATGCAAACATAAGACGCCGTCGAGAACAACGTGTCAAGCCGACGCAGCCGCAGGCCAGACTTGCACATAGGATCTGCGCGCGGGCACGTCATGATGGAAGAGCACGTCGTTGCTCGACCGAGCTTCCGACCGAGGAGTCATGGAAAAAAACCAAATAAATGCCACTGATGGCCCCACCAGTTCGCTCCCGCAACTCCCCGATGCTCTGGCGAGACCGTTGGTCGTAGGCATAGGAGGCTCCGCCGGTGGACTGCAGGCGGCGATGGCGCTGCTCGAAACACTGGGCGCCGAGGCTCCCGTCGCGATTGTCCTGGTGCTGCATCTTTCGCCAGATCACGAGAGCAGCGCGGCCGAGATATTGCAGCGGGTCGCACCGCTGACCGTCAGCCAGGTCCGCATCAGGACGCGCTTAGAAGCGGGTCACGTGTACGTCATTGCGCCTGCAACCAACCTGATCACCGACGACAGACATGTGCAGCCCGGTGAGGCGAGCCGTAACAGACCCTCGTCCGTCATCGATCTTTTCTTCCGAACCTTGGGGGAAGTGCATCAGGAACGCGCGATCGGCATCGTTTTGTCAGGAACGGGCCGGGACGGGTCCTTGGGACTCGCTTCCATAAGGAGCGAGGAGGGCTCACGATTGCGCAGGAGCCGGACGACGCCGAGTACGCAGAGATGCCGCAAGCGGCGATTGCCACGGGAACGATCGACCTGGTCTTGAGTGCCAAGGAAATCGGCCGGCAGTTGGTCGACCTCGCAAAAAGCCCCGCGCGCCCTTTCATCGGATTCTGATGCCGCCCCGGTAACGGACTCCGACGCCGAAGCCACGTTGGATGACGACAAATCTGACGAAAAGGCGCTGTACGACATTCTGGCGACACTTCGGAATCGAAATAAGCACGACTTCCGACATTACAAACGCGCCACGGTGCAACGTCGCATCGAGCGCAAGATGCGGGTGAACCGACTGGCCAGTATCGCGGAGTACCGAGATTTTGTACACAACAACTCGAGCGAGCTTGTCCCGCTGCTGGCCGATCTCCTCATCAGCGTGACCAGTTTCTTTCGCGACCTTAAATCCTTTGCCGCTCTACAAAACGACATCATTCCGCGTTTGATGGACGGCGTCCCAGCGGGAGAAGAGGCGCGCATCTGGGTACCGGCTTGCGCATCGGGAGAGGAGAGTTACTCGGTCGCGATCCTGATTCAGGAATACGCGGACCGGATGCCGCAGCCCCCGCGGGTGCAGATTTTTGCAACTGACATCAATGAAGCGGCGCTTGAGGTAGCCCGAGCCGGCATCTACCCGGCGAACATCTCGGCCGACGTGACCGAATCCCGATTACTCGCCT
>NZ_JARUXJ010000246.1:0-19760 GCF_031451465.1 Caballeronia sp. LZ003 | reverse complement strand
GCGAGACGCTCGTAACGGCGTCAAGCTATGGTGCCGCGGCCAACGCTACTGGACATGTCTCATCGAAGGCACGGTGCGCGTAGACCTTGACGGTGCGAAAGCTGGCGTCGTTACAGCGACCGAAGTGGAGTATGGGACGAGTCAGGAGAACACTCGGCTCTCGCGCAGCAGGAGCAGTTCTCAATAACCTTCATGGTACATGGCGTTGACCTGGCAAGCATCATGCAATAAACAGCGAACCTGACATAATATAATTTAACGCATTTTAATTAGTTGTCCTTATTGACGGTCCGCCTTACATCATTTGTGGATGAGTGAGCTTCGTGCCGTCGGTGAAGCGGGCCAATCGGTAGCGCCCAATGTCGAAATCTGGCGCCTCGTCTAACACCAGTTGGCTCGCGAGCAAACCCGCGCCAGGCCCCAACCCAAAACCGTGCCCGCTAAAGCCAGACGCGATCACGAGACCGGGTTTTGCATCGACCTTTGAAATGACTGGAATGAGATCCGGCGTGGTGTCAATCGCACCGGCCCATGCATGTGCGATCCGTAAGCCCGACAACGTTGGAAACACGCTCGCGACATTTTCCAGCGCACGTTGGAGCCATTCTCTATCTGGTTCGGGATCCAGCACGCGCATTCTTTCGAACGGAGACACGTCGTCGTCGCGCCAGTCCGCACCGGCCTCTGGTCCGTGAAAGAAACTGGAGCCGACGCGGATCTTTAGTTTCTTCTTTAACTTGCTGCGAAACATGGTTCGGAACTTGATCGAATGCCGCAGGTTCTGTGGCGCGAGTTCCACGCGTCCGTACCCGGGCACGGCGATGGTGTAGCCGCCGTCCAGCCTGCGCCTGAGCGCGAACTCAGGCCCGGAGAAACAGCCATCGATGACCTGCGGCGCCTCGGCGGTTCGCAACGCCGTGCCTATTACGTTGATGGCAGGCAAGTCGATGCCATGATGCTGACAGAAGAGCGCGCTCCACGCGCCTCCCGCAAGGACCACGGTATCGGCGGCGAGCAGACCGCGCTCGGTCCAGATACCGGAAACTCGGCCGGCACTCATGTCGAGCGTTCTTACCGCGCAATTTTGATATACCTTCGCGCCGAGCCTTTGCGCGCCGCGCGCGATCGCCGGTGCGGCTTTCGACGGTTCCCCGCGGCCATCCGTCGCCGACCACAGGCCGCCCGCCCACTTCGCGCGGCCAGACGGAGTGCGCGCGGCCAGTGCGCGTGCGCTGAGGATCTCGCTGCTAAAACCGACTTCGCGCGCGCGGACCAGCCACGATTCCCATTGCGCAAGGTCAGACTGATGCTCTGTGCCGTAAAGAATGCCGGCCCTTCGAAAGCCGATGTCCTCGCCCAGTTCTTCGCTCAGTTCGCTCCATCGTTTCAGGCTGTGCATCGCGAGGGGCAACTCGTAGAGATCGCGATTCTGCTGACGCACCCAGCCCCAATTGCGCCCCGACTGTTCGCCGCCGATGACACCTTTTTCGAGCAGAACCACCGATACGCCGCGTCGTACCAATTCATACGCCGCGCTGACACCAATGATGCCACCGCCAATTATCGCGACATCGCATCGCTCGGGGAAACCTTCACTATTTGCTACTTCGTCGAGCCTAAGCATTGTTTAAAGCCGCTGGGTTGGGGCTTCGCGCTAGCGTCCTGCATCGGAGACTTAGGGAATACGCAAAGCGCGAGCGCGTCGTGCGTACTGACCGGTCTGATTGTCCTATCTTCGATCGCCATATTGATAGGACAATCCTGCTGTTTTCAAAAGACCCACCGCGACGAAAACGAGTCTACCAAACTGAGTGGCGCGCAGTTCCTGTAGCACCTTTGTAACGCTATCTTGGCTCGCGAAGATCAACATCGAGAGCAAGCAAAGGCCGATGCCCAACCTGCTAGACTGAGCCTCGCTTCGCGTGGACACCTTGGGTCTGCGCGAGCGCTTGAGTTAAAAACCCATTAATAAAATTGGCCAACGTTAACAAAAACGGATTCCGTTCTTCGGACTGGCATGACATACACGACGCCTCGGCATCGTGCGTCTTAGTACTGCCATATTCAAATCACGGTTCGTTCGATCATCAAGGAGGGGGATGATGGAACACATCGCTACGCTGCGTTTGACGCTAGTGCGTTCAACGGTCGACGAAGCGGTGTTCAGCCCGAACTATCAACGCGAACTGAGCCAGTTTTATCAACTGGTGCGAGCTGACCGCACGCGGATAAGCGCCGTGTCGTTCACGATGCCCGGCGTCGCGGACGATCGGGGCTTTACTGGCGAATTCGTCGTGCCGCTTGCGCAAGCAATCGGACCAACGGTAGCGCGCGCCGCGCTTGCCTGGCGGCAAGGCCGCACTGGACGCATCGTGCGGCTGACGCTCAACACCCACGAATTCGACATTGGCACGCCGGAGGAATTCGAGGCGCTACTCAAACGCGCGCAAGGAGGCATCGTCTAGTCCAAACTCAGACTGAACTGCTCGGCGGCGACGTCCTCGGAATTTTGACCGTAAATACCGTCTCGTTGCCGTCCGACACGACGTCGATGGTGCCGTTGTGTGCCTGAGCAATGCTGCGGCAAATGTAGAGTTCCAGCTCCATACCGGATGAGACACGCTTGTTCTCGGGTGTCGTGCTGGCACACGTTAGCGGATCAAAAAGCACGAGCAACGCGGCAGCAGGAATTGGTGCGCCTTCGTTCGTAGATGACGGTCTTGTTGTAATACGCAATCGCGCTGATCGCAGCGGGTAGCGTGAAGACCACGTGGTAGTACTCGACGGGCAGGAGATCGGCCTCGCGCGCTTCCAGCCAGCGACGCGCCGCGCCAGCCTGGCACCGTGAGGTCGGTCGTCAATCGTGGAGAGCAATGGCCTAGGCTGCAAGTTGCATCTTATAAAATCGTTGTGTGAAGGCGGCAGGAGATAGATAGCCAAGACGGGCCTGCTTTCGCTGCCGGTTGTAAAAGATCTCGATGTATTCAGTGACGGCCTGTCGAGCCTCAGCGCGTGTCTCGAACCGGCAGTGATGCACGAGTTCGTTTTTGAGCGACCCCCAGAAACTTTCCATTGGTGCGTTGTCGTAGCAATCGCCCTTGCGGCTCATCGACACCGTCACGTCGAACTGTTTTGTCAGATCCCGATAATCGTGCGAGCAGTATTGAGCGCCGCGATCGGAATGAACAATCAGTCCAGCTTGTGGCCGTTTGAGCGACACCGCGCTGAAAAGCGCTTGCATCACCAAGCTGCGAGTCATCCGTTCGCTCATGGCGTAGCCGACCAATTCGCCGTTGAAGAGGTCCTTGATGCCGGCAAGATACAACCAGCCTTCATCGGTCCATAAGTAAGTGATATCACTTACCCAAGCCTGGTTCGGCGCGCTCATGTCGAAATTGCGTTCCAGCAAATTCGGTGCGACTGGCAGATCGTGCTTGGAATCCGTTGTATTTCTAAACTTGCGCTTCTGCTTACAGCGAAGTCCCAGTTTGGAGCGAATGCGCCTGATGCGATGAAGACCAACTCGCACGCCGTGATCCTGCAAATCGGCTTGCAGCCGCTCGCGGCCATAAGTGTGCCGGGTTCGTTCATGGGCTGCAGCAATTTCAACTTCAAGCCGTGCGTTCTCCTGTGCACGTGGCGACTCAGCACGTCGACGCCAAGCGTAATAGCTACTGGCTCCCACCTCGAACACCCGACATAGCAGTGCGATCGGATAGTCATGTCGCATTGCTTCGATCCGGTCGTATTTCACCGCGACTCCTTCGCGAAATAGACCGTGGCGCGTTCAACCGGTCGTTGCAACACCTTCTGGTCTAATGTCGGCCCAGGAGGAAACGTAGGTGAATCAAAAGAGAAGATGCGGGCTATCGCCTGCACAAAAGACGTTGTTGTGGCAAAGATGGAAAGATGGTGAGTCGCTAAGCGACATCGGCCGCTCGTTAGGCAAGCACGCGGCGTCGATTCACGCGATCGTGCGGCCGCACGGCGGCATTATGCCGATGATGAGGAAACGGTCGACCAGAGTGCTAACGCTTGCTGAGAGAGAAGAAATCTCGCGTGGCGTCCATGCAGACGTATCAATCCGTCAGATCGCGGCGAGCCTCGGTCGGTCGCCGTCGACGATCAGTCGTGAAGTGGCACGGCATGGCGGCCTGAACAATTACAGGGCGGCGCTGGCTGACGCAAGCGCCTGGGATAGGGCCAAGCGACCGAAGCGCTGCCGCCTTGCCGTCAACGCTAAATTGCGTCGACTAGTCGCCAGGAAGCTGCAACTGAAATGGGCGCCACAGCAGATCGCCGGCTGGTTAAAGCAGCAATATCCCGACGATGAATCAATGCAGGTCTCGCACGAAACGATTTACCGCAGTCTGTTCATTCAAACCCGTGGAGTGCTGAAAGCAGAACTGATGAAGCATCTGCGCACGCGTCGAATGATGCGACGTTCGAAGAAAGCGTCAGCAAAGGGACAACCGCGCGGACAGATCATTGATGCGGTATCAATCCGCGAGCGGCCCGCCGAAGCCGAAGACCGGGCTGTTCCGGGGCACTGGGAAGGCGACTTGCTAAGCGGCTCAAACAATACACACATCGCGACGCTGGTTGAACGTTATTCGCGCTTCACCATCCTCGTGAAGGTGAAGGTGAAGGGCAAGGACACTGAAAGCGTCGTGTCGGCGCTGAGCAAACAGGTGCGCAAGTTGCCTGTGGAGCTGCGCCGATCGGTCACATGGGACCGGGGCATGGAACTCGCAAAGCACAAGCAATTCACAGTTGCGACCGACGTGCAGGTCTATTTTTGCGATCCACAAAGCCCGTGGCAACGTGGCACGAACGAGAATACCAACGGATTGCTCCGGCAATACTTCCCCAAAGGCACCAGCTTGGCCGGATACTCGCAGGGCGATCTGAACAGAATTGCCTTAGAACTGAATCAACGACCCCGAAAGACATTAGGTTTCATGACGCCAGCAGATAAACTAGATGCCAGCATGGGTGTTGCGTTCACCAATTGAACGCGCCGTCGCTTTTTTTAGAACATCTCGCTCCATCATGACTGTTGCAAGCTCTCGCTTCACCCGCGCCAACTCCGCTTCGAGCTCGCTTTGCGGCTTTTGCGTCTCACCGACTTTGGCCAACGTACCTTTGCGTTCAGCAACAACCCAGGCACCCAGTGTCTTGACCGACAAAGACAAACGGCTGGCCGCTTCGCGCTGTGTGAGCCCGTCAACAACCACGAGCCTCACCGCCTGCTCGCGAAATTCCTTCGTATAGGTGCCCTTCGGTACTCGATTCATTTGATCTCCGTTTCGCTCATTCTACGAAACATTGATCTCCAATTTCTTCAGCCTAACTCACCGTGGGCAATGTCTGTTGCGGCACGAGTTGTAGGCGACTTCGATCGCCGCGCATCCGTCGCAGCGCAGCAGGTGCCCTCCCAGCGCCGCGGTGCGGCACTGTTCGATTGCGGACATGACCTTCAGCTGCCCGAGGCTCAGATTAGCGGAGCGATGCCACGCTGGACCAAGAGAGCGGAAGACGTCTGCGACCTCAAGCGCGCAATGCGCCACGATGACAGCTACTCAGTACGCAAACTCTCGAGAGGGCTAACCACCTCGCGCAGAATATCGGTGGCAACCTGGGCATAAAGCGCTGTGGTCTCAAGCTTCTTGTGCCCGAGCATGACCTGGATCACCCGGATATCGACCTTCTGCTCCAGCAGATGCGTGGCAAAGCTGTGCCGCAACGTATGCATGGACACGCGCTTGTCGATTCCCGCAGCCTCGGCTGCAGCATGAACCGCTCGGTTAAGCTGACGGGTGCTGAGCGGTTCGGTCGGGTTAAGTCCGGGAAACAACCAGCCTCCGTCGAGCATCTTTCCCTGAGCTCGTGCAACCCGCCACCAGACCCGCAAACGCTCAAGCAGGATCGGCGACAGCATGGCATATCTGTCCTTCTGGCCTTTGCCCTGCTCAACGCGCAGCGTCATACGCTCGCTATCGATGTCACCGACCTTCAGGGCTGTTACCTCGCTGGCGCTTAATCCCGTTCCGTAGGCGAGCGCCAGCGCCGTTTGATGCTTCAGGTTGGTCGCCGCCGCGATCAGCCGCCCAACTTCTTCGCGGCTGAGTATGATGGGCAACGTACGCGGAAGATAAATCGGACGCATCTTCGCCATCAACGCTTCTTGAGCGAGCGTCGTACCGAAGAAAAACTTCAGGCCGGTGATCGCGGCGTTCAGGCATTGCGACAGAAATCGCTCTGCGCGGTCAGCCTCACGGCAGCGGGCTGGGTAAAACTCGCTGAGTCGTGGAGCGAACCATTTCATGGCTTCACAACTTTCGCCGGCTACGCATCCGCTTCGAACGGCTCGCTTTCATCCACGAGGCCTTCATGAAAATCGCCTGCTGCATCATATGCTGGCGACAACTGCGAACGTCATTTTGTTAACGCCTCTAAATCATATGATCTTCGACAGGCGTATGACAAAGGCTTTGGCCGTATCGTAATCGAAGCTGCTCCTCGTCGCCGCCGCAATTTGAGCGAGCATTGACCGGGCGCGACGCGGCCCTCTGCAATTGAAAATGAATACGGCTGAGAAATTCAACAATTGTTTCCAAACTCGATATTAGGCTAAACGTCGTGGGCGCTTAACCTGGCGGCATACCATCGCGAAAACTGTTCGACATACGTTTCCGTAAATGGAGAGAAAGTACCTGGTCTATATGCCGGATCCTGCGTACCCTTGTGCGTGATCTCTACCAAATGCTTGTCCTGCAAGTTCGTCGCAAACCAGACTTCAGTCATCTCTTCGACGTCATAGTCGACACCTTCGACGGCATTGGCGTGAACCAGCCACTTCGAACGCACCAACGTCTTATCGGCGGCGAGCGGAATGATGTAGGAGACGACGGCGTGGTCACTCATAACATGCGTCCATGAGTTGTGAGTCCAAAGATGCTGGTCACCGAGGTCACGGCGGGTGAGCGAACCGAAAAGTCGGGTGCTGGCGACTTTGGTACTAAGCGTCTGCGATTCGCCCGCACCGGCAATGACTAGTTGCTGCATGCGAAACTGCGTCACTGCTTTTTCGTCGAGCCGCTCAATAGCTTCGCTAATGAACCCGTCCCGCTGCCAGCTGGCTTGGCAGAGGGCATTGCGCTGCTTGTAGTCCGCAAGCGCGCCGAGAGACTCTTCGCTGAGGTTCTCGGGACAATAGCCGAAGTCTTCCGGCAGAAACGAGGCTGTCAGCTCAGGATGCGTCGCTTGGCAGTGGTAACACTCGCGGTTGTTCTCGATCACGAGCTTCCAGTTGCCCTTCTCCACGATCTCCTGCTCGAATGCAATCTTCGTGTTTTGCAAATCGAATGGCGCGAATCGCGCAGTCATCGCTTGATCGAGCGTCGCGATATCTTCCGGTGCGTCTTCGGCCAGGCATACAAAAATGTGCGTTCCTATCACCTTCGTGTGCACGGGAATCAAGCTGCGGCAGGTCAAGTCGAAGTCTTTCCCCATGTGCGCCGCGTGTCGAAGCATGCCGTCCAAGTCGTAAGTCCATTGGTGATAAGGACAGACGAGCATGCCCACCGACGACTTCCCCGGTTCCTTGAGGCGCGCTCCGCGATGGCGGCAAACGTTCCGGTAAGTGCGGATATCCTTGTCATCGTCCCGAACGATGATAATCGACGCCCTGCCGATATCGATCGTCGATACGTCGCCCGGTTCCGGTACGTCCGCTGTCACGCCTGCGAGAATCCAATGCTTATGGAAGAAGACCTCGAGGTCTTTCTCGAACACGTCTTCGCGACTGAACAATGCACCGGCCATGCCGTGCCCAGGACTGCGGCTACGAATTAAGTCCCCATGGGAAATTATTTGAATCTCAGACACGGTCTTTCTCCACACGATGTTTATTGAGCTCATGCTCCCGCATGTGCGGAGTATTCGTTTGTCGAGAAGCGACGTCAACGCGCAAATTTTTCACGTTGAGATTACTTTGGATCATGCGTAAGTCAATGGAAACCAAAACACAACGCTCTAGGCATCGGAGCGCAGTCCTTCGATCAAGTGATCCAGAGCGGGCGTTATAGTGCGGCCGTGAGGCACGAAGACGTAGTACGAATCCGTAGATTTGTACGTCGCCGCCGACAGCCTGACGAGGTCTCCGGACTTCAGAAGGTCATGTACCAGACGGCCCCATCCGAGTGCGATGCCTTGTCCATATCGAGCCGCCTGAATGGCGTCCGTGTAAAGCGTGCACCGCAATGCGAAGTCTAAGCGTACACGCCGGTGACCTAGCGCAAGAAACCATTCTTCCCACTTCATCCAGCCCTCGGATGTCGCATCGGATTCGATGAGCGGTGCTTGCGCTATCTCGTCGATCGATTCACACGCACCTTGTGAGCGCAGCCAGTCGGGAGAACACACGGGAAAAACTTCTTCATCGAATAAAAGAGTCGCCGCTCCGTCTGCCCACGCGCCGTTTCCAAAGCGAACTGCGACATCGATATCCTTGTGTTGAAGGTCGGCGGTGAACATTTGGGTCGTGAGTTGGAGCCGTAAGTCCGGCAGCGCTTTTTTCAGCTGTGCTAGACGTGGAAGAAGGCGCAGATGCGAGAACGCGGATGTGGTAGCAAGTACAAACTCCTGCTGCGTTCGCGCGCTTGCTAATCGGTCGTACACACCCGCAATCTTTTTCATCGACTCGGCAACGACCACATACAATTCGCTACCCGCGTCCGTGGGCTCAATTGCGCGATGCAAGCGACGAAAAAGCAGGGCTCCCAGCGTCTCTTCCAGCGCCTTGATCTGTCGGCTAACGGCTGCTTGCGTCACCCCCAACTCGTTGGCGGCCAAGGTGAAACTCCCGAGACGGACGGCCGCTTCGAAATCCACCAAGGCGTTCATGGAAGGGATGAGCCGCCGGTATCCCCTGTTTCGAGTCGACGCAGTTTTCATTCGCTTAAACGAGGCGTTCTTAGGCGCCCTCCTTCAAGTTGGCGATTGATGCGAACGGTGACGCACGTTCATTTCAATACAATCGACGAAGCCTCGCCTTCGACGACAAGCACCGTGCAGCCCTTCGCCGAGTACGTGCTATGTCGCGAGCCCGCTGGATACGACACGGTCTGGCCGGGAAGAAACTCAGCGCCATCGTCATCGGTGAAGACACCTTCCAGCACCATGATCAGTTCGGTGCTGTGGTGTTGATGGCGCATGGAGCGAGCGCCTGCGGAAAGACGCATCCAGTAGCTGCTCCAGGCGCCGGTCTCATCGCTCGTTACAGGTATCCAGAAGAAACCGGACAAAATTGTGTCGCCGATCATCATCGGCCGCCAGTCGCTTTCGGCGATCGCGTACCAGCGGCGACCGTCTTTCTCTCGAAGACCGGCAAGCGGCCACGGTTGCAGCGTTTCGTTCTGAGGTGACATGGTCGAGCAGTCTAGTTTTTAAAGGTGAACGGGAGCCGGTGCGGCGTCGGAGTGATGGCGCGTGCGGTAATCGCGAGGTGATTCGCCATGCAACTTTCTGAACTCACGGCCTAGATGCGATGCATCGGAGAATCCACACGAGGTCGCAATGTCAGCGACGGTGCGATCAGAACTGGTCAACAACCATGAAGCAGTTTTTACACGGAGCTGTCGGCCATAAGCGTAAGGCGACTCCCCTGTCTCCAGGTTAAAGAGACGTTCGAGCTGACGCACTGACATTTCGAGCCGTTTTGCGATCTCGCTTAGCGAAAGTGGCTGCCCTATGTGCTGCTCCATCAACAAGATGGCGCGCTTGACCTTGGGATGCGTCGCGGGCCGAATACCTGGTGGATGGGGCTGCGGCGCATTGCCTTTCTGTGCATCGTCGACGAGCAAAATACGTAGCGCCTTCTGCACGACGCTCGCCTCCACATGTCGTAAAAGGATGGCCACCGCCACATCAATGGATGCACGTCCTCCCGAGCACGTAATGCGTCTTCGATCGATCACGAACAGGCGATCTGCGATCAACCTGCTTTCATCGACCTCTGGAAAGCGTTCGATAAAATCCCAGTAATGGAACCAGCTCACGCAGACTTTATAGCCTACTAGTGTCTTTGCTCGCGCAAGTGCAAAGACTCCCGTGCAGATACCAACCAGCGTGGCATCGCTGTCGCCTGCGGAACGCAGAAAACGCAGCGTCGCATCGCTTGCAGATGAGCCTGAATGCAGCAGGCCACCAACCACCACGATATAGTCGAATGCTTGCGCTTCGTCGAACGTCACCCACGGCGTAATTTGAATGCCGCAACTCGCCCTAATGGGAATTTTCGATTCGCCCACGATGGTCCACGCGCAGCGAACCGGCCTGCTCATGTCGCCTTCATCGCTCGCGAGTCTGAGCACATAAACGAAGCCCGAAAATGCCGTTAGGGTAAAGTTCGGTAACAGCACGATGCCAGTGCGAAGCGGGTCTGCTGCTACCATGAATGTAGACCGACCGCTCATGGTCGTGCATCAGACCGAAACCTGCGGCTGTTCCGTCTCCACGCCCGGCCAGCCTCGCATCATCGTGTCAATCTCTTCGTCGAGCCATTCGCGAAACTGGAAATATTCGGGCCGCGCTTTAGCGTTGCGATGCGTGATTAAATAATGGTGGCGGTCGTGGAACACAAGAGAATCACTCACGGGCCGCACCAATTTTTTCTGTTCGACCTGACGATGCACGAGATGATGCCATCCAAGCAACGTGCCCTCGCCCGCTTCGGCCTGCGCGACGAGCAGCCGGTAGTCGTTGCTCTCGAAGTTATCGTCTTGGTCAAGGCGATCGGAACCATCACCTTGTTGATACCAGTTCTTCCAAACGCGCCAGTCCACATGCTCGCAAACCTGCGCGCGACCCAGCAGGGAAAGGCTCAACGTGGGAAACGCAAGAAGATCGAGTGGCTTGAGCGAACGCCCGTGGAAGTGCCGCTCGTAAAACTGCGTGCTGCACACGGGATAAACGATGTCATGGAATAAGGGCTTAACTTCGTATTGCGTCTCGCGTGTCGGGTTCTTCGTGATGATGATGTCAGGCTCCATGAGATCGTCAAGTTCCATGAAGTGCTCGGTCACCATCACATGCAGGCGAATATTGGGAAAGCGCTGGCGGAATGCGGGCAATCGAGACGACAGCCAAAGCGCCGAAAATGTATGAGAAATGCAGACGGTCAATGCATGACGATCAACACGTCGAACGGCCTGCGCCGCTTCCGCAATATTCATGATCGACAAGTAGGACGCGTTGTAGAGAATGCGGCCTGCATCCGTTAGCGCAATATGACGCCCTGTGCGCTCGAACAGCGGCACTTCGAGCGTGTCTTCCAGCTCCTTGATCTGCCGGCTTACCGCCGCCTGCGTAACGCACAGCACTTCGGCGGCCTGCGTGAAGCTTTCGTAGCGCGCCGCCGTGACGAAGCATCGGAGCGCTCGCAATGACGGCATCTGCGCGAGAAGCCGGTCGGCAAATTGCTGTTTCTTCTGCATATGAACCACCTTCCAGGAGTCTCGCAAGGGCTGTCGAACTTAGTGCCAATTTTTCAATTGTTCAGCATACGCCCCGGGGGCGCCGAGCGCGTGGCCTAGTTCCTTCCCTGAACTCTTCGCATGATCCGGTCGAGGGCCTCTGAGTAACTGGCGAATATTCCCTTTTGCTGCAATTCGGCGTTCAGCTGCTCGTTTATGCCGCCGGGGGTGCTCGACTCTTCGATCATCTTAGAGAACGGTTGATCGCCTCGCGTCGTATCGTGTGCCAGCCCGACATGGTAGCCCGACAAAAACGACCGGGCCGCATCATACGGCAGCCCCTGGCGAACGAGCCACGCCGCTTGCTCTTCCAGTACCGCATAAAAACTGGCCATGGTCGCCGTAACCGCCGACAATGCGTCGAACTGTTGTTCGGTGTCCACTTCTACCGCCTTACCTAGCGGCGCAAAGAGCGCTCGCGAAATTTTGCTCGGCGGACAAATAGCCGTGCTGCCCTTGCCTTCCGCGACCGCCGGCAATGGCACCGTGCGTACGACGCTCGCAGCCGTGCGCACCATGCCAAAGACTTGCTCGATTGACACGCCAGCCATGAAGCTGATTATCTGATGCCGCGCATCGAATTTGAGTTCGCCGAGCACATCGGACGCGACTTGCGGCACGACGGCAAGACAGACCACGTCCGAGCTATCCAGCACGTCCTGGTTGCTCTTGCAGACGGTGACGCGCGCATCGAGACCTGCGAGCTTCCCCGTGATCTCAGCATTGCGCGGCGAAAGGGCAATATTCTCGAAAGGAACATCGAATCGAATCATTCCGGTCACGACGGCCCGCGTGATCGTGCCGGTGCCGATAAATCCAAAGCGCATAGTGCCTCGTCTGATCTGATCTGGTAGAAAGTGGTTCAGTCGAGCTTGAGCCACGTAGTCTTAAGCTCGCAGTATTGATCGTGTGCCCAGACTGACTTGTCTCTTCCGCCAAAGCCAGATTGCTTAAAACCGCCAAAAGGCGTCGACAAATCGCCTTCGCCGAAGCAGTTCACCGTCACCGTGCCCGCACGGATGCGTGCCGCGATCTTGTGTGCTTGATTCACGTTGTCGGTCCAAAGAGAAGCTGCAAGTCCATAGCATGTGTCGTTGGCAATTTGAACGGCATCGTCTATATCGTCGTATTCGATGAAGCATACGACTGGTCCAAACACTTCATCGCGCGCGATGCTCATCTCCGGCGTGACATTGTCGAAGATGGTCGGCTCGACGAACCAGCCGCCCGTTTCGGAAAGTGTAGCTTTGCCACCGCACACAACCCGCGCGCCTTCCGTCTTCGCTTTTTCGATGTGACCGAGCACCTTCTCATAGTGCTTTTTTTCGATTAGCGAACCGAGCTTGACGTCCGGATCGAGCGGGTTGCCTGTGCGCCAACCTTTCAGTACGCCTTGCACCTTGCGCAACAATTCCGCCTTCTGACTACGATGAACGAGGATACGCGAGCCCGCGCTACAGTTTTCGCCCATGTTCCAGAACGCTGCCGCGACGGCCTGCTCAGCAACGGGATCAAGATTCGCAACATCAGGCAAGATCACTTGCGGATTTTTGCCGCCGCATTCAAGCACCACGCGCTTGAGGTTCGTATCAGCCGAATAGCGCAGGAAGCGCTTGCCAGTTTCGGTTGAACCTGTGAACGCGATTAGGTCCACATCGCCGTGACAGCCGAGTGCCTGCCCCGCACTCTCACCAAAGCCTGTCACCACGCTGAACACGCCTGGCGGCAGGCCTGCTTCAGCGGCGAGATCGGCGATACGTAGGGTGGACAGCGACGTCTGCTCGGCGGGCTTCACGATCACGCTATTGCCGACGGACAACGCCGGCCCGACCTTCCATGCGAGCATCAATGCCGGAAAATTCCACGGCAGTACCGCACCGACCACGCCAATGGCTTCGCGCGTGATCATGCTCACCACGCTAGCTCCGGAGGGCGAAAGCGCATCGTAACGCTTGTCAGTGACTTCCGCGTGCCAGCGGATACAGGCCGCGGATTCCGGAATGTCAAGTCCGAGGCATTCGCTAATCGGCTTACCTGCTTCGAGCGCTTCGAGCAACGCCAGTTCTTCGGCATGTTCGTCGACTAATTGCGCAAGCCGCAGGAGCACAGCTTTTCTCTGCGATGGCGCAGCTTTCGACCATACGCCAGACTGGAAGGCGACGCGCGCGGCGACAACCGCGCGATCGACGTCTTTCGTATCGCATTTCGCTACTTTGGCGAGCACCTTTCCGGTCGATGGATTGAGCGTGCTGAAAGTTTCATTCGACAGCGCAGCCGAACGCTCTCCCGCGATGAACGCTCTGCCGTCGAGCTTGAGATTCGCTGCTCTTCGCTGCCATTCTTCATGCGTTGCCATTTCATGTCCTTGAGATTCAAAGCTCGGCGCCTGCCGAGAATTCCTTCATCCAGATTGCCGCCGATACTGCGACGTCCGCAATCGGCCGCATGGGCAACGATCGGGGGTGCGGTTGCTTGAGCAGTTGTTCAATCAACACGTTCGATTGCCCCAACGCAAACTCAGCGATGAGCTTGCCCGCGGCCGATCCGCGGCTCAGACCCAGGCCGTTGCATCCAACCGCTTCGAACACCCCATCGCTACGCTGCCCGAAGAGCGCGCCATTGTTCGCTGAAAGACACAGCGCGCCGCCCCACGTGTACTGCAACTCAACATTCTTGAGCATGGGAAAGCGGCGGTCGAAAGAACGTTGATGCATATGCCTAGCTTTTGCGAGATCGGCCGCGGAGACCGCGAGATCGGGCCTGAACGCGAAATGATTGCGAACACATATGCGGTTTGTTGAAAGCCTGCGCACGGTGGTTCCCATCGGATCGGCAGGGATTAGCGCCCACGATGACTGACCGCCGAGCTTGGCGACCTCGTCTTCGTTCATGACGCGCGACATCGATGCGAAGGTATACACCGGCAGCAAACCATTCGGATGTCCGCCGAACGTGGCCGCATACGCGTTGGTGCAAAGAATCACCTGCTTCGCTACGATCTTGCCTGCTGCGAAGTCCAAAACGCGGGCTTGTCCGCCCGTTCCCATGCTCGTCACTGCGCTCGATTCGAACACGTTGACGTTCCCAGGCTGTGTCGCTGCAAGACCGCGCATCAATGCGGCAGGCTGCACCGTGCTGCAACCCGGCGTGAAGAGCGCGCCTCGATAGAAACGTGTGCCTGTCACTTTCGTGATAGCCGCTTCATCAAGCCATTGGTACGGCTCGTCAATACGATCCAGTCCCTCTGCAAAATGCTCGAGCGCCGTGTGTCCCTTTTTATAAACGGACGCGTGAAACTTGCCGTCATCGCGCCAGTCGCAATCGATTCCATGTTGTCGCACGGTCGAACGGACGTAGTCGATGCCGTGTCGCTGTAGCCGCACATCCGCCTTGTCGACCTCGACGCTGCGTGAGTAACTTTCGCTACTGATGTCGTGCGGCAGGTCCACGAAGAACCCAGAGTTGCGCCCCGCCGTGGACCGGCCGATACGATCAGCTTCGATCAGCGCGATCGATGCCTCAGGCGCCAGTTCCGCTAGCCGGCGGGCAGCACATAAACCGGTAATGCCACCGCCGACCACGGCAAAGTCGAAGTGACGTTCTCCAACGACGCTTTTAGCTTGCTGCGCCGGTAGAAGAGTCTCCCACCAGCCGTTGACGCCATCAGGAGCGGGAAAACGCACGAATTCCAGTTTCGAGGCCATGCAGATTACTGAGCGTTGCGCAGCAAGGGTTTAACGAGTTTCGCAAATGCGCTGCGTTCTTCGTCATTGAGCGTGCCAAGCGGCGCACGTGCAACCTGGGCATAAAGCGCTGTGGTCTCAAGCTTCTTGTGTCCGAGCATGACCTGGATCACCCGGATATCGACCTTCTGCTCCAGCAGATGCGTGGCAAAGCTGTGCCGCAACGTATGCATGGACACGCGCTTGTCGATTCCCGCAGCCTCGGCTGCAGCATGAACCGCTCGGTTAAGCTGACGGGTGCTGAGCGGTTCGGTCGGGTTAAGTCCGGGAAACAACCAGCCTCCGTCGAGCATCTTTCCCTGAGCTCGTGCAACCCGCCACCAGACCCGCAAACGCTCAAGCAGGATCGGCGACAGCATGGCATATCTGTCCTTCTGGCCTTTGCCCTGCTCAACGCGCAGCGTCATACGCTCGCTATCGATGTCACCGACCTTCAGGGCTGTTACCTCGCTGGCGCTTAATCCCGTTCCGTAGGCGAGCGCCAGCGCCGTTTGATGCTTCAGGTTGGTCGCCGCCGCGATCAGCCGCCCAACTTCTTCGCGGCTGAGTATGACCGGCAAGGTACGCGGGAGATAAATCGGACGCATCTTCGCCATCAACGCTTCTTGAGCGAGCGTCGTACCGAAGAAGAACTTCAGGCCGGTGATCGCCGCGTTCAAACCCGGACGGTCAGTTGAAACTCCCCCACTTATGGTCGCGTAAATTCCCCCACCCTGTAGAGCAGGACTAAGGATTTTATTTAGCTGGTTTTCGATTTCCGCGCAAGCGTTTCAGCGGCTTCTTTGAGGCGGTAGCTGCGGCCGTCGAACTCGAGCAGGTGGCAGTGGTGCATGAGCCGGTCGAGGATCGTGGTGCTCATCGTATTGTCGCCAAGGTATGCGCCCCAATCCTGCACAACGCGATTGGACGTGACGAGAACGCTGCGATGCAGTTTGTAGCGTTGATGGATCAGGGTTTGCAGCAGCGCGCCGGCGGCGTCGGGAATCGTACGCGACAGGAACAGGTCGTCCAGTACGAGCAGATCGCTCTCGAGAATGGCCCGCAGCCGGGCTTCGCGCTGAGCAGTCGGGCTCAGCGCGTAACGATTAAAGAAGTCGTCGGTTTCAAGATACTGAACTTTGTGGCCTTGCAGGACGGCCTGATAGGCGATGGCCTTCGCGACGTGCGATTTCCCGGTGCCTGGTTTACCGATGATCAGCGCGTTGTCGCCGGCGGCGATGAACTTCAGCGCGTGCAGCTGGAAGCAGGCCTGGCGAGGCACTTTGGGATTGAAGCCCCAGTCGAATTCGGCGAGCGTGAGTTTCTCTTCGAGGCCGGAGAGCTTGTAGCGGCGTTCGATGAGCCGTGACTGGCGGCGATCTAGTTCGTCCTGCAGGATCAGTGCGAAGGTTTCAAGAAACGCCTGCTGGGAGCTTTGTGCCTGCAGCACGCGCGTTTCGAGCGTGTCACGCACGCCGGACAGGCGAAGCTGTCCGAGAGCCCGTTCGATTTCCGGTAATGTCATGCTCATACCTGTGTTTCTCCAGTTGGAGGTTGAGGTTCGGTGCCGTGCTGCGCACCGAGGGTAAAGAGTTCGCCGTATTCGGCGGCAGGACGGATCAGCGGGTGTTCCTGCGTGAGAGGCAGCTCGAGTTGCGGTGCCTGATCGAGACGCTCGAGTGCCTGCTCGAACAGCCGCTCGACGATCGCGCGCACCTGTTTGTAGCGGTAGACGTGATGACGTAAGGCGTGATCGCAGGCCTGTTCGACAAGCCGGGAGGGATATTTCTTCGCCAGACCGACGATGCCCCACATGGCGCGGTGGCCAACGCGACCTTCACTGTCAAACATGTGCTGGCACAGCGCCTTTGTTTGCGACCCGATGTCGCCAGCGCTCGCGAGCAGGAAGGCGCTCTGGCGGGACGGATTGAACGGGCGTTCGTCTTCAGGCAGTGCAAGCGAACCGGCCTGCAGGGCGCGAGAATGGGTGCGCAGCAACGCCTGCGTACGGCGGTCGCGAATCTCGATGGTGCAATCGTAGATGCGCACTGAAACGAGACTGCCGATCGGTGCAGGTCGTGCCGCATAGTTGCTGCGATCGATGTTGACAGTGGTATCGTCCCAGACGGTACGCACACCTCCGTGAAGTAGCGAAAGCCGGTGGTCGGCAACGGCCGCAGATGCGGCCTCTCCTCCTGGAACATGGCTTCGACCTGTCGCCGGGTGCTGCCATGGATGCGTTTGGCCGCCCAGTTCGCCTCCCAGTGCATCAGGAATTCGTTCTGGGCCTCGATCGACTCGAAACGGCGGCCGGCCAGCGCGGTGCCCTGCGTGTGTTGAATCGCGTTCTCGACAGTCCCCTTTCGATTCGGGTCGCGTACGCGGGCAGGGTCGGCGACGACACCGTAATGCTCGAGCATCGCCTCATAGAGCCGGTTGATCTCGGGTTCGTACAGGTCGGGCGTGATGACGCCTTCCCGGAGATTGTCCAGGACGACATAGCTGACAGCGCCGCCGAAGTAGCGGAAGGCGTCCTCGTGGAGCTGGGCCCAGACCTGCTTGCTGGATTTCCAGACCACGCACCGGAAACTGCGCCGCGAATATCGAAGCGTCATGACGAACAACCGCGGGCGCCGGTACCGGCCGGTCCTCGGATCGCGGGTCAGTGCGCCTTCGCCATAGTCGACCTGCGCTTCTTCGCCAGGGGCAAACTCAAGACGGTCGAACTGCTCGGGATCAATGTGGCGCAAGGCGCGAACGAAACGCTTGACGCTCTCGTAGCTGGCGGCGAATCCGAACTGGTCGACCAGATCCTGATAGATCGCCTGCGCGTTGCGCCTCAGGCGGACCTGCTGCTCGATCCATTCGCGATGCGGTTCGCTTGCCGAGCGGGCGAAATTGAACGTTGTGACCGCACTGGAATCGGCGGTTGCCGGTGGTCGCGACAGTGGGGGAGTTTGCGGTTCGGCGGTTTCAGAGCCGGTGGTCACCGTGGGGGAGTTTGCTGCAGCGGACTTCTCCGACTCGAAGATCGCCTGATAGCGACGGATCGTCTTGCGGTCGATGCCCGTGAGTCGCTCGATCTGGCGCTGGCTCTTGTTGCGTTCGAGTAATGTGAATACGGTGCTTTGCAAGTGCGGCTTCAAGACGTTCACTCCCTGAACTCCTTCTTGTGCGAAGGAGATGAAGATAGACGTCCTGCAACACCTCTCCCGGCAGCTTTAGTGGCTCAGCCGACGGTCGTCAGGTGGGGGAGTTTGAAGTGACCATACCCGGAGGAGTTTGACCGACCGCCGGGGCGGGCTGCTACAGGGGCGTGTCATTTGCGGCCGATGCGGCAATCGCATGCGTGTTCGCTATCAGAGGGTCAGCGCAAGACTAGAACCATACTACGTCTGTCACGATGTTGCCGCTCACGATGCGGGTGAGCCGTGCCAGTCTGTACGGGGGAGTGCGATCGACGATGCCATTAGTCTATTACTCATCGAGACGGTCAGACCAGCCGCCATCGAAGTAGCGCTCGCAGTCGAAGACGAGATCGCCGAGCGTATTGAGCAAGCCAACTCCATGCGTTTGAAACAGCTGGAGCGAGCGCGTTACGAAGCAGAACTCGCCCGTCGTCGTTATATGAATGTCGACCCCGCAAACCGGATGGTTGCCGATACGCTTGAGGCCGACTGGAACGATCGGCTTCGTCGGCTCGACGCATTACAACAAGAACACGATCGCCTACGACAGTCAGACCAGAACTTACTCGGCGATGAGGCCCGCACTCGCATCCGCGTTCTCGCCGATGACTTCGCTAACCTTTGGAACGACAAGCGTGTCGAATCCGTCGAACGAAAGCGTATGCTCGGACTCTTGATTGAAGACGTTACTTTGATAAAGTCGGAGAGGGTCTCGATTCACGTGCGCTTCCGAGGAGGCTGCACGACGTCACTCGACGTCGACAAACCCAAATCCATGGCACTTGTTCGCAAAACACAACCGGCTGTCGTGTCGGTCATCGATGAGCTTCTGGAGACGTATACAGATCAGGAGGTCGCTACGCGGCTCAATGAACTCGGGCATACGAACTGGCAACATCAGAGATTTACTGCCAGGAAGGTTGCACTGATTCGGACGACCTACAGCCTTCGAAGCCGATTTGAGCGACTGCGCTCGCTCGGCCTGCTTACCGGTGCAGAACTCGCTGCGCAGTTGGAAGTTAGCCAGACCACCATCCATCAATGGGGGCGGCAAGGTCTTTTGAAGCGCCAGATTTACGGGCACGATCACAGATGCCTGTACGAACCTCTCGGTGACGTCGTGCTTTTGAGGGGCACAGGAGGACGTAAAGCAACACCACCAACCTTTATAACCGCTTGAGCTACCGGACAAGGTGCAATATGAAGCCTACTCCTTACTCTGCGGCGAACGAACAGGCGTCGTCAACGGTTCCAGACCCAACTCGCGGGCAAAGCTGCGCGTACGGTGGTCGATGTAGGCAGAGCCGTTGTCC
>NZ_JARUXJ010000245.1:0-19802 GCF_031451465.1 Caballeronia sp. LZ003 | reverse complement strand
GCGAGACGCTCGTAACGGCGTCAAGCTATGGTGCCGCGGCCAACGCTACTGGACATGTCTCATCGAAGGCACGGTGCGCGTAGACCTTGACGGTGCGAATGCTGGCGTCGTTACAGCGACCGAAGTGGAGTATGGGACGAGTCAGGAGAACACTCGGCTCGCGCGCAACAGGAGCAGTTCTCAATAACCTTCATGGTACACGGCGTTGACCTGGCAAGCATCATGCAATAAACAGCGAACTTGACATAACTAACATGATCATTCGTGATGCGAAGCATTGTGCCCGTGCAAACAATCGATCTTGCTAAACCGTCGGCTGCATGGGCATGTTTGACACGAAATGTCTTAAGGATATCGATCCCGTTGGGGGGGGCAAGGGCGCACGGTCCCTGATGTCTGTCGAGCTCTCCGAAGCTCAATCCCAAGAAGACTGGTTCCGCGGCAGAGCGTTATATGGATCGTAGACGTCGAAGTGGTCCGTCGAGTCAAGACGCTCTGTGTACAGAACGAGGTTCGTACCGTCAGGCTTTAGTCGTGATTTAAAGAGGATACCCTTGGCACCGCTGGCGACGACCTCATCGCCAAGGATCCAGCTGGGCGGCTCGATCCGTTCATTGAACCAGCAGTGACGCCAGTCGCAATAGAAATCCTCCCACAACGCCGACCACTTTCCGCTGTCGTACCCGCCGGTGAAATCGACAATCGGAGCGGCCGTGAGGTTGTAGCTGACCAGGGTCCCCGGTGGCATCAAGGACGACAGCTGCTGATACTCTCTGATGGCCGTGTCGTGGTCGAAGGCCAAGTAGAGCGCATTCAGCCCGACACGATTCGCGCGACCGCCGTGCGTTCCCGCTCCCGCGCCGCTCGTCGGCGCAACAGCCCACCTGGGAACGTGCATACGATAGACAGTTACCCCAGCCAATTCTGTGAGGATCATCCTGCCGCACCCGCCTCGAGCGACGCAACGTAACGAAGGACGTCATCCGCCCGACTTTCGGACACCAATTGCTCGGCGGTTTTGTAGTTGAACACCGGCAGCGGTTCGTTGCGATACCAGAACAGCGCCTTCGTGACGTCGCCTGAGATATCCGTCGCGGCACGGATGACCCGCAGAGCGTCGCGGAGGAATCGTTGCACGCTTTCGGACGCAGGCTGTCGGCTGATCGTGTTCCGATGTACATGTGCTTGCTGGGCAAGAGTTTGCAAGTCAATATGCAAGGCCTCGCCGAAGCGCCGAGCGGAGACAATCGGGGCTGGGTCTTCGGGATCGCGTAATGAGGCCATGAACCGGTCAAAGCTCACGTTTGCACTGGGAATAGCACCGGTATCCGAATTCATGGCTCGCTCCACGCACATAATGTGGACAATTTTAGCACAAATAGCAATACCACCGCCGAGCATGAAAGCCGACGTTTTGCCTTGTCGATGGTGCCGCGGTCATGACAATGAGATAAGAATGCGAATTCTTAAAAAAGGGAGTTAATAATGCAAATATTGTGCGTCAAAGCCCGTGGACGAAATTTCACGTGAAACCATGCACAGTTTCCAGACACCAAACTCTACGTCTGCATACTTAAAATGCGATAAATTGCCTTATGTAAAACCACATTACCCCGCTGATCCGATGTCATGTTCCTGACTAGCCTGCAAACCAAGAATATGCAGACGACGCGCGCCTACGCGTTTTCATCGAGCAACCACGCTGGAATGTCGCGCGCCCCATTGATTACCCGCCAAACTTCAACGTGATCGGCACGCTCTACATAGAACACCAGGTGCGGGTAACGCTTGAGCGGCCATGACCGCAAGCCTGGAAAATCGAGTTCGTACGCGTAACGGGGCGACCCCATTGCAGGTTGTCTGGCCAACTTCATGTACGCCGTTTCGATTTCGCTGATAAAACCAAGCGCTGCCTGCTCCGATCCCTCATCTACAAGGTAATAGTCGATCTCTGTCTCGACGTCTTGCCGTGCTCTAAGCGAAGGTATGACGGGTTTCGATTTCATTTGCGCGCAGTGCGTACGCGCGCGCGGAGCGACTCAAAATAGGTGCTATCAACCGGTGTCGTCATACCTGATGCAGCGCCTTCCAGCAGCAAAGCACGCAGATGCTGCCGCTGCTGATCGCGGCGGATCAGTTCGCGGACATACTCGCTGCTCGTGCCATAGCCGCGTTCGTTGACTTGCTCGTCGACGAAGCACTTCAGCCCATCCGGCAAAGATATGTTCATGGTAGTCATGATTCGCAGAATAGCACCTTTGCCAAATTTTGCCAAAATTCGCCGTGAAACTTCTAGCCCAAGAGTTCCATTATTCGCCGAGCGCTACACGTTCCATCGGGCTTGTCGATGAGCGCAACGCTTGGTTCGCGCATCACACGGAAAAGTCCGCGGGAGCGCACGAAGGCGTTGCTTTCCAACTCGCCTGGTTCCAACGGACGGGCCATGCCGTGCCATGGCGACCCGCTCGGTCTCCTGTAACTGCTTCCGCTGAGACGGCACGTTTGCACGCAAGCGGCGCTGTATGCGCTGCGCAACGAGGCGTTGCGCGGCTTTACTTCTGACTCACGTTGATTGCGGGCGATTACCCTTCACCTTCACGACGTAACTAAACGGTGCGAGTCGCTGCTTTCGGAGCAAACCATGTCGTGCCGCATCTCCAGAGCCGACAGAGCCCGGACCTTGCGTGGCCCGGGGACCATTGCTCAGTCGAAGCCACCGAAGGGCCACGGCAAACGTCGAATTGCGCATCCTTGCAGAGGGCGAGGCCGAACACATGCTGTGGACGGTGATGAAAGTTGGCAGATAAAAATCGGTCGGGAAATGCGGGCTGCTATGGTGAGCGTGCGAGCCTGTTCCAACGTGTCGGTGCGGACCATCTGGAAGCGCCTGCGCCCGGTCCAAGAGGGCATGCATCTTACCGTCGAAGCCGCACGTTTCCAGCAAAGCCGGGGACCAAGGTTATGCCGTGTCAAAAGTCGGTGCGTCTATAATTTGCTCCAGCCATTGCGGCCTGGCCACGTCTTCAGAGCAGATGCATCCGAACCTTCGGGGCCTGTGCCGGGAAGCACGCCGATGCAAGCCAGGCCGCCCTTCTGCCGGATACGATCCATGCCCATCGACCGCATCGACGCTAATATTCTCGCGCTGCTTCAACGCAATAACCGCCTGACTACCGACGAAATCGGCAAGGCCGCAGGGCTTTCCTCGACAGCCGTGCAGCGACGCCTCAAGAAGCTACGCGCGGACGGCGTCATCGAGGCGGACGTGTCGATCGTGCAGCCCAAGGCGGTCGGGCGGCCGATCTCGATCGTGGTCATGGTGACATTGGAGCGCGAGCGCGCGGATATCGTCGACCGCTTCAAGCAGTCGATCCGGCAGACGCCGGAGGTCATGAACGGCTTCTACGTAACGGGCGATTCAGACTTTTTGCTGATCGTCACCGCCCGCAGCATGGAAGATTATGAGCAGTTCACGCGCAAGTTTTTCTACGAAAACCCCGATATCAAGGGCTTCAAGACGATGGTCATCATGGACCGCGTGAAGGTCGGCTTCTCCGTGCCCATCGACTTCTCCGACATCGGCGGAGACTAAAGTCACAGCGATCAGCTTCCCGCCGCCCATGCCGACAAATCTCGTGCGTCGAGTTCGCCGTCGAGACACTCCATTATGCGTTCGCCCATCAACGCAGAGAACTTGAACATCTGCCCGTCGCAGTTAGTGACGACGATGCCGTCGCCGAAGCGCTGAACATTGAACCGCTCGCTTGCATCCTTCACGTAATAGCCCACCGCCATGCGCTGCGGAACATACTCGTCCGCCCGATGCAGATATGGCGCGAAGTGACCGATGACTTCATGGCCTTCTTCGGGATCGGCGATAAAACCGTCGCGCGGCGCGCCCGCACGACGATGCGCGCCCGAACCAAACTTGAGTCCGGTTCCATTTACCGGCATCAGCGCGTAGTTGTCGCCTTCGCCGATGTCGGTCAGGCAAGGGCCGTTAGCCCACGCGGCCGCATACTGGGCGGGCGGCTCGACATAGCACACGGCCTGCCGCCGTACAGGCAGACTGCTCTGATTCAGCCTGACCGCCACGGCGTCATCGAGCTCAAGCGTGGGAAGCCACGCGCCCGCGGCCACGACGAGCGCATCGCCCTGAATTGTCGTGCCGCCTTCGAGCCGGACTCTGGCGCGCGCCACCTCGACTTGGACCGCGCGCGCGTTCTCGTGAATGACGGCGCCGCGAGCCCGGATCCACGTCGAGAGTCCGGTGACGATCCGGTCGGCGAAGAGCACACCGCCTTCTTCCGTGTACAGGCCATGCACCGCCTTCGGCAGCTTTAGTTGCGGAACGCGCTTCTCCATCTCCGCATGATCGAGCCATTCGAATGCAACATCCGCCCTCTGAAGCGACGGAACGGATGCCGCGATGTAATCGTTCGAATTTGTCGACACGCCGAGCGCGCCGGTCCGGTAATAGTGCTGCTCGCCGAGATCGCGCCACAGCCGGTCCCACGCAGCGAAAGCCTGATGAACCATGCGCGTGTAGCCGAGCGCCGCGCCGTACTGGAAGCGGATCATGCGATGCTGGTCAAACGACGCGCCGTGCGGATTCGGCACCGTGTTCTGCTCGATGATCGTCACACGGTCGCCACGCAGAAGCGCCGCGCGCGCGGTCGACAGACCCACCGCGCCTGCCCCGACGATTATGATATGCCGCTGCGCGACGTTTTTCTGGTGTTGCATGTGCCTTACCTCTTCCTGTTATCTCGTTGGTCCGAAGACCGTGCGTCTGCGACACGCGCTCAAATCGCGGGCCGCCGCATCGAAGCACCACCATCCGCGAGGCGCCGTTCGACACAGCGCACCGCCAGCAGCGCGAAGAAGTTGATCAGCAGATAAAGCGCCGATGCAATCGCGAAGATTTCGATGATGGCAAAGGTCTCGCTCATCAGCCGCTTCGCCTGACCGGTGATTTCGAGCACCGTGATGGTCGATGCCAGACTCGACTCCTTGATCACGATGGCCACTTCGTTGCCGTAAGCCGGCAGCGCGTGACGCAGCGCGAGCGGGAAGCTCACGCGGCGCAGGATGGTCGCTGGCGACATGCCGCACGCGAGCGCCGCTTCGAGCGAGCCTTTCGGCACGGCCAAAAACGCGCCCCGGAAGATCTCCGAGGTGTAGGCAATCGTGTTGAGCAGCACGGTCAGCATCGCGCAATGCAGGCTGTCGCCGAACAGCCACCAAAGCGCCGGTGTGTCCTGGATGAAGTGCACTTGCCCGAAACCGTAGTAGATAATGAAAATCTGCACCAGCATGGGCGTGCCGCGAAAGAACCCGCTGTAGGCGTCGCCGAGCCGGGCGAGCATGCGGCGCGTCCCGATGCGCAGCCGCGCCATCGCCACGCCGAGCGGAAAGCCCGCCACGATCCCCACAATTCCGATCAGCAAGGTGACGCGCGCGCCTTTCAGCAGAAACGGCAGGGACATGTCGATCAGATCACCCATCACCTGCCTCCCACAAAGCCGCGGTTCAGGCCGCGTTCGATCACGACGAACACGCGCTGACTGGACCACGTGATGAACAGGAATACGAAGCCCGCGATCATGTAAAACAGCAGCGGGCTATGCGTGATACCCGCCGCGATCGCGGACACGCGCATGAGTTCCTGGAGACCTACGACCGAGACCAGGGACGTATCCTTGATCGTCATCTGCCAGACGTTGTTGAGGCCGCCAAGCGCATAGCGGAACATGAGCGGCGCTATCACGCGCCGGTAAATGGTAAGCCGGTCGAAGCCGAGCGCCTGCGCCGCCTCTATGCCACCCGGCGCAATCGACTGTAGCGCGCCGCGCAACACTTCGATCGAATAGGCCGCAGAGATTGCGCCGATCGAAACCGTGCCCATGATGAAGCTGTATGCCGCGCGTAAACCGTCGCGAAACCCGAAGATTTCGCCGATGCGGTCGACAGCCTCGACCGAGCCGAAGAACAGCAAATAGATCACCAGCAGGCCAGGCACACTGCGGATGACACCGGTGAAGGCGTCGATCGCCTGAGACAGAATCGCCATTCGGCGCCAGCGCGCGATGGCAAGCGGCACCGCCACGACGATACCGAGCACCATGCCCAGCAGCCCGAGCAGGATGGTGACGGCGCTCCCCTTGAGGATCGATATCAGCCAGCCTTGCTTGAGCAGTAACTGTAGTGTTTCGAACATGGCGGTGGTTCGTTTCCAAACGGGTTCAGGATCGCATGCGGGCCGAAGGACGCATGCCGCTTCGCGTCCCGCGAGTCCAGCCAGTAGTCACATCAGAGCGCGCATGGAATTGTGTAATCTTCCTGGAACCACTTGTCGCTGATCTTCTTCATCGTTCCGTTCTTGATCAGCGTGCAAAGCGCGGTATCCACGCGCTTCTGCAACTCGGCGTTGCCCTTGCGAATGCCGACGCCCATGCCCGTCCCGAGAATCTCCGGGTCTTCCTTCTGGCGCACCGCCACTGGAACGCGCGTGATGGCCGCGCCGCTCGGCGTTTTCATTACATCGGCCCAAGTCGGCGAGTCGCTGAAGGCAGCGTAGAGCCGGCCGCTTTGCAGGTCGCTCACCATGGCATTGACCGAGTCATACGACTTGATATCCGCATTCGCGAAGTGCTTTTCCACGTACTTCGCGTAGGTCGTGCCGTTCACGACACCGACCGACTTGCCATCGACCGCCTTGCCGATCGCGTCGAGCGAGCTTGCTTGAACGAGCGGCGAGCCTTTCTTGACGGCGAAGTATTTAGTCACGCCGGCGTAGGGAATCGAGTAGTCGATCTGCTTCTTGCGCGTTTCGGTGATACCGAGGCCCGAAACGATCACGTCGAACTGGCCTGCGGACAACGAGGGAATCAGCGTATTGAACGACTGGACCACGAACTTGCACTGCATCTTCAGTTCCGTGCAGACCGCGTTCGCCACGTCGGCATCGTAGCCGGTGACATTGCCGCTCGCATCCGCCATGCTGAAGGGCGGCGCATCACCCTCGGTACCGACGGACAAAGTCCCGGCCTGTGCCGAAGCGTAAGCCGAGAACAATACTGCGGCGCTCATCGCAAGCGAGAGAAAAGACTTTTTCATACGGTTTTCTCCAAACAGTGAGAGAGGATTGAAAGCGTGTCACCGGGCCGATTCATGAGGCGTCGGCCGCTAGTGTTGAGACAGGAAACTGCGCACCCGTTCCGATTTTGCCGAGGTGAAGATGACTTCCGGCGTGTCGTCTTCCTCGATACGTCCCTGGTGCAAAAAGATAATGCGCGACGACACTTCGCGAGCGAAGCGCATCTCGTGCATGACCAGCAGAATCGTGTTGCCCTCCTCCGCCAGCTTGCGAATGACCTTGAGCACTTCGCCGACGAGCTCCGGGTCCAGCGCCGAAGTCGGTTCGTCGAACAGAACCACGCCCGGCTTCATCGCGAGCGCTCGCGCAATCGCCACGCGTTGCTGCTGACCGCCCGAAAGCTGCGAAGGATACGCATCGCGCTTTTCCGCCATGCCCACTTTCGCCAGCATCTGGATGGCCGTTTCTTCCGCTTCAGCGCGCTTCATCCCTTTGACGAATCTCAGCGCCTCCGTCACGTTCTGGATCACCCTGCGATGCGGCCACAAATTGAAGCTCTGAAAGACCATGCCGATCTGCTTGCGAAACTCCGGAATGGCGGCCGTATTGCTCGATGAACTGATGCCCTGCCGGTCGGTATCGAACTGCACGGTCTGCCCATGCAGGCTCACCGCGCCGGAGGTAGGCATCTCAAGAAAGTTAATGCATCTGAGCAGCGTGCTCTTCCCCGATCCCGAAGATCCGATCAACGAGATGACCTCGCCCTGATTCACTTTCAGGTTGATACCGTTGAGAACCAGATCGGCGGCGAAGCGCTTCTTCAGATCGCGGATTTCGAGGATGGGCTTGGCTGTCATGGAAGTCATCCGATTGATGCGGCGTAGTCAAAGATCGCCGGATTTGTGCAATTTCTGCGTGACCTGATCGATGGCCTTGCCTGCGATATCCACCATCTCGTCGATCTCGGTCTGCGTCATGGTGAGCGGGGGTGCGAAGCCCAGGATGTCGCCGTGCGGCATGGCGCGTGCAATGAGCCCGCGGTCGCGAGCGGCCTGCGAAATACGTGCACCGACTTTCAGCGCCGGATCGAAGCGCTGCTTCTTCTCCGGGTCCGCGACGAACTCGACCGCCGCCATCATGCCGACGCCACGCACCTCGCCGACGAAGGGAAGATTTGCAAAACGTTCCTTGAAGCGTGTCTGCATGTACGCGCCGTTGGTTTCGGCTTTGCCGGGCAGGTCTTCCGCTTCGACAATATCGAGCACCGCGTTGGCCGCCGCGACACTGATCGGGTGCCCTGAGTAGGTATAACCATGCGAGAAGCTGCCGACCTGCGGTGTCGCGTCCTCCATCACCTGATAAACCTTCTCGCTGACGATGCTCGCGGACAGCGGTGCATACGCGGCGGTCAGCCCCTTCGCCACCGTGACGAGATCCGGTTCCATCCCGTAGAGCGTGGAGCCGAACAGCTTCCCGGTGCGGCCGAAGCCGGTGATCACTTCATCGGCGATCAGGAGCACATCGTATTTCTTCAGGACCGCCTGAACGGCGGGCCAATAGCCCTCGGGGGCGGGAATGATGCCGCCCGTGCCGAGCACGGGTTCACCGATGAACGCGCCGACCGTCTCTGGCCCTTCGCGCAGGATCATCGCTTCGAGTTCGGCCGCACGACGCGCGACGAAGGCCGCGACACTCTCGCCCGGCTCCGAACCCCAGTAGTGATGCGGCACGCCCGTATGCAGGATTCGCGCGGTCGGCAGATCCATGTGGTCGTGATAGAAACTCAGTCCCGTCATCGATCCGGACACCACCGAGCAACCGTGATAGCCGCGCTCGCGCGAGATGATCTTCTTCTTTTGCGGCAAGCCGCGCAGGTTGTTGTAGTACCACACGAGCTTCGCCTGCGTTTCGTTGGCATCCGAACCTGACAGCCCGTAAAACACCTTCGACATCTTGCCTGGCGCCATCTTCACGAGGCGGTCCGAGAGCTTCGCGAGCTGGTCGGTCGTATGCGATGCATAGCTGTGGTAATAGGCGAGCTTGTATGCCTGACGCGCGATGGCCTCGGCCACTTCGGTTCGACCGTAGCCCACGTTCACGCAGTAGAGACCGGCGAAACCGTCGATATACTCGCGGCCCGTCGCATCCTTGATACGCACGCCCTTGCCCGTCTCGACGATGACGGGGTCAGTCGTGCCCGTCGCGTAGTCCTTCAGATACGTGAACGGATGCAGCACCGAGCGGCGGTCCATCTCGGCAATCTGATCGATGTATTCCATGACTATTCCTTTTTATGACGAACTCTGGTTCAGCCTGATTGAGTCGCTCAAACAGTGTGGGATGGCGTCATGCCGCGCGTGAGATCGTCGATGCATACATATTTCAGTTCGAGGAATTCGTCGATGCCGTGCGTCGAACCTTCCCGGCCGAGTCCGGATTCCTTCCATCCGCCGAAGGGCACGGGCGGCCCCGTGAAGGACGGAGTATTCACCGCCACCATGCCGTATTCGAGCGCGGCCGAGCAACGGATCGCGCGGTTCAGGTCGGAAGTGAACACATAGGCCGCCAACCCCATCTCGGAAACGTTCGCGCGGGCAACGACTTCGGCTTCCGTATCGAACGCAAGAATGGCGGCGACGGGTCCGAAGGTCTCTTCCTGCGCGATGAGCATGTCGTCGGTGACATCGCACAGGGCCGTAGGCATGACGAAGTTACCGTCGATCCGGGACGTAAAGACCTGCTGTTCGATATCGCGACCGAGGAGCTGAGCCACCTTGAGGTGATCGGCTCGATTGTCGCGATGCTCAACAAGGGCGCCAAGGGCCAGCTGGCCGAAGGCGTACAGGCTGAAGCCGAAATGTATCGTTCGCTGACTGGCGCGGGCAACGATTCGCATATCACCTCGATCCTCTATGGCGGTGGAGCGCCGCTCACCAATTCTGCCGGCGTACCGTGGACGGCGGCCTATATCGACACCATTGGCGAACCCACTGCCGATCTGCGTTCGAACATCGCCGCGGAAGCGCGCGCCAAGATCGTCTACGAACGACTGATCAACGTCACTGATGATCCAGGCATCAAAGAGGCGTTGGGTTTTCTGATGACGCGCGAGATTGCCCACCAAAAGTCTTTCGAGAAAGCGCTGCACGCCATCCAGCCGAACTTCCCGCAGGGCAAGCTGCCCGGTGACCCGGAATTCACGAGCGTCTATTTCAATATGTCCAAAGGCGACGACGCCCGAGGCCCTTGGAACCAGGGCGGCGACTGGCAGTTCGTCGAGGATCCGCAGCCGGCAGTCGATGGCGGAGACGGCACGGCCACTGTTCAGGTATCGGAGCAGGAAGTGCAGGCGCTGCAATCGATGGCTTCTCGCACAGCCTCAGACCCAGCCGCAAATCCCACGACAGGCGCTGACCTTGGCGCAGGGCAAGCCGTTTAAAGGCCGTTAGATCTCAACCGCGCGCGGTCTGCGCGGTTGTGACGTTAAAGCTCGTCCGTTAAAAATCAGGCCATATTGCGTGGGCTGCTTGTAGTCTCCCCCACTCCCGATCCCCGGCGAGCGGCGCGACGCCACTACTCTTCCAGCGGGTTGCATTGCTTTGGCTCGCCCTGCTATGCCACGGTGTTGACGGCGTGCGAGCGAGGGCGCCATCCAGCAAGCCGACAATGCTCCCGGAAAAAGGCAAGTCGCCGGAGCGTGTTCCAGTTAAAATCCGCAATTTGAAGCCGAGTTAAGTCTCCAAGCGGCAGTTCTTCAGCTGGCGCCATTCGCGACTATCACCGCGCCATTCAACTGATCCTTGACAATGCAAGCGTCCCCAAGCGGTGGACCATTGTTTGACACGCATGATCCGGTGCATTTCGTTTCGACCGTAAGCATCGTTTTGAAGTAGCGGTATGCGGTATCCACGAATTTGCGGTCTGCTCCCGGTGCTTAATGGTCGGCGTTTTGCCAGCCTTCGCGAATGTTGACCCGATCGCTTGGACCGTTCTCAATAAAGTTATCCTCAAAGCATCGGCCAATCAAGTCGTCGTAACTCCCCGGGTCACAACTTACGATGGCTCGAAACATCTCAATCAACGCGTTCCCGTCTTCGAGATGTGCAACGACTACCCGAGCTGTCCGCAGCGAAACCGACTCGCGCACGGAAGGCGCTTCACTTCCATCCTGAAGCTCGAAAGCGAAGCGGTGAATTTCTTCATGTCCCTCGGCAAGGGTCGTATGTCCCCAGATAATTGCTTTCATAGTTCGACGTTCAAGAAGTTTCCGATCGGGAAGCAAGCTCGGTTCCACGGCTTTCGCGCTTCCGTTCCCTTATTTCGCTTCATGCTTGAGGGTTTGGAAGCGACGAACAACGCAGCGAATGAGCACAACCCGATCACCGGTTGCGCTGCATTGTCGTCCTGCGCCCGGAGTTGTGCACTAACTCCTCGGGACGCTAGCTCGACGGGGATGGGAGGTCACAGGCATCACCGGAGGCATCGCTCCCCGACTAAATTTGGCGCTTAATACGAAACGTGCTATTTATGGCTCAAACGCTTGGGCGCGGAAATAACGATGAAGAGGCCGACCCCGACAAGAGCCAGGATTGCTCCGGCAGACCAGCGCGACAGCCCGCCCCTCGCGGGCGTACGCTTTCAAACTTCAGCGGTGAGCTGTTCAAGCAATTCGACTAACGCAGTCGCGGGGTTGCCTTTTTGACAATAGCCGTCGAAGTCGCCTATCGGAGCACGCTGCTGAACGAAGGCCTCGTCGTGCGCAGTTAGGGCGACTATTACGACGTCTTTGAGCAGAGGTTCGGATCTGAATCGTCGCGCCACCGCAAACCCGTCTAATTCGGGCATAGATATGTCGAGGAAAACAACACTCGGCACCCACTTCAGCGCTGTGCAAATCGCGCTTGCGCCCCCGTAGGCAGCCTTCGAAGTTGTTCCAAACAGTCCGAAATACGCGGTAAAAGCGTCCGCGGCATTCGCATTATCGTCTACCACCAGCACTCGCAGCCGGCTGCCGCGGCGCACTACGCGACGACTTGTCCAACGGCGCGCATAAGTGCTAGAGGACGGCATCGATGTATGGATTGCTTATGAACATACAAAAGGTAGCACAAAGAGTTCTGGAACGAGCGGCGTATTTGCTGCTTAAGGCTTAACCCGCAAATCGCAAAGATCAAAGCGTATACGTTTGATTTTTGACGGCATCCCGAATGCTAATGGGCTTCCAGCAAAGCTTTCCATTCCCCACGATTCATCAGTACACGTGAAACGACCCGCCTGGCCCGGTTGTACCCTTGTATCAGTCTCGTCGTGCTTGAGGGCGCACCGGTACAACCAACTTTTTGGGCACCGGTTCTGGTTGATTCGCTTAGTTTTGCACAAGAAGCGCTGCGGATCCGAGAAGACATGCGCGCGAATTCTGACGAATGGATTGGCAGTATTCCGGGGCCTGGGGGTATTGAATACCAGCAATCTCAGACGCTGACCGAATGGATGGACCGCACCGGGGCAGACGCCGTCATCTGGACGGCGTTGCCGGCAAAGTCGCGCGGTCACAACGGTCGAGTACCGAGCGTGGATGATGCAACTGCCTATGTGCAGTCACTGCATGGCGACGAACGGACGCGCGCCGAAGCTTATATTCGCCAGACACCGGCGAGCATCCGCACGCCCTTTCGGGCGCACTTCGAAACAGTATTGGGCTGGCACCTCGAGCAAGAACGCAAGCGAGGTTAGGACGCTGACGTTGTTCAGCGTGCGGTGCACAGGTGTGCATTTACGTTCACTGGCGGCTCGTCGCCCTTGAAAGGTTCACGAGGCACAAATTCGTTGACGACGCCGGGCTGAAATGTCAAGCAATGACGCGAGGTCGGCCACAGATCCGTTCAATGGAGCCACGCTCCCGCGCCTTGTGCGACCGCAGCGGGCGCGGTCCACGCGAGCACGCACAGTTGGCGATTATCTCGCGCCTGTCCCATTGCTTTTGGTACATTTTTTGCTGAGATCGAACTGTTCGTCTATTTCAACGGTGCTATGCGCAACGGAAAACGACCAAAGCTAGTTCTCTTCCCGTTCAAATCTGTCGCACCGGCGGCCGGCTTGACCGAGAACGACTTTGCTGTTTATGCGTCCTACCGCGGCACTCGCGCGAGCGGCTTTCACGGCACGTTGAAGGTGGTGCGTAAGACGGATTCCAAGCTGTTATATCCGTTTGATGGCGCTTCGCCAATCGGCCCTTACACGGGACCGGACGAGGCGCTCGCAGCTGCCCAGCAACTCGGTAAAGAGATCGTCGGTGGCGATATTGCAAACCCCGAGCTATAACGGTTACCGACGTCCCTATGAAAGCGGCTCCGAGCGAATCTCAGTTTCAGCTGACCCGACATGGAGTCGAGTTCGCAATACTCAAAAATGGTCAGCAGGTTGACTGCGTCATCTTGTTAGAAGCGTTGCAGCAGTGCTTCTGGCTCGATTTACCGGCTCACGATGAACGCATACGGCGGTGCTTTGTAGACGGATATGCTCGCATCCGTGCGGTGGCGGAACGAAAGTCTCTGGTTGTCAGCTCCGACACGATTCGCCTGACGCCGACGGACTTTCTCAGAAGATGAGATGACCGTCTGGGTGGCGACCACTTAGGCGCAGCCGAAGATGTTTGCGCTTTTCTTGCGTTCTCGAGCTTGTTACATCCGGCGCGGTCTTCGGTTCCAATGGATCACCAAGACTTCACCTACCGAGAGAATGCCATCCCAATCATGAAACGCGGTCCGAATCGAATCGGGCCAAGTGGTCATCACCCAAAAGTCCCCGTCCAACTGCCGCTTTGCGTTGATGACGGCAAGACGCTCCGATGCGAATGTTTGGGGCGCGGGGGTGTCTTGCTCGCGCTTATCGCATCCTGTCACAGCAGCCCATCTCCACCTCGCATTTTCTTTATTGAAGGCAACCTCGAAGACCCGGTAGCTGCCTGGGACGCGCTTATACAATGAGTATCGATTGCTGGAAATGCTGTCGTGCACCTCAGTGGCATCAGACAACGCTTGGGACGGGCGTGAGCCAACTTGCCCCTGTGCTGTCGGCTTGTAGATTCGCGGGTCAGTCCGTCGCTGCATGGTCGATTGGGGTCGCCGGGTCGATTCAATGGGACTCAATCTTGATCACCTCAAGGCGATAGACAGAGTCCTTGGCCCAGATCTCCACCTCATATGGACTCCGGCATCCAAAGATGCCTTTCACCGCTACATCATCGATAAAGATGCAGCCGGACCAGAAGCCGCAAGAAGTGCAGTAGATCCTCAGATATGTTTGCGGACGCATGATTTTTCCTGAGGGTCGAGGATGAGATCAGCATACGCTTGTCAATGGCCAAAAGCTGTCGTGACCGACTTGGCTCATTCCGTTAAGCCGTCGCCGAAGAGCGGCGCGGACCGGATGCAACGCGCGAAGCACGTACTAGCACTTTCCGCATGCGTCCCTCTAGCGACCCGGCAAAGTTGGGCGCTCCCTTCCCTTCGCGATAAGACCATCGCTCGCTGCGGCAGTCACCCTGCTGCAGGCAGCACTCGAATGTCGGCGCCAGGACGGACGGCGTGCGCGAAAGCGATTGCCGCGCGCTCGTCGTCGACTAAATTGACAGCAACCCCGTGACCGGTCGGAATCTCGACCTGCCAGCGTCCATAAGCGGCCGGTCGAACGATGACTTCGGTGTCATCCGCGCCTTCAGGTGTAAGCATGTAGACTAGGTTCTCGAAGATGGAAAGAATATCGCACTCGTGTTAATAGCTTCCGCGAAGGTTATGTCACTCGCCGTACAGCTCGCGTCCTCGCGCACTCATTTTCGAGTCTTACGGGCCTGGACGCTATGATGCGGGCAATCGTTGCTGCCCTTCCCTCGCCACTACGATTCGCTTATTGGCGAACGGTTCGGCGATACGTGAGTGCTCAGTATCAGCTGCTACGAACGCGGCAACGACATACATCGCGCTGGTTGCACGACTCACTCACCGTCGTCCGCGTTATAACGTGCCGCCGCTTCGAGCATACGCTGCTTCTCCGCCTTGACGTAGATCGAGGTGGTTTGCACGATGCATCGTCCAATAGGTGGACGACTTCGGTCGGCAACCTGCGCGACGGCGCGTCAGCGCCTGCTCAAAACATATTGGCGAACCCATATGGAAGAAGTTCTACCCGCTATGCTCCACGCAAATTTTGGTGAGCCGCTTCTGACGTCAGAAGTTTTCCCGCCGAAGTCGGCCGTTCCACCTAATTCCTAAGCCATCGAGCCGGTCCCGGGCAGACTGAATCGGGAAGCCAGGTTCGCAGAGCTTCGTAGCACCGGGCACTCGGAATGCGGTATGTCGGATTTGCACGGCAAAAGTAAGTCGCCAAGCTTTTGCGAGGCGAAGCTAGCTCCTGCCAGCGCGCCGTTTGTGGAACCTGAGCATGCTATTGTCGCTTGAAGCTGCTGATCTCATGCATGGCATCCCAGCTCCCGGTCCGTTTTCCCGCGAGGGATGGATCTTTGAAGTCAAATACGACGGCTACCGGGCGCTGGTGCGGAAGGTAGGCAGCTCAGTTGATTTGATCTCGCGCAATGGTAAGTCCCTTAACGAACATTTCCCCGAAGTCGTTGCCGCGGTTGCGGATATTCCTGGTAGCTTCTCTTGGGACGCGGAGCTGACCGTCGATGACGGCACCGGTCGCACTTCCTTAGAACGCCTTCAACGGCGGACGCGAAGCCGCCATCCACTGAGCCTACATGCGGCCGCTACGGAGGATCCGGCACGGATCTACGTTTTCGACATGCTCGCTTGGGGCCACCACGACATGCGACGCATGCGGCTTTTTGATAGGAAAGCGATGTTGCGCGAGAGCTTTGCAGACACGATGGTCATCGTGTACGTTGATGGCATCGAGGAGCAAGGCGAGCTGGCATTCGAGCGCGCAGCGCGATTCAACCTCGAAGGGGTTATGGCGAAACGGCTCAAAGCGCCGTACTCGGCCGGCTACACCCGTGACTGGCTCAACGTCAAAAATCCGAACTACGGCCGTGCGACGGCGCCAATAAATTGGCGACCGGCATCCGCGGAAAATGAGAACGAAGCTAGCGGAACATTGCCCGCGCGTCTTAATCGGCGATCGTTGCCATAGCAAAACGCCCACGGAACTAACCGCGGGCGTTCGTTCGTTCGAGAAACATAGGCATTTAGGGCTTTTGCGCGTCGTCGTCGGCGTCCATCAGATTGCCTCCTCGTTTTCGACGCAATCAAGAGCTGGCTAATCTGGCTAAACCTCATATCGAGTAGTCAGGTCCTCGGCGTTCGTTCGCGGCACTGCTCTCGCAATTGATTTTGGGCACGCGCAATGCGGTCAAGCATATCCGCTTGGTCGGCCCGACTGGCCGGTGCGTCGAACGTGAGCGCAAAAAAACCTATGACTATGCCGCGGGCGGCACCCAGTTGCTCACGAGCGACGTTCGGGTATTTCGTCAGATTGTTTGCTTCACCAATGTAGCGATTTACCGCCGCCCATGTCCGCTCGCAAAGGGTCTCGTAGGTATATTGCATGTGAAAGTTATTAAATAGATTGGATTTCGCGAGCATCGGTCGATTGCCAGGCGAGCACAGTGCTTTGTGCCTCGCTTCGAATAACATCGGACTTGCATACGCGGAATTTCTTATGACGCGAAGCCTCACATCTGAGTAACTACCTGCGACCCCGGATGCTCCCCAAGTCTGCCGCTTTTCGGCTTTTCCCTACTGATCAAGCCCAGTGTGCAAGCACCGGCCCGGCGCTTTCAAAGGCTAGGCGTCGTCATCCGCGTAGTACCGTGCCGCCGCCTCAAGCATGCGCCGCTTCTCTGCTTTGACGTAGATGGACGTGGTCTGGAGTGACGCATGCCCAAGGATCGACTGAACAACGTCCGTCGGCATATCTCGAGCGACGGCGCGTGTACCGAAGGTGTGGCGAAACGCATGCGCCGAGGTGTTTACCAGTTGCACCAAGTCCTCGGTGCTCATTTCGCTCAAGCCCGTCGGATCGGCCCGCAGCTCGACCACGAGTCGCCGGACGGCCATGCGGACCAGCCGCCCAAGTGCGTCCGGCGTGTAAGCCACGTCACGGTCGTCAGTGGTGTGTCGATTCTGCGCAGCGTCGGTTTCGGGAATCCAGACTGGCGCAATGAGCGGCCCGTGCGCCTGACCATCGAAGTCACGATCCCGGTCCGCCCAATGCGCGCGCAGCGCATCAAGCGTGGCGCCGCTCACCGGCACCGTGCGTTGCTTGCGCCGCTTGCCGACGATCGTCAGGGTCCAGACGGTTCGAGGAAGCGACCTCGATGCTTCGCCTGCCGGAGGCGCCTTCCCCGATTCGCGACTCGCGGGCGTCGATAATTCGCTTCTGACGTCAGAAGCGCGCAGATGTTCACGCCTTGCCTGAGCGGCTTCAACGCGACGCAGTCCCGAGTCGCCCATCAAGAGAATGGCCGCCCGCGCCGCACGCCACTGAGGCGCCGCCTCTTGCTCCACACGCGCTCGCGCCTGCTTGCTCAAACGCGCCCCTGCCTCTCCCGGCTCCGTTGGCGTCGGCAGGATTAGGGCCGTGCAACGCTCATCGAGCAGCCGTCGTACGCGCGTCCAGAGATCGGCGGGTAATGCGCGGTGAACCTGGACGGCGGACTCGCGGATCACCGTCGCCGGCTCATGCAGGGCGCTCCACGGGTTGCCTGCGAGGTACCGCACCTCGACGAGCCAGGCGAACGCCGCACGAATCACGCGGACCGCATACGCTTGACTGTCTTCCGACAGCCCCTCGGGCGCAAAGGGGCGCCAACGGCCGCTCGTGCGTGGACGCTTCGGTCCCGTAAAGCTGGCAATCGGCGCTTTCAAAAATCCTTGTACGCCTCGCAGTCTTCCACCAGCAGCGACGAAAGCGGCTTTTGTCGAACCACGACGCTCCACAAAATCAGCCGTTCGAGCTCCCGCGTATAGGCGCGCAGGGTCACCGGACGATCGCGATACCGGTGCAGGTAGGCGTGCACGGCGGCCAGATCGTGCTCGGCACGAATGAAGGCGAAGCTGCCCGAGCGGTTGATGCCTCGATGGAGTCCATCACCGCCCGATAACTCGGCCGGCACGGCGAGCTGCTCGAAGGGCGCCAGACGGGGCACGGCCGGATCGCCGCCCACCACGATGGCGAGCGGCTCGCCCGCTGCGCGAAAGGTGACATCGAGTGGCCTCGCATCGACGTCGTCGGCGACGCGTGCGCCGAGGCTTCGCTCATGCCGACGCAGCCATGCCACCAGCGTTGCCGCGCGCAAGGGTCCGATGCGCGGCACGGATCGCCACCAGCTGCCGCCGCGCGCGTTGCAATACTCGATCAGGGCGCCCAGCGTGGTGATTCCCTCGCCGATCAGCCGTCGCGCGATCAGCGGCCGGAACCACAGCTCGACCGGGTGAGCCAGCGTCGGCGTAGCGGCCGCCAGGGTCGACGCCTGCTCGACCATGCGTAGCGTCATGGCGGTAAGCCGCGCGCTGCCGTGTTGTTTGATCGAGTTTGAGGTGATCGGCGAGCACCGATGAGCCGTGTTTGAGCGCCAGACTTACCAGGTCATCACGCATTTGACGCAGATAGCGCTCGGTGGTCTCAGCGCTCGCCGCATGGGGCGAGCGTTCGACGTCGTAGTAAAGCCGCGCGATGGTGGCCGCAGGCACGCGCTGCACAAACGCGCGCAGCGCCGTGAAGTCGGTGCGGGTGTAGGTGCGCGGCGTGGGAAGCGTCAATTGTTGAGGTTGATTGGCCATCGATTGTCGCGCGCGTGCTCCCGCAGGTGCTCACCTCACCATAGAGCGTCGCCGCTCAGCTTCCGCCCGCCGCGCAAACTGCCACCTGGCAGTAACGTCCCAGCCCGCTGACTAGTCCGAACACCCGCCTCTGCCCCGTGCTAATGGGCGTTCGGCGAGGCGTAAATAACGCTACCCCCATTTTACCCATTAAAACCCTCACTGCTTATGATCATTAGCAGTCCAGTGTACTGAGGAAGAACGTCGAACTCTTTAATGCAACGTGCTACCGCTCATCTTGTCGCCCTATAGGCATATGCGCAGCCTTTGCTAAATGCATGATTGCATGCCTTTCCACAACGAAAGGTAGAATGCGCGCTATGTATCCCTTTCGGCGCTTTTTGTTTCGGGGCAGCGCGATCGGCCGGCGACGCCTGCTGGCTGCGCTCGCCCTCTTGTACGTGCGCGCGCTCCTGCCGGGCGGGATTATGCTCGACCCCATATCAGTGGCTACCGGCGATCTCACGCTTGTGATGTGTTCGGGGCACGGTCCAATGTTCACGCATCACGCCAACCCAACCGCGACGATGCCCGAAACATCGCCCGAAATGGACATGGGTCAGATGATGGGCACGATGGACAACGTCCCGGAGATGTCTGGCATGTCGGACTCTCACTCGCACGAATCAATGGCGGCAGACGATGGGATTTGCCCATTCAGTGCCGCGCTTGTTCTAGCTTGCGTGGGAGTTGTGCTTGCCGTTGTGCTTTTCGGCCTGACACGTGTCGCGCCGTCTTGGAGTGCAGCTCCTGCACGTACGCCGGTTCGCCGTTCGCCTCATTCCCTGCCGCTGTCGCGGGCACCTCCTCTTTTCAGCTGAAAGACGCTTTCCCCGCTGCGCACGCCGTGACGGTGCCGCGCACGT
>NZ_JARUXJ010000244.1:0-20181 GCF_031451465.1 Caballeronia sp. LZ003 | reverse complement strand
CAGGTCCGCCGCGACACGCAACGGCGTGCGCTGCTCGACCTGTTCGATGCAGCGAATCTGCATGCCGGGCGGGCTCTCGCGCGATGAATACGAGCGGCTCGATGCGATCATCTGCGCGACGCGGACCGTACGGCGCGGCGAAACGCTCTACCGCTGCGGCGACGCATTCCGCAGCCTCTATGCCGTACGCAGCGGCTGCTTCAAGACCGTCGTCATGCATCGCGAAGGCAACGGGCAAGTCACGGGCTTTCACCTGGCGGGCGACGCGCTCGGGCTCGACGGCGTGAGTTCGGACCACTATAGCTGCGACGCCACCGCACTGGAGGAGAGCGTGGTTTGCGTCATTCCGTTCGATCTGCTCGAACGGCTGTGCCGCGAGGTCAGGACCATTCAGCATCACGTACATCGTCTGATGGGCAGCGAAATCGTGCGCGAATCCAGGCTCATGATGCTGCTCGGCACGATGTCGGCGGAACAGCGCGTCGCTGCGTTCCTGCTCAATCTCTCGTCGCGCATGAAGGCGCGCGGCTATTCGCCGGCGCAGTTCGTGCTGCGAATGACGCGCGAGGAAATCGGCAGTTATCTGGGCCTCAAGCTGGAAACGGTGAGCCGGATGTTCTCAAAGCTGCATAAGGCTGGCGTGGTGGACACGCGAGGCAAGGAAGTGCGGATTCTGGATCGCGAGGGGCTCGAACGGGTATGAGCAACGCCTCGGGTTAAAGAGCGGGACTGGCGCACGCGCGGAGCGCTCTTCGTGTGAGCGCCCGGAAGTATGCGCTCTGCGCATCCGGTGACCGACGCGCATCGCTTCGTAGATCATGCGCTGCTTCTCTGCCGAAGAAGGCGCACGGCATGCTCGAACACCTGATGGATCGCCGCGCTCAAATCGGAACTCGAGATACTCCCGGCCGAGACGACGTCGAATTCGCGCGTCACCAGATCGAGCCGGGCATCATAGAGGCAGGTTCCCGACTGGTCGAGATGGGCCTCGATGCTCAAGTGGCAGTTGGCAATGTCTTTCGCGACGCGTTCGAGCCGAACCAGACCGACGCCGGCTTCTCGCTCTATCTCATCCGAGCCGGCAAAACCCAGACAGGCGATCTGCATTCCGAGGCCCATGGTCTTTCTCTCCCTTCCTTCACGGTTCCTGCATACACTGCGAAGCGGGCGTCTGATGCGCTACATGCTTCACCATCGGCGCGTCACCGGCGACTCATCCCCGCGGCGTGCGATCACGCCGCGTCGTCTATCGGACCGTCAGCCGGCGCCAGCACGAAGGCGCGAAACTTCATCTCGATGCTGCGTATCTGGCTCGCGCATCGCGCATATAGCAGGCCCGGCCCGCCATCCATTCCATACATGCCCCGGCACATGCCTTTGAGGCTTATGCGCGCATCGTCACTGCTCGTACCCGACGGCGTGCGTGTCGCCTACAGATAGACGACGCCGGCTTCGAGCGGGCGTCCCGTTTCTATCTCGGCGGCGTTCGCACGGCGGATGCGCGTGGCGGAGTAGCGCGCGACATACTCCCGGGTCCGCTCCCAACGGCGCGAGCATTCGTCCGGGCCGGCGCAATCGATCGCGGCAAATTCCCGCGCCTCGACGAGCGCCGGCTCCGTTTGCCTGAATCGATTCCAGCGGTCATCGGGCGCGCATGCCGCGAGTCCGAGCAGCAATGCTGCGCACAGCGCCGACTTTCTCATCTTGCACTCCGCTCCAGAGGCTTCGTCGATGCCACGACGATACCGGCGCGCGGGCGCTCCGGGTTTGATTTAACTCATCGGAACGCGGTGCCGGCGCGCCGGCTCATCGGGGCGCGCGCCTCGTGGCTTGCTTTGTGGCATCGTGGTTGGTGGCAGCATCCGGGCGAGAGCGCAGTTCACGCAGCGTGCTCAGGTCTTCCCGCATGTCCGCCATCTCCGTCTCGAGGCGCTTGATATCTTTGTGCATGTCCCGCCGAAGCTGCTTTTCTTCGTTGCCGATGAGCAGCGCCGCGATGCTCGCGAAGGTGAGCGACAGCATGCCGTAGCCCAACAGCACGATGAACACGGCGAAGACCCGCGAGGCCGGCGTCGTCGGAGCGATGTCGCCGTAGCCGACGCTCGCGCTGCTTTCGAACGCGAGCCAAAAACCGTCCGCGTATGTCTGCACGCGCGGTTCCAGACAATAGAAGCCGCCGCCCGCAAGCAAGATGAGCACCGCGCCGATCGACAGCAAGATCAACAGGCGATGAGGAACGAACAACGCCCGCAGCGCGAGCACGATACGCAATGCGAGCGCGCCCATGAACACGAGTCTCAGCACCCATCCGCTCGCCGACCAGCGTGCGGCGCTCGCGAAGACGCTCAGTAGCGCGGCCAAGCCGAGGCCCGCGTCCAAGGCATTGCTACGCAGAAACGCCGCGCGATGACGGGTCAGCGCGAGCATGTGACCCATCACGCCGATGCATGCAAGGCCAGCGAATACGTCGAGCCCGCGCGCCCAGAACAGCGCGACGGACGGACCGATGAGTTCGAGGTAGAAAGCTGGAACAAGCAGGAGCTGAGCGGCGAACGGCGGCCAGCGCAGCAGATGCCAGGCGCGCACGGCGGCGGGTGCATCGTGCGTTTCGACGCCGCCCGCGCCCACTTCACGCATCCAGTGTCCCATGTCGCGATAGTCTGGTTTCGAAGCGGTCCGATTTGAATGCCCTGAACGGTCGCCTTGTCATGCCTGAGGACGTGAGCGAATCATAAGCACGGGGCATGTCGAATTTCTCAAGAACGCCTCCGCGACGCTGCCCAGCACCAGCCGCCGAAATCCGGCGCGGCCGTGCGTTCCCATCACGACGAGATCGGCCGACCGTTCCACCGCGCAGCGCTGGAGGCATCGCGCAACCGGATCGGCGTGGCTTTGCGTTTCCAGCAGTTGCGTTTCGCATTCGGTGCCCGCGGCGTGCAAATGCGCCTGCGCGTCGTCGAGCATGCGACGCGCATGGCCGAACACCTCCGAGCGGTAGCGCGCCGGATACGATGAGAGCGCTGCCGCATCCGCCACGAAGACGATGTGCACCCGCGCGTTCGAACACTTCGCAATGTGCGCCGTTTCGTCCAGCGCGCGCTGCGACGATTTACTCCCGTCGAGCGCGACCATGATGTTCCGGTACGTGAAGGCTCTCCTTGGGGGCGTCTCGCTCAGACCACCGACTCCAGATTGTCGATCCGCGCGAGTCTGCGTTCGATCTGCTTAACGAAGGTATCGATGACGCGCCGCTCATCGTCCGCGCGGGGTGTGCCTGTGATCGTGCAGCGCGCGACGGGCTGCTTGCCGACGAACTTCTTCATGTCCGCGAAGACCGTGGCCGCGCCGCACGCGCGTTGTGTGCAGAAGAAAGCCACATGCGGCAGCTTGCGCCGGTTGGCCGCCAGCCACGCGCGCACCGGCGCGCTGACTTTGCCGGCCCACACGGGCGTGCCGATGATGACCACGTCGTAACGCGTCACATTGTGCTGTGGCGGATCGAGGCGCACGCTTCGTCCGAACAGGGTGTCGGCAAGCGAGCGCAGATATCCGGACACGCCCGCGCGATCGGCGGGCTCCGTGATCGCCTCGAAATCGGCGCGCAAACATGCGGCGAGCGTCGTGCCCAGCGAGCGCGTCCTGCCGCTGCGTGAAAAGCAGACCACCAGCACTCTCGACACCTTCGTTCTCCCGGACCGCGTAATTGGCGATCGGCAGAAGGCGGCGCGACTTTCCGTTTGCTCTCGCCTTCTGCCGCGTGCGCCGCCTCGGGCGATTCATGAGACCTCGATCAGGACCTTAAGCGCGTGAGTGTCCGCCGCGTTGCTGAAGGTCGCATACGCATCCAGCACGTCGCCCAGCGAGAAGCGATGCGTGATGAGCCGCTGCGGATCCAGGCGCCCCGCGCGCACCGTCTTGAGCAGCATGGGCGTGCTCACCGTGTCGACCAGCCGCGTGGTGATCGTGACGTTGCGGTCCCACAGCGTTTCGAGATGCAGATCGGCTTTCGCGCCATGCACGCCCACGTTCGCGACGGTCCCGCCTGCCGCGATGATCGACTGGCACAGCTCGAAGGTCGAAGGCACGCCGACCGCTTCCACCGCGCAATCCACGCCCGCGCCATCCGTCAGGCGCAAGACCTCGGCGACAGGTTCCGTCGGTCCGATATCGATGCACGCGGTCGCACCGAAAGTGCGCGCCACTTCAAGACGATGCTTGTCGCGATCGATCATGATGATCTGCGCCGGCGCATAGAACTGCGCGGTGAGCAAGGCGGCAAGACCAATCGGCCCTGCGCCTACGATCGCGACCGTGCTGCCGGGCTGCACGCGGCCATTGAGCACGCCGCATTCGAAGCCCGTCGGAAGAATATCCGACAGCATGGCGAGCGCCTCTTCCTCCACACCGGGCGGGATCGGGTAAAGGCTCGTGTCGGCATGCGGAATGCGAACATACTCGGCCTGCGTGCCGTCGATGCGATTGCCGAGTATCCAGCCGCCCGTCGCGCAATGCGAATACATGCTGCGCCGGCATGCCTCGCACTTGCCGCAAGAGGAGATGCACGAGATCAGCACGTGATCGCCCGGCTTGAATGCGGCAACGGCCGCGCCCACTTCTTCGACGATGCCGACGCCCTCGTGTCCGAGCACGCGGCCGGGCTCGCAGCTCGGCACGTCGCCCTTGAGGATGTGCAGATCGGTGCCGCAGATGGTCGTTCGCGTCACGCGCACGATCGCATCCGTGGCGTTGGCGAGCTTCGGAACGGGGCGCTCGTCGAGCGACTTTTTCCCCGGGCCATGATAGACAAGTGCTTTCATCTTCGAACTCCTCGTGAGCGCATGACGTTGTGTCGACGCGGCCACTGTATGGCCCGGGCCGGCATCGGCGATTGACCTGAGTCAACGGAAGCGGACCACGGCGACGAAGCGCCGCGCCGTTGACCTGCATCAATCGGATCTCCGCGCCACGTCTCTAGACTCATTGGCTGTGAGGATCCGTGCAATCGACGTGTTCACCTGCTTGCCCTTCGGTTCAAGGAGTGACGTGATGAGCTACAAGACCGTTCTCGTGCATCTCGACACCAGCGTGCGTGCGCATCCGAGGCTGGAAACCGCCTTGCAGCTCGCGAGGCGCTTCGACGCACACATCGTCGGACTATTCGCGATCTTCGAACCCGACCCGCGCGCGTTCGAAGTCATGGCGGGGACCGCCGGATACTACGAGCAGCACGCGGCCATGCGGCGCGAAAGGCGCGGCGCGATCGAGCGGCTGTTTCACGCGGAGCTGAAGCGCGCGGGCGTGCCCGGCGAATGGATCGAAACGACCGAGCCTGCGAACGTCGTGGTGCCGCGTCTCGCGCGCTGCGCGGATCTGGTGGTCGTGAGCCAGGACGATCCGGGCGATGCAGAAGCCTACGTCGGCGATCATTTTCCGGAGACACTTATTTTGTCCTCCGGGCGTCCGGTCCTGCTCCTTCCCTACACGGGCTTTTTCGCCGAGCCCAGCCGACGTTCCATGGTCGCCTGGAACGGAAGTCGCGAAGCGGCCCGAGCCGTTCACGACGCAATGCCCCTGCTCAAGACGGCTGAGCGCGTGTCGATTGTCAGCATCGATACGGACCGGGGCGGAGCGCATGGCGAGCGCATTCCCGGCGCGGATATCGCGAAGTCCCTCGCGCGACACGGCGTGAAGGCCGAGATCTCGCCGAGCGTCGGCGCGACCGATGCCTCAGCGGGCGAGTTACTGCTTTCCCGCGCGGCAGACCTGAATGCGGACCTGGTGGTGATGGGCGGCTATGGTCACGCGCGCTGGCAGGAACTCGTGCTCGGCGGCGTCACGCGAACGCTCCTCGCGTCGATGACCGTTCCCGTGCTCATGTCTCACTGAACGGCCGGTTCGCCAATTCGATTGAAGGCGGACGCGGCCGCCTGCATCACGAACGATAGACCGGTCCCTATCGAATGTCCCCCGATACCTGGGGGCCATTTTTGATTTGCGTCAGTGTTTCTTCGAGTTCGTTCCATCCACAATGACCTGCCCGGAGATCCGGCCATTGTGGCCCCGGTTCCCGCTCACGTCGGCGCGCGTCGAGGAAACGAATGAACGACAGGGAAGATTCGATCCATCCAGAGCAGAAGCCGCGAACCCAAGAGCTGGAAAGGTCCGCTCGAGCCGCACGACCGGCGACTTCTATCCAGTCGGCGCGCGAAGACGAACGCAAGCGCATCGCGCGGGAGCTTCATGACGATCTCGGACAGAATCTCACCGCGCTCAAGATGGCGCTTGCCGACCTCGAGAAGCTGCTTCGCGAAAGCGGCATCATCACCGCTCCGTCATCGACGCGCGTCAGAGATATGGAATGCCTCATTGACATGACGGTTGCGTCGCTGCGGCGTATTGCAAGCGGCATGCGTCCCGTTGCCTTCGAGACGCTGGGACTTGCCGCCGCGATCGAAAGACTCGTCGAGGAATTCGTGCAACGGTATGGCATCGAGGTGGATGCCCGCTTCAGCACCGATGACCTCGGCCTCGAACCGAGTGCCGAGGAAAACTTGTTTCATATCGTGCAGGAGGCTTTGACCAACGTCGCACGGCATGCGTGTGCCGGCAAAATTACCATCGATCTGAAACGTGCGGGAAACATCGGCATCCTGCATATTTCCGACAACGGGCGAGGAACAGCGCTTTCCATGCTGGACGGTGGAAGCTCGTTGGGACTAATCGGCATGCGCGAGCGCGCCGATGAAATCGAGGGCACGCTGTCGCTCGACAGCGGGCCGGGCCGCGGTTTCCGCGTGCATCTCACCTTCCCGATTCCACCCACGGAAGATGCGGTCTCCTCGCCGATTTCGCCCCTCGCGCAAAGGTGAGACCCGCCGCGACGATCCGCTTCTCCGCAATCGTTGATTTGCGTCAACGCGGCCATCTTCGCAAGACGCTACATTTCTCCCGCAGCGCAACATAGTGCACGGTGCGCGATGCAAACCGCCATCGGCCGATCTCAAAGAATCGGTCAGAGCACGCACGCGAGCATGGCGAGACCTCTTCAGTATTCCAGAACGACAGGAAGCGACGAATGGATGCCCGTCTCAGTTCCGCCCCGCCGGGGAACGACTTGGTTCACGAAGACACACGGCGCAGCGTGCCCGAAGCACCGTTTCGGGCGCTGGATCATGCGAAGGAAGCGATGATCGCCCGAACGACGGCAGGACTGTCGCCGGCAGCATTGACGCTGGCGCTCGCGGACTGGTCCATCCATCTTGCCGCCGCGCCCGGTAAGCGCATGGAACTGGCCGCGCTCGCCATGCAGAACGCCAGGGGCATCATCGACTATGTGCGAGACGTCGCAGCCGGGCTTTATGTCGCGCCGCTCGTCGACGCCACGCCGGGCGATAACCGCTTCACCGCTCTTGCATGGCAGACGGAACCGTATCGGCTGTGGCAGCAGAGCTTTCTGCTCGCGGAGCAATGGTGGAACACGGCGACCCGTGACGTGCCCGGTACGACGCGTCATCACGAGGATGTCGTCTCGTTCGTCGCGCGCCAATGGCTCGACATCTTCGCGCCGACAAACTTCTCGTTGACGAATCCGGAGGTCTTCGAGCGAGCCGCTTCGACGTTCGGCCTGAGCCTTCTGCAAGGCGCCGGCAACGCGGTGGAAGACGTTCTGCGTCAGGCGGCCGGGCAGCCGCCCGCGGGCGTGGATCAGTTCAAGGTCGGTGTCGATCTGGCCGTCACGCCCGGCAAGGTCGTGTTTCGCAACCATCTGATCGAACTGATTCAGTACAGCCCGGCAACGGCCAAAGTGCTCGGCGAGCCGGTACTGATCGTGCCCGCCTGGATCATGAAGTACTACATTCTCGACCTGTCGCCGCGCAACTCGCTGATCCGCTATCTGGTGGGACAGGGCTACACGGTGTTTTGCATCTCATGGCTCAACGTCGGCGCGCAAGACCGGGACATCGGCCTCGACGACTATCGGCGACTCGGCGTGATGGCCGCGCTCGACAGCATCTCGGCAATCGTGCCGGGGCGGCGTATCCACGCCACGGGCTACTGTTTGGGCGGCACCCTGCTTGCGATCGCCGCCGCGGCGATGGCTGGCGCGGGCGACGAGCGGCTCGCATCGGTCTCGCTGTTCGCCGCGCAAACCGATTTCAGCGAGCCGGGCGAGCTGCAACTTTTCATCGACGACAGCGAAGTCTATTTCCTCGAAAGCATGATGTGGTCGGAGGGTTATCTCACAGCCGGTCAGATGTCCGGGGCCTTCCAGTTGCTGCAGTCGAACGACCTCGTCTGGTCGCGCGTCGTTCACGACTATCTGCTCGGCGTGCGAGCGCCGATGATCGACGTGATGGCATGGAATGCCGACGCCACGCGCATGCCCTATCGCATGCATTCCGAATATTTGCGCAAGCTCTTTCTCGACAACGATCTCGCATGCGGTCGATATCGGGTCGACGGGCGGCCCGTCTCGATCCGCGATATTCGCACGCCGATGTTTGTGGTCGGCACGGAACGCGATCATATCGCGCCGTGGCACTCGGTATTCAAGATCCACAATCTCTCGGATACCGACATCACCTTCGTGCTGACGAGCGGCGGTCACAACGCCGGGATCGTCAGCGAGCCGGGGCATCCCCATCGCCACTTTAGGTTGAAGCACACGGAAGCGGGCGATCTGCGCATGGATCCCGAAGCATGGATGGCGGTCGCTCCGACGCAGGAGGGCTCGTGGTGGCTCGCGTGGACCGACTGGCTCGCTGCGCACTCGGGACCGAAACGCATCGCGCCGCCCGCCATGGGGGAAAGCGACGACGCAACAACGCTCGCCGATGCGCCCGGCACTTATGTCTTCCAGTCCTAGGAGCCATGCCATGAACGACGACATGCTCATGCGCAACCGGACCTTCGACCAGCTCGCGATCGGCGAATCGGCTTCGATCGTGCGCACCGCCGGGCAGAACGACATCGACCTCTTCGCCGCGATGTCGGGCGACGTCAACCCCGCGCACATGGATGCGTCCTTCGCCGCGACTGATCTGTTCGGCCATGTGGTCGTGCACGGCATGTGGACCGGCGCGCTGATTTCCGCGCTGCTCGGCACGCGACTGCCGGGCCCGGGCACCATCTATCTCGATCAGACACTGCAGTTCCGCCATCCGGTCACGCCGGGCGACACCATCACCGCTACCGTGACGGTCACCGAAAAGCGCGCCGAGAAGCGCATCGTGCTGCTGGACACGCGCTGCACGAACCAGAAAGGCGAGGTCGTACTGCTGGGCGTCGCCACGGTGATCGCGCCTGCCGCGCCGATCGCGTGGCCGTCCATGCCGCGCCCGGAAGTGGGCGTGCGCCGGCATGATCGCTATGAAGCGTTCATCCGCGAGGCACGGCAGCGGCCCTCGTTGCGCACTGCAATCGTTCATCCCTGCTCGGCCGATGCCATCGGTGCGGCGCTGGAAGCGCGCGACCAGGGGCTGCTCGATCCCATCCTGATCGGACCGGAAGCCCGGATTCGCGCCATTGCCGATGCCGGGGGCCTCAGTCTCGAAGGCGTGGAGATCGAACCGGTCGAGCACAGCCATGCTGCCGCCGCGCGCGCGGTCGAACTAGGCGCGTCGGGGAAGATCGGCGCATTGATGAAAGGCAGCCTGCATACCGATGAACTGCTCTCGGCCATGGTCGCATCGGGGTCCGGGCTGCGCACGGATCGCAGGATCAGCCACGTCTATGCGATGGACATTCCGGCCTACGCGAAACCGCTGCTGGTCACCGACGCCGCCGTCAACATCGCGCCGACACTCGACCAGAAGCGCGACATCTGCCAGAACGCGATCGACCTGATGCATCTGCTGGGCGTCGAAAAACCGCGCGTCGCCGTCCTCGCGGCGGAAGAGACCGTCAATCCGAGAATGCCCACGACGCTCGACGCGGCCGCGCTTACCGTCATGGCGGCGCGCGGACAGATCACGGGCGCGTGGATGGACGGCCCGCTTGCGTTCGACAACGCGATCAGCGCGGCTGCGGCGCAAGTCAAGGGCATCGACTCTCCCGTCGCGGGACAGGCCGATATTCTGCTGGCGCCCGATCTGGAAGCCGGCAACATTCTGGCCAAGCAACTGGTGTATTTCGCGGGCGCCGATGCAGCGGGCATCGTGCTCGGCGCGCGCCTGCCGATCATTCTCACGAGCCGCGCCGACAGCCTGCGCGTGCGCCTCGCATCCGCTGCGCTCGCGAAACTCGCGTTCGAACGCGCTCAAAGAGGCGCGCGGACATCATGAGTGCGCCGCTTCTGCTGACCTTCAATCCCGGCTCGTCGACGATCAAGATCGGGCTGTTTCGCGTGGCATCCGGCGTGGCGGAGCGAATGGGACAGGCCACGATCGACTTTCGTGAGACGCCGCTGCGCCTGCATCTCACGAAAGACGGCGAGCGCGCCGACATCGCGCTGACTTCGCGCGTCACGGAAGACTTGCACGATGTCCTCGACGAAACGCTCGGCTGGTTCGCCACGCATTTCGCGCTCGACGATCTCGCGTCCGTCGGCCATCGCGTCGTGCATGGAGGCGATCGTTTCACGGGACCGGTCGCGATCGACGACGACGCGCTTGCCGCGATCACCGCGCTGATACCGCTCGCGCCGCTGCATCAGCCGCAAAGCGTGCGGCTGATCCGCGCGATCCGGCATCTGCGGCCGCGCCTTCTGCAGTCGGCCTCGTTCGATACCGCGTTTCACGCGACGCAGACCGACCTCGTGCGCCGCTTCGCGCTTCCTCGCGCGTTGTTCGATGAAGGCATCAAGCGGTACGGCTTTCATGGTCTGTCGTACCGGTTCGTTACGGAGCGGCTGGCGCAGACGTTCCCGCGCCTGGCGCGTGGCAAGGTGATCGCGGTTCATCTGGGCAGCGGCGCGAGCCTCGCGGCTTTCGATGCGGGCATCAGCCGGGACAGCAGCATGGGCTTTTCGACGCTCGACGGCATTCCGATGGCGACGCGCTGCGGCGCGCTGGACGCGGGCGTCGTGCTGCATCTGCTCGAGCAGCGGCGCATGGCCGTGGACGCGGTCGAGTATATGCTGTACCGGCAATCCGGGCTGCTCGGCGTATCGGGCATCAGCGCGGACAGCCGCGAATTGCAGGCGAGCGATCGGCCGGAAGCCCGCGAAGCGCTGGCGCTCTTCGCCTTTCGCATCGCGGGCGAAGCGGCGCGTCTCGCGGCCACGCTCGGCGGTATCGACACTTTCGTGTTCACCGCAGGCATCGGCGAGCATCAGCCGCAGGTGCGCAGTGCCGTGTGCGAGCGGCTCGCGTGGCTCGGCGTCGAACTCGATCCGCAGTCCAATGCCGGCAACGCACGCGTCATCAGCAGCGCGCGCAGCCGGGTGACGGTGCTGGTGATGCCAACCGACGAAGAACAGATCATCGCCGACGAAACCGTGGCCGTTCACCATCGCGAGGAGTCCATCGAATGAATCCGGTTATCGATCTGACAGGCAAGCGCGGGCTCGTGGTCGGCATCGCCAACGAACACAGCATCGCCACCGGCTGCGCCAGAATGTTGCGGGACGCGGGAGCGGAGATCGCCGTGACGTATCTCAACGAGAAGGCGAGGCCCTTCGTCGAACCCGTTGCGCAGGCGCTCGGGGCGTCAATCGTGTTGCCTTGCGACGTCACGGTTTCCGGTCAAATGGAAGCAGTGTTCGAGCACCTGACCCATGACTGGGGTAGGCTCGATTTCCTGCTTCATTCGATCGCCTACGCGAGCGCCGACGCATTGCACGCGAACCTCATCGACTGCCCGGCCGATGGCTTCGCGCTCGCCATGGCGGTGTCATGTCATTCATTCATCCGCATGGCGAAGCTCGCCCTGCCGTTGATGGCCGACGGCGGCAGCCTCATGACCGTGAGCTTTTATGGCGCCGAGCGCGCGGTCGATCACTACAACGTGATGGGTCCGGTGAAGGCGGCGCTCGAATCGAGCGTGCGCTATCTCGCCGCCGACCTGGCCGCGCGCCGCATCCACGTGCACGCGATTTCCGCGGGCGCCGTGAAGACGCGCGCGGCATCCGGCATCGATCATTTCGACGCGCTGCTCGACAACGTTCGCGCGCATACGCCGGCGCAGCACCTCGTCACCATCGACGAGATCGGACGGATCGCCGCGGTGCTGGCAAGCGACGCGGGCATGACGCTGACCGGTTCCACGATCTACGCGGACGCCGGTTTCCACATCACCGCATGACCATGGCTCAAGAACCATCCGATTCCGGCTCGGCGGCAAGCGGTCGCGTGATCGCGGTGCGCGGAGCGGTAATCGACGTCGCCTTCGATACCGCGGCGCTGCCGCTCATCGAAGAGTCGCTTTCGATCGACGCGGATAGCGGGCCGCCCATCATCGCCGAGGTGCAAGCGCACCTGGACGAATGCACGGTGCGTGCGCTCGCGCTGCATTTCACCAATGGCTTGCGGCGCGGCGCGCCGGTTCGCTGCGCGGGCGGCCCGATTCAGGTGCCGGTCGGCGAAGCCGTGCTCGGCCGCCTGATCGACGTCACCGGCACGCCGGGCGATCGCGGCGAGCCCCTCCCCGCCGACGTGCCGCGACGCCCGATCCATCGCCGGCCGCCGCCACTGTCGTCACAGGAGGCGGCCACGCAGATCTTCGCCACCGGCATCAAGATCATCGATCTGCTCACGCCGCTCGCGCAGGGTGGCAAGGCGGCCATGTTCGGCGGCGCGGGCGTCGGCAAGACGGTGCTGGTGATGGAACTGATCCACGCGATGGTCGAGCGCTATCAGGGCATCTCGGTCTTCGCCGGGGTCGGCGAGCGATCGCGCGAGGGCCATGAAATGCTGCTCGACATGCGCGGCTCGGGCGTATTACCGCGCACCGTGCTCGTCTACGGGCAAATGAACGAGCCGCCGGGCGCGCGCTGGCGCGTGCCGCTGACCGCGCTCACGGTCGCCGAATACTTTCGCGACGAGCGCCACCAGAACGTGCTGCTGTTGATGGACAACGTGTTTCGCTTCGTTCAGGCGGGCGCGGAAGTGTCCGGCCTGCTCGGACGGCTGCCGTCGCGGGTCGGTTATCAGCCGACGCTGGCGAGCGAAGTCGCCGCGTTGCAGGAGCGCATCGTGTCGGTCGGAGACGTATCGGTTACCGCGATCGAAGCTGTCTACGTGCCTGCCGACGATTTCACCGACCCCGCCGTGACCACCATCGCCGCGCATGTCGACAGCATGGTCGTGCTGTCGCGTTCGATGGCCGCCGAAGGCATGTACCCGGCGATCGATCCGATCGCGTCGTCGTCGGTGCTGCTCGATCCACTCGTCGTGGGGGAAGCGCATGCCGCGATCGCCATCGAAGTGCGGAGAACCATCGAGCATTATCGCGAGTTGCAGGACGTCATCTCGTTGCTGGGCGTGGACGAATTGGGCGCGGACGACCGCCGCATCGTGGGCCGCGCGCGACGCCTGCAGCGCTTTCTGACGCAGCCGTTCGCGGTCACCGAGGCGTTCACGGGCGTGCCCGGACGCTCGGTCTCGATCGCCGAGACGCTCGCCGGCTGCGAGGCCATCCTGTCCGGCAAGTGCGACACATGGCAGGAAAGTTCGCTCTACATGGTAGGCACGCTGGACGAGGCCCGCGCGCGGGAAGATGCATCGCGCGCAGCGACGCCGGGCGCGGCCGCCGGTGCTGCGCCATGAGCGGATCGCTGCGCCTGACCATCGCCACGCCGGACGCCGTGCTGGCCGACAGCCCCGATGTGGTGGCGCTGCGCGCGGAGGACGAAAGCGGCAGCTTCGGCATCTTGCCCGGCCATGCCGATTTCCTGACCGTGCTCGTCCCCGGCGTGATCCGCTGGCATGGCGCCGATGGCGCGCCGCATTTCTGCGCGGTGGAAGGCGGTGTCCTTCGCGTGTCAGGCGGCCGCGATGTGACGATCGCATGCCGCGGCGGCGTTCAAGGCGATACACTCGCCGCTCTAGAAGCCCGGGTCGAATCCGCGCGCGCGAAGCGCCTCGACGCGGCGCGGCGCGCTCGCGTCGAGCAGACGCGGCTTCATGCGCAGGCGGTTAGACAACTTCTGCGGCATCTTCGCCCGGGCGTGGCGATCGCGTTGCGCGAAGACGCCCGGGAAACGGACCCGAAAGCGCCATGAGTCGCGAGCAAGAACCCGTCGAACCCTCCGATCCGTCCACCGAACCGATGGCGCGCGCGGCCCGTCGAGCCACGGAGCGAGAGCGCGAGGCACGCGAGGAACCCGAGCCTTCGCTCGGCGCGCGCCTCGGTCAGATCGGCATCCTCGGCTGGACGATCGTGATGCCGACGCTCCTCGCGCTCTTGCTCGGCCGTTGGCTCGACCGCCGTTTCGGCACCGGCGTGTTTTTCTCCGCACCGCTTCTGATGATCGGCGCGGCGGCCGGACTGTGGTTCGCATGGAAATGGATGCATCGCCGAACGAGGAGGTGACGATGACCACTCAAATCGCAATCGGTCTGTCCGTCGGCGTGCTGGCCGGACTGATTCATTTCACGGGCTTGCGCTGGAACGTGCGGCTGCTCACGGCAGGGACGCCCGGCATCGCGATCGGGTTGCAGCTCGCGCGTCTCGGCGTGCTGGCGGCGGTGTTCTTCGCTCTGGCGCGGATCGGGCCGTGGGCGCTTCTATCCGGCGCGGCGGGGTTGCTGATCGCGCGGCAAGTGGTGCTTCGTCGGATCGGGGTGTCTTCATGATGCGCTCGCCGCTCGACACGCAAGCGCTGTTTCATCTCGGTCCCGTTCCGGTGTCAGCGCCGGTAGTCACAACGTGGGTCATCATCGTGCTGCTGGGAACGCTTGCCGCCTTGCTCACGCGCCGTCTTGCCCTTGTGCCTTCGAAGGCGCAGACAGTGCTGGAGATGCTGGTCGGAACGGTCGACGATCAGATCCGCGACACGATGCAGGCCGATCCGAACGCCTATCGCTCGCTCGTCGGCACGCTCTTTCTGTTCATCCTGACCGGCAACTGGTCCTCGCTCGTGCCGGGCGTCGAGCCGCCGACGGCGCACATCGAGACCGACGCCGCGCTCGCGGTGATCGTGTTCTGCGCGACGATCTTCTACGGCGTGCGCAGCCGCGGCCTCGCCCGCTATCTCGCGACGTTCGCCGAACCGACGTGGATCATGATTCCGCTCAACGTCGTCGAGCAGATCACGCGCACTTTCTCGCTGGTCGTGCGCCTGTTCGGCAACGTGATGAGCGGCGTGTTCGTCGTCGGCATCGTGCTGTCGCTCGCCGGCTTGCTGGTGCCGATTCCGCTGATGGCGCTCGATCTGCTGACCGGCGCGGTGCAAGCCTACATTTTCACGGTGCTCGCGATGGTGTTCATCGGCGCGGCGCTGGCCGACGCGGCACCCCGATCCACGAATCAACAAGAAGGCACACCATGAACAATCTAATTCAGGTCGTCAGCATCCTCGCCGCCGCGATCGCCGTATCGTTCGGCGCGATCGGTCCGGCGCTCGGCGAAGGGCGCGCCGTCGCGGCCGCGATGGATGCGCTGGCCCGCCAGCCCGAATCGTCCGGCACCATCTCGCGCACGCTGTTCGTGGGCCTCGCGATGATCGAGACGATGGCTATCTACTGCCTCGTGATCGCGCTGCTGGTGCTGTTCGCCAATCCGTTCATCAGATAGGCGCGAGACCCACATGCATATCGACTGGTGGACGCTCGGCCTGCAAACCGTCAATGCGCTCGTCCTGGTCTGGCTGCTCGCACGGTTTCTGTTCAAACCGGTCGCCCGCATGGTCAGCGAACGCCAGCAGGTCGTCGCCTCGCTCATGAACGGAGCCGCTGCAGCGAAGGCAACCGCGGTCGATGCCCAGGCGCAGGCCGCAGCCCAGACGGCGCAACTCGCGCAACATCGCGGAGGGCTGCTCGAAGCCGCCACCGCGGAGGCCGCGTCGCTGAAAGCATCGCTCGAAGCTGCGGCGCACGCCGATGCCGACCGACTGCGGGCCGCCGCCCGGGACGAAATCGACGCGATGCGGCGCGACGCGGCCCGGTCCGACGCCGCGCGCGCTTCGCAACTGGCACTCGACATCGCGGCGCGCCTGCTCGACCGCTTGCCGCCGCAAGCGCGTGTCGAAGGATTCGTCGAGGGTCTCGCCGACGCGCTCGGCCAGTTGCCACAGACCACGCGTGCGCAACTGGATGCCGGCGGCCTTCGGCTCGTCGCCGCACGAGCCTTGAATGACGATGAACTGGCTCACTGCCGCGCGGTGCTCGCGCAAACGCTGGGCCGTGAAGTCACGCTCGAAGCGTCGGTCGATCCGCAAGTGATCGCCGGCCTCGAACTCGAAGCGCCCCATGCGATCGTGCGCAACAGCTTTCGCGCGGACCTTGCGCGCCTTCAAACGGAACTGCCCGGCCATGACACGAACCACGCCTGATCCGGCGGACGACTGGCTCGCGCGCAGCCGCGCGACACTCGCGCAAACCCGCTTCTCGACGCAAGCGCAGACGGTAGGCCGCGTCGAGCATATTGCCGATGGCATCGCGCTCGTGTCGGGTCTGCCGGATGTCCGGCTCAACGAAATGCTGCGCTTCGACGGCGGTCTGCTCGGCTTCGCGCTCACGCTCGACGCCGACACCATCGGCGCCGTGTTGCTGGACGCAAGCGATTCGATTGCCGCCGGCTCGTGCGTTGCCGGCACGGGGCAAGTGATCGAGGTGCCGGTCGGTCCCGGCCTGCTGGGCCGCGTGGTCGATCCGTTGTGCCGGCCGCTCGATCGTGACGAAGCGGTTCCGGCCGCAGCGCGCATGCCGATCGAGCGCCCCGCGCCCGCGATCATCGAACGCGATCTGGTCGCGGAACCAGTGGAGACGGGCATTCTGCTGATCGACGCCCTGTTCGCGATCGGGCGTGGCCAGCGCGAACTGATCATCGGCGACCGGGCCACCGGCAAGACCTCGATCGCCCTCGATGCGATCATCAATCAGAAAGACTCGGACATGATCTGCGTGTACGTGGCGGTCGGCCAGCGGGCGACGGCGGTACAGCGAGCGATCGACGCCGTACGCCAGCATGGCGCGCCCGAACGATGCGTGTTCGTCGTTTCGTCCGCGGCAGCGTCCCCCGGTCTGCAATGGATCGCGCCGTTCACCGGCATGACGATCGCCGAATACTTTCGCGACCGGGGCCAGCACGCGCTCGTCGTCATCGACGATCTGACGAGACACGCCGCCACGCACCGGGAACTTGCGCTGTTGACGCGCGAACCGCCCGGCCGCGAAGCCTATCCCGGCGACATTTTCTATCTGCATGCGAGGCTGCTCGAACGCGCGGCGAAGCTGTCGGAAACGCTGGGCGGCGGCTCGCTCACCGCGCTGCCGATCGCGGAGACGGACGCCGGCAATCTGTCGGCGTATATCCCCACCAATCTGATCTCGATCACCGACGGGCAGATCGTGCTCGACGCCAGTCTGTTCGCGGCAAACCAGCGGCCCGCCGTGGATGTCGGACTAAGCGTGAGCCGAGTCGGCGGCAAGGCGCAGACCGCCGCGCTGCGGGGTGTATCCGGGCGTTTGAGGCTCGATTACTCGCAGTTCCTGGAGCTGGAAATGTTCACGCGCTTCGGCGGTCTCACCGATGCACGCGTCCAGGCCCAGGTGACGCGTGGTGAACGCATCCGCGCGCTGATCACGCAACCCCGTTTCGCGCGCCTTCGACCCGTCGATGAAATCGCTCTGCTCGCCGCCCTCGACGACGGCGTGTTCGACTCACTGCCTGTCGACTCCATTCCGCTCTTGCGCGCGCGGCTTGCCGCGCATCTGAATGCGCATCACAGCGCGACGGTGACGACTGGCGCGCTCGACGAGGCGACGCGCACGGCGCTCGTTGCCGCTGTCCGCGATCTCGCAGCGCAGCTGTCGACGCCTATCGGAGCCATCTCGCCGTGAGCAACAAACTCGGCGAGGTCGAAGCGCGCATTTCGAGCGTTCACGAACTGGAATCCGTCGTCGGCGCCATGCGCGGCATCGCGGCGGCGCGTTCGCAGGAAGCGCGCGGCCGGCTCGACGGCATCCGCGCCTGCGCCGCGATGATCGGCTCGGCCATCGGCGACGCGTTGATGCTCGACGACCGGCCCGCGCATGACGGCCCCACCCCGAACGATGGCGAAAGACATGTGGTCATCGTGATCTGTTCGGAGCAGGGCTTTGTCGGTGCCTTCAACGAACACATGATCGCGGAAGCGGAGCATGTTCCCGGTAGAGAGCCGCCCGATTACTTCGTGATCGGCGGCCGTGGCGCCATGGTTGCCGCAACGCGCGGGCTCTCCGTTGGCTGGTCCGCACCGATGGTCGCCCACGCGGCCGAAGTCGCCGCCCTCGGCAGCCGGATCACCGAAGTGCTGTACGGGCGTCTCGAGAAAGGCTTGGCGAAGCGCGTGACGCTCGTACATGCAGTACCGCAGCCGTCGGCGGGCTTCGATGTCGCGCGCACATCGTTGCTGCCTTTCGACTTCAAGCGCTTTGCCGCGCCTGCGCGCCGCGTGTCGCCGCTCGTCACGCTCCCGCCGTACCGCCTGCTGGCGACGCTTGCGGAGGAGTATGTCTACGCCCAACTGTGCGAAGCGCTCATGCTTTCTTTCGCGGCGGAAAACGAGGCTCGCATGCGCGCGATGATCGCGGCGCGCACCCACGTACGGGATACGCTCGACCAACTGACCGAAGACTTTCGCCGGTTGCGGCAGGAACAGATCACGGCGGGACTCGTCGAATTGGCCGCGGGCGGCTCGAGCGACGGCAGGGCTCGGCTCACGTCCCGTTCGTCACGCTGAGCTCGTCTGCGAAGTGCAGAAGCATTCGTGGTCACACGCGTGTTAATCCTCGATCGCCAGTTTTGCGAGCTGTGCCGGGTCAAGCAACGTGATCAGACGCGGGCCATGACGCCGAATTGCGCCCTGGGCTTCCAGATGATGCAGGGCGCGACTCACCGACTCGACAGACAGTCCCACGTAATCGGCAATATCGTGTCGAGCCATCGGCAAGATGAGTTCGCCAATCCTACGGGTCGGGGGCACGTATGCACGGTCAATCCATAGAAGGAAAGACGCCAGCCGAGCGGCGGCATCGTTCTTACTGATGGTTATGGCATGATGCTGGGAGCGACGCAATTCGTGACATAGCTTACAAAGCAGACCGATATCAAGCCGGGGATTACGCTCGAGGATCGCCTCGAGTGCTTCGACCGGAATTCGATAGGCGACAAGCGGCGTAAGCGCTTGAGCAGTCGAAACGTAGACGCCATTCTCACTAAGACCGATCAGGTCTCTCGGGAACAGGAATGCGGTGATTCTTCGCTCGCCATTCGAAACAAGCTGGTACGTTTCTGCCACGCCGCTGACAACGTTATAGACGAAGCGGGCCTCTCCCCCTTCCGGATAAAGCACGGTATTCCGCCGAATGCTGACAAGCCGCGAAACCTCCATTAATGCTTCCTGCTCCGCAACAGAGAGAAGCTCAACGGCTGATCCGTCGCCATCTCGCCGGAAGGGTGCCGCGAAGATTGAAGGTCGGTACTCGGATTTTTCAGTCTTTTTATCGTCCATAGAGCGTCTTCAGGGAGAGCTCAAGCATCGCCCTTCCTCGTCCAGAATGTTGCCATAGTTTCGCATACGCGCGACGCCTTGGGGAATAACCTACCTCGTACTTTCGAGCGAAGGATTCGCCTATCTCGATCGTTTCCAGTCTTCAAGATCATCAGTCTGCTCTCGCGCATCTCTAAATACGGAGCCGCATGCACGAAGCGGAATGCGTCGCCAAATCCTTGTCGACTACGCACACCTTTCTCAGTAGTTTTCGATGAGAACCGAGAGCAGAGCGGTTTGCCGTAATCGGCAGACTTTATTCAAGATAAGCAGACCCGATCACCCGTTGACTCAAAGCCGCCCATTGCGCAGGAGTAGTGCGCGCCATGACCACTTCCTCGCTGTAATCGCTCAACTCGGCGGCACACCTCTTCGTTTCTGCTTCTGCAAAGCAAGCACTGTTGTCAGAAAGCAGTTGCGCGATTCTCGCCACTGCCAAAACCGCCAACACTTTTTTGCTAGACGCATCATCATGCAGTCCAAAGAAGCTCGCTTCGTAGCGCTCCGTCTCTGCGGCTATCCACGCGTCCGCTGGCATGCAACCACCG
>NZ_JARUXJ010000243.1:0-21152 GCF_031451465.1 Caballeronia sp. LZ003 | reverse complement strand
CTCATCTTCCAGCGCCACTGCGGAAAAAGCGTGACCGGTGTGACAGCGGTAGCGCAGCGGCATCCCGCTACCGATGCGCCATACCACGCCGCCGCAGTCTGGGCAGGTCAGCGAACTGCGCACGCCAATGGCATCGAGATCAGCCAGTTCGATATTCCCGGTCCGCATCATTCTGTCTTCCGACTTGGCCGCCAATGCGTCCGCTTGATTGTGTGCCTTTGGAGTAGTCATGATTGCCTCCAGTGCTTGACGGATGGCCGCGCCTAGCTCCGCAATGGGAGCCACGACGTCAGCGGTAGCGGATCGCAGCGCATTGATGGGCATGCTAGGCGAGCGGCAATCAGATGGATCCTGGACGATGGTGTACCCGCCGCAGGCGCGCACCGCCCGCATCCCTGCGGCCCCGTCGTCGAGATCACCGGTCAGAACAACCCCGATCACTCGATGGCCGTACGTGACAGCCGCTGAGCGAAACAAAGGATCCGCCGCTGGGCGGGTGAAGTTCTCTTTTGGTCCATTCGAAAGCAAAGTTCTGCCGTCCAAGAGCAACAAGTGACGGTCGGACGGCGCGATGTAAATTGTCGATGGTACAAAAGGCTCATTGTCTGCGGCATGTCTTACGGCAAATCGCACACGCTTTGTAAGATGGCTGGCAAAACACTCGGATAGGCACCGATATGCATCACCACGAACACCGAGGCGGGCAGATCCCTTGGCAGCGTACTGAACAACTGCTTGAGCGCTTCCAGCGCCGCCGGTGGATGTTGCTACTACTACAATATCTCGTCGTTGCATTTGTTCCTCGCTTGATGATAGCGCTGGGCGTGCTTGTCCTTGTCTTCCGCGCTGCTTAGGCAGCCGCCAAGCCAATATCGAGGCGTCGCCGCTACATCAAGGGCGCAGCCAGGCGTTTCTCGAATTCGATGTCGCCTTTCTATGTCTGTGTGCGACTGCCGATCCTGCGACGAGACTTCGAGGACGAGGCTGACAGGCAACGCAACGCCGAGACCGGATGGCGCGTGAGACCCGTTTTGGCATACTAGGCGGGAATGTCCAGTGTGAACACCGTATCTAATGATTGGACGTCACGTTCAGCGATCCTCCGTGTGCCAATGCAATCTGCGATGAAATGTATTGGCCGAGGCCCAACCCTCCTTGCGCTGGCCGTTTCGCATCGCGTTGAAACCGCTGAAAGTTTTTCCAACGCTGCGGGCGTAATCGTCGGCCCGGCCTCGGCCACCGACAGTCGCAAGCCCTTTGAGTCATTGGACGCGACAACGCGGATGGGCTGATCGCTTGCTCCATGCGATGCGAAATTGCATTGCCCAGCAAATTCGAAAACAGCTGACTCAGGCGAGCGTGATCGCCCTCGAACGGGAGCTCAATGTTCAGCTGCGTTTCGATCGTTCTCTCTGGCCATGCCAAACGGACTTCGGCGGTCACATGCAAAAGTTCCGGTTCGATAGATCGTTTCTCTGTCAACAGTACAAGGCCGCCGCCGAGGCGACCTCGCGCGATTCAAGGAGGTTATCGATCAGGTCACTCATTCGCTATATGCTCCCCGTCACCACTGTGTGGACGGATCCCTTGAAGCGGTCTGCCGGCCCTACCGCGCCGCCTTCTGCGGCCGACAGTTGGCTCGAACACCGCTTCGCCGTACGCACGATCACAAATTATTGCCGACGGTCTTGCAAGGGAAATTCCATAAGGCGTCACAGACCGTCCTGGCCTCGTCCGAACGTCTCAATGTTTGTAGCCGTCGTTCGCTCAACCGGCACCCTGACAGAGGATTCCCACCGCTTGAACTCGCATGCCTGGCAGGCCGTCGCCGGGCGCTCGTCGGACTGCACCGTGGACGCGCAGCCCCAGCACGAAAAGTAGCCCCGAGCGCCGATAGCACCGAGCAGCGACTCTTCCATATCAGGCCGCACCGCCAGCCCAGGACACTGCTCGGCCTTCCAGACGATGCTCATCGAACCGGAAGCCTCAAGATAGACGCGTCGCAGTTGCCCGAGATGCGCGACGTTCGCGGCTCGGAGCTCAGATTGAAGCATTTCCCGTGAAATCAGTCCGCGCTCCAGTTCTTTTAGCAAGATACGTCCGTCCTTCACGACAATCGAAACGTCGCCCTGCTCCAACACTTCGAACTTTCGCCACCGCAACCCGGCCTGCGCGCTGAGCCGTTGAAGGGCGACCACTGTCAGGAGCACGATGGCAGCCGGGAGCACGCCTTGCGACGACACCTGGATCGGCAGACCAACTGCGGCGCCGAGCATCAGAATCACGGCCAATTCGATCGTGCTTAACTGTGCCGCCATACGCTTGCCCATCATGCGCATCGCGACCAATAGCAACAAGTACATCACTATGGCCCGCGGGATGATCTCCACGAGGAACGCCCACGGGCCATCACCGATCAACAACCGCTCTATAAATCTCATCGACGCTCCACCTCAGTGACCGCGTAGGTCCATGCGAGCGCGCCACAATGGCTGCAGCTGAATTCTTCGGCTTGCGTCTCCCTTACCGTGTTGCCGCAATTCAGGCAAGCGCGGTAGCCGTCGACGCGCGCTTCGTTGCGTAGCTCCTCGTCTATTTCCGGCAGCACAGATAAGCCGGGCTTGGCCGGGCGTGCCGGTATAAAAGAAAACGATCCCGATGGCTCCATGTAGAGCCGACTGACCTGGCCCAGGTGTTGCCACCCCGCCAGGCGCATCACCTCGTAGATCTTTTCACGCGGCACTGCGGCCAGCTTAAGTTCGGCGGCTTCCAATCGCCCTTCGCGGACCAGCGGTGTGACGTCTGTCGCCACCATCGTCTCGACCTGCCGATAATTGATTCCTGCCTTCGCAATTAGTCGTTGCAGGCCAATTGCAACTAAGGCAATCACCAACGGCGGCAACATGCCCCGATTGGCCGCCTGCAGCGGCACGCCGATCGCCGCCGCTAGGGTCACCACTATGGAGATTTCAAAGAGGGTGTATTGGGCCGCGACGCGTCGACCAAGCAGCCGCATGGCAATGACGAGGAGCACATACGTGACGCCCGTCCGCAGCAGCACCTCGAGCAGGAAATTCCATGAGGCGTTGCCGAAAAGAAAGCGATGCCAGTCGGTAAGACTGAACGGACGGGACGCCATGGATGCACCTGAGCCTGAGATGACCGAAGCGCAAGCGCATTGCGCGTGCCCGGCAGACGCAAACCGAATGGGCCCAGCGTACTGCACGTCACAGACCCTGGGCTTACACCGGTCGCCGCTGCGACGGCTCCGCTCGCATCGTCAAGGATAGTGACCGCACGACTCACCCGAGCACCCTAGTCGTGCGACTCTACCGCAGCACACATGTAGCGGTGCCGCCGGCGCTCCGTCCCTGCAAACATCTCCTGCGGCGACGCACGTGCCGCAAACGGGTGATTTGCTGGCGCTCAGCCGTGGTCAACCCCTCCTAACGCACGCCGGCGTCATCCACCTGCGCCACCCAGTTGATTATCCGCCCCGGCGGTCCGGCCGCGCGTGGCGGCGCCGAACCAACTCTGCCCGACGCGATGTTCGGCGATGGCGCCGAGCGCGAGCACGGTTGAGCCGAGTTCGAGCAGATGCGCCGGAGACATCGCGTTCGACAGCCACCAGAACGCGAGCAGCGAGCCCATGCGCATGACGAGCATCACGAGATCTCGCGCGACGATGCGGTCCACGAGCTGGCCGCGTATGTCCAGCGCGCGCTGATTGAGCACATGCTCGCTCGCGTTGAGGAACGGACCCGCAGCCGCGCGAAGGATCGAATGCGCGACGAACAAGGCCGGAAGCAACGCGCTGAAGCCGAGCAGGACGAACGAAATGGCGACGGCGAGGCACGACCACCCGAGCCAGCCCGCGCGGTTATGCACGCCGCGGCTCTTGCGCGTCATGTAGAGCGCGACTGCGCCCGCGAGTCCCGCGACGGTGGACACCCAGCCGAGGTCGCTCGCCGAACCGAGCGACATTGCCGCGCCAACCGACCCGACCGCGCCGCCGACGCCGAGCAGTCCCGACTCGACGAAAAAGAGCGGCAAACACGCACGGAATTCCGGTTGCGCGATTACGCCGAGCGGATTCGTCGCGGGGACCATCGGCGCTTCGGAGACATGGCGCCCGAGCGCAAGGCCCGCGACCACGCACACGACGCCATACCCCGCGTACAGCACGTGACTGCTGTTGTCCGTCTTCGTGAGGCAGAGCGTGGCGACGAGCGTCGCGATGATGCCGCCCGCAACGGCGAGCGCGCCGGAGCGCGAGGCATAGCTATCGCGTTCGGAGTCGGTCAGCACGCTCATTTCGAGCCAGTAGCGGGCGCTCCACGTCAGTCCGAGGAAGAAGCCGTAGACGGCCGCCATCACCGGAACGGAGTCGCCGCCGCAGAGAAGCAGCGCGCCGGGCACGAGAAAGCTGAGGCGCATCAGCCGCCGCCCGGTGAGTCCGAGGCGCGGGCCGAGCAAATAGACGAAGAGTGCTGCGCCGCTCGCGTCGCACAGCATGTAGGCGGTAAAGCGAAACATGGCGTCAGTCTCATCGACACCGACGACGAAATAGCCGATAAAACCGGCCAGCGTCCCGATTGCTCCCTGCAGGGAAACAAAGAGGAGCATTTCCTGCTCGTGCTTCGACATGGTCTTGCGTTGAATGATCGATGTCCGGCACCGCGCATTGCAGTGTCGGACTGGCACCGGGCCAGACAGTGATGCTCGGTGCATCGTCGCTGTTCGAGGCGACGATTCGATCGTCCTCGGTAAGGAATGCCGATTTCACTTCCATCGCGATGGCCATACCCGGAAATTCCATCGCGGCGAAAGTGTAGTGTTATTCGGCGCTTACCTGCAAGACAAAACCACCCTAAAAACCACGGTAAAACATACCTTTCTAATGCGTGAAAGAATCAGACGGCAGCGATCTCGGCGCGAGTCCGGAATCCTTCCGCCGTGGCGATGCGCTCGACGAGGCTCAACGCCTGAGCCACCACCTGATCCATGTTGTAGTAGCGGTAGCTTCCGAGCCGGCCCGCGAAGATGACCTCCGGATGCGCCTCCGCCAGCGCCTCATAGCGTTTGAACAACTCAGCGTTCGCTGGCTGCGGAATCGGATAATAAGGGTCGCCTTCCGCGCTCGGATACTCGTACGTTATGCTCGTTTTCGCGTGTTGCTGGCCCGTCAGATACTTGTACTCGGTGATGCGCGTGAAGGGCACGTTCTCGGCCGGATAATTCACCACGGCAAGCGACTGAAAGTGCTCCTGGTCGACGGTTTTGTGCCGGAACGCGAGCGATCGATAAGGCAGTTTCCCGAGACAGTGATCGAAGTACTCGTCGATGGGTCCCGTATAGACGAGCCTGCGATACGTCACCTCTTCGCGGACCTCCCGATAGTCTGTATTGAGCATGACCTTGATATTCGGATGCGCCAGCATCTTCTGGAACATGCGTGTATATCCTTCAAGCGGCATGCACTGATACTCGTCGTTGAAGTAGCCGTCATCGGCCGTCGTGCGCACCGGCACGCGCGAAGTCACCGACCGGTCCAGTTCCGACGGGTCCATGCCCCACTGCTTGCGGGTGTATCCACGGAAGAACTTCTCGTACAGTTCGCGGCCGATCTTGCTCACCACCACATCTTCAGATGTCCTGATTTCTTCGAGCGGCTCGGCGCGCGCCGCGAGAAACGCCTCCGCATGCTGCGGCGAAAGGTCGATTGAATAGAGGCGATTAAGCGTGGTCAGATTGATTGGCACGGGCACCAGCATGCCGTCCACGGACGCGAGCACGCGATGCCGGTACGGTCGCCATGCCGTGAATTTCGATAGATAATCCAGTACGCGCCGCGCGTTCGTGTGAAAGATATGCGGCCCGTAACGATGAATCAGAATGCCGTCCGCGTTGTACTCGTCGTAGGCATTGCCTGCAATATGCGGGCGCCGGTCGATGAGAAGAACTCGCTGGCCGTACTCGCTCGCGAGTCTCTCGGCCATCACGCTGCCCGCGAAGCCCGCGCCGACGATCAGATAATCGAAGCCTTTGCGATGCTGTGGGCGCGCATCGGGCTGCGACGGATGACCGCTCGAGCCGGAACTGGAAGATCCATTTGCTGTCGTTTCTATGATGCGCATTTCTTCACCTCGGCAAGCATTGCGGCGCACGTGTTGTCCCACGAAGTTCCGGCCAGCACCGCTTCGACGCGGCCGATGAATGCGGCGCGGTCCTGTGCTGCCTCCAGCGCCTTTTTGATGGCTCGCTCGAAGCCGCTTGCATCGTCGGCGATGCGGACCACGCCGCTCTCGCCATAGCGCGACACCACATCGACAATGGGCGTCGATACCACGGGGCGGCCGGCCGCGAGATATTCCGGCGTCTTCGTCGGGCTGATATAGCGCGTGGCCTCGTTGATCGCAAAAGGCATCAGCGCGACGTCCCAGCCGGCGAGATAGCGCGGCAGATCGTCGTAGGACTTCTGGCCGAGATAGTGGATGTTCGGAGCTTGCGGCAGATCAGCGGGCCGAATCTTCGCCACGGGACCGAGCATGACGAACTGCCAGTCCGGCCTCGCGGCGGCGAGCGCGCCGATCAGCGCGGCGTCGAAGCGCTCGTCGAGCACGCCGTAAAAGCCGAGTCGCGGGCGAGGTATCGATGTTTGGTCCGCAGGCTCGGTCAGCGGCGCGCGCGCCTTCTCGAAGTGCGCGACATCGACACTGCTCGGAAACGCATGCACGTTATGGTGAAACCGCCGCTTCGACTCATAGAGACTCTGGCCGCCCGTGAAGACGACATCCGCCTTGCGCATGAGCCGCGTTTCGCGCTCCGTGAGTTGCGGCGGCGCGTTCTTGAACGCCGAGAGCTCGTCCATGCAGTCATACACGATAAGCCTCGCGTCGAGATGATCGGTAAAAGCGAGCGTCATCGGCGAGTAATACCAGAGACCGAGTTCCCATGTGCCCGTGTCCGCCAGATACGCGTCGAGCAGCGCGCGTTGCGCGCGCTCGTTCTCTTCCTGCGTGAATCCGGACGGAAGGCATGGCGTCAGCACGCGAATGCCTTCGTCAGCGGTCCGAACGTCGAGGGACGGCGCGGCGGTATCTGTTCGTCGAGGCTCTTCGAAGAAGAGCACTTCCGCCTGCTTCGCGATGCGCGACAGCAAGTGCTGCGGTCGCTGATACACGAAGTTCCAGCGCAGGTGCGAGAGGCATAGGAACGTCCGCGGCAGGCCCGATCGCGCGATGGACATGCGCGGGCGAGCGTGCGTCGACGGACTGTCTGCGGACCCGGCCGCGCTGGCGGCTGCGGGTTCTGATCGGGCTTGAGTCTCACGCAAGGGGGTGCCTCCGGAAGTCACTGCCGGACGGAAATCCGCCCGGACATTCACCCATTGCGTCGGTGAGATCCGAAGCTCGGCTGCTTTCGCCTCGCGTTGAAGCCCGGTGACGCTACGCATCGCACGCGGCGGCTCGCACGCAGAGTCCGGCAAGGCACTCATGCGCGTGTCGTCGCGCTTGCTGACAAATCTGCGAGATGAGCGGCAATCGTTGTTCCAGCGCGAGCGTGCGCGGGGCAAACACTGATCGCGCAGGGCGACGGCATACCGAGTGCTTGAATACGTCGGGGAATGCTCTCACCTCGTACTAATTTTCAGGATGCCGGACATGGATGATCGGCTGGTGCTGTGGGGAGGACTGGAATGCACGGTCAACCGGGTGCGGGATACCTTCTTCAGCCAGTTGGACCGTAACGGACATGCGACGCGGGAGGACGATCTGCAGCGCTTCGCGTCGCTGGGCATACGGGCGCTGCGCTATCCGGTGCTGTGGGAAAGAACGGCGCCGTCGAGTATCGACGAAGCCGACTGGTCATGGCTTGATGCGCGCTTGCCGACGCTTCGTGCATTGGGCGTGGAGCCGATAGCGGGCCTCCTGCATCATGGAAGCGGGCCGCTGCCCGGCGGACTGCTCGACCCGCACTTCGCCAGCAGGCTCGCGGAATTCGCACGAGCGGTCGCTGAGCGCTATCCGTGGCTTTCGTACTACACGCCGGTCAACGAGCCGAACACCACCGCGCGATTCAGCGGGCTGTACGGCGTGTGGCATCCGCACGGCACGAATGACCGGACATATCTCGAAGCGCTTATCAATCAGTGCAAGGCGACGGTGCATGCGATGCGAGAAGTGCGGAAGGTCAACCCGCGCGCGTTGCTCGTTCAGACCGACGATCTTGGCAAGACGCAAGGCACGCCGGCCATGACCGAGCTCGTCAACTTTTACAACGAACGCCGCTGGCTTTCGTGGGACCTGCTTTGCGGCAAGGTGACGCGCGAACATGCGCTGTGGCGATACATCATGGATGCGGGCGTCGAAGAAGAAGACGTGCTGTGGTTCGTCGACAATCCGTGCCCGCCGGATATCGTCGGCATCAACTACTACATAACGAGCGAGCGCTGGCTTGATCACCGGACGCATCAGTATCCGCAGGCGTACCGGTGCGAATGGTACGGCCAGCGTTTCGCGGACATCGAAGCGGCGCGCGCGCTCGCGCATCCCCCGCAGGGCATACGGACCGTGATCGACGAAGCGTGGCAGCGGTATCGCTTGCCGCTCGCAGTCACGGAAGCGCATATCGACTCGACGCGTCAGGACCAGTTACGCTGGCTGTACGAGATATGGACTGCCGCTAGCGAGGCACGCGCGCAAGGCGCCGACGTGCGCGCGGTGACGGTCTGGGCACTTCTCGGTTCGTACGATTGGAACTGCCTCGTCACCGAAGAGCGCGGCTATTACGAATCCGGCGCATTCGACGTGCGCGCGCACGCGCCGCGCGAAACGGCCGTCGCCGCGCTCATGCGCGACCTTGCCGCTGGTCGTCCGCACGAACATCCCGTCCTGCACGGTACGGGATGGTGGCGTCGGCCGGGGCGCTTTCTCTGCGAGCCAGTCGTGTTCGACGGATTCGGCGCCCTCGAAGAGTATGCAGCACCTGCGCGCTCGCGCGACGAGACGAACGCGGCCGCACCGATACTCGTCGTCGGCGACGGCGCGCTGGCGCAACTCTTCGCCACCCTCTGCGCCGAGCGCGACTTGCGATACGCCACCGTGTCAGCGGACGACTTGCTGGATAGCGATGCCATCGGCAAGTTCAAACCCTGGGCGGTCATTAACGCCATGGATCCGGTCGATGTCGAAGAAGCCGAGCGCGGTACAGCTGATCATCTTGGAACGATCAAGAAATCGGCAGCCGCGCTTGCCAAGGCGTGCGCCGCAGACGGCATCGAATATCTCGGGTTTTCGTGTGACCTCGTCTTCGACGGACGCGCAACGCACCCCTACGTCGAGACCGACGACGTGAGTCCAGTCAATCGCCTGGGCCGTTGCATGACGCAAACCGAGCGCGAAGTGCTGCGGTGCTTTCCGGAGGCGCTCGTTGTTCGAACCGGTCCTGTCTTCGGGCTGTGTACGCGCCCGAGCTTTTTGGACCGCGCCTTGCGCGCACTCGTCGACGACTGCGCCTATGTGGCCGCAAAGGATGTGACCGTCTCGCCGACGTATGCGCCGGACCTCGCGCACGCATGCCTCGATCTGCTGATCGATCGCGAATCTGGTGTCGTGCACCTGACCAACCGCGGCGCGCTCACCTGCTTCGAATTTGCGGTGCAAGCTGCACACATCGCGGGTCGGGATCCGAGACTCGTACAAGCGCGCACCATCGAGGCGATGAATCCCGCCGCGCCGCAGCCTCTCTATCGCGCGCTTACCAGTCGGAGGGCGGCCGTCCTGCCGACACTTGACGATGCGCTTCGCCGCTGCATTGAAACCGGGATTTAAACGCGTCCAACAGCCATTCACGCCCGATCAGGCCGATGCAAAACGGCAGACGAACCGCTTAACGTTCTTTGCTTTACATCAGATTGCACAACTCAATCGCGCACGCTTCGGCGCGAGCTCTGAGCGCCTGGCGGGTCAGGCCGAGCTGTTTGACGCCGCCATAGATATTCCCGTTCCTCCCGAGCCGGCGAAGGTTCAAGTCACAGGGCACAGCCGCGAGGGACGCCCCGCGCTGCCAAAGGACTTGCCACGCACGCGCATCGAATATGATCTGAGCGACGAACAGAAGGCCGCATTCGACGCGCTTGAGCGCATCGGCGAAGAGCGTAGTGAGACGCTGCATTACGAGCCGTCAAGGCTCACGGTCATCGAACATATCCGCTTCAAGTATGCAGCGAAGAAGGATGGCGAGTCGACCATCGTGACGGCGAGCGCTCAGCCCTCGCCGCTGCCCAAGAGTAACGCGAGCGCGAGTCGGCTCGCAAACATCCTGGTGAGCACCTACGTCGATCATCTGCCGTTGAATCGGCAAGAGACGCGCTATGCGCGCCGTGGTACTCACCTGCTGCGGGCCACGCTGTGCGAATGGAAGCTGGCCGCAGCAGAATTGCTCGCTGCGCTTCTGCCACCGCTGCGTGCGCACCAGTCGCAGGTGCCGCGCATGCACGTCGACGACACGACGCTGCCTTTACTTGAGAAGGGCCGCAAGACCACCCGCACTGCTCGATTATGGGGCTATCTGAGTGCGGGCCAACGCGAGGAGAATGGCGTCTGGGTAGATCACCCTCCGGCGGTCGTGTTCGAGTTCGCTGAATCGCGCGCGGGCTCGCATCCGCAGGGCTACCTAAAAACTTACTAGGGCTACTTGCAGGCCGACACATACAGCGGGCACGAGGCCCTTTATGAGACCGGCGACATCATCACGGTCGGTTGTTGGGCGCATTGCCGCCGTCGGTTCTTTGAAATCGCCAAGACCCAAAGCAAGCCGGGACTCGCGGCACAGGCGCTGCAATGGATCGCCCAGCTATACGCCATTGAGTCGCGAATCAACCACCAGACCCCTGACCGCAAATATGCGGCGCGGCAAGCGGAGACCTTGCCGGTATTAGCGCACTTCCGGCAATGGTTGGAACGCAACGTCATCGGTTTGCCGACTCAGGCCGCTGAGTTATATCGCCTCTATCTGACCATCGGCAAAATGCTAACGGCGAAGGCACGGTTTAAGGATGTTCAGTACGTTGCCCGGAGCGCTGTCGCCCACGCGTGGATATTTGCCAATAGCTGCTCGCTGTTCTTGGTTTCGTGTTTGATGCACCGCCGCCCACTTCGCAGAATCGGGTACGGCGTTAGAGTCAGGAAAGCGACGGCGGCATCCTTACATCGGGATCGGGGTTTTCCCGGCCCGTGTTAAAAGCATGCGCATTTAGCTGGCATTACTGGCGCGACGGCCAGCTTGAGAAGCACATTCATGCGATAAATTTAGCGATAGTCGCAACTACCATGATCGATTCCAGAACACCTTGCATTCCCTGATTGCAGATATTGAAGGAAACGATTCATACCGGCCCGCTTCGGTCAGTAGCGACGTGCCGTGAATTTGAGCGCTCGAGTCGGCAGGCTGCCGACCCGGGAGCAATTCGCCTCAAACGCCGATCTCGCAATTTAAGGAATCGGTCAACGACTTAAGTCTAGCATCTGCGGAGATCAGAGTCTCACCGCTGCAGGCACTTTCCATGGCTCAGTATCGATTGAGACGATGAATTGACGAAGTCGCGCGCCTCGCATCCCCATTTTTGGCATAAAAATCGCCGAAAATCACGCGATTGCGCGCGCACGTACCACTTTTACCAGTGCCTGGAGAATGCGACTTCGGGCAGCAATTGAGCAGTACGTACGGGAACCAAAATGCCCAAAAAGTTCGAATCACGTTGGTCCTATAGGTGGAAGCGGCATTTTTTCGCCGTCGAGAAAGGCCATCGCACAGCAAACTGAAAATTCATAGGCACCACTCTCACTCGCGAAAACACCTAGATCTTTTAATGACGTCCGGTGACCATCTTCTTCAAAAATTGACGCCGCAGCGATGAAAGTCGTTCCTCGACGGGTAACGACAGGTTCAAACACAAAATCACGATGAAAGATAACCATTGAAGCTCCTCGATAATCAGACAAAGAACGAGATAAAGCTTACTCACCTTAAGCACCGATTTCACAAACTCCATGCTTGGGGCCGACCGGTTTTGTTCTCAATTCGCACCGAGCCAAGCGTTCCGTAACTAACTGGTTGCGCCAATCTGCCGGAGCGAATCCAAGGCAGTAATCAGCGTCTCTTAGCGCATCGCGCAGGCGCATGATGGTCTGGCGCGACGTTTCGAATGTGCGCGCTACATCCGCAACGGTTGAGCCCATTGCAAGGCTCTCGAGTGCGCGTTGCCTTTGATCATGCGAAAGAGAGAGAGGACGCCCTTGAACGATGCCATCGTCTTTTTTGCCTTGACTTGTTTCTCGGCCGCGGTCCAGACGAGCCTTATGTTCCAAATCGTTCGCAAGTCGCAGCGCGTGAAGGAAACCATAATTTTGTGTTGCACACAAATCCTGTTTTCCGTATGCAAGACATATGACTTGGATGTCGCGATTCAAAAGTAACTCGAAGGTACTGATGACGCGGAAATGCTATTGCCGAAGCTCCACAGTTTCGCTGTAATCAAACAGTCGCCAAGCATCATTCGCCGCATAGCGCGTTGGAAGACTGGTCGGGAGGCAGCAGCGACGCTCACGGAACACCGTTCCCCGAATACGAGACTCATATCAACGAGGTATCCCGCCGTATCAATATCGATCAAGTCGCGCTCGAACTCTAAACCGCTTTCGTTGCGTTGAAGACAATACACAATCGAGGCCATTACTAACCCTCTAAAATTGACTAGGCTCGAACGAATCTATGCAACGAACCATATTATCGAACAGTTGGACAAAACGTTCGCGTACGTAACGCGTGCTTTTTGACCTTTGGCTTCGATATTTTGAACGGTCATGTTTTTTGACCTGCAACCCAGCCGGGATTGCAGACTCTTGACAGACGCACGATGCCTGCTCTGATTTCAAGGGCCGCGCTTATTATCTTGGATAAAGCGCCTGCATCGGCGCCGGCGAGTTTGGGACAGACTCGCTTTGCGGGACGATATGCTAAATCGGCGCGGTGCCTTCCTTAAATCGTTTCGATGTGAGGTTCCCTGCAGATCCAGGGGACCTGCGTCGGCCTGGACGACCATTTTTAGGGCAGCCCGATACAGTCGCACTGGTGGCTTTGTTCGCATCCGGCAAGGATGCGGACGCTTTAATGCCCCGCCCGGCTTTCTATTCGTTCACTGCCACAGCTCCGGATACGCGAGAAGAGCGGCGACGATCGCGGCCCCAGCCTCTCGGCATCATCCGTAGCACGAATCACTTTCAACGTGCCAGTAAAATCCGCTCGCCTGTGTGCCCCTGTCCGACGTATAAACGACGAAATCATCGTTTCGGGCGCCTGCGGATTGACAGTTTTGGCATGGTCGGAAACAGGATCAGCTTGGGTCGCTTACCTGTTGTGGTTGCCATTGCTATCGCTCGTCTGGGTGGGGTTATAACTTTGCCGCATTGGGTAAGCCCGACGGAATGTGCATCGAGAGGAACGACGCGACGCGCGTGCCTTGCGCAGCCCTTTCGCCTGTCAGGCGGGCCTCCGTTCTTTCGTACCCCATACGAATTGTACGTATTGCATCCCATAAGGACGAAAGGCGCACGCGATGTCGCCGCTTGACCAACAGAGATCGTCGGTTTGCCCTGCTCGCGCTTGCATGCTTCCGAACCTCTTCGCCGAGATCTAGCACTCCCTGCGTCCACGCCGTAGACGACACGGTGAATTCGAACGGCATCCGCACGCGACCTTGAAACGCCGCAGCGTACAACGGTATGCGTTCATGCCCTCGCCTGTATCGATCCTTCAGCTGTCGACGACTAGTTCAAATGACAAACCAAATGCCGCTGGTTTGCGCAGGAGCGAGACAGACAGGCCGTCCAGAATGATGGAATCGAACAGAGCCGCCATCGAATTATGAACTCGGGCACCGAGCAGTGAGCTTCCGTACGAGCTAGCAGGCGCGCACGATCCGGACGCGACAGCCGACGTCGTCAGCGCAAGTCCGATTGTCAAACCTGAGTGGTTTAGAACGCCGCCGGTCAACCCGCACGAGAGATCGCAACGCCCTCGCGCGGCGAGTATGTCCGTCAGCCGGAGCAGCAACGTGCGGCTGCGGGACCATTTGACGCCATACATTGTCAGATGACGTTCAAAGCCGGAAACGTCGAATGCATATCGGGATCGGCGGCTCGTGATCGGGTCAACGATGCCCGAATGGCAACGAGGAAACATCCGTCCGACGAACCGGCAAAAAGCTCAAAACAAGCTCGCACGTTGCAAGAAGCGTCCATGCTTCTCCAGTTGTAGGGATAGGAGCGGAACAGGATAAAAAAGAGCAGAGTCGGCATAACACCTCGATGAATTGCGAAGCGAAATGCACGCGCGATTCGACGGCTGTTGCACCGGCCAACGTGGATCGAAGCGGATCGCTTTCATGTCACGCGGCGAATACCCGCGAGTTGTACCTGGATCAATGATGTAAGCGACCTCCCCAGCATCCCACAACAATTTCGGTGGTCGGTAAGCCGGTTGCGAGGTGTCCGAGCGCGCCGGAGCGAGCAACGTCGACGGCGAGACGAACAGGGAGCGGGCAAGCACTGAGCGTCATGTCGTGGCGATGGCTTGGCCACAGACAGAGCATTCCGTGCTGCACGCGCCGCTGACGGCACAGCGACTGCTCTTCTCATCTGCGCGGGACATAACCTTCGCTGGCCAGAGTCATTTCCGAGAGTCTATCCATGAGCACCGATCAAGAAAGCGCTGCGCTCCGGCAGGCGGGAACAATGCATCCGTCATGGTCTGTCCATTTGACATGGGCATTCTTCGTGCTCGCAGGGCTTTATCTCGGCATCGGCGGCGCTTGGCTCGTCGTCGTCGGCGGCACGCCGTATTACGTCGTTGCCGGCGTGGTAATGCTAGTCGTCGCTTGGCTCATCAGGCGCAGAAGCGCGCTTGCATTGTGGCTCTATGCGCTGACGCTGATTGCCACGTTGATCTGGGCCGTCGTCGAAGCGGGCTTCGACTTCTGGGCGCTCGCGCCGCGTCTTGATGTGCTGGTGCTAGTCGGCATATGGCTGCTGTTGCCCTTCGTATTTCGTCGCTTCCGGTCACCGGCGCGGCAGGCCGGATTCGCGCTCGGCGGCTCCATCGTATTGGCGGGCGTTGCGCTGGTGTGGGCTGCCTTCAACGACCCGCAACAGATCGACGGTACCGTAAAGGCATCGGCCGCCGTGCCCGTGCGAGTGGACGCAGTGAATGCGTCGCGGGTGCATCGTCCCGGCGACTGGCTCGCTTATGGCAATACTCAAGGCGGAACGCGCTATTCGCCGTTGACGCAAATCGATCAGCACAACGCGCAGAACTTGCAGCAAGCATGGAGTTTTCGCACTGGAGACAGAAAAGGCCTCGACGATCCCCTCGAAATCACCGACGAGGTGACGCCCATCGCCGTTGATGGCGCGCTTTATCTTTGTACGCCGCATCAAAACGCCATCGCGCTCGACGGTGCAACCGGGAAGGAGCTGTGGCGCTTCGATCCGAAGCTCAAACCTGACCCCAGCTTCCAGCATGTCACCTGCCGCGGCGTGTCCTACTATGAGACGCCGGCTGGCACATCGGGACGGCGGCAAGGCAACACGAAGGGGCTCGCGATCTGTGCTCGGCGCATCGTCCTGCCAGTCAACGACGGGCGTCTGTTCGAACTCGACGCGGACACGGGCAAGCGCTGCCACGCCTTCGCCAGCGACGGCATGCTCGATCTGCAGCATTTGCAGCCGGTGAAGACGCCCGGACAGTACGAGCCGACCTCGCCGCCCATCGTCACATCCAAAGTGATCGTCGTCGCCGGCGCGGTCACGGACAACTACAGCAATCGCGAGCCGTCGGGTGTCATTCGGGGCTTCGACGTCGAGTCAGGCAGACTGCTGTGGGCATTCGATCCGGGCGCGCAAGAGCCGAACGCAATTCCAAGTGACCAGGCCAGCTATACATCGAATTCTCCGAACTCCTGGGCGCCGGCCGCTTATGATCCACAACTCGATCTCGTCTACCTGCCAATGGGCGTGACAACGCCTGACATCTGGGGCGGCAATCGTACTCGCGAGCAAGAGAAGTTTGCAAGCGGCCTGCTCGCACTCAATGCGACAACGGGAAAGCTCGCCTGGTTCTATCAGACAGTCCATCATGATCTGTGGGACATGGACCTGCCTGCTCAACCAACGATCGCGGACATTCGCGATGCCAACGGACAAGTTTTGCCTGTGATCTATGCCCCCGCCAAGACCGGCAATATCTTTGTGCTCGATCGCCGTACCGGAAGACCCATCGTGCCCGCGCCTGAACGTCCCGTGCCGCAGGGCGCCGCGAAGGGCGACCACGTCTCGCCCACGCAGCCGTTCTCCGATCTGACGTTCCGGCCCAAGCAAAATCTGACCGGTGCGGACATGTGGGGCGCAACGATGTTCGATCAGCTCGTTTGCCGGGTGATGTTTCATCGGCTGCGCTACGAAGGTATTTTTACGCCCCCCTCCGAGCAGGGCACGCTTGTGTTTCCTGGCAATCTCGGCATGTTCGAATGGGGTGGGCTCGCGGTTGACCCGGACCGCAAACTGGTCATCGCCAATCCTATCGCACTACCCTTCGTGTCCAAACTCGTGCCGCGCGGCCCGCATAACCCGGTATCGCCTCCGCAGGCCGGGCAGGCTGGAACCGGTACTGAGGTCGGGATTCAGCCGCAATATGGCGTGCCGTTTGGCGTGGAACTCAACCCGTTCCTCTCACCGATCAATCTGCCTTGCAAGCAGCCTGCGTGGGGCTATGTGGCCGCTCTAGATCTCAACACCAACAAGGTCATCTGGAAAAAGCGTATAGGCACCACGCGCGATGCATCGCCTATTCCGGTCCCGTTCAGGATGGGAATGCCGATGCTTGGCGGACCGGTGACGACCGCCGGCCACGTGTTCTTCATCGGCGCAACGGCAGACGACTATCTACGCGCGTTCAGCACCGACACCGGAGAGCAGCTCTGGCAAGCGCGACTGCCGGCGGGAGGTCAGGCGACGCCGATGACTTACGAAGCGAACGGCAGGCAGTATGTCGTCATCGCGGCGGGCGGTCACGGTTCCTTCCTGACCAAACTTGGCGATTATGTCATTGCCTACGCGCTACCGGACAAGCACTGACAGGTGCAATTTCTTCCACAACAGCGGCGCATCGCGCCCGACGGAGTCCAGAATGATCACGTCTTTTTCTCCTTCCATCACGACCATGATTCGCATGGACCACACGCACGTGATGGCGGCATTTCATCGCTATCACGTCGATACGCCCGCGTGGCGCAAGCAGGCCATCGTCGAACTCGCCTGCACCGCGCTTGGAATTCATGCGCAACTCGAGGAAGAGATTTTCTATCCGGCGCTTGCCGCGGCGATCGCCGGCGACGATGTTCTCGCGAAGAGCAAGCCCGAGCATGACGAGATGCGCGCGGACATCGCGAGACTGCGGTCGACGGATCCTGGCGACGCTGCCTACGATGCCGGCTTCATGAAACTCATGCGCGAGGTGATGCACCATGTGGCGGACGAGGAAACCGTACTGCTGCCGACTGCTGAACGCGCGCTCGGACCGAAACTCTCGCAACTCGGTCAACGCATGACGACCCGCAGAATGCAGCTTGTCGCTCGGAGCCAGCCAGCCGCAATCGCCGTGAATACGGCGGCAACGTTTCCGTTTGCGTCCGCAGCGATCGCCGCGCTGGGCGTCTTCGCGCTTGCTCGCCGTCTCCGTCCTAACATGCGCCGTTACAGGGTTGAACCGGATGCTTGATCATCCTTGCATCTACGGACGAGCGGGCGTTCTCCGCGAAAAAAAAGACCGCCCGTGGCAATGAAGCAAGCGACGAAGTGCTAGGCAAGCTGGACAATTTGACCGAGCAGGAGTTCGAAATGCCGGCGGAAGTGTCCGAGGCAGTTGGCCAGGAAGAATAGAACTGGTTTTCTCGTAGCGAGTTTTCATCACCGGAGAAAGCTCGATGGCCATTGCACGCGTGGCTCCGACGCCGGTCATTAGTTACCCCGCGTGCATCAGGTGCGCGTCGGCCGAAAAACGGTGTAACGCATCGAGTCTTCGATCGATGTCGACGCGGCTGGCGCACTCATCGTCCGATCCACGCTTCGGCGGGCACGCCCGGTGAACGGCCCGACAATCGTTCGAATTCGATTGGATCGTGACTGCAAAACACTTCAATGTCGCTGGCGGACGGATCGTTGCAAAGTGCACGCAAGCGCGCCTGATTGCGTCTCCTTGCAACGCCATCCTTGTCCATGAGCCATTGATAGAACGCAAGTCCCGGTGTGCAATGAGGCCGTTGAGCATTCATTTCTGTGTTGTAAAAGTAGGCGTCCGCCGCAAGCAACAGCCAGCGGTTGTCCGTTCGCACCGCAATCCCCGCATGCCCAAAGGTATGCCCGCGCAGCGGGATGAATGCAATGTCGTCGCCGAAATCTGCCAGCGGCAACACGCGTTCGAAGCCGTACCATGCATCGCCACCATTTTGCCCGTGAACCGTCCAGTTATGTTGCGTGGACCATTGCTGTGGACGAAAGCGCTGACGGTCTAGCCAGGTTTTCTGACGGGCTGCGTAATCGCGTTCGGTTTGCAACATATGCACCGCTGCATTCGGGAAATCGTCGAGTCCGCCGGCATGGTCGAAATCAAGGTGGCTAAGAAGGATGTGACGCACGTCGGATGCACCGAAGCCCAAGTTTTCAATTTGCCGTACCGCCGTCATTTCAACCCGAAAGTCGGGCTTGAGCATTGCCAGGAAAAAGGTGCTCAGACGGCTTTGCGGATTCGCAACGTCGCGGAGGCCGAAGCCCGTGTCGATCAGGACGAGTCCATGATCCGATTCAACCAGCAGACAATGACACGTCAGCTCGCCGCGCCGAAGCAGGCCCGGCGTCTGGCCGTCGAATAGCTTGCCGCCAAGCGGACAGCTCGACACGCAATTGAGGTGATGGACACGCATGGCGCACTCTCCGTCTGGCAAACTCGCAATACCGCAATCGATGCGCCTCGTCTGCTACCGCGGTCTCTTTGATACCCGCTGATGAGCGATGACCCTGCAAGGACCTGCAGATTGAACGGCAGAGGGCGACGGATGACTTCGCTGTCGGCCCAAAAGAAAGGCTGTTGCAGACGTCTACGCAACAATGATTTTTTATCGTCGAGAGCACGTCGGAGCTCGAAACTTGACGCCGGAACAGAACGAAGCGATAGGCCTTGCGCTCGCCATGAAGGAACTTTTACGATGCCAACCAAAGAAGCAAACATGTCGGACGATGAGAGAGCCTTGGTATCGGTTGACGCGCAGGCCCGCGGTGGCCGCGTTGAAATCTAGTCACGAGACGTAGCGCGGAAAACACATCGTCAGCCCGGATTCGTCGTTCTGGTTGGGACCGCATGCTCACGTGGTCACCAAGCGCCGCGCATGCACGTCGACGACACGACGCTGCCTTTACTTGAGAAGGGCCGCAAGACCACCCGCACCGCTCGATTATGGGGCTATCTGGGTGCGGGCCGACGCGAGGAGAATGGCGTCTGGGGAGATCACCCTCCGGCGGTCGTGTTCGAGTTCGCTGAATCGCGCGGGCTCGCATCCCCAGGGTTACCTGAAAACTTACTAGGGCTACTTGTAGGCCGACGCATACAGCGGGCACGAGGCCCTTTATGAGACCGGCGACATCATCGCGGTCGGTTGTTGGGCGCATTGCCGCCGTCGGTTCTTTGAAATCGCCAAGACCCAAAGCAGGCCGGGACTTGCGGCACAGGCGCTGCAATGGTCGCCCAGCTACCCTATTACGTGCGATGCGGACAGGCGGTGAACCTCGTCGCCGTAGCGGAGACGGAAAACTGGGTCGATGGAACGCCAAGAGCAGCCGCGAAGAACTGCTTGGCACTTTCACCGGCTCGCATCCGAATCTTCAGCGTTTGTTCGAACGCGCGGACAACGTGAATCACGAACTGGAAACATTGAACGGCAGGCTACATGGCCTTACCGCGGCCATCAGCGTGCGCGATAACGTCACGCGAACACGCGTCGATAACGATGGCGTATCGGCGGAAGCAGATGATGGTGTCGCCGCAGGCTCACCTTCGAGGCGAGCCATGACGAACGCGGCGTCGGCCGTCACGGCCAGCGGACTCGTTGCAGACGTCTGGCCCGTAAGCTTCTTGCGCCACAATCCAAAAGTGCTGACGGCAAGACCTTGTTCGCGACAGAAGCGCCGAGTGCCAACGCCGCTCATCTTCCATGCGGCGACCATCTCGCCAGAATGCTTCGCCTTGGCGAGGGCGCCGAGCCCCCGTTCGCATGACAGCTCGCCCCATCACGTCGTAGTCCATCGCATCACTCCCGCCATTACGATGGCGAAACCTTCGCATCATGCACCCCGACACTCAAGACGGGATGCGCTGACAGATACGTAGAGAGTGGCAGCTGGGGCGCGCACTGAAGCTCGCTCAGTGATTAGCGAGAGCATGGCTACGGTTCGGGACAAATGCTCGAATGAGTAAGTACACCCCGGCCAGACTCACCAAGATATAAACGATCCGTGCGCCGGCAGACCCGGCACCAAAAATAGCGGCGACCAGATCGAAGTGCGCTAGCCCAACTAATCCCCAATTTATCGCTCCAATGACCGCCAGAGCTCCGGTAATCCAATCAACCGGGTTGCGACGGACGACTACCGTTCCGTTCGATGTCACTGTTGGCATAATTTGCTCCTCAAACTTTCACGGATATGAAGCCAATGACGCGCATGGTCTCGTCTTTGGCTGGGGGTGGCGACGGTTAGTTTGTTTAACAGAGTCAACCAGCACCCTCTGTACTTGGACATCGTTGGCTGCCCATCGCGGCAGCTGCCCTGCAAGGACCACTAGCCTCAACGATTCACTTGCCGACTTCTTCTTCGGAAAGCTCTTGCTCTGCAAGCAGCGTTAACTTCTGGTCCGTCGCCTTTTCTTCTTCCAACGTTTCAAGAAGAAGCTTCATGCCATCGTTGTAGCCAAGCTTCTTGGCGAGCGCGGCAAGCGTTCCGTAGGTCGCAATTTCGTAGTGTTCGACTTTTTGCGCAGCGGCAATG
>NZ_JARUXJ010000242.1:0-21607 GCF_031451465.1 Caballeronia sp. LZ003 | reverse complement strand
ACCGGGCATTGAAGTCGCATCTGCAGGACACGCTTGATCGCTCCGCCGTATCAAACGAAGAACTGAAAGCGTCGAACGAAGAGCTTCAGGCGATCAATGCAGAGTTGCGTTCGGCTAAGGAAGAGCTGGAGACAAGTAAGGAGGAACTGCAGTCCGCCAACGAGGAGTTGACCACGGTCAACTTCGAATTACGCATGAAGGTTGACGAGGCCGGCGGAACAACGACGATCTGAGCAATTTGATTGAAGCGTCGGAGATCGCGACGGTCTTTGTTGACTCTGGGATGCGCGTGAAGCGTTTCACCCCGCGGGCGCGCCGCTTCTTTTCTCTCATACCGGCCGATGTCGGCCGACCTCTCATGGATGTGACGAACCGGCTGCGTTACGACGAAATCGTGGAAGACGCAACGGCCGCATTCAGGCAGTTGGTGCCCATTGAGCGCAGCGTCACGAGCGTCGACGACGAGCACTATCTTGTGCACGCATTCAGCCGTATCGCACGAGTCAGGACAAGATCGGGGGCGCGGTCCTGACCTTCATCGACGTGACCGAGCTGCGCGCGGCAGAAAACCGCGTTCAACGCACCGAGGAGCGCCTTCGGGATGCGATTGCGTCGAGCAGAGAGTTTGCCGTGTTGAGCACCGACCTGCACGGCGTCATCACCACCTGGAACGACGGCGCCGCAATCATGTTCGGATATCGTGCGGACGAAATTAAAGGTCAGTCGATCGACGTCCTCTTCACGCCGGAGGACCGTGCGGATCCCTCGCGGGAAAACGGACCGGGAGCCGGGTGCATGAGATCAGCAGCATCAAACGACAATAGCATGCTCAGGTTCCACAAATGGCGCGCTGGCAGAAGCAAGCTTCACCGGGCAAAAGCTTCGCAACTCCTTTACGTGCGTTGTTGTCAGCGCAGGCGCAAAACTATTACACATCATTTAACGCTGATTTCCACGTAGACTCGCGTCTTCGTTCGGCGCCGCCAGCGATTTGAAGAGTTACGGTAGCGATGCAGCCGCAACATCCGTTATATCGCATTCGGAGAGCCCGGTGCTCCAGGGCTGCAAGCTGGCGTACCGAGGTCGGTTCTGCCCGAGACCGACTTGATGGCATAGAATTTAGTTGGAAAGGGCTCGAATTCGGCGGGAAAACTTCTGACGTCAGAAGCGGATTGCCAAAAATGTCCGCGAAGTATAGCGAATAAAATACCTCCCATGGTTCCACCATACGTTTCGGCAAGCGCGCCGTCGCGCGGGATGCAGACCGACGTTGTTCAATCAATTTGGGGCCATGCATCGCTGCAAACACCTCGATCTACGTCAAGGCGGAGAAGCAGCGTATGCTCGAAGCGGCGGCACGTTGTTACGCGGACGACGTTGAGTGCGTCGGGCAACCAGCGTGATGTATGTCGTTGCCGCGTTTGTAGCGGCCGACACCGGGCACTCAGGTATCGCGGAACCTTTTACCAATGAGCGTATCGTAGTCGGCGGGAAGGGCAGCAACGATCGCCCGCATCATAGCGTCTAGGCCCGTAAGACTCGATAACTCGTGCGCGATGACGCGAGCTGTACGAGAGTGACATAATCTTCGCGGAAATTATAGGCGCCGTCGTCCGTGTAAAACTTGCATCCGTGCAGGTCCGGGTCGCCTGTGCGGGCCGCTTCATGGGCTGTGATGGTGACGTTCATGAGGTCCGCCTTTTTGGTGTTTGCAGCATTGACCGAGCCTGACTACGTCATTTCAGCGATTAGGCAACTGCTCTGTTTATTAGATCGCCGTGCTTCTTCGCCAATCTATTTGTATGAGGCGCTCTGTCGCCCGAAGAACGAGTGCCTTATTCCACATTGGAGGATCATCTTGCTTACACCCGAAGGCGCGGATGATACTGAGGTCATCGTTCGACCGGCCGCTGATGGACGCTGGCAGGTCGAGATTCCGACCGGTGACGGGGTCACTGTCAATTCAGTCGACGACGAGCGCGAACAATCGTTTTCGCGCACGCGGTTCGTCCTAGCGCCGACATTCGAGTGCTGCGCGCCGCAGAATGACTACCCCACCGAGCGATGGCCTGATCGCGAATGGAATAGCACCCATTTTGACGGGTCGCTAGAGGGAAACATGCTGAAACTGCAAGTACCGGCTTCGCGCGTTGCATCCGGTGCGCGCCGCTCTTCGGCGCACGCATAACGGAACGAGCCAGTCGGTCATATACAAGAGCTTTTCGCCATTGACAAGCGTATGCTGACCTCATACTCGTCCTCAGGGAAAATCATGCGTCCGCATACATACCTGAGGATCTACTGCACTTCCTGCGGCTTTTGGTCCGGCTGCATCTTTATCGATGGTGTAGCGGTAAAAGGCATCTTTGGATGCCGGAGTCCATATGAGGTGGAGAGCTGGGCCAAGGACTCTGTCTATCGCCTTGATGTGATCAAGATTGAGTCCCATTGAATCGACCGGCCCCCGACCGGAGCGGTGGTGAACCAGCCAAGAGTTAGTCTGCGCGCTTTGCTGCAAAATCCTCCTCCAATGCAAACTACTGACTGGCCAGTGCATATGACTGGGCTTTTTGCGTTTGAGTAAACGTCGGGTTAAGCAGTCAAAAGCGACAACGCAAAACGGCGATCGGTAAGGTCCATACCTAACCTAACATGCTTCTAAGACTTCCACGATGAACCGATGGTCGCCCCCTAGCAGGTTTCTGATTGCGAGTCGGACGGGCGGGCGCAGGAACAACTCCTGAGTCCGATGTGTGTGTTACCTTTTGTATGTTCGATCTCGCATTTATCATACAAATGCCTTCTTCTAGTGGTCCTGTGCGCCATTGGACAAGCCGTCGTGCAGGGATTCGTGACAGCCGTCTAAGGGTGCTTGTGGTGGACGACAACATCAACGCCGCCGACGCATTCACTGCTTACTTTGGGCTATTCCGGACGAATTCCAAGGCAGCTTATGGCGGTGCTTGTGCTGTCAGCACTGCGCTCGGTTGGGTGCCGGACGTGGTTTTTCTTGACATCTCAATGCCAGAGTTAGACGGTTTCGCGGTCGCGCGAAGATTTCGATCTGAACCATTGCTTAGGGACGTTGTGATTATTGCATTGACTGCGCATGAAGAAGATTTTGTCAAACAGCGGGCACCAACGGGCGACTTTGACGGGTATTGTCAAAAAGGAAATCCGGCGAATGCGCTCGTCGAACTGCTTGAACCGCTCACCGTGGAAACTTGAGGACGAGGCGTTGAACTTGTTTGGGACCTGAATTATCCGCTTAAGAGCGGTGGTTTCTAACCTCTGGGGATGCTGCGATTAGCTGAAAGAACAGGACGCCTTCGGCGACAGGCTTTCGGCCATGGCTGGCGTTGTGCAATCGGCGCACAGCGGTACCCGAGCGTAGGTATCTTGCATAATGACGAACCGGTCGCTGTCCATAAGCGTCTCAAATCTGTTTATTTGCCTGTTCAGTACTAAGTTAGCGATCCGGACAACGCCGGCCCCGTATTTCGGTAGTGCCGGTCCACCTACGAGCTATCGAGTTCAATGTCAAGCAACCGAATTACCGATGACCAAGTTCCCGCAGACTGGGCCAGCATCTGGGTCAACTCGGCGGTCGACCTCGCCGTGTTTGCGTTGACGCCGTCGGGCTATATTCGCACGTGGAATACAGGCGCAAGCGCAATTTACGGCTATAGCGCAGCCGAGGTTATCGGCCGCTATTACGCAATCCTTCTCCCGGATGATGCTCTTAAGCGCGACGCGTTGGAAGTTGAGTTGCGGGAGGCTAGAGAACACGGCAGCTACGTGACTGAGGGTTGGCGCAAGCGAAAAGATGGTTCGGTGTTGTGGGCCAGCGTGGTAACGACGGCGCTGTTTAATGAGGACGGAGTTCTGCTCGGATTTGCAAAGCTAGTTCGCGACGAAAGCGACAAGCGCAAAGCGCACGAGGCGGTAATTGAAAGCGAGCGACGCTTCCGATTACTCGTAGAGGGCGTCACTGACTACGCAATCTTTATGCTGTCTCCAGAGGGGCACGTCACGAACTGGAACAATGGTGCACGTCGCATCAAGGGCTATACCGCCCAACAGATAACGGGATCTCACTTCTCGCGGTTTTATACACCGGACGATGTGGCCGCAGGTCTTCCCCAGCGAGCGCTGGAAGTTGCGGCGCGCGAGGGGCGATTTGAATCTGAAGGGTGGCGCGTGCGTCGCGACGGCGGACGGTTTAGGGCGCACGTTATCGTGGACGCGATACGTGATGAATCGGGTTCTTTGATCGGATTCGCAAAAATCACTCGGGACGTCACGGAAAAGCGTGAAGCGGAGGAGCTGCTGGAACAAACGCGCGCAGCCCTGTTTCAGGCGCAAAAAATGGAGGCAATCGGCAAGCTAACAGGCGGCGTTGCCCACGACTTCAACAATGTTCTGCAAGTGCTCCGAGGCAATTTGGAATTGCTTCAAAGTCGCTCGTCACGCGACCAGTGGACCATGGAACGTCTGGGCTACGCTTTTGATGCTGTCGAGCGCGGTGCAAAGCTCGCTTCACAACTGCTCGCCTTCGGGCGCCGTCAAGCACTTCGCCCCGGCCCGTCAAACTTAGCTTCCATGGTGCGAGGTATGGACGACATGCTTCGCCGTGCGCTGGGAAAAACAATCGAAGTTGAGACTGTGATTTCGGGAGGCCTGTGGAATGCGTTTGTCGACTCGCATCAACTCGAGAATGTCATACTAAACTTGGCGATCAATGCGCGCGATGCGATGCCCAACGGCGGAAGGCTTACGCTCGAACTCGCCAATGCGATGCTTGACGATCATTACGTTCGCACCCTTTCGGATGTCCCGCCGGGCCAGTATGTGATGCTTGGCGTGACCGATACGGGTACCGGCATGCCGCCTGAAATACTCGTGCGAGCGTTCGATCCCTTCTTTACAACTAAGCCGGAAGGGGAAGGAACCGGCCTTGGACTGAGCACGGCTTACGGCTTTGTCAAACAGAGTGGCGGTCACATCCGGATATACAGTGAGCCTGAGCACGGCACAACTGTGCGCATCTATCTGCCACGAACGACCGTCGGCGCTCCGGAACTCGTCGCTAGGCGCGACGCTCCCACGACGACCGGCGGCAGCGAGGTCGTACTGGTCGTCGAAGACGATCTAAAAGTACAGGCGACGGTGATCGCAATGCTCGCGGAGTTGGGGTACAGGGTAGTCAAGGCCGACAACGCAGAGCAAGCACTGGTAATCCTAAGCAGCGGTATTCATGTCGACCTGCTTTTCACAGACGTGGTCATGCCAGGCAAGTTAAAAAGCTCAGACATGGCGCAGCGGGCGGTCCAGTTGCAGCCGCATCTGCATGTCCTCTTTACATCAGGCTACACCCCGAACGCGATAGTTCACGGAGGGCGGCTGGATCACGGGGTTGAGCTATTGAGCAAGCCTTATAGCCGTGTGGACCTCGCCTTCAAGGTAAAGCAGGTGCTTGGCGCAACGGGACAACCGGTTGAAGAACCACCTCATACAAACGAAGCGCCATGCCAACCAGCACGCGAAGGCGAAAGCAAACGTGTACTAGTCGTCGAAGACGACGGGTCCACGCGCGCCGCTGTAACAGAATTGCTGAACATGCTGGGACACCGGTCGCTTCAGGCTGTGAACGCGTGTACGGCGCTGGAGGTCGTTGCAACCGGAGCGGTGGACGTAATGCTCGTCGATCTTAATCTTCCCGATATGCCTGGCATCGAACTCGCGCAACGCGTTCACCGTATGCATCCTCACATTCGCATTGTCATTTCGTCAGGCACCGAAATGTCGTTGAACGAGGCCCAGGGCTTTATATGGCGTGCGTTGCAAAAGCCCTATAGCCTCGAGCAGTTGCGCACGGTGTTGCAGGAGGCTTGATACGACGCAGCGTTGAAGCGCTCAGCACCCGTTTGGCCATGCTTCGCCGCACAGCTTGGTCCAATTGTAGTATTGAACGTTGAAGTCAAATCTAGTAGCAGGTGCCATCGTCGGCGCTGTGTATCGCATACGCGCCGTTGGCCCAATAAGCCCTGTGCGCAGTCGTTGTAACTTCTGCTTAAAAGTTAAGTAAGCAGTTTTGATAATGGGCATTGCATTTGCTCATGGAACAATAGAACTCGCCCCTGGATCTCAAATGCCAGCCGTCTCGCCTTTTTCACCCTCCCGTGTCTGGAGCACGCGCATCTTCGAGCCGGTAGGCGCTCCTATTTCCGCTCTCCTAATCGACGACGATGAACGAATTGCCCAAGCGCTCGCCGCAGTGCTTGAGGTCGAGGGCTTCGATGTGCGAATCGCCGACTGCGTTCACTGCTTCAAGATAGTCGAACAGTGGGCGCCAAGCGTGGTTCTGCTGGACATGGAGATGCCCGTCATGAACGGCTTCCGTGTCGCTAAAGAACTTCGCAAGCTGAACCATTGCGTGCGAACCCCCATCATCGCCCATACCTCGCTTGCGGAAGATGATGTGCGCTTACAAGGCATACCCGCAGGCATCGACGCGTATTGCCGGAAAGGAGACGCGCCACACGCCTTGATTGCGCTTATCAAGGCCATTGTGGCAAGCGGATGATTCACGGCGTTCGATTATCAGTGTCAGCGGTTTTTGTGAATAGTGGAACAGTGATTGCTTGTTTATCTCACATGGAGGGAACCGTTAAAAGTCGAACTTCCGAACCGATTAAAACTCAACGCCGCTCAACCCTCGAGGCGATGTCATGGACAAAAATGCTGAGAAATCCGTCAACTCCTTGGTCACCGAAAGAAGTGGGAATGCTTACCCGTTCCCTGCCGGTGAGGAAGATGCCCCACCGCCGAGAAGCGAATCTTCGTCGGCAGGCAGCGAAGGAAGTTTCCGCGATGCGTCGCAGTCTTGGGACGCTGACGCCAACACCCCTCCGTCAGCCGCGGAAGGCGTCGGAACGAAGAAAAAGCTTTCCGACGTCCAAGATGCATTGGTCAAAAGATATCGAGTCGCGAATGAAACAACCGATGATTTCGTGCACGACAGTCCTTGGAAAGCGATCGCCATGGCTGCATTGGGTGGTGTAGTAATAGGAATGCTGATCTCACGGTGAGCCGAGCCGATGCGCGGCGTAACGTTCCGCGCAGATCCATCATCGAAAGGCAGCCGTCTTTCATCGGGAGAGCCAAGTTGCCAACAGGTCACCGTGCTCGTTGGAGTCGTGAAGGGGTGTTCACCTGGACTGTCAAGAAGGGCTTTCATACGGAAGAAGTCGACATGCTTACCGCAAAGATTTTCGGGATTTTGGCCCTAGCCTGCTCGGTTGCTGCACTGGCGGACGAAAATGAAAGACCCCGAAACGCGGCAATGGTCGTTGTCCAGCCAACGGGAAATGAGCCTTCTTCACAAGATAACAGTACCGACGTATCGAGTTATTTGCACTCGGGCGATCGATATCCGTCTAAGCCTGCGACTGGACCAAGCATAAAGAACGACGTCTCCGGAGCGGGGCAAGAAGGACCCTCGCCACCAAACGAGCCTGCTTCGCCAGGCAGTGGAATGAAGAAACCATATTAAAACTATTGGCGCGCGCGATGGGGCTCATTCGCCAGCCCGATTCCAATGACGGCCAATCACAACCTTTCCTTCCGCACCACCATTGATGGTGACTTGGCGGTGCTTTCCGCACCATGCCTAATCGAAGTCGGGCGATCCAGTGTCATCGGCACCTGTAAATTGATACACCGTCGGCACTGAGGAATTGATACACCTCGACGAAGGGATAATGGCCGCTTTGAGCGGCGATGATCTCGTACGAGGGATACATGCAGATCAGGATATTGCACAGGCAGGGCAAGAGCCTGCGTGCCATTGCTTGTGAGGTTGGCTGCTCGGTCAACACGGTAAGGAAGTATCTGGCGGCGCAGGACGCGCCGAAGTTTCGGCCCGCGGCGACTCCGCGCGAGTCGATACTGAAACCGTTCGAAGCCTACCTCCGGGAACGGATCGCGGCAGCGGCACCGGACTGGATTCCAGCGACGGTTCTGTGGCGCGAGATTCAGTCGAAGGGATTCGATGGCGGCGAGAGAATCGTGCGCAAGTTCGTTGCCACATTGCGACCTGTACCGGCGCCCGATCCTTTGGTGCGATTCGAGACTGCTGCGGGCGATCAGATGCAGGTCGACTGGGTCGAGTGCCGCCACCGTATCCGGCGCTGTTACCAGCAACGACACCGGCGAGCGGACAGGAGTTGCGCGAGCGATTCCACGACTGGCTGTCTCCGCTACAGCACCCGCTGTCCGTGTACGACAAGTTGATTCGGGTTGCCGCATGAACATCGCACACGAACGCGTGGCGCAGTTATGCGCCCAACTGAAGCTCACGACCATCGCGGACGCGTTGCCACACCTGGCGCAAAAAGCAATCGCCGACGAGGTGAACCTGACAGAGTTTCTCGAATCGGTGCTAAAGGCCGAGCACACAGCGCGGCTCGTCAGGCAGCGCGCGACGTTTGCGCGCCTGGCAGGCTTCCCGACGATCAAGACCCTCGAGGGCTTCGACTTCGCAGCGGCCAGCGGTGTGCCCAGATCTCAGGTCCAGGAGCTGGCGAGTCTGGCGTTTCTGGAGCGAAACGAGAACGTTGTATTACTCGGTCCGAGTGGCACAGGCAAAACGCACATTGCAATGGCACTTGGTTACGCAGCAACGCAAGCAGGGATCAAGGTGCGCTTCATCACCGCAGCGGACCTGCTGATGATACTGACCACGGCACATCGACAGAATCAGCTGGGAGACGCGCTAAAACGATTCATCAACCCGTACAGGCTGTTGATCATCGATGAGATCGGATACCTGCCGATGAGCCGTGAGCAGGCCAACCTGTTCTTCCAGGTGATCGCCAAACGATACGAGCGTGGCAGTCTGATCGTAACCAGCAACCTTCCGTTCGGGCAGTGGGACCAGACGTTCGCCGATGACGCAACGCTCACTGCTGCCATGCTCGACCGGCTATTACATCACGCTCACGTCGTGGCAATCCAAGGCGAGAGCTATCGACTACGCGACAAGCGACGCGCCGGACTGGTTATGAAGAGATCGACTACGACAAAGGAGAACGCCGCCAACGGAGTGCGGTCGGCACCGCAATAACACTACAACCCGGTGTATCAAATCGAAGTGCCGATGCCGGCAGAAACTGTATCAATTCCTGAGTGCCGTTGACACCAGTTGAGCCGCTCGCCATGACCGCTGCAGTTCTCCGAATGGAAAACCGAGCAAGGGTCCTCTTTCCTGGACTCCCGATTCTAGATAGGCATCGGGAATGCTACGCGCCCATGTCACCGACGCAAGGAGCCAACAATGAATTCGAGGTCCTTTCTAGGCCGGGCGAGCGCATGGCCCATTCGGATGTTTAAACGCTTTTCCGCGGATCGCTGTGCACCGATGGCAGCCAGCATTGCTTTTTATTCGGCGTTCTCGCTCGCGCCGACGCTCGTCATGGTGATTGCAGTGGCGGGGCTCGTCTTCGGCGCAGAGGCAGCGCGCGGCCAACTTTTTGGTCAGATAAGCGGAGTGCTTGGTAAAGACGCAGCCGTGAGCGTTCAGACTATCGTGGAACATGCTCACCAGAGCGGCGGCGGGGGAATCGCTGCCTTGGTCTCGTTCGCGCTGTTAGCCGTCGGTGCTTCAGCAACATTTTCTTCGCTGAACAGTGCTTTATCAATAATCTGGCCAGCCAAAGAGCGTCCTAAGTCGGGCGTAACGACGCTTCTCAAAGTGCGCCTGATTTCCTTTGGCCTAGTGATGGGTGTTGCGTTTCTGTTGGTAATATCGCTCGTTTTAGATACCGCTTTGCAAGCTGTCGGCAAATGGGTATTTGGAGCGTCCCCTTTAGTGGTTCTGACCGACATCGCGCAATTCGTTATTGGGCTTGTCATATTGTCGTGCGCCTTCGCTGCACTGCTTAAGTACCTGCCCGATGGGCATGTACCCTGGCGGGATGCAACGGTGGGTGGCAGCATCGCAGCGGTTCTTTTTTCGATCGGCAAGAAGCTTTTCGCGTTGTATCTGACCCATGCTGGCACGGCTAGCGCGTTTGGAGCCGCCGGATCGCTGGCCGTCTTGCTGATGTGGCTTTACTTCGCTGCCGCCGTTTTGTTGGTTGGGGCGGAAGCGGCCGCATCGCGCGTTGAGCAACGAAACGGTGAGACCCGTGAAAGCGACGCAGCCACGGATAACGACCGCAATAGCCGCGATCCCGACGCCGCGTCCGCCATAACACGAATTGTGGGCACGGCGACGTCCACATCAACTTTGCCGCAGACATCTGCAAGCACGGAACGGGTTGGATCGGACCATGCCGCTCGTGAACGCGTTGTGCGGCCGATGCAAGTCAATCCCATTCGATGGGCGTTGGCGTTTGTCGGAGCTGGACTTTTCATCGTTATTCGTGTCCCCAAGCGTTTGAGCCGTAAATAGCGCGTTTCAGATTCAGCGCCACAGGTCGGTCTGGGAGCGATGCTTCGATGATGCATGTGATCCGCGCAATCCTTGTCGATCTGAGTCATAAACGGCGTCAAGCAGCACGGCCGGTCGTGCCAAGATAATTTATATGAACGCCCCCGATGCGCCAGGTTTTCTTGTGCTCTGATTCGACAGGATAGGTTGCAGCTTTATATGCGGCCTTTTTGCAGCGTCATCTGCTGCGGGCCCCGATGAAATCCGCTGATTCGCTCCTCATTTGTCGCGCGAGCTGAATGCTCAAACTATCTTTCAGGTTTAGCGAATCCCGGTCCGACCTGTCTTGTCATCACACTCGATTGCCAACGCAACCTTTCGACGTCATCCTGTAATCTTCGCTTATTGGACTTGCCTTTTCAGATGCAAGCCGCCCGCTCACTAACGTGATCGGACCTGTATGGTCTGTCATGCGCGAGAACTGCCCAGATCGTTCGGGCCATCTTGTTGGCCAATGCTACGGTTACCACGTTTGACGGTCGTCGCATTTGCATCTTTTCGGCCCACGTTCCAGCGTGCTTCGCGTGGAAGAGAACGCTGCGAGCGCCGTGGATAAGCAGCGTACGTACATAAGTGTCGCCACGCCGGCTAATACCTAATAACTGGACCTTTCCACCGGTACCGACCTGCTTGGGAACCAGACCGAGCCAGGCGGCAAACTCCCGCCCGGATTTGAAGGCTTTCGCGTCGCCCATGGCCGCAACGGTAGCGGTCGCTGTCAGCAGGCCAACGCCCGGGATCGCCGCAATTGCCTTGCATGCCTTATCTTCTTTCATCCACGTCTGCAGACGCCGTTCAATGTCAGCGATCTGTTTGTCAAGCCGGTCAAGGTCGCTCCAAAGTTCGCGTAACGACTCGATCAGCATCGCCGGCAGACGCTCGGACAGCTTCGCCAGCACTCCGGGAATCGCCTTGTCGAGCGCGGCGCGGCTCCTGGCGATTACCTCGCCGTATTCGGTCAACAACCCGCGCAGACAGTTCATCTGCGCCGTTCGAAACTTGATCTTCTGTTGCCGCAACCGGTGCAGTGCCAGTACGGCCTGCTGCGCTTCTGTCTTGACCGCGACAGCCTTGCTGGGCATCTGCGTAGCCATCCAGATCGCACGGGCATCTGCCGGGTCATTCTTGTTGCCGATCACGAACGCCTTGACGAACTTCGCCGGCATCAGCTTGACCTGATGGCCCATCTCGATCAATCGTCGTGCCCAGTGCTGGGCACCGCCGCAGGCTTCCATGCCGACCAGACAGGGCTCGCGATTCGCAAAATGCTCGAGGAACACGGCACGTTTCAGTTGCCTGTTCACGATCTCTCCTGTGCTAGCATCGACCCAATGAAGCTGGAAGACGTTCTTGGCGATATCCACACCGACCGTCGTATACTTCATTTCGGACCCTCCGGTTTGCCTTGAAGATCTCAATGATCTTCCCATTTGGGCACTTTGATGCCGTCGGCCCGTGAGGGTCCACCTCCTTCAGCTTCTCTCATCCGGTAGGTGGGGGCGTTCATTCCATTTGTCGCTGCCCAGAGTCGCGAGGATATCGTGCGCAACGCCGCTTATCGACTTTCTTGCCGAGTATTTTTGGCGATGAACCGTCGTGGGGCCGCAAAGCGACGCGACAGAGAAGCGGCAGTTCCGGCGTTGCGAGCGGCCGTTTGGACAGCCAGGGAAAAGCGGCCGCTGGAGGTGGCCTGCTGTCCCGCGGTTGATGTATAACCGGCCCGACCAGGAGCGGACCTCGATCAGTTCAAGAAAGAGCCGCGTAGTCGAGATACCCTTCGGGGGTGCGTATTTCGGCGAACGTGATCACGCATTCCGGCGGATCGTGATCACGGATTCCGAATGATCGTGATCACCTGTTTCGGTTGATCGTGATCGCTGGTCACAGGTTTCCGAAACGCGTGATCACGATGCCGGAATGAGCGATCACGGGACCGAAACGGGTGATCACGTAACCGGAACGTAATCCGGGTTTGATTCTGGCGGTGGCGTTGCGCATGTATTCACCGGCGGCGTTAGCCTGCTCCCTTTTTTGCGGGAGAAGCGCTGATGCCGACACCTCGGATGAGCATGCGCAAATTGAAGGAAGTCCTGCGGCTGAAGTGGGCGTGTGGCCTGACGCATCGGCAGATCAGCCGGGCCATTGGCATCAGCGTCGGATGTGGCGCGACAATCCGGATGAGAGACGCGCGACAATCAAGTTGAGAATGTCGCGGCAGAAATGATGATGCCGATGTTGATTGGCGCTGGCAAGCGTTTGTTGATTGACGCGCGGCGTTGATTGACGCGGGCGTGTGGGTCTCGCGCGACAATCAAGCTATAGCGACCAGTCAATGAGGATAGATGTGTAATGGCGACGCCGCGGTTATTCTGGCTGCGCGACAATCAGGATGAGAATGTGGTGGCGTGGAGGGCGATGACGGGGTTGATTGACGCGGGCCCGCTTTGCCTGCGAGCCGCGCGTCAATCAGGATGAGATTAGCGGGTTATTCGGTGAGATCGATGCCGTGCTGCTGCTCTTGTGTAGCTGGCACGCCGACGTTCTTTGGTGTCGCTCGACTGGCCGGGCGCCCCGGTCCGTGCTGCTTGCGCTGCAGGGCAGTACGGCGACGGTAGCTTTCGACGTTCAACTCAAAGATGGTCGAGTGGTGGACCAAACGGTCAACGGCGGCCACTGTCATGGCTCGGTCGGGGAAGACCTTGTCCCATTCGCCAAACGGCTGGTTGGCTGTTATGCAAAGGGAACGTCGCTCATACCTGGCGCTGATGAGTTCGAACGTATCCGTCAGCGCAACCCGTCTTGAGTGTCCGCGTGCATGGTGCGAAGGTTTGGCCATCGTGGTGATAGGAGTGATGCGATGGACGACGACGCGGTGGGCCGAGCTGTAGTGCGAACGCGCGCTCGACGCCCTCGCCAGGGAGAAGCGTTCTGGCGAGAGATGGTGGCGGCATGGAAGATGAGCGGCGTTGGCACACGACGTTTCTGTCGCGAACAAGGCCTTGCCGTGAGCACGTTTGGGTTGTGGCGCAAGAAGTTTGCAGGCGAATCGCCTTCAACGAGTCCGCTGGCCGTGACGGCCGATGCCGCGTTTGTCATTGCTCGCCTCGAAGGTGAGCCTGCGGCGACACCATCATCTGCGTCGGCCGATACGCCATCATCATCGACGCGTGATCGCATTACGTTATCGATCGCCGGCGTTCGCATCGAATTGAGTGGTGTGCATGCTGAGCGCATTGTGCGCTTCGTGCTCGGACAGCTCGGCGGTGCACGGTGCTGATCGCCGCTGACGTCCGAGCTTACATCTGCCGCGAGCCGGTCGACATGCGCAAGTCGATCGACACGCTGTCGTATCTGGTCGGACCGCTTCTTGCGCAGAAGCCGGCTTCGGGCAACCTGTTCGTGTTCGTCGGACGGGACCGCACGAAGGTGAAGTGCCTGTATTGGGATCGCACGGGGTTCGCGCTCTGGTACAAGCGTCTTGAACGTGGGCATTTCCCATCGCCCGCGGCACTGGCGCAACGTGGATTCACGCTCGCGGAGCTCAATGCATGGCTTGAAGGCATAGAGATTCCAGCGCGCGAACCTCATCGCGCCGTCGCCGTGACGCGCGTTGCGTAAGCGCCTAAATCGCGCGTAATTCATGGCTCACGAAGCTTGTAAACGTCGCACGAGTTGGGCATCATGGTTGGTATGTTGCCCGCCGCCATCACTGCCGGGGATCTGCCACTCGAGCTCGAGGCGCTGCAAGCCTTCGCACTCGAACAGAACCGGCTCGCATGCGTGTTGTGGGAGCAACTGGAGAGCCTGCAGCATCAGATCGCGCAGCTCAATCGGGCTCGCTTCGGCGCGAGTTCTGAGCGCCTGCCGGGTCAGGCCGAATTATTCGACGCCGCCATGGATATGCCTGTTCCTCCGGAGCCGGCAAAGGTCCCTGTCACGGGGCACGCCCGCCGGGGACGCCCCGCATTGCCAAAGGACCTGCCACGCACGCGCGTCGAATATGACCTGAGCGACGAACAGAAGGCCGCATTCGACGCGCTCGAGCGCATCGGCGAAGAGCGTAGCGAGACGCTGCATTATGAGCCGTCAAGGCTCACGGTCATTGAACACATCCGCTTCAAGTATGCGGCGAAGAAGGATGGCGAGTCGACCATCGTGACGGCGAGCGCTCAGCCCTCGCCGCTGCCCAAGAGTAATGCGAGCGCGAGTTTGCTCGCGAACATCCTGGTCAATACCTACGTTGATCATTTACCCCTGAATCGGCAGGAGATGCGCTATGCGCGTCGCGGTATTCACCTGCCGCGGGCCACGCTGTGTGAATGGAAGTTGGCCGCAGCAGAATTGCTCGGCGTGCTTATGCCGTCGCTGCGCTCACATCAACTGCAGGCACCGCGCATGCACGTCGACGACACGACACTGCCTTTGCTCGAGAAAGGTCGTAAAACCACCCACACTGCGCGATTATGGGGCTACCTGGGTGCGGGCCAACGCGAGGAGAATGGCGTCTGGGTCGATCACCCTCCGGCGGTCGTGTTCGAGTTCGCAGAATCGCGTGCGGGCTCGCATCCGCAAAGGTACCTTCAAAATTACAAAGGGTACTTACAGGCCGATGCATACAGTGGGCACGAGGCGCTTTACGAAACGGGCGACATCATCGCGGTTGGTTGCTGGGCGCATTGCCGGCGTCGGTTCTTTGAGATCGCTAAGACCCAAAGTAAGCCGGGGCTCGCGGCCCAGGCGCTGCAGTGGATCGCCCAGCTGTACGCTATCGAGTCGCAAATCAACCATCAGACACCCGACATCAAGCACGCAGCGCGGCAAGCTGAGGCATTACCGGTACTTGCAAAGTTCCGTCACTGGCTGGAAGGCAACGTCGTCGGTTTGCCGGTTCAGGCACCGCTTGCCAAAGCGCTCGGGTACGCACTACGCCATTGGCAAGCGCTGATTCGCTACACAGAGAGCGGTGTCCTGTTACCCGACAACAACGCTTTAGAACGGCAAATCCGGCCAATTGCGCTTGGAAGAGTCAACTGGACCTTCGCGGGCTCACCGCGAGGCGCTCGTGCGACGGCCACCATGTATTCATTGCTCGGCACGGCTCGCTTAAACGGTTTCGAACCGTATGCATGGCTGAAGGAAACACTAGAGAAGTTGCCATCGCATCCCGTCAATCGCGTGCATGAACTGCTGCCGCTTGCCCGCTAAATACCCCGACATTCATGGACATCCTGGACTCCCTTCGGCAGGCGCCCAGCGCCGAGTTATATCGCCTCTATCTGACCATCGGCAAAATGCTCGATGACCCCCGACGCATTCTCGAAGTCCGACAACGGCTGCACATCGGCATGACTGTCAGATACATTGGGGACAATCCGATGGGACCTCCCTTAGAAGGGACCATCACAGAGCTTCGACACACACAAGCGGTCGTGCAAGACAGCTTGACTCGACGCCGATGGGCGGTGCTATACGCGGCAATCATTTTAGAGATGACCGCGGCCCCCATTCAAACAGAAGCGCCGCCACCGCGCCCACGACCCGAGGAGTTCTTCATCGGCGACACCGTGGGATTTACCGACAAGCATCTGAACGAGCGTGTCGGCACCGTCGTCAGACTGAATGCGAAAACGGCGTCCATCGCCGTGACCGACTCCGAAGGACACTGGCGCGTCTCTTACGGGCTACTGCGGAAAATCGTGGATATCTGATCGCAGTCTGTCAATACGGGATGTGCTGACGGATACGTTTCGTCGAACGCATTCGAAATTTGAGCCACTGGGGATCGGACAAAATCTTGGACTACCCGGAGGTACTCCGTGTACTCGTGACCTGCCCCCGAGATTAGTACACTGACGGTGTAGCTCCGTTCCGACAAGGAGCGGTCATGAAGAAGCGATTCGAGGACCGGAGCGGTGGTGGACCGGCCAAGGGTTAATTTGCGCGCTTTGCCGCGAGATCCTCCTCCAATGCGAACTACTGAAGCCGGACGTTTGACTATATGTCGTTTCAAGACGACTTGTCGTTCACGGATCGTGCTTTCGTCTCTGCAAGCCGACGCGCAATGTCCGCAGCCGCGCCAAAGTCGTCGCTGAGATGCCGCCGAGCACTTTCTTCGTCGGCGGCAAGTTTCAGGTAAGCGGCGGCGAGTTTTCGCAGCTCCTCCTCTGACGCGTCCTCGATTCCGATCAGCTGATTATTCGCTGACCGGTGTGACGCTAGTAGCTCGTTAAGTTTCAGATGGACGGCCACGCTATCTTTATTGGCGCTTTGCTGAATCAGGAACACCATCAAGAACGTTACGATCGTTGTACCCGTATTGATCACCAACTGCCAATTTTCTGAGAAGTGGAACACGGGTCCTGAGACAAGCCACGCGATCACCGAGATGACCGCGAGTCCAAAAGCGAGGGGTGATCCGGCCCAACGCGTGACAGCACTTGCAAAATTATCAAAAGCTCGAGCGATAGGATGCCGATTGGCGTATGCCGGGGTGGACGTGGTCGGTACGGTATCCATCGGTTCGGCTTCGACAAACTGGTCGTCTATTTTCATGGCGGTTATGGGTGTTGAACTCCGCGATAATTTAAACTGTCCAGCTTTCGACCATCCTACAAACGAGTGGGCGCAGACGTTCCCCGGTGGCAGGAGTCGCAAAGTTCTCAACGAGCGCATATGGAATAATCGGGCATTGACTTTTGGATAGCTGCTATGAATCTCAGGACGCGCAACAATGTCCATGTTGGTGGAGCGGGACCTGTCACGCTCGTTTTCGCACATGGCTTCGGCTGCGACCAGAACATGTGGCGCACCTTCGCGCAGACGTTCGGGAAGAATTATCAAACGATCATGTTTGACTTGGTCGGCAGCGGAAGGTCAGACTTGTCTGCTTATGACCGCAACAAGTACGGTTCGCTTCGGGGCTATGCCGGCGACGTGCTTGAGATCGTCGATCAGTTTGCGACCGGCCCGGCGGTGTTTCTTGGGCACTCTGTTAGCGCGACGATTGGCATGCTCGCGGCCCTTCAATCGCCGGAGAAATTTGCGGCGAACATCATGATTGGCCCGTCTCCTTGTTTCATCAATGACGGCGAGTACGTTGGCGGGTTCGAGCGGGACGACATCGAAGAGATGCTCGAAACCTTGGAGAACAATTATCTTGGTTGGGCAGGGTCAATGGCACCGGCCATCATGGGCGCTCCCGAGCGACCTGAGCTCGGAGAAGAACTGGCGAACAGTTTCTGCCGAACGGATCCGGACATCGCGGCCCACTTTGCGCGGGTCACATTCCTTGCAGACCATCGGCGTGAGCTGAGCAGTGTTACCACTCCGACGCTGATCATTCAATCCAACGACGATTTGCTTGCGCCGGTTGCGGTCGGTGAATACATGCACAAAACCATTGTCGGCAGCACGCTTGCCGTCGTCGACAATGTGGGGCACTGTCCGCATTTGAGCGCGCCCGAGCCCAGCGGGGCGGCAACCCAAGCGTTTTTGCGCGGGTTAGGTCTCTGAAGATGGGACCCACTCCTGGACCGCCTGGCTCACTGAGCGACGCTTTCGAGCACGCGTCGTGCGGCCTCATCACCGCGGCGACTGACGGGACCATCGTGCGTGTGAATGCCACGTTTTGTCGTTGGTTGGGTCTTGAAGCCTCGGATTTGGTCAATCGTCGGCGCGTGCAGGATCTTCTGACGATGGGCGGCAAAGTTTTTCACCAGACTCACTGGGCGCCGCTACTGCAGATGCAAGGTTCGGTCGCAGAAGTCAAACTTGAATTTCGTCATCGCGATGGACACAAGGTGCCGATGCTGATCAATGCATCCCGAAGGACGCTTGAGAATGGCCAGATTGATGACCTGGCCTGCATAGTCGTGCACGACCGTCATAAATATGAACGCGAGCTTCTGCGCGCTCGCAGGCAGGCCGAGGACGCTCTTGAAGCAAAGAGTAGGGCAGAACATGCCCTGCTCCTGGCGAATCGCCACAAGGACGAGTTCTTGGCTACGCTTGCTCATGAACTGCGTAATTCATTGGCACCGGTTCATGCGGCTGTAAGGCTTCTCGCCACTAATACGGTCTCTGCGCAACAAGCCGAATGGTGCCGCGGCGTTCTGGACCGCCAGGTCACGCAGCTCGCTAGGCTTGTCGATGACCTTCTGGATATTTCTCGTGTTGCGGAGGGCAAGCTTGAGTTGCGCCTGGAGCGCGTCGATATTGCTGCGGCAGTTCATGGTGCGCTCGAAGCCGCAAGTGAGCTCATTCGAGCGAAGTCTCACCAGCTCACGACGAAACTTCCGAGCTCATCGGTATATGTCGAAGCAGACCCGACCCGACTCACTCAGATCATCCTGAACCTCCTTAACAACGCTGCCAAATACACGCCGGCTGGAGGAAGGATCGAAGTCGAAGCGTGGCGTGATGATGGCGAAATAGCGGTCACCGTACGAGATTCGGGCATCGGCATCGCGTCCGAGAGCCTCTCGACGGTGTTTAGCATGTTTTCACAGCTGCCATCAGCCCGCTCACATGCACAAGGCGGCCTTGGTATCGGGTTGTCTCTTGTGCGAGCGTTGACTGAACAACAAGGTGGAAGGGTGACGGCGGCAAGCGCGGGCGTGGGGCTAGGCAGCGAATTCACGATCTTCTTGCCGCTCGCTCCGGTTCAATCCAACGAGCAGGACGGCGAAGAGTGGCAACCGCCCACCGACCGAAAACAGCGCCGCGTTTTGATCGTCGATGACAGTGAAGACGCAGCGGTTAGCCTTTCGATGCTGCTTGAAACCGACGGACACGTGACCGCAACTGCAAGTAGCGGCCAGGCTGCTTTGCGGTCAGTGTCCGAATTTGGAGCCGATGTTCTGCTCATCGATATTGGCCTGCCGGACATATCCGGTTATGAAGTCGCCCGACAGCTACGGCTCGCGTCTCCGAGCGAAACTCTCTTGCTGATCGCGCTCACCGGCTGGAGCCAGGAAGCGGACCGTCAGGCGGCATTCGATGCTGGCTTTGACCATCATTTGGCGAAACCAGTCGATTATGATCGTCTACTCGCGCTGCTGGCGTAAATCGGGACCGACTGTTGCTTAGGAGAAGTGAGCCGCGCGGTCCACCGTAATAGCAGGAAGTATCACATGCCGAAAATCTTGCTCGTCGACGATGAACTGGCGATAGTTGAAGTGCTCTCGATGATTCTCGACGACGCCAAATATGAAACGAGAGTTGCGCTTGATGGAATTGCCGCCCTTGCAATCGTCGACGGCTGGCTGCCAGACGTCATCATTTCTGACTGGCAAATGCCGAAGATGAACGGCGAGGAGCTACTCAATCATCTTAAATCGAACGACCGACTTCGCAATATTCCTGTGATCGCAATAAGCGCAACACCTCCTGTTTCGGAATTGCGTTTGGTCGCCTTGCTACAAAAACCTTTTGCCGTGGAAAAGCTGCTGCGCTTGATTTCAAAAACAGTCGGCTAACGAAGGTGCGGTTCGTCTATGCCTGCACTGTTTCAAGAACGGCAAGTACGAATTTGAGTTTGCGGTCAGCCGCTTGCGCTCGGTGAAGAAACACATAACGTGCCTCGATTGGGCGATCTTTTGGCCAACAATCGCATAGGGATGCTCGGTTGTCACGGCCTCGGGAAACGCCTATCGACGAAGGCAATCCTGTGTCTGCTCGATTAAACCGCTATGCAACGAAACGCGGTACCGGGACCGGTTTAAGCGACTCATTCGCGTTGCTCCTTTCGTTGTTCAATCGCTTCGAGAACGGCATCCGGATTGGTCGCCGCCTGCAGGGTTTCCGCATGTTGGTCATGCCAGTCAGGTACGTGAGGAAGATCGCGTCGAAGTTCTTCAAGCAACATAATAATTTTAGTAGTTTTTTGCTCGGCCAGCAGATTAATCTGAAGTTCTAGGTGCGCGCGATCTTCTTCGACACGCGCTAAGCGATTTTGCCGAATGAGCACCGCCATCGTAATTAGGACACCGATGAAAGTGATAATGCCTTGCAACAATGAAAATGGTGGTTCGTCGAAGTAGCGATAGCCTAGGTGATGCAACAAGACGTCACTGACAGTAGGAACCGTGGTTCGCCAAAGAACACGCTCACTCGCTCAATCACTCTTTGGAGCACGGTGCGCTTCGCATCCTCGCGCTGCGCAAACTGCGAGACCTTCTCCAGATTTTCGTGAATCGCTTCAGAAATGCTCGTGGCGGTGCTGTTGTCGGCCCGTGGATCTAGTGTCATGTCAGCGCTGGAGTCTCGGTTGAAAGTGGCCAAGTCAGGTGGGGGTTCGTCCACCTCCAACATAACGGAATGGACGGGACAACGTGCTGCCCTGGCATCGACATCAGATTAGCCCGGCGAAGCTAAAGGCGGCGTTCATCCGCTATGTGAGTTCGCGGTTGCTCTCGAATTTATGTCGAGGCTTTCGTTGTTCGCGGCAACCTCCATTCTTGATCATCCGAATCGAAAGCCTGCGGCTCAACGTACGGCACGGCGTTTGCGGCCTACCTAGGCTTGGATGAAATTAAACAAGCAATAGGAGGCAATTATGAAACTGCTTACAACCAGCGATGGACTACCACGCTTATCTTGGGCGCCGTCATCGCAGGCGTCATCCTTTCAATGATCGTGTATTTGATCATGAGCGTTCTAGGCACGGCGATCGGTGCCTCGCTCCTTTCGCCGATGTCTAAGCCCGATACTTTGCAAGGGTTTGGATTTGGGTCTGGGGTGTGGGTAATCGTCACCACAGTTATTGCGGTTTTCGTCGGTTCCTATTACGCGGGGCGCTGCGCGCCAGTGCTTGGCTGGCTGCATGGCCTGCTTTCATGGGCAGTCATGACGCTCCTGGTTGTCTACGGCATGACTTCGCTCATCTCGGGAGCAGTCAGTACGGCGGGCAGTGTTGCCGCGACAAGCGCGCAAGTCGGTGCGACAGCCGCAAATCAGTCCGGCAGCGGAAATCAAATGGTCGACTCGGCCAAGCAACAAATCCAGGCGGCAGTAGCGTCGGCTGCGTCGGCGGCATCGGGCCCGGACGCCGAGCAGAATGCGCGTACGGCAGCGGATGCCGCCGCGCGAGGCGTTGCCCGAGCGAGCTGGTTC
>NZ_JARUXJ010000241.1:0-23288 GCF_031451465.1 Caballeronia sp. LZ003 | reverse complement strand
ACCGGGCATTGAAGTCGCATCTGCAGGACACGCTTGATCGCTCCGCCGTATCAAACGAAGAACTGAAAGCGTCGAACGAAGAGCTTCAGGCGATCAATGAGGAGTTGCGTTCGGCCAAGGAAGAGCTGGAAACAAGTAAGGAGGAGCTGCAGTCCGCCAATGAGGAGTTGACCACGGTCAACTTCGAATTACGCATGAAGGTTGACGAGGCCGGGCGCAACAACGATGATCTGAGCAATTTGATGGAAGCGTCGGAGATCGCGACGGTCTTTGTTGACTCTGGGATGCGCGTTAAGCGTTTCACGCCGCAGGCGCGCCGCTTGTTTTCTCTCATCCCGTCGGATGTCGGCCGGCCTCTCATGGATGTGACGAACCGGCTGCGTTACGACGAAATCGTGGAAGACGCAACGGCTGCATTCAGGCAGTTGGTGCCCATCGAGCGCAGCGTCACGAGCGTCGACGACGAGCACTATCTTGCTCGCATTCAGCCGTATCGCACGAGTCAGGACAAGATCGGGGGCGCGGTCCTGACCTTCATCGACGTGACCGAGCTGCGCGCCGCAGAAAACCGCGTTCAGCGCACCGAAGAGCGTCTCCGGGATGCCATCGCGTCCAGCAGAGATTTTGCCGTGTTGAGCACCGACCTGCACGGCGTCATCACGACCTGGAATGAAGGCGCAACAATAATCTTCGGCTATCCGCCGGAGAACATCCTTGGGAAATCGATTGATGTCCTTTTTACGCATGAGGACCGGGCACAGGGCGCTCCGGAACAGGAACGCAGCGCCGCGGTGCGAGAAGGCCGCGCCGCCGATGAACGCTGGCACCTTCGCGAGGACGGCACGCGGTTCTTTTGCAGCGGCGTCATGACGCCGTTGAACACCGGCAACGGCGGAGGATTCGTTAAGATTGCCCGGGATGTATCGGATGTCAAACGTCGGGAGGCGCGTCACGACGAAGAGCTCACGCAAGAACGGCGCTCCAGCGCCCAGGTCAGGGCCGGCTCGGATCTGAAAGATCGCTTCCTGGCCGAAATGGCGCACGAACTGAAGCAACCGCTGAATCTCATTCAGGTTAATGCCGAGCTCCTGATCCGTCAGCCCGAAACGCGGCATTCCGCGGCCGTTCAGCGGCTCGGCGGGACCATCATGCGTGCGGTATCGACGCAAGAAACAATCGTCAATGATTTGCTTGATTTCTCCCGGGTCCAGACTGGAAAACTGCGGCTGCATCGGCAACCGACGGATCTTGTAGAGATCGTTTGGCGCTTTAGCGAAGCCATGTCACTGGACGTGGCGCGCAAAGAAATCACGCTCGAGGTCCAGACACCTGAGACGGTGGTGTGCGACTGTGATGCCGTGCGAATCGAGCAAGTTGTCTGGAACCTGCTCGGCAATGCGGTGAAGTTCACGCCCGCAGGCGGCACGATCCGTGTTTCCGTCGGCGCCGATGAGCGCCGCGCGACGCTTGAAGTCACCGACACAGGCATCGGAATCTCGCCCGAGTTCTTGCCTAAGGTCTTCGACTTATTTAGCCAGGGTGAAGCGGCCGAATCGGTCGGCCCACGCCGGGCCGGACTGGGCATTGGGCTGGCGCTCGTTAGAGAGCTGGTTCGAGCCCACGGCGGAAGCATTGAAGCGAGCTCGCCCGGCAGGGGTTTGGGCACGAGCTTTCGGGTCAAGCTGCCGTTGGCCGCCGCGGGAATTCGTCGAACCGACGACTCGCATTCATCCGCGTCCTTGCAATACCGCATCCTGCTGGTCGATGACGACGGCGAGAGCTTATCCGCATTCGCAGAGCTGCTTCGCGTCGAAGGAGCGTATGTTGATATGACAACCAGTCCCGAGAAAGGACTGACAATGCTCGAAACGGGTGAATACGACGTGCTGTTGTCAGACATCCGGATGACGGAGATGTCGGGGTACGAATTGATCAAGCGGGCACGAAAACTAAAGATTTCAAAGCGCATTCGCGCCTTTGCAGTGAGTGGCGACAGCGGAGAAGGTTGCGTGCGCGAAGCGTTAGCCGCAGGCTTTGATGGTCACATCTCGAAGCCCGTGTCGCTTGAGCGGCTGCGGATGAGCTTGGGAGAGGCTTGACGCAAGATCCAAGCCTCCATAGTCACGTCTACCTACAAATCGACTACGCTGAGCTGGGTGTCAACGGTAACTGACCAGCACCGACGGATGCTCGACGCTCTATACGAGCTCCACGCAAGCGCCAGGTTTCATACCAAATTACGGTGGCGCACGAGCCGCTTTGCTCATTGCACGTGAGCGGCTCGCCACAGGTTTTCTCGGCGTGCTTCAATGATCTCGTGGAGCCGGAAGAGCGCCATTTTTAGACTCCCTTCGTGCGCTAGCCGGCTCGCGATTTGCAACACTTCATTCTCAAAATAATCCGCGTCGAGGAGGCGCTCCGTTTGAGCAATGAGCGCGATGACGTCGCCATAGAGCTGCTCCGGATATCGGCCGGGGTGCCGGTCCAAAACATTGAGCAACACGCTCCAGCGTTCCGAAACAACCTGCAAGGCTTGCGGTGATAATGCTTCCATAGTGGCCTCCACAACGAAACGCGAGTTGCGAATGCTTCAACAATCGTCGTGCCATGAGATGCAGGCCCACTAGGTGAGGCCACATAGCCTTCACCCCTCGCTTTAACTCGGCGCAGTGCGATCAGCGAATGTTCCCAGAGAATAATCAGCTACGGTCGCGACCTACCGACTCCGTCGTATAGCGGACTGTTTCCACTGACACGTGATTTCGTGATCGCGAAGGGAGGCGGGCGGCCCGCCAAAGCGGGCCGACACCGTTGCTATCGTGACATGTGCCTAGACCTAGGACACTTGTCTGCGCGGCGACAATTGTTCTGTCCGGCGCATTGACTCAAGTTTTTTGTTACCGGGCTAGGCTCGTTGCCTCAAGTATTTTGCTACCTGTCAGACGGCTGGCGGGAGCGACTTATGACGAGGCTCAGCATGACAACAAGACGGGAATTGATCGTAAGCGCGCATTAGACGGCGTCCCTTGCGCATTGCCATGCGACATACGTCAGGCTATGGTTGGATTCAGTCGCCAGGGCAGCAAAGCCTCGTAGTCGTCGGCGGTGTTCGCGTGCGGCAGGTTGCGATCTCCCGCACGGCTGCCAGCTTTTACGGCCCATGATCTTCGACCGGTCGATATCCCGGTCGGAGTCACCCTGGCGCATTCGCACCAGAACCTGTCGATATTGGTACATCTCGAACTTCCTCTTCAAGCCACCCTCCGGAGCAAATGCGTGCCGGCAGAGTAGCGGTTGGTGAAGTTCGAGCGCCCGACTCAGACGCCAGTGGCGCCTTTACGGCGAAAATCTACTGGCGCCTATATGCTGAAAAACTTGCGGCGCCTAAACGCCGAAAACTCCCTGGCGCCTTTATGCCGAAAACGGTTTGGCTCCTTAACGGCGAAAGTTCACACCGCCTTGGTGACGCCCCCTTGGCGTCGCGTTCCTCCGGACGAATGTTCTGAGGGTGTGATGCCCAGCCACGCCATCAAACTGGCGTGGATGCTCGACGCGTGAGAGATCGCCGAGCTCGGAAATCATGCCGACTGCCGTAATGAACTGGATGCCGCGCATCGCCTGTAACGCCAGCACTGCCGGATAGAAACCCCACTCGACGACGGCTCCGCGTAGCGCTACTTCCAGTCGCTCACACTGTGCTAGCCGATCCTCGATTGTGCGTCGATGTTCTTCAAACGCAAGTTGCCTCCATGCTGTCTCGAAGGAATATTTGCTTAGCCAGCGTCGATGTGCGGCGCTCCAGTCCGCGCGTCCGACATAGTGCAAACCGTGGCTTAGCAGGAAGGACTTCAGTCGTTGTCGCGCGTGCCGTAAATCGTCCCTTGCCGATGCCCAGGCTCGCGCCAAATCCCTGAACGCCTCGTCCTCGACGCTTGGTACATATACCGCTGAGAGGTCGCCGGCACGCAGCGAACGCGCCAGCTTTTATCGCGTCGCGTCGGTCAGTCTTGACCCGTTCTCCAGGCTTTCGTGGAATCAATGATGGCGCACATACCATGCAGTCGAAGCCTTGCTTGACCAGACGCCGGTACAGCCCGTAACCGCAGGGCCCAGCCTAGTAGACGAGTCGGATATGCCGCCCTTTGGATCGCAGTCGCTTGCACAGGCGATCAATTTCCGTCGGCGTCGTCCCGATCTTACCCATTAGCTCAACTTCACCCGAATCAATCGTATAGGCAACTGTGATCGACTCCTTATGCACATCAAGTCCGACGTACACCGTGCTATCGTTGTCCATGCTGGCCTCCGTGGGGAAGTTGCCGGGGTGCGGCCTTTGCCCACCCATGCGGCTCTGGCAGCGATGCTAACCCGCGTTGATGCCCCACGCCAGGCCAGCCCCTCTACCCACGGAAAGTCATACTGACTTACCAGCATTGATCGGCGACTCGCGAAGTGTGGGGTCAATTTTCGAGGGAGTACTGATCATTGGCTTCAGCAAAGCCGTTGAGCGAATGCAATACGCTTGCCGTCGGTTATGCAAAGATTTGGTAGCCCTATTCGGCCCGCCCCAGCACAGTGCGAACGTCATTCGCGACCGTAGCCGTTTCTAGAGGGCGTCGACCGATTTTGGCCTGACGGTTGTACAGAGCTTCGCGGGCGCTCCAGTCAGGTCGGCGTCATCCGGGACGGCGATGGGTTCGGTCTAACGTTTTTTCATCCTTCCGTTTGGGCCGACAACGGTGGAAGACCCACAGGAGGCTCATCTTCCAGACCTGTTTCGCGTAGATCTTTGGTGCCTAAACCAGTCCGAATAGCTGGCGTGGAGTACGTTCGATAGGCCGAGTGCGACCCCAATCCCGTTTTAGCTCGCGCGACTTGAGTAGTCTGCTTAGGAGCAGACGCTGCGTTGTTCTATTGGCACGTCGAATGCCCACTGTCCGCAGGTGACAGTGCTTGGATCACGAAATGTACTGTCTGCTCATCGCGGCAGACAAAAAACAACGCGCTTGCGGGAACAACTGCGGCTAGATTCTCACGAACCTTTTGAACGGCCACATCTTTCGATGTAACTTGGACGGAGGCGCATTCTTTAGCCCAGATTGCGCTTGACTCGCAACGCTCCATGAACGCTACAAAAAGCTGTCGACTTGCATTGTCCAAACGCATTTCGGTTGCACTCATTTGGCCGACGCCCGCAGCAGTAAAAAATGCCCCTCGCTCGGTGAGAGTATCAAAAAGCGCGTCATGCTTCGTTTCAGTCGCTCTAAAGCTTTTGATGTCCATTGCTTCCCTCCGCGCTTGTCGCCTCTAATAATTCAACTCGCAAAGCCATAAGTGAGGTATCTTATTATTATTGCCATCTGGCTAAGGACATGAGTACCCACCTAGCCATTAGAGGCAGATGCGCGAGCGCCGACTGCGGTGACGGCGCTGAAGATCTTAAAGGTCCTCTCAATCGTTTCCCGCGCAATGGAACGTGTGATGAAGACGATGCGCGAACGTTTGTCATCGCTAGGCCAAGCGTCTAGCATTACCAGTGGATGAAAGATATGCTGCACGCCGTGAATCACGATTGGCTGATCTTGCCCTTGTAAATTGAGGATTCCTTTGATTCTCAACATTGATGGTCCCATCAAAGAGACCAAGACTTCGAGCCACTCTGTGACGACGTCCTGGGGAATCGGTTCATCGACCGTAAAACAGAAAGCTCGAATCTGATCGTCGTGACGATTGATGTCGTGACTATGATCATGATCGTGTCGAAGGATGTGGGCGTTTTTGTGCTCGTGTGGATCACCGTTGCGATGCTGCGTCCTATGACCGGAGCCGTGCGTCTCGTAGTGCGGATAGCGTTCCGCGGCAAGCCAGTGCTCGACATCCGCTATCTTCCCGTCCGTGGTGAAAAGTCTAAGATCCAGGATGCGACTGGCGACTAGCTCTCCGTGACTTACGCGAATGACCTCTGCGGCGGGGTTCATCGTATGCAGGCGACTTGCGAGGCCTGCCAAGTCGTTCACCTCTGCAAGATCCGATTTGGTAACGAGTAATATATCGGCCATCGCCGCCTGTTTGATTGCTTCGGCGTGCGTGTCGAGCGTCAATTCGCCGTTACGTGCGTCAATCGCGGTTACGATTGCATCGAGTCGGAAGCGGTCTCTGAGCGCAGGGTGCGTCACAAGGGTATGTACGATCGGCGCTGGGTCCGCCAATCCAGTCGTCTCAATGACGACGCGACTGAACTGTTTAGTGTCACCGCTCAAAGTCCGCCCGCACAGATCTGTGAGGGTGCGCACCAGGTCGCCGCGAATGGTGCAGCACAGACACCCGCTACTCATTTCGACCACAATGTCTTCTCGACTGTGTGCCACGAGCAGATGATCCAGTCCAATTTCTCCAAATTCGTTGATCAGGACTAACGCATCTGCCATCTCGGGCTGCAGCACCAAGCGATTCAGTACCGTGGTTTTGCCGCTGCCGAGAAACCCTGTCATCAGGGTTACGGGAATTAGGTCCATACTGCCTCTCAATTTTTGTCTCTCTATCGAGCCTAATAGGGTCGCAGCCTGCCGCGAACGACCCGCGTGTCAATCACGACCGTTCGCGCTCTCTCGCACGATCTTCGTCGTCGGTGATCTGGGACCCCCACATCGGGAAAGGGTCTTCATACTGCATCCACCTTTGAGGGCCCTCAGCCATTTCCTCATTGGTGAGCAAACACGCTTCCAGGCGCTGGCGCAGCGCTCGCTCATCCATCTCAATGCCGATCAGCACGAGCTCTTGCCGTGCGTCGCCGACGTTCGGATCCCATTCTTTTTCGATGGCCAGCAGGGACTCAGGGTCCGTTGGCCAATGCGCTTTCGGAACTGCTGCCCACCAGCGCCCAGCCGCGCCATGACGGCATACAGGGCCGGCTTGCGACCACGACCCGACGTAAGTCGGTCGAGTAGCGAGCCAAAAAAAACCCTTCGAGCGCAGAACGCCCGGCCATTCGCCGTTTATAAGCTGCCAGAAGCGTTGCGGGTGGAGTGGGCGCCGCGCGCGCCATGCAAAGCTGCTAATGCCGTATTCGTCGGTCTCAGGCGTGTGCTCGCCCCGCATTTCTTTGAGCCATCCAGGTGCTTCGGCCGCGTCGTCGAAATCGAATAGTTTTGTGTCCAGCACGCGCTCGAGAGGCAGGCGTCCGAACTCTGAAACTTCAATGCGCGCGCGCGGATTGAGGCCTCGCAAAATTGCCATCAGCCGCGCGCGGGCCAGGTCGTCGATGAGATCAATTTTGTTGAGCACGATCACGTCGCAAAACTCCACCTGCTCGATCAACAGATCAACAACGGTGCGATCGTCTTCATCACCGAGCGATTCGCCACGGGAATACAGGCTCTCCTGCGAGCTGTAATCACGCAGGAAGTTGAAGGCGTCTACGACCGTGACCATGGTGTCAAGGCGTGCGACATCTGAAAGACTCTGACCAGTTTCATCGGCGAAAGTAAATGTCTCGGCTACCGGCAAAGGTTTCGAAATTCCCGTCGATTCGATCACGAGTTGATCGAAGCATTCTTCCTTCGCAAGCCGCTTCACTTCGAGGAGCAAATCCTCGCGCAGGGTGCAGCAAATACAGCCGTTGCTCATCTCGACGAGCTTCTCGTCCGTGCGCGAAAGCTGCGCACCACCATCTCGAACGAGCGCTGCGTCGATGTTCACCTCGCTCATGTCGTTGACGATCACCGCAACCCGGCGGCCTTCACGGTTATTGAGGATAGGATTAAGAAGCGTCGTCTTTCCTGCGCCTAGAAATCCAGATAGAACCGTTACAGGAAGTCGTGAGTCCATGAGTCGCTCCATTTTGGATCTATTAGGACCTGCGCATTTGGTCCAGTTGGCAACGGCGTGCGCGTGTTCTTGCTGTCAGAATGTTGTTCGCAAGCCGACCATGACGCTACGGCCGCCCTCAGGCGCGATATCGCGCACGACTGAACTGGCGTAACGAATGTCCTGATTGGTCAGGTTATCCCCGCGGATATAGGCAAGCCAGTTGGTAGTGCCGACGTGGAACTTGTAAGTGAACATCACGCCAAGCTTCGTATAGCTTGCAGTCGGCAGATCGTCCTCAGGCACTCGATGTTGTGCCCACGCGTGTTCCATTTCCGCGCGTGCGCCGAACGGCCCGTATCCGTAGTCCAGGGCGACGGTGGCGCGAAGCGGCGAAATGCGCGGAAGAGGCTCACCGGTGTCCATGTTGCGTGCGTGCGTGTAGTCACCGACTAACGAGAAATCCACCTTGTGTGCGCCGTGCTCATAAATCCGCCACTTGTTGTCCCACTCTATGCCGTAAAACTCAGCGCGCACCCCACGATAAACCGCTTCGTTCAATGCATCATCAGTACCGGGAGCCACAACCTGATCGTCGTCATCGACCAGTCGACCGGTGTTGTATTCAGTGAGGTAGTTTCGGAAGCGGCTGTAAAACACGCCAATGCTTCCCTTATTCGGCCCACTTGCGTAGCGCAATGAGAGATCAGCGGAGATGGCCTTTTCCTTTTGCGCATCCGGATTGCCGATTAGATATTGACCGGTTGCGTCGTGTGGACCATTGGCGAGAAGTTCATAAAGCGCGGGCGCGCGTTCTGTATAAGCGATGTTGCCGGCGACCGCCCACGCCGGGGTGAGCTTGTAGAGCGCACCCAATGAGGCGCTGACTGCGTTGAAATCACGGTCAGCGGCGCTGGCGAACTTGTCGTTGCCTGCTGCGGTGGGATCCTGTTTGACGTGTTCATAGCGCGCGCCCGCGCTGAGCTTAAATGCGTCAGTGACATTCCACTCCTCCAAGCCAAACAGCGCGACATTCGTGGTGGTCGTTGTCGGCACCAGTGCCTCGTCGCCGAGCGCCGAAAATGTATTCTGGCTGACCTGCACACCGATCGCGCCTTCAAAGGGGCCGATTTTTCGGTGTCGGGCTTCGAGCCTCGCTTCGTACCCGTGATTGCGAAAGGTGGTACTGGTCTCCCCGTTGTCGATCTCGCGATGCTCGTAGTCCGTGTAACCAAAGTCGAACTTCAGCTGGGAGAACGGCCCCTGCAAGTTACGTACTTCAGAGGCGAGAGCGACGTGATCCTGGTGCATGCGTAGCCGCACGTCATCTTCGGCTACGGAGCCATAGTTCGCTTCATAGCCGTTATAGGAGAGCCCGGCGTAACCGTCAGCCCAGGTGTAAGCGCCACCGACTGCACCGCCATGCCAGCGGCCATCGCTGTTTGGGATGCTGCCATAAGCTTCGTCGGCATCGGGACCGTCAAGCGCGCGCTGTCGGTCCGAGTGAGCGAACCCGGGGATACGCTCCTTGCTGGTCTCGCGGTCAAACGCGTCCACGTGAAAGGCAAACCGACCATTACCGCCTTCGACCATCGCCTCGCCCGCACGGGCATTGTTCGCACCGCCGTAACTTGCGTCAACGGCACCATCCACGCCCTTAATTGGCTCTCGTGGGATTCGGTTGTCGATGGTGTTGACCACGCCGCCGATCGCGTTGCCACCGTACAGCAGCGCGGCTGGCCCACGCACGATCTCAACGCGTTCGACGGTGAGCGGCTCTTGCGGCACCGCATGGTCATAGGAGAGCGAGGAAGCATCCCAGGCCGCAACACCGTTTTGCAACAGACGGATTCGATCGCCGTCCATGCCACGAATTATAGGGCGGCCAACCATCGGACCATAAGTCGTTGTGGACACACCGGGCAAGCCGTTCAGCGTCTCTCCCAGTGAATTAGTCTGTCGACGCGTGAGCTCGTCACCGTACAAAGCCGTAGCGGGCGCGATGAGGTCCGTGTCACTCAGCGGATTGGCCGTGACGAACACCGGCGCTAGCGCCCCTCCAGGTACCGAAGTCGAGGTAGGTGTCGGCGAGGCATCTTGTTGAGCCTGGGCCAAAATGGCGAAGCAGGTGAGGGAGAGGGGCGAAAGCCGAAATGCCCGTTGCGAAAGGCGCGTGCGGTGTAATTTCACAGTCGTCATCGAAGATTTTGTTATGAAGACCCACGTAAGCAATGCTATAACATTGCATACTGCAGGCGGAGGATCACTTGAATTGGCAGTCCTTCAACGAATGTGCGCTATGTTATATCGTTACGTTACGAGCGTAAACGAGCTTCTTACATCAAACTGATTTCTGATGCGCACAGACCACGATCCAGCATTGATAGAGCGCCTCGAGTGTCGCCTGGTTGCGACCGGCCAGAAGGCAACCAGGCTGCGCCGTCAGGTGCTCTCACTTTTACTCCGTCGCGGCGGTCACGCGTCAGCTTACGAACTGATTAATGACCTTCCGAGCATTGGCCGCACGCCGTCGCCGCCCGCGGTTTATCGAGCCCTAGACTTTCTCATCGAGATCGGACTGGTAGTCCGGCTCTCGGCAACCAACACATTTATGGTTTTGCCGCTGAAGGTAGAGGGGCAGGGCCACGCGGTGTTTCTGATCTGCACGAAATGTCACGCGATCGAAATGCTCGCGGGCATTGAGGTGGAGCGCACGCTATTTAATGCTGCGCAAGGAGCACGTTATCGACTGGCAGGCGGACATACCGAGGTCAATGGGGTGTGTTCGGCGTGTCAGGCAAAATCGGGCGCGTGAGCCTCGGTCCGCTGCGGCCAGGGGGATCACTACCAGAACCCATTCTGTACAGTTGTCAGACTGAACAAAACAGAAAAATGGCCGACATATGAAGGGTGTAACTGGCATCTCTTGATCATGCACTCACTATTTTGTAGGCGGACCACATCCACGAAATCATCGGGATCCTTACGGTTACGATCAACTCGTGCGACGCTTTGCGAACTGCTCGTACTGGGAGCGATCGGCCTGTGCGCCCAAGCTCACGCGCACCCTCATGTCTGGATTGATTACACCGCGAAAGCAGAGATGAAGGCAGATCATAAAGTGACGGGCATTCGTGAAACGTGGACTTTCACTCGCGTTTTCCCGTTCTCGTTGGTCGGAGATTTTTCGGACGCTCCCACATCCGGGCCGATGGATGCAAAGCACACTGCCATCATTTGGAAACAAGCCTTCTCATCTCTGAAAGGCGCTGATTACTTCACGCATGTTTATGCGAATGGTAAGCCTCTGGCGGTTGGCGAGGCGCGGGAATTCAACGTCGCGATTGAGGACAAACACATGGTCTATCGCTTCCTTGTACCGCTGAAAAGCTCTGTCGACGCCAAGGCACTCAACGTGACGGTGGGCATCTGGGACGAAACCTTTTTTGTTGACTTCGAAAGCGTTCAGCACCGTCCAATTGAGTTGGATGGTGCGGGATCGCATGATTGCACCGCTGAATCATTTGAGGACCGCGATCACCCGATCTTTAGCGGACTTCTCACACCACGAGCGAGCAAGATTTCATGTTAATCAGGTGGTTCAAAATCAAGCAATCTTTCATCGCTGAAGCGAAGCGCGATTGGCTAAAATTCATGTCTGCTCTGACGGTATTCGCGATACTGATGGGTTCTCCGATTGCGGCCTTCGCCCAAACAGTCGATGTTTTTGGACGCACGAGTACCGGCGCGCCAGTTTCGTCAAACGACGGTGTCTCAGCTGCCAAAGCTGCTCGTGCCGAGACTGTGGGGGCAAGCGCGGTTGAGCTTAAGCCTGAATGGCTACGGTGGATTGAGGGGACAAACGTGAGGTGGCAGGGCATGCTCAATGAGCACCTCATGGATCTTTTAACTGAAGCTCACTTATCGCTTGCGTCGGTCGCCGCGCTGGCCATGATTGCGCTGTCCTTCGGGTACGGCGTATTACATGCTTTCGGCCCTGGTCACGGGAAATTGGTCATTACCACACTCCTCGCGACACGGCGAACGAACATACGGCATGCGGTGCTGTTGAGCGCATGGGGGGCGCTCTGTCAGGCGCTCTCAGCAATCGCGCTCGTGGGCGTTGCCGCGCTGTTGGCGAAATACGGCTTCGGCGATGTGCTGACGACCGCAACCAAGCTTGAGTTGATGAGCTACCTCGCCTTGCTTGCAGTTGGCGGGTGGTCGGTGTGGTCCCTGGTGACCCATCGGTCATGCTGCGCTCCATCTCGTGCGCGGCTTGCGCCCATAAGCGGCCGCGTTAACGCGCAATGTACACTGCCGGAACGTAGCGAATCTCAACAAGCATCTTCTGAGGGTGCTTACCTCGGCCTCCAACTCGCGAGGATTCGGTCAGCATCGCGGGAGACAGTCTCGGGCTATACCCACGAGGCGAAATTGACTTTGCGTCAAAGCTTGACTGCGGGACTTGCTATTGGCGTTCGTCCTTGTGCCGGGTCTATCTTCGTGTTGCTTTCTGCGCTCGATCAGCAACGTTTTTTCGTGGGCGTCATAAGCGCGCTCGCCATGAGTTTCGGCGTTGCACTGACGGTCTGCCTGATCGGCCTGACCAGCCGTCACGTGAATCGCGAACTCACCGTCGGCAAATTCAATTTGGGCATGCGCGCTGAGCGTATCCAGCGCAAGCTTGCGCTGGGCGGGGCTTTGATTGTTACGGGTTTCGCTGCTTGGCAAGTTGTAAGCCTCGCAATCGGCTGGAGGGCACCGACACTCATGTGAGATCTGTGTGTCCGATGTTTGCAATGAACGCCCGACAAATGACGACCGTTAAAAAGTTCACTCGAACGCGGTCGCAATGATATATCGTATCGTTTTCTATTAAGCCATGGAGGCCAGAGTGAAACTCGGTTCGATCGCAACTTTCGCAGCGGCGATGTTGTTTTCAATCAATGCAGTGGCCGCCGCGCCTATCAAAGTCGTGGCTGCGGAAAACTTCTACGGTGATGTAGCCCGTCAGATCGGCGGCTCGCACGTTCAGGTGACCAGCATTTTGAGCAACCCGGATCAAGATCCGCACCTTTTTGAAGCAAGTCCGAGCGTTGGCAAAGCACTCGCCAACGCGAAGCTCGTTGTCTACAACGGCGCGGACTACGATCCATGGATGACCAAGCTGCTTGCCGGATCGAAATCATCGAGCCGCCAGGAGATTGTCGTGGGCGAACTGCTCAATAAGAAGAGCGGCGCCAATCCGCACCTGTGGTATCAACCGGATGCAATGCCAACTCTGGCGAAGCAGCTTGCGTCGTCGCTGCAAACCAGTGATCCGACGCACGCAGCGGATTATTCAAAGAATCTACAAACCTTCCTAGCCTCGCTCAGACCCATCGATGCGCGCGTCGACGCGATTAAGGCCAAGTACTCGGGCACGCCGGTGACCGCGACTGAACCTGTCTTCGGATATATGGCGCAAGCGCTCGGTTTGGAGATGCGCAATGGGGCCTTCCAGAATGCAATCATGAATGATACGGAGCCTGCTGCATCTGACGTGGCGGCTTTTGAGGGTGATCTCAAGGACCATCGTGTGCATGTGCTCATCTACAACAGTCAGGCGACGGGCGGCATGGCCAAACGCATGCGCGACCTCGCCAATCAGTCAGGCGTCCCCGTCGTGGGTGTAACGGAAACTGCACCCGCAGGAAAGACTTATCAGGCGTGGGTGCTTGATGAGTTGAATGCCGTTGACAAAGCACTCGCAAAAAGTTCGAAATGACCAAAGGCACGCGCTTGCTCAGAATGATTCGTCGGTGCCGTGAAGTTGTTGCGGTGCTTCGGATCACGCTTGTGCTTGCGGGTGCCCTATTTGCGCCCTTCAGCGCTCACGCCGCTCACGTCGCAGACTGTCACACGGGCTTGCTTGTCACAGTCGTCGCTCACCTTGATGACGATTTGCTCTTCGTTAATCCAGGCATTAGCGATAAATTAGAAGCTGGGTGGTGCGTGACGACGGTTCACCTGATTGGCGGTGCCAACGGCGCGAAATTCGACTATGTGAAGCTTCGCGAGAAGGGCACGCGGCTTGCCTACGCCCGCATGGCAGGTGTGGCCAATGACTGGATTGAGTCGACCATCGTCGTGGCGGGTAAGCCCGTACATCAAATGGTGTTGAAGCAGCAACCGAAGGTCAAGCTGCTGGAACTTCGGATGCCAGGCGGGGCAGTTCGCGGTGGAAAGGTGCCGCTTGGGCTCATGTGGGACGAAGGTGAGACAATTAGCACGTACCCGCTCAATGACGACGGGGCCCATTCCACCGAATACAGCCGCGCACAGACAGTCGCCACGCTCCGTCAGATTCTCGAACCCGCGACTGCGATCTATACGCTAAATCCGGACACCGTTCCATTTGTCGAGCATCCAGATCACATCTACGCGGCGCGCATTACACGAGTTGTCGCGCAAAGCCTTGATCACGACGTTCCCATTTCTTATCACGTCACCTATCCGACCGGCGGACTTCCAAAGAATCTCAGCGCGGCAGACACTCAGATGAAACGGGACGACGTGGCTTCTTATTTCGCAATCGATGGGGACGACAACGGGGAACACGTTTTCGGAGAATACCAGTGGGACGGGAACTGGGTGGCACGGCGTTACTGGACCGAATCGAGCTCGAGCGCTGCGGGACTTGAATTTCGACCGCGCTCGAGCAATCTCGTGAACGAGTTTTCAAGCCAATGCTTGACTTCGCCGGGACGCGGCGGGGCGCCAACGCTCGACACATGCTCAGGCAGACCCACACAAAATTGGCACTGGCAGCCCGTAGCTGCGGTGCCGGGCAGTAAGAACAATTCACAACTGGTTGACGAGTACACGCGGCATTGCGTCACGGAGCGCGGCGGCATGTTGAGCGAGGAGCCCTGTCAGAAAGACGACGCCGCTCAAAAGTGGACCCCCTGGGATTTTGGCCTCGTCTACACGCCGCAGGGACATTGCCTTGCCGCGCATAATGGGACGCTAAGCGCGGGTCGTTGTTTTGCGTTGACTGCCGAATCACGCTGGGCGCCGACGCCTCATTCGCAATGGACGGATCTTCGTGAGCAAGGTGCCTTGTACGGACACGTGAGAGGCACAGTCGATGGAAGACGACCGCTCAGCGCGGTCTTCGTCCAGCGTCGCGAAGATGGTCCGGGATTCAACGTATGGGTGAGCGCGATGTCGAGGCTACCCACCGCAAAGCCGTGGTATCTGAACGCGGTACCATTCGATCCACATGCCAATATGCCCACTTGCTCAGGCAACACACTCTGCTTTGACAGCGTGCGCTTCCTGCTTGGAGACTTTGAAGGTACAGGGCGCGACGATCTCATGGTGATTGCTCCGCGCAATGGCGGAACGGCTTTCTGGCTGATGCGCAGCACGGGGGTGCACTTCGCCGCACCGCAGTTATGGCTCCAGACATCATCCGCTTTCACACCTGGCGAGGCTCAACAATATGTGGCGGGAGATTTTGATGGCAGTGGACGCGTTGACGTTCTGATCGCACAGAAGAGGCCAGACAGAACGTTGGACCTATGGGTTGCGGCAAGCCACGGTCTAAACGGCGTCGCGCCCCGCCTTTGGCTTGCCGCAAGCGGATTGCAAGACAACTCTCGGCTGATGCCCGTATGCATCGGCCACTCGAAGCAAGAAGGGTTACTCGCCGTTCAAAGCGTCGATTCCGCATTAACGCTTTCGCAAGTAAGCAGCAACGGACGCCGTTTTGAGAAGCACATGCGCATCCGGGTTTATCCTGAGTTCGCTCCGTCGCTCGCCAAAGTCGTCGTCGAAGACCGAGCTCCCGCGGCAGACGTGTTGATCCTGCAGCCTTCCGGTGGGGACGCGAGCACAAGCGTCTGGAGAGTCGATGTCGGCCTGCTAGACAAGCCCGCTAATATTGGTTCTATTTCTGAAGCTCCATATGCGGACGTGGTCCCTGCGCTCGTGAATCACAAAGGGCGAGCAACGCTTGTTCTCTTCACCCGCGCAAACGCAAAACTGGGTCCATACTATTTTACGGGTGGGGCGCCCGGCCTCATCAGCTACGACCTTGACTCGGGGCATCTGGGACTCGCGCGAATCTGGGCCGGCCTACCGGGTTTGTTTTCGGAATCACTCTGGCTTGCCGAGCTGACGCAGTAACTTGCTGCCAGATCTCGACTGGTCCCGGCAGATGAGCGACGCGAGGCGGACAGCGGATCGCTCGCTGGATTGATGCATGCACGCAATGTATTACCGCTTCCTCAAGGTCAAGTTCAAAGGTTTGCTCGTGTGGGCAAGGCCGCAGGAAAACTCCAATCTTAATAGGAGTGCTTATGTCGTCCGCGAGTAAAACTGCGCGCGCGATGACTTGCTGCCTGAGCTCGAATGGTTGCGGTCGTTTGCTGGCCGGAGGGGCCGATAAAGACCTGCTGATCACGGCCAAGGGACGGTCGATAACGCCGGAAGCTCGACATTCCGCCGTCGCCTCTGCTCACCTACCGGTCGTTGATGGGGAAGTGTTCGGGGCGTTTCGCCAATCCCCTTAAGCCAGAGGTCCACGGACAGCCGGCTTGTGGACAGCGTGGATCGATTGCCTAAGAATCCATGTCGGAACTAGTTCGAGAGTTCTTTCCGGACGATTTCCGCGCCCTTGCTCAAAGCACTCAGCTTGCCTCTAGCGACATTACGCGACAGGGGAGCCATGCCGCAGTTTGTGCACGGATAGAGCTTGTCGGCATCCACGAACTGAAGCGCTTTTCGCAACGTGCTAGCAACTTCCTCCGGCGTTTCGATGGTGTCGGTGGCCACGTCGATGGCGCCCACCATCACCTTCTTGCCTCGGATGAGCTCGATCAGCTCCATCGGCACATGCGAGTTGTGACACTCCAGCGAAACAATAGCGATGCTGGACTTTTGCAGCTTCGGGAAGGCTGCCTCGTATTGCCGCCATTCCAACCCCAGCGTCTTCTTCCAGTCCGTATTAGCTTTGATCCCGTAGCCGTAGCAGATATGCACAGCGGTTTCGCACTTGAGGCCTTCGATTGCCCGCTCCAGGGTCGCGACGCCCCACTCGTTCACCTCATCGAAGAAAACATTGAAAGCGGGCTCGTCGAACTGAATGTAGTCGACGCCGGCGGCTTCAAGTTCGCGGGCTTCCGCGTTCAGGATCTTCGCGAACTCCCAGGCCAGTTTCTCGCGACTCTTATAGTGATCGTCGTGGAGCGTATCGATCATGGTCATCGGACCCGGCAATGCCCACTTGATGGGCTGATCGGTTTGCTGACGCAAAAACCTGGCGTCGTCGACGAAAACCGGCTTTTTCCGGGCAACCGCATCGACGACCGTCGGCACGCTGGCATCGTAGCGATCGCGAATTCGGACGGTCTTGCGGTGATTGAAATCGACGCCGTCGAGATGCTCGATGAATGTGGTCACGAAATGCTGGCGCGTTTGCTCGCCGTCACTGACGATGTCGATGCCCGCATGCTGCTGCTCCTGCAAAGACAAACGCAGCGCATCCTGTTTGCCCTCAATCAGCCCCCGATCCTGCAATTTCCAAGGTGACCAGAGTTTTTCCGGTTCTGCTAGCCAGGATGGTTTAGGCAAGCTGCCAGCAGTGGAAGTGGGTAGCAGTTTTTTCACGGTAGACGACCTTGCGTTTTAAAGGATCAAAGAGCGTAGTCAGCGGACCATTGCTCGAGAATGGCCTGATAAGGTTTGATGAATTGCTCTTCGACAAACCTTCCCTGCTCGATAGCCAGCTGGCTGCGTTCTTCCCGGTCGTACACGATGCGCGTCAAGGAGAAATCCTGGTGCTTGAGGCTCGGTTGATAGGACGCGCCTGCCGGAGAGTTCGCGTTGTAAATCTCGGGCCGGTAAATTCTTTGGAAGCTCTCCATCGTGCTGATGGTGCCGATAAGCTCGAGGCTGGTGTAATCGGCGAGTAAATCGCCGGCAAAATAAAAAGCTAACGGCGCAACGCTATTGGGGGGCATGAAATAGCGGACCTTCAAGCCCATTTTTTCGAAGTATTCGTCGGTCAGAGAATATTCGTCCTGGCGATACTCCACGCCGAGCACGGGATGCTCATTGACCGTGCGGCGATAGGTCTTGCTGCTGGAAACGCTCAGGCAAATAACCGGCGGCTTGGCAAAATGCTTTTTGTATGCGCTCGAATTTATGAAGCACTTAAACAGATTTCCGTGGAGATTCCCGAAATTGTCCGGCTTGCTGAATCCCGCCTTTTCCTTGTTGTGCTCCAGCAATACCACACTGAAGTCATAGTCGCGCAGATATGAAGAGAAATTATTTCCCACAATGCCTGCAATGCGCTCGTTGGTCTTTCGATCGACGATATTCGGTTTCAGCATCTCGATCAAAGGGAGCGCATTACCTCTACTTTCGCCGTCGATCTTCATTGCGACGGAAATGATATCAAGCTCGACAGCGTAACGATCGCCTTCCGGGTTATCCCACTGCGCCAGCGAATTGAAGCGGTTGTCGATCATCCAGGAGATGTTGCGCAGGTTTTCCTTGCGGCGCACTCCTCTGGCCAGGTTGGCAAAGTTGGTCGTGATACGCGTGTTCTCCGACGGTCGATAGTCTTCATCGAAACGGATGCTGTTGATAGCAAATGCGAACTCTCTCATCATCATGATCTTGCGCCCTGATTCTTTTCGGATGAACGCTGCGTCGGCTCTTCCTTAGTAATGCTCATGGCATGTCGACCGCGTATTCACCAAGACAACATGTACCGCGCGCAAAATGGAAGAGAGAACTGGCAGAGATGATATAGTTTCCGTTGCATGAACTAAAATGGATTTTTTTCATATAACCATTAACTTTGCTCATGGAGAGGGCGATGTTGGATCGCAGTCATCTGATGGTCGTGCGAGAAGTGGAGCGACAGGGCTCGCTCACGGCCGCCGCCGATACCCTTAATCTCACGCAGTCCGCGCTGAGCCATGCGGTGAAAAAGCTCGAGCAGCAGCTCGGTATGTCCGTGTGGACGCGCGAGGGACGTTCCATGCGGCTCACGCAAGCCGGGCAGTATCTCTTAAGCCTTGCGAACCGCTTGCTTCCGCAATTCGATCTTGCCGAAGAACGCATGAAGCAGTACGCGCAGGGCGAGCGCGGCACGTTGCGAATCGGCATGGAATGCGCGCCGTGCTATCAATGGCTGCTGAAGGTGGTGTCGCCGTATCTCGTGCGCTGGCCGGATGTCGACGTCGACGTGAAGCAGCGCTTTCAGTTTGGCGGCGTCGGTGCGCTGATAGGCTATGAAATCGACGTGCTTGTCACGCCCGACCCGGTCAAGAAGTCCGAGCTGCATTTTGAGCCGGTGTTTGATTACGAGCAGGTGCTGGTGGTCGGCGACGACCACGCGCTCGCCAAAGAAGCGTATGTCACGCCGGAGCAGTTGGCGCTCGAGGTGCTGATCACGTATCCCGTCGAGACGGACCGGCTCGATATATACACTCACTTCCTCACGCCCGCGAACACGGCGCCCAGGCGTCACAAGGTGATCGAGACGACCGACATCATGCTGCAGATGGTGTCGAGCGGTCGTGGCGTAGCGGCGTTACCGCGCTGGCTGGCGGAAGAGTACGCGAGCTGGATGCCGCTCACGTCCGTACGGCTTGGAAAAAAAGGCATCGCGAAACAGATTTTCCTCGGCACGCGCAAGACCGACGACGACATCGACTATCTTGCGGCGTTCGTGAAGGCGGCGCGGGACTGGGACTGGGCGGACGCCAGGATGCGAGACTAGATCCACGATCTCGCGCACGCGCAATTCGCTTATATGTTTCTTCCGATGCTTCGCTAAGCGCAATGCTCCTCCCGCAATCACGCTCGCCGGTCATGGTATGGATTGACTGGGCTTGCTCGGAGACACATCGACGTGTGGCGGCGATGGTGGCCTCAGTCACACAACGGGCTCGGGCCGTTCATACACTGGTAGCGGACGGTATTGCCAAGAAGTTTCGATTGGCCGACACGGGTCGTTGACGGTCCGCCGCGTCGGGCAAGAGTCGGCCACGAGCCGCCGTCCCACGGTTAGCCCGGTAGGACATCGCACTGACTGTGGTTTGCCAGACAGCGGACATAAGCGACCAATCGAGAGACTGACAGTTCTGCAAAAAGAGATTTGTAGCTGTTGAGAAATCGATCACGCCCTGTCACGCGACCGAGCGGCAACTTGGCCAAACTCGACCGGAATTTTCACATAGCTCAGATCAACGTCTTCTTCCGCGAGCGCGTTCGTCAAGCGCTGGCATGCCCGCTCGTCGACGGAAACGGTGACGGCAAGCGGCTGATCAGCAAGTTCGAAAAAGCCGGCTGAATGGAACTTGCCCGCGTGATCAAACCCTTCGGTACCGGTCATCAATGTTCCGCCCGATGCGCCGTGCTGTTCGGCGAATTTCAGCAGCCAGTCACAGATTGATTGGTGTCCATGCTTGCGGTTTTGTTCAGTGAAAAACGTCAATTGATAGCCCTGCATTGCAGACTCCTTTTTAGGTGTGACGGGTTAGGGAAAGCGTGGCCATGCCCAGCGCGGTCATGACTAACGAACCACCGACGTGCAGTGCAAGCATGCTGACCGACCACCCGAGTCGGCCATCCCGAATCAAGGTCAGCAGCTCGGCAGAAAAAGTCGAGAATGTCGACAGCCCGCCAGCCAGACCTGTGATGAGGAAAAGGCGCCACGCAACAGACAGCCCTGCCGCCGAGCCGAAGAACGCGATCGCAAACCCGACGATGTACGCGGCAATCAGATTGCACGCGAGCGTTCCCATCGGAATGTTTGGCACGAGCGCGTTCAATGCGACGCTCAAGCCATAACGGGATAGCGCGCCTAGCATCGCGCCAACGCTGATGGCGATAAGCGAGAACGCCCCGGTCATAGTTTAGGCTCTGCTTGAGGTGGGAAGCGCATGGGAAGTGAGGTGATGTACGGTGGGGAGTTCACACAGGAACATGACCGCGTGGACCTTTCGCAGCTCTTCGGCGTGTTCGCGCATGAAGTCACGCAAGTGCTCTTCGGTGTCGACTAGTTCGAGACACTGTGGATGCCGTATTCCGGTGATGTCTGGATGATGGTGAGAAAGCTGCGTTCCGGGCAGATCGGGTCAAGCGGTCCTTGTGACCGTCGTGAACAATGAGCGCGAGGCGATCGCGCTGGCGCATGCGGTTCGTCCTGATGCTAAAGGCGACCGGAGTCCACGACTGCGCACTCCGGTCCATCTTGGCACGCGAGCAGCTCGAAGAGGGAAAGCTAGCCGGGCATGACGTCTCGCATTTTGTTGCCCGAGTTGCTACGCTCGAGGAGGCAAAAGCGTCAACTATGCGCATCGTGCGAGAGGGCCTGATCGATAGCTGACGATTGCAACCCCAACGCGTTCGATGTGCGTCGCCGATGCTCGTCAGCGGCCGGCTCGTCCAGGCCCAGAAGTCTAAAAGAGTAAAAGATCGCGGCGACGGAATGATCTGCGGCGCGGGCGAAGCGACGAGAGCGTAAGTGAGGGTTTGTCCTTAAGGGGTACAAAACTTACGTCGCGCTGCAGGCACGTCCATCGAAGCCACGTGGCGATAGGGAAGGCTCTTGCATCGCCTGCTAGCGCCTTTGATGTCAAAACAGGGACATGTTCCCTGGCTCACGCAATGCTGAATTGAGTTGACTTCAATTACAGGGCCTACGTCGATGGCACACACTACAGGCAAGCGACCCAAACTAGTCCTCTATCCGAACGAGCCCGTGCCACCGAAAGCAGGCGCAGACAAAGGCGATTTCGTTGTCTATGCGTCGTACAGGGGCACACTGGCAAGCGGTTTTTATGGCACGTTAAAGGTCGTTCGTACCACAGACGGACGGCTGTTGTTTCCCTATGACGGAGCAGGACCCATTGGTCCGTTTCCCACGAAACAGGAGGCATCAGTTGCCGCCGTAACGCTTGGGACCGAGATCGTCGCAGCAGATCTCCCGTATCCGGAGATAAGCGCACAGCAGCGAGGGAAGCGCGCAGTTGAACTCACGCGCCACCTGACTGACCTTCCAGCTATCGGACAGTGCAAGCACGGCCTGAGCTCGCTCCGACTTGATTATCCTAAAAGGCTGCGAGCATCCTGCCCTCAATTTTTTCCTTACCCCGCCTCGGAGCAGTCGAGCAGTCGAGCAGTCGAGCAGCCGAGCTCGCCAGTCGACCGGTCGCACCGGTGAAACCGACGCTATGATAGGTTGGCGGCTACGGAAACATTGGCGTTTGCGCCCGGGGCACGTCGCCGCAAAGGGAAGAGCACGCTGTCGCCCGACCGAGTCTTCCGACCGAGTGAGTCATGGAACAAGATCAACAAATGGCGGTGATGGCCGCGCGGGGTCGCTCCCACTTCTGCCCGATACCCCGTCACGACCGCTGGTCGTTGGCATTGGAGGTTCCGCCGGTGGCCTGCAGGCCACGATGGCGTTGCTCGAAACACTGGGCACCGAAGTTCCCGTGGCGATCGTCGTGGTGCTGCACCTCTCGCCCGATCATGAGAGCAGTGCGACCGAGATATTGCAGCGCGTGACGCCACTCACCGTGAGCCAGGTCCGCGTCAGGACCCGCTTGGAAGCAGGGCTGTATGCGTCATTGCGCCTGTGACCAAGCTCATCACCGATGACGGGCATGTGCAGCCCGGTGAGGCAAGCCGTAACAGGCCCTCATCCGTCATTGATCTTTTCTCCCGAACCCTAGGCGAAGTGCATGAGGAACGCGCGATCGGCATCGTCCTGTCAGGAACGGGCCGAGACGGTTCACTGGGGCTAGCTTCGATCAAGGAGCAAGGAGGGCTCACGATCGCGCAGGAACCGGAGAATGCCCAGTACGGGGAGATGCCGCAAGCGGCCATCAACACAGGAGCGATCGACCTGGTCTTGAGCGCGGAGGAATCGGCCGGCGGTTGGTCGACCTCGCAAGAGCCCCCCGAGGCCGTTCATCGGATTCCGTTGCCGCGCTGGCGACAGACGCCGGTGCTGAAGCCGAGGTGGATGACGACTCGTCCGACGAAAAAGCGCTGCAGGACATCCTGGCGACACTTCGGAATCGAAATAAACACGACTTCCAACATTACAAACGCGCCACGGTGCAACGTCGCATCGAGCGCAGAATGCGAGTCAACCGGCTGACCAGCATTGCAGAGTACCGCGACTTCGTGCGGCGCAATGCCGGCGAGTTGAGCCCGCTGCTGGCCGATCTCCTGATTAGTGTTACCAGCTTCGTTCGCGACCCCACGTCCTTCGCCACCTTGGCGGAAGAGGTCATCTCGCATCTGATGAACAGCGTCTCAGCGGGAGAAGAGGCGCGCATCTGGGTACCGGCTTGCGCGTCGGAAGAGGAGAGTTACTCGGTTGCGATCCTGATTCAGGAATACGCAGACCGCATGCCGCAGCCTCCGCGGGTGCAGATTTTTGCAACTGACATCAATGAAGC
>NZ_JARUXJ010000240.1:0-24315 GCF_031451465.1 Caballeronia sp. LZ003 | reverse complement strand
GAGCACCTCGGCTTCGTTGAACAAGCCAAGTTGATCAGAATCTCGTGCTTCACTCTTGGCGCCGAACAGTTCGCGACGATAGGCTCGGAGGCGCTCCTCGGCGAGATCGCGCTCGGCCGTCACGAGCCGCAAAGCGCCGCGTAATGCCTCCTGTTCTTCTCGCAATGCACGCGCAGCATCGCGCTCGGCAAGCAACGCCTTCAGTTCCTCGGCGGTGATCGTGACGTTGATCGGCATGGCGGTTAGACCTGCACGCCGCCTCACTGTTCAGCTCACGCGATGATATTCCTGCTTCGGATGCCGTCGAATCGCGGTGATGTCATCGCCGTCGAGTAGCGCGTGCAGCACGTTGGTGGTCATCGTCACGATCTCAGCCTTGTTGTCGGGCCAGATGAAGTGGCTTCTCTCCAATCGCTTTATGAGGAGCCAGAAACCACTGCCGTCCCAGCCAAGGATTTCTATCCGATCGCGACGCCGGTTTCCGAAGATGTATAGGGAAGTGTCCATCGGATTCAGGCGCATCGACTGCTCGACGAGAATCGACAGGCTATTCATGCCGTAGCGGAAATCGACGGGATCGCGGTGCAGATAGACCTTCAGATCGTCGTCGAACCGGAACACGGCATCCTCCCCAGAATCTGAACCATGGTCGTCAATTCGTCGATGGTCGCGATTGCCCCGCCAAGTTCAAGCTCGACGCCGTTCGACAGACGCACATGCAAGGCAAGTGTCATCGATGGCGGTGTGGACGGTTGTGTCGGCGACGCTGAAACGACCGGCACGAACGCAGACGGCTTAACCGCGACGGGGACGGGTTGGTGCGACCCTGGCAGATCGACGGCCACGTCATTAATCGACTCGTCGGGCCGAGGCGGGTTGTATTCTTCGTTGCCATTAGGCCGCGACGCTGACGAAATGCCTTTCTCGCGATCCACCAGGTACTTCGCGATCCACTTGCGCAGCAGATTGGCGTTGATGCCGTGCTGCTGAGCCAGACCGGCGACTGATACTCCGGGACGAAGTGCTGCCTCAATCAAGGCGCGTTTACTTTTTTCGTCATAGCGGCGACGGCCATCGCTGCTGCGACGCACTACTGCCAACTCTGAGTCCATGCCAGTCATAGGTGTCCACCTCAAGTGAACTGACCCCACGAAGTTGGACACCCTTTGTGGGGTGTTTTGGTGAAATACAGCGAAAAGAAGAAATTGTCGGCAACGAAGGATTACTGCGCCGGCCATGCCGGACTGAATAGAGTCGCAGCCCGTCACGCTGTGGACGTTTCGTCACTTCGAAAATGGATAGCAGCATATCAAGCGCACGGCGAGGAAGGTCTGCGCACGAGAACCAGCCGCGTGCGATATAGCGCCGAATTCAAGGGCGCGGTCGTGGAGCGGATGCGCAAGGAAGGTCTTTCGTTCCGTCAGGTCGCAGCGCTCTCGAATGTTCGTAACTTCAATATCATCGCCGTGTGGGAGCAGCAGAATGATGACGGCAGTTTGGCCGCGGGACGTTCACGGCCTGCAACTTCTACTTTCAGAATGCCGAAAATACCGACATCAAAAAAGGAGCTGGCTGCGGATGCGGACCGCAGCCGCGAGGATCTGCTTGCCAAAGTGAAGCAACTGCGCATGGAGAACGAATATCTAAAAAAGCTCGATGCCTTGGTTCGAGCGAATACGAAAACAGCGCGGCAGAAAAAGCGCAAATCGTGTTTGAACTAAGGCAGCGTTACCCGCTGGCAGCTATCCTTAAAGTGGCCGGCTTGGCCCGCAGCACTTTCTATTACCAGCAGAAGGTACTACAGGCCGCGGACAAATATGCGAGCCTGAAGGAGCGTATCGGTGCGCTCTTTGAGCAGCACAAGGGCCGCTATGGGTATCGTCGGATCACGGCTGCCATTCGGTGCCAGGGCGACAGAATCAACCATAAGAGGGTACAGCGTCTCATGGGCGAGCTGTCCCTGAAGTCATGCATTCGACCGAAAAAGTACAAGTCGTTCAAAGGGAACGTCGGCAGGATAGCTCCCAACGTACTGAAGCGACAATCTGGTGCGTCGCGCCCCAACCAGAAGTGGGTGACGGACGTGACCCAGTTTAACGTTGGCGGCCAGAAGCTTATCTTTCTCCGGTTCTCGACCTCTATAACGGCGAAATCGTCGCCCATGAGATGGCACGACGTCCGCTATTCGACATGGTCAACACGATGCTGAACAAGGCCTTCGCGAGGCTTGGGCCACGTGACAAGCCGATACTGCATTCGGATAGTAAAAATACGGGTACCGGATGTTTCCGGCCGGTCCCCGTTCGAAACAAGGGGCTTTCGGGAGAGGTCTGGTGCCGTAGAGCGTTCCGGGCGACCTGACCCGCATTCCGATCGACTCAATGTCTTTCCCTGGACCCGTCGGTCGTCTGGAACTGCCGAACGGCGAGGTTTCACCTCGTCGATACGTGTGACCCAAGAAGGGCCTGACGCTCTGTCACTTTACTGTCTTGTCCAGGTACTCGATGCCGGTGAGATCGCCTATATCCCATCGGCAACCGGAGCAAGGCTGTATGAAAGAAGAACAGACTACTGCTGGCCCTCGCAGCATTGTAGGCGGCGTTGATACGCATAAGGATCTGCATTTCGCGGCTGTCGTTGACGAACATGATCGCCTTCTCGGCAGCGAATCCTTCCCAACCACGCGACACGGGTACAAGCAAATGTTGCTTTGGATGCGCTCATTCGGCGAGCTTGTCCGGGTCGGCGTCGAGTGCACCGGGAGCTATGGCGCGGGCTTACTGCGCTACCTACAGCACGCACACGTAACCGTGCTGGAGGTCACCGCGCCGGATAAAAGCGACCGGCGCAAACGTGGCAAGGACGATACGCTGGATGCCTACAACGCGGCTCATGCTGCCTTCGCCGGTGTGCGTACGGTCACGCCCAAGACGCGCGATGGCATGATTGAATCGCTACGCGTTCTGAAAGTCTGTCGGAAGACGGCCATTTCGGCGCGGCGCGTTGCTTTGCAGTTGATTCACAGTACCATCATCAGCGCGCCCGATGAGTTACGTGAATCACTACGCGCGATGACACGAATGCAGCTCATCCGAACATTGGCTGCGTGGCGTCCGGATCTGTCCGACTATCGCAACCTGAACTCCGCTTGCCGAATTGCACTGAAGTCACTGGGACGTCGATATCTGGAGCTGCACGACGAGATTGCCGACCTCGACGTCATGATCGCGACGCTCGTGGACGAACTTGCCCCAGATCTTGTCTCGCGAAATTCGATTGGTTACGAGTCGGCCTCGCAACTATTATTGACCGCCGGCGACAACTGCGGTCGGCTTCAGTCAGAGGCCAGCTTCGCCGCCCTTTGTGGCGTGAGCCCTGTGCCTGCGTCTTCCGGTAAGGTGACGCGACATCGACTAAATCGAGGCGGAGATCGCGCAGCCAACAGCGCGTTGCACATCATTGCGATCGGTCGCTTGAGAACCGACGCTCGCACGAAGGCTTACGTCGCCAAACGCGTCAGCGAGGGGCATTCAAAGCTTGAGGCGATCCGCTGCCTCAAGCGCTATATCGCGCGGGAGGTCTACTACGTAATCCGGCAACGCAACCGCGAGATCGCGAAGACTCAAATTGCCCCTTGACCTTTAGAAGGGCGTCCAAGGCTGGCAGGGCGGATTCAACCGGTCGTCGCAACACCTTCAATCGAGAAGGTGTTGCATGGTGCGAAGTGCAAAGCAGGGGTACCGGTTGACAGGTCGAGCAGCGATGTACTCGCCAGGTGCGCCATCGCTTGGAAACGAGGTCGAGCGACGCTTCTGGCAACAGATCGCCACTGGCATTACAAGCGAGAAGGCCGCGCAGGCGGTAGGCGCATCGCAAGCGGTTGGGTCGCGCTGGTTCCGCTATCGTGGCGGCATGCCACTATTCATGTCCAAACCTATTGCTGGTCGATATTTGTCGTTCGCTGAGCGAGAAGAGATAGCGCTGCTCTCTGTCCAGGGGGTCGGTGTGCGCGAGATTGCCCGTCGTATCGGACGAAGTGCATCAACCGTATCACGAGAACTTAGGCGCAATGCTGCGACACGAAGTGGGTGTCTCGAGTACCGTGCTTCAGTGGCGCAGTGGAAGGCAGAACGGTTCGCTAAACGACCCAAGCCCGCGAAACTGGCGACCAACGTAGAACTGCGTCAATATGTAAAGGAGCGCTTGGAAGGCAAGGTACATGACGCTGACGGCCGTAAAATTGATGGGCCCAAGCAGACGCCGTTTAAGGGGCGGAATAAGCCACATCGCGGGGACCGAAAGTGGGTCAATGGTTGGTCACCTGAACAGATTGCTAATCGGTTGAAGGTCGATTTCCCGGATGGTGAATCAATGCGCATCTCTCACGAAGCTATTTATCAAGCGCTTTATATTCAGGGGCGCGGCGCGCTTAAACGTGAGTTGGTGGGCTGCCTGCGCACTGGCCGAGCCTTGCGCGTTCCGCGAGCGAGAGCGCGTGCCAAGGCTTGGGCACACAGCGAAGAGGTGATGATTTGCAGTCGGCCTGCAGAGGCGGAAGATCGCGCAGTGGCGGGCCATTGGGAAGGCGACCTGCTCATTGGCCTGAACCGATCTGCCATCGGTACGCTAGTGGAAAGATCAAGTCGTTTCACAATGCTCGTGCATTTGCCCCGCGAGAAAGGCTATGGATCGATTCCGCGTACGAAGAACGGACCCGCGCTAGCAGGCTACGGGGCTGTCACGCTGGCCAACGCACTCAAAAAGACGGTAACTGACTTGCCTGCTGAGCTGTGGCGATCATTAACCTGGGATCGAGGAAAGGAACTGTCCGATCACGCCCGTTTCACTATCAAGTCCGGCGTGCAGGTATTCTTCGCGGATCCGCAAAGCCCATGGCAGCGCGGTACGAATGAAAACACGAACGGCCTTCTACGGCAGTACTTCCCAAAAGGTACAGACCTGTGCCGGGTGGAATGCTCGAGAGATTCAAGCCATTGCTAATACGTTGAACTCAAGGCCCCGGAAGACGCTCGGATGGAAGACGCCTGCGGAATCCCTGGACGAGTACCTGAAATCTGTTCAACAATCCAGTGTTGCGACGACCGGTTGAATCCGCCCAGTACCAGATGCCTGTCTATAGCCGTCGGTTGAAACAGCAGAGAGTCAGGCGGAGCATGTCGCGCAAAGGAAATTGCCTTGATAACGCCACGATGGAGAGCTTCTTCGGAACGCTCAAGTCTGAATTTTTCTACGCAAACAGGTTTCGCAACCTCGACGAGCTGCAAGTCGGCATCGAAGACTACATCCACTAACTACTACAACCATGATCGAATCAAGCTAAGATTGCGAGGACTGAGCCCAGTCAAATACAGAATGAAATATAAGCAGCACTAACGTCAACGTGTCCAATATTTGGGGGTCGGTTCACAAAGATAGGTGGACACCTATGGTCCTCGCTACTGTCGCTCACTGCCAGACGTCGAAGATGGACCGCTTACGCTCGTGCCAGCAGGTCGTTAAGCTGAGCGCCACAGAAGTCGGTCACGACGACGAGGAGATCCTCGAGCAGTTCGAACACGGCGAGTGCCTGCTCAGGCGTCCAGTCGTCGGGAACGGTGAACGGCAATCCGCGACGGTGCCCCGATGGCAATAAGGGGCGGGTCATCACGCGGTTTCCTTCTTCGTGGGGGGCTTGCGGGACTTGCGCTGCCTGGCCGGGGCTTCGTTGCGCTCACGCTCTTCCTTGAGCCGATACGATTCGCCCTCGATTGAGATCACCTCGGCGCGATGCACGAGGCGGTCGACCAGCGACACCACGCAGGCCGCGTTCGGGAACACGTCCGACCACTCCTTAAACGGTTTATTTAATGCGGAGTCCATTTTTACGCGAAGTGTCAATCTCAGAGGGCCGCGAACGCGACAGATCTAACGCCTGTTTCTCCGCATAATGATGACGTCTTTCGTGGCCGATCGCCACTACAGGAGGACGTCATGTTGGCAGCATACTTTGTTTCCCCACAGCGATTGCAAGAGCTTCGAGAAGGGCGCGGTGGTGCTCTGCTGGAGCGCTTCTCACAGGCTTTAGAAGATTGTGGCTACGCCGAGATCACTGCTCGACGACATATCAGAGCGGCGGAACATCTCCTCTATTGGGCCGAAGTCAAACGTCTGCCCTACGACACGCCGAATGAGGTGATTTTGCGGCGTTTCGACGAGCATTTGCTCCGATGCCGATGTCCGGGCTACGGACATACGCACCGGCTGGATTTGCTCAATGGCGGCCGGTTGTTTCTTGAGCATCTCGAGCGTATTGGCGTGATCAAAGCTTCGACCGTTGAGCCTGCGACGCAACCTCCTGCCTTGTTCATTTCTTTCTGTGATTGGATGCGCGCACAACGGGGAACCGCCGATATCACTCTGTATAACTACAGTTTGACGATCCGGGCCTTGCTCACAACGCTAGGGGAGGATTCTGGCAAATACGACGCCCAGAGCGTACGCCAGTTTGTGCTGAGTCAAACCCGAGATCGAGGATGGGCCGTGGCGAAGAGGTGTACAACAGCCCTCCACATGTTCTTTCGCTTCCTGATCGCTGAAGGGAAATGCGACAGTCGGCTCGCTGCTGCTATTCCGGTAGTGGCTCATTGGCGCCTTTCTGCTCTACCCCGGTATCTGCAACCGGAAGAAGTAGAACGGGTAATTGCGTCGTGCAGCCCGACTTCGCCGTCAGGCAAACGGGATCGCGCCATTTTGCTTTTACTCGCCCGTTTGGGACTGCGGGCTGGTGACATCGTGGAACTGCGCGTCGATGACATTGACTGGAAAGGCGCGTGGATTTCTGTTTGCGGCAAGGGACGACGTCTGACGAAGCTGCCCCTGACCCAAGAGGTTGGGGGTGCAATTGTCGACTACCTGAAGGAAGGGAGACCTCCCGCAGAAACTGACATATTGTTTCTCCGTTCCCGAGCTCCGCTTCGTGCGTTTGCTTCTCATGCCGCAGTTTCGGTCATCGTCGAACAGGCTATGCGTCGGGCCGGCGTTACTTGCCCGAGTCGCGGTGCCGCCCATGTGCTTCGTCATTCAGTAGCCACGTCAATGTTGCGATACGGCGCCTCTCTGCAGGACATCGCAGCGGTGCTCCGTCACCGTTCCATCGAGACCACGCAAATCTACGCCAAGGTGGATATCGCCATGCTGCAGGAAATGGCTCAACCCTGGCCGGAGGTACAGCCATGTTATCTGAAGCCGTGGAGTCGTATCTGACGATACGTCGTGCTTGTGGATTCGCGCTGAAGTCTGATGGTAATCTCCTGCGGACCTTCGCTGCCTTCGCGGACGCGCGCAGCGAGCGTTACGTTCGCACGGCGACCGCCATCGAATGGGCCGGGCTGACCGAATCGGTCTTTCAACGGGCCCGCAGACTCGGCGTAGTAATTCGCTTTGCCCGGCATGCCCGCGCCGAGGACGAGCGCCACGAAGTGCCACTGCCGGTATTTGGCAGAGAGAAACCACCGCGCCCGGTTCCGTACATTTTTTCGGAAGACGAGATCAGGCGTCTCGTGGAGGAAGCGTCCCGATCAGGGTATCGCTCGTTGCGACGACGGACCTACAGCACGCTTTTCGCGCTACTCGCCTGCACAGGACTTCGAGTGTCAGAAGCCATTCATCTGCGCCTTGATGACATCACGCAGGACGGGTTGGTTATTCGATGTTCCAAGTTCCGCAGGAGCCGTATCGTGCCACTGCACGATACGGCTCGAGTGGGCTTGGGAAGCTACCTCGAGATGCGGTGTCCCTATGCCCCGTTCGACGATCACGTCTTCATCTCTCTGCGCAGAAAGCCCCTACGTATTCAGGACGTCGAGAGCGCATTCCGAACCGTGGCCACCAGAATTGGCTTGCCGCGCGAACTAGGGCTACCGCAGCCGACGCCACACTCCTTGCGCCATACGTTTGCAGTGAGAGCACTGGAGAGCTGTCCGGACGGTCGTGATCGCATCTCGAAGCACATGCTTGCGCTTTCAACTTATCTTGGACATAGCTCGATATCCGCGACCTACTGGTATCTGGATGCAACGCCGACCCTGATGCGGGACATCGCAGAGCGTTGTGAGACCCTCGTAACTGGAGTGCAGTCATGACTCTAATCGCACCTCATATCACGGCGTTTCTTCAGCAACGCCTTCCCGTCGAACGTCGCGCCAGTGTCAACACCTGCGACTCCTGTCACGGACCGGCGTTAAGGCGCCGGGGATGATCGCCGTAATGGCGCCAGTTGGAAGTGGTGTCAAACGCGGATTCGAACGGCCTCAAGAATGCGGTTTTTTACTGGATTTTGCAACGGCGACTTCGCCGTTTTCAGGCATCGGTTTGGGCTTGCGGAAGCTCTCGCCCTCGATGACGATTCGATATGCGCCGTGGCGTAGCCGGTCAAGTGTCGCGACGCCGAGAACCCGATTGTCGGGGAAGGCATCGCCCCATTCGCTGAGGTCGAGATTGGATGTCAAGATGGTAGCCGCCCGCTCATACCTGGCCGCCACCAGGTCGTGAAAGTCTTCGTCGTGTGGCGCGCGCAGAGGTTTGAGCGCGAAGTCGTCAATGATCAGCAACGGCACGCGCACGAACTGCTGGAACTTGCGTTCGTAGAGGCCCGTGGCCCGGGCCGCATGCAGTTTCCTGATCAGATCGGTTTGCGTGACGAACAGCACGTCACGCCCCTGACGTGCAGCGCAGTGGCCCAGTGCCTGGGCAATGTGAGACTTGCCGACGCCTGTTTGACCGACCATCAGGATTGCCACCTTCTCGTCGATGTAACGACCGGTGGCGAGATCGTGAATGTGCGCGCGGTTGAGCTTCGGCAGCCGGTCGAAGTTGAAGGTCTCCAGTGTCTTGCCTAGCCCGAAACCGGCGCGCACGAGACGCGCGCCGAGTTTCTTCTGGTCCCGCCGCGCGACTTCATCGTGCAGGAGCATGGCGAGGAATTCCGTGTAGGCGAGCTGTCCGTCGATCGCCTGACGGTTGCGCTGCTCGAGCGAGTCGAGTACGCCGGACAGACGCAGTTGCTTGAGGATCGTATTCAGTTCGGGACTGGGGTTCATGATGTTCAATGCAGGAGAAGGGAGTGGAGGTCACGACCGAAGCGGCCGCCGTTCAGATAGGTGTCAGCAGGAGCCGTTGACGTTTGCGCCGCTGCCGCGGCGGGCTGGCTGTCCAGTCCCTTGTCGAGGATGGTCTTGACGGTGCGGTACTTCGGGCTAGCGAATGCAAGCGCACGCTCGCACGCGGCGTCCAGTCGCTGATCGCCGAACTTCTCGCGCATACGGACGATGCCCTGCGCGCCACGCAGGTTCACCAGCACCGTGTCGTTGAACATCGCGAGAACCAGCGCGTGACAGGATGGCCCGATTTCCTTGGCGCGAGCCAGGCACCACTGCGGATCGTGTTCGAGCCACGCCTGCGCCGCCGGCGGCTGGTGGTCACGCACCGTGTGGCGATCACCTGCCTTGCGCAGTCGCGGATGGGTTGCAATGAGTTCGTGGTGATGGAACAGTTGTACAACCGTATCGGTCGATTTGAGCCAGAGGCTCTTGCCAACCAGCGTGAACGGCACGGAGTACAGCGCCTTCTTGTAGACGACGTGTCCGTCCGTATGCACCTTGACTTCGCTCCAACAGCCAGCACCGGCGCAACGTCAGGCAGCGCCGTGAGCAGCGGCTTCTCGATGGCAAAGCGCACCAGCGGCTGCTCGCGTGTCGTGCCATGTTCGCGCGTGCTGGCCTGCTGCATGATCCATTCACGCAACTGCCGGTTGGCATCGGTCAGGTCGCGGAACGTGCGCAGTGGTACAAAGGATTTCTTGACATACTTGACGCCCGACTCAACGATTCCCTTCTTCTGCGGGTCGTGCGGTGGACATGCGTCGATCCGGAAGCCGTATCCCTCAGCGAGCGCGGCGTACGAGCGCTGGACCTCCGGGCTGTACATGCAGGCTCTGGTGATTGCACACTTCGCGTTGTCGATGATGACGCGACCCGGACAGCCGCCGAGCCACTCGAAAGCGCGGCGGTGGCAGGCCAGCCATGTCTCGACGGTCTGATCGAGCACGAGCTCAACATACTGGTGCCGCGACCAGCAGAGGGTCATGACGAAGTATATGAACGCGCCCCTTTGCACGAGCTTTGTATGCACTAACGTGAGCAGGATGGCTTGCAGTTGTATATCCGGCCTTGTTGCAGCCATTGCCACCGCTGCAGGCCCCTATGAAATCCGCTGACTCGCACCTCATTGAACCAGCGAGCTTTACGCTCTTTTCGTCATTCAGGTTTTGCGAGTGCCGGTCCGACCTGTCTTGTCATCACATACGTTGCCTGCGCAACCTTTCGACTTTCACCCCGCATCAAACGTTGACCTTCGACTCCGCGTAGGCCGTCTACACCGGCTTCACACTCACATAGTCTCTCTGATAGGCTCGCTCATGGGCAAGAACAGCCCAGGTCGTGCGCGCCATCTTGTTAGCCAGCGCTACTACCACTACGTTGAGCGGCCGACGCTTCTTCATATGCTCGATCCACGGGCCGGGATCCTTCGCGTGTGTCAACACGCTTCGTGCGCCATGAATCAGCAGCGTTCGCAGATATTTGTCGCCGCGTTTTGAGATGCCATGTAGGTTCACCTTGCCACCGGAGCCGGTCTGCTTTGGCACAAGGCCAGCCCAGGCAGCAAACTCACGACCAGATTTGAATGCCTTTGGATCACCCATCGTGGCGACTGCCGCCGTGGCCGTAAGTAGTCCCACACCAGGAATCTCACTGATCGCCTTGACTGCCTTGTCTTCCTTCTTCCACTCGCGTATTCGGCGTTCAATCAGCGCCACCTGCTCGTCGAGCTTTGCCAGCCCGTTCCATTGCTCGCGGAGCGTGTCGATTACCATTGCAGGTAATTGCTCGGTAACCCGTCCAAGAACGTCCGGCATCGCCTTATCTAAGGCTGCACGACTCTTGCCCATTACTTCTCCGTATTCCGTCAGTAGTCCGCGCAAACTATTGATCTGCATTGTGCGAAACTTTATGAGCTGCTGACGCATCCGGTGCAGCGCGAGCATTGCCTGCTGGATCTCAGTCTTCACTGCCACAGGCTTGCCGGGCTGCTGTACGGCGAGCCAGATCGCATGAGCATCTGCCGCGTCGTTCTTGTTTCGAATGTTGAATGCCTTAACAAACTGTGCCGGAATAAGCCTCACATTGTGGCCCATCCTCACGAGGCGTCGGGCCCAGTGGTGCGCACCACCACACGCTTCCATACCGATCATGCACGACGTGCGATTTGCAAAGAACTCAAGGAACTTCGCCCGCTTAATAGACTTGTTCACGATTTCGCCGGTTGTCTGATCGACGTAATACACCTGAAAGACGTTTTTCGCGATGTCCACACCCACTGCCGCACGACTCATTTTGGACCTCCGGTTAGCTTGCGAATGACTTCATGATCCTCCATTGCACGCACTGGTGCTTTCGGCCGGCGAAAGTAGGACTTCTTCGTATCGTTCTTCCAGGTGGTGGGGCGCGTTCATTTCATTGAACCACGTCTTGATCTGTGCGCCCGATTCATGTGCCAGTACCGGCCCGGCGCCGAAGTCGACCTGTGCGGCCTCTGCTGGCGCAAACTCAAGGATCGTTGTGGCCGGCACGCCGCGTTCGGCCCTCAGGCCCAGCAGGATACGGCGCACCGCCGAGTAGCTGCCGGTGTAGCCATGGTTGCGTTTCAGCGCGTGGTGAATCGTTGTGCCCTGAACGCCGGCGTCATGCCAGTCACGGATCTGCTCACGAAACGGCTCGAGCGTGGACACGCATGTGCTCGGCAAATGTGGAGTGCGGCCAAACACGCCGGCAATCACTGTATCGTCAGGCAACGGCTGCCCGGGATTCAGCCAGCCGCGCTCGTCAGCCATACGACGAACAGCGGTCAACTTCTTGCGCCCCATAAGGCCGCTACGCCCGATGTCGCGATCGGAATCGCCTTGCCGCATGCGGACAAGGACTTGGCGGTACTCAAACAATTCGAACCTCCGGTTGGTCATGGACACTCCGTTCAGAAAGAACGGAGCGTACCCATCTGGAAAGTTCGAATCGCGTTCAACACCTGGCGCCGGTGGCGCCTATACGCCGATCGTCGACTGGCTCCTTTACGCCGGTCACGGACTGGCGCCATAACGCCGATCCTGCGCTGGCGCCTATGCGCCGATCATCGGGTGGCGCCAATACGCCGATCCCGGAATGGCTCCATAACGCCGGTCAGTGACAACTCCTACGCCTATGCATTCAAGTTGCTCTTCACGTATGCTAGCCGTCGTTTGAAGGTTTCCCCATCGCAGTTGCATCTCGAGCAGCTTGAACCCGATCTGATCGTCGGGTTTCTGAACTATCTGGAGAAGGAGAGGCACAACGGGCCGAGTTCCCGAAACGCTCGCCTTGCAGCCATCAAGTCATTCATGCACTTCATGGAATATCGTTCCCCGACAGCGCTGGAGCACATCCGGCGGGTTCTGGCGGTTCCATCAAAGAAAGCGGATGCGCGTCTCGTCAAGCATCTCACCATTGAAGAGATGCAGTGTATCCTTGACGCCCCCGATCCTAAGCAACGTGACGGAATTCGCGATCGTGCCATGTTGCATCTATGTTTCGCTGCAGGCCTACGTGTCTCGGAACTCGTCGGACTGCGGCTTGACAACATCCAACTTGGACCACACCCGAGCGTTCTTGTTCACGGAAAGGGACGGCGGGAGCGTTGCCTACCGCTCTGGAGAGAAACGACATCAGCATTACGCGCGTGGATGGCGGTCCGAGGCCCGGCGCCGTTTCCTGAACTGTTCCTGAACGCACGTGGTGAGCCCATGTCTCGGGCCGGTTTCGAGTACATCCTGTGCAAACATGCCCGGGCTGCAGCTAGTCGTTGTCCGTCCTTGAGCAACCGGCGCGTCTCTCCGCATTTATTGAGGCACACTTGCGCGCTTAGGATCCTGGAGGCAACCCAAGATCCGCGCAAGGTTTCTCTTTGGCTTGGACACGCGCATATGCAAACGACGGAGATATATACCCGAGCCGACCCCTCCGTGAAACTGGAGGCGCTTGAGGCGGTCACTCCTCCGACGCTGCGATCGGGACGCTTTAGAGCGACCGATGCCCTGATTGCCTCTTTGACACCATCGACTGTTATGCACAGAAGAAGGCATCAAACGTAAAGCACGACCGGGCCTCTGCGAAGGGGGCCCCGCATAAAAATAGACCCCGCATTAAATTTGGATTTTACGGAATGGGGCGACGCATTCGCGACCAACAAAATGCTCGGCGCCGCGACGCTTGATCGCCTGCGACATGCGGCATACCGCGTCGTGCTCGACGGTGAAAGCTATCGCGTCCCTCGTCCGATCCCCGAAAGCAACAAATCAGCACTTGCGAAAGGAGGTAAAAACAAGGATTCTTGATCCCCGTTCGAGCCCCGAATCAGGCGCCTTTCGCTGGCACCATTACGCCGAAAACACCCGGCCCCTTTACGGCGAAAGGCGACACCTTCGACCGTCGTTCTGATCGCGGAGGCCCCGATGACGGTTCCGGTTGAGCTCGAGACGCAGATCCTGCGTCTCTACCCACGTCGAGAAGTGGCCCTGCGGCACCATCGCGAAGCAGTTGCACGTGCACCGTGAGACGGTGCTGCGTGTGCTCGCCAGCGCCGGACTACCGCGATACGGCCCGACGCCGAAGCCCTCGATGATTGAGCCGTACCTGCCGTTCATCCGACAGACGCTGGAGAAGTATCCGACACTTACGGGCAGCCGTCTCTACGCGATGGTGCGTGAGCGCGGCTACAAGGAGGCGCGGGATCACTTCCGGCACATGCTCGCGTTGCATCGCCCACGCAAGCCCGCCGAGGCCTTCCTGCGGCTGCGCACCTTGCCAGGCGAGCAGGCTCAAGTTGACTGGGGCCACTTCGGATATGTCGAGATCGGTCGCGCGCGTCGGCCATTGATGGCCTTCGTGATGGTGCTCTGGTACTCGCGCGACATCTACCTGCTGTCCGGCGACAATTACTTCTACCGGCGCATTGACTCAGGTTTTTTGTTACCAGACGAGGGTCGTTGCCTCATGTAATTTGCTACCCGTCAGAATGCAGGCGGGAGCGACTTATGACCAGGCGGCTCAGCATGACAACACGACGAGAATTGACTGAAGCAGTCGGCGCGCGCTATCGCCGTTCTGACCGGAATGAGAAACGCCAGATACTGGACGAATTTGTTGAGTTGACGGGTTACCATCGGAAGCACGCGATCCGTGTGCTGTGCCGAGAGTTGCGGGCGCCAAAGATAAAGCCCGGCCCGCCGAAACGCTATGACGATGAGGTGCGCGCCGCGTTGATTACCCTTTGGGAGGCCGCTGACCGGATCTGCGGCAAGCGGCTCAAAGCGCTGATCCCGACGCTAATCGAGTCGATGACAAGGCATGGTCACCTGTCACTATCGAAGGGCGTCCACCAGCGGCTTAAGCAGATCAGCGCCGCCACGATTGATCGACTGCTGCACGACGTTCGCGAGCAGGCTTTTGGCGGCCAACGCCGACGCGCCAGCGGAGTCGGCAGTGCTATTCGCCGTGCCGTGCCGATCCGGACCTTCTCAGACTGGGACAATCCACTGCCCGGTTATTTCGAGATCGAATTCGTGCAGCATTGCGGTGGCGGCAAAGTCGACAGCGAACTTGTGCACACGCTTGTAATGACGGATATTGCGACGGGATGGACCGAATGCCTGGCCATGCCGTTTCGCAGCGGTGCATTCGTTCTGGAGTATATCGAGCAGGTCCGCCATGCGTTGCCTTTTCCTCTGCGCGGTCTGGATTGCGACAACGATACCGCTTTCATGAACGAGACGGTGTTTGACTTCTGCAAAGCGACGGGTATCGAGCTTACGCGGTCGCGTGCGTATAAGAAGAACGACCAGGCGTGGGTCGAGCAGAAGAATGGCGCTATAGTTCGCCGCCTAGTCGGCTACGGACGGCTGCAAGGTTTGGAGGCCACGGAAATCCTTGCCTCCCTTTACCAGGTTTCCCGGCTCTATATCAACTTCTTCCAACCGTCGTTCAAGCTGAAATCCAAGACACGTCACGGCGCGAAGGTGACGAAGCACTATGAATCGCCCTTGACGCCGCTCGAGCGCGTCCTACGATCGGCCTCAGTGCCGGCGGCAACCAAACGCAAACTCCGAACTCGATTCAGGGCGCTCGACCCGCTGGATCTGTTGTCTCGGATGCGTGAAGCACAGCGGCACGTTGCGACCTGCAGTGAACGCGGCATCCCACCGGCCGAGACAGAGACACCTGAGCGCGTTGCCCTGGCCGAATTCCTGGTCAGCCTCGGAACAGCGTGGCAGGACGGTGAGGTGAGACCAACCCACCAGCGGAAGGCCGGCGTGCCCCATACGTGGCGCAACCGGCAAGATCCGTTCGAGCACACGTGGGCGACGATCCAGAAATGGCTCGAATCCGAGCCCGGCATTACAGCAAGGAAACTGCACGAGCGCCTCGTCGCGCTGGCACCCGCGATGTATTCCAGTGCGCAGCTGCGCACCCTGCAGCGCCGCGTTAAAGCATGGAGATCAAACCGTGCACGAGAACTGGTGACCCGGATACTGAGCGACGCCGATGCGTTGAAGGTTAGCGCCGCTACGCAGCGCCAACCTTCAACGCAAAAGCAATCGGAAGACGACAATTTGGCTGGAGTAACATCTTCTCGTGAGGCAACACGGTCTCTCATCAGGATTGTCGCGCCACAGCTGATTGCCATCGGCATCAACTGGGAAGGCCATCGGCAGGTGCTGGCTGTGGAACTGGCCAACCGCGAAAGCCAATCGAGCTGGAAAGAGTTCCTTCTGGCGCTAAAGAAGCGTGGCCTGTCAGGCGTCGAGTTCTTCGCCTCGGACGACCACGCGGGGCTCAAGAAGGCGATCGGTGAGGTGCTGCCCGAAGCCGCCTGGCAGCGCTGCTATGTGCACTTTCTGCGCAACGCATTGGACTACCTGCCGCGCAAGGCCGATGACGACTGCTTGCAAGAACTGCGCTGGATGTACGACCGACGCGATCTGCAGGAGGGGCAGCGAGATCTCGCGGCGTGGATTACCAAGTGGCAGGGCAAATATCCGAAGCTCGTCGAGTGGGTGGAAGGCAACATTGCCGAAACGCTGACGTTCTACCGGCTGCCGCGCGCGCATCACAAGCATTTGAAGTCGACCAACATGCTCAAAAGTATTCTGCTCCGATAAGAATGCTCCATGTTTCATCTTCAAGGACGGCAGGCCGTTGTCACGCGGGGCAGTCGAAAGGACGTTCCGGCACCTCTGCCGGTCCATTGGTATCGAACGCGCAGGCGGACCGCGAAATCAACCTCGACTTCATGACCTGAGGCATACGGCGGCTGTTCATCGCGTCATTGCCTGGTATCGCGGTGGCGAAGATGTTCAACGGTTGCTACCGCATCTCGCGACCTATCTCGGTCATGTACACATCGTGGCTACGCAGCGATACCTTACCCTTACGCCAGAGTTGCTCGGCGAAGCCAGTGCTCGATTCGAGCGGTATGCATCGGAGATCGATCATGAGTAACACGGAAATGCTGGGACCGTGGCTCCGTCGCTTTCTTCTGGAGTATCTAGTTTCTGAACGGAACCTCGCGCTCAACACGCAGCGAAGCTATCGGGACATGCTGGTGGTTCTGTTGCCGTTCATGGCGAAGAACCTCACTAAGCCGGTCGATCAACTTCGCGTTCTGGACCTGTCACCAAAGTTGGTGCGCGCGTTTCTCTCACATCTTGAAGAGAAACGTCACTGTGGGACCGGAACTCGAAATCAGCGCCTCGGCGCCCTCCACGCGCTTGCTAGATTCGTCGGCGAGCACAGTCCGGAGCATATCGGTTGGTGTGCGCAAATCCGCGCGATTCCCTACAAGAAGGCGAGCCAGGCAACAATTGGCTATCTCGAGAAGCAGGAGATGGAAGCTCTTCTGAACGCACCGGATCGTCAAACAGCACAGGGCCGCCGCGACTACGCTTTGTTGATGTTCCTCTACAATTCTGGTGCGCGAGCAAGCGAGGCAGCGTCGCTCCGCATTCGCGATCTTGACAGCTACAGAAAGTGCGCGTGTATCACCGGAAAAGGTGGGAAACAAAGGATATGCCCATTGTGGCCTGCAACCTTCAATCTACTCGATCCGTTGATAGTTGACCGTGATCCAGTTGAACCGGTATTCCTGAATCGCTATGGCAAGTCGATCACTCGATTCGGCATCCACACGTTAATCGAACGCTACGCCCTGCGGGCCAGAGAGCAAGCTCCTTCTCTGGCGTCCAAGCGGGTCAGCCCGCACCTCATTCGGCACACAACAGCCACTCATCTACTGCGTGCCGGTGTGGACATAAACACGATCCGCGGATGGCTTGGTCACGCCAGCCTCAACACGACGAACGTTTACGCGGAGATAGACCTGGAGACGAAGGCGAGAGCGCTGGCGAGTTGCGCTCCAACTACTCAACGTGCGAGGAAGTCGTGGCGCTCACAGCCAACACTAATGGACTTCTTGCGTAGCCTTTAGGAGGATTTTATGTGGCGGTCATCCCGCGATTCTCACTGACAGGAGCAGCTCGGAGCGATCATGGCCACATACGGCCGTGCGCCACATTAGTGATGACGCTGCGTTACTCGCGGCGCAGCTTCCGCCGCGTCGTGTGGAAGTCCAGCAAACAGGTGTGGGCTGAACTGCACGAGCAGGCCTGGCGTCACTTTGGTGGCGTCACGCAGTACGTCGTTCTCGACAATCTGAAGGAAGGCGTAGTCAAACCGGACCTGTACGAGCCGGAGCTCAATCCGGTGTATGCCGCCATGCTCCCTCACTACGGCGTGGTGGCGGACCCAGCCCGCGTACGGGATCCGAATCGCAAGGGCACCGTCGAGAACGCGATCCAGCACACCAAGGGCACGGCTCTTAAGGGGCGACGATTCGAATCGATCGAGGAGCAAAACGCCTTCCTTGATCAATGGGAATCGAACTGGACGGCCAGGAGGATCCACGGCAGCACCCGCCGCCAGGTTCAGGCGATGTTCGAGGAAGAGCGCCCCCATCTGCGTGCCTTGCCCGCACGCGGTTTCGAATACTTCACCGACAAGGTCTACACGGTCTGCGACGACACATGCGTAGGGGTGGATCACAGCAGCTACGCCGCCCGACCGGCTCCCATCGGCAGCCGGGTGCTCGTGCGCAAGTTTGCCCGTCGCCTGGAAGTCCGTAACCTGCAGACACAGGCATTGCTGCGCACGCACGTTCTGGCCGACAAGCCGGGATCGGTGGTGTTGCCGCAGGATGAGCGACCGTTCAATCCCTCTCGGGAAACGCGCCGCATCCTGTTGCAGGCAAAGGCGATCGGGCCGTCCGCCGAGCGTTTGTGTCAGCAACTGTTCGACACCGAAGGGCGAATCGGTCAGCGCAAGCTCTGGGGCATCGTCGGTCTCGTCCGTCGGTATCCCCGCCGCCTGATCGATTTGGCATGTGAGATCGCTATGAGAGAAGGTGTGACCAGCTACAAGCAGGTCAAAGCGCTGACCGAGCGTCTGCTGGAGCAGGCGCTGGCTGACCTGGACACGCCCCTTCAGGGCGAACTGCCCTTGACTCAGGAACATCACCTCATCCGGGACGGCGACGACTATGCCGACCTGTTCACCCTCGGCGCCAGTCATAGCGCCGCCATGTCATCACCCAACGGAGATCTCCCTTGAGCATGAGCCTCGCTGAAATTGACCGCGCCCTGCGCGAACTGCGTCTGTCTGGCATCAGCGCGACGCTGGAAACCAGGGTGCTGCAAGCCCAGGCCAGCCAGCAGCCGTTCCTCGAAACCCTCTCCATGATTCTGCAGGACGAGCTCGATCGGCGGCAATCCAGGCTTCTCGAACGACGTTATCAGCAGTCCGGTCCGGACGAGCGAAAAACCTTGAGTGACTTCGACTGGTCCTTCAACCCCAAAGTACCTCGTCAGGCTTGCTTCGAGTTACACACCCTGAAGTTCGTCGCCGACAGCGACAACGCATTGCTGATAGGAAAAACCGGCACCGGCAAAAGCCACGTCGCCGAGGCCATCGCCTAAACGCCACCCTGCAGGGAATGAAGGTGCGCTACGTCGAGTCCGACACCGTGTTCGCCGGCTATGCTGTGGAAACGCGGGCCGATCAGGACCGTCTGCTCAAGGCACTCGTTGAGCCCGAACTCCTCGTGCTTGACGATCTGTTCCTCGCCAAACGCATCCCCGATGCCGCGGCCGAACTGCTGCAGACCCTTGTTCACCAACGATACAAGCATCGCCGCAGCATTCTCGTCACATCCAACCGCATCGTCCAGGACTGGGGACGCTACCTTCGCGACAACACCATGGCCTCGACGATTCTTGACCGTCTCCTGCATCGCTCCAAACTCCTCGAGTTTGAAGGAAAGAGCTATCGCCTCCGGGAAGCAGCGACCAGGCTTGCAGTCACTGAGGAATCCGACGCATAATCCGCTGGTCCTGCCTGGGGGAATTTAGCCGCCCACAGGTGGAATGATATGAACGGCCCCGCCCACTCTTAGCGTGCGCAGGGTGGATCCTCACGGGCCGACGGCATCAGAGTGCCCAGATTGGAAGATCATGATCTTCACAGGCAACCGGAGGATCCGAAATGAACTATACGACCGTCGGCGTGGATATCGCCAAGAATGTGATGCAGATGCACTGGATCGATCCCGACACTGGAGAGATCGTGAACAGGTCGATCAAGCGGTCGACGTTTCTTGAGCATTTCGCGAACCGCGCACCGTGTCTAGTCGGGATGGAAGCATGCGGAGGCGCGCAGCACTGGGCCCGCGCTCTGATCAAGATGGGACACAAAGTCAAACTGATGCCCGCAAAGTTCGTTAAGGCCTTCAACATCGGGAACAAGAACGATCCTGCAGATGCGCGGGCGATCTGGATGGCAGCACAGATGCCGAGTAAGGCGGTTGCCGTCAAAACCGAGGGACAGCAAGCGGTCCTCGCCATGCATCGCATGCGCCAGCAACTGGTGAAATTCCGTACCATGCAGATAAACTGCCTGCGCGGACTCCTAACCGAATATGGTGAAGTGATGGGCAAGGCACGAAACGCGCTGAACAAGGCCATGCCGGACGTTTTGGCTAAGTTGTCGGAGCGCCTGCCGGCTATGCTGATCGATACGCTCCGCGAACAATGGAATGGCTTAACCAAACTCGATGAGCAGATCGTTGAAATTGAACGACGGCTGCAGACGTGGTTGAAGGAAGACAAGGCAGCTCGGGCGATTGCGGAAATACCCGGCGTTGGTCTGTGAGCGCGACCGCGGCTGTCGCAACCATGGGTGATCCCGCCTCTTTCAAATCGGGCCGTGAGTTTGCCGCGTGGCTCGGCCTCGTACCCGGCCAAACGGGAACTGGCGGAAAAGTTCAGCTGCTGGGCATAAGCAAGCGTGGCGACACTTATTTGAGAACGTTGCTGATCCATGGTGCTCGCAGTGTTCTATGTCATATGAAACAGCCTGGAGAATGGCTTGATCAACTGAAGAAGCGGCGGCCATTGAAGATCGCCGCAATGGCGCTCGCCAATAAGATGGCACGAATGATCTGGGCCATACTTGCGCACGATCGACCCTACAGTAAAGATCACGCGAGCGTGAAGCCGGTATGAGCAGTCGTTGTTGCCTTCGAAAAGCAATCCTCTGAGCAGGATAGTCGGCCTATAGTTGCGTTGGCAATCGAGTGTAATGACACCACAGGTAGGACCGGGACTCGTGAAACCTGAAAATTCCAACGAGCTTCGAGCTCTTAGGTGGAATGAGGCACGAGTCAGCGGATTTCATAGGGACCCGCAGCGGATGTATGGCTGCAACAAGGTCGCATATAGAGCTGCAACCTATCCTGCTCTGTCAAACATGAGAAAGATGGTGCAAAAGGGGCCGTTCATATAGAGGAGTTTGAACTGCCCATCGGGACAAAGAGAACCCGGCGTCCAGCTTCCGCTGGAACTGGACCGGGATTCAACCTTCAACGCAGGCATCGTGGGGAATCGACGGGAAGAAGTGATCGAAGCACTCGCAGCACTTCTGCTGGAAGCGCTGGGCAAACCGATGAACACAAACGACCCGGGGGAACGCGATGAGCCAGAAGATCACCGCTGAGCATCTATGCCGTGGTGCGATAGTCTACGTCCGGCAGTCAACCATGAGTCAGGTAGTGGAACACACGGAGAGCCAGAATCGTCAGTACGCGCTCGCCGAATCTGCGCGGACCATGGGCTTTGCTTCGGTAACAACGATCGACGATGATCTTGGACGCTCAGGGTCCGGCAATATCGAGCGTCCCGGATTCCAGAAGCTAGTCGCGTCAGTGTGTGCCGGATCCGTCGGTGCCGTGTTCTGCCTCGAGGCTTCACGACTCGCGCGCAATGGTCGCGATTGGCACCATCTTATTAACCTTTGCGCACTGGTCGGCACGGTCGTGGTTGATCACGACGGCATTTACGATCCCGGACTGCTTAACGACCGGCTCCTGCTTGGACTAAAAGGCACTATGTCGGAGTACGAACTCAGTCTGCTACGGCAGCGCGGCATCGCTGCCCGTGATTCCAAGGCTCGGCGTGGCGAATTACGCTTCGCGCTACCTCCGGGCTACTGCTGGAACGAGCTTGGGCAGATCGAGATCGATCCAGACCAACGGGTTGCCGAGTCCATCCGGGTGCTCTTCCGTAAGTTTCGCGAACTCGGAAGTGCTCGTCAGGTGCTGCTATGGGCCATACAATCAGAAGTCAAGCTGCCCGTCACACGACACGGCCCCGCCGGCATCAGGATCGAATGGAGCCGACCTGCATATCACACGGTCGTGCAGATTCTGGAACATCCGGTTTATGCTGGGGCGTATGTGTTTGAACGGACGACCCAACGCACCACCGTCGTCGACGGGCGGGCCCGTAAGACCGAAGGCCACTCCAAGCCGATGAGAGACTGGAGCGTCCTGTTGCGAGACCATCACCCAGGGTACATCACGTGGGATCAGTTCGAGGAGCATCAAAGGATGATTCCCGAGAACACGCACATGAAGAAGCGGGCTTCCCGTCGATCTGCTCGCGGCGGGCGGGCATTGCTGACTGGCTTGGCGCGATGTGGCAGGTGCGGTCGAATGATGCGAGTCAACTACGGCATGAGAGCCGGCCACGCGCATCGTTATTACTGCCGTGGCGATGAAGCACATGTCGGAGCATTTCGCTGTATAGGAATCGGTGGAATACGGATCGAAAAAGCGGTGGCAGCCGCAATTCTCGAAGCGGTTTCGGAGCATGCGGTCGAAGCAGCCGTTCGCGCTGCGCAGCAAACATCGCGCGCAGGCGACGATGCGCGTCGCGCGTTAGCCTGCGAGCTCGAGGAAGCGCGCTACGATGCCTCTCTTGCCGCACGCCGGTATGAGGTTGTCGATCCGACGAAACGATTGGTTGCACGCGAGCTTGAAGCGCGATGGAATGCGGCCCTTGAGCATGTCGCTCACCTCGAAGAGCGCGCAGCGCTTCTGGACCGTGAAGTTGCGAGCCGGCCTGCGATCGACCAGACGCAGTTGGTGACGCTCGCGCGCGATCTCCCTGCGACGTGGAATTCGCCGGGCACCGATATGCGAAGAAAGCAGCGGCTGACCCGTATTCTCATTCAGGAAGTCGTGATTAATTTAGACGACAACACGAATGAAGCAGTAGCCACAGTTCACTGGACCGGCGGTCGGCACACGGAGCTGCGCGTCGCACGCGTGAATATTGGTCGATATCCATCTGGTCAACACTTCAGTGCTGTTGAAGTTATGCGCAAGCTTGGTGGGCAGTGGCCCGACAGGGAGCTTGCGGTGACCATGAACCGCATGCGATGCAAATCACCGGACGGCACGACCTGGACCACGGTTCGTGTTATCGAAATGCGTGAACGGCTGGGCATTGCGCCATTCGATCCCACCGCGTCACACGCGGAAACGATCAGCGTGGAAGAAGCCTCACGACGATTGGGAATCTACGGGAGCTCGATTCACCGCCTAATACGCGAGGGAATACTGCCTGCGACTCAACTCATGCCCTCGGCGCCCTGGCAGGTTCCTGTTTCCGCGCTCGATTCCGAAACCGTTAAGGAGGGTGTACGAGCCATCAAGGAACGGCGGCCGCCTCACTTCAAGACTCGACAGGAAGCAGAGAAGTCACTCAAGTTGCCAGGCTTCTAACTAAAGGATGCCGTATGTCACGAGACTCCCGCGGCGGCCGCGGAAAATGAATACGTTGCCACCCAGCGGATTCTCTTCGAGTGCTGTCTGCACTTTCGCGGCCAGCCCCTGTAAGCCGCAGCGCATATCTGTCACGCCGGCCACGAGCCAAACGCGCGTACCTGCCGGCAGCGCGATCACTTCAGGCATTCCCCCAGGAACGCTTCAGCGCGCTCGGCAGACAGGCCGCGAATCCTCACACGCCGTTTGCCGATCTCCACCTCGATCTCGCACACGGGCGCCGACATCGGTGCGCCGCTCGTCGCTTGCGACGCCACTGCCGGCTTAGGCGGCCGCAGTACCAATGCCGAGTCGATCGAGTCGATCACGTCGACGCTCAGTAGCTTCGTGCTGGACACGCTCGGCCCAGCTTCGAGTGCAGGTATGATCAGCTTGCCGTCACGGTATTGCTTGCGCCATGCGAACACCACATTGGCGTTGATGTCGTGCCGTCGCGCAACAATCGACACCGACATGCCGGGTTCCAATGTCTCCCTGATCACCTGCTGCTTGAATTCTTGCGCATACGTGCGATGGGGATGGGTACGGCCCGCTGCGTTCGACATGGCTGACTGTCTCCGTCAAGCTGAACGCGTTCATCATGCGTCGAAATATTCAGCACTGGGGAACGGTTGTGCCGAGCCGCTTACTGCTCGGTGAGCTCGCTGCGCTCGACAGCGACTCGGCGCTGCGTCGGCGTCTGCACTACTATGCGACGCCGGACATCCTGGTGATCGATGAGGTCGGCTACCTCTCGTACTCGAATCGCCATGCCGACTTGCTGTTCGAACTCGTCAGCCGCCGGTATGAGGCACGCTCGACAATCATAACGACCAATTTGTTACGCAGTGCACCGCGTAACAAATTACTCGTTAAGACAGTCGATGTACGCTCGTACCTCTCGGCAATCAGATCGTGGAAGTCTTCGTCTTCGGGCGTGCGCATGGGTTTCAGTCCAAA
>NZ_JARUXJ010000239.1:0-25641 GCF_031451465.1 Caballeronia sp. LZ003 | reverse complement strand
CGGAGCTGACTTGAAAGGGGCTGATTTGCGCGATTGCAACCTGAGCGGCGCGATGCTTGAGGGCGCGAACCTCGACGGCGCAATTCGCAGCGACACGTCGTGGAAGCGTGGTACTGAGATCAAGAACCGCCATACCGGTGCGGTGATACTGACCACGCAGAGCGACAATCTTGCTGACGATCTCAGTCAAGCTGCGAACAGGAATCTAAGTCACGCAGATCTTGGCGGCGAGCATCGGGGCAGCGCGCCGCTCGTGAATGTGAAGCTCGCGAACACCGCGCTTTGCGATGTCGACTTCACTGGAGCAAAGCTCACATGCGCGGACCTGCGTGGGGCTGATTTGCGGGGTGCGATTCTTGTGCGAGCTGCGCTTGAGGGCGCGAATCTGAGCGGAGCTTGTCTGCGCAGCGCGGACCTGTCCGAAGCTGACTTGCGCGGAGCCGACCTAAGCGGCGCTGACCTGGATGGAGCGCGGCTGGAAAATGCGAAGCTTCGCGGTGCGGATTTGGCGGGTACAAACCTGCGTGCTGCGTGCTTGAACCGGACCCAGCGATAATAAAGCTATTGCACGGGACGTCGGTCGGCTATCTGCCGCGTGGCGTTACGACCTCAGAATTCGTACGCGTCATATTGTTCAAGGAGCAGGATGCTTTTACAGTAGTACCGCTCCGCACCGATTGGTAACGGCGTTGCTTGTCCGACTGGACGAGCGATTGCGGAGTAGTTTGTGATCCTCGACCCTGGGGGCCATTTTCAAGCCCTCTTTAAGCCGCCTTGTGCGGCTTTTTTTTCGTCCACTGAAGCGCACGAATGAAGCGGCTAACGCCGCTGCAGAGAAAGCGCGTCTGCGCGAAACGGATCGCAGACTAAGCAGGCAGACGACACAAGCGGTAATTAGCGGAGATGCAATGAAAGATGACCTAACTATAAGCGTTGCAAAAGCGATGCCCGTCGTTGGTGGCAACTTCTGGTTATGGCTAAGTAGTCACGATATTAACTGGTGGGTCGCGGTGGCGACGCTTGCCTATATTGGCGCGAGTTTCGTGTTCGCCTGGAGAAAAGACCGGCGCGATCAACGCGCGCGCGAACGCGAGTCGGCTCACGTCTGATCCGCCAAAATCTGAGCAAAGCCCCGTTTGCCATCGAAAGCCGGGGCTTTGTTGCTTCTGGAGACTCTTAAATGGCCAACCTCGGGAAAGCAGCGCTCGCGGGCATAGTCGGCACCGTAGCTGCGACTACGTTGTATTGCATCGTGCCTCGCTTTGAAGGGGTGGTGCATCGCGGTTACCTCGATCCGGTGGGCGTTGCGACGAAATGCAGCGGCGACACGCACGATGTCGTTGTCGGTCAGTCGTACAGTTCGGCCGAGTGCTGGGAGTCGTTGAACCGCCAACTCATGAGGCATGCCGATATTGTGCTTCGGTGTACGCCGGAATTGAAGGACCATCCGAATCAACTCGCGGCCGCGGTCAGCTTTGCCTACAACATAGGCGGCACAGCCTACTGCAAAAGCACCACCGCGAAACGATTCAATGAGCGTGACTGGAGGGGCGCTTGCCGGGCGATGAATGAATCAGACGACGGGCGCGCTCAATGGGTGAGTTCAAGAGGCCAGGTGCTTCCTGGTCTTGTAAAACGGCGCGCTGAGGAGCGTGCACTTTGTGAAAAGGAGCTGTGAATGAGGAGTCTGAATCGAATACGGTCGATAGCGCGAACGTTGCGGCGAGGCATACCAACGTCGAGGATGCCTAGACCTCCCGCCGATTACACCGGCGAGGCGCGCAGTATTGCTTTGATGATCATGCGCTGGCTGGGTCTTGCGTTCGTCAGCCTGTGCGTTGTATCAATAGCGTGCCTTATGGCACCCGTTCTACCGTTATTTGCCCTCGGTAGTAATACTTTGCCGCGTTGGTTGCGATGGTTCCAGACACCCGATAACTCTTTAGACGGCGACGAAAATTTTAAGAAAGACGTTGCACCCTTTCCCGGGCCACAACGGGGCTGGCGGCAGTATGTTAACCGGGTTGTCTGGCTGTGGCGCAATCCTTCTTACGGGTTCGACCTCGAAGTTCTTGGGTTCACCGCGACAGAAGACGCGACTCTGTCCACGTTCGGCACGCTGCCGATGAACGTTGCTCCGCCGCGTACGGGATGGTACTTCGCGGTGGCGGAAAATCTTGACGGTACAACCGCGTGGCAGTTTTATGCCGTAAAGCGTTGGAGAGCGTGGGCGTCGCGCGTGAATTTTGGCTGGAAGCTGTGGAGCGTGCCTGGCAGGTGCCAGTTTGTCGTGACGATACAGCCTTACCTTTCGATATCGACGCAATAGCTGGCGCGTCGCACACGGAAAACGCACGATGTAGCCGCTGATTGCCGAGTCGATCGGCGGATGCAGCTATCGCTTGAACTTCACTGACGCGAGCTTCTCGGTTGGAGCCCGTCAGTCGATTCGCATTGAATTTCTAAAGCGAGGAAAGGACTCGTGTCCTCAACTTTCAGCGACGTAACTCTCCGTTTGGTCTTTGGCGTCGTGATCGGTGCGACGTCGATGCACGCGTTGGACAACGCTCAACTCGTTTTCGAGCAGGCTGCGCATGCGCGCGATAACGAAGCGAATGCGCAAAAGCTCAGTGCGGTATCTGATGCTGCGGCCAAGGCCGCACGCGAGTCGATCGCCGCGCATAACGAAGCGGCCGCGCAAATCGCAGCACTCGACGAACGTTTCTCTAAGGAGCTTGCATCTCATGAAGATGATTACGCCAAAAATCGCGATGCTGTTGCTGACGGCACTCGTCGGTTGCGCATCGCAATCGCGGACGCAGAACGCCGTAGCAGTGCCGCAAATCCAAGCACTGCCGCCGGCGGCGTGGGCGATGGAACGCGTCGCTACGCCGAGTTATCACCAGCGGTTGGAACAGCTCTTTTCGGAATAGTTGACGATGCGGACAACGACGCCCGTAGAAAAGCCGAATACCTCCAGCGATACATCTGCGCGCTTCACAAACAGGGCGTGATTGCGGGCAGATGTTCCGACCGGGACCGCGGGCGCGAGCTTCCAACGGGCGCTTCTTGATACGGCGAATATTTGACGTAATGATTTGGCGCGAGAAAAATGAATTGCATAGGCTTCGACGAACTTCAGCGTCAGCAAAGCAATTACATGATTGTGGGAATATTTTTGTGTCAGGCAAGGCTCAAATTCGTACGAGTCCAATTGTCGGGCAAGCAGAATATTCATAAAGTAGTTTCCGCTCCGCGTCTGTATCAACAGCACGCCTGATCTGAACGGTCAAGCAATTGCGGAGCAGTTTGTGATCCCCGACCTTGGGGGCGAAGCACGCCCTCCTTAAGCCGCCTCGTGCGGCTTTTTTTTTGACCGCTCGTTGGTTTCATGCAACGAGCGCGACCGGCGCGGTGGATGTCGGTGAACAAACAGGCGAGCGCCGGAAGACAACGATGGATTACTTCTCACGGTGAAAAATCTTGACGGTCTGGTGAAGCGTTGGGCCACGGAGCGCCCACTTTGCGAGTAAGCTTTATGACGCAAGTGTGTGTATCTGCAATTCGAACAGACTTCATAAATCGGCGACGACATTTCGCCTAAGAGTTCTCTCAGTTCATATCCGTGTGCTTTACCGGCATTGCATATTGCGCATGCGGCAGGCCTTTGCGCGTTTCTGGTTGAATAAGAACCAACTCGGTTCGTAAGGCGACAGTTGTATTTTTTAGGCGCGTTGACTCACCCGCATTTATGTAGGGCTTCGGTAGTACGACTACCCGTCTACTTGGAAGTAGCACAATGAATGGAGACATCCTCACTGGGTAGTCGGTTGGATTCGTAATCGTCAAGGTGTTGCCTAACTCGTGAAATTGCAACTTGGTCCATGGTTCGATGTTTCCCTTCAACTCCGCTGGCCCAGAAAAAATCCTCACTAACGCTATTCCCGCACTTGACGAGAGTGTGGAACTGATTGAGTTGGATGTTGGCTCGGAAGACCTTGCGCTTTCGCGGGGTGCAGGAGGTATGACGTTCGACGCCAGCGCCTTGGCGTTGATGGCAAGAGGGTTAGAGCTACCGCACATGCTGCACTGCTCAAAGGAATGCTCTACATAGCCGGTGTTATGGCCGGGCACATGCCCGAGAATCAGCCACGCCAAGATGGTAGTTATGAGATCGTCGGTTGTCATGCCTATATTGTTGCGAGTTAAAGGAACTAAGCTACGCGATGAAGGCGACAACATCAATCAGACGCTTCTCGGACTTGTCATTGAGACGGCCGAGGGCGCCAATGCGTCATCGTAGGACTGCAACCCGTTAATGTCGAACTGTCGGATGGGAAGCTGAGAAAGCTTCGTATGGCCCAGCCCCAAGGCCCTAAAATCGTCATATCTCTCAGCGTTACAGCAGACTTCTTATGGGAGCTGTCGGCGTCATTGGCGTTGAAACCGGTGCGCATGCCGAGCTATCACTAGAAGTTGCAGCAACTCGTTTCAAAATGGGAGATGACGCCGAGCATAGCGCTCGCGCAACAGTTAATATTTGCAACGCTATGTCTGCGCGCTACGGCAGGAAGCGAGTCTCGTCGGCCACCGCAAGACTCCTTTCCCTCGAAGTGACGATTGTTGTGACCGTCTGTACTGCCTCTGCTAGACCACGGTAACTAGGTCGAAAGGGACCGTCGGGCAGGAAAGTATTGACTCTCACCAGAACCTGTTTGCGGACGGCTCCGCGCTGCGTGGGAATCACCCGTCAAGAAGCCCAATCGTTTTGCGAAAAAATTCAAAGTTGATCGCTTCACTGCGCGCGATCTGTACAGGTGTCACTCCCGCGCCGTGTCCTCCTTCATCCACTTCTCGATACCAAACGTTGCTGTGCCCTTGCGCCTGCATCTTTGCCACCATCTTACGCGCATGAGCCGGATGCACGCGGTCATCGCTCGTAGATGACGTGAAGAGTGCCGGAGGGTATGTGACATCAGCTTTCACATTTTGATAGGGCGAATACGACAACAAATTGCTGAGGTCGTCATTTTTATTGGGGTCCCCATATTCGTCAATCCACAATGTGCCTTGCAGTAGCAAGTGAAACCGCGTCATGTCGAGTACCGGCATTTCCGACAGCACAGCACCGAATAGATCGGGTCGCTGCACCATGCATGCCGCCACCAGTAGGCCGCCGTTACTGGCGCCGCGAATCGCGAGCTGCTTCGGCGACGTGACATTCGAGTGAATCAGCTCCTGCGCGACCGCAATGAAATCGTCGAATGCTACTTGTCGGTTCTTGCGCAACGCCGCCTGATGCCAGGCTGGTCCAAACTCGCCGCCGCCGCGAATGTTGGCGACCGCATACAAGCCGCCGCGCTCAAGCCACGCGATGCCTGTCGTCGCATCGTAATGCGGATCGAGTGCGATTTCGAAGCCGCCGTAGCCATAAAGCAGGCAAGGGCGGGCAGCGGTGTATGTTTCAACATTGTGGCCGATCAGCCAGTACGGGATGCGTTCGCCGTCCGGCGCAATAGCATGATGGCGCACGGCTGACATTCCGTTCGCGTTGAACCGGGCGGGCGACTGCGCTAGCAGTTGGCACGGCGCGTTGTTGGCGAGGTCGGCATAGTAGAGCGTAGGAGGTGTCAAAAAATGTTCGACTTGAATTAAGACCGTATCGTCCCGCTTGCCGTCGACTGCGCGCACGGACATCTGACCCGCTTCTGGTATGGGAAAATCGCGCCATTCCCACGAAGCGTTGCAGTCGACTGTCGGGCGCATCAACGTTATGTGCGGCCTACCATCGTCCTTTTGGGAGACGACGAGCCAATGTTTTGTATGATCGATTCCGGCGAGCACTCTGCGATCGGACGGTGCGAATAGCTCTGTAAAGTCTCGCCCTCCGGCAAGGAAAGTGTCTCGGAGGATGACGAGCAGCGAACCCGCATCATGGCGCTTCTCGTTAACGGTCCATTGTTTGCGCAGCGTGACGATAAGCCAGCGGTTCCAATGATCGATTTCAGCGTGTGCCGGCAGGTCATACTGCCTCCAGCAACCTGTTGTTTCGTCAAGCCAATAGTGCAGCGTTTCGTAGAACGTCAAGTTGCGAAATGCAAAACGCAACTTCGCAGCCGGGTCATAGAAGGCAACCGCAACCATATCGCTTTTTGCGCCTTCAAACGCGACGGGTGCATCGGCGAGACGCGTACCGCGGGTCCAGAGACGCGATTGTCGCGGTAAGCCTGAAGTTGTGACCGCGTCTTCTGTGTCAACGAGGCTGTCATCCCAACTTACGTAGACAGCGTCGCAACTGATCCATGAAATGAAATGTTTCCCGACGTTGGGAACATTGAAGCCGTCGTCTATGAAACGCTTTGCTTCAACATCGAATTCGCGTACTACGCACGCGTCGGACCCGCCACGAGAGAACTTGATCAAGGCGCGGTTGTGGTCGGGGTGCAATAAAGCGTAGCTAGCCAGCGTCCAATGGATGTCTTCTATATCGGACACGTTCAGGTCAATCGCGCCAACATCCAAAACTGTTTCCCAATCCGGTTCACCAGCGAGCCATGCATGCCAGGCAGTGCGTCTTAAGATACCTAGGGGATACTCATTGTCTTGCCAGGTGTTGTATGCCCAGTCGCCATGACGCGTGCACATCACCATCCGGTCCTGCGACGTATATGCCCGTTCGAGGCGCGCCGCGAGTGCGAGGGCGTCTGCTGTCTCGCCGAACGACACCTCGGTGCGACATGTTTGGGCGTCAACCCAAGCCTGCGCGCAAAGACTATTTAGCGATTCGAGCCCCATGAAAGCGTCGGGATCGTTTGATTTGGGCCAAAGTAGGCCGTCGCAGTGCCGTGATTTATAAGTCATCAACGAGAAAATAAAAACTGCTCTAGAAAAGAATCGGCGATTCGAACGCAGCTTCAACGTAAGAAGGCGTCACAGTGCTCTGGTTATCACTGCCGTGCGGCTGGTTCGCCTACTTCAACCCCGGTTATGGTAAAGCCCAAATTTTGTCTTGGGAATTAACACCGCAGCGTTATTCAAATGGTCCATGCCATGAGCGTTCGATTGCAGTCCACGGACGCAGATGCAGATCAAGCGAAGAGGTCGTGACCCCAGTCGGAGTCTCGATGGTGATACCGATAGCGGATGGTGTCATGCCTGACGCCACTCCGCGGCAGAGCTGCCATGACTGTGGCGCGATGTAGCGCTGCGAAAGCACAAACGTTTGACCGAAAGGGACCAAGGTGACTAGCGGAGAAAGAAAGACAATATGCGCGCTACGATTCTCAATGATTACGTCGCCATATTTGTTTATCGATGCAGAGAGCAACTCGCATGGGTCGTCTTCAAACTTTAGTCCCGCTGGTCGAAAAATTAAAGGAATGGATGTCTCCGCCTCCTGCGTGGCAGCGTTGGGATAGGATTGGAACCATTCGAAACGGGCTCGGTACAATTGTTCTGTCTCTGCTTCGCCCGTGAGGAGAACGTAGTCGATAGTTCCACACTCCCCGCTTTCTAAACTCATCATAAGGGGCATTACCATGATCGATGTCGCCTGCGTCTCCGGGAACCGGTGAACTGACGGTAAAACTACAATGCGAGACCTGCCTACGTTTTGAACCGCCAGTTTTGTCTGCTTCGCGTCCGTATCGATCGTGATCATACGCGCACCGATGGCTAGCGAATCAAATAGTGAGAATTCCTCATTCTCTTGGTTCAAATCGGAGCTTTTGCAAGCTGGCTCTATTCTCATCTTATCCAGAAGGCGCCTCTTCCCGCGTTGAAGTTTCGTGATAATCGATCTTGGTTTGTCGATGAACGATTGGGTCGGCATATCATTTTCTCCCTCGTGTGTTTGTCAGTTAAGCATCTGACATCCAATTTTGCGCGTCTGATTAGTTTGGCTTGAACTTCGGACATAGACAATCGGACCTTTCGTACTTGCGCCTCGAATGTGTCCGACCCGAATCGAAGCCCAATTTCAGTACGGGTGCAGTTTTCAACGGCGCGTCATCATTCTGTGCGCTAGATTCGTACGAGTCAGATTGAGGGCGGCCGACAGTTCATCTAATCTGACTGCCCTTTGTGCGTCCGGTGATCCGCTATCCTCTGCGGCGTACCTTCACGTTCCATGAGTTGGCTAAAAATGTGTATAAAAGTTATATCTGCTGAAAGCCACCCGCTAACCGCGCTCGGAGTGAAAACTCTAATTCAGCGTTATGAAGGGATGGATTTGGTGGCAGTCGTTCGGAGAAGCGATGAACTTTCAAACTTGGCGTCAGCGCACGATTTTCACGTCGTGATTACAGATCAGGAGGCGGCGTGTGAGGCGGCCGGAAAGTCGTTCAGACCGTTGCTTAAAATAATCCTTGAAGACCATCCAGCGGTGGGCGTGGTTCTACATTCTTGTGTCCGCAATCCGGCTTATGTATCGACTTTAGCGCAGCTTGGTGTACATGCGATACTTGATAAAGAAGACATAATCGAATTTCTACCAGTCGCTATTTTGGCAGCTCACGCGAAGGCTACTTACGTTTCTCCGAAACTTGCAGGTTTTAACGTTGCACCAAGCTCGACTGCTGATGTCAGGCCGTTGTCTCGATGCGAGATAAATGTGTTGAAATCGGTCTTGGCCGGATTGTCTGTGAAGGAGATATCGTTGACGCTCTACCGGTCGAAGCAAACAGTGAGCACGCACAAGAAAAATGCGATGCGAAAGCTTCAAATTAATTCAGACGCCGAGTTGTTCCGAGCCTTCTCTGAGCAAGATTTCGCGATTGTTGAGTCTGGGCTTCGTTATGTCACTGGTGGTCCGCAATGCAGAGGGTAAGCGGATCGTTCAATGTTAGCCGATGTAGGCAGTCGGTCATTCCAGCTATTATCCTTTGCGTTGCTTTCGGGCTGTTGGGCTGTACAGACCTGCACGAGCACGGCTATGCAGGCTCTATCCCAAATTCAGATGCGTCACCCACAAATCCTGGGCCGGAGCTACCTCTTTATCGAGTTGAAGATCTTTCAGGGCGGGTTCAGAGTTTTTTGGCTGACGGCTACGTCGTTGTAGCCGTGGCGGCTTTCGTCACAAGTGACGAAGGTAAGGAACGAGAGAAAGCAGTACAGTTTGGAGCGGACAACAACGCCGACGTTGTGATTATGTGGGACGTACCAGCCAAGGAGTCATTCATGGACATACCTTCCGGCCTGCCACCGCAGTTTTGTCGATTCGCGGGCAGCCGATGTGGCTCCATCAGTATTGCTCGAGCGAACCGTGCGCACGTGTACGTTGCAATGGCTAGGCGACCAAATGCTGACACGACCTAACGTCGAGATCTCCCAAATTTGGTGGACCTTGAATTGCAAACGATGCCGTGGGGTAGTGATGCGCGTTCGTATAGAGCGGAGCGAGAATGCCGTCGAATTCCCAGGTCGCCCCTCGATTAGGCAGCCGAGTCGATAGTGAGGCGTCCTTTCTTCGCAATGTTGGCGACGTTTAAATTTGTGTAGCGCTTGAGGTTACGCCAATCCTTATGGCCGGTGACTGCCGCAACTTCGGGAATCTCCCATCCTGCCTCAAAAAGAGCACTCGTTGCTTCATGCCGCAGATCATGTAGACGGAGGCCGACTATTCCTTTCGCGTCGCATGCTTGTTTGAAGTATTTGCTCGCGGTGCCTTTGTTAAAACGAAAAATGAATTCGTTTTTATGCGGCGGTAGGGAAGGGTCAGCGGCTCGCTTGCGCATGTAATCTTCCGGGACCGGGTAGCGCGGTTGCCTTGCAATGACCTCGGACGAATCGCCGATAAGCGGAACCCACTCGTTGTTGCCGGCCTTCTGCCTCGGATGTTTTCGGTCTCGCACAAGCGCTAGGTGTCTCTCAGTGTCGATGTCATCCCAACGTAGCGAGAACAGCTCCCCCCGGCGAAAAGCGCACTGTATTGCAACCCGCAGCAAGTCTGGCATTGCCTGCTCCCGCTCCGGGTGTTCTACAAACCAAGCGAAGATCTGTTCAATTTCTTCTTTCGAGGGGCGGCGTTCTCGCTTTTTCCCCGGTCCTATCAGATGCAGGTGATGGAGGGCCGGCCGCGCGGTGCCCACTGCATCAGGTAACGCAATGTCCAGGAGCGAGGCGGTGTGACGCATTACTGTGCCGAGTTTTGATAAGTCCATGTCGATTGTGTACGCGCCAGCACCGCCCGCTTTGCGCGCTTGGGCAAACTTGACAATCCGCTGCGTATTCAGCTCGGCGGCTAAGCCATCGCCAAACTCATCCTCCAGCCGTTGCAGAATGTAGTGTTCATTCGACTTAAGCTTGATTTGGCGGCCGGACGCAGCGCGTGCCTCGCGATATTTGCCAATCAGCTCTCCGACAGTGACGGCGCGAGCGTCCGCGGCGTTTTGTCCTTTGTCGATCGCTGTTTCCTGTTCGCGTGCCCACGCTTGTGCCGCGCCTTTCGTTTTGAATGTCTTTGTTATACTCTGCCCGCAACGGCGCACCTGGGCGCGCCAGCGGCTACCAACTTGCAAGATAGAAGCCATCCGTGATCTCCATGGTTGTAGCAGTGCCAGATCAATCTTTAGCCCAAAAAGTGGGTTTTGTAGCAAAAGTGTAGCAAAGATGGTGTTAAACGAGGTCTCATTGCGTGTCACGGTGCTTCATTTAGGAAGAAGCTTGAACGGCCGGAAACGCAAGCTGTATAAGGCTTAAGGACTGATCTTCGTGAGCCCGAGTCGTCCCCTCGGAATGGTCTCTCTCCCCGTAGTTCAATGGATAGAACGAGTGCCTCCTAAGCGCTAGATGCAGGTTCGATTCCTGCCGGGGGGACCAATGAACGGCGTCGGAGCATTGTCGGGAAAGGGATTGCGTGAAGTTTGGCGTAAATCTGGCGTAACGGAGAAAATTTGTCGCTACGTTGGAGCACACTAGATTCCGCCAAGCATCATCGACTTCAGTCACTTATACTTCGTTACCGCGCCGCGTGCTGGGCCGGCACCCATGTTCGGCGCCGCACTGTTTTTTTGCGGTTTTGCCCTCAAATTTTGGGCATGGCGGACGTTAATGTGTATGTGAGCAGGCGTCTGCAATCGCCTCGATGCACTCAAGGTCGTTACTGTCAAATGCCAATTTTCGCAGCCGCTAGCAACGCTGAAGAGCAGATCTTCAACGAAGTTGTGCACCTCCTTGTGAGGCAGCGAGACGCTTCGGTTTCCGGGGCATTGATCGAGCTCAAAGCGCAGTTGGAAGCCATCTATCAACGCAAGATGAAGGATGTTGTTGCCTGCCAGATGGGGCTCGGCCTTGCAAACCTCGGGCTGGGCGATCACGCAGAGGCTTTCAGGTTGATCGCTAACGCACAAAAGATTGCTCCAGGGGTCGATTACGTGGTGGGCAACGCGATTGTTGCCTTCGTGAACATGGGGTACTTTGAGGACGCATTGAAGCTGGCGAACACTGCCGTAGTTAGATTCGAAGGTGACCAACTGGTCCTACGCGCGGCGACGCTCGCACTTGAATCGACGTTGCACTTCGAAGAAGCATCTCAAAGTATTGATAACCTCCTGAAATTCGCTCCGGACGCCAACATGCAAGCATCTCTTGTCGCTCGTCAAGCACTTCTGGCACAGTTGGCCGCAAGGGGCAAGCATGATGGATTTGATGGCGATTCATTGATGGCACGTGCTCAATGTGCGGTCGAGTGCTTGAAGCGATCTGGCAAGCAGATCTTCTCGATTGATCTGCGTGGAGTCCACGTCAACTCTGTAGCGCTGGAACTCTCGATCGATGCGTCACCGCAGGAATGCGCGGAGTTGAATTACGTCGTTGCCGAGGCACTTTTCGACAACTTCGAAGATGCGACGGCTGTTGATCTTGTCACCTTCTCAGTTCGGTCGTTTGTAGGAGCGTCGCCTCTTTCCACTTTCGCGGATTCGCGGGTAATTGCATGACAGTTTCGTCTGCGGACTTCCTCGTTAGCGCGATCGCCTGCAGCAACGGCGGCGCCGAGATCGATTTCAGGAATTGCATCAGCCGCGCATACTACAGCGTTTATCATGCTGCGCTCCCGGTCGCGGACGCACATTTTCCCGACACAAATGCTGCCTTGGCGATGGGGACTCACGAGCGCCTCAGCAAGCGTTTCCTTGCGTCTCCGACGAGGTCGGCAAAAGGCGTTGGATACGTTCTTGAAAACCTGAAGCGCGCCCGCCATCGAGCTGACTATGATCTTGGCGATGAAGTGACAGGTTCAGACGCAGCTCAGGCGATAGCTGATGCCCGCGCGTTCGCGCAACGTTTGTCGCAGTGTGTTCCGGCAACGGCGATGTCAGCTTCTGCCGTTTCCGCGCAGAAAACGTAACTTGGCCTTACGACCGTTTCGGGAATAGCGGACGCAGCGGAGGTCGAAGTTCCGCGATGGGCCCACTGTCTAGCCGATATTTTCGGGCCAACAATAATTCGAACGTGTCCCAAGTCATAACAACTAGGCCGTCGTTACGACGCACGACGTTAATCGCGAAGTTCTCCGCAAACCAGTCAGCCTGTTTGTTCCGCTGAAGCAACCCCGTCACTTCGGCAAGGTCTGCATGAGTGAGTAGGCGATCGCCCATCGTCTTCTCACTCCATGTAATCGGCGTTTGGACTAACGAAGAATCTGCCACCGATCTTCTTAGGAGGAGGGTAGATGTGCCCGTCTTCCATCCATTTGCGGATGTCGTCATGTGCGGCGCATGGTCACCGAACATGATCTCAGCCCAGATTTTGAGCGGCACATATCTCGGAAAACCTTTGAGTTGGGGCTTCGTTGCATACTTCGCAGCGCGCTTGGCGATCGCCTCGCTCCGTTCGTCCATGCCTTTGGCAACCCACTCGGCAAGCCAATTCGGGTTGCTGCGGTCGACCTTTGGCATCGTCGATCCTCTATCCTCAAGTCGGGACGTGTTCACTTGTGAGCGCTAATCACGCTGAGCAATTGACGCGCAATTTCAACCTCTCGCCTCAACGAGCCAGCCTCGCTTTCACCCGATACTCTCGACGGCGCGTGCGCGACACGATCGAGCACTTCGGCGGCACGGCCCAAGCCACTCCAAAGTATTCCGTTGTGCTTCATCAGCGAGTCGGTGAGTTGGGTATCTCGTTGCCGAATTGCTTCAAGGATGTCGGACGTCGCGTCCTTGTGTGGGTCGTGACGCAACCGTAGCGTGACTTCGGCGTTGAAGGACGAACCGGCGGCATCCGCAGCATGGGTGATGGCCGCGTGTAGCTCCGGCGGCATGCGAAGCGTCGTTTTGTTCTCTTGGTCGTCGGCGGGCATGCGCGAATTCTATCCGCCGGGTGATAGAACGGCTACCGATAAGGAAGCCGACGCCGATTATCGCAGGTAAATGCCCTCATTTTGGCGCTTCGATACTACATTTGAGACGGCACAATGCCATCGCTTTATCCACGATGCGAGATGGCTGCAGGCCAACATGTAAGCCGGAAGATCGCGATAGTCGACTTGCTGACTGACCGATCGACTCCGATCGAAGCACTTATGGCCGCGCTCATCGCAGTGACCGAAACCCCGGATCTGCCGATCGAGCAGTTGCGCTCTCTACTTGGCCTTGCGGCGGACATGGCTTCGGACGTGTCAACGGCCGCAAGTTCGATGCTCATCAGCTAAAGCGCGCGCCGACGTCGGCCTGGCCGGCCTGCCGGAATCACTCCTTTATTGCTCCGCGCCCATTCGAGTACATCGCTCGCAAACCAACGCCGCTGCGCCTGTTTTGAATCGACGGGGCGAAAGGAAGATGGGAATCCGGGTCGGGTAACCACACGCATTTCAACGGTCGTCTTCGACAAACCCAGCCATTGCGCAATCTGATCGACGCTCCAAAGCGTTTCGCTAAGCGGGCGCCGATTCTCCAATGCCGCGACTAGACGCTCAATCAAATTCTCTTCGATCGTTTCGGTACTCATGCTAATTCCTTTTCAGGCACCTGGGGCCAAGCACTCGATAATCCGTTTGTGAGACGCGCACGACGGGCGGCGCGCATCGCTTCAATATGTTTGCGCGACACGGGATTGACCAGGTGCGGACCTTCTCCAAGCGTGTCGGTTTCAACGTGTCCGAAAGTCGTCACGACGCCGACGTGGGATTGCGACACCTGCGTGAAGCATGACAGCAGCCCGCCGAGAATTGCTACGACTAAGAAGGCGATAACGCTGTATCGGTACTGGGGCTGGCGGTCTTTGCGCAGGAGCGCGCTGCCTATTGCGGCGAGGGCTGCGATCGTACCGCCGAAAAAGATGATGACGAGGACTTGGAACATTTCGGGGCCTTCTAGATTGGTTAGGTGGAACGACGTTCGGATTCGTTGTTGTGCTGACGCTGCAAGGCTTCGTCGCACAGGGCAATGACGGTCTCGGGCGTCATCAGCTGCGCGAAGATGTCGACGGCGCGGAAGGCGAAAACGGCCGGCAACATCGGATCGAGTTTCATGGCCTGCGCCGACTTCGCGGCGCGCTTAATGTGTTCGATTTGGTTACGGGTCATCAGAAGTCCCTGAGTTTGAAAACGCGGATCAACCACGTGCAGACATCATTGCTGATGATCTCGTGCGACCAAGCGCGCATCACGATGCGTTTAAGTGGGGTGCGGAAGTTCACGTCGCAGACCCCGCAATCTCGTTGTAGAAGCTTGCTTTGCAGCGGCCGATAATCGGATAGCAGGCTTTCACATCATCACGGCGCAAAGTGCTTGCGGCGGCTGGTGTGTAAGAGCGCAGCCGGTACCTGTCCCCGTCGAAGGACGCCAGCGAGCGCACGATCGTCTGCCCGTTCGTGAGGTTGATTACGACGTCGTCGTCGGGCTCGGCCGCATCTTCGGTGTCGTAGATGACGACTTCATTGACCTTGATCCGCGGATGCATGTCGCGCGACTCGACGCGCAGTGCGAAGTAGCGCTCACTCATTGCGACACCGCTTGGTTTTCTTGCTGAACTTCGTCGATCCGGTCGGCGTAGAACTCGATCTTGTCGATCGCCATTTCGGCCAGCGCTTGAATCGCCGAGTGCAAACCGCCTGTCATGTATCCGTCGAGCGGTTCGCATCCGTTATCGGACGAATAGCGATCGTTTGTGAGAAGGGTGTTCACGACAGCGATGCCCTGAAGTGCACGATGCACGTGGTTGAGACAGTGCGCTGCGCCCGCATCGCCTAATAGTGGCTGGGCGCTGATGCGGTTATATCGGTCGTTGTAATGGTTCGATTCCTCAAACTCGCTGACCGCGCCCCGCTTGCCATCGCTGGCCAGTTGTGTAGAATCCGCCGTGTTCATGTTTCAAGTCCTCGTTGTGCGACGCGCCTCGGCTGCCACCAGCGGCGCGTCATTCTTAAAAGCCGTGTTCTCGGCGCCTTCAAAAATTTGCAAATTCTCGATTCGTAAGTACGAGTGCTCCCCCTCAGTAGTAGTACTGAGTAGTTGCAACGAAGTGGTTACAGCTTTTTGGCTGTCTTATGCGGCGCTATCGCTGATCCATTCGGCGGTCGATTTCGCGTGATCTCGGCAGTACATTTCGTCAGCCATGTCGTGCAAGATGCACTGCACGTCGGCGGGCAGTTCATGCTCGCTGAGTTCCTTGAGGCTATGGCGGATGTCGGCAACATACGCGGTTGCGTCCAGAATTGCGGCGACCATCGAAAGGCTCGAAACAGCGGAAGTCCCCCGCAAATCGGATATGACAGTGGAAAGGACAGCCGAATCGCGCTCTTTAGCGAGCTCGTCGGCCACATGCGCTGATGCCGACAACAGTTCGGCGGACGCTGCAGAATCGCGGTTGGCAATGTCGTGCAACTGCAGTCCAGCGTTGTGGATTGCGGCGGAGAGTCGCGCGGCCGCGCCACCTTCGTCGTAATTGACTGTTGGGATGGGATATTTCACTTTCTTCCTCCGTTGTATCCTGGCAGGCTTGCTACAGCACTGGGCTTAGCCAAGCGTCCAAGTCTTCCTTCCGGTACCAGACTCGGCCCCGCTTGATGAACTTCGGTCCCTTCCCGGAGACCGCATACATGGCTAGCGTTTTCACGGACAGGCCGGTGTACTTCGCCGCATTTTTCCGATCCATCCGACCGTCCGGTAGCACGGTGACTTCGACATGTCTGAGATGCTCCACCTTGTAAGTTCCTATGTGTGTTAACAGACAGTACACGAATCATACAGAATTTCAGATGTTGTACAAGAGCTGCGATGTGTTTAAAATCACCACATGGATTCTTATAGAACATTGAGGAACAGATGATCGACGACGCAGAGAAGCGAAAAGGCGGTGGCGCTAAGACGAGCCGGTCGGAAACGGTGACGGTTCGACTCGAGCCTCGGCTCAGATACTTAGCGGAGCTTGCCGGCCGGAAACAACGCCGCACGCTCTCGTCATTCATCGAGTGGGCAATCCTCGAAAGTCTCGAAAGGGTGAACATTGATGACGGCGGTCCGAACCACAACTCGGAGTCGATCGCTGAGGCCAGCAGCAGACTGTGGGATGTTGATGAGGAAGATCGTTTCGCAAAGTTGGCTTTGCATTTCCCCGAGCTGTTGACGCATGACGAGCAAGTCTTATGGAAGCTAGTCAAGGAGAATGGGTATCTCTGGAAGGGAAGATATGCACGGCCCAACCTCGTTTGGACGTGGTCAACAGACGAAGCCAGTCTGATCTTTGAGAGGCTGCGTGAGCACTGGGCCGTATTCAATGCTGTTGCAAGAGGAGAGCGGCCAAGAACTGATTTACCGAGCTGGAATCGAATCGATCCAACCAAGGCCGGCGATCCTGATCCTATGGACGACGACATTCCGTTCTGAGGAATACTTACTGTAGTCGTTTTTCTCTTGCGCACATGTGCCTCCTTTTCAGCGCGTCGTGGCGATGCCGAACAGACCAGCCCCGGCGAGCGGTTCGTCGGAAGCCGCGTTCGCGCGCACCTTGAATCGTCCGCTAATGTAGGGGTGCTCGAATTGAGCTGTCGTTACTGGCCGACACTCGTCGACAAACCGCCGGAACACCGCAGTCACATCTTTTCGCCACCAAACGGTGTAAGTCGAGCCGTTCGCGTCTTCGTGGTTATTCTTGACCTCGCCGGCAGGCTTCGGTGCGAGCGGGCTCTGGCGGATTACCTCGTCCACGATTTTTGCCGACAAGCCGAACTCTTCGGCGATGCGTTTGCGAATATGGGTGATCGACTCCGCGTTGCTCGGGCATGACGTGAAAGCGCGGGTCTCGGTGAGGTCAACGACCTGCTGGCGCACGAGCTCAATCGCTGCTGCCTGTTCGATCTGACGCGTTTCAATCTCGGCCATCAGCTGTGCGCTCTGCAGGAACATCTGCGCCGGCGAAAGTGGCTGCGCACCAGGCATCGCATACGACCCGGTCTTGCGGATCGACGGCAGCACTTCCTCAAACACCCAGCGCTCGAACTTCTCGGCGGCCGGCATTCTGCTGTTCACGATCAGTCGGAGCACGTCGGCCTCGGTCAGGACTCGGAGTTCCTGCATTCCGCCAGCCGTCTGAAGGGGGTAGCGATTCGTTACCCCCTTGCAGTGATCGTTCATAGCCTTGCTGGCGTTGGCGTAACTCAGCACGTCACACACATCTTTGCCGACGAAGTGCTGAATGCCATCAACATCAACCACGCGCACGTCGTGCTTCTTGCCATCCGACGCAAACTGGAAAATGTTGAGCGCGCTCATGCCGACACCTCGGCCGCAGCCGGGCGCTTGACGTCGATGCCTGCACCGCGCATCCACTCGGCTTGTTCGGCGTCAGCGTGGCCGCGCATGAATGCGCAAAGGACTGCGACTAAGACCGCCCAAATCAGGGCGAAGAGTGCTGCGTGTTGGAGGTCCATCTAGGCTCTCACTGGCGGGTGACTGTGAGAGGCAGTATCGCAAAAGCGATTAAAGCGCGCAATGGCTTTTGCGATTTTTAAGAAAGAAAATTACTATCGTGCGATAGCTCACATAGTTAAAGCCGATCCAGAGCGATACACACATTGGCCGATGATCCAGAGGCGATCAAGGTGGATAGGCTCGACAGTGCGGTCCAGATAGTTCTTGCTTAATGCGTGGACGACAAGCGTCCCGCCGGCAAGTTTGAAAATCTGCCGGATGATAGGCTCACCTTCGAAGATCATCGCGAACACTTGGCCGTCGCGCGGCTCGCAATACGCAGTGTCAATCAGTACGAGATCGCGGTCATTTAGAAGAGGTTGCATAGCGGTCCCCCGCATCGTCACGACCTTACAATCCTTGGGATCTCGCCCCGTCGCGACGAAGAAATCTCGTGGAACAGGGACAGCCAACCGCCTGACGGCCAGCCAGTCCACAGCATTTTCCTGCTGTGAACTTCGTTCGAAGGTCTCGAGATCGAACCAAAAGTGAAGGTCTTGACTTGCCCTGCCGTGATGCAGTCCAGGAGCGGCTTTGGTCGCCTCGCTCGTCGCTTCAAAGTCACCATCCATTCCGACACTCAACCTCGGCGGTGTCCCATCCAGCAACCATTTCACGTTCGTATTTAGCGCGTCAGCAATCTGCACCACATGCTTGCTTCCTAGATTGCGACCCGTTTCGATATTGTTGATCGTGGTCTGCGACACTCCCGCGAGCTTGGAAAGCTCGGCTTGCGACAGGCGGGCCTCTCGGCGCGCAATCTTCAACCGTTGACCTAGCGTCATCTCTGTTCCCTATGGCAAATGCCTTGCGAAATATTCGCAAAAGCCATATATTGCGATAATCGCCAAAGCGATTGGCGTCCACCGCGTTCGCAATATTAGGGCATATATGAAGGCAAATCTACTTGTCCACGAATTGATTCTGTTGGGTCTCACACAATTGGAGATCGAGCAGCGCTCTGGCGTCGGTCAGTCCGTAGTCTCAGATCTGAAGACCGGCCGCAAAGGCAAACGTGTTTCGTACGAGACGGTGGTAGCACTCGAACGCCTCCGAGACGCCGTTCTGCACGAACGCTTCGCTACCTCGGTTCGGCGCACCCCGCGATCGAGGAGGATCGCTGCAATGGAAACGGTGGAATGAGGCGCGCTTGTCTGACTCTCGCTCCGAGATCCGATTTCGACCGTGAGCGTCTGATCGGTCAACTCGGCGCGCTCGTCTGCTCGTCGTCTTCGACGCGCCTTTGGCGGATCACCTGCATGGCCGCCCAGCGCCGCCTGATCCGCGGTCGTTCGCCAATTCAAGTCGCCAAGATGGACACGCAGTTGCGCGTCCGTGCCTATCAAGAACAATCGTCCGGACGCCGTCGCAAGTGAAGCCCTATACCTGGCGCCAAGCCATTATTCGGTCGGAGCTTCCGCCGACGACCCGTCACGTTTTACTGACGCTTGCCTGCCATCTGAAAGAGGATGGCGCCGTACCTCCCACCTCGAACGACGTCCTTGCCTTCGAATCGGGCCTGTCTGAACGGTCCGTCACGCATCATCGCCGTCGCGCGACAACCCTCGGTTGGCTTGACAGAGCGCAACAGCCGGCAATTCCGTCGAACTTCTCGCCCTCATTTCTCGGCGACGACGACTCTGTTTTCCGCGAAGTGGACCGCGAGTCCTCGCAATCTAACCGTCGCAGTGTGCCAGCATGAAACCCACTTCCCCGAAAGAGAAAACGGCACCGCGTCGATTTCAAGGCGTATGGATCCCGGCCGAGATGTGGCTTGATCGCTCGCTGTCATTCGTCGAAAAGCTAATGCTTGCCGAGATCAGCTCACTCGAGAGCGACGCTCGCGGATGCTATGCGTCGAACACGTACTTCGCTCAGTTCTTCGACCTCTCGCCGTCTCGCGTGTCTGAAATCATCTCGTCGCTGTCGGCCAAGGGGCGAGTCGGTGTAACGCTCATTCGGAAGGGTAAGCAGATCATCGAACGGCAGATCCGGACCTTACCCCCCTTCGATTTTCCGAATACCCCCTATTCGGAAAACACGGAGAACCCTATTCGGAAAACCGACGAGGGGTATTCGGAAAACACGAAAGAGATAACAAAGAAAAGCATTAATACAAAAGCAGACACACACTCGGCTGACGCCGAGGAGCGCGAGACCGAAAACGAGAAATCGAACGACGATGCCGACTTCGAAGAAGCGTGGAAGCTCTATCCGAAACGTGACGGCGGAAATCCGAAGGCAGCGGCGCTGAAGGCATGGAAGGCGCGGATTCGTGAAGGCATCGAGGCAGCCCGACTTGTCGCGGCCACGCGCGGCTATGCGACAGCGATGCTGAAGGCGGGGAATGTCGGCACGCGGTTCGTCCTCCAGGCGTCGACGTTCTTCGGTCCTGATCGGCGATTCGCGGAGTTCGCGCCTCGCGATGATGAAGCCAGTGAAGCCGGCGCGACGGAAGCGCTGCTGCCTTGGTGGCGGCGCGCCGGGTTCGATATGGAATGGAAGGCCATCAACGCCGGCTGCAGCGAAAAATACGCTTTCGTGTGGCGGCACGGCGTGCGGATGACTGACGACGAAATCCGCGCGGCTCGCGAGCGAGGTGAACTGTGAACGCACGCGAACTGAGCGCGCTGATGGCGGAGAGCGCCGAACACATTGCGGCGCACCTGCTGCGCGAAGGTAAGAAGCAAGGCCGTGAGTTCAAGGCAGGAAGCATCGCCGGCGAGGCGGGCAACAGCCTCTCGGTTTGCGTCTCGGGTGCCAAGCGGGGAGTGTGGAAGGACTTCGCGACCGGTGAGACCGGCGACATGCTAGCGCTGTGGTGCGCGTGCCGCTCGCAATCTGTCGCGGAGGCAATGCGTGACGCGAAACGCTTCCTAGGCGTGCGCGACGAGATGCCTGCTCGTTTAATGCCGAGCTACAAACGGCCGCCGCGGCCGCAGAATGCAAAACGCCCGACCAGCGCGGTCTCCGACTGGCTGTCGGCGCGAGGCCTGAGCGAGAGCACGATTGCGGATTTCAAAGTCGCGGAGATTGTGCGCGGTGACTCGGTGTACGTCGTGCTGCCATACCTGCGTGACGGCGAACTGATCAACGCGAAGTATCGGAACATCGCCGACAAGAAGGACATGCGTCAGGAAGGCGGCGCGGAGCCCTGCTTATTCGGCTGGCATCTTGTCCCGCCCTCTGCCCGGACCATTGCTATCGCTGAGGGCGAGCTTGACGCGATGTCGCTTCATCAGATGGGCATTTGCGCTTTGTCCGTGAACGCTGGGGCAGGGAATCACGGATGGATCGATAGCGATTGGGACCGGCTCGAGCGTTTCGATGAGATCCTGCTTTGCTATGACGCAGACGACGCTGGTCGAAAGGGCGCGAAAGAGGTCGCCACGCGGCTCGGACTTGACCGTTGCCGAGTCGTCACTTTCGGCGATTCTAAGGATGCGAACGATTTCCTGCTAGCCGGGGCTGACACTGCAGCGTTCCGCGCCTGTCTGGCGGCGGCGCGCTCTTTCGACCCGGACGAGCTGCGGTCATTGGCTGACTTCTGGCCCGGCGTAAAGGCGCTGTTCTGGCCGGCGCACGAAGGCGCGCACGCGCCGTTCCTATCGTTCTGCGGCCAGTCGCAGCTCTGGTTTGAGTTCCGCTATGGCGAGGTGACGGTCTGGAGCGGTTACAACGGTCACGGCAAGTCGCTGTTACTGAATCAAGTTCTCATTGGTCTGCTCGACCAAGGCGAGCGCGCCTGCGTGTTCTCGGGGGAGATGACGCCAGCGCGTCAGGGCAAGCGTCTCGCGAAGCAACTGGGCGGACTCGACAGGCCTTCTCCGGCGTATCTCGATCACATGGCCGACTGGGTTCGCGATCGGATGTGGATCTTTGATCTCGTCGGGACCGCGTCGATCGACCGCCTCTTGATTGTCTTCACGTATGCATTCAGGCGCTACGGGATCAGGCACTTCGTCATCGACTCTCTAATGATGACCGACACACAGTCCGATGGTCCGGGATCGATCACTGCGCAAAAAGAAGCGATGCGCAAGCTGGCGAGCTGGGCGCGCGCCAACGATACCCACGTCCATTTGGTCGCGCATCCCCGCAAGGGACAAGACGAAAAGCGCACACCTGGCAAGCAGGACGTTTCTGGGGCCGGCGTTATCACCGACGCGGCTGACAACGTGTTTTCCGTGTGGTCTGCCCAAAAGCAGGACGTTATGCCCGGCGACCCCGAGCCGGATGGCTGGCTTGAATTGCTGAAGCAGCGCAACGGCGATGTCCAGAACAAGAGGCTGGCGCTGTTCTTCAACCGAGAAGCTCAGCAGTTCAGCACCTCGGACTCCCGGCGTGCGCACACCTATCTGGAATACAGCGCTCAGCCTGCGCAGTACGACGCTGCCCGCGAGGGATACATGCAATGACTATCGACGAACTGATGAAGGACATCGCGATCATGTTTCCGCGCATCAAGCGGATGCAGCGGCAATACCGATGGGCCGATGACGACGAGCCACGCTGGATGATCGGGGCCGCATCGGACGTCCTGTTTGCCGACGCCCTCCCGATTTTCTGGGATCTTATGAGCGGCGAACCTTCCCACGATGGCGGCGTACACACAGCTTTCACGGCATGGGTCGAAAGCCGCGGTTGGTATCTTGAACGCGTCGATGCCTTCTGGTGGATGCCGGTCGAACAGCCGACCGAGGAGGAATTCACAGAGATGGGTGAAGAGGAGTCGGCGCGCATCGAGCAAGCCTTGCAAGGTCCGCACAACCCCTTCGATTGCCCGTTCTGATCATGCCGACCAATTGCACACGAGGAGATCTCGCAGTGATCGTGCGGGCATCGGCCAATGGCGATGAGGCGTATCGCAAGTACACGAAGCGTCTGATCGGAAGGGTCGTGACCGTGACGAAGTGGGAGATGCAGGGCGCCGAAGTGTGCTGGGCGATCCGCCGGCCGTTCTGGATGCGCATCGACGGCGTGAAGACCCGGGTCACAGGCATCCACGACAGCCTACTGCAGCCCATCCGCGGCGCGGCGGCGCGCGAAGTTGAGGTCCTATGAGGCGCTTCGAATATCTCGATCCGGCGATCGTGCTTGAGCGAAAGCAGGAGGGCACGTGTCTCGGATGCGATTTGCTGGAGATCTCCCGATGGAGCGGCACGCGGAAGTACGTTTGCAGCAAGGGCTTTCAAAAAGCATCGACGGAATGGTCCGAGATGCGTCGATGCAGAAAGTACGAGGAGCCGGTATGAGGCCGCCGTTGACGTTCGAAATCGTGATGCTGCTGAGCAAGTCGGAGTTGGGCCTGCAGAGCGCCATGATCGCGCGAGAGCTAGAGGCCTCGCGCCATGCAGTCCAGAAGGCGCTACCGAAGTTGGTTGCGCGGGGGTTCGTCACTCGCGCCAAGGCGCGCAAGGGCGAGTTCAGCCGCTATTTCGTCACAGATGAACAGGCAGCGCGATACCGGCTCAGCTGCGTTCGCAGGGCGCCAGCGCAATTCGGCGCAATGCGCGACGACGCCATCGCCAGGAAACTCAAATTTCTTGAGTCGGTTGGACGCGGGGTGTTCGGCGAGAGTCCTGTGCTGGCCGAGATCATTGCGGATTTTCAAGAATTACGCCGGCGTCAAGCCGAGACGGAGTCGCGATGAAGACGCCGCACACATGCTGCTCACGAGGGACCCGGGTTCGCGTCGTGCTTCGCAATGGAGACGTGATCGTTGATCGTTTTGTTGAACGCACGGGCAAATTCATCGTGCTTGCTAACCATCGGCTTCGCGGAGGCGATTTAAAGTCGTTCGGGATTTATCGAGGGGCGACCCGGTGAGCTATCGGTTATTTCGTATTGGAAAGATCTGGCATTACCGCTTTCAGTTAAACGGCGCGCGCGTGCAGCGCAGCACACGCGAGAGTGTCAAGCACAAGGCCGAAGCCGTGGCCGCGCGCGCCTATAACGATGTCAAGCTTTGGTCCAGAGGATGCGAGCCCGTCCCGACGTTGCGGGACTTGTTCGTCAAATGGATCGCGGCCAACGAGCCGGTTGTGAGCAACGCGCACATCAAGTCGATGCGAACCGTCGCCCGTTTGCATCTGTACGAGCTCGGAGATGTTTCGGTCGATCAGTTGACGAACGGGGCCATTGAGCAGGCGCGCATCGAGCACTTGAAGACCCACAGTCGCGCGAGTGCCAATCATTGGCTCAAGTCGATCAAGGTCGTGTGCAATTGGGCGGTTCGTCGCAACATCCTACCGATGGTGCCGTGGTCGGTGAAGCTGATCAAGCTGCAGAAAAGGCCACGCACGACGTTGCCGGCGTCGATGGCTTCGAAGTGGTTGATCGAAGTGGATGCGGCGGCCGCTCGGCAGCCGGGTGTGTCGATCGCCGTGAGGTTGATGCTCGGATTGGGGCTGCGCGAAATGGAGACCATCACGGCGCGCTGGGAGTGGCTCGACTGGGAGCGCGGCACCTATACGCCAGGTCGGACCAAAGGGCGCGAGGCCGACCCCGTACCAGTGCCTCAATGGTTGCTTGACTATCTGCATCCGATGCGCCACGCATGCGGACTGATCGTGACGCGCAAGAGCGGCGAGGCGTTCAAGGCGGGTTTTACGCGTCGAGCGATGTTCGCCGCAAACGCCGCATGTGAAGTGGTCGGGCTCACACCGCACCGACTGCGCGGCACGTTCGCCACGCTATTGAGCGAACAGGGTGTTCCCATCCAAACCATCCGGCGCGTGATGCGCCACAAGGATGCGCGTACGACGATGGTGTACCTGGAAGCTGACCTCGGCTCGGTTGTCGATGCGCAAGCACGATTAAGCGAACGAATGGGCTTGGTCGATCTCGCGAAACGCAAAGTAAGTGGCGAAAAAGTGGCGAAGAGCATCGCTCAAACCCTTGTCGTTACTGAGTTTGCAAATTCCTGTGAGTCATCCGCTCAAGGCGCAAAAAGCGGGACTAAGGTCATCATGAAACCATCGACATCATGAGCGCGTACACCTACATTGAGATGTCTTCTGTCCCGCGCCCGCTCTTGCAGATGGCCGTGCGACAAGTAGAAGGATTGCAGAGTTGGATCTCGTTTCCCGGCTGCCCATTCGCTGGAATCGAAGAAGAAGGTGAGGTCCAGTTCCCGTATCCGAGCAACCGCGAATTGCGCGAGCAGCTGGTCGCTTGGCTGGATCACTGGAACATTTCTTACGGCATTGAGCAATAGCGCGATGAGGAGCGAGGCTATGAGTGAACATAGTTTGAATGAAGATGCGCGAAACGCGGCAGACGACAAGGTTCATCGTTGGGTCGCTTGGTGTCTGACACGCCGCATCTTCGCGCCGTATGTAAAGTCGAATGTGCTCGCGCGTCTGCAGCCCGCCCGTCGAGCAATGGCGCGCGAGCCGGACTCGTTTTTGGATCCCGAGATGCCGTTCTTCAATATGGCGATCCATGCGCTGTGCGAACAAGGCGGTAGCGCGCACGAGGCGGAGTGCTTCCTCGGGGTCTATTGGTATAACGCGAACATTAAGGCATTGGCCTACGAGCAGAAATGTGCGCGTGGCACAATCTATAACCGCGCCCGGCGGTTTGCGGTACGCGCCGAATCGCTTGGTAAATCAATCCGCCGGGCAAGTGAGAGCTTCATGTCCGAAAAGTGTTCAAGAATTATTGAACAAAATAGTTCTACTGCTGATTGAACACTTTCATATAAAATCGGCTCTTAATCGATAGGCTGC
>NZ_JARUXJ010000238.1:0-28503 GCF_031451465.1 Caballeronia sp. LZ003 | reverse complement strand
CGCGCGGCGCATGCGGGCGTCGAGCTTTCGATGATCGCGCCGTGCGATCTCGTCCTGGATAAGCAACGTCAGGAAATCGGTATAGGCGAGCTTACGGTCGATGGCTTCACGGTTGCGTGCTTCGAGCGTGTCGAGGATGCCGGACAGTCGCAATTGCTTAAGAGAAGACGTGAGTTCGGGAATTGGATTCATGTTCATCGTTATTTCGCTATTGGCGATGTATAAGCTGACTGGCAAAATTTGATTAATTAATTGGGACACGTACGATGGGATTCGAACAACTTGCGGTGCTGAAGGCGCAGTTTAAGCAAGACGCCAAGGTTGACAAGGCCACTTCACGCGGGACGTCATCGACAGAAGCCGACGAGCGGCACGCCAACCCATTGACGAAGCTTCCGAGAACCTCTGCCGACGCAGCAGAAGGCGCGGTTATCATTCTGCAGAGGCGTTTTCCCCGCGCCTTTCCGCCGAATTCCGCATCAAAAATCCCTCTCAAGGTAGGGATACTTAAGGACGCGCTTGTCCAAGCGGCGGCGCTCGGGTTGAGTGAGCGAGACGTCCGTAACGGGATAAAACTCTGGTGCCGCGGTCAACGTTATTGGACCTGCCTGACCGAAGGCAGCGTGCGCGTGGACCTTACTGGCGCAAAGGCTGGAATTGTTTCGGCTGCCGAAGCTGGATACGGCGTAACTCAGGAGAGGACCAGGCTCGCCTGTAGACAAGATCGGATTGCGAGAAGCGGTCATAGGCAGCCACGTTAAAGGCTCGCATGCGATCACGTTGTGTTTCGCGCGACCGCCGCGCAACCCCCTTCTTCTGGGCCACATGTTCGACGAGCCGACCGAAATGGGTGGATGTCTCTGTCCATCCTCGGGATTTCCAGACGTCGATTGCCGTCTTCGAATTGCACTCCGTGCGGAAAACGTAACACTTGGGATTGTCGATCGGTCATTGCGTCAGTTCTAGCGGGGTTACAAGCCGTCACTCAATCTGATCGTCAGCCTCCTCGTCCGCGCGAGGCTGCGCTTCCTTGCTACCAACATGCAGTCGACCTTATCGAATGCGGCGACGATCGTGTGCAAGCGCGTCTCGCGCATTTGCCTGTCGTACTCGTTGACGATTTCGTTCAGTTGGTCGATGAGCCGTCGCGCATATTCGCATGTTTCATCGGCGCTGCCGGCGGCCATGACTCGCGCCATGCGTCGTCTTGCCTCTTGAAGCAACGAGAGCGGCAACAGCCCGTGACCGTCTTCGGTGGGGAATTCGCATAGAAGCACGATCGAGGACATCTGAAGCAAAGCGGCCCTATCGCCTCTTCCCGTCCGTATTGACTCAAATGCGATGCGCGCCTGCCGGTTCAGTTGGCTTGCGTGTTCATTGCTTAAAGGGAGATACAGACGCTTGTTCTGCCGGTTGCGAATTGGCTTTCTTCCGCTCGAGCTTTGTTTCTTGGATACAGCCATACAGCGATTCGGTCCATGGGAGGCGTCAGCGCGACGCACAGGAAATTCTGGAACGAGACGGCCGCACTTATCACGAATTACGCTTGGGCGGCTCGATGTCCGCACTTCACCAGCCTCGACGCTCAGCACTTCGAGCGACAAGCGCGGCCATCCCCGTCCATGAACGGAAGGATCCCAAAAGGCCGACGGGATGATGCCGCCCAGTCGGGCGGGCATCGTTTAGGCGCGGTTAGCGTTAAGGGCTTGACCCTGCAACTCTTGGGATTGTTACCGTAAATGCCGTCTTGGCTTCGTTCGACTCGACGTCGATGTTTCCGTTATGCGCTTGTGCAATGATGCGACAGATGTACAGTCCCAGCCCCATGCCGGACGAAACACGTTTTTGCTCGCGTGACGCGCTAGCGCGGGTCAACGGCTCAAACAGCGTTGGCAATGCATCAGCTGGAATCGGCGAGCCTTCGTTCGCGACTTTCAGTACGACCTGATGATCATCGCCGCCGACGCTCAGGCAAATGGATCCGGATCCATGGTTGACGGCGTTGGTGAGAAGATTGACGATTAGCTGGCTGAGCTTCGCGCCGTCCCAAAATCCACCCAGTTCGCCCGTCGCCTCCAGCTCGATTTGAGCGTTCGGGCAGGCGGATTGAACCTCGTCGACCGCGTTTCGACAAATACGGCCAAAATCTTGCTGGGTCGGATCGATTGGCAGCTTATCGCCCAAACGCGTGCGCGTATAAACGAAAAGATCGTCGATCATGGTTTTCACGCGCTCCGCACTGCGTTGCAGATTCGCGCCGGCTCGCAAGCTGGTAGGCGACAGATGCTCGTCACGCAGGATTGAGTATGTAGACGCCATGATGGCGCCTACTGGCGAGCGTAGGTCGTGCGCCAGGATGCCGGCGAACATATCTCGAAGGCGTTCCGTGCGTGCCGCGAACTGCCCGACAGACTCTGCGAGCATCTGATCGATAGCTTCGTTGAAGCGGATCATTTGCTCGAACGCGGCCGCGTCAAGCGGCCCGTGGTCCTGCCATCTGCGCAGCACGCTCGCTCGAAGGGCGCGAAATTCGGCGACCAGCGCGTTAATGCCGAAGCCTTGCGAGAGCCGGTCATTAGCATGCACACGTCCAATTTTTAAACATCGAATTGGGTAGGGCTGGTTCCCTTGACTTTGCTTCCTGTTGCTCCCGACTTTGCATCTCGCGCATGTCGATCGCGATGCCGGCGAGTAGCTCGCGTGCCGAATCGCGCAGTTGGGTGTCGTTTAAGTGGCCGTCCTGTGGACTGACGGCTCGCGCATACGCCGTCCAGTCGTCAACCAGCACATCGAAACTCGCTTCAATGAAGTCCGATAGAGTCATAAGGGTCGTCTGTTGATCCGTCATGAGCGGAGAATGGCCGACTTCGCCCCGAGTCGGAATAATCGTTGCTACGCGCAAATAAAACTTCGGGGATTGTTCGTGGAGCCTCTTCTTACCTCGCGATGGACCGATCGCACCGTTGCTAACCGTCACCCTACCGCCCTGCGTTTGCTTGTCGTTGACGATTATCGCGTGGGAGCCGACGCAATTACTGCGGTCCTGCTGAGCGAAGGCTATGACGTGCGCTGCGTCCTCAGCGGCGATGCCGCACTCAAGCTAATCGATCACTGGATTCCCGACATTGCACTGCTCGACATCAATATGCCCGGGATGGACGGCTTCGAGCTAGCCAGGCGTCTGCGCGAGCTGCATTCAATGAGGGACACCGCCCTCGTCGCGTTCACCTCCCAAGATGAACGCGTCACCCGTTCTGCGGGCGTACAAGTCGGCTTCGACGCTTATTGTCAAAAAACCGGAACGACCGGAGTGCTGCTGCGGTTGCTTGTACGAATAACACATTAACGGAGTCACCCTTGTCTGCACTAGCATAGCGGATCCTGACATGCCTTCCTTTCGGCGAGACGACAACCCGCGCAGGGCTGCATCGTCGCCTTATGGACGCGGGCATTGCTCGCAGTGCTCGCCAACTGCTCGGGTGCGTTGATTCTGTACTGACCAGTTGCGATCTTCTAGAGTGGTGCCCGAGCTATCGTCAAGAGTAATGGAATGGACGCCCCCATCCGAAACGGCATCGATGTGCCAAAGTGGAAGTGTCAATGCAACCACTTGAATGAGGGGAGCGTTCATCATGAAGGTTACGACAGTTGGCATCGATCTGGCGAAAGAACGTTTCTTCCGTCCATGGTGTGAATGAGCACGGCCGAACTGTTCTGAGGAAAGTGCTCAAGCGGAATCACGTTGCGGAGTTCTTCGCCAACCTTCCGGCCTGTGTGATCGGGATGGAGGCATGTGCTAGCGCACACTACTGGGCTCGCAAACTGCAGGCCATGGGTCACACAGTAAGATTAATCGCACCCCAGTTTGTCAAACCGTACGTGAAGACGAACAAGAATGACGCGGCCGATGCCGAAGCAATCTGCGAGGCAGTCGCGCGACCGAACATGCGTTTCGTGCCAGTTAAGACCATCGAGCAGCAATCGGTGTTGTCGCTGCATCGCGTACGCGAGGGTTTTGTCCGGGCACGAACGGCGCAGGCCAACCAGATTCGCGGACTGCTCGCTGAATTCGGGATCGCTGTTCCAAAGGGAATCGGGTATCTCAATCGTCAGGTACCTGAGCTGATAGAAGATGCGGAAAACGAACTAACAGGCTCGTTTCGATTGCTCATCCAGCGCCTCATGGACCATCTGAAGGAGCTTGACAGGCAGGTCCGGGAGCTCGAGGCGCAGATTCAGGCCTGGCACCGTAGTGACGACACGAGTCGACGGCTCGCGCGTGTCCCGGGCATCGGGCCACTTACCGCAAGCGCGCTTGTCGCATCTGTCGGTGACGCGAAGAGCTTCCGGAACTCCCGGCAGCTTGCGGCGTGGCTCGGTCTGGTACCCCGACAGAACTCCAGCGGCGGCAAGAACGTGCTGCTTGGAATCAGTAAGCGCGGTGATACCTACCTGCGAACATTGCTGATCCACGGCGCGCGCTCGCTGCTGCAGGTTGCCAAACGCAAGGAATGCAAGGGCGGCTGGCTGAGTGGCCTGCTGCAGCGGCGGAACGCGAATGTCGCCGCCGTCGCGATCGCGAATAAGAATGCGCGGATCGTCTGGGCGCTGTTGGTCCACGGCCGCGAGTTTCACCCTGATTACCACGCGCCTGCAGCGACCGCGTAACCATCTGCCGCATGCTTACCGCTCAACAGCCAGCAGGAGACTACAGCCGATTGCTCAGGCGATCATGACGTGATGGCGAGACAGGTTAGACCGTGGCTGGGAAACTCTGGGTACACCAATGTGCGCGAAAGCACGCAAGAGTGATGAGAGTCCGGCCAGCATATTCCATCAGGGACAGCCGGCCGTGGGCCGGATGGCGAAGTCCGGATGCATGGCTGCAATCATTACCTGCCCGACGTTACGAACGAGAGCTTGGCAAGCCGGGGGCGTCCATGCATGGTGTATGGGCAGCTTGATAGCGTTCGACTTCAGGCGGCGAGTTTCTGCTGAACCGTTTGATCGCCTTGCACCGGTTCGCCGTCCCTGAAGGCAATGCCCTCCAGCAACAGCTTGATCTGTTCGGGGCCGTTGATACGGCGCCAGGTTTTCTCGGCTTCCTCGATCAGCTTGAATGCCAGACCGAGGAAGGTTGGTCGCGACACGCAGTTGCGGGTGCGAGTCGTCCGGTGGCGCACGGTCGCGAATGTCGACTCAATCGCATTGGTCGTGCGCAAATGCTGCCAGTGCTCGGCGGGGAAGTCGTAAAACGACAGCAGGCTCTCCCGGTCCTTCTTCAGCGTTTCGGTCGCCTTCGGATATTTCGCGGCGTAGACCGTCACGAAACGATCGAACGCGGCATACGCATCGGCGCGCGTCGCGGCCATCCAAATCGCCTGCAGGTCGGCCTTCGCATGCCCCTGCTGCGACTTCGGCAGCGCGTTGAGCACGTTGCCCATCTTGTGGAACCAGCAGCGCTGGCCGCGCGTTGCCGGAAACACTTCCTCCAGTGCAGCCCAGAAGCCCATCGCGCCGTCGCCGACTGCCAGCAGCGGGCCGGCCTGCAAGCCACGCGTTTTCAGGTCAAGTAGCAGCTCCTGCCAGGACGCCTTCGACTCCCGATACCCGCCGCCGATTGCCACACGCTCCTTGCGTCCATTTGGCCTCACGCCGATGATCACCAACAGGCACTGGCCGTCCGAATTCTCGCTACGCAGGCCGGTGTGAATGCCGTCGACCCACCAGTACACGTAGCGCGATGTCGACAGATCCCGCCGGTTCCAGTTGGCGTGCTCGTCGGCCCATTGCGCCTTCAGACGGCTCACCACGTTGGCCGACAACCCCTTGGCGTCCTCGCCCAGCAGCACGCTCAGTGCCTCGCTCATGTCGCCCGTCGAGATGCCCTTCAGATACAGCCACGGCAGCAAAGCACTCACTCGCGGCGACTTCCGCACATATGGCGGCACGATCGATGAATTGAACTTCACGCCTGATCCTGAACGATCGCGAACCTTGGGGACCTTCACGGCAATCGGGCCGGCCGCCGTCAATACCTCGCGCTCCGGCAAATAGCCATTGCGCACCACCGCGCGCTGCCCGTGCAACGTCTTGACGTTTTCGAACCGCTCCAACAGCGCCGTCAGCTCCGCTTCGATCGCCTGTTGAATCACCTGCCGGGCTCCGCGACGGACCAATTCGTCCAGACCCAGACCGGTTTCCGATAGACCGACAACCGCTTTTTCAGTAAACTTGTTCATGGTGGATGGTTTGTTGTTTGCTGGTTTCCGACTTCGACAATCAGATTCTCAGCTAAAACCTCCACCGCCTTCAATCTCCCGCCTCAACTCCCCCGTACACCAGATTCGAGCTTAGCTCCTGCCTTTCTTTCGTTGGTTCACCGGTCGGACGTGGCGTCGTTCGCCAGGCGAGACTTCACCCGCGCTGCAAGTGCGCGTGCTGCCGGACAAGCCGCCTCAAGCAATCCGTTACTGCCGGCGCCGAAACCGATACCTACCATTCTCAAGCTGCTTGCAAGTTGGCTTAACATGGGTGGCACAATTCCTTGCACGTAAGGCGTCGACCCCGATTTACCTTACATCCCCGGCACATGGCTTGCTAAATTGTCAGGCCATATTTTCTTTTAGGGCTGCAATCGTGTCGCGCCGGTGGCGCGTCCTCTATAGCTCCGTATCGGTTGGTGCATACAAGGCAGCTTGCACGGCAGAGTCAATGAGTGCTTCCAATAAAAGACACTCGCGCTCGACGAACTTCCAAAACGCTGTGACACACGGTGGCCGCATGCAACCTGCGCATCCGCCTGAGACGCAAGACGTCTCCCGCACTCTAGCTAATTCACCATCGCTATTGCATCCGCGATCCTTTCCAACGATTACTCTGAAAATCCCATGCCTCGTTTCACATCCAAACTTAGGTCTCTGTCCCCTTCAGTTGCCGCCGCCGCGCTTGCTGCCACCGCTGCCGCGGCCGCTGCCCTTTGGAACCGGCATAAAGCAAAACAGGTCGAGCGTGCCCATCCACCGGTTGGCCGGTTTATTGGAATCGATGGAACCCATCTGCATTACTCAGATAGTGGTACGGGTCCGTGCATAGTACTTTTGCACGGTAACATGGTCACACTGCAGGACTTCGAAGCAAGCGGTGTCACCGATGGACTAGCCGAAAATTTTCGCGTCGTGTCTTTCGATCGGCCGGGTTTCGGTCACAGCGATCGGCCGCGCAATCGGCTTTGGACTGCTCAAGCGCAGGCAGCTTTAATACAGCGCGCGCTTAATGAGCTCGGTATCGCAAAGCCAATCGTTGTGGGGCACTCATGGGGAACACTTGTCGCGCTGTCTCTTGCCGTCGATTTTCCCGGGGAATTGCGCGGCCTCGTGCTTATCTCCGGATACTACTTTCCCTCAGCGCGGCTGGACGTTGCAATGACGGCGCCGGTCGCGCTTCCCGTAGTCGGTGATGTGATCCGATACACCGCTTCTCCCTTTGCTGGCCGGTTGCTCATCGGCCAGACAGTCAAGGCGATGTTCTCGCCGCAGCCCGTGCCTGGCGGCTTCTTCGATGCCATGCCTCGTGAGATGCTGTTGCGTCCAGGCCAGATTCGGGCAACGTCGGAAGATGCAGCGTTTATGATCCCAGCCGCCGCGCGATTGCGCGCGCACTACGCTTCAATCGATATACCGGTGCGAATTTTCGCAGGAACCGGCGACAAGATCGTCGATCCGCAAGCGCATGCCGTGCGTCTGCAGGACGTTTTGCCGAACAGCACACTCGATGAGGTGCCCGACGCGGGCCATATGGTGCATCACAAGATCGCCAGCTCGATATGCGCCGCCGTCGCCGATATGGCAACGCGCAATAGTCCTACACTTGTTTCCGTCTGAAGCCGGTCCACAAAGGCAGACATCCCGAGGCAGACCATAGGGTTATCAGGAACGGCTGCCCGGTGCGGCTATGAATGCCGGCACAGGCGCTCCGTGCGACAGCACGCTGTATTCGGATGCGCGATACGGGGCCGCATGGGGATGCTAAGAGAAAGCGAAGCTGCCATTGAAAGAAGTGATGATAACTGCTAACGGGATCCGTTCAAACTTCACAACAGGAGAGTGCGTCGAAGCAATCGATATCCGGTACACCTCCGTTCGAGTGTCAGCAATCTTCTATTCCGAAGGCGTTGGTAGTGAACGGAAGTCGAAGACCGGACTGTGAATATCTCATTCGCCAGACGCCCGCGCTAGCAATCTGCTCGTGATTGTTTCGTGTTTACACGGTCTCGGCCGTTATGATCTAAATTATGATGCGTCGGTTGCTTGCATTGCGGCGCGGGCTTTCCATGACCGCCTCGGCAAAGGGCGGAGGGCCGGGGTATAAGCGAGCGTATGGGTGTTGGGAATGCGGCATGCTCGATGACTGAAACCCGGTTTGGACCCTTCATGCGAATCGAACTCAAGCCGTTGAACGAACAGACAATCGTATTGACCGGTGCGACCAGTGGTATCGAGCTTTCTGTAGCTCGCCATGCGGCAATGGCTAGCGCCCGGCTGATGTTGATTTCGCGCGACGAAGCGTCCCTTGCGTTGCTTGCAATGTAACTCGCACGCGATGGAGCGCCGGCTGTGGCATACACGGCGGCGGACGTCGCTGACGAAAATCAGCTGCAAGCCGCCGCTGATGCCACCGTGGCGCGGTTCGGCGGATTTGACACATGGATCAACAATGCCGGCGTTTCGATTTACGGCCGCCTTGAGAATGTGACGCTGGAAGACCAGCGCAGGCTCTTCGACACAAACTATTGGGGCGTTGTGAATGGCTCGCGTGTCGCAATAAAGCATTTGCGGCAAAGCGGCGGGGCGCTCATCAATCTCGGAAGCGAGCTGTCGGATATTGCCGTACCTCTGCAGGGCGCGTACGTAGCGTCCAAGCACGCGGTCAAAGGCTTTACCGATTCGCTGCGTCTTGAACTGAAGGACGAACGGGCGCCTGTATCGGTCACCCTTATCAAGCCGGCGGGCATCGACACACTGTTTGTCGAGCATGCAAAACATTATCTCGATGAGGAACCCAAGCTGCCGCCACCCGTCTACGCGCCAGCCATTGTGGCGAAGGCAATTCTTCATGCAGCGGTACATCCGACACGCGACCTATACGTGGGTGGTGCTTCGAGGGCGATTGCCGGGTTTGGGCGACGCGCCCCACGCCTCTACGACGCCATAGCGAGCCTGGTAGGAGTTAAAGCACAGTTGAAAGGCGAACCGCGGGAAAGCGGCGACGCGCTCTACAAAAGCGGTGGTGGTTTGAGAGAGCGCTCGGGCGAAAATGGCCGCGTACGCGAATTCAGCTTGTACACCAGCGCAAGGTTGCAGCCGCCCGGGGCACGGGCAGCGTTGACCGGTGCGGCCACATTGCTGCTTGTGATGGCGGCTCGGCGATACGTGCGCCTGGCGCGCGATCCTCGACAATCTTCGTGAGTGAATGTTCTTCGGTCACTGCAAGCCGCACTGCCCTGCTTGAGCTTTCAAGCGCGAGGCAGTAGCTCGCTCTGTCTGGCAGTACCCGCGCAAGAAATGCAATCCGGACCCCGAATGTCACGCAAGGCAAAGATTCTGCTGTCGCGCGAACGCGAAGACCTTGCTTCTCGCCAGAGAAATGATTCGCCTACTTCTTTGCCTCCTCCCCTGCCGCCGAGCGCTCGAGGTAGCGATTCGAAATGGACGGAATGTGGTCGAGCAGCCACTGCGCCATCGCTTGCTCCTGTGGCAGAATTTGCTCGCACGCGGCTTTCGTTTGCGCGTCACCTACGCGTTCGGCTGCGGCGATAAGAGCCGTGTAAGAGCCAATCTCAAGATTTTCGAAGACATAACTCATGATGGAACCTTTAACGACTTCATCGGTCATCGTCATGCCGCCGACCGCCTGGCCAAAGGCCATCATTTTGGCCGTCAGGTCCTTAACTACTGACGTCGTACCGCCGAGGCGTTCAATACACTGAGCAACGATCTTTTGTTGTCCAAGTGTCTCCTGCAGATGCTGATCGATGCGAGCCTTCAACTCAGGATAGTGCTCAAGCCGGCCGGACTGAGCGCGTAGCATTTGCTCCGCATGTTGCTCCATGGCATGGGCATCGCGTAGCCAGTCGAGAAGGTGGTCTTTCGGTTCAGCCATATCGGCTCCTTGCGTGACGGGAAAGTCGAGGAAGATTTCCTCCGTCTATGGTTGCTGCAATCCGTGTGCCCTTCTACGACGGGCTGCCTGCTCATGCCTGGAAGACGCACCGCGCGTTTCCAACTGTAAAAAGAGCCACGTTCCCTCGGTTTGTCGCGGGCAAGAGGGTTTGTCAGTGTGCCTTACGCTCGGAAGAACTGTGGCGGTATGCGCGTTGCTCGTTGCATTCTGTGGCCGCTTTGGATGGATCGAAGAGGTCTATTGCAACTGCAATGCGGCCGCTTGTGACTGCATCCTCACGGAGAAAGACATGAAGGCGCTGATATGGCAAGGCAAGAAAGATATTCGTTACGAGACTGTTCCAGACCCTCGCATTGAGCACCCACGAGACGCCATCGTCAAAGTATCGAGTTGTGCGATCTGCGGCTCCGACCTGCATCTCTTCGACGGGTTCATGCCCGGCATGAAATCCGGTGACATCATGGGTCATGAGTTCATGGGCGAAGTCGTTGAAGTGGGCAAAGACAACTCGGTATTGAAGGCGGGCGAACGCATTGTTGTGCCATTTACTATTTTCTGTGGTGAGTGCGAGCAGTGCAAACGTGGCAATTTTTCAGTGTGTGAACGAAGCAACCGTAATGCAAGCGCTGCAGACAAGATGTTCGGACATACGACTGCCGGTCTTTTCGGCTATACCCATCTGACGGGTGGATACCCCGGTGGCCAGGCGGAATACGTCCGTGTGCCGTTCGCCGACAAGACCCACATCAAGATCCCCGACGGCCTCACCGACGAACAGGTGCTCTTTCTCGGCGACATCTTTCCAACTGGCTGGCAAGCCGCCGTCCAATGCGACATCGAACCCACCGATACTGTCGCCATCTGGGGCGCCGGTCCGGTTGGACAGATGGCAATACGCAGCGCCGTTCTGCTGGGAGCCAGGCAGGTCATCGCGATCGACCGCGTACCCGAGCGGCTTGCGATGGCGCAAGCCGCGGGCGCGACGACGATCGACTTCGCAAACGAAAGCGTCTTGGAAAGATTGGGCGCGTTGACGCAGGGCAAAGGTCCGGAAAAGTGCATAGACGCCGTGGGCATGGAGTCGCACGCCACCCGATCCATTGACGCACTGTACGACCGCGCAAAACAGACAGTGATGTTGGAGACGGATCGCCCGCATGTGCTTCGTGAAATGATTTACGTTTGCCGCCCCGCAGGCATCTTATCCGTGCCTGGCGTATATGGCGGATTGATAGACAAGATTCCTTTTGGCGCTTCAATGAACAAAGGGCTCACCTGGCGCATGGGGCAAACGCATGTGAATCGTTGGACGAACGACCTGTTACGCCGCATTAGGGAAGGACAAATCGATCCGTCGTTCGTCATTACCCATACGGTCGCGCTTTCAGACGGTCCGGACATGTACACAACGTTTCGGGACAAGAAGGATGGCTGCATCAAGGTTGTTCTGAAACCGTGAATGTGTCGGACGGCTTCCCCTCGACTTCTTAACAAGGCTTCTTATGAACTCTCATACTGACTCGGCGGGCCGGGCTTTACGCGCCGGGCGCAACCCACGTTCGCTCGCACGCGGACTCGGATGGTTCAGCCTGGCTATAGGGGCGGCTGAACTCGTTGCGCCGCGTAGCGTCGCCCGTGCCGCCGGCATCGAAGGCAGCCGCGCGCTTGTGCGACTGTATGGCCTGCGCGAAATCGCGTGTGGCGTCGGCATCCTTCTGACGCGTCACCCTGCGCCTTACGTGTGGGCGCGAGTGGGCGGCGATATAGTCGATGTCGCGACCGTGATTGGTAAAGCGGGTGTGCCCTCTCCCCGGCGCCAAGCACGGACGCTCGGCACGTTGGCCAATCTCCTTGGCATAACCGCGCTTGACGTATATACGAGCGTCGCGCTTAGAGGTGAGTCCACTTCCGATCGGGAATGGCAGCGAGGCATCGACACGCGGTATCGTGGGCGCAGCGGCTTTCCTCGCTCTCCTCAGGCGATGCGTGGCGTCGCGCGACGCGACTTTGCTCCGCCGCGCGACATGCGCACGCCACAATTGCTGCGACCGTGGATCGACGGGAAAATTGAAAAAGATACAGCTTGAAAGCGAAAGGCGCTGCACTGTTGCACAGTATATGTAGCGCATGACAACCTGCAGCAGGCGGCGAACGGCTATTCAAATGCTGCATCCCGCTAAGCCGATGCTGACACGAAAAATCAGAACGCCCTGTCGCACGCTGGGAAACCATGAGGCGGACTGGAAGCGCGGTAGTTGAACGGACCAAACGTTTCCCAAGCGGTCCGTCCAGAGGATGCGCGCGTCCAACTGGTCGATTTCGTCGAATATCTGCGCGGTTGAAACACCTGGTAGCGTCAATAGCATCGCTCTATCGCTTTGAGGCGAATAGGCGGCTGCCAATACCACTGCAACAACTGCTAGCAACGACAGTGCGCAAGGGCGTGCTCGCCTTTTAATCGGTCTCTGCTGTTCATTTGCGACGTCGGCTGTAGGACGTGCCGGTGGCGCCGCACAACGGCCATCTACTCCGTCGCCTTTATCATTGCGCCCGATTGCCCAAGCAGCCAGGGCTGGGACGATACCGAAAACCACCAGCCAGACCACATCCCAGAGAACCGGCTGCGCCGCGTCGTCTTTGATATGGTGAATCTGCAACACCCAATGATCGACAGCCGCATCCAAGCCGTGCCATAAAGCGAATCCAAATAACGCCGATGATAAAACTTGTTGGAAGTGGCCTTCATTTGACGAATGCCGGCCTCTCCACATTCCAATCGAAGCGGCAAGTACCACGAGCCACAATGCGGCGTGGAAGACCCCGTCTGCAAAAATCTGAGCGCGTAGATCCCTTCTCCAAGGTTGTTCAACTCCCTTGAGCAAGTGATGCCACTGCAAAATCTGATGGAGGACGATTCCGTCAAAGAGCCCTGAGATGCCGAATCCTAGCAACAGAGGCGGAAGCCAACTTTTCCGGCGGAAAATCCGCGATAGTGCAGTGCCGTGCGGAGCCATCATCTCAATGCCCCCCGCGCAGCAAGCGCGATGCTTGTCCGTACTTCAAAACATGGCAGCCAAGCGTGATGGAAGTCTTCGACCGTAACCGACGCAGCGCTGTCCTTGTCAGGGGCGCTTGACTTCAACGGGGCATATAACGGGCGTTGCCCCGGTTATTAGCGGGAACTCGAACACCGGCTTGCTCGAAGGTAGCGGCGGCTTACCTTGGCAAGCCGCCCTACAAAAAGCACGGTTCTTTGACAGGTCACTTGCCGACTTCTTCCTCGGATAGCTCTTGCTCGGCAAGCAGCGTCAGCTTCTTGTCCGTCGCCTTCTCTTCTTCCAGGGTCTCCAGAAGAAGTTTCATACCGTCGTTATATCCAAGTTTCTTCGCAAGCGCAGCCAGCGTTCCGTATGTCGCAATCTCGTAGTGTTCGACTTTTTGCGCAGCGGCAATCAGCGCGGCATCGAGAATCGGCCCTTTCTCGATCTCTTCGATTTGCTCCTGTCCTTCTTCGACGAGGCCCTCCATCGCAACGCACTTCACGCGCTTTAGTTTGATGGCAGATAACTCGACAACCTGGTCGATTCGTTCAATCTGGCCCTGCGTCTCTTCCAGGTGCGTTTTGAACGCTGCCGCCAGATCAGGATTTGTCGCCGCTCGGGCCAGTTTCGGAAGCGCTTTTGTCAGTTGCTTCTCTGCACTGTAGACGTCCGACAGGGCATGGATGAACAGGTCATTGAGGGTGGTCGCAGCGGCCATGATTTTCTCCAAAAATATTGGTTGATTAAAAGCACATCATCTATTGCAATCGTCATGCCGTGAAACTGCGTTCAGCAATTCGCATGGCTGAACAGCGCGGCTGTCGTGCATAGGCTGATGAATCCGCTTAAAATTTGCCTGCGTCTGTACCGACGAGGCGGCTGGAAGCGTCGGCTCACATTGCTAGGCCCCATGAAATGCGCATACTTCGAGCAGGCCGGGGACGTAGGCGCCAGGTATAGCCTGAAACCAGCCCCAAAGCTGGCGCTGCACCGACTCGTCGGCCAGCGCATCGTAAGGAAAAGCAGCACGCTTCAAAGCAATGGATAGTCGCTCTGCGGCGCAATGCAGGCTCAGACGCCGCTCTGCAGACGGCTGCAGGCGATTGAGCGCTTTCAGGATTCGGTTGCGCTCCGAAGCATGCAGTGCCGAATGGAGCAGCATTTGTTGCAGGACGTAATAAAGGGGCACACGAGAGTCTTCAGGAATCTTCGTCAAAAGAGGGCTGAGCGACGATTCGACGTCGGAGACATCTGCTGCGCCAACCATGACACATGCCAGCCGAGCCCATTCGGAACGGGATAGCCCACGCAAGTCGGCGGCATCCGCATTTCCTGTTGCACAAGCCGATGCCAGATGAGCCACCGCCCGGTAATCCTTCGCGCCTTTTGCCTTGTTTGCTTTGACCGACATAACCATCAGGTGCCGGGAGCATACGCTCCGTTGTTGTTGATGCGATCGACGGACCAGTCCGTCTCGCAAAGGGCGCCGTGCGTAAGAGGCGATAAAGTGATCGGGCAAACCAGAGAGTCGATCCGCTTGAGATAGGACGGCGTGACGTGCGCGTCCAATATACGGCGCCGTTTATATGCATTGATGCGAAGTTGCAGCCACTTCGACACGAATCGGTCGGGCCGGTGTTGGGCAACACGGAAATGCTCGCGTCCTGCCGCAAACCCTTGAAGTACCGCGGGATCGCGCACGGCCGTATCCATCGCGCGCCCGAAGCGGGCGAAGTCCCAGCCGATGTCGAACGCGGTTTCAGGTGTACTGGCCGATACCATTGCGTTTATTCCGGCAAATGCATCTTCGAACGGCTCGATCGGCAGGGAAAGCCGCATCCCTCGCTGATCGAAGAGCCAGAGCAAACTCGCGTTGAAGCCTCTCGTTACTGCACGCCCCTCTTTGCGGCAAGGGCTTGCGCCATCTCCAGATGATGCTGAATGGTCGGTAGCGCTTTTTGCGCAGCCTTCTTCAAATCCGCGTTCTGACCTTCCTAGGCTTCTTTTTGGAAAGCAGCAACGGCCTTCTGGTGCCCGTCTATGCCGACGGTCTTTATATACGCGGTATCGAACGCCTTTCCACTGAGCGGCTTGAGCATATCGAGTACCGATGTGTCCGAATTGTCCTTAGGAACCGCCATGCCATGGGGCGCAGCCATTTTGAGCTGGACCGTCGGTTTGGTGTGGTCGAGCATCATATGATGCGCGAAGTCTTTCACGTCTTTATCTTGCGACTGCTTGCTCGCCAGCTTTGACGTGTCTATCTCAGTCGAGCTCGACTCGGAAGCGGCCTGCACAAACGCTTTATCGACCGCAGGAAGGTCGTTTGCCTGCGGGTGCTTGCGGCCTGCGTTTGCGCGAATGCGGCGGGTCCGGCAACGATGAGTGCGGACGTCAGTGCCGCGAAAAGAATCGAATTCGTTTTCACTTTAATGCTCCTGGCATTGGGTCTTACTGCAGATCCATAAAGCAACCGGTGTGCCGCACGAATCGGGTCCAAGACAAACATATCCGGGGCACACCCAATGCTCCTAAGGGGATGTCGAACGGCAGAAAAGGCACTCCGATTCGTTCTCCTCTTCCAACAACTGAGCTACCGCAGGTAATCCCTTGAATAACGCCGAATCTAATCCCACTCAATTGCAGCAAAAAGAAATTCAGGCGCAGACGCCATCGGAGACGCCTGCTACCGAAACTGCGCGAGCGGATGCGCAAGTCATGGCCAAGGACCACGCGGGAAAGAAAAGCCCGCCTACTTCCTACGCAAACAACGAGAGCGCCCCGCTGCCCGAAATAGATGTCGACTCGGTCACCGCGCAGTCAGCAGACCCGATCGAGCGCGCGCAGTCCCGAATTGTCTCTGTCGACAATGCGAATATGGACGCGTCCGATGATACGGTCGACACCGATGGAGAGGGGCTCGAAGCCAAGCGCGATCTACCGCTTCAACACGATAACGTTGTTGGCTCGAATGCCACCCTGGACAACAACGTTCCCGCGCCCGCCCGTGGACTAGGCGGCATTGACAGCCGAGCCGAAGGCAATCGGCCGGTGACACGTCTCCGCGCGGGCTGGACCATGGTTTATCACCGGTGCGTTGAACTGACCGACCGCAACGGCGGCCGCGTTGAGCATCCCATCTCCATCGAGCAAATACGACATTGAACATGTGCTCGTCCGCAAAGCGCAAATGCGCGCCCACCCGCTTTATCAACAGCTCGCTTTACATGGCTGGCCTTTTCGCCGCGGTCCCGCTTTTGATCAGCGCCTGTTCATCGAGCGGCAGCACAACGCGTCAGGCAGTAGAGGCGGACACGCAAGCCTATCGCTGTGCCGGTTTCGATCCTGTAGCCGACGAAATCGATTACCCGTCTGACGTAGAACGAGCGAGCAAGCGGCTGCAAGGTAAGCCGGACTGCCACCGTGGTGCCGGTGCAGGAGCAAGTACCTCTGTAGATCCCCGCCAGCAGCATGACGGGGCCGCGAATCTATAGCAGCACCTTGTGAAGCCACCAGCTACGGTGCAGTTAGCTCCTCGTAACTTAAAGATCAAAGTGGCGCGACCACAGGCACTGTCACCGGAAGCGAGCGTTTATGCTGCGTAGCGATATAGAGCGCCGCACGGTCACCACCACTTCGTCCTTGCCCTCCAGAAAATCATCGATGTTTTCGTAGCTGACACCATAACTGTCCTCGTCAGGACGCTGCGGCGTCAATGTTTCCAGATCGGCGGTCGGCACTTTGATCACAAGCCGTTCTTCCGCACCCATCAAGCGGGCTAGTGCACGCACGCGTCGCTTGGTCAGACCCGAAAGGGGCAGAATGTCCGCCGCCCCGTCACCGTACTTGGTGAAAAAACCCATGAGTGATTCGGCGGCATGGTCAGTACCGATCACCACGCCCTGTCTGGCGCCCGCAATCGCATATTGAGCGATCATGCGTTCACGCGCCTTGATGTTGCCGAGTACGAAGTCCCTTTGATAATCATCGACGTATTGAGCGCCCGCCTGCTCGAGCGACAGAAGCATCTCATCGGATGAACGCTGGATATTGACGGTGAGCACTTCGTCCGGCCGAATGAATTCGAGCGCATGTTGGGCGTCCTGCTCATCGCGCTGGACGCCATAGGGCAGTCTGACCGCCACAAAGTGCGCTTTGTTTCCGCGCGCGCGAAGGCGTTCAACCGTCAACTGTGCCAATCGGCCGGCCACGGAAGAATCGACACCACCACTGATCCCTAGCACATACGTTCTCAAACCTTGAGAAACCAGGTAGTGCGACAAGAAAGTCACGCGCCGCTCACGCTCGGTTTCCTCGTCGAAATCGGGTTGAACGTCTAGCGCGGTCATGACTTCTTTTTGCCAAACTTGCCAGTCGCTGCTGCCTTCTTGCATTGCAAACTCCCGTCAGCCTTTCGGTATGCTGTTGAAGTGGTGCTCGATACGCGACAACGCGTACAGCGCAGCGGCGCGTCTGACGTCGTTACGCTCGCCGTCGAAAATTTCAGTCTCGGTAACGCTCACGATTTTGCCATCACGCAGCTTGAGCGCCCATCCGAAACACTGCGTTCCGGGCGCTGGATCATCACCGGCGTTTCCATCGGCGACGCCCGTGTTGGAAATACAAACATCAGCACAACACGCCTCAAGTCGAAGTGCCCCTTCTGCCATTTCCTTCGCCACTTCTTCGCTTGTCAGGCCGTGCTCGTTCATCGTTGCTTCCTTGACTCCGAGGAAGCCCGCTTTACCGGATGGCGAATAGGTTATGAAGCCAACGTCCAGGCAGGCGCCGCTGCCCGGCACCGACGATATAAGCGATGCAATGAGTCCTGCAGTACACTATTCTGCGGTGGCCAGTTTAAGGCTTCTTAAAGTCAAAAACGAAACGACCTGCCTCGGGATATCCATTTTTCCGTCTCTCTCAGTTTTTGATTTAATCGGCCAGAAGCCAGCGCAGCAATCACTACACCAGGCGTCGTTTGCGCGCGGGCCGGTTGCGACGCTTCTGCGCGATCGCACATTGCTTGAATTACCCCGTCCTCGGCAGGAAGAAAGGACGCTGACATGCTTGACCGCTTCACGCGAGGCTTTTTCGCCAATGGTCATGACCTCTCACGCTTTTCTCCCAACTTTTTCAGTGGAGGAAATCGCGTCAATGCGTCCATGAGCCCGTGTAACGGAATTTGCAACCATTCCGGACGATTCGCTGCTTCATAACAGACCTCGTCTGCCGCCTTCTCGACGAGAAAAAGGTCAAGGAGGCCAGGGCCCTCGTCCGTGTCTTCCAGGCCGGCGCCGTGCGGTGCAGCCGACGCATAGCTCCGCAGGAAAGCGTTTTCAGCGGCGGAGCGGGACGCCTGAACCTGTGCCGCAAGGCTTTCGTGACTGCTCCTTGTCTGCCCGCTTCTCTCCTTCAAATGAAACGCCGCCGCATATGCAATGGAGCGGAGCAGCCCAGCCACGTCCCGAAGCGGATGGGACTTCATTCGCCGTTCATCCATCGGCCGGGCTGGCTCTCCTTCAAAATCGATGATGAATGCGTCCTGCTCGGATAGAAGCACCTGCCCGAGATGGAAGTCGCCGTGGATACGGATTTTCGAGCTACCATTTTTTCTGAAGGTCGAATCTTCGATGGTCGTGATTATCTCGTTGCGATGGTGACTAAATAAACGGAGAAGTGACTCGTCATCAAGAGATGCGCCCGTCAGCGCTTTGCCGCGCTGGGAGACTATCTCAAGTGCCTTATTGAGTTGCACAACCGCAGCGTTTTTCCATACCGTAATATCTTGGTCGCTTGCCGGTTCCTGGTCGAACGCCGGCCCGCCTCGGCCGTTGGCCAGCACGGAATGAAGCTCGCCCAGGCGCAGACCCACGGCATGCGTCATCGCCTGTACGCTTGCAAAGGTGCCGATGGCATTCGTTGCCGACGCATACGAAGCTCGGTCGGGGTCCGCCGCCCCGGGCGACGCTCCTTCGCAGAACTTCTCGACGGCGAAAGTCCACGCGTCGCCGCTGTTCGGCACAAAGCCCTGAGCGACAGCGAGTGTGCGCTGACGCTCCGCACGATCCGAATGAATTACTTCCGCGAAAAGAGGACTGGAATTTCGGTATCCGGCGCGAGTCAGGAATCGACACATTTCCGGCTCGGGGTGCACGCCGTCCTCCAGACGTCGCATTAGCTTGAGCACGGTGTGGCCGCCGATAATGACGGAGCTGTTGCTCTGCTCCGCCGACAGCCACCGCAACTCCTCCTCACTTCTGTGTTTCAGGCGGAAGGCGTCCTCCGTGAAAAAGTCCAACGCTTCGCCATCTTGAGCGCCGACGGAGTGACCTGCGCCGATGTTACGCAACAGGGCGCGGACGAATTCGGGAACGAAAAAAGCATCGGTCACGACGCCAGTCCGGCCTAAATGCTCTATTTCCGCGAGCGTCATCTTGCGCGCCAGTTCCGTTGCGTCGCCCGCGCACTGGTCGTCCCAGATTATCGCGAGCGGCAAAGAGTAGACCTCCTCGTTTCCGTCCAATCCGACCCGGACCTGCGTCATCACACCGATGTCGTCGATCGACGGCGGCGAGGCGGTCAGCCGAATTTGGCCTATGTCACGGTCCTTTGCGGAATACCAGCGCCGCTCGGACAGATAGCGAGGCAACACATGCTTCTCCAGCACCGTAATGTTCGCCTCGGAAAGCAGGTCAGACAACTTGCTCGCGCGTAAGGTGGCTCGTGGCGAATTGGCATGTGAATGCTTGGCCATGGTCTCAAGCGCCAATTGCCAATGCCCTTCTGCCCTTCCCTCGGGCCGTCCTTCCCTTTCCCATTGTTCATATGCGACTTGGCGCAACCGCTCGATCTCGTCCATAAGACTCTCTGAAATCTCCCCACGACAGCGTGTAGTATTCCCTAGGAGCTGACTGGCGAGCAATCGCGATGCCGCTTGAACCTTATTGGCAATTGCTTGCATGCGGACGTTTGGAATAGCGATTGCTCGTTCATGCGCGGCTGAACTTCCCCACCCATAAATCGACTAGGCCATTATGCAAGATGCACTGCATCCGGCTGGAGTTCAGGCGAGCCAGATCTTGCGGCTCTGGCATCTCACGCTCGCGGTTTGCTGCGTCGTCTTCGCGGCGATACTCGTCGCCTGTGTCATCGCGTTATGGCGGGCAAAGCCGGCGCGGCGGGGCTTGACCCCCGACCTGTCTTCGACCGAACATACCGAACCGCGCATGCGACGCGCGGTGATCACCGGCACAGTCGTGTCTGCCGTACTGCTCTTCGGCCTCATCTTCGCCGATGTCCTCACTGACCGCGCGTTGTCGCGCCTGCCGGTCGCCGATGCGCTGCATATCGAATTGACGGGACACCAATGGTGGTGGCAAGCGCGCTATCTTCCCGACCGCGGCGCGCCCGGCTTCATGCTGGCCAACGAACTGCACGTGCCAGTGGGACGGCCGGTGGTCGTCGCGCTAGCCGCCGCGGACGTGATCCATACGTTCTGGGCGCCAAACCTGCATGGCAAGAAGGACATGATTCCCGGGCGTGACACCACCATCGAATTTCGCGCTGACAAGGCCGGCGTTTATCGCGGACAGTGCGCGGAATTCTGCGGCGCGGAACATGCGTTGATGGCGTTTTCGGTCGTCGCACAGTCACCCGCCGACTACGACGCGTGGGCCGCCCGGCAGCGGGCCGACGCGCCATCGCCGCCGAACGAACTCGCCACGCGTGGCCGCGACCTCTTTCTGTCAAACGATTGCGCACGTTGCCATGCCGTGCGCGGCACGACCGCGCGCAGCATGCTTGGGCCCGACCTGACGCATCTGGCGACGCGCCCGAAGATCGCGGCCGGCACCCTCGACAACGACCACGACACGCTTGCGCGCTGGATTCGCGATCCTGACGCGCTGAAACCCGGCGCGCTGATGCCGCCATCGCACTTTGCCGCCGACGACATGACGGCGCTCGTAACCTGGCTGGAGACTTTGCGATGAGCCACGCCGCCCATGCAGACCGCGCCTCGCTTGCCGCGACCTGGAGCGATCCACCGGGCTTGCTCGGCAGACTGTGCGCGATCAATCACAAGACCATCGCGCGGCGCTTCATCGTTACAACTTTTGTATTCTTCGTGCTTGGCGGCGTGATGGCGCTGGCCATGCGCATGCAACTTGCGCGTCCGGACGCAAAGCTGATCGGCCCGAATCTCTACAACCAGCTCTTCACCACGCACGGCACGACGATGATGTTCCTGTTCGCCGTGCCCGTCATGCAAGCGGTCGCCACCTACCTCGTGCCGCTGATGATTGGCGCGCGCAGCATCGCGTTTCCCCGCATGAACGCTTACGCCTACTGGGTGTTTCTGTTCGGCGGCTTGCTGCTGTTTGCATCGCTCCTGTTCAACAGCGCGCCGGCTTCCGGATGGTTCAGCTATGTGCCGCTCGCGGGGCCCGATTATGCGCCCGGTAAAGGCTCCGACATTTGGGCACAGATGATTACCTTCACCGAGTTGTCGGGCTTGCTCGAAGCGATCATTCTTATCGTCACCATCCTGAAGATGCGCGCACCCGGCATGTCACTCAACCGTATGCCGCTCTTCGTCTGGGCAACGCTCGTGACGCAGGTCATGGTCCTCTTCGCGATGCCTTCGGTCATGCTGTGCAGCACGGCCCTGATACTCGACCGGTTAGTCGGCACGCACTTCTACAATCCCGCCAAAGGTGGCGACGTTCTGCTGTGGCAGCACCTCTTTTGGTTCTTCGGGCATCCCGAGGTGTATCTCATCTTCATCCCGCCGCTCGGCTTTATATCGACGATCATCCCGACCTTCGCGCGCCGGCCGATCTTTGCCTATCCGGCGATGGTGCTGGCGCTTATCGCCATTGCGTTTCTTTCGTTCGGGCTTTGGGTGCATCACATGTTCGCGACCAACATCCCCGAACTCGGCAAGAGCTTCTTCACGGCCGCGAGCATGATGATCGCCATTCCGTCGGCATTGCAGATCTGCTGTTGGATCGGCACGCTATGGACCGGCAAACTAGACCTCCGAACGCCGTTGCTGTTCGTGCTTGCGTTCTTTTTCATCCTCGTGCTCGGCGGCTTGACGGGCATCATGGTCGCCTCGGTGCCGATCGATCTTCAGGTGCACGATACTTACTTCGTCGTCGCGCATCTGCATTACGTGTTACTCGGTGGCGCAGTATTTCCGCTGTTCGGCGCGTTCTTCTACTGGTTCCCCAAGTTCGCCGGGCGCATGCTGAGCGAGCGCCTCGGGCGCTGGCAGTTCTGGCTGTTTTTCATTGGTTTCAATGTGACTTTTTTCCCGATGCATCTGCTTGGCCTCTACGGCATGCCGCGCCGCGTATGGACCTATCCGCATGGCCTCGGCTGGGACGGCATGAATCTCATGTCGACCGTCGGCGCCTGGATCATTGCCGTGAGCGTGCTGCTTTTTATCGTGAACGTCATACGCAGTTTGCGCAGCCAGACGCGTGCGCCAGACGATCCGTGGGGCGCGGGCACGCTCGAATGGAGTGTGCCGTCTCCGCCGCCTGCGCATAATTTCGATGTGATTCCCGTGGTCCACGGACGCGATCCGCTGTGGGAACCCGGCGCGCAGCCATCATGCGTCGCGGGCCTTGCCGTGGACGCGCGCGAGGTATTGGTCACGAGCGTGCTCGATGCGACGCCCGATCATCGGCCGCTGTTTCCCTCGCCGTCGGTCTGGCCGTTTGCGAGCGCGGTGGCAACGACCGTGCTGTTCATCGGCTCCATCTACACGCCGTGGGCTGTAATATGGGCGTCTGCGCCAGTCGCGGTCGCGATGATCCTGTGGTTCTGGCCAAAACGCGGCGATAACCGGATTGCGCTCGCGCGGGAGAATCGTCCGTGAACGCGCCTCATGTACGCAGCCAGGCATCCGAAACTGGCGCCGCAGAGCAGCTCGTGCTCGATGTCGCCGGACTGCCGACCTACGCCTTCGGCCATCGCAGCCTTATGTGGTGGAGCACGATGGGCCTGATGCTGATTGAGGGGACCGTCTTCGCCATCGCGGTGATGATGTACTTCTATCTGCGCGCACTCTCCTCCGCCTGGCCTATGGCAGCGGCGGCGCCCGAACTGCGCTGGGGCACCGCGAACACGCTGGTGCTGATCGTGAGCCTGGTGCCCAATCAGTTTGCCAAGCGTGCTGCGGAGCGGGGTGAGCGCGAACGCGCACGGCTGTGGCTATGCGTGTGCGTGGTGCTGTCGCTGCTGTTCCTCGTGATTCGCGGCCTGGAATTCGCGACGCTCAACGTGAGCTGGTACGCGAATGCATATGGGTCCGTCGTGTGGCTGCTGCTCGGTCTGCATACGACCCATCTCATCACCGATACCGTCGATACCGCGGTGCTTGCCGTGCTGCTGTTCACCGGCCCTTTCGAGGGCAAGCGTTTCGTGGATGTCAGCGAGAACGCCATCTACTGGTATTTCGTGATTTTAAGCTGGCTGCCGATGTACGGTGTGATTTATCTCGCGCCACGATTCTAAGGATGCTTATGCGGATCTGGCTCGCGCTCATCATCGCTCCTTCAATCGTGCTGACGTGTCTGAGCGTGAACTACATGCTTGTCGGTCCCTCTTGCCATCTGGCGAGCCAGGTGCCGCTCGATGGCGTTAGCATCGCGGGCTTTGCTGCGTACGCTGTTGCAACCCTGTCCGCGGGGCTGCGCTGGCGGGATATGCGTGTGAAGCACCGCGTTGCCGTCGACAGCCCAGCGCGGCCGGCGCGCGCGAGCTTCATGGCCGCGGTTGCCACGGGCGTCGGCAGCCTTTCGTGTGTCGCGCTCGTCGCCATTTCTCTTCCGCAATGGATACTACCCGCGTGCTGAAAGCGCTGCCCTTCCTGATCGTTCCATGCCTTGCGTGGGGCCATGAAGTCACGGCCGATGCGTCCGGCGCACCCTACCTCGGCTGGACTTTCGAGCCGTGGGTAGTGGTGTTGCTCGTGCTGACTCTGGCGCTCTATCTCACCGGCTACGCGCGTTTGCGCCTGCGTGGCGCGCGCGGTCACGCACTGCGCAGATGGCGGCTCGCCGCCTTCATCGGCGGCTGGGTGACGCTGGCGGTCGCGCTCGTTTCGCCTCTGCATGCGTTGAGCGAGGCCCTGTTCTCGGCACATATGCTGCAGCACGAGCTGCTCATGCTCGTGGCCGCGCCATTGCTCGTCATCGGCCGGCCGCTCGCCATGTTCGTCTGGGCGTTTCCCTCTAATGCGCGCCTTCGGATCGGCGCCGCGACGCGCTCGGGCTGGCTCAGGCATCCCTGGCGATGGCTGACCGCGCCAGCCGTCGCCTGGGTCCTGCATGCGGCAGCGCTCTGGTGCTGGCACGCACCGCGCTTCTTCGAGGCAGCGCTCGCGCGTCCCGGCATCCATGCGCTCCAGCATGTGAGCTTTCTCGGCAGCGCGTTGCTGTTGTGGTGGACTGTATTCGGGCGGATATCGCCCGCCCAAGGTATCACGAGCGCACACGCCATGCTTTCCCTGTTCACGACCATGGTCCATACCGGCGCCCTTGGGGCGTTGCTGACGCTTGCGCCAGGCGTGTGGTATCCGTCCTGTATTGAGAGCACCCTGGCGTTGGGCTTCGACCCGCTGCAGGATCAGCAACTCGGCGGACTCATCATGTGGGTGCCAGGCGGGCTTGCCTATTTCATTGCCGGGCTTATGGTCGCCGCACGCTGGCTTGCTCGCAGGCCAGCGTCGAAAGTGTCCGCTCCCCCTGTTGCCGGAGGGCGTTGAAGTGTTCTCTCCCTCTCGACGCCTCTTCACTTTCAGCTTCGCAATGCTGGCGATGATGCAAAGTCTTTGTGTATTCGCCGCCCAAGACACGCCATCTCCCGAACTCATTGCACGCGGCGCGTATCTTGCCAAGGCAGCGGACTGCGCAGGATGTCATACGGCCGCGAAGCACGGTGCACCCTATGCCGGCGGACTCGGGATGGCTTCGCCCTTCGGCACGATCTTTACCAGCAATATCACGCCGGATCGGGAAACGGGCATAGGCGCATACAGTTATGACGATTTTGCGAAGGCTTTGCGCGAGGGCGTGGCGCATGGCGGCAAGCCGCTCTATCCAGCCATGCCTTATCCCGCCTTCGTCAAGATCGGCGACGAGGACATGCACGCGCTATATGCCTACATGATGCATGGCGTGCCTGCGGTCAAGCATCGGCCCCCCGAAACGAAAGTGCCATTTCCGTTCAACCAGCGCTGGGCGCTGCGCTTGTGGACCGCGGCATTCGTTCCGAAGCAGCGGTTCGAACCGCACGCCGACCGCGATGCGAGCTGGAACCGTGGCGCTTATCTGATTCAATCGCTAGGTCATTGCGGTTCGTGTCACACGCCCCGCGGCATGGCCTACCAAGAGCGCGGTTACGACGAGTCGTCCAAAACGTTCCTTGCTGGCGCTGTGAATGACAACTGGTTCGCGCCGAATCTGCGTGCCGATCCAGGTTCGGGCCTTGGTCGTGTCAGTGCCGAAGACCTTGCTTCGTTCCTTAAAACCGGACACGGCGCCGGAATGGCTGCGTACGGAAGCATGGTGCAAGCCATTGAAGACAGCCTGCAATACCTGAGCGATGACGACCTCCGTGCAATCGCCGGCTATCTGAAGAGCCTGCCGCCAACCGGCATCGCCGACGGCGCATTCGAATCCGCCCCAATGCAAACGGGACGGATGAAGACACGCGCTCCCGAGATTCCGCCCGCTCAGGGGCGTGACGTGTATGGGGCTTTTTGCGCGAGCTGTCATCGCGATGATGGCACGGGCGTGCCCGATATGTTCCCGCGCCTTGCGGGCAACCCTTCGGTAATCAGCGAAGACACTACATCGCTCATCCGGCTTCTTGTGGAAGGCGGAAACACGCCCGCCACCGCGCATGGGCCTGCACGTCAGGCGATGCCCGCATTCGCCGGCAGACTGGAAGACTTGCAACTCGCGCAAGTTCTTACCTATATCCGCGCGTCATGGGGAAACGACGCGCGCCCCGTTACGACCAATGACGTCGCAACCTTGCGCGATTCGCTACACAAGTGATGCCTGGCTTCACCCGTTAGACAACCCGTATTTTGCTGATGCCACATATAGTCTTGCATGCTGACCTGAGGCAGTTCGGGTATAGCTCTGGCTAAGTGCTAAGAGCGCCAGCGCGAATGCACAGTGGCGCCACACCAGAGGAGAATCAGGATGAAAACAGCCAAGCCGACCAATGAGACTGAACGGGGTGTAAAGGCGTCCAAACCAGCAAAAGACACTAACACTACTGCCGCGCGTCCTTCCGAAGGAAGGCATGCTGCCAGTCACACCAAGGCGGGAACCGGACACGGAGGGGGGAGGAAAAAAACAAAAGCACTGAGGAGCGCTTCCGGACGTGTCGGCCGGCAAGATGACGTCGGCCGTCAAAACCTTGGTTTGGATCAAAAGACTGTTCGTGTGAAATTACACAATTGGCCTGTCGCGGCGCGCTCTCAACGCAACGTGCGCATGGCTGTGCTCTGCTTTCAAGTTTTCTCGCCTTTGTGTGAGTCGTCGGGCACCGGCCCCTCTTCATCTATCGTGCTGCCTTGTCTCCAGATGTCTTTTCCCGCCTCGGACAGTTCGCCACTGCTCGTATCTTTGCTTGCCTGTGTTCCCTCGACGGCCATCTCGCCGCCTGCCTGCTCCTGGGCCGGAAGTTTCTGTCCCTTCTCCGCAGCGACTCGATCATCCTGTGAACGCCCTGCATATGTTGCCATGCTTCACTCCTTAGGTTGGTACCCTGCCATTCGACAAAAATCCATTCATGATGAAGCAAGCAGCGCGCCCCGTCCGGCGGACTATCCTAGGCTGCCCCGCGTTGCTCCACCGGTTCCACACGTGCGCACTACAGGCCGACCTTGGGTCCACCATCGACCTCTTCGCAAAGGCTCGTGGCAGCAGATCGACAAAAACAGGCGGCTTTCAGATGATGGGCTTGCCGCCCGTCACCGCGACGGTCGCGCCCGAAATGTAGCTCGCCTCGTCCGAGGCGAGCAGCACGTAAGCGGCGGCCAGTTCGGCAGGCTGGCCGGCGCGTTTCAAGGGCACTTGCGAGCCGAAATTCTTGACCTTCTCGACGGGCATCGTCGAAGGAATCAATGGCGTCCAGATCGGTCCCGGCGCCACGCAATTCGCACGAATACCGCGCTCGGCCAGCAATTGCGCGAGGCCGCCCGTGAAGTTCTGGATCGCCCCCTTCGTACTCGCATACGCGATCAAACCGGGATTCGGCGCGTCCGCATTCACCGACGTCGTATTGATGATCGCCGCGCCCTCCTTCAGATGCGGTAGCGCCGCCTTGGTGATGCGAAACATCGCGCCGATGTTCGTCGAGTAGGTCTTGTCCCACTCGTCGTCGCTGATGTCTTCGAGGCCGTCGTAGGTCATCTGGTAAGCGGCGTTGTTTACCAGCACTTCGAGATGGCCGAACGTCTCCACCGTCTTCGCGACGAGTTCGCGGCAATGCGCGCGCTCGGTGATATCGCCCGGCAGCAGCAGCGCCTTTTGTCCCGCTTCTTCCACCCAGCGCGCGGTCTCCCTGGCGTCGTCGTGTTCGTCGAGATAAGAGATCGCCACGCTTGCGCCTTCGCGTGCGAACGCAATCGCCACCGCTCGCCCGATGCCGCTGTCGCCACCCGTGATGAGCGCAATCTTGCCGGCAAGTTTGCCGCTGCCTTTGTAACTGTCCTCGCCGTGATCGGGCTGTGGATCGAGTAGCCGGGTCAGTCCGGGGCGGTGTTCCTGCTGCTGTTCGGGAAACGGCGGCTTGGGGTGATTTTTTGCGGTCATATATCCTCTACAGGGGTCGCTAATCTCGATGACATCTTGTCGAGCAATGGACGGACCTATGCAAGGAGTTTTTTGGCTGTCTCGCAGGCACGACTGCCCGTGCGCTGAGCAAAGCCATTCGTAACTCTGTTTTGCGATCGTAATTGCCACCGCCTAGCTTCACAAGCGATTCTGCCCGATTCGCATCTCGCAGCCAGTCAATGCTATCTAACGAGAGCGGTCGCTCTGGTCGATGAAGGCGTATTTCATCTCTGTCGAATGAAACGAGCTAGCGCTTAACTCTTCGGAAACCCCCGGCGGGCACCCAAATTCCTTAGGCGTTGGGCACTTTAAACTCGTCCACCCCGCGCGCCCGGTTGAGTAGCCGGTAGCGACGTAGCAGGACGTTTATTTTCTTCTCCTTCAGGCATGAAGGAGATTAAGAGGTGAACGTCTTG
>NZ_JARUXJ010000237.1:0-29817 GCF_031451465.1 Caballeronia sp. LZ003 | reverse complement strand
ATACAGCACGCACATCCTCGACGCCATCTACGCCTTGGCGCTCGCGCAGTCGCCCGGCATCGTGCCAAAAAGTCTGCTTGGAAAGGCACTGACCTATCTGCGCGAGCAGTGGCCGAAGCTGATCCGCTACGTCGAGAACGGCACTTGGGACATCTCGAATAACCCTTGCGAGAATGCGATTCGCCCATTCGTCGTCGGGCGCCGCTCATGGCTTTTTAGCGATACCGTAGCGGGGGCGAACGCAAGTGCAAACCTCTACAGCCTTATTGAAACCTGCAAAGCCGGGGGCATCGATCCCTATCGCTACCTTCATTGGTTGTTCCAACGTCTTCCTCTGGCGAGGACCGTTGACGACTACGACGCGCTGCTTCCTTGGAAGATGCCCCCAGATCTCCGCTGACCCGCATTGCTGAGCACATCACGCGCTCTCCACCTTACTCCGAGGGGCGTCGTTCGTGGACCGCGTACAGTCGACGGGCCGCGCGAGCAATGCGATACTGGCAGCTCACACGGCTCTCCGGCCGGCCAGAAGGCCTGCCACATGGAAACCCGTGGAGGCGCGGTGCCGGACTGGACCTGGCAGTTGAGGCCGGCGTCGCGCCTGTTGTTCTTCCTTGGCAAACGCCTTTCTACCATGTCGCTGCCGCGACGCGATGCGAGTCGCGTCTCCAGTCGCCCTACGGGCTCTCTACGCCGCGACCCGCATCGTCGTCATATCACTCACAGCGCATTTACTGCTTCCGCTAGCTGGATTGTTCGCGCTTTGCCGCGACGCCGATATACGATGCCGCCCGAAAAGCACGGAAACTGACCGCCATCGACACCAATCGTTCCTCGGGATGCAAAGCTCGTCGATCCGTACCATCGACGTACGTTTCCGAGACACCCGCCACCAGCTCTTTCGGGCACACGGCACCTGCTGTTAGTACAACTTACGGGCGCGCCGTGGATGCTTCGAGGAGCGACCTCGTACGGCAAGGATAGTGCGGACGACTGCAATGACGTTTGAGAGATTGAGAGGGGCAAACGGGGGCACAGCCGAAAGGCATTACTGGCATCAAGCTCACCGCTTTGCCTTCCGAATACAGCTGTCTCCTGCAGTGCGGGCCCTGAAGTATTACCGGAGCGGTCTCGCTTCATCTCTGAGGAGGTCCGGATCGAACGGTATCTGCCCTGCGATAATACGCTTGGCCGCTGCGAACTCCTGAGGACGATTGACGGTGTCCACCGCAAGGATCCGTGACCCACTCATGTAAAACGCGGAAAATGACTGTTTGTCCGGGTCTCCGCGAAAAACGAGCTGCTCATACCCCTGTGACAGACCGACCATCTTCAGCCGGAGGTCATACTGATCGGACCAGAACCATGGTACGGCATGATGTGGCCGGTGGCGCCCGCACAGGGTCGCAGCGGCGGTGCGCGCCTGTTCCAACGCGTTCGGTACAGATTCCAGCCTGATCCGCCTTCCGCCGTACAAAGGGCTCGGATGGCTGGTGCAGTCCCCGATCGCCAGCACGTCAGGGTCACCGGTCACCGTCAGTTCGTCGACGCACACGCCGTTATCCACGTGGAGACCGCTGCTACGCGCGAGCTCGACCGCGGGTTCCTGCCCAATCGCGGCGAGTACCATGTCGACGTTCAGTTGGGTTCCGTCCGACAGCAGAACACCGAGTACGCGGCCAGCCGGATCCTGACGGAACTCATTGACCGATACCCCTGTGCGGATGTCCACGCCGGCAGCGCGGTGCCTGGTTTCAAAAAAACTGGAGACCTCCGGTGCGGTGACGCGGGCCAGCACCCGCGGCGCTGCTTCGACAAGATGCACAGTCATCCCGAGTTGCACGGATGACGCCGCTATTTCGAGTCCGACGTACCCACCACCAATGATCAGCAACGCGGCGCCCGGTCGCATCTGACTGCGCAGGCCTACGGCATCCATCACCGTCCTCAACGTGTGAACATTGGACGAAGGGACTTGTAGCAATTTCGCGGGTAGCGCCCGCGCCTGGCCGCCTGTGGCCAGCACCACCTTGTCATATCTGAGGCTGGGGCCTGTCGCAAGATGTATGCGACGTTCCCGCCGGTCCAGCTCGACCACCCGTATGCCACGCCACAATTCGACGCCTGCATCGCGATACGCAGAGTCTGCGCGCAACGGCATGGCGGATTCACTGGCAGAATCCGCGAGAAATGTCTTCGATAACGGAGGACGGTGATACGGCAACGCGGTTTCGTCCCCGATCAGTATGATCCGTCCCGCCCAGCCCTCTTTGCGCAACCCTACAGCCAGTTCGGCACCGGCATGTCCCGCCCCTACGATCACCGCACATTTCTTCCCGTCCTTATGCAGGCGCTCATTGTCTGCCAGGCTGGCAGCGCCGGCCTCTCCGATATCCGTCATGTCTGGGATCTCGGCAGATGAACCACCAGACCATCCAGGGCTTCTGACATGACGATCTGGCAGGTCAGTCGGCTGGCCTCACTGACATCAATGGCGCATTCGAGCATGTCCTGTTCGTCCGCCGCCGGCGGCGGGACACGTCCAATCCAATCGGTGTCGACGTAAGCGTGACAGGTCGCACAGGCACACGCTCCCCCGCAGTCAGCAAGGATGCCTGGCATACCTGAAGTGACAGCCGCTTCCATCACACTTTGACCTGATTCGCATGACAGCCGGTGTTCCCGGCCCGAATGTTCGATAACAATAACAGTGGGCATATGCGCAAGAAAAGAAAAATGACAGAAAGAACTGGCACCGCCTAAGGCAGATCCTGACTCAACCTTGGGTCTGGAGCCGCGCCGCTTGTGCTATCCAGAAACGTGCGCAGACGCGCAATACGGCCATCATCAGTTATGCCAAAAATTTCGATCACGGAATTCTCGACAACGCGACCGTCTGCGAGAAAGACGCGCACGTCCATGTGAACCGCAACTTCGTTCCCGTTGACGATGGACCGTATGGGCCTTAATGCAATCCGCCTTCCCGACGCCTGGATTGCATCGAAGATACCGGCAAATACGGACCTGCCCTGTCTGGGCGCTGAATTGGCTGGTTCGACGAGTTCTGCGTCTTCGGTGAAACCCGCGAGCCAGCCGTCGCGGTCACCTGCACTGATCGTCTCCGCATACCGACGAGCGGCTTGTGCCACCTGCTCAGCCGTTGGCATCGCGCACCTCCTCGACGCCATGGTCACGTCGCTTGCCGGGCGTAAATGTCACCTGCAGATGACTGATGCCACGGTTGAGGCTGGGAAAGCGGGTCACCCCGCCAGGTACGAGCTCGAAGTCGGGGAGCCGGTCGAGTATCTGCTCGATCATGACCTGAAGCTCAACCAGCGCAAGGTAGCTCCCCAGGCACCGGTGCGGGCCATGGCCGAACCCCAGATGACGATCTGCTGCGCGATCAGCATTGAACGTGTGAGGATCTTCGAATACCGCCGGATCGTGATTTGCTGCCAGCCAGTTGAGCAGCACAACGTCCCCCTTGTGAAACTGGTGGCCGCCGACCTCAACGTCCTCTGTCACTCCACGTGAGTGCTGGGAGACGGGACTGATTACGCGAACAAATTCCTTGATCACGGTGGCGATCCGAGACCTGTCCTCGAGGAGAAACGCCCTCAATTCTGGACTCTGGCCGATCATCTCGAATATATGGCTGCCGGCATTCGCAGTCGTGTCGAGCCCCCCCAAAATCAGCAACAGAACCAGTCCGCGCCATTCGTCCTTCGTGATCGGGTGCCCCTCGATGGAGAATTCGAGTATTTTGCTCGGTATGTCTTGGCCAGGGCTTTCCGTGCGCAGTCTGTACAGGTCTTCCGTCAACTGAACGAGTTTCTGCATCGCATCGTTGCTGGCGTTGGCAACGAGATCACTTGCCCAACCCTGGAACTCACGCCGGCGATCGGCGGGAAGGTCCAGGAGTTCGCAGATCAGTATCGCAGGGAGTTCGATGCTGTACTGATCAGCAAGATCGGCGCGTCCCTGTTCTATAAACCGATCGATCAGGCCGTCACAGATCTCGCGGATCCGGTCGCCCTGCGAGGCCGCGAATTTTGGTGAAAAGAGTTTCTGCAGGGGCAAACGGAAGTCACGATGCCGCTGACCATCATCATTGATCATGGGAATCTGCAGGGTTCCATCGCGTGCTTTAGTGTGCGGGAACCCGGCGCCGGGACCATGCTGCAGCGACGACGAAAATCGCGGATCCGTTGCAGCAGCAACGCAGTCCGCATAGCGCGTCAGGATGTAAAAGCCACCGAACTTTTCGCTTCGGCCGACCGGACACTGTGCCCGCAACCGATCGAGAACCTGCGGAGCATCCGGGCGAACCGAAAGCTCGATATGGTTGTACTCCCGCCATGATTCAGCGCCGCGATCATCGTTCATTACCGTCTCCATTGTTGTCATGGTCTTCAATCTGTTCGTAACAGCAGTTCGGACCCACCATCGGCAAACGGAACCTGCCCCACCATAAAGCGGTTTTCCGCGCTCGCCATAAAAGCGAGCAGTGGCGCGATATCGTCGGGTTCGGCGTAGTCCGCCACGGCCAGGGGGCTTATCCTGGCGAGCTTTTCGCGCCCCTCAATCGTGGAAAGCACGGGAACCGCCATGGCGGTTTTGATGGTGCCGGGCGCAACACCGTTAAGAAGAACGCCCCGATCCGCCCAGCCGGGCGAAATTGCAGTCCTGCGAATCCATCGCGTAAGCGCGACCTTTGACGACGCATAGGCGAGCGTTCCGGCTTGCCTCGCACGTTCGCGCGCCTGCCGCTCGTCTCCGGCCATACACAGATTTACCAGTTCATCGTCGGCTCTATAGACAGACGCAATGGACGTCACTACGACGGCCCGCGGCGAAGCCGACGCCTGCAACAACGGCAACAGATCGTCCAGAAGTCCCTTCGTACCGAAAAAATTGACGCCCACGATCGTCTCTGCGTCCTTCGGCGGCGCGATCCCTGCACAGCAAACTACAGCATCAAGTGTGTCGTAACGGCGCGCAAGGCTATCGGCCAGCGCGCGGCGCTGCTCCGGCACACCAAGATCCGCGCAAAAGTCACCCTCGTTCAGATCGACGCGAATGACCCGCCAACCTTTCATCGACCCATGGCGCGCCAACGCGGCTCCGATTCCTCCCGCGGCACCTGTGACCAGAACCGTTCTTGCCGTTGAGCTATTCATGAGCATTCCATATCAGGGGTCGACTACGCGATGCCGCTCCCGCTTGCTGCCAGCCGCGGATGAGCTTCGTTTCTTCCACTAGATTGTACTGACTATCTAACGAAGATCAAGCCGCGCCAGCCCGTCTGATGTACTGAAAAACCCTGATCTGGAAGCCTGTGCGGTCCTGTCTTCCCTCACACACAGTCAGTCACTGGCATTACGATTGAGTTCCACCTGACAAACGCATTCACCCATGAACAAAGCCAAGCGAGAGGCGCACGGTAGTAACCTTGAAACTGTCCAGACAAGGCCGAAGCGTACGCGGCGTAGTACCGGCGAAATCCGTCGTCTCATCCTTGAGAGCGCGCGCAAGATGTTTGCGAATGTCGGCTATGCGCGCACAAGCATCCGCGCGATCGCTGAGAACGCTGGCGTGCTGGAGCATCTGGTCTATCGCAATTTCGACGGGGGCAAGGCGGCGCTTTTCGAACAGGCGGTGTTTTTGCCCTTTGAGACAATGCTAGATGCTCATTACGAGAGCACGTGGGTGGTCCGGCAACCCGACATGGAAGGCGCGGTAGAACGAGCTCGCCGTTACATAGAAACGCTTTACGATCAGTTGAGCGCCGACCGCCAGCTCTGGAAAGCGCTCGTGCTGGCGATCCAGACCCACGAAAACGAACTGGATCATCTGCTTCACGCGGAAACATCCCCTCTTCTGCGATATTTCGAGCGCCTCGTGCAGACCGTGCAACCGTCCATGAACGCGATGGGGTGGAGAATCGATACGAACATCGCTGTTCGCATCACGTTCGCGTCAGTGCTTTCGCTCACCCTGTTCGATGACCTTCTGTTCGGGATAAAGCAGCCGACCCGGGAAGCGTTGATGGCCGAAATGACTTCATACGCCCTGTTTGGAGTGGCACGCAGCCCGGCATCTGAGATTACTGACAAGCGAGAACAAGCTCACCGGAAGACGGGGTCATTGCGTTCGAGAAAAACCATCGGCCAGAAGCGCAGGTAGCGCTGCTCGATACCCCAAAAATTCAGATTGGACGAACGCCCGTCACCGCAGTGGAACCGCGTTCATGCATGTCGATGCGCCTTGCGATGACGGCGACTGGCATGACAGACCACCCGGCGATCTTTGGTGCTACCATCCCTCTTATAAGCAGCGCCACTGGACCACCGTGTCGCCTCCATATCCGGGGCGTTGCCGCACCATCATTAGAGAATTTCATCAAGCAGGAGACTGGCATGCAGGGTAGCGGAGTTAATCAAGCAGAGACCTTTCTGGGCAAAACCCATCAACTGATGATCGGAGGCGAGCGCGTAGACGCCTTGTCGGGTGGAACATTCGAGGTGGTGGATCCGGCCACGGAAAATGTGATTGCCGAAGTCGCGCGCGCAGGCGCGGAGGACGTTGACCGTGCCGTACGCGTTGCTCAGGAGACATTCACTGGCAAGCACTGGCGAACATTGAATGGCGCGACGCGCACGCGCCTGCTGCTAAGGTACGCCGACATCATCGAGCGCCATGCCGACGAACTTGCCGTCCTCGAAACGCGCAACAACGGAATGCCGATAGGCTCGGCCAGACGCACCGTCGCGCTGTCGGTCGACTGGCTACGTCATTTTGCCGGCGCGGTGACGCGGATCCATGGCCAGTCGTTCGATCAGGCAGCGCTCTCTACCCGCTACAGCGAAATACACAGCTATACGCGAAGGGAACCGGTTGGCGTTGTCGGACTGATCACGCCATGGAATGGACCGATAGGTGTGTTCATGACAAAGGTCGCTCCCGCACTTGCCGCGGGCTGCACCGTCGTTCTAAAACCCTCGGAAATCACTCCACTGACCGCTTTACGGCTGGGTGAGCTGGCACTGGAAGCAGGAATTCCGCCGGGAGTGCTCAATATCGTCCCGGGGTATGGCGCTGAGGCCGGCCAGGCAATCGCGGATCACGCGGTCATACGTCGTGTGTCATTTACTGGTTCCACCCTTGTCGGAAAGCAGCTGGTTCATGCTTCCGCAGGCAATCTCAAGCGTTTGACCCTTGAACTGGGAGGCAAGTCACCGCTTGTTATCTTTGACGACGCCGATCTCGATAGGGCAGTTCCCGCAGCAGCAATGGCGATTGCGGCCAATACCGGACAGATCTGCTTCGCGGGATCGCGGCTTTTCGTCCAGAAGAAAGTCTTCGACAGAGTTGTTGCCGGCATCGGTGAGGTCATGTCTACCTATAAGCTCGGCAACGGAATGGATCCCGCGACAGTACTCGGCCCGGTAGTTTCACAGAAACAGCGGGGACGTGTGCTGGATTACATCGCGCGGGGGTGCGAAGAGGGAGCAGAAATCGCATTTAGCGGTCCTGCCACGGACGGCCCCGGCTATTTTGTGCCTCCAACCGTCTTCGTCGGCACGCGTCCGGGGATGAAAATCGTGCGCGAGGAGATTTTCGGCCCTGTGCTCGTCGCCTCCCCATTCGAGGATATCAATCAGGTTGCCCTCAGTGCAAACGATACGACCTATGGCCTTGGAGCCGGCATATACACCACTGATCTCAGAAATGCGCATCGCCTCGCTGCCCGGATCGAAAGCGGAAATGTTTGGGTGAACTGCTATGGGATTATGGATGCGGCTATGCCTTTCGGTGGACTCAAGCAGTCCGGAATTGGCCGGGTACTGGGTGATGAGGGACTCGGCGCGTTCCTTGAAACGAAGTCTGTCTTCGTCAACCTCGAGTAAGCGAAAAGCGGCCCGTTAAGGCAAAGGAAACTTCCCGCACCCAAAAAACGCGTAGTTGATGGCTGGCACGAACGAAACTCAATCACAGCTTTGAGAAAACCCGGCGACAACGGCAACGCCGTTTGCGCTACCAGCGAGAGCTGCTGCTTTCCGCACCGCCGTGCCGGCCATAAACACAGGAGAAGGTACCGCCGCCGTACGGCAGCAGAACCGTTCCGTACTACTTATCGACCGTATTTTTCACGCCGCAGTGACGCCCCGAGAAAAAGCGCTGCTGGGCCGCCCGGAGCGCTGTGTCGAAATCCGGCTCGGTCGCAAGATGCCTGTGATCGACGCTGACTAGCCAGCCTTTGGGCGCCTTGCACCACCGTATCCTCCCCTCCTCGTACAGTTCGCAGAACCACCGCCAGAGCGAGGCATCTTCGCGGTCTGCATGTCTTGCCGCCTGAGAGCGCGCGTTGTCGTATTGCGTCGTCAGCATCTGCACCTCCTCCTGCCGGACTTGATCCGCCGGCGATTCCTCAGTTGCTCCCCGACAGACTCGTGACCAGTTCGGGAACCGTTGCGAACAGATCGCCCACGATGCCATAGTCGGCGACACTGAAGATCGGTGCCTCCTTGTCCCTGTTAATGGCAACAATCACTTTCGAGTCCTTCATCCCCGCGAGGTGCTGGATCGCGCCCGAGATTCCGACCGCGACGTACAACTCAGGTGCGACGATCTTGCCGGTCTGCCCCACCTGATAGTCGTTAGGTGCGTAACCCGCATCCACGGCCGCTCGCGAGGCGCCGAGCGCCGCGTTCAGGCGGTCAGCCAGCGGCTTGAGGACTTCGGCGTAGTTCTGGCCACTGCCCAGGCCCCGGCCGCCTGAGATGACAATGCTGGCGCCCGTCAATTCGGGGCGGTCCTGCTTCGTCATCTCCCGACCCACAAGTTCCGACCCGCCTGTGTCCGGGGCAACGGCAATCTGTCCGACGGACGCGTTGCCGCCCTGGGCGGGCGCCGCATCGAAGGCCGTGGTGCGGACCGTCAACACCTTGACCGGGTCGAGCGACTGCACCGTGGCGATAGCGTTGCCCGCATAGGTCGGACGTTCGAACGTGTCGACCGCGATCACCGCTGTCACATCACTGATCTGAGCCACGTCCAACTTCGCCGCGATGCGCGGCGCCACGTTCTTTCCTGCGGCTGTCGCGGGTGCCAGAATGTGCGTATAGTCCTTCGCCAGCGGCAGAACCGTCGCCTCGACATTCTCCGCGAGACCTGCCTGAAGTTGCGGTGCGTCAGCCAGTAACACCTGCGAAACGCCGGCAATGTGGGCCGCCTGATCCGCAACCCCTTGTACCCGATAGCCTGCAACAACAATGTGAATCGCGTGTCCAGTGAGCGCCGCCACCACGGAGGCTGCGGTCACTGCATGAAAAGTCGAAGGCCTGAGCGTTTCGTTATCGTGTTCGGCAATTACAAGAATCGTCATGTCTACCCCTGCCCGTCAAAGGACTTTCGCTTCAGTCTTCAGCTTTGCAACCAGCGTCGCCACATCCGGTACCTTTACGCCTGCGCTGCGCCTGGGCGGCTCAGCGACCTTCAGTGTCTTCAGCCGCGGCGTCACGTCTACGCCGAGGTCCGCTGGCGTTAGCGTCTCCAGCGGCTTCTTTTTCGCCTTCATGATATTGGGCAGCGTTACGTACCGTGGCTCATTGAGCCGCAAATCAGTCGTCACGACCGCCGGTAGCGTCAGCGACAGCGTTTCCGACCCACCGTCCACCTCGCGCGAGACGGCAGCCCGGCCGTTCTTGACGACGACCCTGGAGGCGAATGTCGCCTGCGGCATCCCCGCGAGCGCTGCAAGCATCTGGCCGGTCTGGTTCGAATCGTCGTCAATTGCCTGCTTGCCCAGAATGATAAGCTGCGGCTGCTCCCGGTCGACCAGCACCTTGAGCAGTTTTGCGACGGCGAGAGGCTGCAGTTCGTCCTCCGATTCGATCAGAATAGCGCGATCCGCGCCAATTGCCAGTGCGGTGCGCAGCGTTTCCTGGCATTGTGCAACGCCCGCCGACACCGCGATCACCTCGGCTGCCACGCCGGCTTCCTTCAGTCGCACTGCCTCCTCCACGGCAATTTCATCGAACGGATTCATCGACATCTTCGCGTTCGATAGGTCCACACCGGTGCCATCCGCTCGGACACGAACTTTCACGTTGTAGTCAATCACCCGTTTCACGGGGACAACAATCTTCATTTGGTGTACTCCTCAACAAAAACCTGCCAGTAACGAACTTCGACTGTTGGGGCGCCCCTGTACCATCTACATTGCGCAAACGAACTGATGTCTCGATGCCAGGCATGGCGAAATACGTTGCGTCAGAACGCGACCGGCAGCAATGCCGACGAATACGTCTCTCCCGCAGGAATCGATTTCATGGCCGTCTCGCGAAGAGGGAACGTCGTCTGCGCGCCAACCGCCCGATGCCCGACAACGATCGCTTCATATTAGGTTCCATGGTAGCACCAACATCTCGCGCAGGAAAGCGAACGCGGGCGATTGACATTGAATTCAGTGTGAGGCAAACCGCATTGCGCTTACCTGACTTCGCGTTGCGCCCGACGTTCCGGTGCCACACCGGAAGACCGGTCGCGCACCGAAGGCCACGCGTGCGCAGCCGATGCCGGCCTCCATTCTTCCCCGTCGGGAACTCCCCCGATGGACTGACCACGGAAAGCGGCCATCAATAACTGTCCGCTGTCGCCTCCTGTGTGCCTCGTGTCATTCGCGGACGTACCCGAACGTAGGGTTACAGCGGGACGCATGCCCGATCGCAAAGGTGCAAAATTTATACAGCGAGGACTGGCGTCACGAGTGCGTGCGGATGAAGTATTCCGGATGCTTCCGGCTGTGGCGACCTGCCCGTAACGGACAGACTGCAAGTCTCTTGTCAGGAGACTCGCAGAAGATGAATGATGAATGACCTTGGCGTTATCCTGACAGCCAGCATTGTTATAACTGGCACTTCACGTCAAACGGGAATACGTCTGTGCGTTACCAGGCCGTACAGAAACGCAGAAAACAGTGCGAGACAGCCGGCCAGAATCAGCGCGATGAAGAATCCGCCGAGTCTGTCCAAAACAATTCCCGTCACCAGCGGCGCACATGCTGCACCGATAAACGCCCCGAAATTCTGGATGCCAGCGAGTGACCCAACTAGGCGCCGCGTAGTGATTGCTTCCGCGGGGAGCGTGCCAAAATTGGCCGCGGAAAGACTATAGGCAAACATCCCGGCCGTCAGCATGGTCACCGCCGACGCCAGCGTCGTGCAGTACGCAGTCGCGAACATCGCCAGGGCGGTCAGTACAGCCGAGGCCGACATCATCATGCGTCGTGCGGTGAAGGGCTGAAATCCGCGCTTGACCAGCAAGTCCGACAACCTCCCCGCGGGCAGTACCGCAACTCCGCCAGCCAGATACGGAATCGACACGAGTAAGCCCGCCCGAGAAGGTCCCGCCCTGCTGAAAATTGCCGGTGCCCCACGGCTTCGAAGCACCCACGTGCCTCCCGACGTCAACCGTTCCAGCACGACAACCGGTGCGAAACTATGGCGCTCGCAATTCGCAGTTGCCCGCTCCCGGCATGACGCCCTGCATTGACCCGACGGGACGAAAGACTTTGCACGTCCCGTCCTCGTCTGAGGCGGCAGTAGTAAAAGTCGACCGCGTGCGCAGCGACTCGGGCGCGACGGACACACGCAGGAAGTTGTGGAACAGAGCGACGTCACCGTTTCAGGATGCACGATTAATCGCACAGGTAGTATGGCGCGACCAATGATGGAATGACCAGAGGCGGGGGTCAACCAAGTAGTCCATAGGCAACCGGGAGCCCGACGAAGGCACCAACATGCGCGCCTCGCAGGCACAGGCCAGCGATGGCGACGGCCTCTTACGTCTGGCCCGCGTCAGTGGCGCAGGACTTTCTCCGGCACAGCGCGGCAGTTGTGCGATGTCATGCTGCCTTGGCACCCTCGCGCACTCGCACAACCACGGATAGGCTCAGCTTTATAAGGGTCGTATGGTAGCACCAACACACCTACACTCACATCATCACCTTGAGCCGTCATCACAGGCGGGCACCGCCGCCCCGTTTACGGGCTCCGCGCTATAAGCAGAAGCCCGTATTCCGGACTGTTGTAGATAGCGTACACTATCCAATGGAACCACGTTGCCTCAAGCAACTGGAATCACCCTGTCCTCTTCCGGCGCAGGCGCGCGGGGATGGCCAAACCAGATTACTTTCGGAGACTCTTATGACCTACGACCTGAAGATTGTCGGCGGGACCGTAATCGACGGCAGCGGAAAGCCTGGCTTCTCCGGCGACGTCGGCATTCGCGACGGCCGCATCGTCGCACTCGGTGAGGCGCCCGAGGACGCGCGGCGCACCATCGATGCTGACGGATGCGCGGTGACGCCAGGTTTTGTCGACGTGCACACACACTACGACGCACAGGTGCTATGGGATCCGATGCTCACAATCTCGCCATGGCACGGCGTCACGTCGGTGGTGATGAGCAACTGCGGCTTCGGTATCGCGCCCACGCGCCCCGAACATCGTGGGCACATCATGCGGATGCTTGAACGCGTCGAAGGGATGGACCTGGCCGCGCTGGAAGCAGGCATGGGCGACTGGGGATTTTCCACCTACCCGGAGTACCTGGATCGCATCGGACGCAACGGCCTGGGGATCAACGCCGCAACTTTCATCGGTCACTCTCCGGTTCGCCTGTATGTGATGGGGGAGGCCGCGGTCGAGCGCAAGGCGACACCGGAGGAAATTGCCCAGATGAAAGCACTCGTTGTCGAATCCCTGCGGGCCGGTGCACTCGGATTTTCAACGTCCGTCGCGCCGACCCACTTCGGCTTCGACGGAAAGCCCGTGCCCAGTCGCGTGGCCGATTTCGACGAAGTCCTAGCCCTCGCGGAGGCGCTGCGTGAAGAGAATACCGGCATCATGCACTACAACGTTGGCCGCATGCCTCCGTGGGATGAGTTTGAAGCGCTGGCTCGCGCGACCGGTCGGAACGTCTGCTGGAGTTTTTTCGTGGCTGGACAGCTCGGCAAGGGCAAGCATCGCGCAGGCCTGGAGCACACCCGGGAGTTCCTCGAACGCGGTCTGCCGATCTACCCTCAGACCGCCTGCAGGCCACTTGTCATGGAGGTGGACTTTGCACTTCCTTCTGCTTTCGACCCTTGGGCGATTTTCAAACCCGTCGTACAGGCCAATACCCCCCAGGAACGCGCGCGCATCTATCAGGACCCGGCATTTCGCGAACTGTTCCGCAAGGAGGTCGAGGGCCGCGGAGGCAACGATCATCACTTCCCCGGTGGCGAGGATGAGGGCAGGATGCGCCGGGCGAGCTGGCGCCTGCTGGAGATCTCGTTCTGCCCGAGCGAACCGGGGCTTGAAGGACGCAAGGTCGAGGATGTGGCTGCAGAGCGTGGCGTGCACCCGGTCGACCTCGTACTCGACCTGTCGCTCGCGAATGATCTCAAGACACGATTCCGCATTCCCATGCTGAACTTTGACGAGGACGATGCTGAAGAGATTTTGCGCGATCCAAACGTCGTGATTGGTCTTGGAGACGGAGGCGCTCACCTTTCGCAGCTGAATGATGCCTGTTACAGCACTCATCTGCTTGGCCACTGGGTACGCGAAAAGAAGGTACTGTCGCTCGAGCGCGCGGTACATATGCTCACCGGACGGCCGGCATCCATCTTCGGTTTCCGCGACCGCGGGCACCTGGCCGTCGGCGCGCCGGCCGACGTCGTGGTGTTCGACCCCGCGACCATCGGTGCGGGCCCGCTCGAGCGTGTCACCGACATGCCAGGTGGCGTCGAGCGGCTGGTGTCGTACCCGACCGGCATGCAGGCTGTTCTCGTCAACGGCACCGTACTGCCCCGGCCAGGCGAAGCGTGGGAAAAAGGAGCCAGCCTGCCCGGACGTGTGCTGAGGCATGGCAGCGCATCCTGAGGATGCTGGTTCACCCCGGCACGCCAAGCCGTGCCCCGGGTAACGGGCGACCCGAGGGTGTCGCGAAACACATCAACCTGAGAAAGAGGCAAATATCTTGAACTCCAGTCCTTCCAGGCCGCCACACGTGTCGCTCGTCACGGGTGCAGCAGGCAACCTGGGCCAAGCCCTGGCCCAGCTGCTCCACGCCCGCGGTGATCATGTCGTGCTGATCGACCGCGACGGCGACAGACTTCGTTCCGTTTTCGAGGAAAACACCACCCGGCTCCTGCTTTCTCCCGATCTGACCAACGCGGACGCAGTACAGCAGGCGGTTCAAACTGTGCTCGGGCACTGGGGGCGTATCGACACCCTGTGCAATGTCGCTGGCGGTTTTCGCATGGGTCAGGCTGTGCACGAGACCGACGATGCGACCTGGGAGTTTCTGTTCGGGCTAAACGCCCGATCGGTGATTCACATGGCCCGGGCGGTAGCGCCCGTCATGCTTGCACAGCGGAGCGGCAGCATCGTCAATGTCGCGGCGGTTACCGGAGAGCGGGCAGCCGCCCGCATGGGTGCGTACGCTGCGTCCAAGGCTGCCGTTATGCGACTGACGGAAGCGATGGCAGCGGAGTTACGCCCCAGTGGTATCCGCGTGAACTGCGTGCTGCCCACCATCATCGACACACCGGAGAATCGCGCCGCGATGCCGGATGCCGATACCGCCCAGTGGGTCAGCACGGATGCTGCGGCCCGCGTGATCGCCTTCCTTGCCTCAGGCGACGCAGCGGCAATCAGTGGCGCGGCGGTTCCGTTATCGAGCTCCGCCTGAGCCACGAGCCGGTGGTGTCGTCCCGCGATCTCGCGGACAAAATCCAGCCTGACCGGGCCGGGTGTCACGCAGAGGCATGCGTGCCTTCGCAGGACATCCCGTGCCAGTTACCTTTCCCAGAGATGGACATATGGAATTCCAGCCAGATCCCGCAATCGAATCGTTCCGTCAGGAGGTACGCGATTTTCTGAAAGAAAACCTTCCGCCCGACCTGGCCCGCCGTGGTCAGCAGGGATATCTTCCCGATCGCGACGATCAGTTGCGCTGGACGCGGATCCTGCACGAGACCCGTGGCTGGTCCGTGGTCGGATGGCCGACCGAATATGGCGGCCCTGGATGGTCGGCTGAACAGCGCTATGTGTTCGATGAGGAGTGTTATCTTGCCGGCGCGCCGCTGCAGAATCAGTCCGGTGTTCACCTGGCGGGTCCTGTCATCTGCAAGTTTGGCAGCGAGGAGCAGAAGCGGCGGTTTCTGCCCGGCATGCGGGAAGGCAAGGTCTTCTGGGTACAGGGCTTCTCCGAGCCGGGTGCCGGCTCGGATCTGGTGTCGCTGAGGACAACGGCCGTACGCGACGGGGATCACTATATCGTCAACGGCCAGAAAATCTGGACCAGCTACGGAATCCATGGCGACTGGAATTTCGTGCTGGTGCGCACGGATCCGGATGCCAGGCCGCAACGCGGCATTTCCTTCCTTCTGCTGGACATCCGCAGCCCCGGCGTCACCGTCCGGCCGATCACGACCCTGGAAGGATCGCACCATCTGGCCGAAGTTTTCTACGATAACGTCCGGGTACCGGCAGAAAACCTGGTCGGTGCGGAAAACGAGGGATGGACATACACGAAGTCCCTGCTGTTCGACGAACGCGCCTTTCAGGGGGCTGAAGCACCGGCGCTTAAACGGTATCTGGCGAGGATCCGTCGCTATGCCACTATCCAGCGCGACGCAGGTCGGCCGCTTATCGAGGATCCGGCATTCGTCCAGCGGCTGGCCCAGTTCGAGCTTGAAGTCCTGGCGCTCGACATGACGGTCAAACGGGTCCTGCACCAGGGCCTTGATGAGCGCAACGGCGGAATGGCGATCGCCTCGATGCTCAAGGTCCGCGGCTCGGAGATGCATCAGAAGCTTACGGAGATGCTGGTGGAGATCATCGGCGACTACGGAGCAGTCTACTACCCGGACTCCAACGACGATCCGTCACTGCGCGAACAGCGTTTTCCCGGCCCGGACTTCGCCCCGGGCATCGTCGCCGAACTGATCTACCGCCGCGCCTGCACCATCTATGGCGGAAGCGCCGAGATCCAGCGAAACATTATCGCCAAGGCGCTTTTCAACCTCTAGGGAGACCGTTTGATGCATTTCGACCTGACTGAAGATCAGCAGATGCTCAAGGACGGCGTTTCGCGATACGTCCAGAAGTCCTACACGTTCGAAGTCCGGCAACAGGCCAGAGCTTCGGGCGGGTTCCGGCGCGAAGTCTGGCACGAGTTCGCAGAACTCGGCCTGCTGGCGGCAAGCGTTCCAGAGGCGCATGGCGGACTTGGACTGGGGAACGTCGAGACCGCACTCATCGCAGAAGAACTGGGCCGCGGTCTGGTTCTCGAACCGTTCGTGATGTCGGCGGTGCTACCCGCCTCCATCCTGCGCAACCTTGGCAGCGATCACCATCAGGAGCGGTTTCTCGGCGCCATCACCACTGGCGAACAGCTTGTTGCGGTCGCTCACAGCGAGCCTGAAACCCGCGGCGATGTCCGCCAAGTCGCAGCTCGCGCCGCACGTGAGACAGACGGCGGCTGGCGACTTCACGGCCGCAAGACACTCGTCGTAGGTGCGCCGGTCGCCGACCACTTTCTCGTGGTGATGCGCAGTGCAGATGAGCCGGGAGTCCATGGGGGTCTGTCCTGTTTCATGGTTGCACGGGACACTCCGGGATTGCATGTCGAGCCCTATGCACTGGTAGACGGCGGCCCTGCCGGAGACCTCGTGCTCGACGGCGTGCAGGTAAGCGCCGACTGCCTCGTTGGCGCAGAAGGACAAGCCTGGGCAGGATTGCAACTGGCGATTGACGAGGCGATCGTCGCCCAGTGCGCGGAGACAGTGGGCGGTCTGGAGGACGTCCTTTGCCTGTGCAGCGACTATCTGAAAACCCGCAGACAGTTTGGCGTGCCGATCGGCTCCTTCCAGGCACTGCAACACCGCATTGCCGACATGGCGATCGCGACGATGCAGGCTCGCGGGTCCCTGCATCGCGGCCTGGCGGCGCTCGCGCAACCCGAGCGTGCAGACCGCACGGCGGTCATCTCAGGCTGCAAGGCGCAGGCGATGCGAAGTGCCAGCTTTGTCACAGCGCAGGGGATCCAGCTACATGGCGGCTACGGTATCGCTGAAGAGTATCGCGTCGGACATCACTATCGTCGACTGGTCCAGACCGACGCGATACTCGGCGGCATGCATCACCATCTGCGTCGTTATGCCGGGTACATCCAGGCTCAGTGCACCGTTGCAGCCTGAGTGCCACGGCACACCCATATCGCCCGTCCCGGGGGATGGCAGACGGGTGTATCGCCAAACATCGGAAAGACCCCCTGTCGTCCCGCCCACAAAACCGAAACCTTATTGCCCGGCGCAACGGGTCCGGGCGGCATCGCTTCTTACGGTGCCGCCCCCTGTTCAAACTGGTGATGCAACGGCCCGGCGTCGACCGTTTCCAGAGCAGCCCGCGCAGCAGCCTTCGCGCAGTGCGTTTCCTGCGCACCCGCTGTTGCACGCACGCGCCGGCGTGCGATCGACGCCGCACGCCGCGGGGTGATTATGCGCCTAGTCCCCTGTGAAACTGGGCTCGCGTTTGGCTCGCGCGGCAGCGACTGCCTCGGCGTGATCACGCGTACGACTGGAGAGCGCCTCATAGGCCGCACCAGCGTCAAGTACGGCCGCTGCAGCCTGCTTCAGCCCGATGTTCACCGTAGCCTTGGTCCATCGCAGCGCGAACCTTGGCGTATTCACGAGCTTCTGCGCGAACGCTTCGACTGCGCTATCGAGTTCTTCGGCCGGGTAAGCAAAGTTCACCAGCCCGATCTTCGCTGCTTCCTCGCCGGTGAGCGGATCCCCGGTAAACAGAAACTGTTTCGCACGCGCGTAGCCAACAAGATGCGGCCAGATGGCGGCGCCCCCGTCACCAGCCACATAGCCAACCTTGACATGCGGGTCGCCGATCTTCGCGTGATTCGCAGCGAACGTAATGTCGCACAGCAACGCAATCGTGGCGCCGAGTCCCATCGCCGGGCCATTGATCTTCGCGATGACTGGCTGAGGAACATCGAGCAGATTGTTCACGATACGCTTCATGTGCGGAATGGTGCGGTAAAAGCGGGCCGGGTCGTCAATACCCCGCTGGATCTCGTCGAAGTCACCGCCAGCGCTGAATGCGCGGCCCGCACCGGAGAGCACCACAACGTCCGTTTCATCATCGTCACCCACCCGTGCCGTGAAATTCTGAAATTCGTCGTGCATCTCATTCACGAATGCGTTCAGTGTATCCGGCCGGTTCAACGTAACGTGCAGCACGCGCCCATCACGTCGAAACGTCAGCGATCTGTAGCTCGGGAAATCCATCTGTTGCTCCTCCTGGTGATGAAGCAGGCAGCCGTGACGGCTTGCGTACGGAAAGGCCTGGTGTCTAAATCATTATGGTCCTACCATTATAGGCCGGATCGATGGTTAACGGTCCGGCGGCCACATACGTTTTTCACATTCAACGAAAATGGAGATAAAGCAAAATGGAGCAGGCACGCTTTAACGGTCAGGTAGCACTCGTCACCGGCGGAGGATCAGGATTCGGGCGGGCTGCAGCGGAGGCGTTCGCCGTCGAAGGCGCGCGCGTTGTGGTCACCGGTCGAACGCCCGCGAAACTCGAGGAAACCGTCAGCCGGATACGCAGTGCAGGCGGCGAAGCGCTGGCCGTCGTCGGCGATGTTTCCGTGGCAGCCGACGCCCAGCGTATGGCGCAGGCATGCGTGGACACCTTCGGCCGACTGGATCATCTGGTCAACAGTGCCGGTGTTCTGGGTAAGGGCTGCCGCCTGTGCGACCTGGAAGAGGAGGCATACGAGCGCACCATGGCTGTCGACGCCAAAGGTGTGTGGTTATGCATGAAGTATGCGATCCCGCAGATGCTAAGGACCGGGGGAGGCACGATCGTGAACGTGTCGTCCAATCAGGGGCTGTTTGCGAACCGTGGCAATTTTGAGTATGTCGCGGCCAAGCACGCCGTAGTCGGGATGACGAAGGCCGCCGCCATGGATTATGGCCGTGACGGCATTCGCGTCAATGGTATCTGTCCGGCGGCCCACGCCACGGAAATGGCGCTCGCCTATGCGTCACGTCTTGATCCTCTGGCCTGGCAGGCACGTCTGGACGCCATGTACCCGGCTACCGGCCGTCTCGGCGAGGTACGCGAAGCGGTGGACGTCATCCTGTTCCTGTGCTCCCCTGCTGCGTCCAATATCCACGGCGTCTGCATCCCGGTGGATGGCGGCTTCTCCATCCAGTAAACCCACCCGCCTCGCACACCCACGGTGTGAGGTAAAGCCCGGTTCCGGAGGACCGGCGCTCCGGCCATCACTTCGGCGCCGTGATCCGGCACTGTCGCCGCAAGCACGACCGCCAGGCGCCCACCTCTCCCGTCAGTCCTGCGATGACTCGCGGGCTAACCGGCGCAACTCCACCTTGTCAACCTTCCCCGTCGCAAGGCGCGGCAGCGTCGTCACCACGGTGACTCCCTTTGGACACTTATATCGCGCAATTTGCGTCCGGCAATGCTCGATCAGCACATCGGCGCAGCTACTGTCCGCGGCCTGAAGCACCACGAAGGCATGGACGACTTCACCCCATTTTTCATCCGGACGACCCACTACCGCCGACTCGATCACAGCTGGGTGCAGGTTGAGTGCGTTCTCCACTTCACGGCTATAAATGTTCTCGCCTGCCGAAATGATCATGTCCTTCTTGCGATCGACCAGGTAGAGAAAACCGCGCGCGTCGAGATAACCAACGTCGCCGGTATGCATCCAGCCGCCAGCGAGTGCTTCGGCCGTCGCCTGCGGATTGTTCCAGTAACGTTCAAGCATGGCGTCCGAGCGCGCCCAGATTTCGCCGGGGACGCCCGCCGCGCAGTCGTCGCCCCGGTCGTCCACCACGCGCAACTGGACGTAAGGCGTGGCATGGCCAACCGACGCAATGCGCTCGATCTCCTCCGGTGTCCCGTCGGGGCGCAATTCATGGCGGTAAAGTGTGGTCCAGCTTCCTTCCGTCATTCCGTACTGGACCATCATGACGTCGCCAAAGCGCGCAATCGCACGACGCAGAAGCGGTACGGGAATGGGCGCGGCCGCCGTGGTGATCGTGCGCAAGCTCGATACATCGAACGACCCCGTTTCGAGCGCTTCGACGACCTGCCGCAACTGCTCCGGAACAAGCAGCAGAACCTCGCCCCGCTCCTTCTCGATGAGCCGGAGAATCTCGGTTGCGTCAAACGTCGGACCGGTAAGCACACAGGTGCCGGCGCGCCAGGACTGGCCCAGACGCATCCATTTGGCGCCGACGTGAAACAGTGGTGTCGTAATCAGCGCACAGCCGTTGTGGCGTATTTCCAGTTCCGTGGCATTGCACTCACCGGCTTTCAGGGTTCGGCGGTGGCTGCTGAGTACCCCCTTTGCGCGGCCCGTCGTGCCGCTTGTGTACACGAGATGGGCTTCGTCGCCTGGCGCCACCGCTGTATCGGGTCCCGCCGGGTCCCCATTATCCGCCAGCGCGCCATACGCAAGAGACCAGGCGCACTCGCCTCCTATACAGACCCAGTGTTCAACCGCCGGTAGCTGCGCACGCAGGCTCTCCATGAGCGCGAGATACTTCTCCTCGAAGAAGACGACACGCGGGGTACTGTCGGAAAGAATGTAGAGGACTTCGGGCGCTGCCAGCCGGAAGTTCACGTGCGTCAGTATGTAGCCAGCCCATTCGCAGGCACCGTAGAGCTCAATGTATTCCAGCCGGTTGGTGCTCATGACGGCAACGCGGTCCTGGTGCCGCACGCCGAGCTCGTTCAGTGCACTCGCCAGTTGCCGTGCACGTCCGGCGAACTGCGCGTGCGTCAGGCGCCGATCGCCATCGACGTAGGCGTCGAGATCGGGATAAAAATGTTCGTTCCGGCTGATGATGTCTCGCAATGTCTGCATTGTATGTTCCCAGCTGGCCCCCGCGCGGTGGGCCATATCAATTGAGGAAAACAGTTTGGTAGTACCATTATATTATCTGGGTAGGTCCGCGCCGGGACTTCGCGAAAACCCGCGGGACAGGCTCATTGCGACACCTGTGGCAGCGCTGAACGCCCGGGACCGTTGCGTGCGAACCTGTTTGCGCGCAACGACACGGTCAGTTCCGCCTGCCACGTCGGGTCAGCGGTAATTCACGGGGGGCAGATGTCTGCAGGATGCTGATTGTGCACAGCGCACCGACAAGCACGCAGACCGCAACGAAAGACAGACCCGCCCCAAAATCGCCCGTGAGATCATGCAGTCCGCCGATCACCGCTGGCCCGACTGCCGTACCCAGCATCCCTACGACGTTGATGGCAGCGATTCCGGCAGCACGAGCGGTCAAGGAAAGGTACTGTGGCGCGAGCGTCCAGAAAATCGCCTGCGCCGAAAACGTCCCGGCAGAACACAGGATCAGTCCGGCAAACCGCAACGCCGGTGTAGGCGCACGGGCAACAGTCAGCCAGCCGGCAGCGGCAACCAGCATCGGGATGGCGACATGCCACTTACGTTCCCGATTCCTGTCCGAATGCGCGCCCCACAGACTCATCGCAACGATGGTCACGAGCGACGGGACGGCAGCAATGATTCCCACCTCGAAAAGACCCGCATGGGGCGCCAATCCGCGGACGATCTGGGGTACCCATGTCGAATTTGTACTCAGGGACATGACCAGACCGAAATAGCACAGGCCCAGAAGTATTAGCGGAAGTTGCGACAACTGGCGCCACACTGGGATTGCGGGGCCTGCGTCCCCGCCCGCCCGCGCGGTGGCCTGCCTATCATCGCGTTCAAGTGCGAAACGCAGGGTCGCCTTCTCAATCCCGTTGAGCCACATCGCCTCCTCCGGACGATTGGCCAGTATAAAAAATGCGACAACACCAAGGATGACCGACGGGACACCCTCGAAGATGAAAAGCCACCGCCAGCCCGCGAGACCGAGCAAACCATCAATCCCGAGAAACGAAACGCACACAGCCGATCCGAAAAGGGTCGTCACTGGTTGCGCCATGATGAAAAGCGTGCTGGCGCGGGCGCGACAGGATTCCGGAAACCAGCAGGTCAGATACAGCAGGATTCCGGGCATGAAGCCCGCTTCGGCGAGCCCAAGAAGTGCTCGCAGCAGATACAGGCTTCGCGGCCCGACAGCGAAGATGCACGCCATCGAGGCCAGGCCCCACGTGATCATGATGCGGGGAATCCATAGTTTCGCGCCGACGCGTTGCATCACGAGATTACTGGGGATCTCGGCGACTACGTACATCACGTAAAACATGCTGCCGGCAATACCGAAAGTTGTTGCATTGAGCCCGAGATCCCGGTTCATCGTGAGAGCAGCAAAGCTGATATTGATCCGGTCCAGATACGAACAGATAAACAGCAGCACCAGGAACCACATCAGATGCCGGAAGACCTTGCGGCTTACCGCGATCTCCTCAGGTGTCGTCTCCATTTTTTCCTGCGCAAAGAGGTGCCCGCAAGCAGAACTGCGGAAATACACACAGGGCCGGTGGTAGCCATGCCGCGTGGGCACATTCAACCGGCCCGCAGTTTCGTAATCAGGGGATGTCCAGATATTTGTGCGTCTGCATCGACAGGCGCCACTTTGGATGACGCTTGCACCAGTCGATCGCGAGTCTCCTGTTGATGTCGCCTGAAGGACCCGCCATTGGTTGCACAAAAAAGTGGCCGAAATCGAGCGTCTCGTATTCGTGGATACGCTGGTTCTCCTGTGGCATCACGACCTTCAGTTCGTTGCCCCGCTTGACAACAAGCGGGGCATCTGCCTTTGGACTGACGCAGATCCAGTCGATGGTCCCGAGGACCGGCACTGAGCCGTTCGTTTCGATTGCCACTTCAAATCCTGCTTCGTGCAACGCATCGACGAGAGGCTGGTCAACCTGGAGCATCGGTTCACCCCCCGTGCAAACGACAAACCTGTGTGCCGCATCCTCCGGCCACAGCGAAACTATCTTCGAGACAAGTTCCTCAGGAGACCTGTATTTACCACCGTTCTCGCCGTCGGTGCCGACGAAATCGGTGTCGCAAAACTGGCAGACGGCGCCAGGACGGTCTATTTCACGCCCCGACCACAAATTGCAGCCCGCGAAGCGGCAGAACACCGCCGGACGACCGGCATTGGCGCCTTCGCCCTGCAAGGTGTAGAAAGTTTCCTTTACGGCATAGCTCATAGCTATATTCCTAAACTCCTGAAGCATATACGCGCGATCTGGCTCCGCTGCGTACTTCAACGGCCGAACCGGAGCAGCGAAGCTGTAAGGCCTTGGCTGTGTCACTACCCACTCATGGCCGTCCGGAATACTGACCAACATGATACGCATGCAAATCGACGTTCCACTCACAACGCAGCTCACGCCAGTGCATCGCTGGCCATCATCGGACAGTAGCACCGGCAAGCAGCAACAGGCAGAAATTTTCCTGCCTGCTTTGTGCTGCCCGCCGATCTACACTCATGCCTGCTCCGTCTGACGGATGCTGCAACGCTCTTCCCGCGCCCAGCCGAGCATAGCGAGGAGCGGCTCGTCCGAAACTTCCAGAAGAGTGGCATCTTCATGAGCATGCAACGTGTGACGCTGCCAGTTTGGCACTGCGATCATGTCGCCCGGCGCCCATTCAAACGCTGCGTCTTCAAAGACGCTTCGACCGCTTCCAGAGATTACCGAATAGATACGGCTTATCGTCGACCGGGACCGTCTGAATTCTGCGCCCTTGTCGAGCCTGAATACCGTGCGGTCAAACGTTTGAAAAGACGGTGGCTGGAGGCGGAGCATTCTGACACCCGCAGCAATCTCTGACGAGGCAAGCAGACGAGGGTAATACTCCGAGAATGCGAACCTCATGGACGAATCCGCATCAACCCCATCCGCTTTTTCGAGCTCGTCCGGATGGTGCTCAAAAAACATCGGCCCGAGAAGCTGCACAAGCGGGGCATCGAGAAAATCGATCCAGTAAGCCTCTTCTGCACTCTCGTTGCTGTGACCGTGCCACGACCCCATTGGGGTGAGCAGGACGTCACCCGGCTCCATCGGAATCTTTACACCATCCACGATCGTGTACGTCTGCGGCGCTGCCTCGATGACGAGGCGCATCGCATTGGGGGTGTGACGATGGCTCCTTGCCGTCTCCCCCGGCTTGACCATCTGATAGGCGCCCACGAGCGTGGTTACCGTCGGATAGTCGTTGCCCAGGTGCGGATTGGCCATGATCAGGTTCCGGCGCTCGGCCCACTTCGGGTCAACCAGGTCACCCGCCTTGTGAAGTGCAGCTCGGGCATCATTGTATTGCCAGCGCGCCGGAACAAATACCTGTTTGGGTTCCGGATAAAGAGACGGCGTGGGCTTGTTCCAGCCATTCTTCATCTGTACCCTGTCGAGCATTGCATAGAGCTCCGGCAACGAACCAGCCGCAGCAAAATCGGGGGTTTCAATGGCCATGATTGACTCCTTCCCAGTCGTTGCCCGTCACTGCCGCAATCAGTTTGCGGCAGTCCGCAGGCTGTTCATCTGACCGCCACGCCACGTGTCCGTCGGGACGCACTAGCACCAGTGCAGATTCGTAGAGTTCCGCAATTGCCGGCTCTTCGAGGTCTGTTACGTGGAGCGGTATGCTCGCGGCACTCGCCTGACGCTCCAGCTCCCGCGTATCCACACCCGCCTTGAACTTCATGAGGACAAAGCCTTTGCCGAACAGATCCAGCGTCGAGCGGCCATCGCGCATCCATACATGAGGCGCGCGAGCGCCCGGCCGCGAGCTCGGCCGATAGTTGATCGCGTCTTCGAGCTCGGCGCGAGCCTGCGCGCGGTCCTCGGACTCGTAGACGACGACGGGTGATTCGAGATACCGGTTGCCCAGATGCATGTTCATGGAAAGCCATTCGCGCTGGAGTCCTTCCTGCAAGGCCTTTCCGACCTTCACGCGTGCTGCGCGCCCCGTCTCGGTGTCCTCATAGATCTCCGGGCCGCTTCGTGCACCTTTCATGATCATGAGATTCCCGGTGGAAAACTCGGTGATGCGGTGAGCGATAGGCTTGCGTTCGCTGGTATAGGCATCGATCAGCTTTTCGCCGCCCCAGCCTTCAACCAGAGCGTCCAGTTTCCAGCTCAGATCGACGGCATCCCCAATGCCCGTATTCATACCGAGCCCCCCGGTCGGCGATGTCCGGTGGCACGCATCGCCGCAAATCAGGACCCGGCCCTTCCCATAACTGTCGGCGACGAGTTCTGCCCGCGCCCACGGCAACACACTTACCATTTCAAGCGGAAACTCATGCCCCATCAGTCGGTACGCAATCTGTACCAGTTCCGGCTCTTCAAATGCCCGCCGCTCGAGGCCGCCGATCACGGACATTCGCCACATGTCCTTGCCGTTGATGGCGACGATGGTCGCCCATACCCCGTCAGGGCCGACAAACATATAGCGATATCCGGGACGCTTGTCGTGCCTCGCATTGAAGTCCGCGCAACGGAATATGGCATTCGTCGTGTAGGTGAGAATTCCCCTGCCACGCATCTCGATTCCAAGCGTGTTGCGCACCGTGCTGTGTGCGCCGTCGGCGCCGACCAGGAAGCTCGAGCGCACCGTTATCGGCCGGTCCGTCTCAAGGTCGCGAACGATGGATGTGACACCACTGTCGTCTTCCTCGAAGGATTCGAGCTGATGGCGATAGCGCAGCGTCACCGAAGGCTGCGAAACCGCAAAGTCGCGCAGAATCGGATCGAACATGTTCTGCGGACAACGCTCCCGCTTCTGGGGGCTTTCCGGTGGCGGCCGGTCGTCCGCCATCGACGGCATCACCTGCCGTCCAAGCTCGTAACCAGCAAGCGAGGTCAGATAGACGTTGTCCTGAGGATAACTTCTTACATACGGGCTCGCCTCGACCGCATCAACTATCCCCCACCGCCGGCAGAATTCCATGGTGCGGATGCCCACCAGGTCCATCTTTGGCTGATAGATCGAACCATCTGTCGTCTCGATGGCCATGACATCCCTGCCTCGCCATCCCAGATCGCCTGCCAGGGCAAGGCCAACCGGGCCCGCTCCCACCACAAGAACTTCAGCCTGTACCATTGCATCGGAGTTCACTTTCAATCTTCCAGTTTTTGGTCCAACCATATATTAGCCATCTCCCCGCGCCAGGGTCAACCCGGTTTACCCTTGAGACGTAGCCTTAAAACTCTGGCAGCTCGACCGCTTGTATGTTATGGTCCAACCAAATACGGAATTTTGGATCGAAACCCTTCTATCAGACGGTTTGCTCCCATGAAACTCGCGTCCTTTAACGACTTCAGAATTGGTGTGGTGTCCGACGAAAATATCATCGACGTGACGTGGCGCCTTCCTTCCGCCCTGGACACGGTGCCCGAGCACCGCATGCGCTGGCTGATTGCACACTGGAACGACGAAATCCGCGGCGATATCGAGCACACAGTCAGAAGATCCGCTGGCTGCCCCATTGTGGAAGTCAAACTGCTTGCGCCGGTTCCGGATCCGGCGCATGTTTTCGCGGCGCCGACCAACTATCAGAAACACATCGGCGAACTGCAGGAACGGGCTGTCACCAAAAAGGGCCGTTCGGCCCGTGACCAGGGATTTTTCCTGAAGGCGCCTGGATCGGTGATTGGCGCGGGTCAGGTCATCACTCTTCCCAAGGGCTCCGGGCGACGGTTCGACCATGAATCCGAGCTAGCCGTGATCATCGGCAAACACGGCCGGAACATTTCCAGGAAGGATGCGTTGCAGTTCGTATTCGGATATTCGTGCCTCATGGACCTGACGATGCGCATCGAACCCGGTACGGGCGAAGAGGAACGGTCGATGAGAAAATCCTTCGCCAGCTTCACGCCGGTTGGCCCCTGGATCGTCACCGCCGATGAGGTCGGTGATACCGGCGGCCTCACGAACCGCCTGTACGTCAACGACGAACTGCGCCAGGACGCCAACACGCGTGATCTGATCGTCGGTATCGCAGAACTTGTCGAGCTCGTTTCTTCGGTGTTGCCGGTGCAACCAGGCGACATCATCGCAACCGGCACGCCAGAAGGCGTCGGGCCGATTACTGCGGGAGATCGGGTTAAAATTGCAATCGAGCGCGTTGGAGAAATGACATTGCCGGTTGTGGAAGCCGAGACAGTCGCGCCACGGCCCTATTGATGGGACAGAGCCCAGTCGATGGAAGACCTTCCGTCGGCGGGAGCGGCATACTGCACCGCGCCTTGCCATCGCTTCTCCAGCATGACAATGACCTGCAGCCGCCTTTTTCCCCACGTCTATATCCATGAAAGCAGATTCCCCAGTGCCCCCTTCTCCTTCGCGTGCGCAGCCGGTATTCAGGCCATTACGCGAAAAGCGGGCATTTCAGGAGGTGGCCGATCGTGTCCGGCAGATGCTGGAGGATGGCACGTTGAGGGTCGGTGACCGGTTGCCACCGGAACGCGAACTGTCGAAGCAGCTAAATGTCAGCCGGTCGATCCTGCGGGAAGCTTTGCGCACCCTCGAAAACGCCGGCCTGCTCGAACTCAGGCCGGGCAAAGGTGGCGGAGCATTCGTATCGGGCGGAAAAACCGACGCAGTGTCCGCGTCGATCGGCGATCTGCTGCGCCTAGGGGGCATCTCGCTCGCCCAGCTCACCGAAGCACGGGCCTGGATTGCAGAGGTCGTTGTGCGCGTAGCGTGCGAGCGCGCAGACGAATCGGATTTTGAAGCGCTGGAAGCTAACGTCAGGCTGGCAGAACAACTGTTTGCCGAGAAGCGGATGATGGAGAAGCTCGACGTCAACATCGAGTTTCACAATGTTCTCGCCGCTGCAACTAAAAACCCGGTGCTCGTGATGATGATGCAGACCGTCGGCGGAGTCATGCGAAGTTTCGCGAAGCGCCTTGGCGCGGAGACCACCCGCAGCGTAATCCGGTCCAGGTCCCGCTTCATTGAACTCCTGCGTGCACGAAAGGCCGACGCTGCGGTGGCGGAAATGCACGAACATCTCAGATCGATCCAGACCGTCTACATGAAGTTTGCCGAAGCAGAAGGCGCCTATAACCTGACGGTCCCCAGTGCGCCGGCGACGGTCGCGGACTCGATCATCGGAAAGCAGTCCGGCAAAAACAGATAGAAGAGTCAATAGATGCCAGCCGCCGGGCACGTCTCCGTGCCCGCTGGACCGGGTCAAATGTCAGTTCCGGACCGAGCGGCCTAACGCGCTGTGGGTCGAGGATTTCAGCTGCTGTACGCTCAGCCAGCGTAGCCCGCCCGCATGGGGGTGAAGCTGCTTGACCGTGTCCGGAATCCAGGACCCGGAGAAGTTGACTTCGCAGTTCCGGTGCATGCCCTTTCTCTGCTGCGAGAGGGAGTGAGCCGAAGCGACGGTGACTTGCCGACACTGGCAAGGTGGCGTAGTCCGTGGGAAATGGGGCTTGCGGCGAAGCGGTTACGCCAAGATGAGCCTCTAGGCTGAGCATGGGACGGTTGAGGAAAACGAATCTGTTAAACCGCATCCAAGGGTTGAAAAGTCACCCCTGCCTACACCGCTTAACAGCAGGACGCGAATTGCCGTCGACACATACGTATGTGTGCGACGGCACGAAAGCCGGTGGAGCGGTATGCCACTTAGCTCGGAATCACGCGGAGCGCGCAGCAAGACCGTGGTGTTCGCGGCGACTTGAGGCAAGCAAGGATAAAGACTGCGACAGGCAACCTCGCCCATGCGTTGAGTCCAGCATGTGAACTGGGGAAGCTCTGTGAACCGCCCCGGCTTTGTCGGAGACCGCCAAGTTTGGCGCTACGCCGCGCGAGCGGAGCGCGCCAGTTTGCGATTGTAAGCTTCCTCTGCCTCCGCCGGCGACATGTACCCAAGTGGGCCGAGCAACCGATGATGGTTATACCAGTGAACCCATTCGAGCGTGGCGAGTTCGACGTCTTGGAGCATACGCCATGAACGCCGATGCACAACCTCGGTCTTATACAAGCCGTTGATCGTTTCGGCCAGAGCGTTGTCATAGGAATCACCGACAGTTCCGACTGATGGCTCAACGCCAACGTCCACCAAATGTTCGGTGTGCCGAATGCTGAGATATCGGGCGGATTTAACGGGTCGTCGCAACACCTTTGATCGAGGAGGTGTTGCATGGTGCGAAGTGCAAAGCAGGTGTATCGGTTGACGGGTCGAGCAGCGATGTACTCGCCTGGCGCCCCATCACTCTGGCAGGAGATCGAGCGTCGGTTTGGCAACAGATTGCGACCGGCATTACAAGCGAGAAAGCGGCGCAGGCGGTAGGTGCATCACAAGCGGTAGGCTCGCGCTGGTTCCGCTATCGTGGCGGCATGCCACTATTCATGTCCAAACCTATCGCTGGTCGATACTTGCCGTTCGCTGAGCGAGAGGAGATAGCATTGCTCTCTGTCCAGGGGTTCGGGGTGCGCGAGATCGCCCGCCGAATCGGACGAAGTGCATCAACCGTATCACGAGAACTTACGCGCAATGCTGCGACTCGAGGCGGGTGTCTCGAGTATCGTGCATCGGTTGCGCAGTGGAAGGCAGAACGGTTCGCTAAACGACCCAAGCCCGCGAAACTTACGACTAATGTAGAACTGCGTCGATATGTACAAAAGCGCTTGGAGGGCAAGGTACATGACGCTGACGGTCGTAAAATTGTAAGCGCGCATTAGACGGCGTCCCTTGCGCATTGCCATGCGACATACGTCAGGCTATGGTTGGATTCAGTCGCCAGGGCAGCAAAGCCTCGTAGTCGT
>NZ_JARUXJ010000236.1:0-34214 GCF_031451465.1 Caballeronia sp. LZ003 | reverse complement strand
ATTGATGTGCAAGGCAACCGTTACCTGCCCCCAATCTGGCATGCCGCGCCTCTTCTCTCGCCCCTTGCTGTTTAGGCGCGTCACATCAACAAGATTCGCTGAACCCGTGAAACTCGAGATGTCCGTAAAGTTGGCGACTGCGGCAAACTTCTCATCGCCTTCACCATTTTTTTTGTAATCCAATTGCGTACCGAGAGACGGTACTGCGCTTGAGACATCGGCACTGTTGCTACCGTCTGGCGATACTCGCATTTCGTTCATATCTGTACTCCTCTTAAAGCAACAAAAACAATCTCGCGGTTCAATAGATTTGCGCGTCTCGCTACAAATCACTCCAAACGCTCACTTCAACGCGACTACCGAATAGCCGCGTCTCGTGCTCGAAGATGTTCGCAGGCGCGCCTAGCGGTACAGCCCCTACCTCAGGGCAAATCACTGCGCGCACGACTTGTTGCATCAGCGAGGAGCGACCCTCCGGCGTTGCATGCCACACCGCGATCTGCACGCGCGCAAGATACTCGTCGAATGGCCTGCCGCTCAGATCCGCCGCGATTTCGCCCCCCGCCACTTGATACACGATCCAGGGCGGAGGCACGCCTTGCTTGGCGACGTCAGCAAAAACGTGGCCGTCCGCCAGGTTCGCCAAAGCATCGCGAACAATGTCTTCAGCGCTCATCACTCACGCAAATGAGGATGACGTGTTGGCGTCGACGCAAATCGAGGCGCACCGCCTCTATACGCATTGCTTGCCCATCCACAACCACGCGCATGCCTGCACGAATATCCCGTCGATAGCGAATGCGCACACTCGCTCGGACCTCGCTGATGAGTGCATCGGAGGCAATCACCGTCCGACCGCTATCCATGAACACGTCAGCCCATACAGTGTCGACAAGCACCCATTCGATTCCGTTGGCATACTTACTTTGCGTGTCTTGCTGCTCAATGCGCACTCGCCTGTTTAGTTCGCTCGCACGCATTAGACGCCAAGCCCATTGCGGTACGGAAACAACAATTGCTTCGATACCAGGGGCAGTTCTGAAATGCTCGACGAGGTGCCGACAGCGACGTCCTCGCGATAAGCGTACAGCGTGCCGAGAATCAATAAAATCGCCGCGCGTACGGCGTCATTGACCACGATTGGATCATCACCAGCCGTCCCGGCGCGAACGGCCGCAGCCATGTCATCCGCGTTTGCGTAGATCTGTCTATTAAGAAAGTCTGCAGCAGACTGCACCGCTGCGCGCGTGTAGAGCGCGATCAATTGATCAGCTACGCCCGCGTCCTCGCGCAAATGCGCAAGTGCTTGTTCCCTCGTAATGATGGGCGTCGGATCATCCATTCATCGCGCCCTGGCTTTGTTTTGCGGATCAGGCGCCTTCTTGTTTGAAGGGGGCGAAGCGATCTTTCCGCTCCCAACTTCGCCACCACTGTCCAATTCGCGAACAAGGTCATTGGCCTTTAACTCGGCCGCTCGCGCACGGGTAACTTCATACGGGGCGCTAGTAGGATTCTTGAACCCATCCTCGCCGCCATAGGTGCAGATTGGCTGCACCCAAACCTTGTTCGGATCGCTGTAACTGCTCATTGAACTCCCCCCAAAAAGAGAGCCGCATCGAAGGCGGCTCCCTATCTAGATCGCGACGCAGCGTCAGCGTGCTTTCGCCGTGACTTCACCAGTCACGAAGGCTTCAGGACGATAGACCGCCAGCGCGAGTCGTTCTTCCGCGCGCAGCGTTACCATATTTTTAATGAAGTCGTCCTGGTTCTCCGTCGAGATCAGAACTTCGACCTCCATCCGATCGAAGATCTGCGCAGCCATTGCAAATGCCCCGGTCAGAAAGTGGTTTCGCTCCATCGCTTGAGTCTCCACTACCGGAAGATTCCACAGGCGCGGCGCGGTCCCGTTAACCGGGTTGCCGATAAGATAGCGCCCCTGATTATCCTTCATCAACTCGATGGTCGCCCAGTCGATAGGGTTGAGCACGATACCAGTCGACGGAAACTCCGCGAGCACGGCCTGCAACAGCGCGAGTCGGAGGCGATCGATAGCAGTAGAACTCGCGAAGTCCAGAGTAGATTTGAATGCCGAAGCTTGCGGCATGATGCCGAGGATGTTCGAACCCGTGCCATCGCCGCTAAGCAGTTGAGCTTCTTCTGAATACATCAGGCCGTAACGAGCGCGCCCGTCGATGTAGCTTTGGAGCATCGGTGCATCGTCAAGAATTTGCCGCGATGCTTTGAAAACGTGCGCGATCGTGCGGACCGGCTGGTTCTTCAGATCAAACTTAATGTCCGATTGCGGCTTTTGCTTGCCTTCAGCCACCGTCGCTGCAGCATTGGTGAACCCCGTCTCGACGGTGTATTCAATGGAGTTGGCGCTCGTTTGACCGGGCATGAGCAGATCGCGGATTGTCATCGTGCGCTGTCCCGGCGCCACGATGCCGGCCTGACGGTCGGCAACGGTCAGCGAATTTGTCGCACTTGTGCTGGCACCCACGCTCGCCGGGACATTCATGATGTCTTTTCGGTCGATGCGAACACGCACGGATTTGCGCGCGCTACTGTCTATCCCCTTCATCTCTTCCGATTCGGCGACCAGGCGTCCCCAACTCTTAACCTCGACGGGCTCGCGGAGATCTCCGCGTCGCGCAAGCTTTTGCTCCGCCTCAGTCAGCCGCGCTTGCAACTCGCCCTGCTTTAGCAACAGTTCGTCCACCTTTGATTTCGTCTCGGCGCTTACTTCTCCAGCTGACTTCGCCTGCTTCAGCGCTTCTTCGCCGAACTTCTTTACTTCGTCGCCGATGCGCTTCAGTTCGGCGGTGACCTGTTCCATGACCTGCTCGGGATTCGAGCCGGTGTCTTTGCGGCCGTATTCCTTACGACCCAATTCACGGGATTGCGCGGTGCTCATTGTGCGATTCCTCAGAAAGAGAGAGATTTGAGGCTGTCCAGCAGCCGATTACCTACATCGTTCGCCTCGCTGCCAGACTCGCTCTGGAGCAGGTGCTTCAGTCCGCGATTGGCGATCACCGCAGACTGCGATTTCGAGAAGCCTGCATCGCGCAGGAACCGCTCGAATTGTGAAAGCGATGGCATGCCGCCGTGTGCGATGACCGACTTCACGGCTTCAATGCGCGCGTCCGGGTTTGCTGGGTTCGTCACGATGCTGATCTCGACGAGATCTAGCTCGTTCAGAGTACGAACGCCGGTCTTCTCGTTGTAGCTGGAGTCCAGCACGTAATAGCCGATCGACAGGCCGGTGATGGCCTTCGACTTCATGCCGCGATACGCGATCTTTGCGTTCGGCGCATCGTTGATCCACAGTTCGCCGTCGCCGAAAAGGCCGTGATCGTCCTCTTTCAAGCCCGACCACGATCCGATCGGCGTATAGGTGTCGTGCTGCCAGAGGATTGGAAGCGCGCGGCCGCTGGATTGGAGTTCTTTGAGGCTTTTCCCGAATGCGCCAGGCGCGACGATCTCGCCATAACTGTCGACGTTGCCAAACACCGATCCGTAGCCGGAGAAGTGCCCCGCATCATCGACAGATTTAACGTCGAGATCGAACGCGCGGACCTTGTAACCATTTCGGCTTCTACGATTCATTCTTTTGCTCCTGATTCAGCCAATTCTTGAGCGCGTCTTGCGCTTGCAACGCGGCCGACTGCTCGCCGAGCTCGTCGATCGGCAGCAGCGCCGACTGCACCGTGAGAACTGCCGCATTGCCGCTCATCGGCGGCAGATTTTCTTTCACTCGGCACTCGTCGCGCGTCATCAGGCCGTTTTGCGTCATGGTGGAGTAGAAAGCCGCGCGCCCTGCACTGTCAGCGCGCAAAAGGCCCTCAACTGAAAACTCGGCGTAGTACGATCCGCGCTCAGCCGGCGGGAGGCATCCTTTGCTGACTGTCTGTTCGATGCGGGTCAGCCACGGGCGCAATGAGAAAGTCAAGAAGCCGATCATTTGCTGTTCAATGCCCGTACCCCAACTGGTGGACTTCTCGCTGTGCCCGACCATGAACGGCGGCACGCGAAACCAGCGGCAGATTTCTTCGACGTTAAACGCCCTGGTTTCGAGTAACTGCACATCACCCGGATTCATGGTGATGGCCTGATACTTCATGCCCGCCTCAAGCACCATCGTCTTGCCGGCCTGCATTGCGCCGCCGAACTGCTCGGCAAGGTCGTTGCGGATCTCGCCTCGCTTCTCTTTTTGCAGTATCTGGTCAGTCGAAAGCACCCCCGACGGCCGCAAGCCGTTCTTGAAGACGCTGCTACTAGTCTTGTTCGCCGCAGTTGCGTTACCGAGTACCTCACGTGCATACGAGATCACGGAAAGCCCCATCAGACCGTCGAGACTGAAGCCCCGAAAGTGCAGGACGTCATCTTCCGATAGCGTCGCCGTCGTTCCATCGAGATCTTGATACGTGTATTGCAGCGCTCCGGTTGAAAGACGTTTCACCTGCGTGCGCTGAGGAAGCATCATTTCAAGGCCGATGATGGTTCCAGCCGAAACAAGCTTGCGCGCGTAACCATTGCCCCACAGCAGCATGCTCGCAACAATCACTTCCCAGAACTCGGTCGCCGTGTTTTCGGCGTTCGGTTGGCGATGCAGGATGTCGTAAAGCTGATGGGACGTAGCGATCAATCGCGTTCCATTAGTCGTCTTTCGATAGAAGTTCATCGGCAGAGTTGCGATCGTTTCAGCAATCAAGCGCACGCACGCCCATGCCGCCGACAACTGAAGCGCCGAATCAACGGTGACGGACTCGCCACTGGACGAATTCATCCCGCCCCACGCTGCCCAAAAACTACCGTCCGTGAGTGAAATTGGCACGCCAAGCCACTTCAGGACGCGCGCCTTGACGCGCCCCGGCGACTTCTGCTTGCTCTGCTTCATACGATGATCGGACTCGAAAGAAAATCTCCGATGGAGCCTGTTTGCCCTGCGAGCATGGCCCGGCTGACTGCCATAATCAGCGCCACCGCGCCGTCAATCTTGTTGTCGTTACCCTGCTTGATCGGGCGCACGACGTCATCGTTGCCTGGCAAGTTCTTGCCGACCACATTGCTCACGCACCACGACATGATCGGGTTACCGTCGTGATGGAACCGGCCCGAGGTGATCGCAGCCTCAAGTTCTTTCATCGGATCGGACAAGTTCGTGTAGTTCTGCACAATGGTGACCGGTGTCAGCCCCTCGTCTGCGAGCTGGTGCGCAAGGTTGGTCGCGCCGTGCGGGTCCATCGGCACACATTGCACTGGGCTGCTCCGGTTAGACTCAACAGCCTCATGCTGAATGTCGCGATAGTCAATCTCGGCACCATCCGTCTCGAGCAGATGGCCCGAATTAACCCATTTCTGGTACCGCTCCGCCATGCGCCGGTTTTCGGTGTTCTTTACCGTTTCCTCCGGCACCCAGAAGCGTGGCTTGACGCTGTAGTAATGCCGTCGACCCTCGATATCGCGCCAGAAGAGTCGTGCCAGGCTGTTCAAGTCGAGTTTGCGCGCCATGTCCAGTGCCAGAATGCAGTCCTGCCCCTCAAATTGCTCGAGCCTGAGCGTCGGGTCCTCGCAGCTCTTCCAGTCCTCGAGGTTGAAATATCCCGCCTTCGCCGACGTCCACACGTTCAAATGTTTGGTCTTGAACGTGTTCGTGAAGCGCGCCGACTTGATCGCGCGCTGCTGCTGGCTCTCCAAATATTCCTGATAAACCGAGATGCCAATGTTCGGGTTGGCTTTCGCCAGCACGCGCGGATCGGTCCAGTCGTCGCCTTCGTCGATGGTCCATATCCAGCCGAAAAGCTCATCGTCGGGCACAGTTCCTTCCAGCATCTCGATGACCTGCCGCCGCTTGTCGTAGCACGGACCTTCGATGTTTGCCCCGGCCGTCGTGATGATGAACATTAGAGGTTGTTGCCTCGCACCCATGCCGGTAAGCATGGTTTCATAGAGGGCAGATGAATCATGCTCGTGATACTCGTCCACGATCGCGCACGACGGCGATGCGCCGTCGCCCGGATTGCCGATCAGCGGCTCAAAGCGGCTGCCGTCTTCCGGCTTGTTCATGTTCGAGGCATTCACCTCGATTCCTGCGGCCTCGATCAGCATCGGCGAACGCTTGACCATCAGACGAGCGGGTCGAAACACTTCCCATGCTTGCTTTTCAGTCGTCGCGCCGGCGTACACCTCGGCGCCGAACTCGTCGTCGAGTACAAACATTCCGATGCCGACGCCCGCCGCAATAACCGACTTTCCATTCTTGCGTGGCACCTCCCAATAACTCTCGCGGAAACGGCGCTGTCCCGTGCGCTTGCTCACCCATCCGAACGTGCACATCAAACCGAACTTCTGCCATGGCTCAAGCGTCACAAGCTGCCGCTTGAACGCCCAATCGCCCTTCACATGCGGCATCAGTTCAATCAGTGCAAGCTTTCTTTCGGCCGCCGCCGCATCGAACTTCCAGCGAAAATCTCTTTTACGGCTCGCTGCAAGTTCTTTCAGATGACGCTGACACGCGAGCTGTACGTATTTCCCTGCCAGCCGCTTTCCGCGCACGACGGCGCGCGCAAACTGGAGACCCTGCTCCACGCGCGTATAGCTTGCTGCCATCCGGATTTAAGGCCAAAAAAAACATTCAATCATATCCCGAAGCCGTTACTCAGTTCACGGTGCATGCATCGCCGAGCGCTGGCGCAACGGCGCTTGCCTAAGGACCTGCTTGGCCGTGAGCATCGCGCCAACGCTTTGCATCGAGACACTCTGCATAGTCGACGAGCGCGCGAAGCCGCACGATCTTCAGAGCATGATCGCTGGTCTATCCGAGCAATTGAGCAAACGGATTGCTATCTTTCTTTTTACCGCCCCCCGTCACCTTCGACCGGTCGGCCGGCGACATTCCAAATTTGCCGAGAATCGCCTCCAGGCGAGCGAGTTTGGCGGCGCTAAAATTTGTCCAATTCAGGCGAGACTCTGCCAGCAGGCGTGCCGAAAGCTCGACTGTGATGCGATCGGCGCTCGTGAGTACCTCACGCGGCGCTCCGCTTGTAATGTCATTCCATGCCACCAGCTCCTCGCCGGAGAAATAAGAGGGCGCATCTCCAAGCGGGCCAGAGACATCCGGCTCTTCGCGACGCCTTTTCGGATTTCGTTTGTAGGAGCCACGCAACTCCAAGACTGCAGCTGGCGTACGTGGACGCGCCATGGATTAACCCTCTTCTCAAGCGCGAGCAATTGCGCCGCGCTGTTCGGACTCGTTGACCTGTCGCCCAGACGCGCTTTTCAAATCTCATTGTTTAATTTTTGAGCAAATTGGCGACTTTTATGGAGCACATGCCTTATGCGACAAGGCTTTACCGACTACACCCGAAACATGAATTTTGTGGATGTAAAAATTCGACGGAACGGTCGGTCCCTGGCTGATTCGACCTAGAGTTATTCACCCCCTCCCCATCAGCAGCGTTCACTGCCAGTCTTAGTCGCGTGACACTTTCGGCAGATGCTTTGAAGATTTTCATCATCGTCAGTGCCGCCTTGAGATTTGGGAACTCGGTGATCGACCTCTGCTGCTAGGGCCACACGACCAGCGCGCTTGCAGACCTGGCACAAACCGCCGTCGCGCAGAAGGATCCGCTCCCGCTGCTTAACCCACACAGACCCGTAACCGCGTGCATGCCGATTACCGCGCACGGCGTCCGGCTGCCACTTCACATTTTCACGCGCGTGATGCACACAATACGAATTGCGACCTGACACAAGGGCGCCGCATCCACGATGTCTGCATGGACGCATTGGTCTGGGTGGCATTCGTAAGTTGCAACAAAGTGATCCATGAACTAGCCTCGAACGAGGCTACCGCGCAAGACGGACTCCAATTGAAAAGCCCACGCGGCGGACGCTGCGCGGGCTTTAGAGGCAATGATGCAGCCTATCGATTAAGGGCCGATTTTAGACCAAAGTGTTCAATCAGCAGTACAACTATTTTGTTCAATTGAATTGAACACTTTGTCGAGGCCGAGTCGCTCCCGCTTACGCCGGATAGACCTACCTAGGGCTGTAGCTCGAATGGCGAACCGCCGTGCTCGGTTATAAACAGTACCGCGTGCACACTGCTGTTGATGGGCTACCAACTTGATGTTAGCGCGAAACCAATACAATCCAAGAAAGCATTCGGCCTCTTCGAACAACTCCTCGCGATTGCATAGCTCGCTGATTGCCATGTTAAAAAATGGCATCTCTGGATCAAGAAACGAGTCAGGCTCCGTTGTTGTCAAACGCCGCGGCGGCTGGAGACGCGCGAGCACGTTCGACTTGACGTACGGCGCAAAGATGCGGCGCGTCAGACACCAAATGACCCAGCGATGCGCCTTGTCGTCCGCCGCATTGCGTGCCCCTTCGCTCAACTCCTGTTCACTCATAGCCTCTCCGCTCAACCTACTATCGCTCAACCCCATAAGAGATACTCCAGTGGTCCAACCAAGCCACCAACTGCTCGCGCAATTCTTGATTGCGGGGATACGGTAATTGGACCTCACCCTCCTCTTCGATCCCTGCGAAAGGACAACCCGGAAATGAGATCCAACGTTGCCCGCAATCCACGCATCGGACTGCCATCTGCAATAGCGGCCCCGGGATGGCAGACATCTGTATGTAGGTGAACGCGCTCATTCTCGCCTTGCACGCGGCAGCTTCTCGAAATCGACCGTGATGGGGACGACGGCTTCAGACTCTGTTCCGCAGCTTCCCAACCGGCTGCTAAGTTGCACAACGACGCTCGTGCCATCGCCCGCGTGGGGGACGCCGGCGGCGTTACACACGTGATCCGCGAGGATGTGCTTGATCCGATCTGCATGGGGTACCGCGCGGTGGGTTCCTGTGGTTGTACGTCCGGTGTGAATGTTAGTCATGCTGTGGCCCCTTTCGATGTTGGCGCGTCCGGCGCCATCCATGTGTGATCGCCGCTATCGCGAAACGCCTCAAGCGACTTCCAGTTACTCGCATAAAGGCAATCGACCCACGCGTATTCGTGATTGACCCAGTCGGATCGTTGGATCGAGCCGCGGTATCCCACAGGGATGAATGCCAGCGCCTTGACCTTGTATTCCTCTCCGCTGTGATCAAGATGCCGCACACGGCGCAAACCATGCACCATCGTTTCTATTGGCGTCATGTTCGTCATATACGTGAATCGTCCGCGCATTCCCCTCTCAGTCACCAGACCAACTACGGGAATCTGTACGGTTAATACCATCGGCTGCATCATCTTCATGCGCTTTCCTCTTTCAAACCCATCTTCACAGCGCGCACTCGCTCCCATCGCGCGAATGCGCGGTCCCACGTTGCAAACTTGACCTTGCGCGCCGCCGACCCTTGATCGATCCACGCATGACAAGCGTGGCAGCCTGGCACGGTGAACTCGTGCTTCGCCTTAAGCCCCATTCCCTTGCCGTGCTTGCTTTGGTTTGAGTGGCAGGGCACGACCGACGCTGACGCGCCAAGGCAGACTCCTGCAAGCCGAATCCAGCATGATTCGCCGCAGCATGCAGCGAGATACTTGGAACCTTCGGCCACCGTCGGCTTCTTGATGCGCCGCTTTATCGCCGTGCGTCGCAGAGTGGTCGACCGGTCTGCCGTCTTTCGGAATGGCGACGGCCTAAGTCGCGAGTTAATCACCGTATTTCCTCCACATCCCAGCCGCCGCCGTCGCGCGCCTTTCTCGGATACACCACCTTGAAAACGAGGGGGAAGATCCGTGCAGCGACCTTCATCTTGACCTTGGCGTCATCGCTGAAGATGGCACGAGCACCCTTCACGTCGTGCATCTCCAACACCCCTGACGCAGGCAACACCACGTAATCCACAGTCAGAAAGGTCCTCGGCGCGAGTTTCAGCTTGATGCCCTCAAACATGTACCACTGGATTTCGCCTGAGCGCCGTTGCTGTTCGAGATGCGCTTCGTAACGACGCTCGGTTGCGTTCTGCTCGCCGTCTCGAAGCCGACCGAGCGCGTGAAGTACCTTTCTCGCAGCCTCGCCCGGTGTTGCCGTGCCGCGCGCCGCCAGTACTTGAGACACCACCGGATCGAAGCCGGACATGATCTCGTCGACTTCGCTGTTTGGCTGTGTGTCGAACTTCTGCGCAAGTGCTCGCTGCTGCGAATCTCGTCCGACAGTCATGTCCTCGCGTACGCGCGCCGTGCCGACATTCCTCGTACCTGCCGGCATGTGCACGGGCCAGGATGAGCAGCGTTTCACCATGCTTGCGCTACCTCTCGTTTAACCAACGTGAGGAAATAAGGGATGCCCAGGAATAGCGCAATGTAGGATTCGCGTTCCCACACGAGAATGCCGATGATTGCCATCGTGCTCACGAAATCGTAGAACGCGTTCACCGGATAACCATGCTCGTAGTCCCTTGCACGCACCAACAGCGCCGCGATCCACGTGATTTCGGCAACGATGCAGAGGTAGGCAATGGCGATTTCTCGCGCGTGTTCATAGCCGCACTCGATCCACAGATACAGGCAGATAATCAGCAAAATGTCGAAGAAGATGGCACGTACAAGCTTCTGAAGATTCATGATTTTTAGCTCCAGCAAAAAATGTCGATAAGACACGTCGACTGTCCCAACACGTAATGCCAGTCGGGCAAAATGCGCAGTTGCGAAAGCCCGGACGAAACACTGCTTCGCGGCCGGGGCTTCCACGACGCGTATGTGTTCCCACGGCTCAGGCGTGAAAATCTGCCGGCAACAGTGCATCGCCGAATATGTCGAGCACGCTTCGATAAAAGCGCTCGGACCCACTGCGCTGGGCGTCTTTCAGCACGTGGTCTATCCATGGCCCTTTGCCTGCGGCCTTCGCGACCAGCACGCGGTATTCGGGCAACGATTCGTCAGGGTCCTTAGGGCGCACACCGAGTCGCGCAGCCTCGCGGCAGACATCGGCTTCGCCGCCGAGCCACCATTCATCGCGGCGGGCACCCGAGCGAGCGCCGGGCGCTTCGGCAAGTACCTCGTCAACGAAGCGAGCCAGGAAGCCGACGTTCACGGCACGGCTGTCCATGTCCCGCTCGCGCGCTGCCACCGCTCGACGATGCGCCTCGCGAAGCTGATCGGCCGTGATCCCACGGCGCACCCATGCGAGCACATGCGCTCGGTCGGGACTACGATTGACAAGACAACGTTTGCGACGCGCCGCCTCCAAAGCGATTAGTAGCTCGGTGAGCTCGTGCTCGAAGTTTGGAATCCGGGGTTTTAGACAAGCAGCAGCGGCAGCATCGAAGTTATTCACAGGGTCGCTCGCGCGCGCGTTGCTGCTGCTCTCTGCTGTAATCTCTGCTGTAGTCTTAACACCGTTAACGACTTGGCCAAACCCTTCTCCCCGGACAAGGGTTTCACCGCTTCCCGGGCAAGGGTTCGACCGGTTAGCGGACTGGGGAAAGTCCATCTCCCGAAATGGACTTTCCCCATTTCGGGAGATGGGGGTTTCCCATTCGGGCGACTGCTCATCCTCCCGTGCGTCGTGACCGCCTTCAACGACTCGTTCAAGCGCGTCTTCGTCGATCCGGTAGTAGATCTTGTGCTCCAGGCGCTTCTCGGTCTCGATCAACACACCAGATTTCTTCAACGTGCGGCGCGCCGCCCGTTGTTCTTCGTAAGTAAGGCCCGTTTCGTCACGCAGGTCGTCAGCGGTTTTGTGCACTCCTAGTTCGCTTGCGGCACGGCTTTGCCAATAGAAGATTTGACAGAACAAGACCGTCGCTTTCACGCCGCCGAGATGTCGCGCAAGGCCAGGGTAATAGGCGACTGGACGCCCAATATCGCGAAGTACGTCAGATACCCTCATGCGCCACCTCCACGGTCACTTTGAGCGTCGGAAATAGCGCGCGAGCACAAGAGAACAGCTGAATGCTGATAAGTTGTGAGTGCGAGGCCGTCGAGGTAGTGGCGCTCGACCAGTCTGAAAACGTAGACGCTCATAAGCGTGCCTCCGAAGTTTTGCGGGAAGCCCTATCCCACGGTTGACGTTCAGACGTGCCCGCGCCCGATGCAGCGTGTCTCGCAAGAATCGCGGAGATCGTGGACGCATAGAAGGAGACGTGTGCGAACGCGTCTTGATGCCGAGTGAGCGGCGACTCAAGCGCTTGCAGCGCAGGCATTGCTTTGCGCCAGGCAGCTTGTGCAATCTTGAGGTGGATTAAGAGCGCGCCCAGGTGCTGGGCTTCGTCATGCCTGATCGCGATCCAGCCCGTCGCTTCGCATTCGAGCAACTTTGCTATCCAACAGCGAAATGCGGCCGCCTTCGAGGTACGCGCAAGCGTGCCGAGCAAGTGCGCGCCACGTAGAGAAAAAATGCGAACTTGCTCATCGCTACCCGCTGTACGCAGCGTCACAACGCTGGTCATGTCGTCGCTGAATTCGGCAGCGTTGCGCTCGAATAGGTCGTTGATCGCCCGCCGACGATTTTTGTAGCCAAGGGCGTCAGCAATCTGCTGCGCCTGTAACCAACGCTGACCGGAATGGTCGATAACGTCGAAGCAGTAAGTCTGAAAACGAAGGGATTGTGTTTGCTCAGGACGAGCGAGGGTATTGGCACGCATGGCGGCCTCTCTGTAGGGTTGTAACACCGCCACCACCGACGCCAATCGATGGTGGACGGCCAAAGCAGGATTGGCGTACCGGTACAGAGCAACCGGCGAGCCTTTCGGCTCTCCCACAGTGGCCGCCCATAGAGGACGCACCAAAGCAAAAAAGCCGCTCGGCGACGCTGAGCGACTTTCGGTCGCTCTGTAACCCGAGACGCCAATCCCGGTCGCTGTTGTCTCAGCGATGCTCTGAGTATAGTCAGCGCGGCGGTTGGCGGTCAAGGCGGCGAAGGGCTGCGAATACAGATTGACGAGTGTAGCCAGATACGCTACACTTAATCTATGATCTTGAGCTTTCGACACAAAGGGCTGGAAGCGTTTTTCCGCACTGGCAAAAAGTCCGGCATACAACCACATCACGCTGGCAAACTGCGTTTGCTTTTGACGGCGCTGGATCAGGCGAGAAGCCCACAGGACATGAGCGCACCCGCTTGGCGTTTGCACTCGTTGACGGGTGAACTTGAGGGGCACTGGTCGGTCTGGGTTAACGGCAACTGGCGCCTTACATTCAGCTTCGACGGCACAGATGCTGAACTGGTCGACTATCAGGACTACCATTAAAGGTGAAACTATGAGCAGGATGCACAACCCTGCACACCCCGGAGAGGTTCTGCGAGAATGGATTCCTGAAGGGATCACGGTCTCGCAAGCCGCAGAGGCGCTGCAGATCAACCGCGTGACGCTCTCGAAACTTCTGAATGGCAAGGCAAGCGCAACGGCGAATATTGCTTTGCGCTTAGCAGCTTGGCTTGGGACTTCTCCCGACCTATGGATGGGCATGCAAGCCCAGTGGGATCTTTGGCAAGCGCAGCAGCAACCAAGGCCGGACATCAAACCATTGGAAAGACACGCTGCTTGATTTGGTGCGCACGCATGGCCATCGATGTCTTTTATTTTTACAATGACACTCACAAATCCAAATCTCGCCGTAAAAGAATCGAAGCGGAATCTTGCTGGCGAGTTGCTGCAGGCGGTCCGCGAAATGAAGGAAGGCCGTGCAGCCCGCGTCACACACGTGGAGCCGTCCGCAGCATCTGTAGCCCGTGACAAAAGCGGTTTGTCACAAAATGAATTTGCCAAGCTTATTGGCGTCTCACTGCGCACGTTGCAAGAGTGGGAGCAAGGCCGGCGCAAGCCGACGGGCGCTGCCCAAACTTTGCTGCGCGTGGCGGCGCTGCACCCGGAAGCGCTTCGCGATCTGCAAAGCAGTTGACTGGACCAAGCTTTGTTCCGGCGTTTGACGACGACTGACTTCAATCGCGAGAAGCGAGCCGGAAACAAACTTTGCTTAAGGTGAACAAGCTTTTTATGCGGCTTATCACCAGACACACGTCGCACGGGAAAAGCGTTTTTCTTGACCTGTTCGACGAAAGCGAAGCGGCAGAGCTCCAAATGTGCGCCATCTGGCGCAAAGGGCTGACGACCTGGTTGCAAGATCAAAAGATGACGCAAGCCGCGGCGGCAGAAGTGCTCGGCACTACGCATGCGCACGTTTTCGACCTTAGGAGAGGGAAGATCAACCAGTTCAGTCTCGGCTTGCGGGTACGACTGCCTGCACGCGCTGATTTGAGTTCGCGTACGTGGCTTAAATCGAGTTAAGCGTTGGCGCCACAGTTCGATAGGAGCAGGAACGAGGGCATGGGACGACAGCGAGTAGAGATAGTTTAGTGTCCGATCTGTATGCAACAAGGAATTAACGTGATTGAGAATAGAATGCGCCCCATCCACCCGGGCGAATTCCTTCGCGAGGACTTTCTCGCACCATTGGGCATGAGCGCAAGCGCGCTTGCTAGCGCCCTGCATGTCTCTACTGCCCGCATCAATGGCATCTTGAAAGAGGAGCGCGAACTCACGGCAGACATGGCCTATCGGTTGGCTCGGTACTTCGATACCACGCCAGATTTTTGGCTTAACCTTCAGGCAACATACAGCTTGAAGACGTTGCCTACGCGCGACGAGATAGACCGTGAGGTCATACGGCGCGAACCAAAGCAGCGTTGATACAAGCGCTCGGATGTAAGCATTAGGCGCTACGCTAGCCGTAAAGCGCTGCAAGTTCATGCCCCGCCCTCACCATCGTGCTCCATGCCAAGCACCCAGCGCAGCGCGGCCGCACGATCTCCCGACGACACAGCGAGCTCACGTGTGATCTCCTTTCGACCGCGCAGCTTTGGCTTCGCAGCGCCGATTACTGCACGTTGCGCGCGAGCGCGGGCATGACCTACGACATGCTGCCCCGCTGCGATTAGTTCCTGGACCTTCTCTCGCTGATCATCCGGCGGAAGCTTCGAAAGTTGGCGCGCGTGCGTGACATTGATGCGCAAGCTATCTACCGCCTTGCGGACATCGGCACAGCAGTCGAGCAGCGCGATGGTGGCGCGAACAGTGCCTATGCCGCACCCGAAGATCGTGCCGACTTCGGCTTCGCTGTAGCCGAGCGCCATTACGCGCCTCATCTTCTCAGCACGGCCGAGCTGCGTGTCCGCCTCACGAAGTTCGTTCTCGCCGATGATTGCAGTCAGCGTCGTGCGTCTGTCGCCTCGATACACCTGCGCCGGGACTTGAATAGGCGTCTCGCCACGTGCTCGCCGCCACTCGTTGACCAATCGGGCCGCTTTGGTACGTTGCCGACCCACCGCAACCTCGGTCTCTCCGGTCTCAGTGTTTTTCACAACCGAGATCGGTTGCAAGACACCTTGAAAGTCGATGTTTCGAGCAAGATCCTCGTTGACCGGGAGGTCAACGCGTGGATCATAAAGCGGCGAATTCGGGTCCGTCACCAACACCAACTTGTCAGGATCGAAGAAGAGCAGGTTCGTCTTTCCCGATGCGCCATAAGCGTCAATTGAGTTCTTTGCCATAGTTCATGCCCATCAATTTCGCGTCTCAATTAATCCATGAACGCAGGGGTTCTTGCTGCCGTACTGCAATCCGGGTATCGCATTTTCGTAGTTGTACTAACCGCACTACGAGCGTCCGTCAATTGCGCCTTGTCAGTTACTGATTAGTGCCCTGCTGCGGTGCTTCCTCCGGAGCTGATGGTATGGCGTCTGCGCGTTCGTTCCGCGCGACGGTGAAAGCTGCCATTGGTAATGGAATCGCGGGCTCATAGACAAAGCGCCGCTGTGAGAGTGTCTCGTTCTCGCCGGTCTCAACATGAAAGGCTTCAGGACATTCCGTTTTTACTTGCTCGACAATTGCCTCAAGTGTTTCGCTAGTCGCATTCTTAAGCATTCGATGATGCCGCTCGGTAAGCATTCTTGCTTCTCCTTATCGTACGCAAAACATGGCGCCTTCCGGCATCATCCCCTTGATTGACCGAACCAAACGCCGCCGCTCGTCAAATGCCGGAAACTCTTTCCCAGCGATAGTCCGCGTAAGTATCAAATCCGTGACTTTGGGGTCGTAGCGAATGCTTTAAACTCCACGGCTATTTTTGTTTCGCCGGGTGTGACGTTGTGAAAAGGGGGGGCCGGAGGTAGCAAGTGAAGGCAAGCCGCTGGCTTCCTGTCGAATCGCTGCGGATCGTCTCGGACGCGTCGGGCACAGCCGATCTCTGGCGCTCAATTTTTTGCGCCGATACGGAAATCGTACCTTCACGAATGCGCCCTGCTCTTCAGCGAGTTCCGGCCAGATCAGATGCCAGTCAACAGGTCGCAGATCGCGGCGGCAGCAAACCCCGCGTTTCTCCGCCAAAGGGGCAAGACGAATCAGTTTGTCGTCTGGAATGCCCCCTTTGCGCCACGCGTGAACGGACGGCGCGGTTATGCCCAACAGCCGCGCGACAGCTGTTGTGCCGCCTAAAGCGTCGATGAGTGCGGAAGGTTTCATGGTCGAAATCAGGTTGTAACCACCTTATGTTAGGACTAGCTAAACGGATTGTCAATAGCGTCTCCTTTCGTTTAAGATGTTAGGATTAACTAATGCTCTCCGAACGACTACTTCTTGCGATGAAGGCTGAAGGCATCAGCCAAGCAGAACTTGCGCGTGCCTGTGGCGTTCGGCCGCCCAGCGTCCACGGATGGCTTAGTGGCAAGTCAAAATTTCTTCGTGGCGAAAACCTGCTCTCAGCAGCTCGGGCGTTGAATGTTTCGCAAGAGTGGCTGGCTACTGGCAAGGGGCCAATGAAGGGCCAGTCCTTGCACATACAGGCTAATTCGAGCACTCAACTCCCACCTCATGATCATCTGTCGCACGATGATTTCACGCTAATTCCGCAACTAGATATTTCCGCAGCCTGCGGAGACGGGCGGCTCAACGAGCATGCCGAGGTGCAGGGCAATTTCGCTTTCAGGCGTTCAACCTTGAGAGCCCTCGGAGTCACCGATGCAACGGCGCGAATAATTAGCGCTGTCGGGTGCAGCATGTGGCCGACTTTGCATGACGGCTGCGCAGTCTTAATCAACACGGCTGATGTAACGCCAAGAGACGGAAAAGTCTTTGCCATGTGCACCCCCGAAGGGGGGCTGGTCCTCAAACGGTTGATTTGGGATTACCACGCCGCAATAGGCGCACAGACTTGGATTATGCGCAGCGACAATCCTGACAAGGCTGCACATCCAGACAAGATTCTTCCGCCTGACGATCGAACAATGCTCGTTGGCCGCGCACTTTGGAACGACAACTTCCTATAGCCGCACCAAGGTAGTGCGATCCGCATTACCTTTGCCTACCTAATCGGCGATTAGTCGCCTCCCTGCTCGAAGGTAACGTCACGGCGCTTTGAAAGCTATTGACTTTTAAGTTAGCCTCTCCTAATATCTTCATACGTATTGCCAGCGTGTCCTCGGCTAGCAGTTCAACCGCAATTGATCAAACAGCCTACGGGAAAGGTATCGCGCATACCCATCAGGTTTAGGTCACCGCCGTTGATATGCGTAGCGGACATCGCATGGGCGACGCAGGCCCAATTGATCGAACGCGGTGCTCTTGAATGTCTAAGCTGGCAAAAACCCTAGGTCTACTAAGTGGAATCCATATGATTGAGACGGCCTTCGCACTATTGTCGTTCCCTAAAGCCGCTACGCCCCTTGGCTTTCCGTTCAAAGATGATCCACCGAAACCGTTTCATTCGGACAAATCGCTCTTGCTTTGCACATCTCGCGCTGACATGTCGACCGAATATGGCTACACATGGCCGAGTCTTGGCGAAACGGCAGAAGCTCCCATCTGGGAGCCGAACCTTCGCTTTGGAGGTCTTCGTGGTTGGCTCTACGGTCATGGCGAGTATGCCCTTGGCGGATGTCTCGAGCCGACAGCGAAGTGGCTCGTTGTCGAGGCGGATACGAGCGACATCATCAAATTCGACGGTATCTGCAAGTTTCCGCGCGGTAAGGTGCTTTTTATTGGCCCGCGCAAGAAGGCTGCTGAATATCTCATTACGCATGAGCCCCGCGCTCGCGAGCTTCCCGTGATTGGTGAGCATCGCACCGTCGGCGATGGCAAGTCCGCTATCGTTGGCGCGCCCGGCACAGCATCCGCTGGAGATGACGGAACCGCTGTCGCCGGAAATCGTGGCGTTGCGTTAGTTGGAGCTCGCGGAGTAGCAACCACCGGCTTTCTCGGCACGTCCGTGGCGGGTCACTGCGGAACAGCTGTCGCTGGCGATGGTGGAGTCGCTACTGTAGACGATCATGGAACTGCTATCACCGGCTTTCAAGGCAAAGCAAGCGCTGGCAAGCTTGGTCAAATCAGCATTTGGTATTGGGATTTCATGGAAAGGCGTTACCTCATGAAGGTCGGATACATTGGAGAGGACGGCTTAGACCCATACACCATCTACACACTGAGCGATGATAATCGTTTCATCAAGGTTTAACCTTCCTGAACAACAGAGACGAAACGATGACTCTTCTAACCCGCGCCTTCATTTTGGAAAAATACGGTGTTCGACTCACGATGAATCAGTTGGCAACGCTACTCGCGATGTCGGAGGGCACTATCCGCAACCAAGTCAGCGCTGAAACCTTCCCGATCGCAACTTACACGGAGGGCTCTAAGCGGTTTGCATCGTACGAGGCTGTTGCGGACTATTTGGATTCCATGTCAGAGAAGGCGCGTGCGCGAGCTGCGGCATGATATGACGCCTGGCGAATCTGAACCAATCCATGGCGCGATGCAGACGATCGCTCGCCGCATTCGAACGAGGCGTACCGCTTCCACCTCCCTATCTACCTTATCGGCGCCTATAAAAGATTTCAGTCGCTTTGCCGCACTAAAGGTGGCAAGCCGAGTCGGACATAAGATTGCTCGTAAGCTGCGATAAACCTAGGATCTCCGGTCCGTACACGCGCGAGCCAATACCCCAGTTCCTTTTGACAACCCTCGCTTTCAATTCTAGAGAAGCACGGGGAAGTCGCTGACATTTGCGTCGCTGCCCAGTAAGCCGCGAAGATGGTCTCCTGGTCCGGATACACAAGTCGTAGGTTAGTCTTATCGCCTTCATTCAGCCATCTTTGAATGGAGGAAGACAGAGTCTGCTCCGTTTCGTTTGGTGCATAATTGAAAACGCGAACGGCGCCGTGCCGTGTTTCACGGAAGTCACTGAGAGCAATGGACACGACAAACATGACTGCCCGATGCCTCGCTAATCTATCATTCAGCGATATACCTACTGCCGTTGCAACGCTAACCGACAATATCGCGAGCATGATGGCCGTTCGTATAAAGGGCCCAGCGAATATTCGTTGAAACATTTGATAAAGCGAGTTAAACATCAGCAAACTTTCTGCCCTCTCGGCTGCAGGAAAATTTCGATTACAGAGCATGAAGGCGAACGCGTCCTGCCCACGCTTCACGGACATTGCAGCCAACTTGGCTCTTATAATGCGGCTGCAGTCGCCGCTTCTCCGGTGCGAACCTTAGCCAGGCGGACCAATCAGTTGCTGGATTCCGTCAAGCCGATTGAGCATCGAATCTGCTCTGTCAGTTGCCTCAAAAGTGCCGTGCGTCGGCCTCGGCGCGTGACGAATTCCTCATCGTCTCGCCCTTTTCTCGGCGTTTTTGCGCAACCCAAGATGAGCCATCCTCGCCACTGTCGCTTCGCACCGCATTCGATCGCTAAGGTTTGATAGTCCGCAGCGATGCGGTACCTGAACGACGGATAGCGCCAGCTCGCATAAACGTGGGAATCGTTCGATACAATCAAAACGTTACGCGCGTTAATCTCATGAGCAATCTCCTGAATCAGGCGAACAGCCAGTTGCTTCGGTCGCCATCCATGCCATTTGTGAGTCAACGACCGGAATAGTTCTCGCCCGTTCCTCCCCTGTGCCGGACCTTGCACACTTCCTATCATCAACCTTGGACGAAAAATTCGTCCTCCTAAGCTGGCTATTGAAAACGAGCATGAAACGACGGAATAGCCTTCTGCGTCTTTGATGGATAGCGTCCAATCTCCCTCCCTCTTAAATTGCTCTAGCACTTCAATTACGACCTGCCAGCTTTCTTCACCTACTGAGAAGGTTGCGACAACCGCGACGCCTGACTTAGCAATTTCGCCTGCTATCGAAGGAAGCAGTTTGCATGCGAAACGTTGATGCTCCAAACTCACTCGGAGAATGTCGTCTGGCTGGAGCGCATTGTGCAGGAACGGACGGTGAATACGCTCAAAGCATTGCGGCGCTCGGCTCACTAGCCCTGGAGTTTTTGACGATAAGCAAGCGTCTAACCAACAAATAGTCGTCTTGTAGCAAATTAGAGTTCGGGTAACAAATCGGAATCTACGCCAGCGCGCGTACATGGTCTTGCCCGGATACACATGCAAGGCGCACTCCGCAACAAACCGCGAACGAGTTCGATTTATCGATGCTAGCTTCGGGATCCATTTCTGTTTATATTCTTTCAATTTCTTTGTTTAAAACGTGCACTCGGGTGAGACTTGGCGACACCCCTGAATTAATGTCGACCGTTCGCATGAGCCTCGCTTCGAAAGACGGTAAAGAAGATTAAGCCCAAAATCCCTTTAGTAATCGCGGCGACAATTCCCTCACGTGAAGGTGCGGGCATCAATTTAGGCTTGCTGTTTCTTCAAAGTCAGTAGGAGGTCAATTCCACGCCAACATCGCGGCGCTGGGAGCGAGCGTGTTCATGTGTCTTGTCACGGCGAAGGGCCTTCCCCGTGCGGTTGCTCGGGTTCATCAACCAACTTTGTTGCTCGAATGACTTAGAGCGATGGTGCTTGCGTTTTTTCTTACCCTCTTTGGAGCCTCGCTTCAACCGGCTCTTTGCCGGTAAGTGTTCCGCATACGATCGTCCATTTGAGACGTTGGAAACTACAGCTGCATCTGCCGCGCTGTAGGATAAGCAAGCAGCGCCGATGCAAGACACCAAGACCATCACTTCGCCGACTTTTTTCATAGCCTTCAATTTCGACCCCTTCATTCATGTGTTCGCGAGAAAAGAGAGAGTAGCGTTGGCTCGTTAGCGATGGAATCAGACGGGTACCAAAGTTCGAGGCCAAAGTCTGAACGAATTATGTTGAATCGAGAGATCGTTTCAGATTTGGGCAGCGACAATTGTTTTGGCCGGTCATTGACTATCGTTTTGGCCGGTGGTGAGGAGTCTAAGGCGGCGCAGCCGCCGTAGACGATGAGCCACCGGCGGCGCCAGGTCGACGGGCTTTAGGATGGGCTGATCGAAGCTTGAGGAAGAAGCGGTCAGCTCATGTCTGGAACCCGCATTACCGACCAACAGGTTCATCTCTATATGAACAAGCGCAAACAGCACTCTCAGGAAGTCGCGGCCGCCAAGACCGGTATCAGCGTGCGTACGGCGCGCCGCATTGAACGTGACGCCACCTTGCCTTCTCAGAGACCACGGCAAACATGGCGGACCCGAGCTGATCCCTTCGTCGACGTATGGGAGAGCGAAGTCGTACCGCTGCTGCGCAACGCGCCCCACCTGATGGGCATCACGATCCTGCGCAAGCTGCAGGACGATCACCCGAATTGCTATCCCGATAGCATGCGCCGCACGCTGGAGCGGCGTATTCGCCAGTGGCGGGCGCTTGAAGGGCCCACACAGGAGGTGTTCTTCCCCCAGGAGCATCAGCCCGGTGTGCGCGGACTGTCAGACTTCACCGATATGAGCAAGCTTTGCGTGACGATCGGCGGTGCCCCATTCGGTCATCGGCTGTATCACTTCGTACTGGCGTTCTCGCGCTGGGAGTACGCGAACGTTGTTGAGGGTGGCGAGAGTTTCGAGGCCCTTGCAGCGGGATTGCAAAACGCGCTGTGGCAGGCCGGCGGATGCCCGCGCGAACATCGCTCTGACAGCCTGTCGGCTGCCTTCAAGAATCTGACAGAGCAGGAGGACTTCACGAAACGTTACTCAGCGCTGCTCGACCATTACGGCATGGAGGGCACGCGCAACAATCGAGGCCTGGGTCACGAGAACGGCAGCGTGGAGTCATCGCATCGGTATCTGAAGGAAGCGGTCGACCAGGCCTTGATGCTTCGCGGTCATCGCGACTTCGCTGACCGGGCCACCTACGATGAATTTATCCGTGAGGTGGTGATGCGCCGGAACCGGCGCAACGCTGCGGCGTTTCGCATTGAGCGCGCACAGTTGCAGGATTTGCCCGTACGTCGCACTACTGACTTCGTCGAGGAAGAAGCACTCGTGACCCGCTGCAGCACATTCACCGTGCGCGGCATCCTGTGCAGCGCACCGTCGCGCCTGATCGGCCATAGGCTAAAGGTGCGAATCTATGGTGACCGGCTCGACTGCTATCTGTCGGGCGCGCTGGTGCACAGTACGCCGCGAGGCTCCCGTGCCTCCGACAACCGCCACGCGCTGGATTATCGTCACTTCATCGATTCTCTCAAGCGCAAGCCGCAGGCGTTCAGGGGGTTTGCGTTTCGCGACGCGCTGTTTCCCCGTGAAGCCTACCGACGAACCTGGGAGAAGCTGGAGACGCAACTGACGCAACGCCAGGCATGCAAGACGATCGTAGGACTGCTCGAACTCGCAGGACATCACGGCGTTGAGGCGTTGCTGGCCGAGCGGCTCGACGCCTTGCTCGAAGCAGGCGAACTGCCCGATCTGAAGCAGTTGCGCGATTAATTCGCGCCGCGTCAGGCTCAATGTCCCGAGGTGGTAGTCAAAATGCCGCCCCTCGCGGTTTATGACGAGCTTCTCGACAAGGTGGCAGCATGAACGCCCCTGCCCATGACAACGGCCGTCTGGCCCTGATGTTGAACGAGTTACGTCTGCCGACCATCGGCAGGTTATGGCCCGAGTTTGTTGAGCGCTCTGATAAGGAAGGCTGGCCGGCTACGCGATTGCTTGGGGCGCTGCTTGAGCACGAACTGGCCGAACGTGCCAAACGACGCATCGAGCGGCATCGTACCGAGTCACATCTTGATCCGACCAAGACGCTGGCCACCTTCGACTTCAGCATGGTGCCAATGGTTTCGAAAGCGCATGTCACGGCACTGGCGACCGGAGATTCGTGGCTGGAGAAAGGTGCCACGATTCTCCTGTTCGGGCCTCCCGGTGGCGGCAAAAGTCATTTAGGTTCAGCCATCGGACACGCTTTAATCGAAGTCGGCTATCGAGTGCTGTTCACACGCACGAGCGAGCTCGTCCAGAAACTCCAGGCTGCGCGTCAGAGCCTGCAACTTCCATCCGCGCTCACGAAGCTTGATCGGTTTGATCTCATCATCCTGGACGACCTGTCGTACGCGCGTAAGGACCAGGCCGAAACCAGTGTGCTGTTCGAACTGATCGCCGAGAGGTATGAGCGTAAAAGTCTTCTCATAACGGCCAACCAGCCATTCTCGGGATGGAATGACGTGTTCCCCGACCCCGGCATGACGGTCGCGGCCATTGATCGGCTCGTCCATCACTCGACGATCTTCGAGCTGAATGTTGAAAGCTATCGCCGTCGAAAGGCCAGCGACAAACAGAGCGCGCGCCGGCGACAATTACCCGACGACAATTACGATGGAGAAGCGACAACTATGAATTAGCCAGCGACAATTACACCCGTCGACCGGCCAGAATAGTTGTCGCTGACCGGCCGTGCCGCTTGACGCTGTCTATCAGATGCCTGCCAGCGCTTGGCGCATTCGACAGAGGGATAACGTTGTCTAGGATATCGAAGCGCGTTGAGATCGACCTGAACGGTGTAGTCGGCTATGGGAAATGATGTGAACGGTGCTTGAAAGACCTTCTACTGAAACCGGCGCACCAGCCGCGTCCATTTGGGCGCCGGCGCGCTGATTGCTCCGCCGAAGCTTCTCAATGTCCGCGTGACGGTCGTGGAGCGCCCCATGACCATCGCCGCTATCATCCTGCGCGCTCAATTGGAGTATTTCGATATTCAAGTGCGGGAGACGATGAGAGTTGCGTCGATCGGCTTTCGTACGCCTGGCTGATTGTTGCCGAAATCCGGGTCAATCTAGTAATGCTGAGCGCCCCAGACTGGCACAGCACGTCGTGTGGTGTGGCGATTGCACGAACAGAAGCCAAAACAGCTCCTTTACCGAGTCGTCGGATTCGGAATAGTCATTTAATCTCAATCTTTATCGAGATGTCCTGTGCATTGCCACGGCAGAAACATCGGAATCAGCGGCATTTTGTCGGCCCACTTTGGGCTTTAGACAGCCTCAGGACATGCTCGACCGCGTCGCAGCAGCGCATCCCGCAACGTGACGTCCTCGATGACTGATAACGGCGAACCAATACGTGGTACTTCCTAACGCCCTACGCTTTTTGGAGAGATAGATGGTCGACGACGAAGTTCCCTTCACCAAGGTGCAGCTCTTCGAGGCACTTCAGACACTTCAAACCGCTTTGGACGAGGTTTCGGATAACGTCGAAGTGCTGGCCCTAGCTGGGCGCAAGCATCTGATAAACGCCGAGTCCCGCCATGCTGTGTTCAGCATCGAAGCAACAATTAACAGAGCTCGGATGACTGCGGTTCACAGCCTGTGGCCCTGACACAGGCTTGAGCCGAGGCTAGTCGGTATCGATTGGAGCTGCCTTTTCCCTATCGAGCAGTGGACCCCGCATGAGAGAACGCAATAGTAATTTGACGAACTTCCGTCCATGATGTAAGTAGGAGCTTAAAGAGGTAGCGCGGCAGGACCTGTGGTGTCTCTTTTTTTGTCATTGACGACTTGTGGCCGACAGGGAAAAAGAGATGTTCGATGAAATAATACCGTTCACGAAACTTCAGATGCTCGACGCAATCCAGGCGCTTCAGGCCGGACTGTCAGAGATCTCGCAGCAAGCCGACGCCATGCTCGAAGTGGCCAACTCCCGTGGACTCGATCTTGAGGCACATGTCTTCGTCGTTGAGACGATTCGCGCGGTGGCTGAGGCAAATCATGCCGCGAAAATAAGCCTGGGCCTGTGATTGGGCGTGAAGCTATGATTCGGCTTTTGTTTTGATTACAACGCTTTTATACAAAATGGCGGAAATATGAAAGACGACGATGTCGCCTGGACGAAGGTTCAGATGTTTAAGGCGATCCGGTCATACCAAGTTGGACTTGCTGATATTTCGGCACGTGCGGACGATTTTTCCGAGCAACTGAAAGAGGCGGGACTCACTCCGGAAATACGCATGTTTCTTGATCAGATCGCGGGTTTAGTCGTCAGCACCACAGTTGAGGTGGCTGAAGTGCTCGACCGATAAGTGCCCTCCGTGATGTATCGCGCTGAGATTGAAACGAAATCGTCCGCGGCCGTCGCTTTCAGTCGCAGCCGACCGTCGCGAGCAGCTAGGAACACTTAGGCTATCGCAGCCGCGATGACGACGCCACTCGAAGGTTGAACGACGCTGTAAGGTTCGCCATCGGCTGACCGGCTCGTCGGTTAGGCAATACGCTTACAAGACGAATTCATTTGTAAGCGAATCTTTAAGAAAAGCACACCCATGCCGATATCATGGTGTGACTTCACATTCCGGCCCTCCCTTCGACGCGCGTGTCATTAACATGAATGATGGCGAGCTAGCACACCTTCAGGTCGCCGTGGCCATTGTCCTGCGCTCGCCAAATCAAGTTTTGCCGCCCGCGTACTGGCGGCGTCGCATCGTAGACTTGCTTGCCCGAGGTTCGCTTCTACAAAGCCAAGTCGCCGTGCTAAACGAGTTACTTCTCCGCCTCACCGGATCTGAGGACAGATGAGGCGTCTATGCAAGTTACCGGTGGGTTGCCAACTCGCCATCCAACTCCGCGTCCGCCAGCGCGAGCTCAATGTTGTCTCGGTTAGTATCGATTAGCCGGCGAGCCCAAAGAAACGCAGCACGTTCGGCAGCTGACTTAGCCGGGAATAACGCAGGGACAGAGTATTGCACTGCCGCCTCGCGACGGTGTGATGTCGGCCAATGGCGGAATAGCCGCAGAATAGCTCTCCATCCGTCCCGATATTCTTCTACCGAGCATTCCACGATGTGACCGCCGATCTTGTGCATGGCGACCTCCGTCCGAGATTCTTCATACAAGCAACTCGCGGGCCTAATTAACTGAACCATTGCAAGGGCAACGCGAGCCTCCTTCCCAAAAAATCTCTCTGCATGCTGCATTGGCTCGAACTGGAGCAGTTGGTGCTTTTCCATACGGCCAGCTAAGTTGCGGTGGCTTTCAGACGTGAGAACGGGACTTCGATAGTATTCGCACTTGCCGTGCTCTCTGGGCACACCCGCTTCGCACAATCGACGTGAGGCCGAGGATTGCATGCGAACAGTCAGGTCATTAGAACCGGTATCCGATGTTCAGGCTTGCAGTTACCGGATTTAGTGGCAAGACAGCATTGCCGTAGAATTTTCTTGCTGGATACACGCGCTTATGGCCGTCGACGACATAAGTGTCTTCTCCCATTTGATGGCGGTAGCTTATCCGCGACTGAAGTGGACTGGCAGAAAGTGAGAACACTCCAAACAAGTGTTGATTGAAGTGGAAAGACACGCCAGCAGTCACCAATGGCGCCGCCAATGGAGTTCTCATGTTCATCTGAACAACGTGGGGCTGCCAGTCAGAAACGTCATTACTCAGGTGGACACCATTTTCGAACTGGAGCGCGACCCCGCCGCCTAGGAAAGGGCGAATCGTCGTATTCGGAATATCAAAGAAATATTTGGCTTGAACGGTTCCACGGATAAGCGATCCATGCGCCAAGTCGCGATTTGCGAATTCCTCAAGCTTTCCGTAAATCGCATAGTCATATGGTGAGCCGATCTCAGCCTCAACCGAAATGTTGTTCGTGAGGAAATGGCCAATGGTGAGATTCGCGGCACTTGCATCCTTGATGCTGATTCCCGTTCCGGGGGAATCATGGAGAATTCCGCTCTCACTGATTGAGATCGGACCGCTCCTGGCGTGGAAAATCGCTGTCTCGCCTCCTACCAAGACATATGTCGGATCAGCCAGTTTCGACAGCGCATTTGTGGAAATAAGAAAGAGTATGGCGCTCAGAAGGTATCTCATGTTTATTTTCGTTAGTGCAGGATGACGGATTCGCAATATAGGGTGTTTGGCGCGATCCCGATTGATAACGCATAAGTCGATTAATGGTGTAAGCACTACCGGACAGAACGATTATGGTAGACGACGCAAGGTGAAGCGCACTGTCCGAAGCCTTACCGCAAATTTACCCGGATGTTATATGCCAGCCTCCTCTCGCGATCGTGCTTACAAATCTTGGATGAGTTGATGGAACGTGAATCGATCCTACTGTCTGCCTAGCCTGCGAGACGAATTCGAGAAGGTACTCGCTGACCTCGTTTTCTCCGCCAGTGAACTTTAAGTCTTTACAGGCGAAGATATCTCTCAGCGACGCGCCGTTTGCAAGGTGCAGGATATGGAAGGCTGAATCTTCATAACCAACATTGACTGCTCGCGGGAATACACCAACGAACACCCTGCTATTCACTACCACAGCGATCGCGTGTCTGCCCCACTCGATGTTGCAAAGCATCATTTCCTCTCCGTTCGGTACTTTTAACGCGTAGCGAGCGCGCGAGTGACCTCAGCATCGCTGTGTGTTTCGATGCATACACTTGTCAAACTGCTGCGCGCGGAGGGCCCAATCCTCGCGTTCGTGCCGCCTAGCCAAGCCGCAACACAATTAAACACCAAAAATGAGGAATCGGCAAAGTTTACTTGCCTAGACATGTTTTTTTGCTGATGCATTGTTCGCACGACGATACAACGTGCGACACTTTTGCCAACGAAATTCTTTTTCGTTCTAATAATTCACGATAAGTAAACGATTTATAAGATATATCAAACTTTTTTAGTTTATTCGGCTTTTATATGCGTAAAACACTGCCATTTCTAGGTAGCGTTCAGCGCCGCATCCGCGCGTAAGAGGGCTCTCCTTCAGAGCACACTCCGCGCGTCCTCACGCAAGACGGTCGTTTGAAATCAGCGCTTCAGTCGTCGTCAAATACCGCCCGGCTTGCTTCGCAGCGGATGACGAGTCGAAGCTGCGTGCTGGCACTCCGCCTCTCGTGGCTAAGCGACGCGCGAGAAGCACACGTACCTCAGAAGTTCCGAAATGTAGAGCGCGGCAGGTCAGCAGATTGATAACGAGTGCCTGGGCTCAGTTGTAAGCGCGCGTCGAGGCACTCGCAGGCGGGAACGGTAATCTCGTTGTTCCGGACTATGAAACTGTGCAATATCGAGGGAATGACTCGATAGCGCCGGTTGGTGACACGAGCCGACGCGTACGCCGCGTTCGATCGTTTCGTGACGGTCTACGCCGCGAAATATCCGAAGGCGACCGAAACGCTGAAGAAGGACCGGGAGAGCCTGCTGGCATTTTACGACTTCCCCGCCGAGCACTGGCAGCATTTGCGCACGACCAATGCGATTGAGTCGACATTCGCGACCGTGCGCCACCGGACGACTCGCACCCGCAACTGCGTGTCGCGACCAACCTTCCTCGGTCTGGCATTCAAGCTGATCGAGGAAGCCGAGAAAACCTGGCGCCGTATCAACGGCCCCGAACAGATCAAGCTGTTGCTGGAGGGCATTGCCTTCAGGGACGGCGAACCGGTGCAAGGCGATCAAACGGTTCAGCAGAAACTCGCCGCCTGAAGTCGAACGCCATCAAGCTGCCCATACACCACTCTTGACGATAGCTCCATTGGCGATGAAGCCGCCGATGGCGACAGCGCTGACAAGGTCGCTCCAGTAGGTATTACGGCCGTTATAAAACAGGCCGACAATCAAACCATTTGCAGGCCATATACTGCTGACGCCCCATGTCGTCCGGGTCAGGGCTATGCCTAAACATGCAAGCGCGCCATACGTCGACGCGACTATGAGGAAATTTGTAAGGCGCTTCATTTGCGAAATGCTAAGGTCAAGCGAAAGACACCGCGCTTTCTGCCCTACGCACGGAACGGCGCGACAGCACAAGAGGTATAACGGCACATCCGCCGTCTTCTATAGGTTCCGCAGCAGGAAAGGCGTGTTGCCGCCTTACGCCGACAACTATAGATGTGTTCATTTCGGCGCTGGCTTTGATAGAGTTGCAAGAGAGTCAGGCGCACACCCGAGCGTAGTGGGCTCGGCCCCGAAGTAGCGGCCCGGCGTCGTGCCGAACGTCCGCCGGAATAACGCGATAAATGCGCTCGCATTGTCGTAACCGAGCTGCAGGGCAATACTGGTAACTGGCTCTCCTGCCGCTAGCAACTCGAGTGCGCGCACAAGCCTAGCTCGCTGTCGCCACGCGGTGAACGTCATGCCAGTCTCTGAAACGAAGCGGCGACTTACCGTACGTGGTGCTGCATGCGCCCAGATGGACCAGTCTTCGAGCGATCGCGTGTGAGCGGGCGAATCGGCAAGTGCGGTCGCGATGCGTAATAGCCGAACGTCGCTAGGCATCGGCAAGCTAAAAGCATCGGCGGGGCTGCCGGCGATCTCGTCGAGGATCACGGCGGCGATGTGCCGCTGTCGGTCGTCTAAAGGCGCGTACTCCCACTCGGCCGCACGCACGATCGCCTCTTTCAGCAAGCCCGTCATCTCGATAACGCGCGGCTCTTTGGGCAGCGCAGCGCACGCGTGCGCAGACACGTATGCCGCCCAACCCGAGAACGGACCGTGCGAACGTGCGGCGTGGACGGTTGATGGCGGGATCCACGCGGCCCGTGTTGTCGGAAGTACCCAAGCGCCGCTATGAGTCCGAACGCTCAGCAGGCCTTGAAAGAGGCCCAGCAATTGACCCGTAGGGTGCTGATGGGCCCCTGACTCGCGCGGAGCGCTCTGCTTCCCCGCTAGCGCGATCAATGGTGGATCCACACCCGTCAACGTATGGACGAGGTCGAATTTGCTCTGCAGATGATTGAGTGAAGGCATGGCGGCTTCGCGCTATCGGTTGGCACCTATAGTCTACCGCTGCCACCGCTTATCGGATTATGCTTCGAGCATCCTCTTGCCGGAGCCGTACCATGTCATCTGCTGCACTCGACGCAAGCGACCTCGACCGTTTATACGATCAACCATCCGAATTCATTACAAAGGGTGTATTGCCGCGCCTGCTACCCTTCCACCTCGCCTACTTGCGTGTTGCGAGTTTTTTCTGTCTTGCTACGGGCAATACTGCAGGGTTAGATGCGTCACCTCGTGGAGGCCAACCCGGATTCGTGCACGCGCTCGATGAAAAGCACGTCGTGTTTGCGGACTGGCCGGGCAATAATCGCATAGCGTCGTTGCGAAATTTGACGGAAGACGATCGCGTTGGCATGTTGTTCCTGTTTCCCGGTCTCGAGGTATTCATGCGCATTAACGGACGCGCCACAATCACAGATGACCCAGCAGTGCTGGGTCGTTTTGCCGAAGGCACAAAAACACCCAAGACGGCAATCGTCGTGACGATTGATGAGGTACTGTTTCACTGCGGCAAAGCAATTAATCGAGCAAAGCTCTGGAGCGACGCATCGCGACTTGATCGTTCGAGCGTTCCGTCGCCTGGAGAAATGAAAGCGGCAATGGCTGAGCAGGATGCGAACATCGTACGCACGATCGACGATGCGTACTACCAGTCAGTCCGCAACAACCTGTATTGAGCGCCAAGGCTTGGGCAGGGACATAGGAGTCGATAGAGATGGCGCATGCAGTACGTAGTAGAAGATTGCCGTAGGAGCAGATCAGCGCCGCGCCCTAACGGCTCTCGGTTATTAGCGTCGGCATGATGACGGCGCGCTCGTATAGCATCGTTCTTCTTGGCTTGTCGATGGGACGACGAGGTGCTCCGGGATCGCAGTCAGAAAAACCACGCGCCTCCTAATCCGAACGTCTTAACGCGGCACTTCCACCATAACTAGAAAGCGTGAAAATGACGTTAGAGCAGATCCAAAAAGTTTATCGGGACGCCATTGATCCAAATGCGGGCGGCGAAAGTGCAGGCTGGTGGGCATCGGTCGCAATGGATGTCTTGGCGGTAGTAGACGCACCGACTGTCCGGAGTGCTGCCAGCCACATTGCTTGGTGGCATTCCGACTGGGAGTGGTCGCAGGTCAACGACTCTGCACTCGACGCAGCCAAGCGGCTACGGTGTTCAGCGAAGCGTCTCCGACTGAACGCGCAGCGCGAAGTTCCTCACCACAGAGAGCCGTCCAAGGCAAAGTAGGTGCGAGTACTTACCCACCACGCAGGAAAGAACCGAGCGCAACGCTTACTGGTCCAAAAGAGCACGCCAGTCCTACTGATACAGAAAAATAGTCGCCATTGATCAGGCACTTCAGAAGATTCTATGCCTCCGGAGTCAGCCGCATCAGTCTAGGCTAGCTGGGATACCGAACAGGCGAGAGCTATCGAAGGCCTCGCTCTCAATCCACGGCGCCGGCATCGTATGCGCCGGGCAAACTTAATCGATCGCGACACCGGCGGCATTCTCCGCGTCTTCGCACCACCCACGGCCGCCCTCTCTGTCCCGGTTGGCGCTGGCGGCGGTTCTCGACCGACAGCAGTCAGATAACTTTCTCCGCACCGGTCAGTCCGCACACTTCAGATTATTTGAACTAGAGTGCCGGTGAGCGGCCGTTGCGACCTCACCGAATCGGCCATAAACAGCCGCTCGGGCTTGACGTCCAGTACGGTGAGCAGAGGTTTATTGGTAAGCACGCGGCGATCACGTCTGGTTTTCGATTGCTTGGCGTAAGAGCATACGTTTCCACGATCAGGAAGCGGACACGTGCACACTATTGTCAACGTCGGACTTAGTTTCCCCAAAACTGTCGGAGTAAAATTCCCCACCCTGTATCTGCGTGGTGATCAGCCGTTTTCGGGATCGGGTGAGCTCCTCCGGGGGCGTCCTGGGCGCCGGCGCGGCGTTTCGGCAGATGCCGGGTGTAGAGATGATGGACGGTTGCGTAGATGGTCAGGGAGTAAATCGGCGTGCTCGCGCAGACGGTAAGAAGAGCCCTCAATCTGCACCACGATCGCGTGATGCAGCAACCTGTCGAGCAGGGCTGCTGCAACGACACTGTCGCCGAATACCTCGCCCCACTCACCGAAGCTGCGATTGGAAGTCAAGATAATCGCGCACCGCTCATAGCAGGCGTTGATCAGTTGGAAGAACAGGTTGCCGCCGTTTGAGCCGATGGGGAGATATCCGATCTCGTCGACAATAAGCAGGCTGTTGCGCGCGAGGAAGCGCACGCGTTGCGGCAGATTGCCTTCGCGCTCGGCCTTCGCCATCGAGCTGACGATTTCGGCGAGCGAGCCGAAGTACACGCTCTTGCCGGCGCGGACCGCTTCGACACCCAACGCGATGGAAAGGTGTGATTTACCGGTTCCAGGCGGCCCGAGGAAATGAACCGCCTGTCGCCGCTCGATGAAATCCAGTTGCGCCAGCGTCATGATCCGATCACGATCGAGGCTCGGCTGGAAAGTGAAGTCATATCCGGCGAGTGTCTTGATTGTGCCCAATCTTGCTGTCTGTAGTGCCATCCGAATACGCCGTGTCTCGCGCGTAGTGAATTCCTCGCCCAGCAGCGTCTCGAGCACTTCCAGCATTGAGCTGTCGCCCTGCTCAAAGCGCTTCAGAGTGGCATCTAGAGCTTCGAGAGCGCGTGGCATGCGCAAGCCAACGAGGTAACGCTGTATCCGCTCGACAGTCGAGCTTGGAACGCTGTTCATGCATGCCTCCCAACGTCAGCTAGGCGCTTTGCGACCTGATCATAGAACGATAGGGGCCGGCGTGCGACGCCTGCATTTGAAGGCGGCAGCGCGCGTCCGGTTTGCGGCTTGCGCTTACCGGAGCGCCTGTGGCCAGGCAGCAGTGACGTTCGTCGTCGGCCTTCCAGCACGGGGTGCACTGCCAGCAGTTCGCCCTGCTCGTAAATCCGGACTTCGTGAGCCAGACTGTGAACTTCGAGGGTGCGTTTGCGCGTTCGGTCGGGCACGCTATAGTAGTTTCCGCCGACTGAGACGAGTCCTTCGTGACTCACACGCCGCTCGAGTCGGATCACGCCATTGAACAAACCGGCGGGAAGCGCTTGCAACGTCGGGCGCTCCTCAAGAAAATGCTCCGCGACAACTCGGTGCGTCGTGCCATGCACACGAACATTGGCTACTGAGTCAAGCCACTCACGCAACTGGCGATTCATGTCGGCAAGATTTTGAAATCGTCGAGCGAGGAAGAAGTCCTGACGGATGTATCGAAATGGGCGTTCGACCTTCCCCTTAGTCTTTGCGCGATATGCCTTGCATGCGCGCGGAGCAAAGCCATAGTGCTGCGCGAATGCGACGAGCTTTGCGTTGTAGACGATGTGCTTCTCGACTTCGCCCAGCACAGCCGCCTTCATGCGGTCGTAAAGCACCTCTCGAGGAACACCGCCGATGTGCTCAAACGCCTCCATGTGACAGCGCAAAACCGTTTGAAGGTCTTGGTGCTCAACGAAGCGGCCCCACAAATAACGGCTGTGTCCAAGCACGAGCGAGAACAACCAGATCGAGCGCCGCTGTCCAGGGACGTCATCAAATTCGACATTGAAGTGAGCAAAGTCCACTTGAGCTTGAGCTCCAGCCGGCGTCTCGAAGCGCACCTCGAAGCCACGCTGCTTGGGCGGACGAACTTCTCGGACCAAATCACCCAATGCTGTGCGACCGCCGACGTAGCCCATCGCCTGAACCTCCCGAAGAAGTCGTTCAATGCTCAGCTCGGGATACTCACGCACACGCTCGGTCACGTAATGGACAAAAGAATCGACGACACAAGGACGCGGCGCACGCGGACCATAACGAGGCGCCTGCACACCATTCTTAATGTATTTGCGAACGGTCTTGCGATCCATATTTAGTCGAACGGCGATAGCCGAGATGCTCAGCCCCTGCCGATGCAATTCCAGAATCGTCATAACCTCTCCCAGCTCGACCACCGGTAGCTCCCCGACGAATGCGAAGGCCTATATGGTCGGTGATCGACGGGGCGCCACCGCTTACGCGGCGGCGCCAAACAAAAACTGGGGAAATTTACTTCGACGAAAATGAGGAGTATCTATCCGACGCTGACACACTATTTCCCAAGACATATCGGCGGGCCGCACACGGCGGACCTATAGCGCCTCGTTCAAGTCTGAGCTTATCAACCAATGTCGGCAGGTCGGCGTC
>NZ_JARUXJ010000235.1:0-38980 GCF_031451465.1 Caballeronia sp. LZ003 | reverse complement strand
GTATCAAGATGAAGCTAGGAGGCGTGAGCCCGGTCGCATACCGGTCTCTGCTCGCAACAGCATAGCTGTCACACCGTCCAACTTTCGGGGGTCACTTCATCGAAACAGTGGACATAGCCTGCACGCTCAGATCAAAGAGTTCCAGACGTCCATTTCTGCGCGCTTACGCGACGTCGAAGGTTGCGCTTGAGGAGTGGTATACGTCATACTATTGCTTCACTCCAATCTGAATTGCCGCATCTTACCTTTGTACGGCTGCTATTCAATCAAGAGAAGCCATTGAAGCCCATAAAAAATGTTGCGGCCATTGCCTGTCCCGCAATCATCAATTCTTTTGCGCGCGGTCAGACAAGCGCGCCAGACGCCCAGCGAGTAAACAGCAGGTGCGCTCTTCATCCTCGCGCAGAGGTCCTTGTAAAGAATGCTCTGCAGAAGTACCTTCGTCCTGTCCTGTCTACGACGCGAGTTTGCTTCTCGACTTTCCAAAAACGTCAAACGCTTGGAAGCGCTTGGCGTATCCACCGTCAGCGCCCGAAGGACTATATCTCGAAGGGCAAGTTAGCTAGGTCAAAAGTTTGATGGCAGGCTCGCCTGGCAATCACGGATAAACGAGGCATTATCGGCCCTGCTTGCTTATGTTCGGGTACCTCACGGCGAGGCCGAAAGCATGCTGGCCCATCTCGGCTGTTGCGGATTGAACGTCGATCGCTGCTACAGCTGATTCGACAAAGAAGCCGGAAGGCGTTAAGTAGCACAGAGCGAAGACGACTGAAAATGTTGCGGCTCGATAAAGCCGTCTCAAGCATGTAAATTGGGGCCCAGGCATGTACAGTTGTTGGCTAGCTTCGGGGCCGCTGCAGCGCGAATATAAGGCGTCAACGTGTAATTCAAGCTAGATGCTGGGTGCCATTGTCCGTCCGAGGTTTTATTTCCGTATCGATTGTGCTTACGTCGTTGCGATAACTGCCGCAAATGTAACGGAATCGTTCCTTGCATATCAGCAATCGCCTGAGTTCGCAAAGTATGACAATACTAAATCGATCGCTTTAAACGTCTGCGATATCAACTGAACAGCTGTAGATTGAATTGTGCGAGCAGATATACATTGACGCCAGCGCCATTCACTATGTGCGAAAGTGACTTAGGCAAAATCATATGTACGCCCAGATTATTTGCGGATATTCCGATTCAAACAATTGGCCAAAACTCTTTCGTCTCGCTGACGACTGGCATTCTAGGCACGGGTCACGAACTTGCGGTCTTCTCGAAGTTCAGTTTACCACTGGCGCGGGCGCCAGCGAAGCTTTTGAAATTCGCTTATTGTTTTCCGATCTTAACTCGTTGAGCGAGTTCACTAGTAGCTCGGTAGCGATGGAGTACTTAACCCAGTCAAAGGCGTTTGCGCTAGGAGACCTCTATTTTTCTGTCCATGAAGTTCGCATCTTGTAGCGAATGAGTGGTTTTTTGTTGCATTATCTGGAGGTTAGCAATGTTGAAAGTGCAATCGGAAGTCGGTCTGGTTTCAGACGACTGCACATCAGATGTCGACGAATTGAAATCTCATCATACCGAGCGCGAGCGCCGTGAGGCCTTGCTGGAGAAACTGAGAACCAAAGAAGGCAAACCGCTGCTCTCGTGCATCACTCCGGCATATGGCCCGGGCTAAGGTGAGGCCGTGAATTAGACCTAAGGGCCGTGGTCTAGGCCATGGCCCTTCTTAACCCACGCATTGGCCGCAGCTGCATTTTAAATTAATTCATGTTATAGAACGTGAACGCACATACTCCCGCCGCCGTGATTAGGATTTCTGCGACAGAACAAGCAGCATCAGATTTAAGTATGATGAAAAAATGGATACAAAGGGATTTTGGTGAATCAGAAAAATCAATAATTAACGTCTGCACGGGTTGTGCTGATGGAGTTCCTGCCTTCGTGCATCACGTTCGCATGTTGGCAGCATTCTTGCACCCGCATATCTCGCACAGCGAATTTGAGGAATTGGCTGCAACATATACGTATATGTCCGCCATGTACTACTCAATCGATGCTTCTTTTGACACCCAAAAAGCGCCCGCCTCCGATAGCCCCGGGTACGGTTCCGTTTCTGATATCGCACGATTGGCAGTCATGGCCACAATTCGATTACATCGCTTTGTCCGAAATTTTGACGAGACCGTATCGATACTCGTCGTAAATCAATTTACGGTTGCGCTTGCAGACGCCCAAAAAGCATTGAGCGAGGAAAATTGCTACCGTTCATCGAAAGATGTTGAATACTGTGAGAAGCGAGAGTTCTTCCATATGTGGGGAAGATCTAATGCATTCTTGTTTTTAGCGCAGGCGCTCGCTGCGAGCGCTCGGGGTGCGTTGGATGAGCACGTCGAAGCTACCATTAAAAGATTTCTTTTTCTTACCCAGTTCGCTGACGATATCGTGGACTGGCGCGACGACTTCGCCTCTGCAAATTGGACGCCCTTCTTGCGTAAATGTCGCTCGGCGATCACCGAGCCTCATTCGTTGGAACGGTTTGAAGAGGCTATTCTGCTCGGCGGCATGTATGAGCAAGGTCTTTCCGAAGTCATCTCAGGCCTAACGGACATCGCCACAAACTTGAAAGAAGCAAATCACCAGCTTTTCCGGTCTGCCATACAACGGCGGGTGAGCGTTGCAGCAGAGCATTTGGAAAGCCTCCTGCAGATCAAAGCCGAACACTGACTCAACTTGTGAGAGCATCAATGGCTTCGTCTATTCGAGTCGCGCTCAAGCCCCCAATCGGCTACTTCGCGATGTACTGTATCGCTTGCTGCGTCATCCCCGCGTCGATGTTTTTGCCAAGCTACTTTATCCCAATGACACTTATCGCAATGATATGTGTGCATCATGGTACCCATGAAGCAGTTCACGGGACACTCTATCCAGCTGAGGGACGGCATGTGACCGCGAACTTGTTGTTGGGGGCCATCGGGTTTGCGAATTTTGGTCACAACTTCATTTTTCTGCGTTGGTCACATATGGCGCACCATCGTTATGGACGGACTAAAAGAGACGGACTACTGGTACTCGATGGCGATTATTCGCGAAGTGGCACACGCGGCAGGCTATTTTATTACGCGTCGCTTCTGGGGCAAGCTTGCATAACGCATGAACTCGTGGGTTACCTTTACTTGTTTAACAGCCGGTTCCATCTACTTCCCCGAAGCTTCCCCAAAAGCTGCCACGACAACCCATCTTATTGGGCTATCCAGCTCAGCACCGCACTCTACACGCTGCTGCTATTCGTACTTGGTGGGTGGAAATTTCTCGTATGTAAGAGCCTCTTCACGTTATATTGGGGAGCATTTCAGAACACTGCTCACTACGGTTTGGAATACGGTAGTGCGAATGACAAATTCGCATCGCGGACATATCGAGTGGCCATGTGGTACGAGCGCCTGATTTTCCGCTCTGGAACGTATCACCTTGAGCATCACGTACTTCCCAACGTGCCTGGTCCATGCCTCGATCATCCTGACGTACAACAGCGAGTTACAGCTATCGTTGGCTTTAAACCAAAACCGGTGTGTGGCCTGCTGACCTACTGGGGCGACTGTATTCGACAATTCCGCGGCCCGAGATCAAAGGAAATGTCGCCAATGCAATGGCGATCCGACACCTCCCGCTGAACATCTTGGCACGAGCCCCGAGTCAGGTCCTATTACGGCCCGCGGAAAATTCTGAGAACTGTAATGCGTCATCGATGACGTCCAACCATGCAAATAACTGCTACAAACCTTATATCACTGAACGACTCTCGAGCTGAAACGCTCCAGGCAGTTGTGTGTGCGTTACAGATATTCAATGGTTTCGGTTTTTCATACGGCCTATCGGGCCACATAACCGCGCGCGATCCCGAGCATACCGATATTTTTTGGATGAACCCGCTAGAAATCCCGTTTGGCGATGTGCGTTTATCGGACCTCCGGCCCGTCTTGTTGTCCGGTGAGCCGCTGTGCGGTCGCGGAAGCGTGAACGACTCTGGTATAGAACTCCACGCGCACATTTATGAACGGCGGAGAGACGTGAACTCTATCGTCCATGTTCATTGTCCGTATGGAAAGGCCTTTTCAAGCCTCCGAAAGGAATTGGCTCCCGTCACCCAGGATGCGTGTGCTTTCTATGAAGATCATGTATTGCTAAATACGTTCGATGGAGTGGCTGCCGATTCGGGCTACGGACGGTTGGTCGCCGACACGCTGGGGCACCGAAAGGCCATAATCCTTGCGAACCATGGCTTTTTAACTGTTGGACCTACAGTAGAGGCAGCTTCTTGGTGGTACTTGGCGATGAGCGACGCCGCGCGCGTACAAATGCTTGCTGGAGACTTGGCCGTCCCATTGTCAAAGTATATTGCTCGTCGCACCGCGTTTCAAATTGGCGGACATAAGGCGGGCGCTTCAAATGCCCGGCCAATGTTTAACTCAATAAAGCAGCAACGCTCCGATCTCTTCGACGCCTTGCCTGATCTTCGTTCCAAAAAGATGGCGGCCGAATAGCGATGACATTCTTTTCAAGCTATCTAGACAATTCCGTGGTGTGTGTGGACAACGTTCTCGAACAGCCCGACTTTTCTCTACTAGTTAAGCAGTTGGAAGCCCCACAATCAATCTCTCCGTCGATCGAGCGAACCTATGGTATTTGGACAAAAAACACATATAACAATCCATCTCAATCTCGCGTCATTATCTGGGTTGGACCGCACAATAAACCGTCTTCCCCATTTTCGGGGATTGAGCTTTATCCAACTGACACAAGGATAGATCACGTAATCGATGCGGCCCGCGATATAGCGGTTCGTACCGGAATTGCTGGAACATTCAACAAAGACTGGATCGCCATTATGGCGAGTCGTTTCGACTACGGTGCAGCCGGAGGATTAATGTTTCATACGGACGAAGTGCACTATGCATGCGCATTTTCAATGTATTTTCATAGCGAGTGGAAGGCAGATTGGGGTGGGCATTTTCTATTTTCGCAACAAGATATCACTCGATTAGAACAAGGCGTATTTCTGACGCCCTTGCCAAACAGAATGGTCTTAGTTCGAGCTGGCGTGCCGCATAGCATCTCGGGGGTAAGCGCTCAAGCAAGTAGGCCAAGACAAGCCATAACAGGATTCTTCGTTCGCCCCGAACATGCGTTCAAACTTCTTGAAAAACATGGCGACCCAGCAAACTCGGCGGGACATCTATGACTAAGGTCTAACCCTAATTGATTACAAAAGATCATGCTTGGCATACGACTTCGTTATTATTTGCGAGAAACCAAGGGCTTGCTGAGCGGGCACTGGAAGATCGTGCTTCTCGTCGCGGCCGTTTGTTCGCCAGAGTTGATACCAACGGGCGAACAAAGAGAGTGGCTAGCTAAGCCAATATCTTTGCTCGCAGACGGATCAGGTTGTATCGAATCAAGAATGTATTGCCTGCTTGGGTTGGTTGTTGCCAGCCTAATCTGCACTGGCGCCCAGCGTGCCGCCATTTCGGGAGGAGAGTTCGCAAAGTACGCTCAGTCCTTGCCCGCGCCTCAACTTCGCGAACGCATTATAAATACACTTATTGTTGCAGTGAGTAGCACACCCCTGTTTCTTATATATCTCGCAGCAGTTTTCGTTGCGCCACGTCGAATCGGAGAATCGGCCTATCTTGGGAACGTTGCTGGTTGGGCGGGCACAATGCTTGCCGCACAAGTAGCTTTCATCGAAGAAAGCTGGCCAAGCTTACTCGGCGCGGCGTGTTCTGTCATATCTCTGTTAATCAGCGTAGAGTTTTTCGGCGAAATGAATTGGTGTTGGGTTATTTCGCTAATGCTTTGTGGTTTTTCTCTCTTTTTAGCACCTCGCCGATCATACCAGTCATGGGTATCCGCTTTACGGATGGGTAGCCAGTCACCTTCATTCAGCGCCAGGTCCAAGCAATTATCGCTGCGGACGTACACTACTCTGTCATTGGTGATTTTGTTCGCAAAAGACAAGACTGCGACCTTAGGGCGTCTTGTGGTAACTACTGTTCTCGTCACTTGCGCACTTGCTCTGATGTTCATATGGCAATTCGACGGAAAAACATATGGACTTCTTCTAGTCGCTTACGCCGCTGTGGCGCTGTTGATGGCAGGATGTTTTCGAGGGCTGTCCCGCGAGCACGAAAAGAGTAAGAGCTATATGGATTCGCTACCATTTTCGAGCCGTACTCAGGTAGTTGGCGATATCGTTGCGGTTTCGGTCGCCACAGTGCCCTTGTTAGCGGTTTCGCTACTAGTGGTGCTTCCCCATGTAGATTGGCGTCTTGAAGGCGCACGGGAACTTGGGGCCATGATCAGTATTCCTTTTTTACTAGCCGTGCTCCGCTACCCCCTCGTCCACTACGTACACCAACGTCAAGTGGTCGGCATACTGATTTCCGGTGCATGGATTGCTATCCAGTGCGCAATTTAGGAATATTACCAGTGATCACGTTATCTCATATCTTCAAGTCTTTTCGTGGAAAACAGGTATTGCGGGACATTTCTTTCGAATTCTCGGAAGGCCTGCATTGCGTGAAGGGCAAGAACGGTGTCGGAAAGTCGACTCTTATAAAGGTTATCGCTGGGGTCTGCGAGTCAGACTCAGGTGAAGTTTTGCTCCACGGCATCAATCTTCGAACGCGTGCGACCGTTGCAAAGCGGAAGTTGGCGTACATTCCCGACAGCTGTCCGGTATATGACTTCCTCTCCGGAAAGCAATTCTTAGATCTCGTTGCACAAATAAAGTGCTGCTCCGTGGGAGCGACATCTCTCCGATTGTTAGATCGTTTTTTGCTGTTGGAGCATTTGAATACAAAGATAAAAGATCTATCATTTGGCACAAAACGAAAGTTGATGATTGCTGCAGCTTCGATCGGTGACCCGAGCATTATCGTAGCCGACGAACCAAGTAACGGTTTAGACGAGCATTCGCTTTCCCTTGTAACAGAGTTCCTTCGAACTGTGGCGGAAAATGGTGTCGTCTTATTCACATCACATGACGAAAACTACATCGCGCAGTGTGATCCGTTAATTGTCGATTTGGTAGATGGTGCCCTGGTGCTCCGATCCGCTTAGTGCCAGGGCCAACTACTCGAAACGCAACACAACCGAGCGCGACACCTCTTCTTAGATATAAGGACACGTGAGTTCAAAAGCAACAGGGACCACGAGATGAAACGCAACGGCTCACGCAAAGACCAGCCACCAAACGGACGATGAAACGCAACACCCGAGAGGGTGCGCATAAGTACTTGACTTCAAAGATCCATCCCTCGCGGGAAAACGGACCGGGAGCTGGGGTGCCATGCATGAGATCAGCAGCTTCAAGCGACAATAGCATGCTCAGGTTCCACAAATGGCGCGCTGGCAGGAGCTAGCTTCGCCTCGCAAAAGCTTGGCGACTTACTTTGTGTTCATTGCTGTCAACGCGGGCGCAAAACTGTTCCTATTATTCAACCCTGTTTTCCACGTCGACTTGCGTCGGGCAGTTGCGGCGTCGCCAGCGATTTGAAGAGTCACGGTAGCGATGCACCCGCGCAACATCTGACATACCGCATTCCGAGTGCCCGGTGTTTCGAAGCTCTGCGAACCTGGCTTCCCGATTCAGTCTGCCCGAGACCGGCTCGATGGCTCAGGAATTAGATGGAACGGCCGACTTTGCCGGGAAAACTTCTGACGTCAGAAGCGGCTCACCAAAATTTTGCGTGGAGCATAGTGAGTCAAAATTCTTCCATATGGGTTCGCCAATATGTTTCGAGCAGGCGCTGACGCGCCGTCGCGCAGGTCGTGCAAATCACCTCGATCTACGTCAAGGCGGAGAAGCAGCGTATGCTCGAAGCGGCGGCACGTTGTTACGCGGACGACATTGAGTGAGTCGTGCAACCAGCGCGATGTATGTCGTCGCGTTCGTAGCAGCTGACACCGGGCACTCACGTATCGCCGAACCGTTCGCCAATAAGCGTATCGTAGTTGGCGGGGAAGGGCAGCAACGATTGCCTGCATTACAGCGTCTAGGCCCGTAAGACTGGAAATGCGTGCGCGAGGACGCGAGCTGTACGGAGAATGACATAACCTTCGCGGAAGCTATTAGCACCGTCGTCCGCATAGGACTTGAACCTGTGCAGGTTCGGTCTCCTGTGTGGGCCGCTTCATGGGCTGTGATGGTGACGTCCATGAGGTTCGCCTTTTTCGGTCTTTCAGCATTGACCGACCGGCGTACTCATTGCAGCGCTTAGGCAACTGCTCTCTGTATTAGATCGCCGTGCTTCTTAGCCGATTGATTTGTATGAGGCGCTCCGTCGCTCGAAGAACGAGTGCAATATTCTTTCCATATTGGAGAACCTAGTCTACATGCTTACACCTGAAGGCGCGGATGACACCGAGGTCATCGTTCGACCGGCCGCTGATGGACGCTGGCAGGTCGAGATTCCGACCGGTGACGGGGTCGCTGTCAATTTAGTCGACGACGAGCGCGCGGCAATCGCTTTCGCGCACGCCGTTCGTCCTGGCGCCGACATTCGAGTGCTGCCTGCAGCAGGGTGACTGCCGCACCGAGCGATGGTCTGATCGCGAAGGGAAGGGAGCGCCCAGCTTGGCCGGGTCGCTAGAGGGACGCATGCGGAAAGTGCTGGTACGCGCTTCGCGCATTGCGTCCTGTTCGCGTCGCTCGCCGGCGCACGGCATAACGCGGAACAAGCCAAGTCGGTCACAAGAGCTTTTTCGCTATTGACTAGCGTATGCTGACCTCATCCTCGGCCCTCAGGGAAAATCATGCGTCCGCTAACATATCTGAGGATCTACTGCACTTCTTGCGGTTTTTGGTCCGGCTGCATCTTTATCGATGATGTAGCGGTGAAAGGCATCTTTGGATGCCGGAGTCCATATGAGGTGCAGAGCTGGGCCGAGGACTCTGTCTATCGCCTTGATGTGATCAAGATTGAGTCCCATTGAATCGACCCGGCGACCCCACGGGGGCAAGTTGGCTTGGCCTGTCGCAAGCGTTGTCTGATGCCACTGAGGTGCACGACAGCATTTCCAGCAATCGATACAGATTGTATAAGCGCGTCCCAGGCGGCTACCGGGTCTTCGAGGTCGCCTTCAATAACGAAAAAGCGAGGTGGAGATGGGCTGCTCTGACAGGATGCGATAAGCGCGAGTATACACCGCCGCGCCCCAAACATTCGCATCGGAGCGTCTTGCCGGCATCAACGCAAAGCGGCAGTTGGACGGGGACTTTTGGGTGATGACCACTTGGCCCGATTCGATTCGGACCGCGTTTCATGATTGGGGAGGCATTCTCCGGATACGTAAAGTCTTGGTGATCCATTGGAACCGACGACCGCGCCGGAGGTAACAAGCTCGAGAACGCAAGAAGAGCGCAAACATCTTCGGCTGCGCCTAAGTGGTCGCCGCCCAGACGGTCATCTCATCTTCTGAGAAAGTCCGTCGGCGTCAGGCGAATCATGTCGGAGCTAGCAACCCGAGACTTTCGTTCCGCCACCGCGCGGACGCGAGCATATCCGTCTACAAAGCACTGCCGTATGCGTTCATCGTGAGCCGGGAGGTCGAGCCAAAAGCACTGTTGCAACGCTTCTAACAAGATCACGCACTCAACGCGCAGACCATCTTTGAGTATCGCGAACGCGACTCCATGTCGGGTCAGCTGAAAGTGAGATTCGCTCGGAGCCGCTTTCATAGGGACGTCGGAAACCGTTATAGCTCGGGGTTTGCAATATCGCCAGCGACGATCTTTTCACCGAGTTGCTGGGCAGCGGCGAGCGCCTCGTCCTGCCCCGTGTAAGGGCCCGATCGGCGAAGCGCCATCAAACGGATATAACAGCTTGGAAGCCGTCTTGCGCATCACCTTCAACGTGCCGTGAAAGCCGCTTTCGCGAGTGCCGCGGCAGGACGCGTAAACAGCGAAGTCGTTCTCGGTCAAGCCGGCCGCCGGTGCGACAGATTTGAACGGGAAGAGAACTAGCTTTGGGCGTTTTCCGTTGCGCATAGCACAGCTGAAATAGACGAACAGTTCGGTGGCAGCAAAAAATGTACCAAAAGAATTGGACAGACGCGAGATAATCGCCAAATGCGTGTGCTCGCGTGGACCGCGCTTAGACGAACGGAGCGTAATTTGAAGAATGCACAAAACACACAAGGTAATCAACGCCGACGGTTGGGTGATTGGCTACCGCGCGACGAGGACAGCGTTGTACGTTTCCGGCTGGAGTTCGCCGCGGCCGCACAAGCGCGCGAGAGCGTGGCTCCATTGAACGGATCTGTGGCCGACCTCGCGTCATTCATCCGTAATGATGCCGTCGTGCGAATGGATCTGACGCGTGCGATCGAGCAAGCCTTGGAGATCGGTTATCGACTTGGCTACTCATCGATCGAAGAATTGATCGTGCTACTTGATGCGATGCTGCACTACGCGCCGCCATTCAGTGAGTCGAGTTTGATCCATTGTCCCGTGAACGCCTTGTTCGACTGGCCAATGGTTATGCCCGCCGGCTATGCGCTCTTTCGAGATCCGGCATTCAACGCGCATCTGAAACGGGTGTTAAACGTGTGGGCCGGGTTTTTGTCTGGACCGTACTCTCGCACGCATCTTAACGATGAGCCGTCCACCGGGTGGTTCAGCCCTGCCGCTGACAGTAAGATTGGGCTGTCGCAGTTCATCTGCGACCCGAACAAGCCCTTCCGGGGCTTCGCGTCATGGAATCATTTCTTCACGCGCGAGTTCAAATCGGGTGTGCGCCCGGTTGCCCAGCCAAACGATGATCGCGTGATTGTAAGTGCTTGCGAGGCATCTCCTTACAACATTAAACATGACGTACAGCTTCGCGACTCGTTTTGGATCAAGTCACAGCCATACTCATTGGCCGAGATATTCAGTGCGAACGAGCTGGAGCTTGCGCGACGTTTTGAGGGCGGTTCAATTTACCAAGCGTTCTTGAGCGCGTTTTATTATCATCGCTGGCACGCGCCCGTTAGCGGGACAATCGTCAAAGCTTATCTGGTGGACGGGACCTACTATTCAGATGCCGAATCGGAAGGTGAAGAACCTAGCAGCCTTAATGATTCGCAAGGCTACATAACTGCAGTCGCGACGCGGGCGGTGATCGTCATTGAAGCAGATAGGCGCGAGGTCGGTCAGGTTGCGTGTGTGTTCGTTGGCATGGCCGAAGTGTCGTCTTGCAACATTGTGGCGCTTGAAGGGCAACGTGTGAAGAAGGGCGATGAGCTAGGCTACTTCCAATATGGCGGCTCAACCTTCTGCTTGATATTTCAGCCTGGCGTCGTCGACGAATTTGTGCCTCGTGGACCTTTCAAGGACGACGAGCCGCCAGTGAACGTAAATGCACACCTGTGCACCGCCCGCTAACAACGTCAGCGTTCTAACCTCGCTTGCGTTCTTGCGCGGGGTGCCAGCCCAATACTGTTTCGAAGTGCGCCCGAAAGGGCGTGCGATGCTCGCCGGTGTCTGGCGAATATAAGCTTCGGCGCGCGTCCGTTCGTCGCCATGCAGTGACCGCAGGTAGGCAGTTGCTTCATCCACACTCGGTACTCGACCGTTGTGACCGCGCGACTTTGCTGGCAACGCCGTCCAGATGACGGCGTCTGCCCCGGTGCGGTCCATCCATTCGGTCAGCGTCCGAGATTGCTCGTATTCGATACCCTCAGGCCCCGGAATACTGCCAATCATTCGTCAAAATTCGCGCGGATGTCTTCTCGGATCCGCAACGCTTCTCGTGCGGAACTAAGCGAATCAACCAGAACCGGTGCCCAAAAAGTTGGTTGTACGGGTGCGCCCTCAAGCACGACGAGACTGATAATCTCCCCGTCCGAATGTCGGGCGTACTCCAAGAGGAGAAGCGGGCCGCCGTCGCGCCATTCGCCGACGATTGGGAAGCCCTTTAGATTCCACAAAAGCGAACCCCAAGCGACGCAGACAATATTCATTCGGATTCATCTGTCAAGGAGTTACCGATTGGAATTTCACTCATCTGGCTGTACTCCGACTGACATCGCCGCATGCGAGGCGCACGGAACAACACTCGAGCATCAAGGGCGAGCGCACGCTTGCGAGCTAGAGCAGCAGTTTGATGTGCATTCGAACAGATCACGGAATGGAAACGGCAGTTGCAGGAGCGTGCGGCCGACGTGTTTGGAACGGCGGACGTGACATCGAATGAGCCTCCGGTAGAGGTGAAGACCCTACACGCCAAGATCGGCAGGCTTTCTCGGGAAAATGATTTTCTAAGCGGCGCGCTTAACAAGGCGGGATTGCTGAGCGCAAAGCGATGATTGACCGTGGCCATCAGTTACCGGCGTCGCAGCAAACAAAGCTTGTCGGCATTGCCAGATGGAGTGCGTACTATCGGCCGCGGCAGGTCAGCGAGGCTGAACAGAACTTGATGCACTGGATCGACCAGTGCGCCTGGAGCCTCCGTTCGTCGGAGCGCGGATGCTGGTCCGTCTGTTGCGCCGGGAAGGCCATGGGGCCGGTCGTTTTCACGTGTACTGATGAGTTGTGGGAATGGAAAGCTTTGCTGGAAGCCCATTAGCGTTCAGGATGCCGTCAAAATCAAACGTATGCGCTTTGATCTTTGCGATTTTGCGGGAAGCCTTAAGCAGCAAATACGCCGCTCGTTCCGGACCTCGTTGTGCTACCTTTTGTATGTTCATAAGCAATCCATACACCGATGCCGTCCTCAGCACTTATGCGCGCCGTTGGACAAGTCGTCTCGTGGTGCGCCGCGACAACCGCCTGCGAGTGCTGGTGGTGGACGATAATGTGAATGCCGCAGACGGTTTTACCGCGTATTTCGGACTGTTTGGCACAACTTCGAAGGCTGCCTATGGGGGTACAAGTGCTATTTGCACCGCGTTGGAGTGGGTGCCGAACGTGGTTTTCCTCGACATATCTATGCCCGAATTAGACGGGTTTGCGGTGGCGCGACGATTCAGATCTGAGCCTCTTCTCAAAGACGTCGTAATAGTCGCCCTAACTGCGCACGACGAGGCCTTTGTTCGGCAGCGGGCCCCGGCAGGCGACTTCGACGGCTATTGTCAGAAAGGCAACCCCGCGACTGCGTTAGTCGAATTGCTTGAACAGCTCACCGGTGAAGTTTGAAAGCGTACCCCTAAGTGCGGCGGGCTGTCGCGCGGCGTTGCCGTCCTGGGCTACCGGATCAATCCTGTCGCCGGTGTGAGGCAAGGTCACCAAGCAACGAAAACAGCCTGCCAACGTCTAGCGGTTTGACAAAGTGGTAGTCGAAGCCTGCTGCCAGCGCGTTTTCTTTATCTTGCTGCAGGCCGTAACCAGTCACCGCGACGAGGACTGCGCCGGATGTTGATTGCCGCTTTTTCAATAGCGACGCCAGCTGATACCCGTCCATATCTGGCAAGCCAATGTCTAGAAGACAAATGTCCGGGCTCCATTGTTCCGTTTCCGCTAGAGCCGCATTACCGTTCGACGCCACCCGCACCTCATTGCCGAGCGAATCCATCAGCATCGCGAGCGTCTCCGAGGCATCCAAATTGTCGTCGACGACCAGCACGCGTAGTTGGGTAAGTGACGGTGTGGTTGAGGGCTCTTGCATTTGCTGGTCTCGTAACGCGCCGGACGTCTCCACGTGCTCAAGGCACATGACGAATCGGCTGCCTCGTCCAGGCCCAGAGCTAAAGGCTCGGACGCTTCCTCCGTGAAGTTGCATCAAGCTTCTAACCAGCGCGAGACCGATTCCAAGCCCGCCTTGCGAGCGATCGGAAGTGCGTTCGCCTTGAGAGAATAGGTCGAATGCGCGTGCCGCCACCTCGGGCGTCATTCCGATCCCGTTGTCAGCGACAGTGACCTTAACGAACTTGCGTTCGGCGGCGACTGTAAAGTCGATAGTGCCGTTGTCCGGCGTGTACTTAGCAGCATTGTTGAGCAGGTTGACAAATACCTGAGTCAGCCGCTTTTCATCGGCCCGCACTAATACCGCCGTCGAGGAAGTGTGCAGCGACAGACGATGCTTCTTCCGCTCGACGAGCGGCCTGACTTGCTCAATCGCATCGGCGGCTACCCGATTGACGTCGAGCACTTCCATGTTGAGTTTGATCAGCCCTTGCGTCACCCGCGAAACGTCAAGAAGGTCATCGATGAGCCCGGTCATGTGTTTCACCTGCCGAGAGATGATTTCACATGACTTGCTGACCCGTTGTGCATCGTTGGGTGCCACTCGCATTAGCTCTGCTGCGCTCGCTATTGGCGAGAGAGGGTTGCGCAGCTCGTGAGACAACATCGCCAGGAACTCGTCCTTGCGCTTGTCTGCCAACCGCAGTTCCTCTTCAGCGTTAATCCGATCGGTGATGTCTAACTGGGCGACAACTGCACCAACGATTTCACCGTGATCGTCTATGATCGGCGCGCCCGTGCTTAGAAGCGTATGCCGATCGGGTGGCTCATCGAAGCTTTCAATAGAGACAATGTCCCGTGAAGCGTCCTCACCGCGCAGAATGCGTGCCGTCGTCCACTCGTCAGCGGCAAGCGGTTGGCCGTGCCGGTCGGAATGATCGGCCCAAGACCCGTTCCACTGTTTAAAATCACCGATTTGCACCGGGCGGGGATGGTTTTCTCCCCACAAGCGAACAAAGGAACGGTTGACTCGCTCAATAGCGCCGACTTTGTCGCTAACGACGATGCCGACTGGAACGGCCTCTAATACTGCATCGAGGCGACGCGTAGCGTCGAGGGCCTTACGCGCGGCAGCGTGCGCGTCTCGCTCGCTCGCGAGCAGCCGCTTCTCGCTCGTACGTTGCTCTGTAATGTCGGAAAAAAGTACACCAACTTGGCGCGGTGTTGCGACGTCGGGACGGAAGGCGTAAATATCGAACCAACGTCCGAGCTTTGTTGCCTCTCTGCGTGCATGCACGGGCTGGCCATTGGTTGCCACCGCACCATAGATGTCGAAGAAATGGCGATCGTGGCCAGGAATGAGCTGCGAGACACGCCTTCCAACGACGTCTCCAAGCCCGGTGTGCGCCTCGAATGCGGCGTTTGCCATCACAAAACTGTAGTCGGACGCCTCTCCATTCTCATCGAACGACAGCTCGATGACGCAGAACGCTTGGTTGATCGCGTCAAACAAGCTGCGAAATCGCTGTTCGCTTGCAGCGAGGGCCTGCCGGGTCAGGTGCGCCGTTGTAACATCGGTTGTGGTGTGAGAAACACACAACAAGCGCCCGGCAGCATCGAAGATCGGTGTGTTGACCGCACTCCAAAACCGTTCTTCGTAACGGGTGCTTCCGTCATCAGCGGCTATCCAAAGTGGGAAGCGCTGCAGCGGCATCGCCTGTGTTTCGCCGGTCTCGATCGCTCGCGCGATCGACGCTCGCAGCGCTTCGACGCCAGTGTCGTCCGGATCCGAGGCATTGTCTGCGAAGACGTCGAAAAGGCTTTTCCCGACCATGTCTTCGCGACGAAGCGTCGAGACCTTCAGGAAGGCGTCATTGACCGCGAGAATGATTGCGTCCGTTGAAGGAGAAAGGAGGTAACTGCCCGTCGGAGCGGTGTTGAAGATTTCTTCGAAGATAAGTGCGGAAGCCATGTGCACGATTGCGCTTGGACGCGGCGCTTCATTAGTCTGATTGTAAGAAAGGTATCACGCGCAACGTCCGTGCCGGCGGAGGCGCTTCGTTCAAACTGCTTCGTTCAAACTGAAAAGTTGGCAATAGGTCACCGTGCCCGCTTCGAGACGTGCGGGGATGTGAAACCTGGTGTAGAGGTCCGTTAATTGATATGACTTCCCATGTCAATTTGAGATCGGTTTTCAGATTCCCTTAGCCATCCGAATTCCCTGAGGGCGGCGTAGCAGTAAGTCTCGACGGTGGATCACGCTGATATTCGCGGGTTGGTACCGCATTACAGAGGTCTACATGTGTTGAGGTGCTTCAATCCGGCCGAAGCTCCAAATCGCCTCAACCATTTGCTCACCTCGATAAGCAACCAATCCATGTTTCGTGCTCGCCGCGCGATTGCTGCTGGAAATTAGTGCGGCGCTTTCATACAGTCAAGCATCCGTATCAATGCACCTGAGCAATTATTCAGTCAATTTGGCGTTCACACGTCGTTGCAAACCACTCCACCTATGTGCAGGCCGAGAAGAGGCGCGTGCGCGGCGGATAGGTGTTGCGCAGATGACGATGTTCGTTAGGCCCGGAAAGGTGGGCAAGAGTGGTCTCCGCGGCACGTGGCGCGCTTCCACGCCGCGCGCGGGCTGGCCCAGAGCCAATGTCGACGCATCATATTGGTCATAGGCTGCTGTTTCTGACGTTGGAAATCACCACGGTACGGCGGCGTATTGCGGACGGTTACACACTAGTTGTTTGGGTTGCGAAGGCTGCGATGACCACCGGCCAGGACGTCGATAGCCGCGATCGCCGGGCTGGCCGAATGCGCTGGCTGTAGAGGTGCGTTAATTCTGCTACTGGGTGCACTAATTCCGCTAATGCAGCATAGTTCGGGCAATCTTTCTGCGGGGCATTTGCTTCCGGCGTTAGCAGTCGTTCCGCATGACATGCCTGCAGCAACTTGCTGTCTCAGTCAGGCCCGTGTTCTCCTGTGTTCCTCCAATCCGCAAGATCGGAGTTCCGCCCAATTCGTTTCCAGCGAAGTGGGGGCAATGCCAACGGTCTTCGAGACAGACATCGAAAGTAGTGTCGAGCGCAAACAGTCGAGCACCGATTTGGACATCGTCCGCCTGCGCGCGCGCTACAACGTCTAGTCTGCAGTAGCAGACTAAGCGCACCGGACCGGTGTAGTAGCAGAATTAGCGCCCACGGCACAGGGAAACGTTGCGCCTCGACAACACCATCGAGGGAATCGAAAAGTCACATTCATGCTCGTAAAATCAACGAGCTGTTGGCTCTTTTCCATTAAAAGGCTGGTTCTTCCTGTTCCGTTTGTACGGCCCCGAGGAAGCTTATTTCAATGGGAAGTGGAAACCGGCTGACCTAATGTATCTGTCAGCGCATCCCGTCTTGAGTGTCAGGGTGCATGATGCGAAAGTTTCGCCATCGTAGTGATGGGAGTGATGCGATGGACGACGACGTGATGGGGCGAGCTGTCGTGCGAACGGGGGCTCGGCGCCCTCGCCAAGGCGAGGCATTCTGGCGAGAGATGGTCGCCGCATGGAAAATGAGCGGCGTTGGCACTCGGCGTTTCTGTCGCGAACAAGGTCTTGCCGTCAGCACTTTTGGATTGTGGCGCAAGAAGTTTGCGGGCGAGACGTCTGCAACGAGTCCGCTGGCCGTGACGGCCGACGCCGCGTTCGTCATTGCTCGCCTCGAAGGTGAGCCTGCGGCGACACCATCATCTGCTTCCGCCGATACGCCGTCGTCATCGTCATCGTCATCGACGCGTGATCGCGTGGCGTTATCGATTGCCGGCGTTCGCATCGAAATGAGTGGCGTGCATGCAGAGCGCATTGTGCGCTTTGTGCTCGGACAGCTTGGCGGTGCACGGTGCTGATCGCCGCTGACGTCCGAGCCTACATCTGCCGCGAGCCGGTCGACATGCGCAAGTCGATCGACACGCTGTCTTATCTGGTCGAACCGCTTCTTGCGCAGAAGCCGGCTTCGGGCAACCTGTTCGTGTTCGTCGGGCGTGACCGCACGAAGGTGAAGTGCCTCTATTGGGACCGTACCGGATTCGCGCTTTGGTACAAACGGCTTGAACATGGGCATTTCCCATCACCGGCAGCGCTCGCACAACGCGGCTTCACGCTTGCGGAACTCAATGCGTGGCTCGAAGGTATTGAGATTCCGGCGCGCGAGCCTCATCGCGCCGTCGCGGTGACGCGCGTGGCTTAAACGCTGCCCTGAATCTCGCACAGCGCTCACCGAAGCTTGTAAACGTCGCGCGAGTTGGGCATCATGGTTGACATGCTGCCCGCCGCCGTCACTGCCGGGGATCTGCCACTGGAGCTCGAGGCCCTGCAAGCCTTTGCACTCGAACAGAATCGGCTCGCGTGCGTGTTGTGGGAGCAACTGGATAGCCTTCAGCATCAGATCGCGCAGCTCAATCGCGCTCGCTTCGGCGCGAGTTCCGAGCGCCTGGCGGGTCAGGCCGAGCTGTTCGACGCCGCCACAGATATTCCCGTTCCCCCCGAGTCCGCGAAGGTTCAAGTCACAGGGCACACCCGGAAAGGACGCCCCGCGTTGCCAAAGGACTTGCCACGCACGCGCATCGAATATGACCTGAGCGACGAACAGAAGGCCGCATTCGACGCGCTTGAGCGCATCGGCGAAGAGCGTAGCGAGACGCTGCATTACGAGCCGTCAAGGCTCACGGTCATCGAACATATCCGCTTCAAGTATGCAGCGAAGAAGGATGGCGAGTCGACCATCGTGACGGCGAGCGCTCAGCCCTCGCCGCTGCCCAAGAGCAATGCGAGCGCGAGTCTGCTCGCGAACATTTTGGTCAACACCTACGTTGATCATCTGCCATTGAATCGGCAAGAGATGCGCTATGCGCGCCGTGGAATTCACCTGCCGCGAGCCACGCTGTGCGAATGGAAGTTAGCCGCAGCAGAATTGCTTGGCGTGCTTATGCCTCCGCTGCGTGCGCACCAGTTGCAGGCGCCGCGCATGCACGTCGACGACACGACGCTGCCTTTGCTTGAGAAGGGCCGCAAGACCACCCGCACTGCGCGATTATGGGGCTAACTGGGTGCGGGCCAACGCGAGGAGAACGGCGTTTGGCTCGATCACCCTCCGGCGGTCGTGTTCGAGTTCGCTGAATCGCGCGCGGGCTCGCATCCGCAGGGTTACCTCAAAACTTACAAGGGCTACTTGCAGGCCGACGCATACAGCGGGCACGAGGCCCTCTACGAAACCGGCGACATCATCGCGGTCGGTTGTTGGGCGCATTGCCGCCGTCGGTTCTTTGAAATCGCCAAGACCCAAAGCAAGCCGGGACTCGCGGCACAGGCGCTGCAATGGATCGCACAGCTATACGCCATTGAGTCGCGAATCAACCATCAGACCCCTGACCGCAAATATGCGGCGCGGCAAGCTGAGGCCTTACCGGTACTTGCAAAGTTCCGGCAATGGCTGGAAGGCAACGTCATTGGCTTGCCGACTCAGGCACCCCTCGCCAAAGCGTTTGGCTACGCGTTGCGTCATTGGCAAGCGCTGATTCGCTACACAGAGAGCGGAGTTCTGTTACCCGACAACAACGCGTTGGAACGCCAAATCCGGCCGATTGCTCTTGGAAGAGTCAACTGGACCTTCGCGGGCTCCCCGCGAGGCGCTCGTGCGACGGCCACAATGTATTCATTGCTCGGGACGGCTCGCTTAAACGGTTTCGAACCGTATGCATGGCTGAAGGAAACACTGGAAAAGTTGCCGTCGTATCCCGTCAATCGCGTGCATGAACTGCTGCCGCTTGCCCGCTAATTACCCCAACATTCATGGACATCTTGGACTCCCTTCGGCAGGCCCCCAGCGCTGAGTTGTATCGCCTATATCTGACCATCGGCAAAATGCTCGATGACCCGCGACGCATTCTTGAAGTCCGTCAACGACTGCACATTGGGATGACGGTCCGATACATCGGTGACAATCCGTTGGGACCGCCTTTGGAAGGCACTGTCACCGAGCTGCGACATACGCAAGCGGTCGTACAGGACAACGTGACTCGCCGCCGATGGGCAGTGTTGTATGCGGCGATTCTCCTCGATGCCACCGCAGCCCCAACTCAAAAGGAAGCGCCGCCACCTCGCTCGCGCCCCGAAGAGTTCTTCATCGGCGACACCGTGGGATTCACCGACAAACATCTGAACGAGCGTGTTGGCACCGTCGTCAGACTCAATGCGAAAACGGCGTCCATCGCCGTGACAGATTCCGAAGGACACTGGCGCGTCTCATACGGTCTACTGCGGAAAATCCTCGTTATCTGATGAACTCCTGTCAACACGGGATGCGCTGACGCATACGACCTAATCGAAGTGAAAACTGATTGACTCGAGCCAGGTCGCCGAATGCAGTTACATAGGCGACACTCCGCAACCTTGCGTATTCGAGTTGCGCGATCCAGTTGAGCCGCGCGCCACGACCGCTGCGGGGTTTTGCGTCCATTGGCTCCCGAACCTACATAGGCATCGAGAATGCTATAGGCACAAGTCACCGACGCAAGGAGCCAGCAATGAATTCGAAGTCCCTTTTAGGCCGGGCGAGTGCATGGCCCACTCGGATGTTCAAACGCTTTTCAGCAGATCGCGGTGCGCCCATGGCGGCCAGCATTGCTTTTTATTCTGCGTTCTCGCTCGCGCCGACGCTCGTCATGGTGATTGCGGTGGCGGGGCTTGTATTCGGCGCGGAGGCAGCGCGTGGCCAACTTTTTGGTCAAATAAGTGGAATGCTTGGCAAAGATGCGGCCGCGAGCGTTCAGACTATCGTGGAGCATGCTCACCGGAGCGGCGGCGGGGGCGTCGCTGCCTTGATCTCGTTCGCGCTGTTAGCCGTCGGTGCTTCAGCTACATTTTCTTCTCTGAACACTGCTTTATCGATTATTTGGCCGGCCAAAGAGCGCCCTAAGTCGGGCGTGACGGCGCTTGTCAAAATACGCCTGATTTCCTTTGGCCTAGTGATGGGTGTCGCGTTCCTACTCGTGATATCACTCGTCTTAGATACTGCTTTACAAGCTGCAGGGAAGTGGGTTTTTGGAGCGTCGCCTTTAGTTATTTTGACCGACGTCGCGCAATTTGTGATTGGGCTCGTGATATTGTCATGCGCCTTCGCTGCATTGCTTAAATATCTGCCTGACGGGCCTGTACCCTGGCGGGATGCAGTGGTCGGTGGCAGCATCGCCGCTGTTCTCTTTTCGATCGGCAAAAAGCTCTTCGCCCTGTATCTGACACATGCTGGCACGGCCAGCGCGTTTGGAGCCGCCGGATCGCTGGCAGTCTTGCTGATGTGGCTTTACTTCGCTGCCGCCGTTCTGTTGCTTGGGGCGGAAGCGGCTGCATCGCGCGTTGAACAACGAAGCGGTGAGACCCTTGAAAACGGCGCAGCCACGGATAAAGACCGCAATAGCCGCGATGACAGCGCCGGCTCCCCGGCTTCACGAACGTTGGGCACAGCGGCGCCCATGTCAGCCGTGCCGCTTGCGCAAACATCTGCGAGCATGGGACGGGTGAGACCGGACGAGGGTGCCCTAGAACGCGCTGCACGGCCGGCTCAAATCAACCCCGTTAGATGGGCGTTGGCGCTTGTCGGGGCCGGCCTCTTCATCGTTATTCGGGCCCCCAAGCGTTTGAGCCATAAATAGCGCGTTTCGTATTAAGCGCCAAAGTAGGTCGGGAGCGGTGCCTCCGGTGATGCCTGTGACCTTCCATCCTCGTCGAGCTAGAGTCCCGAGGAGTTCGTGCACAACTCCGGGCGCAAGACAACAACGCGGCTAACCTTGCTGATCGGGTTGTGCTCGTTCGCTGCGTTGTTCGTCGCTTCCAACCCTCAAGCACAAAGCGAAGTATGGGAACGGAAGCGCGAAATGCGTAGAACCTAGCTTGCTCCTCGATCGGAAACTCCTTGGGACGTTACTGGAACACGCTCCGGCGACTTCACCTCTTTCCGGCATCGTTTCCGACTTGCTGGATTGCGCCCTCGAAGACACGCGGTCAGCACGTGGCATAGCAGGGCGAGCCAAAGCAGTGCAACCCGCTGGATGAGTAGTGGCGTTGCGCCGCTCGCAGGGATCGGGGATGGGGATAGATTACAAGCGGCCCCCGCGTGAATAGCCCGATTTATAACGGACGAGCTTTAACTTCACAACCGCGCAGGCCGCGCGCGGTTGTGAGACATCAGCGCCGCATGCTTGAGGCGGCGACCCGTTACGGCGGGGACGACGACGCGGGATAACCGAGCTTGGCTGCAGTACTCATTCAATAAGGTAACAGCCTGTTGAAGTAAGTACGTCGCATCGTCGCCTCTGTGGCATTGTAGCCGGATGCGATTTGGTATGCTGCTTGGTCAACGGGTGCCAACAGCTTCACGCTATCGGGCAAGTTATAGCGTTAGTTGTGCCACCGAAGGTTCAACATTGACGGATGTTGCGGGAACAGCCACTGATCCTGGCAAAAGTTCATCCGGATAGCCGATCAGTGCGCTGCTTCATTTCACTATTGGTCACCAGCGCGTCGTCGAAAATGTTTCCGGCGAGGGGGGTGATATGAATTCAAGTAGTTAGGATTTATGCAGCAGGAGTATCTCGTCGATGGCAAGCGGTTAACATTTCAACATTGGACGTTAGCCGCCAATAGGGAGCGCCAAGCTTTGACGGTTTGCGAGAGGAAGCATGCTGAGACCGCTAGTACGCGCTTCGCGGGTTGCATCTGGTTTGCGCCGCTCTCCGGCGCACGGCATAACGCGGAACAAGCCAAGTCGGTCACAAGAGCTTTTCGCCATTGACAAGCGTATGCTGACCTCATCCTCGGCCCTCAGGAAGAATCATGCGTACGCAAACATACCTGAGGATCTACTGCACTTCTTGCGGCTTTTGGTCCGGCTGCATCTTCATCGATGGTGTAGCGGTGAAAGGCATCTTTGGATGCCGGAGTCCATACGAGGTGGAGAGCTGGGCCAAGGACTCTGTCTATCGGCTTGATGAGATCACGATTGAGTCCCATTGAATTGACTGCCCCCGGACCGGAGCGGTGGTGGACCGGCCAAGGGTTAGTCTGCACGCTTTGCTGCGAAACCCTCCTACAATCGAACCACACCGTGACCGGACGTTTAACTAAATGTCTTTTCAGGACGACCTTTCGTTCACGGATCGTGCTCTCGTCTCAGCAAGCCGACGCGCAATGTCGGCAGCCGCGCCAAAGTCGTCGCTAAGATGCCGCCGAGCACTTTCTTCGTCGGCGGCAAGTTTTAAGTAAGCGGCGGCGAGTTTTCGCAGCTCGTCCTCCGACGCGTCTTCGATTCCGATCAGTTGATTATTAGCTGACCGGTGTGACGCCAGCAGCTCGTTAAGTTTCAAATGGACGGCGACGCTATCCTTATTCGCGCTCTGCTGGATCAGAAAGACCATCAGGAACGTGACGATGGTGGTACCGGTGTTGATCACCAACTGCCAATTTTCTGAAAAGTGGAACACGGGTCCTGAGACAAGCCAGGCAATCACGGAAACGACCGCGAGGCCAAAAGCGAGGGGTGATCCAGCCCAACGCGTAACAGCACTTGCAAAATAATCGAAAGCTCGAGCGATAGGATGCCGATTGGCGTATGCCGGCGTGGACGTAGTCGGTACGGTATACATCGGTTCGGCTTCGACAAACGGGTCGTTTGTTTTCATAGCGGTTTGGGCTGTTGGATCCGCACTAATTTAAACTGTCAAGCTTTCGGCCATCCTACAACGGGTAGGGCACGGACGTTCCTCCGGTGGCAGAAGTCGAAAAGTTTCTTAGCGAGCGCATATGAAATAATCCGGGGTTGACTTTCGGATAGCTTCTATGAATCTCAAGACGCGCAACAATGTCCATATCCAAGGAGCGGGACCTGTCACGCTCGTTTTCGCACATGGCTTCGGCTGCGACCAGAACATGTGGCGCACCTTCGCGCCGACGTTCGGGAAGGATTATCAAACGATCATGTTTGATTTAGTCGGCAGCGGGAGGTCAGACTTGTCTGCTTATGACCGCAACAAGTATGGTTCGCTTCGCGGCTACGCGGGCGACGTGCTTGAGATCGTCAATCAGTTCGCGAGCGGCCCGGCAGTGTTTGTAGGGCACTCTGTCAGCGCGACGATTGGCATGCTCGCGGCCATCGAATCGCCGAAGAAATTTGCGGCGAACATCATGATTGGCCCGTCTCCCTGTTTCATCAATGACGGCGAGTACGTTGGCCGGTTCGAGCGGGACGATATCGAAGAGATGCTCGAAACCTTAGAAAACAATTATCTTGGTTGGGCGGGGTCAATGGCACCGGCCATCATGGGCGCTCCCGAGCGGCCTGAGCTCGGGCAAGAACTGGCGAACAGTTTTTGCCGAACGGATCCGGACATTGCTGCCCACTTCGCGCGGGTCACGTTTCTTGCCGACCATCGGCGTGAGCTGAGCAGTGTCACCACTCCGACGCTTATCATTCAATCCAACGATGATTTACTTGCCCCGGTTGCGGTCGGTGAATACATGCACAGGACCATTGTCGGCAGCACGCTTGCCGTCGTCGACAATGTGGGGCACTGTCCGCATTTGAGCGCGCCCGAGCCCAGTGGGGCTGCAACGCAAGCGTTTTTGCGCGGTTTAGGCCTCTGAAGATGGAACCCACCCCTGGACCGTCTGGCTCACTGAGCGACGCTTTCGAGCACGCGCCGTGCGGTCTCATCACCGCCGCGACCGACGGGACCATCACGCGTGTGAATGCCACGTTTTGTCGTTGGTTGGGTCTTGAAGCCTCGGATTTGGTCAATCGTCAGCGCGTGCAGGACCTCCTGACGATGGGCGGCAAAGTTTTTCACCAGACTCACTGGGCGCCGTTACTGCAGATGCAAGGGTCCGTCGCAGAAGTCAAACTTGAATTTCGTCACCGCGATGGACACAAGGTGCCGATGCTGATCAATGCATCCCGAAGGACGCTTGAGAATGGTCAGATTGATGACCTGGCCTGCATAGTCGTGCATGACCGTCATAAATATGAGCGCGAGCTTCTCCGCGCTCGCAGGCAAGCCGAGGACGCTCTTGAAGCAAAGAGTAGGGCAGAACATGCCCTGCTCCTTGCTAATCGCCACAAGGACGAGTTCTTGGCGACGCTTGCTCATGAACTGCGCAATTCACTGGCACCGGTCCATGCGGCTGTAAGGCTTCTCGCCACCAAGAAGGTCTCTGCGCAACAAGCCGAATGGTCCCGCGGCGTGCTGGAACGCCAGGTTACGCAGCTCGGAAGGCTTGTCGATGACCTTCTGGATATCTCGCGTGTTGCGGAGGGCAAGCTTGAGCTGCGCCTAGAGCGCGTCGACATTGCCGAGGCAATTCATGGTGCAATCGAAGCCGCAAATGAGCTCGTTCAAGCGAAGTCTCACCAGCTCACGACGAAACTTCCGAGCTCATTGGTATATGTCGAAGCAGACCCGACCCGACTCACTCAGATCATCCTTAACCTTCTTAACAACGCTGCGAAATACACGCCGGCTGGAGGGAGGATCGAAGTCGAAGCATGGCGTGATGATGGCGAAGTAGCAGTCACCGTACGTGATTCGGGCATCGGCATCGCGTCCGAGAGCCTCTCGACGGTGTTCAGCATGTTTTCACAGCTGCCATCAGCCCGCTCACATGCACAAGGTGGCCTTGGTATCGGGTTGTCTCTTGTGCGAGCGTTGACTGAGCAACAAGGCGGAAAGGTGACTGCGGCAAGCGCGGGAGTGGGGCTAGGCAGCGAATTCACGATCTTCTTGCCGCTCGCTCCAGTTCAAACCAATGAGCAGGACAGCGAGGAGGTGCTACCGCCCACGGACCATAAGCAGCGCCGCGTTCTGATCGTCGATGACAGTGAAGACGCAGCGGTTAGCCTTTCGATGCTGCTTGAAACCGATGGACACGTGACCGCAACTGTAAGTAGCGGCCAGGCTGCTTTGCGTTCAATGTCCGATTTTCAAGCCGATGTTCTGCTCATCGATATTGGCCTGCCGGACATATCCGGCTATGAAGTCGCCCGGAAACTACGGCTCGGGGCTCCGAGCGGAACACTCTTGCTTATCGCGCTTACTGGCTGGAGCCAGGAAGCGGACCGTCAGGCGGCATTCGATGCTGGCTTTGATCATCATTTGGCGAAACCAGTCGTTTACGATCGTCTACTCGCGCTGCTGGTGTAATCTGGACTGACTGTTGCTTGGAAAAAGTGAGCCGCGTGGTCCACCGCAATAGCAGGAAGTATCATACGCCGAAAATCTTGCTCGGCGACGATGAACTTGCAGATGGAATATACCTACGATACGCTTTAGCTGGCTTCCCGATGCAGTCTGGCCGAGACCGGCTTAAATTCCGACGGATGACGGGATCACTGTCAATTTAGGCGACGACGAGCGCGCGGCAATCGCTTTCGCGCACGCGGTTCGTCCTGGCGCCGACATTCGAGTGCTGCCTGCCGCAGAGTGACTGCCGCACTGAGCGATGGTCTGATCGCGAAGGGAAGGGAGCGCCCAGCTTTGCCGGGTCGCTAGAGGGACGCATGCGGAAACTGCTGGTACGCGCTCCACGCGTTGCGTCCTATTCGCGTCGCTCTCCGGCGCATGGCATAACGCGGAACAAGCCAAGTCGGTCACAAGAGCTTTTCGCCATTGACAAGCGTATGCTGACCTCATCCTCGGCCCTCAGGAAAAATCATGCGTCCGCAAACATACCTGAGGATCTACTGCACTTCTTGCGGCGTTTGGTCCGGCTGCATCTTTATCGATGATGTAGCGGTGAAAGGCATCTTTGGATGCCGGAGTCCATATGAGGTGGAGATCTGGGCCAAGGACTCTGTCTATCGCCTTGATGTGATCAAGATTGAGTCCCATTGAACCGACCCGGTGACCCCCATTTGACCATGCAGCGACGGACTGACCCGCGAATCTACAAGCCGACAGCACAGGGGCAAGTTGGCTCGCGCCCGTCCCAAGCGTTGTCTGATGCCACTGAGGTGCACGACAGCATTTCCAGCAATCGATACAGATTGTATAAGCGCGTCCCAGGCGGCTACCGAGTCTTCGAGGTCGCCTTCAATAACGAAAAAGCGAGGTGGAGATGGGCTGCTCGGACAGGATGCGATAAGCGCGAGCAAGACACCGCCGCGCCCCAAACGTTCGCATCGAAGCGTCTTGCCGTCATCAACGCAAAGCGGCAGTTGGACGGGGACTTTTGGGTGATGACCACTTGGACCGACTCGATTCGGACCGCGTTTCATGATTGGGGAGGCATTCTCCGGATACGTGAAGTCTTGGTGATCCATTGGAACCGACGACCGCGCCGGAGGTAACAAGATCGAGAACGCAAGAAGAGCGCAAACATCTTCGGCTGCGCCTAAGTGGTCGCCGCCCAGACGGTCATCTCATCTTCTGAGAAAGTCCGTCGGCGTCAGGCGAATCATGTCGGAGCTAGCAACCAGAGACTTTCGTTCCGCCATCGCGCGGATGCGAGCATAGCCGTCCACAAAGCACTGCCGTATGCGTTCATCGTGAGCCGGTAGGTCGAGCCAAAAGCACTGTTGCAACGCCCCTAACAAAATCACGCACTCAACCCGCCGACCATCTTTGAGTATCGCGAACTCGACTCCATCCCGGGTCAGCTGAAACTGAGATTCGCTCGGAGCCGCTTTCATAGAGACGTCGGTAACCGTTATAGCTCGGGATTTGCAATATCGCCGTCAACGATCTTTCGACCGATTTGCTGGGCAGCTGCGAGCGCCTCGTCCGGTCCCGTGTAAGGGCCGATTGGCGAAGCGCCATCAAACGGATATAACAGCTTGGAATCCGTCTTACGCACCACCTTCAACGTGCCGTGAAAGCCGCTCGCGCGAGTGCCGCGGTAGGACGCATAAACAGCAAAGTCGTTCTCGGTCAAGCCGGCCGCCGGTGCGACAGATTTGAACGGGAAGAGAACTAGCTTTGGGCGTTTTCCGTTGCGCATAGCACCGTTGAATAGACGAACAGTTCGATGTCAGCAAAAAATGTACCAAAAGGAATTGGACAGACGCGAGATACTCGCCAACTGTGCGTGCTCGCGTGGACCGCGCCCGCTGCGGTCGCACAAGCGCGCGTGAGCGTGGCTCCATTGAACAGATCTGTGGCCGATCTCGCGTCATTGCTCGACATTTCCCGGCGTCGTCAACGAATTTGTGCCTCGTGGGCCTTTCAAGGGCGACGAGCCGCCAGTGAACATAAATGAACACCTGTGCACCGCACGCTGAACAACGTCAGCGTCCTAACCTCGCTTGCGTTCTTGCTCGGGGTGCCAGCCCAATACTGTTTCGAAGTGCGCCCGAAAGGGCGTGCGGATGCTCGCCGGTGTCTGGCGAATATAAGCTTCGGCGCGCGTCCGTTCGTCGCCATGCAGTGACTGCAGGTAGGCAGTTGCTTCATCCACGCTCGGTACTCGACCGTTGTGACCGCGCGACTTTGCTGGCAACGCCGTCCAGATGACGGCGTCTGCCCCGGTGCCGTCCATCCATTCGGTCAGCGTCTGAGATTGCTCGTATTCAATACCCCCAGGGCCCGGAATACTGCCAATCCATTCGTCAAAATTCGCGCGGATGTCTTCGCGGATCCGCAACGCTTCTCGTGCCGAGCTAAGAGAATCAACAAGAACCGGTGCCCAAAAAGTTGGTTGTACCGGTGCGCCCTCAAGCACGACGAGACTGATAATCTCCCCGTCCGAATGTCGGGCGTACTCCAAGGGTAGAAGCGGGCCGCCGTCGCGCCATTCGCCGACGATTGGGAAGCCCTTTAGATTCCACAAAAGCGAACCCCAAGCGACGCAAACAATATTCATTCGGATTCATCTGTCAAGGAGTTACCGATTCGGATTTTACTTATCTGGCTGTACTCCGGCTTTGCGTGCAACATCGGGGAGATCTTTCACTTCGCTGTGCAGCACGTCTATCACGCACCGGTTCTCAAGGATCAGGTACGACGCGGCCCAGCAAGAGCGCAAGCCCGCTGACCGTAGACGCCGCGCCTAGATACTTCAAAGGCGGCCAATCGTCGCCGATAATGGTAACGATTGTTCCGGAAAGCAAGGTGAAAATCAGCATCATTGCCGCGATGGCGCCGATGACGGTCGCCCGTTGCATCTGCTCGCAGCGGCGCTTGTAAAGCGGTATCTGTTCGGCGACGTGCCGCCGCCGGTCATTGCTGGTTTCCGTCGCACGGTATTCGGTGACTAGCGTTCGGTACCGGTCAAAGGCGCCTACGAATTTTTGACCCAAAAGTTGTAGGAAAATCCAAGAGGCAAACACGAGGCTCGCCGTGGGTCCGGCCGTATCGAGAACGTCTTTCAGCTGAAATGTCATTGACGTCGTCCGCCAGGTTTGTCGCAATAGACTCAGCACATGTTATGCCGACGAACGACACAGGCGTCCGATACGTGACGAGGCGGCCGTTGGGCGAGTGAAGGAGGTAACGATCGAGTTCATTTATTCAAACACTCGGTTTTCGCATGGGCAAGCCGACGGGCTATTTCGGCAGCGGCACTTCGAATTAGCGTTTGCGGGCAAACCCTTAAGCAGCAAATACGCCGCTCGTACGGGAACTCGCTGTGCTACCTTTTGTATGTTCATAAGCAAACCATACATCGATGCCGTCCTCTAGCACTTCTGCGCGCCGTTGGACCAGTCGTTTCGTGGTAAGCCGCGACAACAGCCTGCGGGTGCTGGTGGTGGACGATAATGCGAATGCCGCGGACGCTTTTACCGCGTATTTCGGACTATTTGGCACAATTTCCAAGGCTGCCTACGGGGGTGCAAGCGCTATTTGCACAGCGTTGGAGTGGGTGCCGAATGTAGTTTTCCTCGACATATCGATGCCCGAATTAGACGGGTTTGCGGTGGCGCGACGATTCAGATCCGAGCCTCTGCTCAAAGACGTCGTAATAGTCGCCCTAACTGCGCACGACGAGGCCTTTGTTCAGCAGCGGGCTCCGGCAGGCGACACGGCTATTGTCAGAAAGGCAACCCTGCGACTGCGTTAGTCGAATTGCTTGAACAGCTCACCGCTGAAGTCTGAAAGCGTACACCTGCAAGGGGCGGGCTGTCGCGCTGGTTGCCGTCGCGGTTGACGGATCATTCCCGTCGCCGGCGTAAAGCAAGGTCGCTAACAATCTGCCAACGTCTAGCGCCTTGACAAAGTGGGAGTCGAAGCCTGCTGCCAGCGCGTTTTCTTTATCTTGCTGCAGGCCGTAACCAGTCACCGCGACAAGGACTGCACCGGACGCTGATTGCTGCTTCCCCAATGCAGCGTGGGGACGCCATCTCAAAGCAGACCTTTCGGATGGTCGGCGTTGCTGCGGAACTGGCGGCGCTCCCTTCACATCCGGATCACTGAATTTCACCATGAATGGTCGAAGGGACTCGGCCTCTACCTTGCACTCGTACGTCGTTGCAAAGAAACGAGCGTTCGCAACCTTGCATTTGATTATTTTGCAGTCGGTCTGGTGTCTGGCGCGAAGTCTGTTTAAGCGCGCACGGCTGTGTCGTCCTCGCAGCTGCGGTCAGAAGAAGCGCTGTATGAGAAAAAGCAGCGCGGCACTCGCAGTCATTGCGGCGAGACATCCGACCACAAGAAGGCTGCGCGGCCAACGTCTAAGCCGCTCGATCTCTCTAAAGTGAATTTCGATCGCTTGTTACATCCGCTCGCCTGAGCGCTCCCATTCGGATTTCATCGTGCCTCCGCTTCGATGAGTTTTGGGAAGGCCCGCCGAATGCACGGAGATCACCCATCCGAAAGATTCGACAGCTCCTTCAGCGACAGTTCGAGGATTTCCGCCGCATCGGCATGTAGTGCCGCAATCTCTGCGCCCAATGAAATGCCCGATGGCATTTTGCGATTGTCTGCAGAATCGCGAAGCACTGTCATAGCCAGCCGGAGTGCATCAACGAGATTAAGATTGTTCAAGCGCCCCTCCTTCGCGTATGGGGACGAACAGTTTGGATACCCAATTAGGGTGCCGCACTATATTTTATAGTCCGGATTGTGCGGTTCGAATAACCGATTACGAACCGTTCGCTTGCAAATGCGTCCGAGGCGGGTTAGACCAGTGTGGAAAACTAATGATTGCGAGCATTGCATTCCTATACTTATGCGCTCAATTCCTCGTAGGAAACGGACTCTAAGCACTGCGCGCACGTCGCGGGCAGAGCACAAGGACGTGGCTCCGACGCACTTGCGATTCTTCTCAGTGCGACTACTCAACGTGAGGATGGGATGAGATTAGAGGACGGTGTTGTAATGGTGCAAGCGCTGCGCCGAGCAATGATTGCTAACGAGATCAAGCACGACGCGGTTGCACTACAAATCCTCGAACTCATCAGTAACATTGGGCGGCTCGAGCCAAGAGATCCGAGAATATCCAGTGCATTGGTCATCGCGCGCGCAGATGTTGTCCTCAAACGACCATTACTCGCGTTAGATCGCGTGGAAGCTATTGTAGCGGCGTGGCGCTAGGTGATGATCGGTGATTTGGATGGAAGCGAGAGCCGGTCGGCATCAATCAGCGCCGTGTAACGTCTGAGCAGGCGCATTACGATCAGCCGGGCAGGCTCTCCCAGTTCCCCTGAAGATCGTTCCCGTGCAAGCAGATACCACTTACTTTGCCGCAATGATGAAATAACACGTAGCAAGTTCTTTCGCAGCCCTCATAATCAAGATTCGGGGCCGCGTGCCCAGAAGGTTCACTCTGCCGTGACTCGACCCGACATCGGCCGCGCACTGCAAACCCGCGACTAGCGTTGGTATGTGATTGAAGTCGTGCGCAGGTCCGCTTGAGCGCTGGTGGAGCGCTGCTCTTTGGTTTAGATCGCTCGGTCAATTTTGAGCATCGCGCCCCGCCACTCGCCTCGTTATGGGCAAAGCCTTCGCATTTCCGCGCCGTAATTAGGCCGACTGACATGCAGACGGCCTCAAGGACAAGAATGTTGCACAATTTCCTTTCGAACAATCGTGCCATTATCCTGGAGAAGTGCCGGGAAAGATTGGCAAATCGTCCCCTTCGCGCGGCGTCCAGGGACCAACTCCAAAATGGCGTGCCGCTCTTCCTAGACCAGTTGATTACGACGCTTCGTTTCGAGCAGAGCGATAACTCGCTTGGCGGTCAAGCATCGTCCGGTCCGCCCAGCGGCGTCGTCACGGATTCCGAAATTGGAGCATCAGCCAGCGAGCATGGATGCGTACTCCATGCATTGGGTTACACGATCGATCAGGTCGTGCACGATTATGGCGATGTTTGTCAGGCTGTCACCACGTTGGCGCATGAGCGCGACGTTCCCTTCAAGGTCGAAGAATTCAGGACGATGAATCACTGCCTTGATACGGCAATAGCAAGGGCCGTGATGGAGTTCAGCTATCAACGCGGCAAAATCGAGAATCAGGAGGAACCGCGGGGTCTTAAAGAACGGATAGAAGAACTCGCGGATGAAATGCGGAATGCACTGGGTAACGCGACGATGGCCTTCCAAGCGGCCAAAGCCGGCAACCTAAGTCTGTCAGGCGCTACCGGAACCATGTTAGAACGCGCCCTCGCTACGATGCGCAAGGCAATCGAATCCTCGATTAAGGAAGCAAGGGAGCCGGCTGAGAACGCAGGACAGGCGGCAGAAACCCACTGCCTGGCCGCGTTTATTGCCGAGGTCGCACATGCGGCTCAGATAGTTGCTCAGGTTAGAGGCGTAAGACTCACGGTTCTAGCGGTCGACAATACGCTCGCGTTCCGCGCGGATCGCGATGCCCTGTATTCGGCTCTTGGAAACCTTATCCAAAATGCGTTCAAGTTCACCCGTCCGCGAAGCACAGTCACCCTTAGCGCATACGCGATAGCGGATCGAATCCTCATCGACGTCAAGGACCATTGCGGCGGACTTCCGCCCGACGCGGCACGTGTTATGTTCGAACCCTTTACGCAGCAGTCCGCCGATAAGACCGGCCTTGGGTTAGGTCTATCGATTACAAAAAAGAGCGTTGAAACCTATCAAGGCGTCTTGAGCGTCAAGAACCGACCGGGCGTCGGTTGCATCTTCACCATTGACTTGCCGGGATATACAGCGTAGTTGCCAGAACTGCTCAACCGTGAAAATACCTGACGACTAGAAGCAGCCAAGCGGCCGCACGAGTAGGGGATGGCCATACGGTTGCGATAAAGTGCGATGGGCAACCGCAGTGTGACAGCAGCGCTATCGCCAGCGTCAGGGGTGACGAGTTCGCGCTCTACCTTTGCATTTATAAGTGAAGTTCCGCCGAGGAGCAGCTTGCTAGTCGCGACCTCGCCGTATAGCTGACCGGGCATTACGCCAATGCTCATTTGATTGACCTGGCCCATGCGTTCGCTCAGCGCGCGGCATACCCATTGCTCAATCGTGTTATGCATAACGGCGCTCATTCACGACAAAGAAAGCGCTCGACTTCCTAAGTCTAGGGAGAGAAATGAACACGTGCAGGCCTGTTCGAAACGCGGCGCTCATAAATTTTAAGGAGAACTACCATGGCTGTAGCAACGTTAAAAGATTTGTTTATCCACGCCTTGTCTGACGTTTATAGCGCAGAAAAGCAGTTGACGAAGGCGCTGCCGAAGCTCGCCCGCGCGTCGACCAACCCGGATCTTGCAGCCGCTTTTAAGACGCACCTTGAGGAGACGCAGGGGCAGATCGAGCGGATCGATCAGGTGGTAGCGAGCACCGAAATCAAGCTCCAGCGCGTCAAATGCGTGGCGATGGAAGGGCTTGTTGCAGAAGGTCAAGAGCACATCGAGGAAATCGAGAAAGGTCCGATCCTTGATGCAGCACTGATCGCCGCGGCGCAAAAGGTCGAACATTACGAGATTGCGAGCTATGGCACCCTCGCAGCCCTTGCCAACAAGCTCGGGTACGCCGACGCGATGAATCTTCTTCTCGAAACCCTGGAAGAAGAAAAAGCCACAGACCAAAAGCTGACGATGCTCGCCGAGCAAGAGCTATCTGAGGAGGAGGCAGGCGCAAAAATCAGCAAGTGAAACGGGCGCGCCGCGTTTGACCTCAGACGCGGCGCCTGACTTGCACGGCAGTTGTAAGCGTCAGCCGCATTGGTTCTGGCTAGCCACGGGCTGCTCTCAGAAGCGCTCGTTGAAAGACCGCCGAGCAGCCGGAGGCACGACGTCCACGCATGACTGATTCCCTGTCACGGCACTGCTCCATCTTCTGGTTCGACTTCGCCCACTTTCTGTTGTTGTGCATGCGCGGGAGGAGCAGGTCCTACCGAGTTCACGGAGCATGAATGACGGAGCACGACAAGAATGAAGGGGGATTGGAGCGGGTTGCGCTCGCACTGCAGGGCGGCGGCGCCATCGCGCCTTAAAAAGCTGCTTTCCTGCAAGCGACGTGCGGCATTGCATCGTCCGAAGCTAATCCGATATGAGGTTTATATGGAACTTTATTATCGCCGTTATCGCCTTATCGTTTTGCAGCCGGTCGATCAGGAAGAAGTTGTGGTACTTCAGATCGTGGACCGGAGTGCGCAGTCGTGGACTCCAATCGCCTTCGGCCTTTCGGATGATATAGACGATGAATACAGGAGAGCGTTTGACTACGGCTTACAAGTCGTCGATGACGCGTGCGCAACCCGACTTGCATACCCAATAGACGAAACGCAACCACAGTATTAGGTAGCCCGGGAAAGCTTCAGTAAGCACCAATAGCTTCTAGCCGAGCGCGACGGATCGATCGGCCGAGCAAACGCAGACATGCTGCGACGATCACGGTGCACTCAAGACCGCTGGGAATGCGTCTCCCGTGGTGTCAACTGCCCGCCGTGCCCGCATGAACAGCGGCGAGCCATGCACGCTTAGCGGACTGTCGAAAGCTTCGTTGTAATGGCGGTAAAAGTAGACGAGAGTTGTGTGGCGAGTCCGCTCACGGAGGTCATGATGCCCAGCGCAAGTACGCCAGCGATCAGGCCGTATTCGATTGCGGTAATGCCGCGCGTATCGTTGAGATAGCGCTTGAAGAATTGCGTCATGATTCGATCCTCGGGGTCAACGTTGTAGTGTCGTTCGCCCGGTGTACTGATCGGTCGTCTGCATCGGTATGCGTCTCTCTCAGTTGACGAATCCGAGGGTTTTTGGGCGCAAAGTCTGATCGGGTACCCGGGCCTATTGCCAGCCTCTATGTATGAAGCATGCTTGGGCACTGCGCCTACGCGATACTCCACCTTCCCGCTATCGGCGCGGCGCGCCAAATCTTTAACGACCTCAACGAACTATTTTTGCTGTAACGCCGAACAACCGCCTCTAACACGAAAAATATCGATGCGTTGCTCAGTTCGCGCAGTATGATCCAACCCTGACCCCTAAAATCCGAGCAAAAGAAGTAATAAGAAAATGCTCGGAAAAGCAACACTGGCTATCGCCATTCCGAAAATAATCGCCAAGTCAGATCGGTATATGCGCGTTTCGGGTAGAGATGGCGGTCAAGAAGCGGATCAGGGGCTTCGATGAAGGAGCCGCCAACGTCGCCGTCAGCCTGCCTTAAATTTGACTCCTCTAGAAGTATTGTCATGTCTTGACCTCAATGCATTCCGTAATAAAAAGGAAACCGTCCGATGATTAAGCATGTCGTGTACCATCGCGGAACGGCTTTCTCAGATCGCAATTCTCGGCTGTGCGCTATCCACAACGACCGTGTTGTTCCGGAACACTTGGCGCCTTGAATGCCGCGTTACGTGACGTGGGTGCGCATCTAGCGACAATTTCGACTGGTTCGGCCCTTGGGCCTTAGCCCTGCGCCTCGCCTCTGCGCATCTGCGATGCCAAAAGAGCGTTTCCGCCGCTTCGCAGGATCGGCGGTTGCACACAAGAATAAAAGGCGAGATCGAATTTTAAAGACCCCTGGCCCGCGTCTGATAAACAGTCAGGTACCCGTAGCACGACGCCTCGCTCTTGTCTTGATGGCTGCCTAAGCGGCGCGGAAAACAAGGACAAGCACGCCCAGCGCTATCACCAAGCGAGGAACGTATGGAACGACGAAATATCGTAGTAGTAGCGGCGTCGACGGGCGGCTTGGAAGCGCTCAAGCAGTTGTTCAGCACGCTGCCGAGGGAGCTGCCCGCCTCGGTGTTCGTGGTGATGCATATCGGCGCCTATCCGAGCATTTTGCCCGCCATCTTACAAACCGTGTGCAATTTGCCGGTGAGACATGCCGCGGACAATGAGCCTTTTGCATTATCGACAATTTACATTGCGCCGCCGGACCGTCACCTGCTGCTCTTAAACGGCAGAACTTTGCTATCCAATGGACCGAAAGAGAACTTCACCCGCCCAGCGGCGGATCCTTTGTTTCGCTCGGCGGCCGTCACGTACGGCCAACGAGTGATCGGCGTGGTTCTGACCGGCGACCTCGACGACGGGGCCGCAGGGATGCGGGCGGTGCGCGCCTGCGGCGGGTACACCATCGTCCAGGATCCCGCTGATTGCCGCTCGCCTAGCATGCCCATCAATGCGCTGCGAGCCACCACCGCCGACGTCGTGGTTCCCATTGCGGAGCTAGGCACGGCCATCCGTCAAGCACTGGAGGCAACCATGACCACTCCAAAGGCACAAAATCAAGCGGACGCATTGGCGGCCGAGTCGGAAGACAGAATGATGCGTACCGGGAAGATCGAGCTCGCTGATCTCGATGCCATTGGCGTGCGCAGCTCGCTGACCTGCCCCGACTGCGGCGGCGTTGTATGGCGCATCGGTAGCGGGATGCCGCTGCGCTATCGCTGTCACACCGGTCACGCGTTTTCCGCGGTGGCCCTGGAAGATGAGCAACGCCGGCAATCCGAGAATGCAATCTGGCAGGCGATTCGGGCAATCGAAGAACGGATTTTCTTGGCACGCGAGCAACTCGAAGAGGGAAAAGTGGCCGGACTTGACGTCTCGCATCTAGTTGCCCGAGTTGCTAAGCTTGAGGAGGCAAAAGCGTCAACTCTGCGCGTCGTGCGAGAGGGCCTGATCGATAGCTGACAGTTGCAACCCCAACGCATTTGACGTGCGTCACCAATGCTCGTCCGCGGCCGGCTCGTCCAGGCCAGAAGCCTCGAAGAGTAAAAGATTGCGACGACGGAATGATCTGCGGCGCGGGCGAACCGACGAGAACGTAATTGAGGGTTTGTCCGTAAGGGGTACAAAACGGACGCGTCGCGCTGCAGGTACGTCCATCGAAGCCCCGCCGGCGATAGGGAAGGCTCTTGCATCGCCTGCTAGCGCCTTTGATTTCCCAAACAGGGACATGTTCCCGGGCTCACGCAATGCTGGGTTAAGTTGTCTTCACTTACAGGGCATACGTCGATGGCACACACTACAGGCAAGCGACCCAAACTAGTCCTCTATCCGACCAAGCCGGTGCCACCGAAAGCAGGCGCAGACAAAGGCGACTTCGTTGTCTATGCGTCGTACAGGGGCACACTGGCAAGCGGTTTTTATGGCACGTTAAAGGTCGTTCGTACCACAGACGGACGGCTGTTGTTTCCCTTTGACGGAGCAGGACCCATTGGTCCGTTTCCCACGAAACAAGAGGCATCGGTTGCCGCCGTAACGCTTGGGACCGAGATCGTCGCAGCAGATCTCGCTTATCCGGAGATATAGCGCACAGCAGCAAGGTAAGCGCGCCGTTGAAATCACGCGCCATCTGACTGACCTTCCAGCTATCGGACAGTGCAAGCACCGTCTGAGCTCGCTCCGACTTGATTATTTTAAAAGGCTGCCAGCATCCTGCCTTCAATTTTTTCCGACCCCGCCTCGGAGCAGTCGAGCAGTCGAGCTCGCCAGTCGACCGTTCGCACGGTGAAACCAACGCTATGATAGGTTGGCGGCTACGGAGTTCTTGGGACTGTCACGCACGCTTAAAAACCGCTTCATGATCGCGCTCGGGAACGTCGCGTAGGAGGACGCAGCATCAGGCCAGACCATAATCATTGGCGTTTGCGCCCGGGGCACGTCGCCGCAAAGGGAAGAGCACGCTGTCGCCCGACCGAGTCTTCCGACCGAGTGAGTCATGGAACAAGATCAACAAAATGCCGGTGATGGCCGCGCGGGGTCGCTTCCACTTCTTCCCGATGCTTCGGCGAGACCGCTGGTCGTAGGCATTGGAGGTTCCGCCGGTGGCTTGCAGGCCACGATGGCGTTGCTCGAAACACTTGGCGCCGAAGCTCCCTTGGCGATCGTCGTGGTGCTGCACCTCTCGCCTGACCATGAAAGCAGCGCGGCCGAGATATTGCAGCGGGTCACACCGCTGACGGTCAGCCAGGTCCGCGTCAGGACGCGCTTAGAAGCGGGACATGTGTACGTCATTGCGCCTGCGACCAAGCTGATCACTGATGACGGGCATGTGCAGCCGGGTGAGGCAAGCCGCAACAGGCCTTCATCCGTCATCGATCTTTTCTTCCGAACCCTAGGCGAAGTGCATGAGGAACGCGCGATCGGCATCGTCCTGTCTGGAACGGGCCAAGACGGTTCACTGGGGCTAGCTTCGATCAAGGAGCGAGGAGGGCTAACGATTGCGCAGGAGCCGGACGACGCCGAGTACGGGGAGATGCCGCAAGCGGCCATCAACACAGGAGCGATCGACCTGGTCTTGAGCGCGGAGGAAATCGGCCGGCGGTTGGTCGACCTCGCAAGAGCCCCCCGAAGCCGTTCGTCGGATTCCGATGCCGCGCTGGCGACGGACGCCGGTGCTGAAGCCGAGGTGGATGACGACACGTCCGACGAAAAAGCGTTGTACGACATTCTGGCGGCACTTCGAAATCGAAACAAACACGACTTCCGACATTACAAACGCGCCACGGTGCAACGTCGCATCGAGCGCAGAATGCGAGTCAACCGGCTGACCAGCATTGCAGAGTATCGCGACTTCGTGCGGCGCAATCCCGGCGAGTTGAGCCCGCTGCTGGCCGATCTCCTGATTAGTGTAACCAGCTTCTTTCGCGACCAGAGCTCCTTTTCCGCTCTGCAAAACGACCTCATTCCGAATCTGATGAATAGCGTCCCAGCGGGAGAAGAGGCGCGCATCTGGGTACCGGCTTGCGCATCGGGAGAGGAGAGCTACTCGGTCGCGATCCTGATTCAGGAATACGCGGACCGGATGCCGCAGCCCCCGCGGGTGCAGATTGTTGCAACTGACATCAATGAAGCGGCGCTTGAGGTAGCCCGAGCCGGCATCTACCCGGCGAACATCTCGGCCGACGTGACCGAATCCCGATTACTCGCCT
>NZ_JARUXJ010000234.1:0-45047 GCF_031451465.1 Caballeronia sp. LZ003 | reverse complement strand
GCAGTCCGTCGACCACTGACTGAATCACTTTGAATCGGTCCAACTCGCGCATCGACATGGTAATCGTGTCCGTTGCAGCCATCGCGGTCTCCTGCGCCGAAGCATCGGCGCGGGGTAAGCTTAGGCGGCTCGAAGCGGACATTTGAATCTGGCTAAAAGCGGACATTACAATCTAGCCGCTACAAACATAAACTGCGCTAAATACTATTATGTCTAATATGATCAAGCCGACCAAAAATAACGGAAGACTTCCAATCCACACTTACTTTCCCTGAACCTACAAAGTTCCCGCACGGCTACGAGTTCGACCAGTCACCAACGCCACCCGCTACAGCGCTCACAACGATCCCCGTCACCATTTGCTAAAGGCCTTCCCGCACCTGACACGAACCGCAAAATCCAAGCCGGACGTCGAAACGAAAATTACACGAAGCGCTAATCCAGCGCCTTCCTACAAACCCCGCCCAGCGACCCCATCAGCGGCCACTTAAACTCCTGTAACATAAGACAAACAACTATCCAGACGCCTGGACGCCAGCACGAAGCCATTCGTGCGCTACGCTCGCTGACGAAGCGAAGTGGACCGGGACCCCATTAGATGGCTGCAGGCCTCCGCAAGCAAGAATCTTATGCCCTTATCACCGTGTCTTTAGCATGGTGCGCGTTGGATCAGGCCCATGATGACGATAAACGCAGGCTGGCCGAGCAGGATTTGCGCGCGTCGATAGAAAGACTGGACATGATACAAGAGGCGATTCGCAAAGCCCTGCCATACAGCGGCGGCTTTACCAGGTGCGCCTCGTGCAGAAATATTTTTAGCGACGAAGGAAGCTATCTCGCACATTGGGCTTACATACAAGGTGAAGTCACCTGTGTATTTCTCCCGCCCCTTTTGATAGCCTTAGGGTTTATCGTCGAAGAACACAAGATCGGCGAACGTTCATCCCCTGATTACGTTCTCCGCCATCCTTTGTTTGTCACATAGCCTGCGTGAAATTCTTCTTCGATGCATCCGATTTCCATAGTCGCCCACGGACCTCTCAAGCCACCATCGTCGTTCGCTCACGTAGCGCGGTCCCGCTTGGTCTCAACGGCCACAGTTCTGCGAGTTCGGACGCCGTGCTCTGCAACTTCGGGGCGATTTCCTCGATCTGCTCGGTCGTCATGCGAACACTTGGACCCGCAACGCTGACCGTGCCGAGCGCGGTTCCAAGACCGTTCACCCTTATCGGCACGGCAACAGCCGAAACACCAGGCTCGGCCTCGCTGACCGCAACCGCATAGCCACGCTTTTCCGTAAGCGCGAGTTCCTTCAAAAGGTCCTCGATAGACCGCACGACATTGGGCCCTTGCCGGTCGGCTTCTCCGAAGCCCATGCTGGCCACGATTTGAATCGCCCGGTCACGAGGCATCGAAGCGAGCCATGCCTTGCCGGTTGCCGTCGAGTAGACCGTGACTCTCCCAGTCGCGGAACTGGGTGGCTGGTAGATGAGACCTGCCGTCGCGCCCTGCGCCTGCGCGAGCCAGACGAGGGTGTCGCCGTCCGCAACGGCTAGACGCACGAACTCTCGCGTCTCGTGCGCAAGCCTGTTGAGTACCGGCTGACAGATGTTCGGAATGCCGGTGGCCGCGTAAAACCGCTGCCCCATCACCGCAAGGCGCATGGTCAGCCGATAGAAGCCGGTGTCGGGCTCCTTGGCAACCCAGCCAAGATCGACGAGCGTCGAGAGCAGCCGGTGTGCCCCGCTCTTCGGCAATGACAGGCGCTCGGCGATTTCCCCGAGGGGCAAGGTGTTCGCGCCCTCGGCAAGGAGCGCGATGATTTCCAGACACCGTTCAGCGGGAACATGCGACATAGCGATCCAGACGTGTTGAGGTTGAAATTTCGCCGCGTGCGCCACTGACGACACATGCTATCTATCGGTCAGAAAAAACGAAGTGATGGATTCGATCTGACCGGTATGCATGTCCTTTCCGTTGACCCATGCACAGCCGAATCGCTGCGCATGGGCGATGAGCGCCGTCGGCTCTTCCGATAAAACCACATCGCCCACGAGCACGTCTTTCTTCAGCGGGCCGAGGTTGCCGGGCAAGCCGTCGCCCGCGGACATGCCAACCGGCGATGCGTTGACGATCAGGTCGAACTCGCCGCGCGCGTCCGATACGCCAGCAGCTCGCGTATGCGGAAACGCTTCGCTCAAATTTCTTGCCACGATAACCGCGCGCTCGGCATCGATATCCAGAATGGAGATTGAAGCGACGCCGGCTTCGGCAAGCGCCGCGGCAATCGCGCTGCCCGCGCCTCCCGCCCCGAACAACAGTGTGCGCCTGCCGGAGACGCTCAAGCCCCGCGCCTCGACGCCATGCACGAAACCGGCGCCGTCGAACATGTCGCCGGTCCACGAACCGTCGGCCTCGCGCCGCAGCGCATTCACCGCGCCGACTGTCTTCGCGGCCACGCCGAGTTGTCGGGCAAACGCGCAAGCGCGCTTCTTGAACGGTGCGGTGATAAGCAAGCCATCGAGGTTCACAATCTCCAGCAGCGCGGGGAATGCGTCGTCGAAGCGATCTGCATGGACGTGCAGAGGGACGAGCACGGCATCGATGCCTTCCTGCGCGAAGCGCGCAGTATAGACCGCCGGAGATCGAACCTGCACGACAGGATCGCCTACGATGCCATAGACACGCGTTGCACCTGAGATCTGAATGCTGTCCGCCATGTTCAGCCTCTCCCGCGCGATTCGTACCATTGCGCCACGCGCTGGCTACGGTGGCGACGCGCCTTGGCGCGCACGTCTTGCGCCAGGTTCATTAAGCCCGGTTCGAAGAGTCTGGCATCCATTTCACGCAACTGCGGCGACACCACGGGCCGAAAACCCATGTGGGCGACGACATCGCGTTCGGCATCCAGCCCCGGAGCGATCTCGATCAGCTCGAGCCCTTGCGGCCCGACGCGAAACACGGCCCGTTCGGTGACGAAAAGCGTGAGTTGCTTGCGTTGCTGACCAATCCGGGCGCTATAGCAAACCTGTTCGAGTTTCGGCACGAACTTCATGTGCCGCCCTTCCCTGCGAATGACGGTCTTCCCGTTCTCCCAGCCAATGTCGAGATCGCCCGCCGTGAGCGTTCCACTGAAGATCACGCATTTCGCGTTCTGGCTGATGTTGATGAAGCCGCCAACACCGATGATCTTGTCGCCGAACCGGCTGATGTTCACATTCCCCTGAGCGTCCACTTCGGCAAACGAGAGGAAGGCGAGATCGAGGCCGCCACCATCGTAGAAGTCGAACTGCGACGGTTGTTCGATCATCGCGGCGAAGTTCTGGGCGCCGCCCGAATCGCGACCCGTAATGGGCGCGCCGCCGATAAGTCCCTGCTCGTTGGTCAGATGCACCGCTTCGAGCAGCCCCTCTTCGGCCGCAACGGTGGATAGCCCTGTGGATACGCCCGCACCCAGGTTGCAAATCGCCTCGGGGAACAATTCCATTGCCGCGCGCCGGACGATGACCTTCCTCGGCCCGAACGGCAGCGGTCTGATCTGGTCGACAGGAACACGCAACTCGCCGGAATAGCTCGGGTCGTAGTCGGTCGCATAGGTCTGGCGCTGTCCCGGTTCCACCACGACGAAATCGACGAGAATGCCGGGAATCTTGACGTGCTTGGCGGGCAGAGTACCGTTTCGCGCCATGCGCTTCACCTGAACCACGACGATGCCGCCCGCGCGCCGCGTCGCTTGCGCCATTGCCAGCATCTCGCCGAATACGGCTTCCTGCTCCATTGTCACGTTGCCGTCTTCGTCGGACGTCGTGCCCCGCAGGAACGCGACATCGACCGGAATGTGCTTGAAGAACAGCCACTCTTCGCCGGCAATCTCGGTCACTTCGACGAAAGCGGGCGGCGTGCAGGGGCTTTGCCGCGCACCCTGCTGCCTCGGGTCCACGAAGGTGTATAAGCCCGTCTTCGTGAAGAGACCCGGCCGGCCGCCCGCCATCTCGCGCATCAATTGCGACAGCACGCCCTGCGGGAATGTGTAAGCCTCGATCTTGTCTTCCGCCGCGAGTCTTACGAGTCCCGGCGAATCGACGAGCGCGCTTGTAATGGCCCGTCGCAGCAAACCTTCGTGAGCGAGGTGCGATGCGCCCAGTTCACCGCGGTCGCCCACACCCACGATGCTCACCGAGGTCAATCCAAGCGGCTTCCGTTCCGCCAGGAAGCGGCGCTCGACGGCAGCCAGAAGCGCCTCGGGCACGGAATGCCCGCCGCCGGAACCGCTGATCAGGATGGCATCGTTATCGGCGACGAGTTGAGCCGCTTCGTCCGCGGTGATTCGTTCCATGGTTCGCTGATCGCTCCGTAATCGGGATGGGAAATCGGTCTCGTCAGGCTGTCGCGCCGGTCATCGGTCGCGCCATTCGACGACCCGCTGCTCTTGCACGCCCAGGCCTTCGACACCCAGCCGCATGCGATCGCCTGGCTTTAGGTATTTCGGCGGTTTCATGCCGAGACCTACGCCGGGCGGCGTGCCTGTCGTCACGATGTCGCCGGGCATGAGACGGACGTATTGGCTCATGTCCGACACGAGTTTCGCGACGGTGAAGATCATGTCGTTCGTGTTCGAGTTCTGAATGCGCTCGCCATTGAGTTCGAGCCACAAGCCGAGGTTCTGCACGTCCTCGATCTCATCGGAGGTAACGAGCCACGGACCGATGGGGCCAAAGGTCGGCGACATCTTCCCCTTCACCCATTGACCGCTGCGTTCGAGTTGAAACTCGCGCTCCGAGACGTCGTTGCAGATGAAGTAACCCGCAATACGGCTCAGCGCTTCGGCTTCACTCACGTAGTACGCTTCCTGGCCGACGACGAACGCCAGCTCCACTTCCCAGTCCGACTTGACGGAATTTTTAGGCAGGATGACGTCGTCATCGGGTCCGCAGATGCAGGACGGCGCCTTGTTGAAGAGAATGGGGTCCTTTGGGATATCGGCATGGGTTTCGATTGCGTGCTGAACGTAGTTCAAGCCGACCGCGATGAAATTGCCGGGCTGCGCCACGCAAGGGCCGAGGCGCACGGACGCATCTACGAGGGGCAGCGTGTGCGGATCGATTGCGCGCAAGCGCTCGATGCCGCCGCTTGCAAAGAACGCGGGATTGAAGTCATCGCAATGGCCAGTGAGATCGCGCACGCGACCGTCGCCATCGAGAATGCCGGGTTGTTCCTGGCCGGGCTGGCCGTGTCGGACGAGTTTCATGTTCGGGTTGAGCGGGTTGAGTTCAGGATTGGTGCGAGGAAGCGCCAAGGCGGCAGATTTCAAGTGCATAGACAGCGGCGTCGGGCCTGATGTGCAAGCCTGCATCGCGCAAATGCGGAACGTCGATCAGGGCATGCACCTCGCTTGCGGCCTCTTCCGTCGATGCCTCGACGAGAACGATCCACGCCGGAACATCGAACTCGCGCGTGCGCGCCTCTTCGGTGTCGAAGAAGCTCGCCTGATCCGACGCGAAGAGATGACACGCGAGCACGCCGGTCGCGCGCATCGCCTGTGGAAAAGCCACGTCGCGCAGGTAAGCTTCCGGCGTGTTGTCCGCGGCGCCCGTCCGGTCGATACGAACGGCAAACAAATAGCCGCCGCTGCTCTCGCCGATACTGCAAACGGGCTGACAAACTGCGCGCGAGGTATTGCGAAAGTACGTGAGCGTCTTCGTGGTCGCGGGCGTCGGCGCATTGAGGCGCGCCATGTATGCGGGCGAAACCATGACGTCGAGATCGGCCGCCTCGTACATGGTCAACCACTCGGGCGAATGGCCTGCCCGGCGAAAACGCCTGCCGCGCCTGAAGCCAGGAATGGCGAGCCGCTCGGGAATGTGCTCCTTGTCGTGCCACGCGTAGAACTGCTCGCGTCCTTCGAATTCGATGTCGTTCCACACGAGAACGATGCCATGGCCTAGCAGCGCGGCGCTGGTCGCACCGGGCATGTCGTGCGTGGGCGCGCTGGCAGCAAGGCTATCCGGCGTGGTTTGGCTGTCGGGTTTCATCGTGCGAGGAACTCGGGTTCTCGTTTGGCAAAGAACGCGGCGACGCCTTCGTGAAGGTCGTGGCTGTCGAAGATCCTTTGCTGAACGACGGTTGAAAGCGACAACGCGGCATCGAGCGGCTGATCCTGCGCGGCATCGACGAGTTGCTTGGCCAGGCGGTTCGACAGCGGGCCGCGCGCGCAGATCTCGAGCGCCAGCGCGCGTGCTGTTTCGAGTGCGGCGCCCGTCTCCGCGATACGGTTGACGAGTCCCCAGGCCAGCGCTTGTTGCGCGCTGATCGTGTTTCCGGTGAAGAGCATCTCCTTCGCGCGAGCCGGGCCGATGAGCCGCGTCAGTCGCAGCGAACCATTACCTGCCAGACCGCCGAGACGCGACTCGGTCAGTCCAAGCACCACCTCGGCACGACAAACGCGAAGGTCGCACGCGAGCGCGAGTTCGAGGCCACCGCCGAGCGCGGGGCCGTCCATTGCGGCAATGGTCGGCGCGGGCAATCGGGCGAGGCGCCGCAGCACCATGTCCTCGAAAAGAATCTTTCTCTCGCTCGCGTCGGCGAAGATTTCCGCGAACTCCTTGATATCGCTGCCGGCGCAAAAGGCCCGCGCCGAGCCGCCGTGCACGATGACGCACCGCAGATCGGCTTGCGCCTCCAGTGCGTCGATCGCCTTGTTGAGCGAACGCAGCAGAGTGCGCGTGACGAGATTGAGCGGACCGTTCGAGAGCCCGATCTCCGCGACATGGCCGTCTATCCACAAGGTGACTTCGCTCGCGGCATCAGCGTGTGAGATGGGAGGCGAACCGGACGTGTCCATGAAAAGGTCTCCGTTCTTCACGTCTGCTCGCTGCGGGAACGCGGAACGTCGATACCGCGCAACACGCCCATGCGTGCGAAGTGGCCATAGATGCTGTCGACATAGCGCGCAAACTCCGGAGCGTCGCCGAGCACGATCGGCCGAGGGCGCGGCAGCTCGACGACGATCTCGTCCACCACTTCTCCCGGTGTCGGACTCATGACGAAGATGCGATCGGACAGTCCCACGGCTTCTTCGACGCTATGCGTGATGAACAGCACAGTGGGACGGCGCCGCATCCACAGTGCTTCGAGATCCATGCGAACCTGCAAACGCGTGAGCGCATCGAGCGCGCCGAAAGGCTCGTCCATGAGAATGAGCGAAGGATCGTGGACCAGCGTTCGAATCAGCGACACGCGCTGGCGCATGCCGCCGGAAAGCTGCCGGGGATACTTGTCGACCGCAGGCTGCAAACGCAACTGGTTGAAGAGCTCACGCGCCCGCGCTTCGATCCTGTCACGGGGCAATCCGCGAATGTCGGCCTGCAGGAGCACGTTTTCCATCGCCGTGCGAAAGTCGAGCAGCAGGTGATCCTGAAACGCGATGCCGACATCCGTCACGGGCCGGTCCACAGTCCGGTCGCCCACCACGATCGTCCCGTCGGAGCGCGCAAGCAGACCCGCGACCATGAGCATGAGTGTGCTCTTGCCGCAGCCCGACGGTCCCACGACGGACACGAACTCGCCCGCCTCGATGTTCATGTTGATTGGCTTCAGCGCGCGAAACGGCTTCTCCGTGTCCTCGCCGAAAGTCTTCGAGACGCTCTCGATGCGGATCGGCACACCGGCCGGCGTTATATCGTCGTGTACGGAAGTAGGCATGATCGGCTCGATGTCATTGATTCAGGCGGACTTCTCGACCGCGGCCAGCGGCACCTTGGAGCACAAAAGCGCCTTGGTGCCCTGCTGCACGACTTCGCCGTCCTGATTCACGATCTTCACGTCGAAGAGCGCGATGGCCTGCGTGGGCTTCGACTTGCTGTCGCGCAGCTCTCTGATCGCGTAGTCGACGAACATCGTGTCGCCAACGAACAGCGGCGCGACGAACTTCCAGTCATTGATGCCGAGAAAGGCAATCGCGGTCTCGCGCAACTCGCCGGTGCGCGCCCACATCAAGCCGTGCGCGTACGCGAGTCCAAGCATGCCGTGCGCGACGCGCCGCCCGAACTGGCTGGCTCTGGCGTACACATCACTCGTATGCAACTCCGAAAAGTCGCCCGTCAGTCCCGCGAACCCGACAAGGTCCGCGTCCGTGATCGTTCGTCCGGGACTGCGAAATTGCATGCCTACGTGAAGATCCGAGTAGCGGTATCCCATGTGTTTCTCGTTAGTCGTGATTCGATATCCGTCGTGCGAAAAAGTCTGTCCGAACGGACGGCTCATTTGCACGCGCGCAACTGGTTCGCCGGCGGCAAGAAGTCGTCCGTGTAGTACGTTTTCGGATTCTGTCCGGCGGGAAGCAATTTGACCTGTGCGAGCAGATCTTGCGTCCTGGTCCATGACGCATCCTCGGCCTTGCCTACGCTTTTGGCGCCGCCGCTGCAGAACAACGGCGTGATGGCGGCCAACTCGGCGGTAGCGAGCTTCTCGTTGACGTTGGGGAACACCGTCTTGAGATCCTTTACCGCCTTCGCCGGGTTATCCATGGCGAAGCTCCATCCTTTCAGGCTCGCGGCAACGAACTTCTTCACGAGATCCGGATTGGCCTTTAGATATTCGTTGGATGCGAAAATCGACGTGCTCACCGTCGGAACGCCATAGTCCGCAAACCGGAAATTCACGAGTTCGGCGCCCTGGGCTTCGAGTTGCAACTGGTAGGAATCCATTGAACCTAGGATCGCATCGACCTGGCCTTGCAGCAGCGCGGGCACCATGCTTGCCACGGGCATGCTGATGAGCGTCACGTCCGACTCCTTGAGGCCATTTGCCTGCAGGAAAAGCGGAAGCATGGTCGTTTGCGAGGAACCGGAAGGAACGCCCACTTTGTGCCCGGCGAGATCCTTGATCGATTTGATGCCCGACTTCTTCAATGCCGACACTTCGTTCGGGTTCGATTGATAGATCGTGGCGATGACTCGCATCGGCGCGCCCTTGGCAATCAGCTGGCTCACGGCAACAGCGTCGGCATAGGCAAGTTGAGCGCGCCCGTTTGCGACGAGTTGCGCCGTATTGCCGGAGCCGTTGCCTTCGGTCACTTTCACGTCGAGCCCGACCTGCTTATAGAACCCTTCCGCCACCGCTGCCGCAAAACCGGCGTTCGCGCCGCCTGCGGTCCAGTTCAGCTGGAAAGGAACCTCGGTGTCGGCGACGGCCGTCCCGCATAGACCCGTCGCGAGCGCGCAAGTCAAGATTGCCGAAGACAGTTTGCCGATGGTGCTGCGCATAGTCGCGCTCCCTCTGTAGTTGGACCCGCTCGGTCCGTTTGTTGTAGGCGACTGGCCTCAGGCCAATGCCCGAGCGTTGACCTCAGTTGAACTTCGCACGTTGCCACGGCGTCATGGCCCATTCGGCGAATTCGACGACATAGTTGATCGCAATGCCGATCAGCGTGAGGACGGCAAGGACGGCGAAGGTCAGTTCGACATCCATCGTGCTGGTCCCGCGCAGGAGCACGTAGCCCAGACCTTTGTTCGAGCCGACGAACTCGGCGACGATTGCCGCGGTGGACGCGATCGTGGCGGAAGTCTTGATACCCGAGAAAGTCACGGGCAGCGCTGCGGGAAGGCGAAGGAAGCGGAAGGTTTGCCAGGACGATGCGCCCATCGACTTCGTCAGATACAGCAAGCGAGTGTCGAGAATCTGGAATCCGCTGATGCTCGCGAGCAAGAGCGGGAAGAAGGTCATCAACACGGTCAAGAGCACCTTGGACTCCATGCCGAATCCAAGCCACACGAGAAAGAGCGGCGCGACCGCGATCTTTGGCACCAGCTGCATGAACATGAGCGGCGGATACACGATCTGCCGCGCAACCCGCGAAAGCGCGATTGCAAGACCAAGCGGGATGGCGGTCACCACCGTTACGCCGAAGCCCAGCAAAATCTCCGCGATGGTGATGAGCGAGTTCGACCAGATATCCCGCCAGTCGGTGACGATGCGCGCGAACACCCCCGCCGGGCTAGGCACCAGATAAGGCGGGATCTTGAATACAGGTATGGCAACCGCCCATAGCACGATGAGCGCAATGAACGTCGACGGTGGCAGGCATAGCCAGCCGATCCGCTTCGCGCGCCTTAGAGCCGCCGAAGGTGGATGGGTCGCCGGTGCTCGCGCCGATGCTTGATTCATGGAGAACGCTCCCGAAGCAGAACTTTTTCGATGCCTTGACAAACGGCAACCGCATGAAGATTCAGCGCCGTTCTTAGATTGAATGTCGTTCAATCTTGGTTGATTGAATATTGGGGCAAACCCAGAGAACTGTAAGTTTGGGAAGGGACTTCGGTCGCTTGCGTACAAAGGTGGCCGGTGAGCCTTACGCTGATTTCTCAGTCGACGGCTTCATCGCTGGCGAAGCGGATTTCGATGATCAACGCCGTCGCTGCGCGCTGATGTACGTGAACATCGATGTGGGATTTGACGCAGATGGGTCGATGAATCTCGTTGTCGACGTTATTCCGCGCGGATGCGTTTCATCGTTCGATCGTCGCGGGAAGGAGTGCGCGGCATTGGAAAACGCGATGGGCAACCAACTCACTGGGCTATCGCGCGCCGCAGTTTGATCGGCGCCCATCCTGTTTTGACGCCGAGAATACCCAGCAGCACCAGTCCCGCGCCGAGCCATTGACCCATGCTGAACTTGTGGCCGTAGACGATGTAGTCGAACGCAGCGGCGGACAGCGGATAGATGAACGAAAGTATTGCGATCGCCTTGACGCTGAGTTTCTGATACGCGGAGAACACCAGGCAGTAAAGAAAAAACGTGTGAACGACGCCGAGGGTCGCGAGGCAAGCCCATTCGCTGGTGCTCGTCGGCAAAACCGAGAAATCGGCGAGCGGAGCGAGTAACAGCGAGCCCACCGCTGTCTGCACCAGGACGACGACAGCGGGAGGAACGCCCGCGGAAGCCTTAGACAACAACACTGTGCCGGCGTACAGCGCGGAGGCTGAGAGCGTCAGGACAACGCCGGCAAACACGTCCGAGCCCAGCATTAGAGCGCCATTGGCGGTCCCGACCAGGCAGATCAAACCGGCGAACGCCACGGCCGACCATAAGATGTCGTTCCGGCTTACCGCTTGCCGGAGGACGACGGCGCCGCCCAAAATCACCAGGAACGGGTTGACGTGGTAAATGACCGTAGCCAGCCCGATGTCGATAAGCGGATAAGCTTTGAACAGCAGCAGCCAATTTAGAACGAGAAAGATTCCCGAGACGATGATGGGCAAAAGCAGCCGGACTTGAAAATACTCTCGGCGGATAAGACCACGGGCAGCGCAATACGGAACTAGACAAATGAACGCGATAATACATCTGAAGAAAACGACGTTCGCGGGTGGCTGATTCGAGGAAACGACGAAAATGCCGATGCTTCCCGAAAGAAGCATGGCAAAGACAAGTTCCAAAATTCCGCGACGCTCTTTCATTGCCCTTCCCTGCTAAATTACCTGAAATCTACAGAATCCTTATAATACCGCCCAACGAATTATCCTGATGGCGGCCATTCACCATAGAGATGAGTTCGGCCAGAAGTAAAGGCGCCTCGGACGGCCTACGTGAACGCTCTCCGCTGACTCATTCGCGTCGCTGATATGCCTAATGAAGTTTATGAATTGGCCGTTAGAAAGCACGCATACGAAAATTTGTCACAAGACGTTTCGCCTTTTGCGCGGGCGTATGTTGTGACGCGTAGCGTTCGCCTTGCGTGAGCGTTCCCAGATTCGTTGAAGTCGGAGGGAGCGACTGGAGCGACAGCGTATCGCTTATCTCGTTTGCACGTGAGGGACCTGAGAGAGCAGTCGATAAGCAAGCAGAGCCTTGTCTGCCCTGCGCCCCGGTCGGTCGCCAAGCCGGCCGGGGCGCAGGAATCAATCTTAGCTTCCCTTCTTCGTTTATCGTGACTCGCGCGTTTTGGCATCCGTGAACAACCTTCTGTTCCTCTCCTTTCCGCACTTGCAGGCTTCGTCGGCGCGTGGTGCTAGTGTGTTTTCTCGATGCTGCTAAATTCGTCGATTTGCCCGCTTCGATTATTCGTATGAACTGGTCGATTTTAATCGCGATTGGCCGGCTCATGCGCATTTAAGCTATAGATTGACGCTCGACTTGTTACCGATTTGGATCTGCGGCGCCCTTCAAATAAAGCTATTGGCGAATCTTCCTTCTTTTTAAGTCGATGCAAGGATCAATAGCAGCTCTTAAATAAGCTTCGAGCCTTTACTTCACAAAGATCGATGCTGCCATACTACGCCCTTTACAGATGGCCATCGCTGGATCGCTCCCGTTCATCAACACTGAGCAACCGCTCATCAAGAAGCTTTGCCTTATTCAAAGGCCAAAATTGCTGAATATAACCTTGACGACGCCCCACCATTTTTGGCGTTGATAATATGATGGAGCTAACCTTTGAGGATGCCTCGATTTTCGCGGTTTTCGTTTAGGCGCCACCGTGCGATCTACGGCGATAGAAGCGCCTGACGGGTTGCATCAGGTGAAGGTCCGTATCGAGCAGGTAAGAACTGAATTATTAATCATACTAAAACTAGGCGGCGGTGAATTTTATAACTGACTGGGCGGTTTTACGAGGTAAAATACCTGAATCCACTGACTATAACTTTCGTTATTTTGCGATTACAAGGTCGAACGGAGCAGACTCAACTACTGCGGCCGTGCAGATTCGAACTTGGTTAAGCACGTAAGGCGCACTGGATGTTTGATCGACATGAGAGAAATCGCCGTAGCCGACTTGGCGCACGCGTTGTTTAGGGAGAAGGCCAGGTGAGGCCACAAGACTTTGATTTAGATCTTGTCCGAGCTTTTGTTGCGGTTGCGGACACGCGCAACTTCACGCAGGCGGCCGCGCGTCTTCATCGTACTCAGTCGGCTGTGAGTATGAAGATCAAGCGTCTCGAAGAATCGATAGGCGAGCGCCTGTTCGAAAGAGACACCGTCGCCGTAACGCTAACCTCGATTGGCGAGCGATTCGTCGGAATCGCCCAGCGGCTGATCGAAGCGCATGAAGACGCGTTTCTCTCGCTCAAGCATAGCCTTGCGGCCGGCAAACTCACGCTCGCGACTTCGGAAACATTCGCATCGTGCTTGTTGCCGCCCATTCTCGGCGCCATTGGGACGACGTTTCCCAACATCGAAATGGAAATCCGCTGCGGCCATAGCTGGAAGATGCTTGAGTCCATGGAGACTGAAAACATCGACCTGGTTATCGCGACGAAATATCCCTCTCGCCCCGACGGCGTGCCCTTGGGACATGAGCGTTTGATGTGGGTCTGCAAACAGGGTAGCGACGTCTATCAGCAAAAGCCTGTACCGCTGGCGGTGTTTCCAGACGGATGCCTTTATCGGCGCGCGGGAATTGCAGCGCTCGACGCGAAAAAGAAAGATTGGCGCATTGCCTACACGAGTCTGAATCACGAGGGACTTCTCGCTGCCGTGGAAGCCGGCAGTGCTGTGTCGATCATGATCGAGAGCGCCGTGACCGAGCATCACCGGGTTTTGGAACCTTCGGACGGTTTTCCAACGTTGGAGCCGACCGCGATTGAATTGTATTCACGCCGATCCGATGTATCACCGGTCGTTCGCAACGTCTCCGAAATCATCCGCAAGCATTTTGCGGCACGTCTGTGCGAGCGCAAAGTCAGCACCATACAGTCTTTAACTGCTCCGGCGATTATCGACTGACGAGCCGAGATAAGCCATCTGCGGATGTCCGGGCTGACGGCTTCATCGCGCTTACTCGCCCTACGCGCGGTGACGAAAATGCGTCTTTGTCCTGACGCAGTACGGTGAGCCTTTAGGCGAGACACGCTTTTCGGCGGTCTCGTCTTGATACGGCTTCAGATTTCCGCTTCGCTCGCCGCGTCTGAAGTACCGGCATCGACATGCGAAGCTGTCTTAGCCATTCCATTGAAGACATGCGCGATCGCATTGTGAAGACCCCAGAACTCCTGGTAAGGAGGCCAACGTGAGTCACCCGATCTCAGGTCTTCTTCTCGTGCGTACGTTGCGGTAGTCCAGCGCAAGGTAGATGGCATTCGATGATGAAAATCGTGTTGCGATAGATCGCCGGGAATGACAAACAAACGGACTGGCAAATGGTAAATCGCGTGCTCGACGGCCCATGCAATCCAGGACAAAACGTAAAGCGCGACATGCCTTTCGTCCCGCTCAGGAGTTCTTCGTCCGCAAAAACGCCCCCACGAATGCGTCGCATGGATGTACTTGGGCTGATCCCACCTTTGCGCCGGCACAAACCACGCGTGCTCGCTGATAAATTCAAGCAGCACGCTTATTTGGTAAAGAACAACGATTGGAAACAGCAGGCCGAAAACCAGCGCTGTTACGGGGCAGAGTTCAATTGCGCCCCAACACGCTAGTGCACCGCCAGCCGCAGCGATTAGCTTGAATTTCGGTGGCAGATTTCGAACCAGGCTCATGAGCCTATGCATGAAGAACGAGGCGTGGAATCGCGGCGACAGCAGAGTGACGAAGAGCTTAAGCCAGAGTGCCCCGACCGACATTCCAGACTTAAAGCCAGCGCGCCATAGAAAGGCGCCAGCCGGATCGCTGATTGTCGTGAATACGGCAGGCCGATGATGCTGGTTGAAGTGCTCTTCACGATAGTCACCCGCGGTCTGTGTCAGCGTCATTACTGCGAGAAGATCGGCGATGAAAAGATCACGAGAAGCTATCCCTGTAAAGCGACCGTGAATGCACTGGTGCGCGACCGTGCTGATCATGCGACGCGCTCCATTCACCGCCATGATCCAGCCGCACGATAGCGCAAGAATGAAGCACGGACCTTCGGTCCTGAAGGCAATGACGGCAAGCGAGAGACCCGTCACATAAGTCGCCACCGCACTCAAGGCGTAAAGCGTCGGCGTCGGTTCGAACAGAGGTGTTTGCCCGGGCGCCGGCTTTCCTGTCAACCAGGTCCAGAACCTGGCTGTCCACCACGGAAATACCTGATAACTTTCACGCGTCGAGGCCAATTTGCACCTCGTCTTGCAGCGTGAAGCGCTCGCCAACGCTGCGTTTGTCGCGGAGAAAACGAACATAGCGATCTGCCTTCGATCGCAACGAGGCGTCGCGCGAATGTTCCGCCACGTAAGGCAGCCACTCGAAGAACTCGGCGATATGCGCTTGCCGAAAGAAATGGACTTTCGATAAAAGCCCAACCGCCTGATGAAAGTTTGCAAGAGTGAGCGTGGCGGCGAGTGAACGAAGCTCTTCCTGGAATGAATCACCCAGAGGCATTCGCTGCACGACTTCGGGTCGATTCACGACGTGCCCGGTTGAGCCCGCACCGGCATTGAATACGCTCTCGATGGGCAGCTTGCCCAAATCAAAGTCGAGACAAAGATTCAAGCGGCGCCCAGCCGAGTAATTGATGGCCGAATGCAGATTCGATGCATCGAGAAACCAGATCTCATCTGGACGCATGCGAAAGACCGTGTCGCCATCGGAATGCAGACAGATACGATTCGTCAGTAACGGTACATGCACACGAGTCCATGGCGCTGCCGCGAATTCCACAAAATCTCTGTGGGGAACCAACACGCCGTCGCCAAGCGAATGAATTCGAGCAAGTCGAAGCAACGACGTGTCGAACGTCGCGCTTATCCAATCGTTGAGCGCAGGGAGAAGATTCCCGCGTGATGTCGGCCTGACCGATGACCCGCGTTCTAGCACGACGCCATCGTCGTCGCTTCCTGTTTGATTCCAGATGACGAAGCTCTTCCAGTCTCCGAAGTGAAACTCGCTGTAGTGCTTGTTGTCATCGGTAAAGGCAAGAACTGCGTTGAGTTCGCACGGAGCCATAATAAAGTGCGACTTACCAATTATTCGCGAATTCATCGATTGTTTAGGCCGAGTTGAGCCAGCAGTCGAGCATGAAAACTCGACCGCAACGAGCGTTTGAATGGAGCTGCGCGAGCGCCCTTGTCGCAAGAATCTTTGCTGCGATAAGCGCGCGAGCGTGGGCGGGACTTTTTGAAGAACTGCCGGGTCAGTGGCTTTTAACGGACATCATCTCGCGGGCGACCGCATTCCAAAAGCGCTCGAAAAGTTGCAGGTGCGTGTTGAAGCCTGCGGTTAATCTCGTGAGCGCGTCTGTGTCCGATACGAATTGCTTCGCCGCGCTGAGGGACTCGACTTTGTGTTCTTTCTCTGTAGCGCCAATGTGTGCGTAAAAGTACTCGCAGGACTCGTGAAACTCGTCCTCTTCTTCCCATAGATCCTTGTAGACCAAAGCTCCGTCATAGAGTTTTCGGAGCATCGTGTACGCCTGCCATTCGAGCGCCAGTTGTGCTCCAGCGGCAGTTGCATTGTCATCGCCATAAAGACGCTTTTCTCCTTCGATGAGCGCCTGCGTTTCCGGCAGAACCTTCAAGTCATGTTGAACCGAAGCCCAATCGAGACGAGAACCTTCTCCAATCTTGCGACCGAGATCGCTCAACCAAGCGTCGAAGAGAATCGAGTGGACCTTCTCCGGATTGCCGTATCCCATTTCCGAATACAACGTCTTCGCGTATTCCGCTTGCGCGACCACGTTGCGCGTGCTGCTTATCATCACCGCCAAGACTTCTGGGAACGCGCGATTGAATTCCCCGTAGTTCCTCGCAAAGATTGCGATCTGCCGTGCGTTCAAGCGCTCACGGGTCCATAGAGAGTAGAAGTCGTTATCGAGCGCTCCACTCGACATGGCGGATCGGGCTAATGCTTCTAGTTCGTCGGAGAAGTTCTTTGTCGACAGACGTGCCGACCCGTCCCGAACGCTCGTGCGATCAAGCATCTCAGTTTCCTTTTAAATCAAATAAATTCGTTTACTTTCAATGACTTAGACAACACGCGCAGTTTCCACCGCCAACCTGTCATAGCGCCAACAAAAGTTATTGATAAGGTTGATGACGGTTTCTGATGACCGTGAAGACGCCTTGATGATGGGAGTGCTCGAACATTGCTGCGTGACTCGGATTCACGGCGCGCGATACCCGGCGCATTCGAATGGCAATGGAGACCTGCGAGCTTAAACACGATCCAGACGGGAGTAGCATGGCCGAGCATCGACGCGCCGAGAGCGGAGCACTGTGCATGCGACCCTGCGCGATCGATGTGAGCCGGAACCGATTCTTCCTGACCTGCATGGAGTGACGAATGGCCTATCACAACTATCACAAGCGCAAGATCGCCAATCAGGATCTGCATCCCGAAACGCAAATGATGTCGTATGGTTACGACCCGTTTCTTTCGGAGGGTTCAGTCAAGCCACCCGTGTTTCTCACATCGACTTTCGCGTTCCGCACGGCCGAAGACGGTGCGGCGTTTTTCGATATGGTCGCCGGGCGCAAGCCTTCGCCCGATGGAGAGAGCGCCGGTCTCGTCTACAGTCGTTTCAATCACCCCAATCTCGAGATTGTCGAGGATCGTCTCGCGCTGTTGGACGGCTCAGAAGCCGCCGCCGTCACGTCTAGCGGCATGGCGGCGATTGCCGCGATCCTGTTCGCGTTCCTCCGACCCGGCGATTGCGTCGTGCAGTCCGCGCCGCTCTATGGCGGCACCGAAACTTTGATCTCCAAATTCCTTCCTGACTGGGGTATTCGTTCGCACGTGATTGCCGATGGCCTTTCCCGTGAAGCGATTTCCACCGCACTGGAAGCGGCAGCGAAGAAAGGCCGTGTCGGCATGTGTTACGTCGAAACGCCGGCCAATCCGACCAACGCGTTGTTCGATCTCGACGGTCTGCGTCAGGAAATCGATGCGTTCGAAGCGCGGCATGGCTATCGCCCTCTTTCCGTATGCGACAACACTTTGCTCGGGCCGTTGTTTCAGCAACCGGTAAATCGAGGCATCGACCTGAGTGTGTATTCGCTGACCAAGTACATCGGGGGGCATAGCGATCTCGTTGCGGGAGGCGTCACCGGCAGCAAACCTCTGATCACGCGAGTTCGCGCGATTCGCGGCACGCTAGGATCACAACTCGACCCGCACTCCTGCTGGATGATCACGCGTTCGATGGAGACCCTCGTTTTGCGGATGGAGCGCGCAGCGCAGAGCGGCACGGCCGTCGCGCGATGGCTCGCAAACAACCCTTTCACACCGATCAAGGTGCTGCATTCCGAACTCATCGACGACCCGGTTTATCAGACGGTGTATCGACGTCAATGCAGCGGGCCGGGATCGACATTCGCATTCGTTCTCGACGGCGGGCGCGAACAAGCATTCAAGCTCATCAACGGGCTCGGCTTGTTTAAATCGGCCGTGAGTCTCGGTGGCACGGAGTCGCTTATTTGTCACCCGGCATCGACGACACACTCTGGTGTTCCCGTTGAAGTACGCGCCGCCGCGGGCGTGTCAGAAGGACTCATTCGTGTGTCAGTGGGGCTGGAGCATCCTGACGATTTGATCGCCGATCTGTCGAATGCTTTAGAGCAATGCTGAGGGCTCGTTGTTCTTCATGATCCATTTGAACTTGGGCGCCTCGATCCAATTTGTGCCGGAGAAGATGTAGGCGGACAATGCCAGGTTCACTGGCTCATGAAATACGACGTAATTCACGAGAAACCTGTCTTCTAAGTCTTAGTCGATTGGACATTATTTTTATAATGTCGCTTAGAGTGGGGGTCAACCGTCATTAGAACCATTGCTTCTTTCTGTCGCCAGCTATGAAAGCTGGCAATAGTCAACGCACCCTCCCATGCGCACCCGCAAACATTCAAGCAAAATGCGATGGCACATCCCCGATGCTGCGGATCGCCGCGTCTGCTTCGGTCGTCGGCTCTTTGAAGCGTTGCGCAATACCGTTTGTTGGAAGCGACGTGACGCAGAAAGAGCGACCTTTTGTGGATCGTCAACATCAGAATCGCAACACGCATCGAACTATCGTCCATGCAGAAACCATGCTTATCGAAGCTTCCGCTCCATCGCGATGTCCCTGACGACGTCTACATGTGGCTAGTTGAAATCGACGTAACCGCGTCGCTGATGGAAGCGGCCGCCGGCGTCTTGAACGCCCAAGAACTCGCACGCGCGAGTCGCTACCGGCATCCGGCCGATGCCGCGCGCTTCGCCACCGTACGCGCCGCCTTGCGACACGTGTTGTCTCTCACGCTGGATGCCGATCCCGCAGGCCTCGTCCTCGAAACCGACGCGAATGGCCGACCCTTTCTCGCAATGCCTCACGCGCCGGATATCAACGTCTCGCATTCGGGTGCTTATGGACTGATCGCCTTATCGGCATCGCGGCGCGTGGGCGTGGATATCGAAGAGACGCGGTCTTCGCTCGACTGGCTCGAACTGCAGTCCGCCGTTTTTGCCGATGCCGACCGGCGCGCTCTCGATGCACTGCCCGAACTTGCTCGCAGCGCAAGCTTTTTCGCTTGCTGGAGCGGCAAGGAATCGGTGTTGAAGGCACGCGGCGAAGGCCTGGTTAGCGCACAGTTCGGTCTCACCAGCTTTTCGGTGCTGCCTTGTCTAGAGGGCCGCTTCGCCGTATCGAGCGCGGCGGGCGATATTCGCGCCGCGGCGCTCGATGCGCCGGCAGGCTACGTCGCCGCCGTCGCGTGGTCTTCAGCATCGATCGTGTCATAGCACAACCTCAATCAGCGCCCCCCATAACCGTCTCGACCACCCCGGGCGACTTATCGATATCCTGTTCCGTGAATGCAAAACGCGTCCACTCCTTGCGCGCGTAACGCTTCGTGCCATCGCGATAACGCGGAGATGCCGGATCGTCCGATTCGGAATGCGCGAGTAAGGTGTCAGCCTGCGGTCCATTTGCGCCGAAGCCGACCACCTGCACATAGTTATTGCCCTGTGCATCGCGATCGAGCAGCAGGCCGTGCTTATCGAGGTCGTGCGACGGACACGCCACCATGGAAATAAACTTTGGAATCGCAACCGCCGTAGAGCGGGATTTTCGTGTTGTCATCGAGCGCATAAAGCATTTCGCCGCGCGTCGAATCGAACGCGAAACCATTCGTCTTCAGCGCCACCGCCGCCGCCGCGAGCGCCTGCGCGATCGCCGGGTTATCCGTTCTGAGGCCAGCAGGCGTCGCGAGCGGACGCGCAGGATCGAATGCTTCGGCATAAAGCCGCGTGTCCGGAATATCGCTTGCACGACGTTTGTCGTAGGGTGGCAATCATCTTGACGTTGCCCTTCCAACAATGTTATCTATCATTTGTAGGGCCACCAAAACCGGTCGCGGCGCTGGTCGTTTCCCAGTGCCGGGGAACGCTTTCAGCGTGTGTGCGCGACCCTGATACGTGTCTGCTGTTTGTGAGGACGGCTGATGTGTGAGCGATATACGAGATCGTTGCTGGCCGGATGTCGATCCACAATCAGCACGATTGTCGCGGCCTCGCTTCTGCTTTTCGGTAACGCGTCGCGCGCCCAAAGTTCCGCGGATGACGCAAACAAAAGTAATAACCTGCTCAATCTCGCGGCGTCGTTCAACATTCAAGACTATTACGTGCCGAGCGTACATGGCGCGCACGCACATACCAACGACTTCCTGCTGAGACCAACCGTTCCCGTCGGTCCCAACAGCATCGTGCCGGTGCCTGAAATTTTTCGATTGACGGCACCGCTCAGCACGAGGCCAGATCCAACCGGCGGCTACAACACCGGACTAGGCGACATCAATCTCTTCGACATTTTTCTGCTCAGTCAGGGACAGACGCAGATCGGCATTGGCCCGCTCATCACTTTGCCGACAGCGACCGACCCGAGCCTCGGAAGCGGCAAGTGGCAGGCCGGGCTCGCGGCGGTCGTGGTGAACGCGAATAAAGCCCGGCTCATCGGTGCGTTGGTTCAGTGGCAGCATTCATTCGCCGGACAGAGCAGCCGGCCGACGGTTCAGTCATTGACGGCGGAGCCGTTCGGCATTTTCAATCTTCCCGATGGTTGGTATATCCGGTCGACGGGAATCTGGACCTTCGATCTTCAGCACGGCAGCTACTACATCCCAGTTGGCCTGGGTGCCGGAAAGGCGTGGAAAGGCGGATCGACTATCTACAACGCGTTCGTCGAACCTCAATATTCCGTTGCTCACTCGGGCGCAGGTGTTCCGCGCTGGCAAATTTTCGCGGGACTCAATATGACTTTCGGAAGATAGACGGCAACGTCAAAGGACGAGACGCCATGCATCGAGTCATCACTCGTTTCGGGACGATTGCGCTGAGCCTGTTGTTTCTCGCGCCCGGCGCTTACTCGCAAGATACGGTCAGTCCGGAGGAGGCGCGCGGCATCGCCAAGGATGCGTTCATCTACGCCTACCCGATGCTGTTCAACTACAAAACAATGTATGAGCAAGCGGTCGATCCCAAGTCGAAGAGCTATGTAGGCGGCTTCGGCAAATTTCGCAATTACTCGCAGCCCTATAGTCCCGAGAACAAGGACATTGTCACGCCCAACAACGACACGCCTTATTCCTGGGCGTGGCTCGATTTGCGACGGGAACCTTGGGTGCTGACCGTGCCGCGTGTCCCTGACGAGCGCTACTACGTGTTCCAGTGGATCGACCTTTTCACGTACAACTTTGCATATGTCGGCTCGCGAACCACGGGCAATGGCGCGGGTCATTATCTTTTTGCAGGGCCGAACTGGCATGGCGAAACGCCAAAGGGTGTTGACAAGGTGTTTCGTTCGGAGACGGACTTTATCTTAACGCTCGGCCGTACCGCCCTGAACGGTCCTGAGGACGTTAAGAGCATGCAGGCCGTGCAGAAAGGATACCGGGTCACGCCGCTCTCTGCGTTTGAACATGATCATGCTCCCGCTGCAGCGCCTAAGCTGAACTTTCCGGTATGGAACGAGGCGAAGGCAACGTCTATCGACTTCATCGCCTATCTGAATTTCTTGCTGCAGTTCACGCAACCGCCCGCACCGTCCGAAGCGGAACTCATGCGGCGCTTCGCCAAGATTGGCATTGCGCCGGGCCGGCGTTTCGACGCATCTGCCTTGTCGCCGGACATGAAGCAGAGCATCGTGGCGGGCGTCGCGGATGGAAAAGCCGCGCTCGACGATGCCATGAAGCACACGACCAGTTCCTATGACCTCTTCGGCACGCGGGACGACCTTAAGGGAAACTATCTGACGCGCGCCGTGGCTGCCGCGATGGGAATTTACGGCAACACCAAGGAAGAGGCGGTGTATGTCGGCACTCGACTGGGTGCCGATCACCAACAATTGATGGGCTCGCAACCTTACGTCGTTCATTTCGACAAGAAAGATCTGCCGCCTGCACGCTTCTTCTGGTCAATGACAATGTACGACTTGCCAGGCCGGCACCTCGTCGCGAATCCCATCAAGCGATACTCGATCGGCGACCGCACCAAAGGCATCAAATACGGTGCCGATGGCTCGCTCGATATCTATCTACAGCACGCTTCGCCCGGAGCAGACAAGGAATCGAACTGGCTGCCAGCCCCGAACGGCCCCTATGATGTCATCGCGCGAATCTACGGACCAGGCCCTTCGGTCTTTGATGGAACGTGGAAATTTCCGGTTCCGCAGAAGCGTTGAATTCGACTGATTGAACGGTTGATCAACACTATGGGAGCGTGCTGTGAAGAAGCCCACGGCGGTGCACGTGGCACGCTCTCGGCATTGGCCCGATGGTCACACGATCGGGCACAGTAAGTCACGCCAGTGTCAGCGTCGCTTCGACGGGTCGACGAATTTCAAGTAAGCCGTCTTCCGAAGGGAATCTCGTGCAACTCTCGGTGAGCGCGACATTTGAGAAGGACATTCAGGTAAGCGACGTTGCCGTCTGCTGTGAATTGAACCGTACTTCAAAGAAAAAGGGCTTCGCGATGAAAAGAGCACGTAAGCTCGTCTCTCTTGTGACTGCCGTGACCAGTTTGCCGATGGAGTCGTGCTGCGCGCTGCAACGGCGCAGCGCGACTGCAAACAACAAACGAGCCATCGCGGCCGCACTGATTGCAGTGACACTAACCGCCTGCCACACGACTCACTTGATCAATTCGTCCCAGCCGCCAACGAAGCTTGCGATTACTGCCAGTACGAATGAAATTCGAGCCGTCGCCAAGGACGCGTATATCTATGGAACACCCATGGTCGCGACCTACACGACGATGTACGCGTTTTCGATCGATTCAAGCAACCCGCAGTACAAAGGTCCTTTCAACACTATCCTGAATATCTCTCGGGTTTTCACGCCGGACGACACTGCCTTCGTCACACCGAACTCGGACACACCTTACTCGTTCGCCGGCCTCGACCTTCGCGCCGAGCCGGTTGTCATCACGATCCCGCCAATGGAGCCGAAACGCTATTTCGTGTTCCAACTGATGGACCTTTATACCTTCAACTTTGCCTATATCGGCACTCGCACCACTGGTAATGGTGGAGGCAATTTCTTGATTGCCGGACCCAACTGGAAGGAAGCGCCGCCGCCCGGTATCACGCAGGTTATCCGCTCAGAAACCGAGCTCGTTAATGTCGTTGGCCGCACCCAGCTCTTCAACCCAGGCGATCTCGATAACGTCAAGACCATCCAGGAAGGCTATCGGGTGCAAACTCTTTCTTCGTTTGCTGGTAGCGCGGCCCCGCCCTCGGCACCCTCGATTCAATGGATCAAGCCATTACGACCTGACATGCAGCACACGTCGCTCGAGTTCTTCAACCAACTCGCGTTCGCCTTGCAGTTCACGCCAGTCAACCCAACGGAGAGCGACTTGCGAAGCCGGTTCACGACGATTGGAATCGTTCCGGGACGACCGTTCGACGTCGGCGCGCTTTCCGAGGAACAGAAAGCGGCGCTGCTCTCCGGAATGGAAGACGGTCAGAAAGAGATCGACTCAAAGCGCGCGTCCCTTGGTGGGAAGACTGACACGTTATTCGGAACACGCGCGTACCTGAAGAACGACTATGTTGCACGGGCTACAGGTACGCAGGTTGGTATCGGCGCGAATTCGCGGGAGGAGGCGCTCTATCCGATCCTCGAAAAGGATTCGAGCGGCCAGCCACTTGACGGCAGCAAGCATCGGTATACGTTGCACTTCGAGAAAGGCCAACTGCCCCCCGTCAATGCGTTCTGGTCGATGACCATGTATGCCTTGCCAAGCCAGTTGCTGGTGAAGAACTCCATCGATCGCTACTTGATCAATTCTCCGATGCTGCCTTCGTTGAAAACCGATCGCGATGGTGGTACGACGATCTACGTCCAAAGCACATCACCCGGCAAGGCCAAGGAGGCAAACTGGCTACCCTCGCCGGCCGGCCCTTTCATGGTGACAATGCGGTATTACTGGCCCAAGCCTGAGCTTCTAAATGATCAGTGGCACACACCAGAGCTTCGGCAAGCACCCTAGAACAAAAGAATCTCATTTGCTTTGCCGTGACGCGCGACGGCGAAGCCGGTCTGAATTTTCCATGCGATGGGTAGTACAGGTTCTTTTCGCACGTCGCGCCTTATCTGCGCGTGCTGTCGGACCTGATTCGCGCCGGACGACCCGCGAGCGACATAGTGAAGGCGACGCGGCTGGAGGTGCAAAACGCTGACGCTCAACCCCGAAGCCACGCGTGACTATTCGCAGCACGCGTAGCGATGTCAGTGTTTCAACTCGACCACGTAAGGCTCGACATCGCACCGCAAGCGCTCAACCCCGAAGCCGCGGCGAAAACCGAACAATCCGTAAAGGCGACCGCGATGGCAATCCAATGACTTGAATTAAGCCCGGCGGCCTTGAAGGCTGCTGGGCTTTTGCGTTGACGCATGCCCGCTCGATGCTCCAACGAGTTCGTCATCCACCAGTCGTTGACGATATCCCAGCCACCGCTTTCACGGCCCCCCGAACCATCCGCTCGACCACCGCCTGTACGGCATCGGCACGCGCTGGCGCATAGTCGAACGGAGGCGTCTCGTCCATATACGTGCTCTGACACATCTCCAGCTGCACGGCATGAACGCCCTTCTCCGGCGCGCCGAAGTGCCGCGTGATGAAACCGCCCTTGAAGCGGCCATTGGCGATCCACGTATAGCCGCTCTCCGCAGCCCCGTCGGCGACCGCCTGCAACACCGGCGGCGCTGCCGTCCGCCCGTCCTGCGTACCGATGTTTAGATCCGGCAGCTTGCCCTCGAACAGACGCGGCAATACGCTTGCGATCGAATGCGCTTCCCACAACAGCACGTTTGCATGCTTCTCGCGCAGGCGCGCGAGTTCGCCGGCGATGGTGTCGTGATACGGCTTCCAGTAAGCCGCGACGCGGCGCTGCCTTTCGGCGGCGTCGGGCACGCAGCCTTCGCGATAAACCGGCTCGCCGCGAAACGTCAGGTCCGGGCACAAGCCCGTCGTGGTCTGCCCCGGATAGAGGCTTTCGTCCGAAGACGGCCGGTTCAGGTCGATCACATAACGCGACAGGCGCGCGCCGAGCACGGTCGCGCCGAGTTCACGCGCGAACGCGTAGAGGCGGTCGAGATGCCAGTCGGTATCGGCGACCGTCAGCGCAATGTCCGTGTATTGGCCGCGCAGGTCGTCGGGGATGATCGTGCCGAGGTGCGGAATCGACAGCAGGAGCGGCGCATCGCCGCGAGTCAGGGTGAAAATTTCGTTCATGGCGTGAGTAGCGAAGGGTAATCGAGGTTGAGAGCAGATCATTCAAAGCAACGCGTCGTCCCGCAATGTTGGCAAGGCGCGCTTGAGCGCGGGACGAATCAGATGGTCGAGCACGCGGCGTGTAAGCACGGCGGTTTCATCGACGAAATCGCTCCATTCGCCTTGTCGATGCAGCAGAAAGAACTCGCGTCGCCCAAGCCGGCTCGCGGGCAGAGGCAGCACGGCGATTTCATCCAGATAATGCCGCGCTTGCCAGAGACACAGCGGTGTCGAGATGGCGAAGCCGAGTTTCGCGGCGACGAGGCTCAGGAGCGGATCGGTCGCATCGAACTCGTAGCGGCGCGGACTTTCGATACCCAGATGCCGCGCGAAGCGCTCCACCTGCTGGCCGATCACCGAGCGCGCCGTATAGCGGATCAACGGCAGTTCCGTTGCAAGCTGCCGCCATGACGACGCTCCTTGGCGCTCATCGAGCCAGCGTCGCGACACGACGGCCACGAACGCTTCCGAAAACAACGGCATCTCGACGATACGGCTGTCGTTCAGCACCGTTTGCGTACAGACCGCGATATCGACCTCGCGCGCGTGCATCTGGTCGGACAGGCCCGGCGTGAGTCCCGACCACAAGGCAATCTGCCGCGCGGAGCCGGACATCGCGCGAATGAGTTCGGGGCCGACCGTCGCCGCGAAGGAATCGACGCAGCCAAGCCGCAGGGGCAGCGCTCCCGCCAGCGACGCATCGCCGATACGCGTGCTCACCATTTGCGCATGGTCGAGCAGCGGCCCGGCGAGTTCGAGCAGCGCGCGTCCCGCCAGATTCGGACGCGGCGGGCGGCTGTCGCGATCGAACAAGCCAGCGCCCTGCTCGCGCTCGAGCGACGCAATCGACTGGCTCACCGCGCTTTGGCTCACGCCCAGATGTTTCGCGGCTGCCGTCATCGAACCGGTCTCGCAAACGGCGACGAAGGCCTGCAATGCGCGTAGATCGATAGGTGGTGGGGTGCGTCTCATCGCGTTTCCGTGGTTTGCAGGCACGCGCCCGGCCAAGTCCCGCCGTGCGGCGCTCATGTTGCACGCACTGGGCTGGAAGCCGCGCGTCTCGCGCAAACGCCCGCATGGACCATAAGTGTGCCTTATGCAAAATGATCGTGCGTCGTTTGTCGAGATCGGGGCCCGTGTCGCATTGATGACAGTAGACGTCGAGTTTGTGCCGGTTCCGGCTATTTTGGACCGGTACATTCATTCGTCACGGGCATCGAGGCGCGGGAGGCCGCAGTGGAGACACTGGTTTTTATCTGGAGCAACGCGGCGTCGATCGCTTCCATGCTGGTCGATCACGTGTTGCTGGTGCTTGCCGGCGTCGGCTGCGCCATCGTGACGGGCGTCGCGCTCGGCATCGTCATCACGCTCAACGAGCGGCTCGCGCGCGTGGTGTTGTACGCCGCCGCGATGCTCATGACGATCCCATCCATCGCGCTCTTCGGCTTGCTGATTCCGGTGCTCTCGCTGATCGGACAGGGCATCGGCTTTCTGCCTGCCGCCATCGCGCTCTTTCTGTATGCGCAATTGCCGATCGTGCGCAACACCTACGCCGCGATCCGCAATCTCGATCCCGCGCTGCGCGAAGCCGCCAACGGCATGGGGATGACCGCGTGGCAGCGGCTCTACCGCGTGGAGATGCCGATTGCCGTGCCGATCATCATGGCGGGCGTACGCATGGCGGTGGTCATGAATATAGGCATTGCGGCGATTGCCACCTATATCGGCGCGGGCGGGCTCGGGCGGCTGATCAGCCGGGGCATTTCGCAATCCGATCCGCGCCAGTTGATCGCGGGCGCGGTGATCGTCGCGCTGCTCGCGATCCTCGCCGACCTCGGCCTGGGCGCGCTGCAATGGCGCCTGACGCCGGAAGGCATGCGGCCGCGCCAGGCGCGCTTCTTCTGGCGCCGCAACGCGACGCGCGGGCCGCTGGTGACGGCCGCGACGGCCGCGACGCCGATTTCATCCACAGCGGAGGGACGATGATCGATCTTCGACATCTGACGAAGCGATTCGAAAAGCGCGGCGAAAAGCCGGTCGTCGACGACGTGTCGATGACGATCGGCGAAGGCGAACTCTGCGTGCTGCTCGGGCCGTCCGGTTGCGGCAAGACGACGACGCTCAAGATGATCAACCGGCTCGTGCAGCCCACGTCAGGGCAGATTCTGATCGGCGGCGCGGATACGGCGGGCTTCGATATCGTCGAGTTGCGGCGGCGCATCGGCTATGCGATTCAGCAAGTCGGCCTGTTCCCGAACATGACGGTCGCCGAGAACATCGGTATCGTGCCGAAGATGCTCGGCTGGGACAAAACGCGCATCCGCGAGCGCACCGAAAAGCTGTTGGAGATGGTCACGCTCGATCCGGCCATCTACATGCGATGTTATCCGCGCGACCTGTCGGGCGGGCAACAGCAGCGCGTGGGCGTGGCGCGCGCGCTCGCCGCCGATCCGCCGGTGATGCTGATGGACGAACCGTTCGGCGCCATCGATCCGATCAATCGCGCGTCGATTCAGGACGAATTCCGCCGTATTCAGACGACCCTGAAGAAGACCGTGATGTTCGTCAGCCACGACATCGACGAAGCCATGAAAATGGGCGACAAGGTCGCGATCTTCCGCAACGGCAAGCTCGAACAACTGGCGAGCCCGGATGAACTGCTGGCGCGTCCCGCGAGCGCGTTCATCGCCGATTTCGTGGGCACTGACCGGGCGCTCAAGCGTCTGCGCCTGATGCGCGCCGTCGATGCGGCGCTGGAACCGGCGCGCGTCGCGCGGCTCGGCTACCCGAGCGCCGATGCCCGCGCGCTCTTGCGCGATCACGTGGCCGACGCACTGGTCGTGCTCGACGCCCACGGCAGACCGGCCGGCCACGTCGGCGCGGCCGAGCTCGACGCCAGCGGCGCCACGCTCGAAGCGCCGAGTCTGCGCGCGCTGCCGGGCGTGGTGCGCGCGGGCGACGACCTGCGCGCGGTCATGTCGATGCTGCTCGCGCACGGCGCGTCATGGCTGCCGGGCGTCGACGCGGACGGACGCTTCATCGGCTACGTGACGTATGAACGCATCGCGCTGATGGCGCGCGCGGCGTGCGTGTCCGGCGCGGCATTGCCCGAAGGCGGCTTGGCCTCGTCCGCTGGCGACGCGGCGAAAGCAGGCGATGCATCGCGCGATGACGGGGCGCATCCCGAACTCGCATTCGGAGGCGCGCGATGAACCATCGACGCGACGGTTCGCGTATTGCGTTAGGCGCGATGATGGCGTTGGCCAGCGCATCGGCGCATGCAGACGACTGGCTCGCATCGATCGGGCAGTATCGCGCGGACATCGTCTATCAGTCCGGCCAGCAGATGCTGATGGTGCTGATCGCGGGCGTCGCGGCTATCGTGGTTGCGGTGCCCGCGGGCATCTGGCTGAGTCGCCCCGACAACGGCCGGGCCGCGCAGTTCGTGATGTTCACGCTGAACGCGGGCCAGGCCGTGCCCAAGCTCGCCATTCTCGCGCTCGCCATGAGCGTGCTCGGCATCGGCGCGAAGCCCGCGATTCTCGCGCTATGGCTCGCCACGCTGCTGCCCATCGCGATGAATACATACGAAGGCATACGCGCCGTGCCGCCCGCGCTGATCGAGGCCGCGAACGGCATCGGCATGACGCAACGGCAGATTCTCTTCAAGGTGGAATTGCCCAACGCCATGTTCGTGATTCTCGCGGGCGTGCGCACCGCGCTCGCCATCACAGTCGGCACCGCACCGCTCGCGTTCCTCGTCGGCGGCGGCGGTCTCGGCGAGCTTATTTTCACGGGCATCGACCTCAACGATTTCACGATGCTGCTTGCCGGCGCCATCCCGACCGCCCTGCTCGCGGTGGCAACCGACCTGTTCGTCGCGCAGATGCAGCACTGGCTCGTGCCGCGCGGCGTCAGTCCTCAACGCTGAACTTTCCTGGATAACGAAGCTCATGCTCAAGCCTTTGCTGTCACGCAAACTGTGGTCGCGTCTTTTCGGCGCATCCCTGTTCACGCTTGCCCTCGGAACGATGGCCCTGCAGGCCGCGCAGGCTGCGCCAACCGTCACGGTCGGCGGCAAGAACTTCACCGAACAAGTGCTGCTGGCGGAAATGACCACGCAACTGCTCAAGGCGAAGGGTTTCACGGTCGTCAAGAAAGACGGCATGGGCAGCACGGTGCTGCGTCAGGCGCAGGAAAACGGTCAGGTGGACGTGTACTGGGAATACACCGGCACTTCGCTCATCACCTACAACAAGGTGACCGACAAGCTCGACCCGCAGCAAACTTATGCGCGCGTCAAGGAACTGGATGCGCAAAAAGGTCTCGTGTGGCTCGACCCGTCGAAGGCGAACGATACCTACGGCATCGCCATGAACCGCGATGTCGCGCAGAAGCTCGGCGTCACGACCATGAGCGACCTCGCCAAGGTGCTCAACAGCGGCAAGGAACTGACCTTCGCGTGTAACTCCGAGTTCTATGCGCGCCCGGACGGCCTGCGTCCGCTGCAAAAAGAATACGGCTTCAGCTTCGGTCCGTCGCAGATCAAGCGGATGGATTCGGGTCTCACCTATCAGGCGCTGAAGGACCGTCAGGTGGACACCGCGCTCGTTTTCACGACCGATGGCCGCGTGCCCGCTTTCAACTTCATCGTGCTGCGTGACGACAAGAGTTTCTTCCCCGCCTACGCGCTTACGCCGGTCGCACGCAAGGCGGCGCTCGACGCGAATCCGAATCTCGCGGGCATCCTGAACGCGCTGTCGGCCAAACTCGACGACGCAACGATGGCGCGACTCAACGCCGAGGTCGACGTCCAGAAGAAGTCGCTCGACGAGGTGTCGGCTACTTTCCTCAAGTCCGCCGGACTGATCTGACGCGCGTCCGATGAAGCCTTTTATCGTCGCCGCCGCGCAAACCGAAACCGTCGCGGGCGATCTGGCCGCGAATCTGGCGGCGCATCGCCGGTTTATCGACGAAGCACGCGGGCGCGGCGTTCAGTTGCTCGTGTTTCCCGAGTTGTCGCTTGCCGGTCACAGTGCGGGCGCCGATGCCTTGAGGCTCGCCTTGCCACGCAATGCCGCCGCGCTCCTCGAGCTGGCTGAAGCGTGCTCGCCGCTTGCCGCCGTGGTTGGCTTCGTCGAGGAAGCGGCGGGCGCGCAGTTCTACAACAGCGTCGCGACACTGTACGCGGGACGCGTGGTGCACGTGCATCGCAAGATCGCGCTTGCCACTTACGGCCGGCTCGACGACGGCAAGCACTACGGACACGGCGCGCGGCTCGACCAGTTCACGCTGCCCGCCGATCCGCGCTGGCAGATCGCCACGCCCGTGTGCGCGGATTTGTGGAGCCCGGCGGTGATGCATCGGCTTGCCTGCGACGGCGCGACGCTATGCGCGGCGCCTGTGAGTTCGGCGGTCGAAGCCGTGGGCGACGCCTTCGACAATCCACGCGGCTGGGACACGGTGCTGCGTGCCCACGCACTCGTCTACGGTCTGCCTGTCGTGTTCGCCAATCGCGTCGGCCATGAAAACGGCCTGCGCTTTTGGGGCGGCTCGCGCGTCGTCGGGCCGCGCGGCGAAACGCTCGCGCAAAGCGAATCGGCACGTGAGGAACTGGTCGTGGCGACGCTCGACTACGAAGCCGTGCGCGCCGCGCGCTTCGACTTGCCGACCCTGCGCGATGCCCGCGGCATCCACGCACTCGAAAGCGGCATCGTGTCGGTTTCGTGATCGCGTTGGTCGTGTGTCTGCCCGCACCGGTCATATCCGCGACCGACAATCGATTCAACTGATCGTTCGCATGGGAGTGTGACGATGATCGACCCGACGCGCGTGCGCGCCGCCCTGGCCGAGCGCCAGGACAACTTCTCGCTGCCGCAGCCTTTTTATACCGATGAAGCCTTTCATCGGCTCGACCTCGACGCCGTTTTCAACGACGAGTGGCTGTTCGCCTGCAACAGCTGCGAACTGCGCGAACCGGGCAATTATCTGACGCTGGAGATCGGCGCGACATCGGTGCTCGTGCTGCGCGACATGGACGGCGAAATCCGCGCGTTCTTCAACACCTGCCGGCATCGCGGCTCGCGCATCTGTCTCGAAGAGAAAGGGCATGCGCATCGGCTTACTTGTCCGTATCACCAGTGGGTGTACGACCTCGACGGCGCGCTCCTGCATGCGCGGCAGATGCCGGCGGGCTTCGAGCGCGAGGGCTACGGTCTGCGCGCCGTGCATGTCGAGATCGTGTGCGGCATGGTCTATATCTGCCTCGCCGCGACGCCGCCCGACATCACGCGCTTTCGCGACGCGGTCACGCCCTACCTTGCGCCGCATCAGCCGTGGCGCACCAAGGTCGCGGCCAGCGTGACGATGATCGAGGAAGCCAACTGGAAGCTCGTCATCGAGAACAATCGTGAGTGCTATCACTGCGCGGCCAATCATCCGGAGTTGCTCGCGACGCTCGTCGAATTCGCGTTGCCCGACGATCCCGCAGGCTCGCGCGACTTCCGTCTGTTGATGGAAGCCCAGGCTGCGAAGTGGGACCGTCACGGCTTGCCGCATTTGCCCGCCGATGGCGGCGACGAATTCCGCTGCATCCGGCTGCCGTTTCATCGCGGCGCGGTGTCCTTCACGCCGGACGGATCGCCCGCGTGCGGCAAGCTGCTCGGCGACCTCACCGATCCGGATCTCGGCTCGGTGCGCATGTTTCGCGTGCCGAACAACTGGAATCATTTTCTCGCCGACCACATCATCCACTTCCGTATTCTGCCGCTGTCGGCCACGCGCACGGTGTTGCGCACGACGTGGCTCGTACACGAGGATGCCGTCGAAGGCGTCGATTACGACGTCGATACGCTCACGTCCGTATGGAACGCGACCAACGTGCAGGACGCGCGGCTCGCGGCGAACAATCAGCTGGGCGTGGGCTCACTCGGCTATGCGCCGGGCCCGTATGCGCCGTCCGAGTTCATGCTGCGCAACTTCACGAACTGGTATGCAAGGAAGCTCGCGTCACATCTGGACGGCGCACACGGGCAGCGCTCAATCGCGCTGAAGGTGTCGAATGGCTGATGTGCCGACATCTTCCGATACGGCGTTCGACGGCACCCTCGCCTTCGCCTGCGACACGCCCGCATCGCGCACGCTCGAGTGCATCGGCGTGCGTGACGAAGCGCCGGGCGTCAAGACCTTTCGCCTGCGCGATCCGCACCCCGACGGCGCGCGCCGCTACGCGCCGGGCCAGGCCATGCTGCTGACGCTCGATATCGAGGGGCGGCGCTTCGATCGCACGTTTTCTATCGCCTCGACGCCGCTCGAAGCGGACGCGCTCGAACTGACGATCAAGGCGCAGTCCGGCGGCGTCGTCACCCGCTGGCTGCATGAGCGCTTCGCGCCGGGCATGCGCATCGACACGCGCTATCCGCTCGGACGCTTCACACTCGATGCATCGGCCGATACGCCTCTCGGGCTAGTGTCGGCGGGCTCGGGCGCATCGCCGCTGATGTCCATGCTGCGCACGCTGGCGCGCCGCTCGCCGCACGCCGACATCGCCTGGCTTCATTGCGCGCGCGGCGTGGACGACATTCTTTTTGCCGATGAACTCGCGACGCTTCAGGCGCGTATGCCCAACCTGACAGTACACGTGTGGCTGAGCGCGCCCGCACCCGGCTGGTTCGGTCTGCGCGGGCGCATGTCGCGCGGCGCGCTTTGGGCAATGGCGCCGGACTTCGGACGCCGCACGGTCTATTGCTGCGGTCCAGCCGGTTTCATGCAGAGCGTGCGGCAGATTCATGCTGCCGAAGGCGCCCGCCGCGCGGCGTTTCATATAGAGCATTTCGGTCCCGTGATCGAGCCGATGGAAAGCGAAGCCGCGACGACCGGCGCACCTTCGTCCGACGAACAGCGCGATGCCATTTTCAACGCGTGGCTGAACGGCCGGCGCTTCGATGTACGCGCGGGCGAAACGCTGCTCGTCGCGGCCACGCGTCAGCAAGTGGTGATTCCGTGCGGTTGCGCGAGCGGCCTGTGCGGCACGTGCAAAGTGCGCCACCTTTCGGGCGAAGTCGCGATGAAACATGCAGGCGGAATTTCCGCGGCCGAAGAAGCGCAAGGCTGGATTCTCGCGTGTTCGAGCCGTCCCTTGACCGATGTCGAAATCGCCTTCTGACATGCAAACGGCACCGACGCTTCATCACGACGCCAGCCGCTTCACGCACACGCTTGGCTTCGACATGCTTCCCGCTGCCGTCGTGCGCGACGCACAGCGCCGCATTCTGGACCTGCTCGGCGTCGCGGCGGCGGGCACGTCCACACGGCTTTCGACAATCGCGCGCGAGCATGCGCTCGATTGCTTCGCGGCCGGACGCACCCCCGCGCGCATGCTGTTCGACGGGCGCATCGTCAGTGCTCCGGGCGCGGCGTTCGCGGGCGCAACGACCATCGACAGTCTCGACGGCCATGACGGCCACGCGCTCACCAAGGGCCACGCGGGCGTCACCGTCTTGCCGGCCCTGCTCGCCATGACCGAGCGCGCGCCCGGCATGAGCGGACGCGAGTTCATCGTGCAGACGGTGCTCGGTTATGAAATCGGCACGCGTGCCGGCATCGCGCTGCATGCGACGAGCCGCGAATATCACACCTCGGGCGCGTGGAATGCGTTGGCGGCCGCCGCTATCGCGAGCCGCGCGCTTGGCTTCGACATACCGGCGACGCGCCACGCGCTCGGCATCGCCGAATATCACGGGCCGCGTTCGGACATGATGCGCTGCATCGATCATCCGACCATGCTGAAGGACGGCTCGGGTTGGGGCGCGCTGGCGGGCATCAGCGCCGCCCTGCTCGCCTCGCGCGGCTACACCGGCGCGCCCGCGACCACCGTCGAACGCGATGCGCCCGCCTGCTGGTCCGACCTCGGCGATCGCTGGCTGATCCTCGAACAGTATGTGAAGCCGTATCCAGTGTGCCGCTGGGCGCATCCGGCAATCGCCGCCGCGCTTGCAGTGCGTGCGCTCGACGGCTTCGATGCGGCCAACATCGAGCGCGTGGAGATCGAAACCTTCCACGAGGCGACGCGTCTCTGGTCCGCGCTGCCACGCACCACCGAGGAAGCGCAGTATGGCGTGCTGTTTCCCGTCGCGGCGGCGCTGGCGCATGGCCGTGTCGATGCCGGCACCATCGGCGATTCGGGCCTTGCCGATCCCGCCGCGTGCGCGTTGCTGCCGCGCCTCGTCGCAAAGGAGCACGCCGCGTTCAGCGCCGCGTTTCCCGCCGAGCGCTGGGCGCGCGTGACGGTCGAACTGCGCGACGGCCGCCGCCTCGATTCCGGTCCGATGCAGGCAAGCGGCGACCTCGCGCGCCCGATGACACCCGACGCCGAGCGCGACAAATTTCGTGAACTCTGCGGCGCGCGCTTCGGCGCACGGTTCGCGCGCGAACTCGAAGACGCGGTGGATGCGCTCGCCGAACCGCACGCCCGCGCCGGGCGCCTGTGCGAACTCGTGCTGGGCACGCCGCCCAGTGCGTCGCAAACATGAACACTCCGATCAGCCAACGAAACAACGAGCCATGCCAGTAAATCCCGACGCATTCTCAACGCCGTTCCACGATCCCGCGTCCGTGGCGGGCAAGGCGCCGCCCATCGGCGAATCGACCGATCTGCTGATCGTCGGAGCGGGGCCGGCCGGCATCGCGGCGGCACTCGAAGCGGCCGGTCGCGGTATACGCGTCACGCTCGTCGACGAAAACCCCGTGCCGCTCGAAACCATGGGCGAAGACGTGCCGCTGCACTTCGGCAGCCGCATGGGCGCGGAGGCAGGCAACGCCAACGCGATGCTCGAAGCCATGCTCGACGCCCGTCCCGAACTGGGCGACGCGCTCGAAGCGGGTATCGACGTGAAGCTGGGCACGGCAGTGTGGGGACTCTTCCCGCACGGGCCGGCGAACGCTTGGATCGGCACGCACGTGGCCGGTCTCGCGGACGCCGAACATACCTGGCTGCTGCAATTCAGTCAGGTGATCGTTGCGTCGGGGCGGCGCGACATGGGACTCGCCTTCGACGGCTGGCAACGCCCGGGCGTGATGGGTGCAAGCGCCGCGTGGCGGCTCGCGGTTCTCTACGGCGCGCTCGACGCGCGGCGCGCGGTGCTCGTGGGCAGCGACAGGGAGGCGCTGAACGTCGCGCTCGAACTCGTCTCGCGCGGCGTGCAGATCGTCGCGGTGATCGAACAGGCTGGCGAAATCGTCGGCGATGCGGCGCTCGCGGCGCAACTCGAAGCGAGCGGCGCGCACATTCTCACGCGTCATGTCGTGCGCCATGCACATGGCGATGCTTATGGCGTGACTTCCGTCGACGCAGCCACGCCCGACACGACCGCCCTGACGACATTCGATTGCGATACCGTGCTGCTCGGCATCGCCGCGTTGCCTGCAATCGAGCTGCTCGAAGCGGCAGGCTGCGCGACTGCGTTCGATGCCGCGCGCGGCGGTCATATCGCCCGTGTCGATGCGATACAGCGCACCTCGTTGCCGTTCGCCTACGCGGCAGGCGACTGCGCGGGCGTCTGGCCGGCGAAGAGCCGCGACGAAACGATCGCGCGTGAAGAAGGCCGCCTTGCGGCGCGCGCGGCTTTATCGTCGTTGGATGAAAGCGCTCCTCTCGCCGACGCGCCGCCCGCGCGCCAACCCGATGCACCCGCGCAAGACATCGCGCTATCGCGTGTCGAATGGGTGCGGGCAAGCGTCATCGGCGCGGCGGGCGAGCCGTTCGTCTGCCAGTGCGAGGAAGTGACGGCGCGCGAAATCCTCGATGTGCGTCCGCCGCGCTACCTCGGCTGGCAGCCCGCCGACGCGCTTCACGACACACGCGGCGTCGCGGGTCTCGCGCAAAGCGGGCCGCCCAGTCCCGACGCGGTGAAGCGTCTCACGCGCGCATGCATGGGCCCGTGCCAGGGCCGCCGATGCCGCGAGCAAGTCGCCGCGCTGCTCGCGATAGGCTCCGGCTGCGCGCTGCCGCAGATTCCGCTCGCCACATTCCGCGCGCCCGTCCGGCCGCTCGCGCTGCGGCAGCTAGCCGAGGTGGCCGAAGCGCAGGCGACCGGCGCGCATTGGGACAGCTGGTTCGGCATGGCGTCGCAATGGGTGCCGTTCTGGCGTGTCGATCCGCTGTATCGCGCGGCCACGCGCCGTCAGGGCGAACCGGTGGCGAGCGAATGAACGAAGCATCGACCGGCCGTCGCACTCGAATCGAATCTTCCGGACACACAAGCATGAAAGCAGACACGCAACAGGACAGCGGCACGCCGAAGGGCGCTTCGGTGGTTATCGTCGGCGGCGGCGTAACGGGTTTGTCGGCGGGATGGTGGCTCGCGCGCGAGGGTGTCGACGTGCTGATGCTCGAAGCGGGAATGATCGGCTGGGGCGCGTCGGGCCGCAACGGCGGCGGTTGCTCGCATCATCACAGCCCGCTCTTTCTCGAAGAACAGCGTCTCTGGCCGATGATGGACGACCTGCTCGGCTATCCGACCGAGTTCCGCGCCGAGCGTCTGCGCATTGCGCTCGATGAACAGCAGTTCGTGTTGTACCGGCGCGCGCTCGAAAACGGCGAACATCACGGCCTGCGCTCGGACGTGCTCGATGCGAAACAGGTGCGCGAACTGGTGCCGCTCGCCGGCGACAACGTCCATGCCGGCTACTTCTATCACTTCGGCGGACATGCGAATCCGCATCGCACGTTGCAGGCTTATGCGTGGGCGCTGGAGGATCACGGCGGGCGCATTCTCCAGCACACGCCGGTGACAGGATTCGTCCGGCAAGGCGGACGCGTGAGCGCGGTGAAAACGGCTCACGGCGAGATTGCCTGCGATCATCTCGTGATCGCGGCCGGGCCGCATACCGGCGTGCTCGCGGCGCAACTGGATATCGATGTGCCGCTCGCCGCCGCACGCGCCGAGATGATCGTCACCGAGCCGTTGCCGCCAATGGCCATCGGCGGCGTGGACGGCAATGGCCTCTATGGACGGCAGACGCTGCGCGGCAATCTCGCTTACGGCGGCGGTCCGCACGAATGGATCGGCCTCGACGATGTGCCGAAGGTGCGGCCGCAATCGACTCCGCTTCAGTGCAGTATCGCGGCGCGCCTGGCTGCGTTGCTGCCCAAGGCGGCGCACGCGAAAGTCATCCGCAGTTGGGCGGGATATATCGAGAACACGCCGGATGGACGGCCCGTGATCGATCGTCCGGATGAACGAGGCAATGTGACGGTCGCCACGCTATCGAGCGTCGGCTTCGGCCTTTCGCCCGCAAGCGGTCACGCCATCCGCGACCTCGTGATGGACGGGCGCTGCGGTTTTGCGGATTTGTCGTCGCTGAGATTGGCGCGCTTCGCTCATCTCGAACCGGACTGGCGCGAGCTTCAGGGCTGGCTGCCGTTGCCGCTGCGCGCATCGGCGCCGGTGCTGGAAGCGGCCTGAGCGCATTGCGTCGCCCTTACGCCCGCCTGCTCACGACTGCGTCTGCGCCGCCCTCAACTCCGTCGGACTGATGCCGTAGGCGCGCCGGACCCAGCGCGCCAGATGCGAAGGCGACGCGAATCCCGTCGCCACCGCGACATCCGCGACCGGCACGCTCGAATACGTGAGCATTTCGTGCGCGCGCTCCAGCCGCAACTGCACGTAGTAGCGTGCGGGCGTCGCGTTCAGATGCCGCACAAACAGGCGTTCCATCTGCCGCGACGTCATGCCGATAGCCGAGCCGATATCGTTGATCTGCAACGGCGTCTCGACATGCGCGCGCATCATCTCGATCGCCCGGCGGATGCCGCGCGGCAGACTCGCGTGATTCTGGTCGCGCCAGCCGCGCTGGCTGTCGGCGGTGTCGCGCATGCGCTCGTGATGGAACTGGTTCGCCACGCGCACCGCGAGATCGCTGCCGTGCTGCATCTTGATGAGATGCAGCATCAGGTCCATCGAAGCGATACCGCCCGAGCACGTCATGCGGTCACGATCGATTTCATACAGCTTGCTGCTGCACAGCAGGTCGGGAAAAGCCTCCGTGAAAGCCGGCAGATTTTCCCAGTGGATGGTGCATTGATAGCCATCGAGCAGACCTGCCAGCGCGAGCAGATAAGTGCCCGTGGAAAGCGATCCGATGACCGCACCGGTGCGCGCCGCGCGTCGCAACGCGGCGACGAAGGCCGGTTCGAGCGCGGGTGCGAGCCGCAGGCCGCCGCAGACGAACACATAGTCCGCGCCGGCCAGCACGTCGTCGAACTTGCGCGCGGCAAGCGCGATGCCGTTCGATGCAGGCGCCGGCTCGCCGTCGAGGCTGGCGAGCGTCCACGCATACAATGTTTCGCCAGCAAGGCGGTTGGCCGAGCGCAACGGCTCGATGGCGGACGAGAGGCTCATCATGGACAAGCCATCGGCCAGCAAGAACACGAACTGGCGAGGCACGGCGGCGGACGAAGAAGCGGATTTGAGCAACGCGCGATTCGCAATGGACGATTCGAACCTCCGCATTCGCGAAGGCGGCTTGGGGCCAGCATGTGAGCGCTATTATGGTCGCTAAAACAAGCGTATGGCCAGAAGCGCCGCAACGGTATGGGATCTGAGCGGCGACACGCGCTGCATCTGCGGCGGAATCGGCCGAGGAGAAAGCATGCGAAATTCGTTCGTCGGGGTCGATCTGCGCGCGTTGCAGGCGTTCGTCGCGGTCTGCGAAACCCGCTCCATGACGGAAGCGGCGCGCGTACTCGGCGTCACGCAAAGCGCCGTGAGCCAACTCATCGCGGCGCTCGAGCGCGAACAAGGCGTGGCGCTCTTCGATCGCGAGTTCCGTCCGGTGCGGCCCAACGCGGCGGGCCGCATTCTCTTCGATCGCGCGGGCGCGCTGCTCGAACACGCGCAGGCGGTCTCGCACGACGTGCGTACGGCGACGAGCGAAGGCGTGCCGAGTCTGCGCATTGGTTGCGTGGATTCCTTCGCCGGAAGCGTCGGGCCGCATCTCGTGCAACGTCTTTCCGGGCGCATGAAAACCTTGTCGATGTGGTCCGGCCTCACGCCGACCCTTAGCGAACAGCTTACCAATCGCGAACTCGATCTCGCCATTTGCACGGAAGCCACGCTCGATCCACGACGCGTCGAACTACGGCCGCTTTTCTCCGAGACTTTCATTGCGGTCGCGCCGAGGCGCTTCAGCGGCAAGCGCGCGCCCGAGTCCTTTCATGAGGTGCTGCGCGAGTTGCCGCTCTTGCGTTATACGGGCCGCTCGCTCATCGGGCAGCAAGTGGAGCGGCTCATCAGGCACATGAATTTCAACGCCCCGAACCGCTATGAATTTGACGATACCGACCCGCTTCTGAGTCTGGTCGGCTCGGGATTCGGCTGCGCCATCACGTCGCCGCTGTGTCTCTGGCAATCGCGCGCGCATCTGGCGGATATCGCGGTCGTGCCGCTGGCCACGACGCGCATCGGGCATCGTCATTTCTACATTCTCACGCGTCAGGCCGAATGGTCGTCGATGGCAGAGGCCGTCGCGCGCGAGTCGGTGGCCGTGACGCGCGACGTAATTGCACCCGGCTTGCTTGCGGCTTTGCCCGGCGCGCCGCCCCACCTTTTCGATGCCTACACCGCCGCGTTCGCCGCGCAAAGCGCCGCGTGAAATTAGCGGAACTGCTTCAAAACATAAGAGTTTCTGATTCGGCCGCGCGGCTTAATGGCAGGGATGCGTTCGCCTCTACCATCCGTAGCTGACAGCGGATACACGCAGTTCAACCTAAGAGACAGGGCAGGACGATGACCACAAACCGCCGTAGTTTTCTGAAGCAGGCTTCACTCGTCGGCGTAGCCGCGGCCACCTCGGGCCTTGCGTCATTCGCGCGCGCCGCGACCGTCGTCAACTACGGCGGCTCGGCATGGCTCGGGCACTACGCGGCCTATGTCGCGATGAAGACGGACATCTTCACGAAGCTCGGCATCGACTGCCGCTGGCAATCGTTCTCCACTTCGTCGGCGCGCATGGGCGCGGTGATGGCGGGGAACATCGACATTGCGGGGACCGGCGTCGTCTCGGCGCTCGCGCTGATGGCAAGCGGCGCGAAGCAGTTTCAGCTCATCTCGACGCCGAACAACTTCGGCAAATCGGAAGGCCTTCTCGTGCGTGGCAATGTGAAGTCGCTCGCCGATCTCAAGGGCAAGAAGATCGGCGTCACGTATGCGTCGAGCTCGCATGTCCTGCTGCTCGACGTGCTGCGCCAGGCGAACTTGGACCCGGCGAAGGACGTGAGCATCATCAACTTGCCGGCGACGGAACTGCTGGCGGCGTATCGCGGTAATCAGATCGATGCCGCCGCCGCATGGACACCGACGTTCGACCGCATCAAGGCGCTGCCCGATACCAAACTGCTGCTCGACGATTCCTCCTTCTCGCTCTACAAGCAATATCAGTTGACGCCCGGCCCGGACGTGCTGCTGGTGCGTACCGCATTCGCCAGCGCCCATCCTGATGTGCCGAAAGCCTTTCTGCAAGGTGTCGCGCAAGCCAACGACATGATGACGCACGAGCCGGAGAAGGTCGCGCCCATTCTGATGACGCTCACGAATCTCACGCAGGACGAGCAGATGGCGGTGCTCAAGCAGACGCAGTGGTATTCCCACGCGCAGCAAAAGACGCTTTTCGTCGGCAGCGGCGGAAAGCCGGGACCGTTCGTCGACGGCGTGCAGAAACTGAGCGACATGCTCGTCGATCTCAAGCAGATCGACCAGTCGCCGAAAGTGGCGGACTGGATCAACGCGTCGTATCTCTGAGCGCGCGGCATGGCATCCGACAACAAATGGACGAAGCGCGGCGGGCTTCTCGTCGTCAGCGCCTGCTCGCTGATCGGCTTTCTGCTGCTCTGGGAACTCGTGTGCCGCGCGGGTTTGGTCGATGCGGTGTTTCTGCCCGCGCCGTCGCAAGTGCTGAGCCGCGGCATCCGCATGTGGAATCAGCATACGTTGCTCGATAACGTGCTGGCCTCCATACGCCGGGTCATGGTGGGCTTTCTCGCCGCGGCGGTCGTGTCGATACCGCTCGGCATTGCGCTCGGCACCTCGCGCGTGGCGCGCGCCGTGTTCGACCCGCTGCTGTCCTTCCTGCGCCCGCTGCCGTCGATGAGTTGGATACCGCTGTCGCTGCTGTGGTTCGGCATCACCGAGACGCAGAAGTACAGCATCGTCTTCATGGGATCGTTCGCGCCTGCCCTTCTCTATGTGATCGACGCCACGCGCAACATCGACCCGATCTTCGTGCGCGCGGCGCGCAATCTCGGCGCGAACCGCTGGCAGGTCATGCGCGAAGTCATCCTGCCGGGCTGCATGCCGCAGATCCTGTCGGGCATGAAAGTGATTCTCGGCCTCTCGTGGACCTGCGTGATTTCCGCCGAACTCGTCGCCGCGCAGCAAGGGCTCGGCTTCATGATCATGAACGGCCGCGAATTCTTCCAGACCGATACGGTCGTGCTCGGCATGGTGCTCATCAGCATCACGGTGCTCATTACGGATGGCTTGTTCAGGCTCATCGAACGCGGAGTGCTCGCATGGCAACGATAGATGCCCCCATGATTCGCCTCGAAGGCGTGGCGAAGTCCTTCGGCGCGTTGCAAGTGCTCAAGGAAGTCGATCTCGAAGTCGCGAAGGGCGAGTTTCTCGTGCTGCTTGGCGCGTCGGGTTGCGGCAAATCGACGATGCTCAACATGATCTCCGGCTTCGAGCCGCCGACGCAGGGCCGCGTGCTCGTCAATGGCCGCGAAGTGAAGGATGTCGAGCCGGCGTGCGGCATGGTCTTTCAGCAATACGCGCTGTTTCCGTGGAAAACGGTCAGCGAGAACGTCGCGTTCGGGTTGAAGATGCGCGGTGTCGGCCGGGCTGAAAGGCGTGATGCCGCGCGTCGCTATATCGAAGCCGTGGGGCTGAAAGGCTTCGAGGACAGCTATCCCGGCGCGCTTTCGGGCGGCATGAAACAGCGCGTGTCGATTGCGCGCGTACTCGCCAACGACCCGGACGTGATGCTGCTCGACGAACCCTTCGCCGCGCTCGACGCCATGACGCGGCAAGTGCTGCAGGAACAGCTTCTGTCGATCTACGAGAAGAGCGGCAAGACGATCGTCTTCATCACGCATTCGATCGACGAAGCGCTGCTGCTCTCCACGCGCATGATCGTGATGGGCGCGAAACCGGGGCGCATCGTGCAGGACATCCGCAACGACCTGCCCTTGCCGCGTACCGCCGAAGTGCAGCTATCGCCTGCGTATCTGGAGATGAAGAAGTCGATCTGGGAAACGGTGCAGGCCGAAGTCATGCGAGGCCTGGAAGGCGCTGGCTGACGTTCGAACGCGCCGGTACTGCTGCTATCCATCGCTTTTGCTTATGAAGTGCTCGCGATGGCGGCAACCCGGCACACTGCAACATCATCAGCATGAGAAAGGAAGCGCGACAGTGAATACGTACGATGTAGTGGTGATCGGCGCGGGCGTGATCGGCAGTTCCGTTGCGTTTCATCTGCAAAAGCTTGGCGCCAAAAGCGTGCTCGTGCTCGATCGCGCGACCATCGGCGCGGGCACGACGTCGCAATCGTCGGGCATCTTGCGCACGCATTATTCGGTCAAGGAAAACGTCGAACTCGCGCGTAAGTCGTGGGCCGTGTTCAACGATTTCGCAGGCTACGTCGGCGACGATGAAGCCTCGTGCGGACTCGTGAAGTGCGGCTACATGATCGTCGCGGCCGATGGCGACAAGGTCGAACCGCTGCGCGCATCGCTCGAACAGCAGAAGCAGCAAGGCATTCCGCTCGAATTGCTCGATGCTCGCCAGGCTCACGAGCTCATGCCCATCGCGCAGTTCGACGACGCCGCGTTGATCGGCTATGAACCCGAGGCGGGCTTCGCGGATGCGTATCTCACGGCGACCAGTTTCGCTCGCGCGGCGCGGCGCGGCGGCGTGACGATCCGCGAGAACGTCACCGTGAACCGCTTGCTGATCGAGCACGGCAAGGTGAGCGGCGTGTCGACGAGCATCGGAGATTTTTCAGCGGCAATGGTCGTGAGCACGCAGAACATCTGGACCCTGGAACTCGCCGGATGGACCGGCCGCACACTGCCCGTCTCGCCGGAGCGTCATGCGGTGCTTGCGCTCGAATGCGAGGGCGCGGCCTACACCTACACCATGCCGGTGTTCAAGGATCTGGCCTCGCCCGGCATGCTCTATTACCGCTGCTATGGCGGCAATCAGATGCTCGTCAGCGAAGGCACCGCCGGAGAAAAACTCGCCACGGCCGATACCGAACAGGGCGACATCTCGATGGACTATGTCGTCGAGGTCGGCGCTCAGATCGCCGAACGGTTTCCCGCATACGGAGCGGCGGGCATTGCGTCGTCGTGGACGGGCGTGTACGACGTCACGCCCGACTGGAACCCGGTGCTCGGCGCGCTGCCCGGCATCGAAGGGCTCGTCGTCGGCTACGGCTTTTCGGGGCACGGCTTCAAGCTCTCGCCGACGGTCGGCAAGGTGCTTGCGCAAGCCGCACTCGGCCTGCAAACCGATGTCTCGCTCGCGCCTTACTCGATCGAACGCTTCGAGACCGGCGCGCTGCTCACTGGAAAGTACGGTGTCGGCGCCGTCTCCTGAAGCGCGCGCGCCCGAGGGCGTCGCCATTGCACCGCTCGCGTCTTTTGCGCCGCAGGCATGGCGCAACGGCGGCGGCACCACGCGCGCGCTCGCGGAAGATGCGGAGGGCGGCTGGCGCATCAGCCTGGCCGACGTGGAACGCGACGGTCCGTATTCGCGCTTTCCCGGCATGACGCGGCAATCGCTCGTCATGACCGGTGCGGGCGTCACGCTGCAAGACGACGCCGTGCAATGTCACTTGCGGCGCGGTATCGCCATGGAATACGACGGCGGCGTTGCGTGGCAAGCCACGTTGCACGACGGCCCTGTTGTCGCGCTCAATGTCATGGCGTTGCGCGGGCGCTATCGAGCACGCATCGAGCCATTGCGCGACGCCGCGTTCGTGCCCCTCGAATGTGTCGCGCTCGTGCTGACGATGAATGGCCGCTGCCTCGTCCACGCTGCCGACAGCGACGACGAGATCATGCTGGCGAAAGGTCACGTGTTGACGCGCATGCCGGGCGCGCCTGCGCTTCATCTCGCGCCTCGGTCGTCGGGAAGCGATGTATCGATTGCGCTCGTCCTCGTCGAGCCCGACAGTCGGCGCTGATCCGCGCGGCTCTTTTCGAATCATTCAAGCAAGGAGATATGCACCCATGAAAATTCTGGTGCCAGTCAAGCGCGTGGTCGACTACAACGTGAAGGTCCGGGTGAAGTCGGACAACACGGGTGTCGATATCGCCAACGTGAAGATG
>NZ_JARUXJ010000233.1:0-48211 GCF_031451465.1 Caballeronia sp. LZ003 | reverse complement strand
ATACAGCACGCACATCCTCGACGCCATCTACGCCTTGGCGCTCGCGCAGTCGCCCGGCATCGTGCCAAAAAGTCTGCTTGGAAAGGCACTGACCTATCTACGCGAGCAGTGGCCGAAGCTGATCCGCTATGTCGAGAACGGCAGTTGGCCTATCTCGAACAACCCTTGTGAGAACGCGATTCGCCCCTTCGTCGTTGGGCGCCGTTCATGGCTTTTTAGCGACACGGTTCCAGGGGCAAACGCAAGTGCAAACCTATACAGCCTGATCGAAACGTGCAAAGCCGGCGGCATCGATCCCTATCGTTACCTCCACTGGTTATTCCAGCGCCTTCCTCTGGCGAAGACCGTCGACGACTACGACGCGCTGCTTCCCTGGAAGATGCCCGCAGATCTCCGCTGACCCACTTCTCTATCACACATCACGCGCTCTACCACCTTACTCTGGGCGGCGTCGTTCGTGGATCGCTTACGCACGAGCAGCGCTCTTCAAAAACGCACTCGCGTACTCATGAACGCGACCCGCCGTTCTGACATTAATGCAGGGCATCAAAGCGAAGGGGCCTGCGAGGCCCCTTCGTGCTTGAGAAAATCGCTCTGACTTGCGCCGCCCAAAAAGCGCGGTTTTACAGCGCCGTCAACAATTGGCCCGAGTTCAGCGTTGATCATTGTGGGGCGCCTTGCAATCGTTATCGCGCGGCGCGGGCGCGGTGAAATTAATGCGCGCTTGGAACTGTCTGGCGAAACCTGCAGGATAGTCGCGGGGAGGGGGGCGTCAGTATGCGGCCTACCTGGACATTCAGTCCGATGACGAATCCAGCCCTGTGTCGGATTGCGTGACGGCATGGCTGGCCCTCGCTTAGGCAGTACTTCTCTGGCGAGAAGGAGCGCGGCGCTGTCGTGCGGGAGCGCCGAAAGCATCGGCACCGCCGCATCAGGGTGACAGCTCCCACATTCTCTCTTTACCGCCTTTGAGCCATCGGGCACGCGGCTTGACGGTCTGCATGTGTTCCGTCTGCATGCGTCTGCTGTGCATCAATTCACCTTTCCTCGTTGGTGGACATTGCTTAGTAAAGTCCGGTTGTACAGGATTCCCGCGGGTCATTAATGGGGCGGGAGGGCGCGGATTCACCGATATCATGTATTCGTGACATTGAACGCACCTGCATTGCCCACTATCGACAGAAATTCACGCCGTGTGGAGGGATCATCACGGAACGAGCCAAGCATGCGGGAGGTGACCATCGACACGCCGGCCTTGTGTACGCCGCGTGTTGACATGCATTGGTGCGCGGCCTCGAGGATCACGCCAACGCCTATCGGTTGCAGGACCTCATTGAGCGTGTCAGCGATCTGAGCAGTCATTTTCTCCTGGATCTGGAGGCGCTTTGCAAAGGCATCAACGAGACGGGCTAGTTTTGAAATGCCGACTACGCGTCTGTCCGGCAGATACGCGATGTGCGCACGACCAATAATCGGCACCATGTGATGTTCACAGTAGCTTTCGAAGCGGATGTCCTTTAGCACGATCATCTCGTCGTAGCCCTGCACTTCGGAAAACGTGCGGGCGAGAATCTCGCGCGGATCCTGCTCGTAGCCCCGGAAAAACTCCTCGTATGCGCGTACGACGCGTGCGGGCGTATCGATCAGCCCTTCGCGCTGTGGATCATCGCCGGCCCATCGTAGGAGAACACGCACTGCATCTTCCGCTTCCTCACGAGTTGGACGCGGGGATAGATTACTTTGTGGCTGGGTATATAAAGTCTGTGTGTCGCACAGAGCGCTCATTGCAAGCTCCCTTGAAAAGGAATATTGGGTAACTGGCTCGACGAAGCAACCTGGCCACGTTGCACAGCTACAGCCAGGGGATGAGCGATAGCAGTGAAATCAACACGATCTATCAGGAGGGGCCTTGCAGATGGCCCCTCCTCGAGTTCTGGCAAACTGTATTGCCGCTGCAATGCGGTTGCCAGACAACTTCGTTTTGCTGGACCTGACGCTTCAGAAAAACGTGATTATGTTGGCGAGGGCCGTGACCGCATGACCTGTGTTCGGAGCGTAGGTAACGGGCGTGGGATTATTCGTATAAATCAACGAGATGCCCGCGTACACACCACGGTAAACGGCAGCCTTATAGGCGACCGTCACCGTTGTGCTCGTAGGATGGGTAAGGGACCCAGCGTTGCTCGCCTGCGCTTGCGCGTACCTGCTGAATCCATTCCGGTCTACGATAATCGCATACGAATCCTGAGGTCTGCTGTCAAATGGGCCGACTGCGTAGAGTCTCAATTCATACGTGCTACTAATTGCAGTAAACTCCTGATTCGCTTTCTGGACAGAAAATCCCGCGAATACGCCGCGGTATGGCGAGGCTGTGGAGAAACGATAGACTTGCTGGTCTGCCATTACATACCAGGCGTATTCGCCAGTTCCGCGACCACCATACTTAAAGTCTTTGAACTCGCTGTTGTTATGGATATAACCCACCCGCCACCAACTCTGAAGGGTGCTAGGCGTTGCGTTGGTCTTATAGCCAAATTCGTCAATTAGCATGGTACGTGCGTGGGGCACATGCCAATCGAATCCTGTAGGGTTGTCTTCGTGATTCTGAACGTATCCGTCCGGACTGGTTGATGCGTGTACCCCAAATTTGTTGTAAATTTTGTCTGTCAGATGCAATGTGATATTGGCTCCGGGACGAGGCGCAAGCGTCCCGGAGAAGCCTGTTTGGGTTATCACCGTACCTGACGTGCCGAAGATCGCGTTCGACAAATTGCCGGCTACGTACGGGCCGTAAAATTCGTAATCATTTCCGATATAGCCAGCTTTCAACTCAACACGCCTGTTGAATAGCGTTTGATAGTAATTGAGGGCTCCAAGATTGAGAAGTGAGGGTCCGCCTGCTTCCCAATTGGTCTTGATGAACGTGCCGCCAAGTACAATCTGTCCGTCCGGAATACCATAGCGTGACAGGTCGAAGAACAGGTCCGCATTCCCACTGGTCAACCAACTGAATTTTTGACCGAAATAGCGCTGCGTCCCGGTCGGGGGGCCGCTATTTGCCGCACCGGAGTAGAGATTGTCACCCATCTTGACGATCCAATTTCCGATATAGCCGATGCCGTAGTCTGCGAGCGTCTTGCGAAGGGCATTGTTGGCGCCGTCGATTGTCGCAGAGGGGGGAGGAAGGTCGATAAAAATACCCTTCCACCGAAGATTTTTATATGGGTCATCCGAAGAAGTGGGTGGAACGGGTGCAGGGAGAGCCACAGTTGGGGTTGCTTCCGCGACCGTCGATGTGTTCCCTGTTGCCTGATCTGCGGCGGTGACGTTCGGGTCGGTGCCGACGGCAAAGGCACCTTGAGCGGCAGAAACTAACGTAATGAACGCAAGCCGCCTGCTGCAACCTTTGCGTGAGCTTTTCATTTTCAGCAACATTTCGTGTCTCCTTTTTATATAGTAATCCATATTAAATAAGCTATATAACGAAACCAACCTTTTATATTCAAGCTGGCTTCAACGCTGACCTGTCGTTAAAAGCAATCATATGGTTATCGCGCATAGCCAGGCCGGAGAGAAAGGCGATATGCGCCTCCATCAGGACAAACCAGGCGACTGTTCTATTGGTGGATCGAGCAAGCGTTCGTGTCTAGTGTTCGAGGGAACCGCTTGCTGTCCACTGCAATCGTTCATTTCCGCCATGCTGCGGCGGCTGCTACCGCTCTTCGCATCGGCGCGCAACTCAGCCAAAAAAGTAAGGCGGCGATCGGCGCTGTAATGAGTGTTGAGACAGTAAGGCTGTCGCCGAGACGAGCCTCATTATGGAAAATGAGATCGGTGGCGCCCGCAACAAGCGCGGGACCCATCCCGTAACCCAATCCCGACGAAACAAGGAGGAATATGCTGGAGATGACACCGCGGTATTCGTTCGGCGCTGTGAGGGGTATCACGGCACCTACTGCGGTCATTCCAAGGCACATGAAGGTGAGAGCGACCGCAGTCAGGAAGACCGGGTAAGAGGGTGCGTGCACCGCTATAAGGATGAGAGCCCCCAGTGACAACGAAAGCCCCATGAAGACCCGCATATGGGCGTCGGTAAGACCTCGGCGATGAGACAGATAGTCAATGGTGTGTCCGACAAGCAGCATGGAAATCGAAGTCGCGACAGTCGCAAACAATGCAAATGCGAAGCTGATGTGCGACATCGGAATGTGAAAGCGCCGGTTCGCAAAGGTTGGTGCCCAGGATACCCATCCGATCGCACACATCAGGAGCGCGGCGTATGCCAGGAACATCGGAACGTAAAATCCTTTCCGGGATAATACAAACCGGATAGCGCTATTGAAGGTTGGACGCACTGTCGGCTCGAGCCGCTCGAGGCGATCCGGTTCTCGGAAAGTCAGGATCAACGGGGCTACGATGAGCGACGGAACAGCCGCAACCATAAAAACGATTTGCCAGGCCGCAAAATGTTCGCCATGAAACGAAACACCGGAGGACGGTACCATCGTAAGAACGAGGCCACCGAGCGCAAATGCCACGCCATTTCCAATTGTTGCACCCATGCCGAAGACTGAGAATGCTATCCCCAATCGGCGTCGAGGCATTGTGTCACCCATCAAGGAATACGCGCCAGGGGACAGGGTAGCCTCGCCTGCTCCGACAGCCAGACGTGCGATGAACAGGTACAGGATCCCGTGAACAAGGCCACAAAGGAATGTGGCAATGGACCAAGTAAGCACGCCCGCCAGTATCAGCAAGCGGCGCGGCCACCGGTCTATGAGATAGCCAAGCGGGATGCCAAGGATGCTGAAAAACAGGGCGAACGCGAGTCCCTGCATCAAGCTGATTTGAAGATCGGTGACGTGCAGGTCAGCTTTGATCATTGGGATCAGTAGTCCAACGATCATCCGATCCAACTGCGAAGTCACAGAAAGCAGAAGCAGAACACCTAACATATACCATGTGCGCCACCCGGCTCTTCGTTCAACAACCGTCCGTACCTGTTCGACAGGTTCTCTACGGCCTGTGCTTACTTCTTTCCCATCAACTCCCATCAGCATGACTCCTCCTAGAATTTGTGCAAGCGAGCCGATGATGCGACCGTCCAGTTCACTCGGCGCCAAATCGGATCGATATCTTTTGATTCTCTCAACGCATCCGTTTCTGGACTGCTGTCTCGGTGGTCTGGTGATGCTGCAATTCCTGGATGCATGCAGCTCGTCCGGCTCGCCTTCCGGAAAAAACGCAATCCGCAAGCGACATTCCGTTGACGTAGCCCGCGGCACATAGTCCTGCGGCCGAATGTCCGGCTGCGTAGAGGCCCGGAATTTTTTGGCCGGAGCTATCGACAACGGAGCCCGTCGCTTCGTCCACCTGTAATCCGCCCAAAGTGAATATCTTCGGAAAAGACAGCCGGTTGGTTACCGCGAGGTTGATCGCAACGTAAGGGCCACCGTCCATTACGTGCAGATGCTCAGCGTTTTTCCCGAGCGGATCGTCACGACTCGCGGTCGCCCCGTTGTTCGCCGCGATTGTGGTTGCCAGCGCGTCGGGGGGGATCCCGATCTTTCGGGCCAGCCCGCGTATCGTCGTCGAATATCGTGTGCCACCGCGCAGGATGTTGAGCAGGGCAGGGGCGTATTGCAACTTGAACTGTGATCGTTTCGCCGTGGCGCATTGGTAAAGCGACCGGATGAAGAGCGCACGATTGAGGATCAGCCAGGCTCTGCCTTCCGGCTGCCCCGCGATGGCGGTGCCGAGGTCACCTGCACCGGCGTCTTCATTCACGAACCTTTCACCGCGGATATTGACAGCTACTCCGCCAAGCAGCCCCCTTGGCGGCGCAATGGAGCGGCTGAGAAAAACGTTCTCGGTACTCGTTACCGCGCCACCGACTGACTGGCCAAGATCGATACCACTACCGTCGTCCCCGATCGATCCCAGACGGACAAGCGCACGATGATTTGCGCCGAGCAATGGCTGGGTTTCGCGTAACTTTTCAGCGTTGAAAACGTATCCGCCCGCCGCAATCACCACACCGCGCCTCGCCCGGATACGGACCGGTGCCTGCATCTCATCTATTTCGAGCTTGCGACATTCGTCGATTGCGCGGTCCTGCGCTGCGGGATTGAGGGGTTTGTGAGGCGTAACCGATGCGTACAGTGCGCGATGCCGATCGATGGCTGTCGGGGCGACGGACGCAGCCTCGACTCCGATCACCGCACCCGTTGCGTCTGTGATCAACCGCGAAACGAGTGTATGAAGAAGGCAGGGTATGCGTGCCCGTTCAACGGCTTTCCTGAGGACATCGAAAAAAACGTATCCGGTAAAGCCTGGACCGAGCGGTCGATGCCCCCGAGGCGCTGCGACGACGCCGGTTTTTCTCTGGAACAGCCTTTCGTTGCCCGCGTAATAAAGGGAGGTCGGTGGCGGAGGATACGCCGTCGGCGCTTCAGAAAGATCGCCACCGTACGGCATGCCAAGGCGCATTAACCAGTCCACGTCGCCGCGGCTACCCTCGCAAAACCGGCTGAGCGTCGTGGGCGCCACAGCGCCGCGCAGTTCCGCTTCAAGGTAGGCGCGCATTGCTGCGGCGTCGTCCGTGATGCCCAGGCGCTTTTGGACGGAAGTCCCGCCAGCATAGAGAATCCCTCCGCTGTACGCGGTCGCGCCGCCTCCATCGAATCGGTCAATGACCAGCACTTCGGCGCCGCTTTCGTGGGCTTCCAGGGCCGCGCATGCTCCCGCGCCCCCGAATCCCACGACAATAACATCCGCTTCCCGGCTCCATTCCACGTTATCCGCGTCGTCGACCCTTACCGGAGCGAGCGCGACGGATATGCGGCGGCTATTCATGATGTCTCCAGTCTTGTTTTGCGTTTGCACTCGCCGGGCTCTCCTACGTGCGTGACGGTGATGCCGCAATATGTCCGGTCAGGCAACTGAGGATTGCAGTCGTTCGCGTCGGTGTATTCATCAAGTCTCCAGATTACGATTTTTCTACTGGCCAAATGGCGGCGATCCCGTGCCGGCCATGACAGATCGACTGTTTCTTGCCGGTTGATACATTACCCCGTTCAGCTGCTTGCCGGTCTTTGCGGAACTCCATGTCTGCGATGCCGTCCGGAACCTATGGACCTGACGCGCTCTCATCAGACGCTATCCTGGCCGAAACATGCGGGGTCAAACTCAGTTAGTCATTACCAACTTTATGGTACTACCAACGACTTTAGGGACTGAGGGATAGCGCTGTCAACCCTGGGGAAACGCGTATCGCCGGAATGTGAATGCGATTCTGGTTGGCGGACTTGTGGATGTCAAATGGTATCCAACCAAAGATGGCCGGAAGCCTATCGCCATGCAGAGGGCTCACGCCAAGCCTGCGCCCTTCCGGCGCCACCCCCTTAATGTAAAAGGCTTATGGGTGGGGAAAGTCATGGGGCTGGTGGGGGACAAGTTGACGGCGCCCGAGCCTGGTCTGGGGTCTTTTCCCATTGACATCCCCAGATCATGTCTCCAATAATTAGATACCGTCTGCTATCTAGTGAATGACGGTGAAAGATCGTCAAACCGACCGACGTGTGGTGGGGAACAGGAGACAAGGAGTTGTCGATGAATGCAGAGACACGCGATCAGCGGAGTGGCCGTGCGGAAGGGATTTCGGCCACGGTGCTAAAGCAGATTTACCGGGAAATGGTACGGATTTCGGCTGTCGACGTGGGCATCCGGCACGGGCTCGCCGCAGGGAAATTCCAGTTCAATTACTGGCCCGTGACGGGGCAGGAAGCCATCCCGGCATGCCTCGCGCCGCTGATCGGCAAGGACGATCATCTCGTCACGACTTATCGGGGCTGGCATGACCATGTGGCGAAAGGCGTCCCGTTGCGCGAAGCTTTCGCCGAAGCCTTTGGTCGCGTGGATGGTATCAATCGCGGAAAGGGCGGCCCGCCTCACCTCGTGGACCCGGACTGCGGTGCGATGCTGACCACTGCGATCGTCGGTGCCGGTGCGCCTGTCGCGAATGGTCTGGCGTTGGCAGCCAAGGCGCGCGGCACTGGGCGTGTCACAGTCGTGAATTTCGGGGACGGCGCTACCAGCATCGGTGCGGTACACGAAGCGGTGAACATGGCCGGTGCACTCAGGCTGCCGGTGTTATTCATGCTGCAGAACAATCAGATCGGCGAATACACGCCGGTCGCGGAGTACACGGCGACAAACCAGTTCGTCGATCGTGCCTCTGGCTATGGCATCAAGGGTATCCGCGCTGATGGCAACGATATCGTGGCTATGTACAGGGCGGCGCAGGAGGCCGTGCGCTACCTTCGCGAGGGCAACGGGCCGGTGCTGTTCGAGGCCGTTACTTTGCGCCTGGGGCCGCATTACGGTGTGACCCCGCCGGACCATCTGGACCGCGAGGCGTTGGAGCGCGGTCAGCGTGAGGCACCGATCCCGCGTGCGCGCAAGCTGCTGATCGAACAGGAGATCGCGACCGAGGCGGAACTGGCTGAAATGGAGGCGGCGGCAAAGGCGGAAGTCGACGACGCGATTGCCTGGGCGCTGCAGCGGCCGCAGACGCCAGTGTCAGAACTCGAGTGCGACGTGTACGACAGGCCGGAGTATGTTCCGCGCCCCGGCAGCTATCCGGTCTTTGCGCAACACGAAGGCGCCTTCACGGGTCCGAGCACTCAGCTCTCGGTGGGCGGTGCAGTGCGTGATGCGATGGACGTGGCGATGGCCGCCAGCAAGGACGTCATCCTGCTCGGCGAAGATGTGGGGAAGCCGGGCGGCCTGCAGAAAACTTCTGTCGGCCTGTACGACAAGTATGGCGGCGACCGCGTGATTTCGACGCCAATCGCCGAAACGGCGATCATCGGGGCGGGTATCGGTGCTGCTCTGGCGGGAATGCGTCCGATCTGCGAAATCATGTTTAGCGATTTCCTGGGGGTCTGCCTGGATCAGGTGGCCAACCATGCTGCGAAGCAGCGCTTCATGTCTGCAGGCAAGACATCGGTGCCGATGACGATGCGGGTCATGGTCGGCCCAAATCCCATGGGAGGCACCGGCGCGCAGCACACCCAGTCGCTCGAGGCATGGCTGCTGCACGTGCCTGGACTGAAGGTCGTCTATCCAAGCACACCGCGAGAGGCAAAAGGGTTGCTCACTACCTGCATATGGGATGAGGATCCGTGTGCGATCTTTGAGAACCTCAAGCTGCTGCATACGCAGAAGGGAGAGGTTCCTCAGGGCGATTACCGTATTCCCCTGGGTGTTGCCGACATCAAGCGTCCAGGCAAGGACATTTCGGTTCTGACTTACGGCTGGCAGGTTCACGAGGCACTCGCAGCCGCCTCGGAGCTGGCCGGAGAGGGAATTGACGTGGAGGTTGTCGATCTGCGCTCGCTGCTGCCGCTTGATTACCCGACGGTATTCGAATCCGTCCGGAAGACGCGCCGTGCACTGGTGCTGACGGCAGCGACCCGGTTCGGCGGCTTTTCCGGCGAAGTTGCCAGCACCATCAACGAAGAATTGCACCGTGAACTGCACCTGCCGGCGCAGCGCATGGGTGCGCTGTTTGTGCCAATCGGCTATGCGCGCCATCTGGAAGCCGCGCAGATGCCCCGTGCCGCAGGAATCGCGGCGCGTATCCGTGAAATCGTAAAGGGATAACAATCATGACCATGAGTGTGTGCGTGCCGCTGCTGTCGATGTCGATGAGTGAAGGAAAGATTGTGGAGTGGCACGTCGCGGACGGCGCCCAGGTGGAAGCAGGCCAGCCGTTGTATTCGATCGAAACCGAGAAGACAGTCGTTGATATTGAAGCCCCGGCGTCTGGCACTGTGCAGCATAAGGTTCCAGAAGGCGGGACCGTACCGGTTGGTGAGGAAGTGGCGCTCATTGTCTGACGCAAGGGGCGAGAACCCCGGGGAGACATCATGAAGAAAATCGATCTGAGCCGGCGAGCGCCGGCTCATGCGCCGGACGCGTTTTACCAGCACGTGCTCGACTGTGACAGTCGCCCGGTGCCTGAGGTGCTCCGGTTGAGCCAGCCGTTGCGCGAGGGGCCTTCAGAGGTTCCAGTCGAGTTGTACACGTCGAAGGCGATACACGACCTGGAGGTCGAAAAGCTCTGGAAGCGTGTATGGCAGATGGCGTGCCGCGAGGAAGAGATCCCGGAAGTGGGAGATACCTACCTGTACCAAATCGCACATCTGCGCTATATCGTCGTGCGCACGGCGCCCGACCGCATCCAGGCGTTCGTCAACGCATGTCTGCATCGCGGTCGACAGCTGGTGGATTACCCGGGTAAATGCGAGCAGTTCCGGTGCCCTTATCACGGCTGGGCCTGGGAGATAGATGGAACCGTGAAGCAGGTAACGGGGGCCTGGGACTTCCCGCAGGTTTCCGATCCCGAGGAGTGGCGTTTGCCGGAGGCGCAGGTCGGAACGTGGGGAGGATTCGTTTTTATCAATCCGGATCCGCACGCCACGCCCCTGAATGAATTCCTGGGTGACATCGACCAGCTGTATGAGCGTTATCCGCTCGAGCAGCGCTACATCGCCGGTCACGCGGCCAAGGTCATCAACACCAACTGGAAGGCTGCGCAGGAAGCTTTCATGGAGGGGTGGCACGTACTGGCGACGCATCCCCAATTGCTACCGCAATCGTCGAATCACGATGTGCAGGTCGACGTGTTCGGTAATTACGCTCGTGCCATGCAGGTCAACATGGCTCCGAGTTCGGCGTTGAAGTGGACGCCCTCCGAACAGGAGATGGTCAACGCCATGCTGGACGTGCGGCTGGATGATGAACCCTCCGTCAAACTCGAGGAGGGGATGACCGGGCGCCAGAAAATGGCGGACATTTCGCGCGACGCCCTGCGAAAGGTGCTGGGCGAGGAAGCCGAGAAATATTGCGACGCTGAACTGGTGGATTCGTTTTACGTGAACCTGTTTCCAAATCTCCATCCGTGGGCAGCGTTCAGCCGTATCTGTTTCAGGTTCCGGCCGTACGGCGACGATCCGGGTAAATGCATTCAGGACGTATACATTCTCTCGCCATTTAAGGGTGAGCGGCCCAAGCCGGCGGCGCTTCGCCTTCTGCGCGACGATGAAGACTGGACCAGGGCGACCGGCGTTAGCAGTTATCTTGCCCGTATCCTGAACCAGGATCTGAACAACATGGGACCCTGCCAGCACGGGCTTCAGACGATGGCGCGAAAGACGATCAACTTCGGACGCTATCAGGAGGCGAAGATTCGCCATTTTCACAAGCTGCTGATGCAGTGGCTCAGTGATGAAAAGTGATGGCGGCCACGTTCGCGTTCTGCCGCTGGACGTCGCATTTGATGTGAGGCCCGGGGAAACCGTAATGCACGCCGCGCAGAGGCATGGGTATTACTGGCCTACGGTCTGCGGCGGAGAGGGTGAATGTGGGGTCTGCCGGTGCAGGCTGACAGACGGTGCCGAAGCAACCCTTCCGCCGACGCAGGCGGAAAAAAATGTATTGGAGCAGGGCCAGACGGGAGCCAACCGTGAGCGGCTCGCCTGTCGCCTGCGCATTGATGGTCCGGTCACCATCGAGAAGGTAGGCATTCGGCGGCGATAGCGGGTTCGCGACGTGGACGGTATTGCGTCGTGGATTTCGGTGGGCGCCTGAATGAAGATGCCGGATCGGGAAAATTTTCCAGGAGTATCAGATGGATGCGCTTGAGAAACTGCTGGCCTTTTAGGAGATACGGCAACTGCTGTCGCGCCGTGCCAGGCTGATTGACGGAAAGCACTGGGATGAGCTGGAAAAACTCTACGCGGATGATGTGCCAGCGCATCACCTGGGCACCCACAGCAACAAGGCACTGGTGACCGAAGTGGCGAAGCGCCTCGAGGGCGTGAGATCCATCCATCAGTTGCATCTGCCCGAAATTTCACTCATCAGCGCGACTACCGCCAGGGCCATCACGCCGATGGAGGATCTGCTGCTCTGGGAGGAAAACGGAGTCGGCCACTGGGCGCACGGCTATCGTCACTATCATCAAGGGTTTACGAAGGTTGGGCGCGGCTGGGTGATCAGCGACCACAGGCTCACACGGCAATACAGCCGGCAGGGAACGGGTGATTGTGACTTCACTGCTGCGGCGCCACAGGGCAGCGTCAGGTTCGCAATGGGGATTACGCCGTTACCACGCGATTTTCCCTGAAGCTGGAGTCGATAGGGAGGGAGGCGGATGAACCCGGATATATTCGTGAGTGGCCGCATTGGCGTGATTGGTGTTGGAGCGATGGGGCGCCCGCTGGTCACGCGTCTTTCGAGGCGAGGCTTCGACGTCGCAGTTTATGTGCGGCGCGAAGAATTGAAGGCGGAGCTCGAGGCCGAAGCCATCACGGTCGAGCCCGATATTCAGGCACTCGCCAAAGGGCGTGATTTCGTTATTCTCTATGTGTATTCAGACGAGCAGACACGAGCGGTCTGCTTCGATGACGGGTTGGTGGATGCCATGGACCGCGATGCGATCCTCATCATCCATACGACGGTCAGCCCCAGGACCGTGCAGGCCATCGGTGCTCGCGCGGAAGCTCGGGGTGTGCGCGTCGTCGATGCGGGCGGCGCCTGGGCGCCGGCTTATACCGCGCTCGGCGAAATGAACCTGATGGTCGGTGGCGATCCTGAAGACCTGGCGCGCTGCATGCCGGTCCTGGAAACCTACGCTTACCCTGTGCATTACGCGGGGCCTTTGGGCTCTGGCATGTGCATGAAACTTGTTAATAACGCGGCCATCGGTGTACATCTTCAGCTCGCTTCCGAAGTGGTTCGCATCGGGCGGGAACTCGGTCTTGACAGCTATCGGCTGCTGCGCGGATTGACGCATTGCACGGGAGGCAGTACAGCAATGCGTCTGATGGCCGGCGCCGTGACCGAGGAGCGGTTCTGGGCGCATGGCGGTCCTTTCATCTACAAAGACCTCAAGGTCGTCGAGGAAATGGCGGCGCAGCTCAATCTGGATCTGGGGCTGATCGGCGAAATGAACAGGCCGTTGATCGAGAGTCTTGCGAAGCAGGAACGCGATTAATTCGTCCTTCCCGCCATTACGACATGCATGCCACGCCCTAATGAACCGGCCGTTCGGAGTCGTCGAGGAGCAGAATCAACCGGAGGACGGGAAGAGGAGGCGGCCAGCCAACCCTGATCAAGGTGGAAAGGCGGCGGGCATACCGGAGTATGCGCGCCGCCGTCGCTCATTCACGATGCGTCGATTGTACTTGTTACGCTTCGTCGGCCTCAGACAGCCCATCAGCAAGGAGGACGCGCATAGTCTGAAGAAATGCTGCAGCCCCGGCACCGTCGACGACGCGGTGATCGCACGACAGTGTCAGTTTCATCCGCTTGCCAGCGCGTAGCGCGCCGTCGCGGACTACCGGCACCTCACGCACAGCACCGACGGCGAGAATAGCAGCCTCCGGCGGATTAATGATTGCAGTGAACGCCTCGACATCGAACATCCCGAGGTTGGACACAGTAAAGGTGCCACCGACCCAGTCGGTCGGCTGAAGGGTGCGCTCGCGCGCCCGGCGCGCATATTCGCGTGAAAAAGTTGCGATTTCGCCCAGCGACTTCCGGTCCGCGAAGCGGAGCACTGGCGCCACCACGCCGCCGTCGACAGATACGGCGATGCCGACGTGGACGTGGTCGTAGCGGCGAATGTGCGTGCCTCGCCAGGAGGCGTTCATGCCGGGATGGGCGCGCAATGCGTGCGCTGCTGCCTGTACCACCATGTCATTAAAGGATACGCGCTGGGTGGCATTCTCATTTATCCGCTCGCGGCGCGTGACCGCAGCATCCATATCGACGTCCACGGTAACATAGAAATGGGGTGCTTGGGTCGTGCTTTCCACCAGGCGACGTGCGATGGCTGCGCGGATTGTACTGACAGGCTCCTGTGTGAAAGCTTCCCCTCCTTCTGCCGCAAGCAGCCCGGCAATATCTTCTCCCGCCGCGCCAAGCACTGCGATCAGGCTGCCGGGACAGACTGTTGTACCTTCAGCCTGCGCATACAGTACTACTCCTGCACCTGGCGACGGGAACTGGAATGTTTTGCCCCCGACATTGAGCTCGGCGAGCGGCGTGCGCGCCTGAACCGTTGCCCCCACCGGGTGGAGCCACCGCGTCAGGATGACGTCGGCATCGTCAGGCGCAGCGGGAACCCTGACAGTCGTACTCATCTGACTGCTCCGTAAGAGATTTGCGGGTGCGAGCTGGCAAGGTCTGTACGGCTCGCTGCGTGAGAGTGACGGACGGCTGTTTTGAGCAAGATATGTCCTCGATGCTTGGAAGATGGCTGTCGGCTTCAGGCAATTGCTGCCGACAGCACAGAATCAGGCTGTCCGGATGACAGATGGTGAACACTGGATAGTGCCTGCAATCTATGCTAGCCCGGTTCGCTATCGGTACAGAACCTGGGAAATCAGGGGATTGACCGTTGGATAGTATTTGCTATCATAAATCGAAACTAGTACAGACAGTTGCTGGAGACATCCCCCGATGAAAGTCAATTACCCTTCTCGCCTCAGCAGTCGTCGTGGTGCTGTCGCGTGCCGCACCCTGCGCGAGCGGGATAGCCCGGCGTGTCATCGGCAGTTGTTCCGGTGGATGATGGCGACCATGGAAGCCGATTTTCCGTCGTGAATGTCAGTGAAATGACGTGATAGAAAGCGCGGCATTTACCTGCGGCCGACAGTTTCCGGACGGACTGTCCAGAAGCTGGCAGGCGGGTATTGCCAAAACGAACAGGGGGCGCTGCCTTCCGGGGCGGCTGGATCCAGTCCAACTTATGGAGGAACTCACCATGCCAAATGACATTGGCTTTACCATCCGCCCGTTGAATGTTGGGGCTGAAATCGTAGGTCTGAATGTGAAGGCGCCTATCGCATCCGGCTCCCGGGATGCGTTGTACCAGGCCTGGTTGAAATACGGCGTCCTGCTGTTTCGTGAGACCGGCGCGACCAACGCGGAGCACCTCGCGCTCAGTCGCTGCTTCGGTGAACTCGAATTGCACCCCGTGCCAGAGATCCGGCTGAAAGAGGAGCCGCTCCTGATCGAGATTGGGGGGTCGCGTCGGGGGCAGGCGTTCGTATTCGACGGGACCGAGCTGAGGGCAGGTAGATTGCCGTGGCACCGCGATACGGCCTATACGCCCGAGTGCTGCAAGGGGGCCATCCTGCACATGGTGGAAGCCGCCGCGGAAGACGGCGAAACGATGGTTGCCGACACCGCTCTCGCGTATGACGCGCTGTCCGACGAGATGAAGCGACGCATCGCGCACCTCGAATACAAGGCGACGCTGCGGCTTGGCCCGATCGATCAGACGCGTCCTGGTGCTTTCTGGAGGACCGTCCGTCCGGCCACGCCCGAAGAAGATCCGGCAGCAAAGCCGGCAAACGTGAGCAAGGACGCCATTGCGCGATATCCATCCGTAGTGTTGCCGGCCGTCATCACGCATCCTGAGTCCGGGCGCAAGTGCGTGTTTCTCAGTCCCACTTACGTTGACGAGTTTCTGGATATGTCCGCTGAGGAAAGCGACGCGCTGCTCGCTGAACTTACTGAGCATATCACCAGACCGGAATTCTGTTACGTTCATCGCTGGAAGGCTGGCGACATGCTGCTGTGGGATAACCGGCGCTTTATGCACGCGGCGCGCGGCTTTCCGCTTAATTGCACGCGAAGAGGGTTGCGCACGACGCTGGCAGGCTCACTGAAGGTCGGACGATACTTCGATCCCGAGCCGGATCTGAGCAAAGCCGCGCCTATCGCAGATTGATCAACGGACTGGAACAGACGCCATGAAGGTCGTGCGTTATCTTGTTGGAGACGCCGTGCGTTACGGCGAGCTGCGGGGCGATTCGATCCATCCGTTGTCGGGCGATTTTCCTGACCTGTCAACTGATCGCAATGCCGCTCCGCTGGCGGTGGGCGACGTCCGGCTGCTCGCGCCGGTGCGGCCAGGAAAGGTAGTGGCAGTGGGGCCGAATTATCGCGCGCATCTGGTTGGGAGGCCGTTGCCGGAACGGCCGTTTCTCTGGATCAAGCCGCGAACAGCGGTCCTGGATCCCGGAGAGACGATCGTGATTCCGCAGTCGCTGCAGGGGCGTGCAGATGTGAATCATGAGAGCGAGCTCGCAATTGTGATTGGTCGCCGGATGCGCAACGTCGCAGCGCGTGAGGCGATGGACCATGTGTTCGGCTACACATGCATTAACGATGTGACGGCGGGCAACCTGGATGATCGGGCCGCATTCCGTGCTTCGGCCGATTTCGTGGATGGAAAGATCTTCGATACGTTCGGCCCGCTGGGTCCGCTGATCGAGACGGTTTTCGATCCGGCCGATGTTCGTATCCGTTGCCGGATCAATGGCGAGGTACGCCAGGACCACCGGACTTCGGGCATGATCTGGCCTTGCGACGAACTGCTTGCCAAGATCTCAACGGTGCTCACGCTTGAGCCGGGCGATGTGATCGCAACGGGTTCGCCGCCAGGCGTGGGAGCGATGCGTGCCGGAGACCTCGTGGAGGTAGAGATTGACGGTATCGGCGTGCTGCGCAATCGCGTCGAAGCAGAGCAGGCCGTCAGTTGACGGAGAGACACCCGGTCCGTCCAGCGATCCATGGCAGACGCGACATTTGCGTCTGCTTCCGGGTGACCGGCAACCGGTTTGCCGCAGCGAAGGCCGTCTCGCTACGCGGGCGGTCTTGTTTCAGAAGAGGAGTCCATCAAATGCGTGAACTGCGTCATCCCCTCACCCGGGCGGTCTATGGACTCGATCCGGAAACCGGCCTGGTTCGTGTGCAATATGAAGGTCGAACGGGTCTTTACAGTTGCACCGGCGAGCTAAAGAGCGGAGATCCTGTCGGGGCAGATCCGAATTTCTGCCTGTGGGTTGGTGGTCCACTGGTCGAACAGAAATACGACAAGCCATTCAAGAGCGTCTGATTACGTCAGCCCGAGGACCGATCTGAATCCCTTGCCGATCGGCCCTGTCGCGAAAGCCGCGGGCGTCCAAGCGCTTGCGGCGGGCACCGGCTGTATTGCGCGCGCCCACGCCGCTACCTCGATCTGCACCGCGGCAGGCGTCGCGTCGAACCGTGCGCTGACCCTACCGTGTTCCAGCGGTATGTTCAGTTGCCCCGCCGGACCGGGGCGGTTTTCTTGCGTCCGGCCACGGAAGAGGAAGGGGTCCTGGCAGGTGGCCGATGGCTGACGCCGTGCATCATAAAGGCGGTCATTTCATCGATCAATGCTCTGCGACTGGGGCGTTTGCCCGCAGAAAACAGCATATCGCTGAATAGTGCATTGGCAAACACGAAGCCGAACACGATACGTGTGGCGATGTGGGCATCGACTTCCCAGCCCGACTCTTCGACCGACTCGGCGGTGTACTCGCTCACCCGGTCGAGAAAGACGATCAGTGGCGAATGCGGGTCGCGTAGCACCTCCTTCAGTTCCTCGTCGTCGGCCTGCACCGCAAGCAGCAGAGCGCGCCACAATGGCTGATCTGCGCTCAACTGGTCGTAGAGCGTTTCGAGATAGTTACGCGCGCGTTCCTCGGTGCCGCGGATGCCCGGCTTGCGTTCTGTGCGTATCGCGTGATGAAACTGCTCCAGCATCAACTTGAAGGGAAGAAAGACTGCTTCTTCGAAGAGCTGGGCCTTGCTCCGGAAGTTACGAAAGATAAGGTGTTCGAGCACCCCCGCGTGCTCAGCGATCGCCCGCGTAGTCGTTTGCCCATAACCCCTCTGCCCGAAGAGTTCGCGCGCGCTCGAGAGAATCAGCTTGCGGATTTCTGCAGTGGAGCGTCTTTGTCTGACTGCAGGCGTCGCCGGGATAAACTCGAGGGGCGCTTCATCTTTGCTGTCTTTTGCCTGGAGTTTGCGGGTGGTCATGAACATGAGTACCTGAGTCGATGGAGATTCGCGCCGCCCGGTCGGCACGGCGTTATCGAGATGAAGTCGATTTACCGCAGACATCGTACTCGAACCGCGTCGACGCACCGTGTCTGCGGGCATCCCGTGTCTCGGAGGAGGAGCGGCCGTCCGGCGGCAGAGGCGGGCGAACCTCACCGGGCTTACCTTGTACGCTTGAGATCCTGTTGACTGCGCGGCGAATGCGTCAGTGTGGCTTTCCGGCTGGTGGATCTACTTCTGTCTGGTCGCCTTTGTTTTGGTGCCTCCCAGTGCCTGGTATCGCAGATAACGCTCTTCCAGGCGCTCCAGGTGTTCGCGGATGGCGGTTCGCGATGCCTCGATGTCGCGCTCGCGCAGGCTCTGGGTCAGGCGTCGCAGCGCCTTGACCGACAGATCGTTGCGATCGGGTCCAACGGTGGTGGCATAGTCGTGCATCAGTTCCATGATGGAAGCCATCACGAAAACAAGCACAGGATTGTGGGTCGCGTTGGCAAGGATATTGTGGAAGTCCACAAGATAGCCGAGTTTGGCGCCGTACTCCCGCCGCTTGTAGGCTGCCTCAGCCAGTTCGAGTTGCGCGTCAAGCGCAGCCAGATCATCCTCATCTGCGGATTCACAGGCTGCCTGGGCGACTGCCATCTCGATAAGCACGCGTGCCCGGGTCAGTTGCCCGATCGTGATACCGCGCAGCGCCAGCAGATCCTTCAGCCCCTGTGATAGCGATCGCACGCTCCCATTGCTGACGAAAGACCCCCCCTTCGGACCTTTCTGCAGAGTCACGACGCCAGACATTTCGAGGCTTCGCAGCGCCTCCCGGACGGCATTTCTGCCGACGCCCATTTCCAGCGCAAGGTCCCGCTCCGCAGGGAGCTTGTCGCCCGGTTTGAGTTCGCCCGTCCCAAGTTTTCGCCGGATCTGTTCCCCTATGATGTCGCTAACGCGCTTGGTTTTAACTGATTCGAATGCTGGCATTTGCTTGACGGACAATGTAAGTGATGCAGTTGGAAGGCAGAGCGTCCCAGCGGAGGAGGCCGCGAGGTCCGGTCTGCCGTGCGCACGATAGGAGAGATATGAGCCCCTTATGTCCACCTGATGGTAGATTCGGGTCCGGGGGTGTAAGGTACTACCTTCGTGCAGTGGCCCGCCGATTCTAGCAGACAAAGTTTGCGGGCCGTCAAACCAGCGGCGCTACAAGCACGCAGGCACTCTGACTTCCTTCGTTACGCAACTGCCTGCAATACAAGTGGGGGGCGCCGTTTGGGTAACTACCTAGTTGACCCATCGTTCGATGGGTCTTTATCATTGGTGCTACCATAATTCCGAATTTAGGCGTGGAGACCGCTTGATCACTTCTTCCTCATTCGTAACGCCGGGACAGGGTGTCGGATACCACAAATCTACTTCGGGTGCCGCATTGAGCGCCGGCGGAGTTTTCGCCCGCGATGCCGCCGTAATAATGAGCCATCCTGAGTTCTGCGGTTCTGTTCAACGGGCCGCAGTTGTTTTCAGCGGCGGTGTTGCCGCGGCCGGCAGGACGCGGGGCGCTCTTCTGCTGCGACACGGTGGCATCTGCGAGGACGCAGATCTGGATCGCCGTGATCCGCTTTATGGAGACTACATCGCATGAAGAATTCACCAGACGCGGTGCCCGTTGACGATATGGCGCCTGTTGTTGTCGACGGGAACGTCGCGCTGATCACGCTGACTTTTCCGCGGCGCCGGAATGCCTTGTGCGCCCAGATGCGCGCGCAACTCAGGCAGCGGCTCGAGGCACTCAATGCACAGGCATCCGTACGGGCAATCGTGCTGCGGGGAGCAGAGGGGCATTTCTGTTCGGGCGGTGATATCACCGAAATGCGCACGCGCACCGTGCTCGAAGCCCGGCAGGGATTCGAGCTTGCGACGTCGATTGCCCGGTTGATCGCGACCGGACCGAAGCCAGTCGTCGTCGCCGTTGAAGGTGTTGCGGTCGGTGCGGGACTCTCGATCGCCGCGCTTGCGGATTACGTGATCGCAACACCGGATGCAAGGTTCGCCGCGTCGTTCGCACGCATGGGACTGCTCGCTGACCTGGGTGGCATGTGGGGCCTCGTCCAGCGTGTGGGGGCCGCGAAAGCCCGCGAGTTGCTGGGACTCAGCCGCACACTCAGTGGCGCCGAAGCGTTGCAGATCGGCCTGGTCAATGAGGTCGCAGAAGCATCGCAGATCGAAAGCCGCGCGTCGGACATCGCGCGCGAATATGCGGCCATGCCACCGATGGCCATGGCATTTCTGCGCGCGGCTTTCGCGCGGGGAATGACTGCCATTGATCAGGTGACCACCGCGGAAATGGATCTGGCGACGGTGTTGAGTTGCAGTGAGGACCATCAGGAGGCGGTCCGCGCATTTGTCGAGAAAAGGGAGCCAAAATTTCATGGGCGCTGAGACCAGGGCCATCGCGGGTGGCCAGTATCGGCAACCCGAAAAGGAGTTCATCGAGCATCTTTCGGCTGGTCGGTTCATGTTGCCGAAAGAGACGGTGTCTGGCCGCTTCATCTTCCCGCCGCGTGTCGCCGAACCCCTGAGTGGGCGGACCTCACTCGAATGGCATGAGGCGAGCGGTCGCGGGACAGTTTACGCGGTGACTGTCGTTCATCCGAAGGCGCCAGATACACCTTATAACGTCGCGTTGATCGATCTGGCGGAAGGGCCGAGGCTTATGAGCCGCGTCATTGGCGTGCAACCTGATGAGGTCGTGATCGGCATGCCGGTCATGGCCCGCATCATCGAGGAATCGTTCGGCAAGGTGCTGGTCTTCGAAGCCATTTCCGGTGGAGCGCAAGCATGATCGACTCGAACGCCATGCGCGGAAAGACAGCGATTGTGGGCGCGGAGACGTTCGGCTGTGGCGTGTCGGCAGGCTATACCTCGACCGAGTTGGCGCACTGCGCGAGTATCGAGGCCTTGCGCGTGGCAGGTCTCTCGCCAGCCGACGTCGACGGTCTGTTTGTCGTCATTCCCGATGATGCAATGTGCGGCATGAGTTTTGCCGAAGCGCTTGGCATCCAGCCGCGCGTGATGGATAACAACCGAACCGGAGGCTCGTCGTTCCAGGCGCACGCGATCATGGCCGCGCTCGCACTTGACGCCGGCCTGTGTGATGTCGCCCTGATCGCGTATGGTAGCAACCAGCGCTCCGCCTTGGGCCGTCTCATGAGCTCTTCGCGTGCATCGCCGTGGGAAACGCCATATCGGCCACTGCGCCCGATTTCGTCCTATGCGCTGGCGGCTTCCCGTCACATGCACGAGTTCGGTACAACCCGCGAGCAGCTGGGTGCGGTAGCGCTGGCTGCTCGCCAATGGGCAATGCTCAATCCCGAGGCATTCGTGAGGACGCCGCTGACGCTCGACGAATATCTGTCTGCTCGGATCGTATCGACTCCGTTCGGGACACGGGACTGCTGTCTCGTAACAGACGGCGCAGCCGCCATCGTCATGACCCGGCAGGACCGGGCGCGCGATCTCGTACGTAATCCGGTGTATCTGCTCGGTGGAGCGGAATCGACCACGCACCGTGAGATTGCATCCATGCCGGATCTGACACGCACGGCGCTCGCGGACGCGGCTCCACGTGCATTCGCGCAGGCTGGTATCAAGCCCTCGGATGTCGACGTGGTCGAGCTTTACGACGCCTTCACGATCAATACGATTCTTTTTCTTGAGGACATGGGATTCTGCGCGAAGGGCGAGGGTGGCGCGTTCGTCGAGGCAGGCAATATCGCGCCTGGTGGCTCGCTGCCCGTCAATACCAACGGCGGTGGCCTTTCGTGCACCCATCCCGGTATGTACGGGCTGTTCACGATCGTGGAGGCGACACGCCAATTGATGGGTATGGCCGGTGATCGTCAGGTGCCCGGGGCATCAATTGCGATCGCGCAGGGCAACGGCGGGGAATTGTCACACGAGGCGCTGCTCGTCCTGGGCACCGCCGAGGTAGTCTGACCCCCCATGCTTAACTATACGATCTGCAAGTCGTGGCCCTTTGAGCCGGTCACCCAGGCGTTCACCGAGCGCGATACGATCCTGTATGCCCTGAGCCTTGGCTGCGGCCAGTCGGCCGATACCGCGCGGGCGCTCCCGTACGTCTATGAAAGAAAGCTCGAGGCCATACCGAGCATGGCATGTGTGCTCGGCAGTGCGGGTATGTGGTGGAGTGCGCCCGAAACAGGGGTTGACTGGCGTGCAATCGTGCACGGGCAGCAGGACCTGCATCTGTTCGCGCCGCTCCCGGTTTCCGGTCGCGTCGAGGCGATGCACAAGGTTGTGGCTATTGCCGACAAGGGGGCAGGGCGGGGCGCGGTCGCTGTCGTGCAACGCGACCTCTACCATTCGGGCACGCGCGAACCGATGGCACGGAGCTTCAGTACCACCATGCTGCGCGGGGATGGCGGCTTCAGTGCAGCGGATGGGCGGTCCGATGCGCTACCGGAAGCTCTGCCTGCATTGCCCGATCGTGAGGCGACGATTCACGCGACGTACAGTATCGCGCCGGATGCAGCGTTGCTTTACCGGCTGCTGGGTGATCTGAATCCGCTACACGTTGATCCTGAGGCCGCACGCGCGGCCGGCTTTGACCGGCCGATTCTGCATGGATTGTGCACTTACGGGATGGCTGCGCGAGCCGCACTTGAACATCTGCCCGGGGCTCACGCGAGAACGCTCAGGAGAATCGCCGCGCGGTTCACGGCGCCAATCTGGCCAGGGGAGACAGTGCGGTTCGAATTCTGGCCCGACGTTGCGAAGGTGGGGCGGTTCCAGTTCCGGGCGCAGGTCGACGCCCGAGGCAGCCGGGTTCTGGATCACGGTCTGATCGAGTTCAATGGCTGAGCGCGGAATGCGGGTTCCAGCATTAATCAACTTTACGGAGCAGGGATAACGTGTTACAGGGAAAGGTAGTTATCATTTCGGGCGCCGGCGCGGGAATCGGGCGCGACTTTGCGCGCGCCTTTGCCGCTCATGGTGCGAATGTCGTGGTCAACGATATCGAGCGTCCGGATGGCACATCGGCCGCTCATGCAGTCGTCGAGGACATTACTGCATCCGGCGGCAGGGCCATTGCGGCACCGGCCAGCGTTGCCGACCGCCAGGCAGCCGACGGGATTGTCGCAGTTGCCATGGACAGGTTCGGGCGTGTCGATTGCGTCGTGAACAACGCCGGCATCGTGCGTGACCGTCTGATCTTCAACATGACCGATGAAGAATGGCGGGACGTGATCGATGTGCATCTGAATGGTTCGTTCAACCTGACCCGGGCCAGCGCGCCCTACATGAAAGCCCAAGGCAGCGGAAGCTACATTTTCATGACGTCGACCTCCGGCCTGATCGGCAATGTGGGCCAGGCTAACTATTCGGCGGCCAAGATGGCGCTCGTGGGACTGTCGAAATCGGTCGCGCTCGACATGGCCCGTTACCACATCCGGTCCAACTGCATCGCGCCCTGGGCCTGGACGTCCATGATGGCGAGCATCCCCGCGGAGACTCCCGAGCAGCAGGCGCGCGTGGCGAAACTGAAGACAATGGAAAGCGCGAAGATCGCGCCGTTGGCTGTGTATCTGGCCAGCGATCGGAGCGCCCATGTGAGCGGACAGATCTTCGGCGTGCGCGCCAACGAACTGTACCTGTTCAACCAGATCCGGATGATCCGTTCGATTCATCGCGATGGCGGCTGGACGCCAGAGTCGATAGCTGATACCGCGATCCCTGCGCTCGAATCGAGTTTTTTCGAAAACGTGCCGGCATCGCAGCTTACGCCATGGGATCCCGTCTGACGCGTGCGGGAATGGCGCACCAAAGGTTTAACATAATGGTGCTACCATACCTCCCAATTTATACTGAAGACTCGGCGCACATGCGCTTCAGTAAGGGCAAACCAGTTCAAATGAAAACGTATCCCTTCATCTCATTCGTGTCCCGGCATGGCCGGCGGGCATCCCTCTGGCTTTCTCTCGCACTTGCGCTGGTGGCCATCATCCTGGGCGTGCTTTCTCCGTTTCAGCTTCAGGCGGTGTGTGTGCTGCTTGCAAGTGCGGTGCTCTACGCATTACTGCGCCTGCTCGCGGAACTGATCGAAGTCATCGTCGACACGTTGATGCCGCATTAAGGAGGACCAGCAAAATGAGTCATGGTCAACATGAAATTATCGTCGTAGGCGGTGGCATTGCCGGCCTCGTCACGGCTGTCCGGGCCGCCCAGAGCGGCAGGAAGATCGCCGTGCTCGAACGGCTGACCGACGACCGGTACGTGTGCAATACGCGTCTGACGGGCGGGGTGTTCCACTGCGCCCTTAACGACGTGCGCACGCCGGCGGCAGAGCTTACACAGATCATCGAGAAAGCTACGGAAGGCACGGCCACGCCCGAGCTGGCCGCGATGCTCGGTCATAACGCAAAACGCGCCGTCGAATGGCTGCAATCACTCGGGATCCGGTTCGTCCGGGGTAGCCCTGACCCGTGGCATAGCTTCGTGCTTGCGCCGCCGAACATCGCGCAACTTGGAAGGAACTGGCAGGGACGCGCGGGCGACGTGCTGTTGCGTTCACTGGAAACCGAACTACTCAGGCTGGGCGGGACATTGCTGCGCGGCCACGAAGCACGCTCGCTTGTGATGGAGGGAGAGCGTTGTACAGGTGTTCGGGTGATCTCGGCCGGCGGCGAAAACGAATTCAGCGCGCAAGCCGTTGTGCTGGCAGATGGGGGCTTTCAAGCAAACCGCGAGCTGCTTGCGCAATATGTTACGCGGCAGCCGGACCAGCTTGTCCAGCGCAACGCGGGATCGGGTGTCGGCAGCGGATTGCGTATGGCCCTCGAGGTCGGTGCGGCACTCGGTGAAATGAGCGGATTCTACGGACATGTGCTGTCACGCGACGCGCTTGTCAATGACATGCTCTGGCCTTATCCGTGGCTTGATGAGCTGCTCAAGAACTATCTGGTGGTGGGGGCGGACGGCCAGCGCTTCGTGGACGAGGGCAAGGGAGGCGTCTATGTGGCCAACCAGATCGCCAAGCTCGATGCCCCGGCTTCTGCGTGGGTTATCTGCGATGAGACGGGCTGGAACGGTGCAGGGCGCGAGCGCTTTCTGCCGCCCAATCCGAACCTCGAAAAGGCAGGAGCGACCGTGCTGCATGCGAGTACGCTGGATGGACTCGCTGCGGCGGCGGGACTTCCTGTGCACGCACTGCAGGCCGAAGTCAGGCGCTACAACGAGGCGGTGGCCAGTGGCCGCTGCGATCAGCTTGCGCCGCCGCGTAGCACGGCGAAATTTGAAGCCTTGCCTGTGGGGAAGGCGCCTTTCTACGCAATTCCGGTTGCAGCGGGCATCACGTACACGATGGGCGGACTGCGCATTGATGCACATTGTCGCGTGCTGACGACTGACGGTGAATCGTTCAAGGGCCTGTACGCGGTTGGCAGTACGACCGGTGGGCTCGAGGGCGGCCCGCGCGTTGCGTACGTCGGCGGCCTGATAAAGGCCGCCGTTACGGGGCTGGTCTGCGCTGAAGATCTTGGTTGAGGACATTATGAACAAGCCAGTTGAATTTTCACAGACGGCCTTTCGTGGTCTGCTTGATTATCTGGGTGCGTTCGCACACCGCTTTTCGATCGGCGGCGCCGACGAAACCGTGCGGCGCCAGGCACGCCTGAGCATCCTCGACACCATTGGTTGCATGGTGGCAGGGCTCGCTTCCACGGAAGGGCGAGCCTTTGCAGCAGTCGAGTCGCAGGACCATAGCTCGGACGGAACGGCATCGGTAGTCGGTGCAGCACGCAAGCTTGCACCACAGATCGCAGCCCGCATTAACGCTTACCTTGGCGACATTTTCGAGCTTAACGACCTGACTGGTGGTCATGCAAGTATCGCCGTTGTGCCGGCTGCACTCGCGCTGGCCGAAGCCGTGCAGGCGGACGGTCGTGCGCTCGTTGAAGCCGTGATTGTCGGCATCGAGGTTACTTCCCGGGTGTACGCCGCGTATTACGACACCATGAAGTCGTATGAGGAGACTGGTATTGCGCCGCCGGGCATTCCCTCGACCGTCGGGGCAACCGCTGCCGCAGCAAGACTCAGCGGATTGTCGGAACTGGAGACGTCCAACGCGCTTTCGATCGCCATGGCGCTTGCTGGCTGGTGTCCGGCGGAGGTGATTTTCGGGCAGGGCGGAACAATCAAACCGATGCTCTTCGGTGCGTGGCCGGCCAGCGTCGCGATCCAGGCGGTGCGCTACGCGAAGGCAGGTTTCGATGGCCCCGCGCGCGTACTCGAGAGTCCGATTGGCCTCTACTCGACGCTCGCTTACAGCTTTGACGCCAGCCGGATCACGGACCCGGACACATGGTATCTCGCGAAGCCGCGCCGCAAACGGCATGCGTGCTGCGGATATATCCACCCGGCGCTCGATGCTGTGGGTGAATTGCGCACGAACGGCACCGATGTCGTCGGCGCCGCGCGGATCGAGATCGGCATGCCCGCTTACATCATTCCTGGGGTATCGAAGACAGCACCCCCGCGCGCCGCGAACGAAGCGCGTTTTCATGCCCAGTACTGTGTGGCGCTTGCTGCTCTCGGGACCGATGTCATCGCGCCACGCCACAGTGTGGAGTTCGACGTGCATCTGCCGCAGGTATCGGCGCTGATGGAACGGATCCACATCGTCGAAGACCGCGAACTGAAGCACTACCACCAGTGCGTCGTACGGGGTTTCGATGCAGCGGGTCTCGAGCAGTTTTCGCTACGTATCAACGCGCCCAAAGGGTCGCCGGGCGCGCCGATGACGGATGCAGAAGTGCGGAACAAATTCATATCGCTGGTCGATGCGGACAGGACGGGAAACGCACTCGATGCCTATCTCGCGCGGTTCGACGCGCTTGAACAGGAAGAGCGCTGCGACTGGATCGTACGTGCAATTGCAGATCACAAAGAGGACTGAACATGAATCTGGACATTCAGAGCCGGCTTGCGCTCGTGACGGGAGCAGGGCGGGGTATCGGTGCGGCAATCGCGAAGGAACTGGGCGGTGAGGGCTGCGTAGTAGTTGTATGCGACAAGGATCTGGAGCCGGCGCAGCAGGTTGCTGCGGAAATTGAATCGGTGGGCGGCAGGGCACACGCAGTGAGCGTCGACGTATCCGACTTCGAGGCGACGCGGCGCTGCATCGCGGAGGTGACGGGATCCATTGGCGACATCGATATTCTCGTGAACAATGCCGGCTTCTCGCTTGACGGACCGATCACGGAAATGACGGAGGAACAGTGGGACCGCGTCGTCGATGTGTGTCTCAAGGGATGCTGGGCATTTACGCGTGAAGTTGTCCCGTCCATGATCCGCAAGAAGCGCGGGCGCATTATCAACATCGCATCCCGCGCGCATCTGGGTGAGTTCAACAAGTCCAACTATAGTGCCGCCAAGGCCGGTGTGATCGGCTTCACACGCGCGCTTTCAGTTGAACTCGGACAGCACGACATCACAGTGAATGCCGTCGCGCCCGGCCTGATCCGCACCGAGCGCGTGCTGGGATTGCGGTACTTTGACGACATTGATCGACGGGCAAAGCTAAGTACTCCTATCCAGCGGCCGGGCGTTCCCGAAGATATTGCTGCCGCGGTCGCGTTTCTTGCCTCCGAGCGGGCGGGTTTCATCTCGGGCGAGACGCTGCATGTGACAGGCGGCCGTTACTCGTCGACATGATATCCGGACGGGCAATCTGGCGGCGTGCAGGGCAGTAGTCGAACCCGCCTGCGTTTTTTAGTCGCGCATCGCCGATACCTCGTCACTGGGCGCGAGCCACAGGCCCCGAACAGGAGCGTCTGGTCAGAGGCGTAGGGTTCGCCGGCCGTCGACGGTTCGAGGCCCGGTTTCACGCGGGATCGGCAGGTGACGCGCGTCAGCATGCCCTGCGGCTACGGATTGTACCGATGCCTGCATCCGACATCCGGAGCCGTTGCGGTACCGCCCCAATTGATACCTGCATGGGCAGGGTAGGACTTGATTATGAACCACAACACCGATTTTACGTCAGACCGGTTCGACCTCATCGTCGCCGGCGGCGGTCTAGCGGGTCACAGTGCTGCCCTCCAGGCGGCCGACATGGGTGCCTCCGTCCTGTTGCTGGAAAAAACCCCGCGCTACGGTGGCAGTACTACGCAGAGCAGTGGCTCTTTCGCATTCGCAGGCACGCAGGCTCAACGCGACGCAGGCTACGAGGACTCGGCGCAAAACATGGAGGGTGACCTGGTTCGGGCGTCCGGAAATCTGGCCGACCCGAATCTCATCTCGCTTTACATCGAGCGCCAGGCAGACGCTTATGAATGGCTGCGCGCGCGAGGCGTGGTCTTTCATCCAGTCAGCCTGAGCTCCAACCAGGGCGTCCCGCGTACGCACGCGACCGACCCGACCCAGCTGATGGACGCACTACATGCGCGCGTCACGGAGCATCCGTCGATCCGTTATGTTTCGCCCGCGGCGCTGACGGGCCTGCTCGCACAGGGCAATCGTGTAACCGGGGTGCAATACGTTGCGGACGGCGAGGAACGGGAAGCGCTCACTACGGCGGGTGTCGTGCTCGCGACCGGTGGCTTTTCGCGCGATGCCGATCTGATCCGCAAGTTCGCCCCAAAGATGGCAAATGCATTGCGCCTCGGCGGAGAAGGTAATGCGGGTGATGGGCTTCGCCTCGCGTGGAAGCTTGGCGCGGATGTTGTCGACATGCCTTATGTCAACGGTACCTTCGGCATCTCGTTGAACAACTACCCGGATCCGAAGCCGCCCCTGGCTAGCGAGGCGCTACTGAGGCTGGCGATCTATCGGGGGGGCATTGCAGTCAATCTCGGTGCCGAGCGTTTCGCGGATGAGTCAGTTTCATACAAAACCCTTGGTGAACTGTGTCTTCAACAGAAGGACGGTGTCGGCTTCCAAGTGTGGGATCAGGACATTATGGATCAGTCTGTGCCAGCGCCGAATTCGACTGACTTCGAGAGTGCGTTTGCACGGGGGCTTGTGCGTCGCGCCGACAGCATTGCGGAACTCGCACGCTCGGTTGGGCTCGATGCCGGGAAGCTGGAGGCGACGATAAACCGCTACAACGAGGATGTGCGCGCCGGGCGCGATACGGTTTTCGGTCGAGCGAGCCTGGGCAAGGGATGGGGAACGCTGGTACCGATCGCGCGGGCACCGTTCTACATCTATCCGTGCACGACTGCCATTCTGGCAACGTACTGTGGCCTGAAAGCTAACCGTGAGATGCGTGTCGTTGACGTTCTGGGCGAGACCATTCCGGGATTGTTCGCAGCTGGTGAGATCGTCGGCGGATTTCATGGCAGCGGCTATATGAGCGGGTCTTCGCTGTCCAAATCCGTGATCTTCGGCCGGGTTGCTGCGGAAACTGCGCTGGCGGCAGTAAAGGAATCGGTATGAACGCGGAACGCAGTGTGCTGATCGTGCTGGGGCATCCGGACACGAAAGGTTTCGGCGGCGCGCTGGCCGCTGCATATGAGAAGGGACTCAGGCGCGCGGGATGTGCAGTGGACCTCATGCATCTGGGAGCACTGGATTTCGACGCTACGCCGCGTGGGCGACCGGGCCCGCTGGAGGATGATCTGGCCGAGGCGAGGGTGCGAATCACCCGGGCAAAGCACCTCGTACTGATCTATCCGACATGGCTGGGGGCAATGCCCGCGCGTATGAAGGGTTTCTTCGAGCGCGTGTTTGGCGACAACTTCGCATTCAGATTCAAGCCCGAATCGCTGCTGCCGGAACGTTTGCTGAGCGGGCGCTCGGCAGACGTTCTCGTCACGATGGATACGCCACCCCTGCTTTACCGGTTCGTGCTTGGAGCCCCGGGGCACAAGCTTGTGCGCTCAGGTATCCTGGCACCCGCAGGCATCTCGCCGATACGCGTGTTCTCGTTCGGTTCACTGAAGAAGTCATCTGATGAACAAAGGGCGGCCTGGCTGAAGCAGATTGAAACGAGAGGGACTACGAGGGGGCGAGCTCTTCTGGGGCAATGAGCACATCGCTAAGCAGGCTGTTATCCGCGCGCAATCATGTGGTTCCGAAACTTGAATCCGAGAGGGTTGACCCGTGGTTGTTTCCATAAACAAATCAGCGAACCTGGGCATACGGAGTGGGCACGCAACCGCCCTCTTTATCGTGTGGAAAAGATGCCGATCGAGCGCAAGGCCTGGTTTTGCGAGCCGGGGATGCGCGGACCAGCATGTCTCCCGATCGGGGTTGTGCCGGTTTGATGCGTACATGCAGACCGTACGGCTGTATATGTGCGAAAGCTTCAAGACGAGTAATGAACTAATCTGACAGGTATTCCACAGGAGACAATGTGCTCGAGATACATCCGCTCGCCGACGGCTATAAGTACGGAGTGGTCTCATCACGCTACCGATGGATTGTGCTTGGTATCGCCTGGGTCGCACTGTTCGTGACTTATATCAATCGTATAGCATGGGCCAATGTTGTCACGAGAGCAAGCATAGCGTTTCGGCTCCCCATTGCTGCGCTTGGGATGTTCGTCACTGCGTTTTATATTGGCTATGTCCTGGCAAACGCAGTCAGCGGCATCGTGACCGACAGATTGGGAACTCGTGTCACCCTACCGTGCTCGTTGCTGTCGCTGGGTGGATTAACTTATGCATTCAGCTTCGTGCATTCAGTCGCGGGTGGAATGGTCGTGCAGTGCCTTATGGGGGTAGCAACTGGTGTTGACTACGCCAGTGTTGTCAAGATCGTTGCGGAGTGGTTTAGGCACGAGCATCGTGCACGCGCGATTGGAGCGGTAATTACTGCGATCTCAACCGGCATTGTCGCAGCGAACACGACGATTCCTGTTGCGTTACTTGATTTCGACTGGCGATATATGAGTTGCTTGGTGTCGTGACGATAGCCGTGTCGATCATTGCATTTGTGCTGTTGAAGGAAGCACCCAAGACAAACCTCGGCGCGGCGTACCGATGGAGCCTTCGATCCGTCGGGCCCTTTCCTGCGAATCGCAACTTCCGGCTTGTGACCGGATGCGGGTTTGGGGCGAGCTGGGGCTTCACCGGTTTTATTTTCAGGGCGGACGCGCTGATCGAAAAAGGGCTTGGATTCTCGGGTGTCTAGGCGGGCAAAGTCGCGACGCTCTACGGCGCGGCAGCTATTCTTGGGGCTCCGCTGATCGGTCTGTGCTCGGACTGGCTGGGACGTCCGAGAAAATGCATCACCGCACTTGTCTGTATTTCGATTGCCGTCAGCCTGCTAATTTTTTGGGGCCTGACATCGCTGCAGCCAATGTGGCTAACGGCCGCCGTACTTGGGGTTACATCGTTGGGGATGGGGGGCACTGCTAGCTGCCATCGTTACTGAATTGGTTGGTACGGAAGTAGCAGCGAGCGCCGTCGGATTGAGCAACGCGATTCAGCAACTCGCCGCGGTTCTTATGCCTGTCGCGGTAGGAGTTGTTTACCATGAGACTACTTCGTTTTGCGCGGTCTTCGTGACGCTTGCTATTGGCCCGATTCTGTCAAATATCTTGCCTCTTTTAAGTTTTGAGTGGGTGGGTTGGCGGGTCAAGGACGGGCGTAAGCCCGGCGAAGCGAATCCTTGAGGCGCCCAGAATTGATAAGCTGAGCCATGACAAAGCAACCATGACGAATGAACTGTTCGAATCCGCTCTCGGTATAACCGCGCCCTGGTACGTTCAAGGCGTTGACTTCGATGCCGCTCAGCGTCAACTCACCATTGCCGTGGACTTCGTCGCGGGCACCCGGTTTTCCTATGCTGGAGTTGCCGGTGAGCATCCTGTCCACGACACGCAAATCAAGCGTCTGCGTCACCTGAATTTCTTTCAACACGAATGTTTTCTGGAAGTGCGGGTGCCGCGTGTGCGCTTGCCCGATGGCTCCGTGCGGTTGGTCGAACCTGATTGGGTCGGTCAACTCAGCGGCTTTACGCTGCTGTTCGAGGCACTCGTACTGATGCTCGCCCAGCAGATGCCGTTTGCCGCTGTCGCGCGTGCGGTCAACCTGTCGTGGCATCGAGTACACGCCATCTGTTCGCGGTATGTGGAGCTGGCACTCGCGGGGGCTGACCTGTCTGAGGTGAAGGCAGTGGCGATTGACGAAACCTCGTATCGGCGCGGTCATGAGTATCTGACGCTGGTCGCCGATATGCGAGCGCGGCGGGTCGTGTTCGTCACGACCGGCAAGGATGCCAGCACGATTGAACGCTTTGCGGCCTACCTGGGCGAACACGGTGGCACGTCCGAGCAAATCAGCTCGGTCAGCATCGACATGTCGCCAGCTTTCATCAAGGGCGTCAATGAACATCTGCCCGACGCGCGACTGACCTTTGACAAGTTTCACGTCGTTGCTCACGCGTCCAAGGCGCTCGACACGGTGCGCAGGCAGCAACAGAAGGTCGACCCGCAACTCAAAGGCATGCGCTGGACGCTGCTCAAAGATGCCAACAAACTGAATCTCGCCCAACTGACCGACCTCGAGGCGCTCGTCAGTCAGTACACCACCAAGCGCACGGCCCGGGCGTGGCTGTACCGCGAGCAACTGCGCGACATTCTTGAGCGCAAGCAAATCAATGTCGTGTCGGCGATGTTGCACCAGTGGTGTACGAACGTCATGCGCTCGAAGGTCGAACCGATGAAGGACGTCGCCCGACTGATTCGCCGACACTTCGAGGGCATTGTCGCCTGGACTCAGACGCGCCAGACCAACGGCTTCATCGAAGCCATCAACGGCCTGTTTCAGGCCGCCAAACGCAAAGCACGCGGGTACGCTCGCTTCGAAACCATGCGCACTGTCCTGTTTCTCATCGCCGGAAAATTCGACTTCTCGCGCTTTAATGAGCATGCCCGATGAGCCCCGTTACCCACTCCGTTTTCAAAAGAGCCAATATCTTTATCCTTACGGCGAGGGAGGGGTTGATTGAGATATGAAAGCGTGTGTGCCGGTGTCTAACCGTGGCCACTGGCCGGCGGTATCCGTTTGAAGGAACGCTGACGTGAGAGGGCGTCTGCGGATTCGGGGAAGAAAGCTTTTAAAGTTCGCTATCCGTAGTGAATTTTCGAGGCACGATCGCGGCAGTTTTCAGTTCGCCAGTGTCGAAGCGACATCGGTTGACTCCAAACAGATTTCGAAGCAGAGGCGCTGGTGCTAACTGCCGGCTCTCCCGAAGCTCCCGTTAGTCTCATGTGCATCAACGGTTTGGTTGCGCGTGCGACTATCGGCGTCACTCGGCAACAAAGTGGCAGGCGGGTTCATGGACTCCCAGTGTGTTGTGACGCAACAGTGCGGGCACGGAAAGACACGTGATCAAGATGTTCGCAGAGTGCCGCTTGACGTATGCCTTGCGTTCGCGCCTGTGAACAACGTGGCTCTTCGAAAAACCGAAGAGATCGAACAGGAGATTCAATTATGAGAGAGCCGCTGTTTCGCACACGCGTTACCGACTTGTTCGGTATAAGGCACCCCATCCTCTGCGGCGGGCTGGGGCCACGCGTCTCTGACGCCCCTTACGTAGCTGCAGCAGTCAATGCCGGTGGTATGGGCTTTCTTATCGCAGCTGGATTTCCGGAGGTCAGCGACTTCCGCAATCAGCTGCATCACTGTCGGGACCTGACTGAGGGAAAACCGTTCGGTGTGAACTTCTATATTTCACGGCAGGCGGGCGGGGTAGATCGTATCAAACGGCAACTTGAAGTTGCTGTTGCGGAGGGCGTGCGATTTGCAGAGACCGCCGGCGCACCACCCGACGCTATCCTGCCGTTGCTAAAGCAGGCGGGCATGAAGGTGCTGCACAAGGTTCCTTCGGTGCGGTACGCACTCAGTGCGGCGCGCTCGGGCGTTGATGGGATTATTCTCGTAGGCAACGATTGCGGTGGACATCCCGGCATCTACGGCATTGGATCGATGGTGCAGGCTGCCCACGCGGCTACGGTATTGGATGTCCCTCTTGTTATTGGCGGTGGCATCGGTTCGGGTCGCCAACTTGCCGCCGCTCTTGCTATGGGCGCGGATGGAGTAATAATGGGTACCCGTATGCTGGTGGCCGATGAATTGTGGATACATGACGCGTGGAAGCGGCGTATCGTCGAAGGCGATGGCACAGAAAGCGTCATCGTAAAGACGGCGTTGCGTGACCATCATCGCGTTTTTTGCAACGAAAGTGCGCAGGCAGTGATTGAGCTGGACGATGACAAAGTGACCGACTTTGAGCGGTTCCGTCCACATGTGACGGGGACTTTGGCGCACCGCGCCTATACAACGGGAGACTACAGGTTCGGCATGCTCGACTATGGGCCTGCAGCGGTCTTCGCTGATCGGTGTGAGCCGATAGAAAGCATTTTTGACAGGTTCATAGATGACGCTGTCGCGGCTGTCAGGCGGCTACGGCTTGTAACGACTGCGTCAGCGGTCGAAGAATGAGTGCCATTTACCATGCGACTGGTATGCGATGAGCTGGACGAATGGGCGATGGGACGTTGCCGCGGCCGCCCAATTTCAAGTTTCATTCGAATCTGCTCGTCGATCTGAACTCGGTCTGCCAAAGGTGTCGGGCAGCCTTTCACCTGCTTTTATATAGACGGTGGCGCTTAAAGCATTTCTCCGATAGATCGTAATGTTGTCAGTTGACAGTTCGCCGAGGTTCTATGTTTGCTAGGGCCGTCTGATGTTGCAAGGCGCTCGCCGGCGGTCTGTACCCTCGTTATAGCAGCGACATCGTCGCAACGGACCGTTGTCGTGAACAGATTTCTGTGGCACAAGGAGACCTGACGTTATGTCTGAACAGATGAGCAGATTGGACGACGCCGAAGATCTGGTAGTGGTGGAAAGGGACGGCGTGATTGGAATCGTAAAACTGAATTCGCCGGCCTTGAGGAACGCAATCAATCGAAAGATGCGCGAAGAGCTGACTGTCCGGCTGCGTGCACTGAACGAGGATCCTGCGTGTCGCGCAATCGTCTTGACCGGAACCGGCAAGCATTTCAGCGCAGGAGCGGATCTCAAAGGTTTTAACGAAGACAGTATCAGCCACTGTCGTTCCAGGCTGAGAAACGGTCCAGGGCCTCTACTGCGCGAAATGGTAACGGGGCCCAAACCTTTAATTGCAGCGGTCGAAGGATATGCTTACGGCGCCGGAATGGCACTCGCCGCTGCTTGCGATTACGTGGTGGTTTCGAGTGATGCGCGCTTCTGTTGCGCGTTCACCCGGGTGGCTCTCATTCCCGACTTGGGGTTGTTCTTTACGCTCCCTCAACGGGTGGGGGCAGCGCGAGCGAAGCGTCTGATCTTGTCGGCGGACGAGGTGGACGCAGCGGAGGCAGAGAAGGTTGGGTTGGTCGATCGGGTAGTCGAGCCCGGGACAGCGCTTGAGGCCGCGCGTGCTATCGCGAAACAGTTTTCGGAAGGGCCACCGCTGGCCACTGAATTTGTCAAACACGCTTTCTCGGACGGGTTGGAAGATTACCTCCGAACGGAGGTTGACTTGCAGTCGGTTGCGATGATGTCGGAGGACTTTCGGGAAGGTATTCGGTCGTTCTACGAAAAGAGGCGGCCCGTATTTATAGGCAGATAGCGTTGGTATGTTTTTGGGCTCTGTTGCGAGGCACCGTTACTTCGGGACATTTTAGAATGCGTCGACCTAGTTTGTGGTATGTGCGCTTCGTCTATCGGCGTGCCTGAAGCTTATCGTCCGCTTTTGTAGAGGAGAGAACAAACGGGAGCATCGCAATATGTGACCTCTATCGCAACCGAGTATGCGCGCTCCGCGTGTGCACGCAGTGTTAGCAATCGCCAAGCGGGATGATGTGCCGTTCGCAGCTCTGCAGGTTTGAGCTAGAAGTTGCGGAAAAGGTGTCAAAGCAGGGTTTTTTGCATCCGCGGGATCCAGGGTTTCCTCACCGGATCATCTGGTAGGTTTTTCAGCGTTAGGAGCGCCAGGTGGGCAGCTCTGCGGAGTACTTCTATGTTGGATCGACAGCAACTTGAAACATTTGCGACTGTTCTGGAGTGCCAGCATTTCAGGAAGGCAGCGGAAGTGCTTCACATATCGGCAGGTGCTGTGACCGTCGCGGGTAAAAAGCCTGGAAACCGCAGTCGGCCTGACGCTGCTATTGCGCCAGCCGGTCGTGACCACAACTCACGCTGGTGAAGCGATCCTTCGGCACGTCATGGCCGTTCGCCTGCTTGAGGAGCAGGCGTTCCGCGTCATCAAACCGGGCGAATTCCCGCCCGTCAAGATCGCTGCCGCTGTGAATGCTGATTCACTTGCGACCTGTTTTGAGCCTGTTTCGTGGCAACTTGCAGCGCAGCACGTCGGGCTTGAGATTATTGTCGACGATCAAGACCATACGGTGACTGCTTTGATCCGCAGTGATGTCAAGGGTTGCATCTCGACACAACGGGAGCCGCGTCTTGGATTTTAGGCCGATTTCGTCGGGGGTATGCGTTACCGTTGTGTCGCGACACCTTGTTTCGTTGCGAGGTATCTGCCATCAGCTATGACACTGCCGGCCATACTGGAGGTCCCCGCGATTTTGTTTGATCGCAAGGACGCGATTCACGACAGATTCCTTTCACGTTCTTCAAGGTGGACGTTTGCCGTTACCCGAAGGTAAGCGGTAGTTCCGACTTATCTGGAACCGGTGTATGAGAAGGAAGGCGGATTCAACCGGTCGATGCAACGATTTGGTTAAATCGCTCAGCTGGCGTATCGAAGTTCAGTGTTTTCCTAGGTCGTTCGTTAAGGCGCCTGGCCACGGCGACGTCGCGATCGGCAGGATCAAGGCGCTGTTTCGCTCGCGCAACCCGCACGTCGGAAGACGCAAGACGACCGATTCGCAGGCCAACTCCGTCTGAAACCGGCGGGACGCCCGCGACGGACGCCGCGAGGAGAGATCGCGTGAAGCTGATGAGGGCACTACTGCCGGCCGTTCGGCTCGCGGCGGCGGCCGCCATCGCGTGCGCTGCCGGCGCCGCGCTTGCACAGGGCGCGACGCCGCTGCGAATCGGCGCGCTCACGTTCCTCACCGGCCGCTCCGCGAGCTACGGCACCCTAGGCGCAAGAGGCATCAAGCTGGCCGTCGACCAGATCAACGCGAACGGCGGCGTACTCGGCAGGCCGCTTTTCGTCGACCTGCAGGATACGGCCTCCGACTCCGCGCAGGCCGTCTCGCTGCTGCGCCGGTTCGCGGCGTCGCCCGACGTCGTCGCGGTCATCGGCACGACCGGCACGACCAACGAGGACGTCATCATCATTCCGCAGGGGCGCGCACGCGCCTTTCGCGGCGTGTTCCTCGGCGGCGCGACGCTCGAAGACCCGAAGATCGTGCAGATCGTCGGCCCCGCCGCGGCACCCTATGTCGTCTTCACGCCGTTCAACGCGAATGCGGACCGGCCGGTCGTAAAGCCGTTCGTCGCCGCGTACCGCAAGGCCTACGGCAACGACCAGATCGCCGCCTATGCCGCGTACGCGTATGACGCGGTCATGCTCGTGAGCGACGCGGTCCGCCGCGTGGGCTCCGTCGCCCGCGAGAAAGTCGCGCAGGCCATCGGCTCGACGCACGGCCTTCACGGCCTCACCGGCGACTATTCCTTTTCGGGCAAGGGCGACAACACGACACCGCAGTCGTACATCATGGAGGTCCAGCCGAACGGCACGTTCGCGTCGCTGAACTGAATTCGCCGCGCCCCCTGCAAGGGGCGGCGCCCGTCAAAGGTCGAGGACGAGAAGCCCGCGTTTCGCGCGCGACACGCAGGGCGTGAGGTACTGCTCGCGTTCGTCGTCGCCGAGTATGCAGTCGCGATGATCGACTTCGCCGGCCAGATAGCGGGTGATGCAGCTGCCGCACAGGCCGGACTGGCAGGACGTCTCGATGAAGACGCCCGCTGCGTCGAGCGCTTCGGCCAAGGTCTGGTCGGCCGGCACGTCGAAAGTCTGCCCGGTGCTGGCCAGTTTCACCGTAAAGGCGGCGTCGGCGGGTTGGTCCGAATCCGGTGTTTCCGGCGCGTTGAAGTGCTCGCAATTTACGGTGCCGGCGGGCCAGTGCTGCGTCGCGTTCGCGCACGCCCGCATGAATCCGGCGGGACCACAATAGTAGACGTGAACGCCGTCGCTCGCCTCGCGCAGCAAGCCCGCGATGTTGAGGCCGGCGGACGGATCGCCGCCGTCGAAGTGGAACGTCAGGCGCCCGGCGGCTTCGAGCGCGCGGAACGTGTCGCCGAACGCGGCGCAGCCGGCGTCGCGTCCGCAGTAGTGGAACGCGTAGTCGGTGCCCGACGCGTCGAGCGCGTGCGCCATGGCCTTCAGCGGCGTCACGCCGATTCCGCCGGCCAGCAGGATCACGCGGCGCGCGCCGTGAACCAGCCCGAAATGATTGCGCGGACGGCTGACGGCCAGCAGATCCTGAACGCGCACCTTGTCGTGCAGCGTTTTCGAGCCGCCACGGCCGTTTTCTTCGCGGAGCACCGCGATGACATGGCGATGCCGTTCGCCGGGCGCATTGCATAGCGAGTATTGACGCACGCGCCCTTCGCCGAGATCGACGTCGACATGGGCGCCAGCGGTGAATTCGGGCAGCGCGCCGCCGTTCGGGTCCACCAGCTCGTACAAGCGAATGCCGCGAGCTTCCTGATGGATCCGGTTGACGGAAAGCCATAACGGCCCGCTTTCGGAACTCGCCTTCGACGTGTCGATGTCATTCATAAGCGTTCCTTACTTTTTGTTCAAGCCCGAAAAATAACCCGTAAGAATCGAAACTAAATGGGCCAATTCATAGCGTCTCTATGTGTTAACCCGGCGTGGATCCGATCCTTGCAACGCGTCGTATTCATCGCTTCGATAGCCGGTATCCGGATGTTGCATTTCCCCGCACACGCGTCGCCCTATGATGATTTGCATCGATATCCCGATCAAGGAAGGTCCGCCATGGCAGCGAATGACTTGTCGCCCGACGAAATGGAAAGCCGGCAAATCGCACGGCTAAAGGATCTGAAACCGACCAAGCACGATTACGTGCGCGTTCATGACATTCCGCTCGATGCCTATGAAATGGTCGCGGCGAAAAACATCTACCTGTTGATGGCGCCGTAGGATCGGGCGCGCTCGTTTTCGCAGCCCGCCGTCGTGGGCACGCCGGGGCTGGAGGTGTCGATTGTCCGCCGGGCAACGGGCCGCCGTTGCATGTTCACGAGAAAACGCGCGAGACGTTCATGCCGCTCACCGGCCGCTATCAGGTGATATGGGGGGAGGACGGCCAGCACCAGACCGTGCTCGAACCGCTCGATCTGTTCGCGGTTCCGCCGGGCGTCTACCGCGCGTTTCGCAACGTGTCCGATCACGACGCGAAAATGCTCGTGCTCGGGCAAGGCGAAAAAGACCAGGTGATGAACGACATCTACTACGACAAATCGCTCGGCGTTCAGGTGACCGCGGCGTTCGGCCCGGAAATCTGGAACCGCTTCCGAAGTATCGGACTCCGCCTCGCGCCCACCGAATAACGCCGCCGCACGGGAGACACCGTCATGCCCCACACGTTTCGTCCGCTGCGCGAAGGTTTTGTCGCCGAACTCGTCGGGCTGGACCTGCGCGAGCCGCCGAGCCGCGCGACCATCGACGAAATTGAGCAGGCGCTGCCCGCCTGTCCGGTGCTCTGCCTGCGCGCGCAGCACATCGACGATGCGCAGCATCAGCGGTTCATGAAGATGTTCGGTCCGGTTCACATCAGCATTTCGCCGAACTCGGTACCCACAACGATCTCGTGTTCGACGTCGGCACGGTCGATGCGGCCGGCGCGCCGATTCCCAAAGGGTCGGTGCGCGCACTCTTTTTGCAAGCCAACCAGCCGTGGCACACCGACGGTTCCAGCTCGAAATACCGTTCCGGCTAACCGCGCTCTCCGCCAGCGTTTTGCCGCCGGTGCCGCCCGATACCGAATATGCGGACATGCGCGCCGCCTGGGATGCGCTGCCCCCCGCGCGGCAACGCCAACTCGACGGCCTGATGGTCGAACACAGCATCTTTGCTTCGAGGAGAAGAAGGGACTTTCGATGTCCGACTTCACCGACGAATCGCGCAAGGACCGGCCCGCCGTCGTGCATCCGCTCGTGAGGACACATCGGCGCTGGGGACGCAAATCGCTGTATCTCGCATCGCATGCGTCGCATATCGTGGGCTGGCCGTTCGACGAGGGCCGCGCGCTCCTCGACGAACTCGTGGCCTTCGCGACGCAACGGCAGTTCGTCTATGCCCATCGCTGGCAGACTGCCGACCTCGTGATGTGGGACGACAGCTGCACGATGCACCGGGCAACGCCCTACGACGAGCCTCATCCGCGCATCATGCGGTCGTGTGCCGTCAAGAAAAACGGCGCCCGTCTGACCGGAGTCCGCGGATTAACATCGGCTTTGAGCAGATCGGGGAGACGTTCGCGGCGCGGACTTGCGCGGCCGGCTGACCGGTTCCGACATCGAGTCGATAGAGAACGGCCTCGCGCAATTCGGCGTGCTCGTGTTCCCCGACCAACGACTCGACGACGACTTCCAGCAGGCGTTCATCGAGCGCTTCGGCGAACCGGTGGTCGCGAGCCGCAAGGAAATCTGCTCCCACCATCCGCACTTCTACGACATCGGGACCGTAGACGATCATGGCGTCCCCATCGAGGCGGCCAGCGTCAAGCACCGGTATCATCAGGCGAACCTGCTCTGGCACACCGACGGCTCGTTCATGCAGCCGCCAAACCCGATCACCGCGCTGCACGCGCGCGTGTGTTCCAAGCGATAGCAGCGAGTGAGCGAGCAGCGCCGTGCTCACCCGCATGTTCGATACGCCACCGCCGATGATGGTCGGGTCTTCATATACAGCAATGCTGCCCGCAACGGTCGCTGCGCGCATTTCGAAGTCGTAATGGAGTTGGCCGCTTCCTTCGGGAAATCGAACACCGAAATCGAGCGAACCCGTCTGTGTCAGTTTCACTCAATCATCCCCTCATGAACCGTCACGTACCGATGGCGAAAAAGAGGGGGCGCCCGCATCCGCTGCGAAGCCCCACCCAACTACGTCGAACAGGAATTACGGCGAGTGCGGATCACCGTTTCTCCGCACCCGTCACGTCCTCGAAACGCATGCGTACCTGGTAAGAACGAACGCGGCACGACAACGTAGGCACATTATGCCAGGGCGAATTTCAATATGGACAACTGATATAGGTCACCGCAGTTGCACAGGCTGGCAGATGCCAGTATTGGATGGCAACCTCAACGGGTAAATAAATGATCGAAGACGCGGACGACGGTATAACATCAATCTTCACAGGTGTCGCAAAAAAATCGCATTGCTTGCTGGCGTAGAAGGCGCGCTCAAGCAGGTTTCTGAATGCGGTGGAACGACTTTGCGTTTGCCCGCCAGCAGCTCGGTTAGATGGAAACCCCTGCTTTGAGCGGCTGGCAGAGATCGTCGGCAGGACCGAGGCCGAAGCTGTATGCAGGCTGCGGTCGGCCACAGGCACCCTCTACCTTACTCGGTTACGCTCTGCGATTGAACTCGCTAAAGCGCAGCAGATCAAAGTGCGCTAAAAGGAACTCAGAAAAACAGCCGCAAAAATGCAGGCGGTAAGATCGCTCGCCAAAGAGTTTGGTTTTACCCAACATCACATTCAGCGCATTCTGCATTTGGTCAATACATTGGGATGCGAATTAATAACAAGTCAGCCTAATCCTGCCGACAATATTTCCGCGTTCGACGTAACTGAAGTGTATGACGCCTCTCGTGCAGGAGTGGGTTGACTTGATCGGGTTTGAGCTGAGTATCCGTTTGCTTACCGAATTCGGTGGCCGACTGGTTTACGTGCCTCTGACTGAAAAAGGTCTCGACAATAGGTTTCGGCGTGAAGCTCGCGCCATGGTCGGCGACAGGCCATTTGAAAAGATGGTAGCCACGTACAAGGGTGAAAGTATTTTACTTGCCAGCTCTGGCTGAAACGTTACAAAAGTTGAAACATCCGACGATCTGCCGGGACTTCGACCGCATGACGCGGAGCCAGACGGTTTCTGAAGCAGTGTCCGAGCTCGCGAGGCGACACAAGTTCAGCGATCGCCATATGTGGCGGCCGCGCATGGACGAAAGCAAAAGCGTCTATGGGCGGCACCGAGACGGCACCATCATTCCAGTGGAAATCGCCATCTCGAGGATAACGTGGACGGCGTGGTCGAGTTCACGGCAGTTGCCCGCGACATCACCGATCGTATGTGGCTCATGGAATAGTTCAGGAAGCAGGCCGCGACCGATGCGCTGACCGGCTTGCTGAATCGTCGCGAATTCTTCGATTTCGTCGATAAGGCGCTCGCCACAAAGGATACGCTGTCCGTATTCATTCTCAACATCGACTCGTTCAAGAAGATCAACGACAGCTACCGCCACGATATCGGCGACGAGGTACTGCGTGTGCTCGCCAATGTCGGCATATCGATCCCGCACCGTTCCACGGTGTTCGCTCGCTGGGGCGGCGAGGAGTTCGTCGCGGCGCTGCCGGGTGCCGATGTGGACCGGGCGGCGCGCATGATCGCTGAAGAACTGCGCGCGCGTGTCGAGAAGCAGGATTTCGAGCAGGCATGGCGCGTTAAGCCGATTCCCTTCACCGTCAGCATCGGCGTGGTCACGCGCGAGGCAACCGAGCGCGATGTCGACGCCTTGATGAGACGCGCTGACCGCGCACTCTAACTGGCAAAAGAAGCAGGCCGGAATCGCGTTGAAGTCGGATAAGACTCGAAATATCGCCCCGACGAGCCTTCTAACGGAATCCGTCCGAGTTGTCGTCAACCGGCCTTGGCTGCCCTGATCAAGGTTCTCCATTTCCGGTAGCCGGTACCGGACGAATGCTTCTTCGAATGCTTGGACAGCATGCATGGCTTCGAGCGTGATCGCCACGCGATGCGCAAGGATCGAGCGAGGCCACCTCTTGATGCATCCGTTCCCGTCTGGGACCACGCGTGTAAGGCCGTCTGCCGGGGCGTTCATTCAAGACAACAACCCGACTCTCAGTCCATCGCGGCATGCGCCAGCGTTTCGTCCGACGCCTTCTTCGCGGGGCGAATCAGCAGTACAAGCGGCACAACGAGCAGCGTCGCGACGAACATCAGCTTGAAGTCGTTGAGGTACGCGATCATCGCGGCCTGCTGGTTAATCGACTGGTCGAGCATCGCCATGTCATAGGCCGAGCCGCCCGCGAACATCGGTTGGATCGCGGGGTTGAAAACGTTCACGTTGGCCGCAAGGTCAGCGTGCGCGACCTGCGTGTTGCGCGTCATCAGCGTTTGCACAATCGAGATGCCGATACTGCTGCCGATGTTGCGCATCAGGCTGTAGGTGGCCGTGCCGTCGGCGCGCAGTCCAGGCGTGAGCGTCGAGAACGACAGCGTGGAAAGCGGCACAAAAACAAGCCCCAAGCCGAAGCCCTGAATCACGCCGGGCCAGACGATGTCGGAAGTCGAAAGGACAATCGTGTAATGCATCATTTGCCAAAGAGCGAACGCGGAGATCAGGAAGCCGGCGAGCAGCAGCAGGCGTGCGTCGACTCGCTTTAGCAGGCGTCCTGCGAGCATCATCGCGATCATTGTGCCCGCGCCGCTCGGCGCGGTGACAAGCCCGGTAGTGGCGACAGGGTAGTTCATCAGGTTCTGCAACATCGGCGGCAATAGCGCGCGCGTCGCATACATGACCGCGCCGATGATGAAGATGAAGCATACGCCCGTCGCGAAATTGCGGTCCTTAAGCAATTCGTAGCGGAAGAACGACTTGGCCCCGGCGGTCGCCGTGTGTGCGAGAAAAAAAGCGAAACTGATTACCGCGAGCAGCGCCTCGATGCGGATTTCTAGCGAGCCAAACCAGTCAAGTTGTTCGCCCCGATCGAGCATCGCTTGGAACGCGCCGATCGCCAGACTCAGGGTAGCGAAGCCAAACGCATCGAACTTTACGCCGTGCTTCGGCTGCTTCGCGGGCAGGAATGTCAACACCCCAAAAAGCGCGAACGCGCCGATCGGCACGTTTATAAAGAATACCCAGCGCCAGTTGTAGCCGTCGGTGAGCCAGCCGCCGAGCGTCGGTCCTAGGATCGGCCCCACCATCACTCCCATGCCCCAGACTGCCATCGCCTGGCCTTGCTTCTCGCGCGGATTGATGTCGAGCAGAATGGACTGCGAGAGCGGCACAAGCGATGCCCCGAAGACGCCTTGCAAAAGCCGCGAGCCCACGATCTGCGTGAGCGTTTCCGAGAGTCCGCAGAACGCGGACGCGACGGTGAAACCTGCAATTGATATTGCCAGCAGACGCTTCACGCTCAGGCGGTCAGAAAGCCAGCCGGTGAGCGGGGTTGCGATTGCCGCTGCCACGATGTAGGAAGTCAGCACCCACGTGATCTCGTCCTGCGACGCCGAGAGGCTGCCCTGCATGTGTGGCAGCGCGACGTTGGCGATGGTGCTGTCAAGCGTCTGGATCAGCGTCGCCAGCATAATCGAGACGGTAAGCATGGGCCGGTTGAGCGGCGCAGCTTCGGTCGCACTAACGGCTTGGGAAGACATAAATGGGGGCGGCGGCTAAGTGGTAAGCAGGCTTATTATAAGGCTGACATGCAGCAGCGTCTTGGACTTTCTATAATTACGCGATGGAAACACCACTCGATAAGCGTTTCGGCTACCTTGTGTCTGACGTAGGTCGACTCTGCGGCAAGCGGTTCGACGAACTTGCGAAGTCGTCGCTGGATCTCACGCGTGCGCAATGCCAAGCGCTCGCCTACCTGTCGCATTACGGCGAGATGAACCAAGCGCGGCTCTCGGACTTGCTGGAAGTCGCGCCAATTTCTGCCGGGAGGCTGCTTAAGCGGATGGAAGAGAGCGGTTGGATCGAACGGCTGCCGAACCCCGAGGACGGACGTGCGCGACAGGTGCGTATGACGGCTAAGGCGCACCAGGCGTTGAGTGCCGCCTCGCGTGTCGGCGACGAAATTGCCGTCGACGCGCTGAGCGGCTTCATCGCTGAGGAAGCCGAGCGGTTGATCGATTTTCTCGCCCGTGTGCGTTCGAACTTGGGCCGCATCGTGGATTGCTGAGCGGAGTCGAGTAAAAAAATGATTCCATCTAATTCATGCGATTGACATGTTTTGCAGGCGAATCGGCACGCGATTAAGTGCCTACATTCGTCCGTTCAACGCTGCAGGGCGGACGAAGAAATACCTCCCCACTAGTGACCTAAGGATTCCCCACAAGTCGGGACGGCATTAATGTTGCAAGGCCGAACGTGCTTGTAAACGACGGTAGGCGATGTTAACGTCGATGCACTTCGTTGACGGCGATGTACGGCAGTGCCTGACACCGACGAGCTTGACGACTGGGCGAATGAGGAGTTCGGCGCGGCTGAGCTGGGCGACGCACGCCTGACTCAGCGTCTGCTTGCGCTCGCGCGCCGGCTGTCGCTCAGTCCACAGTGCTCGTTTCCGCAGTCGCTTGATGGCCCGCAGCTCAAGGCGGCGTACCGTTTTTTCGACAATCCGCAGGTCAATACCGACGGCGTGCTGGGCTCGCATATTGGCCAGACGCTGAATCGCATGCGGCAGTTGTCAATCGTGCTGGCGGCCCAGGACACGACCGAATTCAATCTCACCCATCTGCCGGCGACACAGGGTCTGGGCTATGGCACGGGCGGTAACGAACGCGGGTTCCTGATGCACAGCCTGCTGGCGGTTACACCCGAGGGCTTGCCACTTGGTGTGCTGGGCATGAAGACCTGGGTGCGCCCGCAGGAAGAATTCGGCAAGAAACACCAACGCAGGCACCGGACTATCCGTGAGAAGGAGAGCGTCAAGTGGCTCGAAGGTAGCGAGCATCTTGCCGCACTCAGGGCGTACTGCCCGAACACGCGCATCGTCGGCGTGAGCGATCGTGAGGGCGACGTCTATGACGTGTTTTTGGCCAACCGGCCTGCTGGCGTCGATTTGAACCGCCCCGACTTTGTCGGAGACCGCCGAGTTTGGCGCTACGCCGCGCGAGCGGAGCGCACTGGATTCCGATTGTAGACTTCCTCTGCTTCGGCAGGCGATACGTACCCGAGCGGGCCGAGCAACCGATGGTGGTTGTACCAGTGCACCCATCCGAGCGTGGCCAGTTCGACATCCTGGAGCGTACGCCATGAACGCCGATGCACGACTTCGGCCTTATACAAGCCGTTGATCGTTTCGGCCAGAGCGTTGTCGTAAGAGTCGCCGACAGTTCCGACTGATGGCTCAACGCCCACGTCCACCAAACGTTCGGTGTACCGAATGATGAGATATTGCGACCCGTGATCGCTATGATGAATGAGCCCGGGCGGTGGCTGGCGATCGTGTAACGCCTGGTTCAGCGCATCCAGCACGAAGTCCGTCCTCATCGATCCCGACACGCGCCAACCGACGATACGGCGCGCAAACACATCGGTCACGAAGGCCACGTAGACAAAGCCTGACCATGTCCAGCGTGGAGTAAGAGACAGGGCGTAGTCGATCTATCTCCCTGCCTCTCCTCCCCGAACCGGACTTGCACCTCTCAGCGCATCCGGCTCTCCGTTCAAGCGTCGCTCATAGCAAAGGCGACATCGGCGTAGCGCGACTCGATGGTGCTGCGTTTCTCATCGCGCAGGATGTACGGATTTTCCGATGGCGTACGCCACCTAAATTGACCCTTCCGACTGGTAACAAGACGCCGAAGCGCAACCGTCCCATACCAACCTCGACTGTTCTGGCCTTGCAGCACCCATGTTTTAGTCTGTCCCGGCTCTGGAGCCCGGATGTATTCGCGCATCAGCGACCGGAACCCGCGCCGATACCTGTGCGCAAGCCAGTAGCCGAATTTCCAGAAGACTGCGCGGGCCAGTTTTCTAAACATGGTGGCGGTAAAGTCGGTGTATTGATGGAAGGCGGCCCAGCCAGCAATTTGCCGATTCAGGCTTTCCATCAGGTCCATCCGGTTCATGCCATAGTTTCCCGACAATTGCTTGACGAGCCTCTCGGCAAAGCCCCGGTACTTCTCCCACGGAATCGTCGTCACAGGTCGCATGCGACCGCGTGATCCACGCTTGCGGATGATTCGGTGACCGAGGAAGACGAAGCCATCATTCACATGCGTGATATGGGTCTTCTCCATATTCAGCGTGAGCTTCAGTTCGCCTTCAAGGAACCGGCGGCATGCTTCACGTACTGCTTCGGCATGTTCGCGAGTCCCCTTGATCACAATCACAAAGTCATCTGCATATTCGACAGTAGGCAATAGCTGGTTTCCACTGCCGGTGCTCTCGTACAGTAATGGGACGCTGTTCGAGAATGGCGAAGTTCCACGCCCACCGATCCTTCCGCACCTTCTTGCTCAGATAATTCCTTTCCATCCAAGCATCGAATTCGTGCAGCATGATGTTGGATAACAGGGGTGAGATGACACCGCCCTGAGGAACGCCTTCACTCGCGGCACGAAACAGATCACGATCAATGCAGCCCGCCTTGATGAACTTCCAGAGCAGGGCAAGGAAGCGTTGGTCGGCGATCCGCTTGCGGATTCCCTTTAAGAAGCAGGCGATGATGAACTGTGTCGAAGTAGCCGGCGAGGTCGCCCTCAATAACCCAGCGTCCGGCGACACTTTTCTCTCCGCCGTCCTGCAACTGAAGCTTCACCGTGCGAATCGCGTGATGAACACTACGGGCCGGTCTGAAGCCATATGAAGCCGGATGGAAATCACTCTCCCATATCGGCTCCATCGCCATCAGCATGGCCCGTTGTACGATCCGATCCCGCAGGGTCGGAATGCCGAGAGGCCTGAGCTTGCCATTCGCTTTGGGTATATACACGCGTCGCGCAGGCAGCGGACTATACGAGCCCGCCAACAGTTCTTCGCGTATCGTCGCCAGTTCATGAGGGAAATATGCTTCCATCATGCGCTTGTCGACACCATCCACGCCTGGCGTGCGGGCTCCGCTGGATGCCAGCGTGATACGAGCCGCCTCGCTCAGCCAATCCCTGTCGGCAATCAGTCTCAGGAGTCGATCAAACGTAAGCGATCCACTATCGACGTCTACCCAACAGCACTCTGAGCGAGGACCATAGGTGTCCACCTAATTGTTTGAAGTGACCCCCGAAAGTTGGACGGTGTGACAGCTATGCTGTTGCGAGCAGAGACCGGTATGCGACCGGGCTCACGCCTCCTAGCTTCATCTTGATAC
>NZ_JARUXJ010000232.1:0-65802 GCF_031451465.1 Caballeronia sp. LZ003 | reverse complement strand
AGAGCAAGATCAAGTTCGGCGACTTCGCAGTTTGCTCATGCACTCGGCGGAGCGCCGCGCACAGTGTGGCTCTCTCGGAGTTTTGACACGGTCTGGGCCGAATCGAGGCGGTCCCGCCGGCAATCTGCTCGCCAGAAACCGGCCATTGAGCCTTAGCGGACGAGGACATTGCCTTTTAATTTGATGTCGACGTCGACCCGCGGCTTATGGCACTCGAAGCGTGGACGTGAACCTGGGCCTGCGCTGCATTGCTGCGCTGCACGGATAGCGGATTTCAACATGATCGTGCTGCCGGGTCGCGCCGAATAAAAGTTATTGACCGTCTTAGCTTCGGGGAAGAGTCGAACCCTTCGAGTCCCCGTTAAACAGCGCGCCGCAGCAGTTGTTCACACCGCAAAGGTCACCATAACCAGCATATCGCCCGCTTGCCGCTTCACGGTCAGCAGTTCCCATCCGAGCTTCGCCGCGAGTCGCTCACACGCGGGGCCGCTGTCTTTCCATTCGACGCGTCCGAGGTCCGAATGCACCAGAATGCGCGGGCCTTTGTGACCGATTAAATCGAGATGGCGAGCGACGGCCAGCGCGCACGCCACGCTGTCTTTGCCCCCGCTTACACCAATCGCGACGACCGCATCCGATGCCAGCATCGCGGCAACCTCGGGCGTGAAGGCGACCTCTCTCGCGCGCGCGCCGACGTGTTGATGATTGATGCGCGGCGCGCGCAATGAGGACAGGTCAATGGCTTGGAACATGGCGAAGAGGAATCGATGAGGATGATTCATCTTCGCAGTGGCAGCCTGAAGTCAAGGCAACGAACTGGGTGTGCAAAGAGATGAGCGCGGGGAGGAGGCTCGGAAGCGCCTAAGGTAAAATACCATTCTCTCAGGCTCGTCACGGCCCTCGGATAACCGACGAGCTTTTCAGCGCCGGCCTCGTGCCGGCGTTTTTTCTGTTAGATTCGCCTGCGTTTGGATCGAACGATCGTCTTGTAGGCTCTGGATAGCCATGTCGGTCAGGAGCCACTGCGCCAGGCGCTCGGCAGGCACTTGCTTGCTGCAAGACACAAATTTCACCAAGTCGCCGTAATAAGCGATAACGCTCGGTCCGGTGACGCGGTAGCGGCCATTGATATGCTGGCCATTTAAATCGACGCTGACCATAGAGAGCGTCTCGGCGTAGATCTGCATAGCCTCCCCTCCGTTGAATCTTTTATCTCGCAAACTGTTGCTTCGGCTATCAGTGCCGATGCGGGACGCCAGCCTCGCATCAGCGCGGCTGGCGAGATTCCTTACAGTTGCGTCTTCTTGACGTCCGCTGTCGGGGCGGCGGTACCACCTACTACACCAGCGTCAGTCCCGGCCGTGCGCTCGACCTTGACGTCCGTGCCGCGAACCGTGTCGTTGACGGTCTCGGTCCGGCTGGAAGCTTCTTTGCCCACCACAACTTCTTCGACCACGCGTGCGGTCTTCGCGACCACCGCTTGTTCGGCCGTTTCCTTGATTTCAACGGAGCCTTCCTTCAGGTCGGCAGCCGTGGCCGGACGGTCTACCGGCCGACGTTCAATGCTCGCGTGCTCTTCACGAAGATTGACCGATTCGCTGACCGGCGTTTCGGTCACGCGCGAATACACGCGTACACCGCCGGTTTGCACCTCGCGCTTGCCGACCTCCAGCGACTCCTGCACGACGGGGAAAGCCTTGCGTTCTTCCGCGATTTGATCAGCTGTATAGGCAGGGGCGGTGTTGTCGTAATTGCTGTAACCGCCAGTGCGCCACTGCGCCACGCGCGAATCGATGTCGATGGCGCCCGCAGCGTACAGCGCATCCCGCACTTGTTCCGCGGCGGCATCATCTCGAACTTCGACAGACAGGAGGGCGCTGCCGCGGCGGACCGCTTCTTGGTAGTGTCCGACTTCCTCCGGGCGATCACTATCGCCAAAGAGGTTCTTGAAGAAATGCTCGACACGCGCCATGGCGCCCTCGTGCACTTCACCCGAGCGGGCTGCAACGGATTCGCCTGCGGGCAGGCCTGTCGCGACAGTCGAACCGGAATCGTTCGAATGCACGCTCATGTCCGTGCGGGCAATGCCTTCGTTTTCGAGGCGAGTCTGAGCGAGGTCGGCATCCTGATACGTGTTGAACACACCGATAATTGTCTGAGCCATTGCAGTCTCCAAAATAGGGGGGCTTACGCAAGCCGGGACTAAAGCGCGTGCAACCGTAACGCAACCCGCGTTCCCGTGTAGGCTTGTTCGGTTCACCCCAAACCTGGATCGCGCTTCCACTCGCCGTCCGGGCCTTCGCGGCGTTCTACGATGATCTCTTCGGAGTTCATCAGCACCTGATGAATGACGTCCTCTTGTGCCTGGGTGGTCGTGATATGCACTTCCTCCTTGAGCGTCAGTTGCATTTGGATGACTGGCACATATTCATAGACCGAGATGATGAGGGTGTCGCCCTCACGACGGGGGTCGCTGCGGTGCTCTACGGGGCGATTGATGGGCACACGCGTGACCCCAACTCGCTTGGTGTGGAGGCGAATCGATACGGGCTGCACTTCTTCGTGCACGAGCTTGTGGACACGAACCGCGCCGGTCTCGACTTTCCGAACGCCTACCGCCAATTCCTCTCGTACGGCCGATAGCCGGACTTCGTCCGTCGAACCGGAGGGCGACGTTCCGTCAGCGGCAGTTGATTCATTCGGCTCCATGGGCCTCTCCCAATCGTCAATTCTGTTTAAAGACGCCCACCGGCTCGGATGGTGCGACTGCGTACCGTCGCTGCGTCGTCGGTCGCTGCGCCTCCAGCGTCCTCGAACGCAGGCTGATGGCGAAATCCTGCTGCGCCGGACACGATGGAAATGATGGCGCCAACGACGAGTGCTGCAAACGAGAACCAGCTCGCGCGAGCCACCCCGCGTGCGGCGGTATCAGCCGCCTGCCGCGCGTTTTGTTCCGCGTCGGGGCTCGATGCGGCCGAGGCCGCCGAGGCCATCGCGGCCTGGATCTGCTGTTTCGCGGAATCGACCATCTGATTTCCGCCACCGGCTTGATTGGCAGCGGTCGCGCCGACTTGAGCGCTGGTCGCGGCGACGCTGCCGGCCGTGCTGACTACGCCGGTGATGAGGGAGGTCGTTCCATAGACGATCAACAGCGTCATGACTGCCCATGAAAGTAGGCCATGCAGCCATCCCAGCACAGGCGCGCACCGTCCCGAGTAATACGAGCCGATGAATACCGCGAGCACGGTCGTCACAATCACCCAGATGCCCGAGCCAAACCCGAAGCCGCGCAAGGTGTCTGCCTTTGCCAACGGCGAGAGGAGCGAAGCGCCGATGGCCGTACCAAGGACGCTCATGATCAGATACACGATCATCGACAGGATGACGCCCGCGATGACCGCGCCCCATGACAGGCGCGGCAAGCCGTCATGCGTGGTGAGAAGTTTCATGATTGTCTCCGAAGCTTTGTAGTTGGCCGGGTGCGCTTAGCGCGCTGACTGGCGCGCAAGCCTCGTGCCGTCGAAGGTCCAACAATGCGCAAGCGCAGCAATCCAATCATGGCGCGCCGAACGGACGGCGTGGCCATCAGCGGTAATCGGCTCGCCACTTCCATTTTTCGAAAGGCATATAAAAATCGCGAGGTTTCCGACCGGCCGCTGCCATTGCTGTCCGTACACTTGCCTCATTCCCCGCGCACCTGCGCATCGACCGACCCCTCCAGTGCGCTGGAGTCATGTTTTTCTCTCTCAGGCCGTGTTCCTCGGACGGCTTTTTTCTGGCGACCCCTTGTGGTCGCCTTTTTTCTTTCCTGATGGGAGCTTTCCCATCTGGGCGGCTCCTCGTCTATTCAAGGAGTGGCTCATGTTCCCGGTCCTCAAACACGCTTTCAGCAGTCTCGGTTGGTACGCCAAGCAGGACGCCGAAGCCTGGAAAATTCTGTCGTTCGTTGTCGCCGTTGTCTTCGTGTCGATCGCGATCGCGTCCGTCACGCGCTGAACGCAACGCGGCTTTTCGCTTCGTTGTTCTCTTTTCTCCCTATGGGGCAAACCAGCCCCCAAGGGCGGATTGCCCGATTTCTTCGTCGAGGCATTCCATGTTCAAGCTTCTCTGCACCGTCTTTCTTCTCTCGGCGCTCACCGGCTGCGCAACGGCCGACTTTGGCTCGCCAAACACGTATCAGCGTTACGACGTTCAGCGCATCGGACAGTACGAGCAGGCCACCATCCTGCGCGTGCGTCCGATCACGATCGAAAACTCGTCCGACTCGTCGGGCCTGTCATCGATCGTGAGCGCCGCGGCCGGCGCGTTTCTCGGCTCGCAGGTGATCGGCAATGGTCGTGGCCGCTATGTTGCGGGCGCGCTCTCCGGTTCGGTTTCCGGACTGGTCGCGCAGCGCGTCGGTTCAGTCATGTCGCGTCACAGTGGCGTCGAAGTCTTCCTTCGCCGTGCTAATGGGGCAACCGTTGTCGTGACGCAGGTCGATGACCAGCAGTTCGCCCCTGGCCAACAAGTCTTCCTCGTCTCCAACGGGTCCGGATACCGGATCACCCACTGATTAAGTAGCCACGATTCCTTCAGCGCACGGTGCAAACCGCGCAAATCCCTTGTGGGGCAGGCTTCCCGCAAGGGACCTGCCTCATCTTTTCCGAGGTAATCATGAAATTTCCCCGTATGTTTTACGCGGACCGCAGCAGCGCCAACTCCGGCGCGAAAGCGGCTCTCGAGCGTCATGCAACGCGCGTCCTCCGACGCGTCGCGCACGACTTGCGGCTCACCTCGAATGCACACGAGATCGTCAACGATTCGCGCCGCGGCAGTCCGACGATGCGGGTTTCGCTTCGTACCGAGACGTTTTTTGTCGACGTGATCGAGCGGCGGTGCGGATCGGGCGTTGCGCTGAGTTTCAGAACCCGACGCGGTCGTTCGGATCTGACCGGCGGTGGTGAGAACCACGTTTCCCTGCAGCAGCTTGAAACGACGGACGGCTATCTGGCGATGCTCGACGGCTTGCGCCTCGCCGGCGGTATCGACTTGACGTGCGGAGGTCGCCAATGAAGCTGGCGAGAGTCAAGGTGGAATACACCTGCGGTTTGACGCTGACGGACAGAGTGTCCCTTGACGTCATTTCCGGCGTAGTCGCCATTCCGCCGCGGCTAGCGCTTTTGATGACCGTGATGCAGGAAGCAGAGTGTTCGCCGGTGTTCAGCCTTGACTACAAGGGCTATGTGTTGCCTGTGTCTACGAGGCCGGATGGTACCTACGTTGTCTCGGTGCCGCCCGATCCGGGGCCCGGGCTGCGAGACCGGCTTTATGCGATCGCCAATCCGTCGAAGGATCAGCGGCAGCAAAATGGTCGTTATCTGCACACCTTGTCGGCAGCATCGATAGGTGGCGCGGTTGGATATGCGCACTCCTCGGCAGTTTGGGTTTGGGCAACTGCATTAGGTACTGCTGCTCTCGTCGTCCTTGGAGTAGTATTGTGGTATGCAGGATTCTTACATATGAAAGGAGAATGACGTGGGCGCAACAATCTTTACGTTGGTGCTTGGCCTCTCCATCGCAGGCTTCTTCATGTGGACAAACCACAACGGGCAAAAGCGCGATCGTGAGCGGGACTGGGGCAAATGAATCGACGCAGTGTGAACTGGGTCAAATAGGCTAGCCGCACCTCAAGGGGTGCGGCTTTTTTTCGTCCATCGTTAATACGCGCCTACGGGCGCGTTTTGCATTTTAGGAACCGCACTATGCATCAACCGACCACTGTCTCACTGCCGATCGGCGTCACTGCCGTCGGCGCCGTCGATATCAAAACTGTCGCTCGGCTGGATACTGAAGGCAAAACGGTGAATCAAGTGTTTTCAGATCTGTGCCGGGTGTTGTGCAAGACCGAGCTTGAGCCCGAATGGCTGTGTCCGGCCAATATGAGCGACGATGCCAACGAGGCGGTTCATGGCGCTCGCCACAGCAGATCGTGGCCGCAGTCGTTCTCGCAAGACAGGATCGCCGTGTCTGTATGCACCGGCAGTTCGGAAGGGTGGATCATCCACGTCGACTGGATCAGCCGCCGACCGCTCACGGATTCGACCGAGCGTACGTACGCGGTGCTGCCGTTGCTGCGTGCGAAAGTCTTTTCAAGCGACCACGCGTGGTCACTCGCGCGTGTCATGGCGCGATTGCTGGACGCCGCGTAAAGCTGTTATCACATTTCTCGCGCCATCAGGCGCAATTAACCCCTGCCGGGCATCGACCCGACGGGAATCGATTGCCTGGCTTTTCTTCCGAGCAATCGATCATGTACCGACTTTCCTTCGCAGGTTTCTCGCAGTCTTTCCGCACAATGCTCGAAGTGCTGAGCTTCTTCCGGGGCAACGACCTTACCGCCAGTCTCGATGCGGCCGACATTACCCTCGCTTTCTTCGACAATCCGGTTTCAGTCACCCGTTTCAACGGCAAATTGACCGTGCGCAGGCCCGGCACCGCGTTGAGCATCTTCCTGTCGCTCATCGACGAAATCGACGGGGCGTACTTCAGACCATCGTTTGCCGCACTGCAGCCTTGGCAGATCCGCCGCGATCACTGGCAACTGCTCTATCTCGCGTTCGATCTGGCTCGCGAGCCCCTGTATCTGTTTTCGTCCGATCAGGTGGCCCAAGCCAACGGGGAGGAAAGCAGGTCGGGCGGTCGCGGTTTGAATCTGTTCGAAGTCTTGCAGCAGGAGGCCGAGCGGCGCTTTGGCTTTCGTTATGCGGGTCCGGTGGTGGAGGGCAGCGGTCAGCGTAACGGTCGTCATGAGGTCCATGTGGCCTACGGGCTCGCCGGTGGCAAACCTGTTCCACAGTCCGTAATCGACGACTACACGTCGCTGTCGAAGTTCGACACGGACTTGCGATGGGCAAAACCGCTGCTTGCCGTGCCCGAACTGCGCGGCGCGCTCCCGCTTTCCAAGCTCGCGCCACTTGTGCGTGTGATGGTCCATTCGAAACTGGCGATCACGTCACAAAACGCGGCGCTGCTGATCATGGTCATGGGCCTGGCTCGAAACGAGCCGTCTACGGTGGAAATTGATGACCTGCTGTATGCAAAGGGAGTGCTCGATCCGTACTCGCTGCCGGATGCATATCTGAAGCCGGTGGACGTTGGACAGCCGTCATGCAAGTTCGCGGAAGTACTCCGGCGTACGCTGGCCGATCAGGCACGCGAGAAGCGTTTGAGCGAACTCGACAAGGCGCGTGCGGACGGGTCGATCAGCCTGCGCGATTACGAACTGGGGAAGCAACTGGCGGTGCTCGATCATGGCCGCGCGACGCACAAGTACGGCAACGACCTCGCGAAAGCGATTCAGGAGGCAGACATGTCGTACCTGCTAAGCGTGCTCGACCGGCCTGACGACGCGAACCGCGGGACGAAGCTGGCGGTGCGGGAAGTCTTCGGCATCAAGCTCATTGGGGTTCGCGCCGCAGCGCGGCGCCGAGCGATCTTCGAGCTGGCGGGCATGGAAGAAGCACAGCAGGCGGAGTGGGACCGCCTGTCGGTATCGCAGTGTGAGCGCGGCGAGTCGCACACGAAATTGCACGCGCGCGAGAAATTGCGCTCATGTCGCGAGTCCGCACTGATGATGGCGCGGTCTTGACCGGGGCGGACTGGGTCGATCGCACAATTGCCGACGGCTTTTCGGAGATCGTCAGCGTCCGGCAGGGTGCCAGTGTGCGTTACGCACTGGCCGACCCTGTACGTCACCTGCAGGTATCGCTTCGTGCGAATGACGGCACGCTCGCCTACGCGCGCGTGTCGTTGGAAAGTCGAGCAAATTGACAATTCATCTCTCTAACAACCCGGCCTTCGTGCTGGGTTTTTTTCGGTTCAACAGATCGCAGGAGCCTCATGGCAATTCAAAACTTGAAGCGAGTCTTTGAGGGGGCTGCACCCTTCATCAGATCGCGTAGGAACAGGATCGAGGCTGGTCTGAAGCTGACGATCGCGCGCTCGAGGCCAGTAATCGATCCAGCGCCGAGCACAATGCGCTGCCGAACGTGCCCCGGATTCTCCCGCTGATCACCCTTGATGTCCTTGGTCTGGTGAGCGGGCCGGACTGACTGTGCCAAAGCGTTAAGACGCCGCAAAAAAGCGATCTTTCCACGATTCGCGGCGGCGCCTGATCCATACACTGCACTTATCAACCGCGTCATCGACGCATCGACCCAGCCGGCTACGAGCCGGCTTTTTACTTCTCGCTGTATTAATGCTCCTAAGGGACCACGTCCCTACGGGCGTAGTCATTTTGGGGCTTCTCAATTCCTTATTGGAAGCCACTATGAAAGTCACGCCCGCTCAACTCACTGAACTTCTCTCCCTGTACGTCCCGAAACGCCTGCCGGTGCTCATCACCGGCCGCCCTGGCATCGGCAAAAGCGACATCGTCGAACAGACCGCGCATGCAACTGATCACGAACTGCTCATCAGCCACCCGGTGGTCGAGGATCCGACCGACTCGAAAGGGTTGCCGTTTCCTTCGCCCGACGGCGCGACCGCCAAGTTCCTGCCGTTCGGGGATCTGGAACGCGCGATGACCTCCAGACGCCCGCTCATCTGGTTTCTGGACGATCTTGGGCAGGCCTCGCCCGCCGTGCAAGCCGCGAAGATGCAATTGCTGCTCGCGCGGCGTGTCGGTGAGCACGTGTTGCCTCCGCAGGTGACGTTTCTTGCGGCCACCAACCGTCGAACGGACAACGCCGGTGTATCGGGAATTCTCGATCCGGTGATCTCTCGTTTCGCCACGGTAGTCGAACTCGAGCCCTCGATCGAAGGCTGGACGCAGTGGGCCGTGCGCGAAAACATCCCGCCCGCGCTCATCGCGTTCCTGCGCTTTCGCCCGGACTTGCTGTCTGTGCAGAAAACGTCGCGGGATATCGAAAACGCACCGAGTCCGCGTAGCTGGGGGTTCGTGGCCAAAACCATGGATGTAGTCCCCAAGCATCTGGAGCACATCTCCTACGCCGGTTCGGTGGGAGAGGGCGCCGCGACGGAACTGGTCGCGTTCCTCCAAATCTTCCGCGAGTTGCCGAATCCGGACGCGATTCTTCTCGCGCCCGACACGGCCATGATCCCGACGACGCCTTCGGCGTTGTACGCGATCGCGGCAGCGCTTGCGGCACGCGCGAACGAAAACAACTTCGATCGCGTCGTGCGCTACACCGAGCGTCTGATCGGTGAAGGGCACCGCGAGTTCGCGGCGCTGCTGGTGAGAGATTCTGTCCAGCGCTCACCGCAGATACAGAACTCGTACGCGTTCATCACAGCGCAAGGTGGCGAGATCGGCAAGATCATCCGCGGGGAGTAAGCCGGTTCTCAGTTTCACTTTTTTCTCTGCTTTACCTCTCGGCCCTGTCGTGTCTTCGGACGCGCAGGGCCTTTCTCTTTGTTTCAACCATTCCCCTTTCTATACGGAGTTTTTTCATGGACATCACTTTTATCCAATCGAAGGTCATGCTGTGCTCGGTGACGATTTCCACCTGGGTCGCACGCCGTTACGACGGCAAGGTGACCGAGGAGGTCGAGAACAAGCACCACGCGAAGGGCATCGGCAGATTCAACAAACGCCTGCTGCCGGAGCATGCTCCAAGCTTCGCCGAAGTCGTGACGCTGGCTGGACGCATTCGCTCGTACTTCTACGACCACACCCTGAAGTACGATCAGTTGGGCGTGCGCCTGCTGCCGACGATGGTCTACATGGAATTCGCCGAAAAGATGCGCTCGTTGAAAGACGAGTTCGACCTGGCGGTTTCCGTGTTCCTGACCGATTACCTGAACCTGAAGGAAGCCGCGCGTCAGGAACTGAATGGGCTGTTCAACGAGGCGGACTATCCGACGCTCGCTGAGCTGTCCACCAAGTTCGGCGTGAAGATGGCCGTGCTGCCGTTCCCGGATGCCAGCCAGTTCGGTGTTGAGTTGCCGGCGAACGTGCTCACCACGCTCAAGAGCGAACTCGACCAGCACGTTCTGGCCTCGATCGCCACGGCAAACGAGGACCTGGTGCGGCGTCTCTACGAAGCGGTTTCGCAGATGGCCAATCGCTTGTACGCGACCGGCAATGTCCGACTGGACGTCGCCAACAACGTACAAGACCTATGCGCGCTGCTGCCGAAGCTCAACTTCTCGAACGACCCGCAACTGACGCACATCCTCGAGCAGGCCAAGGCGCATCTGGCGGTTCACACGGGCGCGGAGTTGAAGGATTCGCGCGTGCTTCGTTCTCAGGTGGCCAGCAAGGCACAGGAGATTGAAGGGTTGATGGCCGCGTTCATGGGCATGCAGCCGGAACCGATGGAAGTCGAATCGGACCGTTCGCTGCAGTTGCGTCTCGTCGCATAAGGGGGCGTCATGGACCGCAACGATGTTGTGCTGGGCAGTAGCGCGGTCCATCCGCGCATTGCCCGGCAGCGAACCGAGCTCGTGCTCTCGCAGCCGTTCTTCGGGGCGCTCGCGCTCCGTCTGAATGTCCGCGAGGATCCGTCCGCTAAAACGTTCTGGGTGGATGGCGAGACGTTAGGCTACAACCCGACATATCTGGAGTCACTCAGTGACCTCGAAGTGCGCGGCGTGGTTGCGCACGAAGTCCTGCACGTGGCCAACGGCCATTGCTGGCGGCAGGGCGCACGCGACCCCGATCGATGGAACGATGCCTGTGACTACGCGATCAATCCGATCGTGCTGTCATCGGGCATGGTTCTGCCGAAAGGGGCACTCGTCGATGCGCGGTACACGGGCAAGTCGGCGGAAGAGATCTACGGTTTGCTGACGCAGGAGGCGAAGGAAAAGCAGCAGAAATCGCCGCCCAAGCAGCCGCCGCAGCAACAGCCGCCGCAGAGCCAACAGCTGCAGCCCGGTCCAAACGGGCTGCCGCAGCCAGATGCCAGGCAAGCGTCTAAGCCCGGTGGCCAGGACGGCGCTGCGCCGGGGCAGTCGCCCGGCGATCAAGCTGCACCACCTGGCTCGTTCGGTGAAGTGCGGCCCTTCAAAGGTCCGGACAAGCCGGTGAAGGAAGCGGAGTGGAAGGTTGCCGTAACGCAAGCCGCGAAAGCGGCCGCGATGCGCGGGAAGCTTCCGGGCGATCTGCAGGCGATGGCAGGCGAAGCGGTGCGGCCGGTCGTCGACTGGCGGGCGGTGTTGCATCGTTTTGCGCAGCAGTCGTCGCCGTCAGACTACAGCTTCGCGACGCCCAACCGGCGGTATCTGCATCTCGGGTTCTATCTGCCCGCGTTGCATACACCGGCGATTGGCGATGCGGTTTTCGTGCGCGATTCGAGCGGTTCAGTGTTCGATGAAACGCAGGCGCAGTTCGACGCGGAGATCCTCGCTGTGTTCCATTCGTTGAAACCGGCGCGGCTGATCGTGATGGATTGCGATACGCGCGTGACGCAGGTGCAGATTTTCGAGCGGGGCGACTCGCCGGAGATCAAACCGGTGCGCGGCGGAGGTGGGACAGCGTTCATTGACCCGTTCAGTCGCGTGGCGCAAGATGGTTTGAATCCCGCCTTTCTGGTCTATCTGACAGATATGGACGGGCGCTTTCCAACGGTCGCGCCGCATTACCCCGTCCTCTGGGCATCGACCACGCCCTTGCCGCGCGCCCGTAAAGCGCCGTTTGGCGAAACGATGGAAGTGATTTGCTAACCCGGGCTTGGCCCGAACATCTGATGAAGAACGAAGCCCCGCCACGCGCGGGGCTTTTTTCGTTTACGCCTCTTGTGGGCGCGACAACCCCAGACCGGTAACATCGATAGGATCGGCTTATTCGAAGAAAGAGATACGTTTTCATATCTCTTTTCCCCTAACCAGAATTATCATGATAATTCCTAGCGCACCGTTGTTTAAACGTGCGCGCAGTGCCCGAAACGCGCTCTCCAGCTAGTGCTGAAAGCCGCTCGATTTGAGTTCTCTTTCCAAATCCGCAGGCACAGCGCAACCACAACAATACTCGACATGTTAGATCGCTCACAAAGCATCGCATGTCCGAATCTGCCGACAATCAACTCTTAAAGCTGCGCCCGCTCGAAGCAGAGGCCGTGCGCATGTTCTTCCATGCGCTTTCGCCGCTGCGCGAGCTGCTCGACGCCCCCGACCTCGCGGAAATCATGATCAACGATTACCGCAACGTTTGGGTGGAACGGCGCGGTGTGATGACGCGGGAAAACATCGACCTGCGCCCCGAGCAGCTCGAAGGCGCGATCCATTCGCTCGCCTCGTCTGTTGAAAAGTCGGCGAAAGCGGGAAGCGATAAAGGGATCATCAACGCGGGCCACAAGAATCTACGTATCGCGGCGGTCATGAGCCCGACGTCGATCGACGGGCATGCGCTGAGCATCCGGAAACATCGCGAGTCAAAGCTCACGCTTGCCGATTACGTGAGCATGGGAGCGTTCTCGGCAGCGAACGCTCGGCCGGAGTACGCGGAAGCGATTCATTTTGAAGAGGGCGCTCAGGACGAAGCGCTCATGCGTGCGCTCGTTGCGCTCGTCCAGTCGCGCAAGAACGTGCTCGTCGCCGGTGGCACGTCCGCCGGTAAGACGACGTTCCTCAACGCGCTGATCGAACAGATCCCGTCCGACCAGCGGGTGATTTCCATCGAGGACACGATGGAACTGAAGCTGCACGTGCCCAATCGGGTTCGGTTGCTCTCGAATGCCGACACCAACGTGACGACGCAGCTGCTGGTCGCGCTGTGCCTGCGCTTTCGCCCCGACCGCATCATCGTGGGTGAAGTCCGGGGCGGCGAAGCCTACGACCTGCTGCAGGCACTCAACACCGGCCACGATGGCGGCCTCGCATCCATCCACGCAAACAACGGGCGCACGGCGCTGAGCCGCCTCGAATCGCTCGCCATGCTGGGCATCCCGACCGGATCGCGGTGGGAGCTGGAAGACATGCGCAAAAACATCGCTGACTGCTTCAACTACGTCGTGCATTTCAAGCGCACCGGCGAGATGCGGCATGTCTCCGAGATCCTCGAAATCAGGGGATTCAAAAACAACGATTACGACCTACAACGCGTTTTTTAACGGGAGCATCAAATGAAGGGCAAGAAGGTACTCAACAGAGCCGCGACGGTGGCAAAACGTCTGCGTCCGGGCAAGTCCATGCTGGTCGGCGCTCTTTTGAGCGTCGTGTCAGTTGCGGCAATGGCTGCGGGCGATTTTTCGAATCTGACGGGTTTGACCGACATTATCTGCACGATCAGCAACCTGATCAGCGGCCCGTATCTCTACGGCATCGGCATCGTGCTCATCACGCTGGGCGGCGTCGCGGTGGCCAATTCGGAAAGCAACATCGCGAAGACCTTCTCGGTGGTGCTCGTCGGCCTCGGTATCGCATCGGTGGCCGTTCCGATCATGCAGAGCCACTTCCACATGGCCAACGCCTGCTGATATGCGCCAACACAAGGTTAGTCGGGGCCTTTCGCTGCCGCGCCAGATGGGCGGGGCAGACCGGGGGCTCGCCATCTTCAACGGGACGATGACCGCGTTGCTCTGCTACACGAGTTGGAGTCCTGCGTTTCTTGTCGTCGGCGTGCTGGTGCATGTCTTCCTGCGCTGGAAGAGCTCGACTGACCCGTGGTGGCGTGTCGTGATGCTCGTCTACAACCGCTACCCCGACGTTTATGAGCCGGGGCCGAGCCGCCGCTTCAGTGCGCGCTTCAAGCGTCCTTACGGTTTCGATCAGGATCTCCCATGTTGAGGCGCGGAACCATGCTGAAAATGATGTTCACCAAGCGCGCGGTGCAGGAGATCGCACCGTGGGCGACGATGGTCACGCCCGAACTCGTGCTCAACAAGGACGGGTCGCTGCTCACGGTGTTCGAGTTTGAAGGCATCGACGCGGACTCGCCGAATCCCGGCGACATTACGGCGGCGCGGGATAACCTCGACCATGCGTGCCGTAACTTCGACCATCGCGTGACCGCGTGGTGGCGGATGTCGCACCGTCGCGTACGCGGCGGCATCGATGGCAAGTTCGCGTCCGAGGCTGACGCGCGCGTTGACGCCATCAATCAGGCGATCATCGGAAGCGGCAAGTACTTCAAGAATTCACACTCGCTCGCGCTCGCTTTCACGCCGGAGACTGGCATCTCGCGGATCTTTGACAAGATCAGCTATCACATGACGGTGGGTGGCAAGAACCTGGCCGTTTCCATGTTCGAAGCCGCGAAAGACACGGTCCTTGCGCGTAGTGCCTTCGCGTTCGACCTCACCAAGATTCGGAACGAGATCAAGCGGTTTGAGGCGGTGATTGACGGCTTCACCGGCGGCGTCACGCGCCTCAAAATGAGGCGACTCCAGCTTCAAAATGTGCTGTCGTTTCTGCACCAGCGAGCGAACCCCTCAACGCCCAAGCGCCGGGTGCGGTACCCCGTCACGATGCTGGACACGCATCTGACCGAGACAGAAGTGACGATCGGCGCAAGCGAATTGATGTTCGAATCTGCGCACGGCAAGGTGTACGCCCGCATCATTGGCATCAAGGAATGGATGGGATTCCAGGAGGCGGCGCTCGACGTGCTCTCTCAGGTCGATGCGGAACTGGATGTCTGTGTGATGTTCCGCTTTCTCGATACCTCGCGCGCGAGCTCGTATATCAAGAAGATTCGGGGCTTCTACAAGGTCGCGGCGTTCAATCCGGTTGCGATCCTCAAGCAGTGGGCAACGAAGGAAGAGCAGAAGAACGACGAAGGCCGCGAGATTCTTGCCAAGGAAGCCGGCGACGCGCTCGCGAAGCTCGACGCGGAAGGCCAGCAATACGGTTTCGCGAACATCTCGGTGGTTGTCTACGGCAGCACGCCGGAAGAGTGCGACGACGCGACCCGTCAGGTGGTGGGCGTTATCGGCAACGCTGGTTTCGGCGTAATCTTGGAAAAGACCAACCTCTTCGCCTCGTGGAGCGCGACGCTGCCGGGCCGCTGGGATCAGCAAAGACGCCTTCAATTCGTCGAGACACCGGCCGTGTCCGATATCGCGCCGCTGTGCAGCGTGGGCGAGGGCTCGAAAGTCAATGAGTGGCTGACACAGCAATCCGGCACAAAAACCGGTCCGCTCACTTGCCTGCCAACGCGCCATCGCACCCTGCAGTATTTCGACTTGCATCACCCGGGCGGCAAGGCACACACCCTCGTGGTCGGTCCCATTGGCGCGGGCAAGTCTGTGTTCCTCAATTACCTGATGACGCAGACCGGCCGCCACGACGCACGCCGCATCCGCTTTGACAAGGACCGGTCGACCCGCATCCCAACGCTTCTTGGCGGTGGACGGTTCATCGACGCGACTGGACGCTTCGAGGCGGCAACGTTCGTCAACCCGCTGTCGCTGCTCGGCGAAGAAAGGCACTGGTCCTACGTTGCGGATTGGGTACAGCTTGCCATCGAAGACGAGGACTACAACTGCACGCCACAGCAACAGACGGAAATCTACGACCGGATCAAGACGCTGGCGTTGGGCTTCCCCGCTGAGAAGTGGCGCCTGTCGAGCCTCATCACGCTTCTTTCGGCAGACTTGCGCGAGCGGCTTCAGGTCTGGACCGAAGGCAACAAGAACGGCAAGTTCTTCGACCATGCCGAAGACGGGTTTGCGATCTCCGATGACTTGTCTATCGAGATGGGCGACCTGTTCCAGAACTACCCGGTCGCCGCTGCCTTGTTCATGGACTACGCGTTCTATCGCATCGCGCAGATCCTCGACGGCAAGCGCTACACGGTGATCGAAATCGAAGAAGCCGGCTTCTTCTTCACCTACCCGAAGTTCTACGCGCGACTTGAAATCTGGGCGGTGACGATCCGAAAGCTCAATGCGGCGCTACTCATGGCGACACAATCGCTCGGACAGCTCGCGCGGGTGCCCAACTTCGAGATTCTCAAAGAGAACATCCCGAACCTGATCTATCTGCCGAACAGCGACGCGATCAATAACCAGGGCCTGTACCGCGACGTGTTCGGTCTCACACCGCATCAGATCAAGATGATCTCTGACGCGGTACCGAACCGCGACTACCTATGGGTGACGGCCAAACAGAGCCGGATACTGCAGGCCCAATTTCCGAAAGAAGCGCTTGCCTACCTCCGCTCGGACGGCCGGGCTCAGGCGCTTCTTGATAAGCACGTCAAATCCGGAAGCCCCCAGTGGCAGGAGGAGTACGTGCGCGACGTACTCGTCAACGCTTAACGCTTCACCTAGAAGGTACCGCCATGATGAAAAAACTGCTTCGCTGCATCGCAGCCACCGGCGTGTTGACACTCAGCCTTGTTCAGCAAGCCAATGCGAATATGCCGGTGTTCGACGCATCGAACTTCATCCAGAACACGATGACGGCGGCTGCCGCCGTCAAGGGTGAGGTTTATCAGGACTCGAACCTCGTCTATCAGTACCAGATGATGCTCAATCAACTTAAGCAGGCGACCAACCTAAACCCTGCGGCGATGCTGGCGCAGTTCAACAGCATCAGCAGCGACATCACGAGCCTCTCGAAGTATACGGACGCGCTCAAAGACCTCTATGGCGGGCTGCAAAGCAACGCGGAGTACGCAACGAAGGTCCAGTCGCTGATTACGCAATCGGGCAAAACACCCGATCAGTGGTTCGCGGACCAAAACACGCTGCTGCAAAGCAACGACAAGACGGCCAAGCAGCTCTTTCAACAGGGCAATGATGTGATGTCGCATGTGAGCACGCTTGCGCAGCGCCGTCAGCAGATCCAGGACCAACTGAACATGTCGCCGACGATGGAGGCAACCGCGCAGCTGACCACGCACATGCTGGACATCATCTCCAGCCAGAACAGCGATCTGCTCTCGTTGATGGCAGCGAAACAGCGTAGCGATGCCGTGAAGGACTCGGCAACGGTCGCAGAGCAACAAGTGAACAACAACGCGCAGGCCGCCTTGAAGGCCAAGCAGGACCGCGAACGAGCCGCGTTTGATGCATCGATCGGCTCGGCAACAAAGTTGGGGCAGTGATGAACCGTAGAGTTATGCAGCGAGTACGCGCTCTGCTTCTTTCTTTCATCGTAGCGTTTGTGGGCGTCGTGGGCACGTCGACAATGGCGCTTGGTCAGACAACGAGCACGACGAACATAGCGACGACTGCTACTCCATCTGGAACGTCGGGCTCCACCGGCTCCGCAAAAGGAAATGCGGTCGCGAGCAAAGACGGCGACTTTGCGAACGGCGCGGCGAGCGCGGCGAACCAAATCCATGTTTTGCTCGGCAACGTCGTCGCCACAGCCGTCTCGGCGAGTGCCAACGTCATGGACGAAGCCAACAAGTTCGCATGGGGCCTCGGGGTGATCTCGCTGGTACTGATGGGCGTACGGTTCGCGGGGACGAATCACCCGATTTCGGCTTGGGTCGACCTGTTTGAGGAACTGGCGACCCTCGGCATTTTTGTCGCGCTCTACCTTGGCTATAGCACGTCGGCCTCGGGCTTCTGGACCTGGTTTGAGCAGTTGGCGGCGCATATAAGCGGGGGCGAGAACGGATCGGTGGGCGCCGCCATGGCGAAGCTGGCAGGCGTCATGTTCGACGCGGTGAAAAGCAAGTTTTCGATCTTCGGGTTAATGGACCTCGGCGGGTCGCTTGCGGACGTCATCGGCTTGGTGATAGCAGCAGCTGCCATGTGCCTTGCCTCCATCGTTTTCGTCTTTTTCACGGCGATTGGCCAAGTCCAGGCGGCAGTGGGCATTGTGCTGGGGCCTATCGCCATAGCACTGGGCTTTTCGTCGTACACGCGCAGCTACTTCAAGAAGTGGCTCGACTGGATGATTAGCGCCGGCATGTATGTCGTCGTCGTCTCAATCTTGGTCAAGCTTGTCGGGGAGTCGATCTCATCGGCAATAACGAAAGCAACGCAGGTCGGCGGCACGACCACTATGAATGGCGCTTACGTCATCGACCTTTCGATTTTCGTGCTTTTGCTGTCGTTTGAAATCCCGAAGCTTGCGACGATCTTCGGCGGAGGTGCGACCGCGACCGGAACTGGCCCGCTCAAGCTCCTCAAGGGAGGTCTGTGATGGGCGCGATGCACGAACCAATCGCGGCCGAAGAGCTTTTCGCGACCCATCTGAAGCGGATCGAACTGGTGCGGCAATGCGCCAACGAAAGTACCGAGGCGGAGTTCGCCCGTAGGTGGCTATCGGTGCTTCGCCGTACTGCGATGTGGTTCTCGTCGATGCCACTCACGCCTGAGTTGCATTGCGAGCCGGGCGGAGCGTTCCGCGCGACTATCGAATCGACGTTTTACGCAATGCGGCTGGCGGGCGGCCAAAAGTTTGCCGCCGACCTGACTTCGGATAAGCGACGCAAGCTCGAGCCGCAGTACAACTACGCGGTGTTCTTGGCGGCTGCTTGTTCACTGCTGGACGAGCCGTTCCGCCACTTCGAGTTCGTCAGGCAGGCGGACCAGGAGAAGTGGAACCCCGCTGCGCATGGTGCGTTTGGCGCGTGGATCGGCACGAAGCCTTACGCCGTGGTGCGGCGTGTGGCGCCGCTTAGGGGCGAGCGTATGCGTACGGCGCTGCTCGCCCAGACGGTCATCACGCCGGAATTGCTTGCGGGCCTTGATACGGCTGTGCATTCTGACCTGTTCAATGCCATCAATCCCGAACGCAGTCCTCAAGGGTTCGAAGCGTTGGTGCATAAAGTCGTGCGACAGGCGATGGATGTCGCCGTGGACTTCGAGCGGAAGGCGCAACGCGCGGTGTTTGCCCCTGTGAAATTCGACGTACCTTCGGCGGTCAATGTTGCGCTGGCGCTCGAGCCGCAGTTCGTCGCGTCGCAGGCGCAGCCAGCGGCCGGCGAACCTCCTCACGGTGCCGCCCCGGCCCACTCGGCCGCGGTCGCGCCAGTGGCCCCGGAGTCGGGGCAGGTCCCATCGCAGGACACCGGCATGCGTGTCGACTCCGAGCAGGCACAGGCAGCGCCAACTGCCGGGCCCCAACTTTCGAAGCCATTGCTCGACGCGCTGGCGGCCGCCGCCGGTCAACCCGCTGCGAACATCGAAGCAACGCCGCAGCGGCCCGCGGCTGTGGATCCTGCAGCGGCGCGTACCCAAACGCGCCGCAACGCATCCAAGAGCGGTCCAACGGATGACGAGTTAAATGAGATCCTCGGTCCCGGCTCAGCGATGATGAAGGAATTCTTCAAGGCGCTCGCCGGCGACGTGGCCTCCGGCAAGGCAAAGGTGGTCTGGGAAGAGAAGGGCTTGGCGGTGCAAAAACGTCTGGTCGGTGCATACGGTATGACCAGCGACACGCTGGTGGAGCAACTCAAGAAGCGCAGTCTGCTCCTGCGTGCCCACGGAAACGATATCTGCATCGTCGAGCGCGCGGGCAGACTGATCTCGGAGCGCCCGGCCGCATGAAGTACGTCAATCATTTTCGTCCGATCTACGAATTCCGGCCTTTCCTCCTTTGGCCCCTACTGATCATCGGCATCCTGCTGTCGGGCATGCCCTACGGCTGGGCATTCGCGCTCGTAGGCGCTCTCATACTGCTGATTCGAGGCTTTCAGGTCTGGAAAGCCTTGAGCTTTCGCATGGCGATCTCCACGAAGTGGCTCAGCAAGATCCATATCGATAAGCTGCTTGCGACGCAGCAGCTTATGAAGAAGCAAGCGGATTCGATGTATCTGGGGACAGGTTTCGAGTGGACGCAGAAGCATACCCAGATCGCGCACGAGATTCTTCGCATGCCCGTCACAGACATTCCGTCGTTGCCGAAATGGCTGTCGAAATCGGAAATCGGCCGACGTGTCGAGGCGCGCATCGAGGGACTTTTTGGTCCTCAGGATAGCGTGCGCGATCGCATGCCCCAGGGCTCGTCGTGGATTCACGGCATGGAACCGAAGAAAGTCCGTGTGCCGTTCCACTACAAGGCGATGGGCGGTCACACGCTAGTGGGCGGGACCACAGGTGCAGGTAAGACCCGCACCTACGAAGTCATCTCGACCCAGGTCATTCACAACCCGAATGACGTGCTCATCATCGTCGATCCCAAGAACGATGACGAGTGGAAAAAGCGCGTTGAAAAGGAATGTGCGCGCGCCGGCCGGAAGTTTTTGTATTTCAATCAGGCCAAGCCGAACGAGTCGATCCGCCTCAACCCGCTTGAGAACTGGTCCCAGCCTTCGGAAATTCCCTCTCGCATTGCCCAATTGATGGAAGAGGGCCCGTTCCGCGATTTCGCGTTTCTGTTCATCGACCGTGCGGTCAAGGGCGAACTCTACGTGGGCGATAAGCCGAACCTGCGCTCGATCCTGAAATACGCGCAGTCTGGCATCGGCACGCTGATGGAGCGGTGCCTTCGTCGCTTCTTCGTTGAGAACGGCCTGACGAACTGGGAAGAGCTCACAGTCGCGTCGACGGTCAAGGACGCGCAGCGCCGCAACGATGTGTCGCTCGCCGACGGCATGGCCAAGCTCTATCTCGAGCGGTTCGCTGCGCACGATCGGGGCCACGAAACCATCGACGGCCTGATTGCGACACACACACATGATCGCGAACACTACATGCGCATCATTGCGTCCGCCTTGCCGCTGCTCCAAATGCTGGCCACCGGCGAGACCGGCTTAATGCTTGCGCCAAAGGCCGACGATTTCGAGGATGAGCGGGAAATTTGGGACATCGACAAGATCATCAAGCAGAAGGCGGTCCTCTACATGGGCCTCGATTCGCTGTCGAACAACATCGTGCAGAAGGCGATCGCCTCGATGGCGCTGTCTGATGTGGCTGCCGTGTGCGGCGCGATTTACAACTTCTACGCGGTGAAGCCAGACGTCGTGCTGATCATCGACGAGATCGCCGAGGCTATCAACGAGCAGGTGATTCAGATCTTGAACAAGGGACGTGGCGCAGGATTCAAAGCCTTTGTTGCCTTCCAGGCACGTGCCGACCTCGAAGCGAAACTCGGAAACGCGGCGAAAATGCTGCAGGTTTTGGGGAATTTGAACAACCAGGTCTGTTTACGATTGGAAGATAGCGATACCGCCAAGTGGTTCTCGGACAAGGTGGGCGAGACAGCGATTCGAGTGATCAACATCTCGAACAGCACCAACACCACGACCGAGGCCCATGCACTGGAATTCAGTGGCTCGCAGTCGCGCTCGATCCAACTGGAGAAGGTGCCGCTGATTCCTGTGAAGCTGCTTCATAGCTTGCCGAATTTGCAGTACTTCATGCGCATCTCAGGGGGTGCCGTGTATCAGGGTCGAATTCCCATCATCGAAGGCTAATTAAACACTATGTCCGCTGCATACAAAAACATCGTTCGCGACCACAAGCTTTCGCATAGGCTCATTCAGGTCTTCAATGTCGCACCTGATCTCGAGCTCGCGTGCTCGCGAGTGGCCGATTTCGTCGGTGAGCGGTTTATGGGAGACAAGGGGCCCTTGGCCGCTGAAATGATCGAGTCAGCGCTCGACGGCTACAAACGCGCGAAGCGCAAGGGCGATCCGCATATCGCCTTCATGCAAGGCTTGTTCGAGAAGGCGCTGACACTTTACGCCCGTCGTTACGTGGCACGCCACGGCGACAAAGTCTCGGTGTGGTGCCCGATGGTCGAAGCGATTTCAGCTTTCGAGGCTCGCCACGTCGAGCACCACCTGGAGATGGTTGAGGAACGTTGTCCGGACGAGATCACTGAGCGGACCGCCGCGTTTCAGCTCGCCGCACGGGTTCTGCATGGCGAGACCTTCCGCCGTTACTTCGAGGAATATGATGTCGCTCACCGTTACGATCATAGCGAAGCTGTCGGGAGTTGATTTCCGTACGGCTCAGCGCGCCTGTGACATGGCCGGGGCTTTTGACGGTGAGGTCCACGCTGGGGTGCCCGAAGAATTTACCTACGGCGCGGGCGCCCGCTGCTATGCACTCGCGACGATCGCGGAGACACGGCCAATGCTGTTTTGGGGCGGGCTTCTCGCAATCGTGGCCGTTCCGTTGCTTGCGCTCGTGAAGGTGCTGCATGGCTAGCCGCTTTGGATCGCACCTGAAGATTTGGTTTTTGCTCGTCCCTGTGTTGTCAATTGCAGTAATGCCCGCTATTCCCGAGCGCAGCCTCTTCGAGGTACCCGAAGCTGAGTCTCGCTCGCTGGTCGCCTCCGTCGGGCAAGAGCGGGCCGACGAAGCCGTACGGCATGCCAACGAGGCTTTCCGCCACGCGTTTGTAGACAGTGGGCTGTTGCATCGCACACTGAGCGCTTCCGGCAATGTCGGCGGCATGAACGATGGCGGATTTTCAAGCTTCGCTCACACGTGGACAGAGAACTTCTGGTTGCTTGTCTACCGTATGACGTTACGCGCGATGGTCATGAAGATGTGGATCGTCGGAACGCTGCTGTTTGCGTTTGGAATGTTCATCGATGGGACTGCTCGGCGAAAGATCAAAGCGTCGGCAGCCGGGTTCGTGAGCCCACTGTCATTCCACCTTGCTGGCCACGGTCTGCTGCTTGTGACCGGAACCCTCTTTGGCGTGCTGGTGGTGCCGATTCCTGTGCTGCCCGGTTATTGGGTCGCCGTTGCCGCGATGCTGGGCGCGCTCCTGTGGAAAGCGGCTGAGTCTTTCCAGTCGTTCAGATAGAAATCGTTGGATGCGCGGGGCGGGGAAAGAGATGCGTTTTCGTGCCTCTTTCCACGAATCCAGCATTATCATGATAATTCCTGGCGGCTTCGACGTTGGCACACTACGAACGCCAGCGAGGCACGCCTCATGCCTTTCGTCTCACCGACAGCAGTCTCTTCCCATGCGCCAATTTTGCGCGCAGAGCTCCGCAGGCCCCTTCCACGCATCGCCACCGTCAGCAAGCGCTGCGGTGGCCTACGTGTGCCTTGGCCTCAGCGTTATTCCCTTATCCCGAAAGGCGCTCGAAATAGCCTTTGTTTCAGACGTTGTTGAGCCCTCCAGCCCGCAACAATGTAAGCATAGGCGGCGCGATCACGCGCCTGAATCCCAACGACGAAACCGGACCGATGCGTCCGATAGGAGAGGCGTAATGAGCACTGTTGTCGAACCCGGCAATGAAGAAAAGGTCGCGCTGCTCGCGCTGGAACACGGTACCGGCGAAGCTGCGCTCACGACCGATGGTGCGGACGATGGCGAGCTCGAGCGTGAGCTCACGCAAATGGAGGCGGACGCGGACCGTCTCCAGAAGGAAGGCGTGATTTCGACCGATGATGCACAGATGAAGCGGGCGGAGGTCGCGAAAACGCGCAAACTGTTCCGCGACCTGCCCGCCGCTGAGCGTATTGCCATCATCAAGCGGCGCCGTGAGATCGGTCGGCAGCTGTTGGACCGTCAGCTTTCGGGGGCGGCAGTCGTGACGGCACGCGTGCGCTTGAACCATACGCGCTTGAAACCGCTGTTCGAACAGTGGTGGCCGTACATCAACCGCATGAGCATCAACATGCAACGCTTTGGCCGGTCGACATTCGGTGAGAGCGACAAGGAAGTCGTGAATGGCGCGCTCGAAAAGCTGCTGGGCGGCATCGAGAGCTATGTCGACGAGCAACTGCGCGTATCCGAAGGCTTTCGTCAGCAAAAGGAAGCCGAGCTTCGCGCGAACAAGGAATTCGTGTTCGAGCCGACGATTCCGATGCCAGCGATGGACATCGAGGTAGAGGCTTACTCGCGCTTCTCGATGCGCGTGCTCAGCGCGATCATGAAGTTTGATCGGGCGATGGATCACTTCGACTTCATGGTCTGGAACGGCATCCGTGATCAGTCCGACGTCGATGACGAAGCCGTCAACTTCCTCAAGCGCTTCAACCCGCTCGGCATTCGCGGTTACATGACGCATCTGAAGTTGATGACCACGGTGCGCGGTAACTAAGGAGGCGCGATGCTGGACGAACTCAATCCCCAGCAACGGGAAGTCGCCCAGTTGCGCCAGCATTGTGTGGCGATCGCCTGCCCGGGCGCGGGTAAGACAAAAACGATCGCCACAAAAGCAGCCCTCTTGCTGCAAGAGAGCGCCTCGATGGTTGGCGCCGTCACGTTCTCCAAGGACGCAGCGCTTGAACTACGCGAGCGCATCCTCGCCGCCGCCGGCGACGCCGTTAAGAAGCGGCTGATCGCCGGCACCTTCCACTCGCTTGCGTTCAAGCAATTGAAGCGTCCTGGCGCGCGGCCGTTGGATATCGCCTCGGATGGCGACCGTCTTGGCTTGCTGATCCGCGTCATGCAGGAACTTGGACGCGAGGGCAAGGCCGAGGACGTCATCCCAACGATCGAGAAGATCAAAACCAACTTTGGCCGGTGCGACCCGAACTCCGATGACGGAGAGTTGTATCGAGCGTATCAGGACGCGCTGGCCCGCAACGGCAAGATCGATTTCCAGGACATGCTCAGGCTTGCGGTGGAGGGCATGGAAAACGGCACGATCCTGCCTTACGCGTTCACCTATCTGCTCGTCGATGAGTTCCAGGACACCGATCCGCTTCAGTACCGCTGGATCGAGCTGCACGCAAAGGCAGGGTCGATCGTCACGGTGGTCGGGGATGATGATCAGAGTATCTATGCGTTTCGCGAGGCGCTTGGCTATCGCGGCATGGAGTCGTTTATTCGGGCGTTCGATGCCAAGCCGGTTGTGCTTGGCAGTAACTATCGATGCCGCGCGGAGATTCTTTCGGCGGCGGATCGGGTCATTCGCAATAACGTCGACCGCATCGCCAAAATGCTTCGCTCGGAGAAAGGCGCGGGCGGGAACGTGTTGAGCTCACGTCATCCAGACGAATACGAGGAAGCGGTGGCCGCTGTGGAAGTGCTCGGGCCGCTTGTTGCGAAAGGACAGTCTTGCGCGATCCTCGCGCGTACAAATCGCATCCTCGATCCGTTGGAAGCGGCGTGCCGGTCTCACGGCATCAAGTATTACCGCGCCTCGGGCGCGTCGGTGCTGAGCCGACCCGAAGGCGCACTGATGTGCAACCTGCTCGAGATCGTTGAGCGAGTGAAGGATACGGGCCTCGATGCCGTGCTGGCCCACTTGGGCCTCACCGCGCAGCAACTGCGCGCATTGCACACGGACATGGGCGCCGAGCTGGCGCAGAAAGGGCGTGCCGAGTTGGTGGCGCTCGGGCTGCCAGAAGACGTCGCGACGAACTACCGTGAATTTATGAAGCGGCTTGCCGAATGGCAGAGCCTATGCGATCGCAAGTTCCACTCCTTGACACTCTCTGGCGTGTCCGAGTGGATGTTGAAATACGCAAAGAAAGATTCCGCCATCCGCGCGATTGGGGCAACCAACGACGTCCTATCGCGACTTTCGGGCAGTTTTGCGGAGCGGCTGCTTTTTCTCCGTCAGGTCAACAATGAGCCAACACCGGGCGCGCTTATCCTGACGACGATGCACAGTTCGAAGGGTTTGGAGTGGGACCACGTCTGGATTGCGCGCAGCGAGGAGACAGTCGTGCCGGATCCAAAGTCTACCGAGCCAGAAGAACGACGCTTGTTCTACGTGGCCATGACGCGTGCGCGAGAGTCCTTGATGATTTCGGGTACGTCAAAAAACTTTGAATCCCGTTTTGTCGCAGAAGCTCAGTTGGCCTCGGTTGCCGCCGCTGCCTGACCAACGCGCGCGCATCTTGCCATGCACATAATTTCGAGAAGCGTAAGCGCCTGAACGTGCGGCGGCTGGGTGAGAGCGCATCTTGACCCCAAAACGCTCAGCAACATCCCAAAATATCGTCTATACCGTTGACTGGCACTTCCGCCCGTTGGAGGACCGCGTCATGTCGACATTCCACCAGGTTCTTGGTCTTTGGTTGGCACCCGATTTTTCGGGCGTGCAACGGGGCACCATGACGCCTCCACACGTCGATTTCGACGCAGTAGACACCCGTGGTATCGCGGAGACGCTCGCTGCCTTGAACCAGTGCGGCGAAAACGTAATCGTCCGCGTGCCCAACGACGCCATCGACCAGGTAACCGTTCAATCAAGAATGACCGGTCGGATGACAGGGAGCCCCGAATGCGAAGATTTTGCGATCGAACTGCTGGCATTGGCCGACGGTCCGGGCGAGCTGAATGTACGCGCCAGTTGGGCAGACCTTCACGCGTTGCCTAACAGGAGGCAGGCACCGCCGCCGGTCCTCGTGATGTTTGTCGTGAGTGGAGAGTTCGACGCGGTGATGTTGTGGTCGCAACAGCTCATGATGCGGCTGGGCATACGCGCGGCGGACATCCTGAAGCGGATCGCGGGCGAGGTTGAAGATACCGATCATGAAGGCCATCTGCCTGACGATCTCGCACAGTATCTTGGCCGTACCTTCGCAATACCATACAGGCGGCAGTGTATGGTGACCGGACTCGCCAACTCACCACGGCCGTTTTGAATCCGAGCGTGCCGCTTAAGCTTTCGGCTGCAATGCCCGCTCGTAGAGCGCGGCAGACCGGTAAGCTGGTCGGTTCCAGTGTGGCGTGTCGATGGGCATCGCGTGGCTATTGACGAGTCTTCCTGTATCGAGCATGCAAAAGCAGCGTCCCTCAAATGCCGCCTCTTGCGCGGCCGCGTCCCACGTAACGGCGGGAAAATCAAAAATTGGTTCAATGGGCTTCACGGTCGATTCCGCAATATTGTCAACCCGTTATCGGCAAATCAACAGACGTTTTTAGTCTTCCAAGCCATTGCGCGTGAGTTATTAGTCACGTCCGATTCAGCGCGTTCGGGGGAGGGCCCTGCGCCGCCGTCTCCAGATGTGTTCATGCTTGACGGTCTCTTAGTTGCGGCGCGTCAGCGCCAAGCTGGTAGCACAGGTTGAAAGTAATGCAGCGAGGACGGTGGCGAGCATCATGAAGGTCGATCGTTTAACACCTTCGGCGAACTCGCGCACCTCGCTCTGTGTCTCGTTGAATCGAGCGTCAAGCTCGGCGGTCGAATGAAAGCCGTGTCTGGCAAGCAACATGGATTGCGAAGCGGACGGGACGACTACCAGATCAGCCCGAAGATCGGAAAGGCGCTCAAGATCCTTCGTATGGAATAGGGCAGCCGTGAGCGCGTCACTACTTGTGCAGATTTGAACGCCAGCGATGCTGACAAGAAGCGGCGACGAGAGGGCAAGCACAAGCGCGAAACGCGAGGTGAGTTTTCTAGGTTGCATAATCAGCCTTGACGGACTCACGCGATCGCGCGCGAGATATCGGTTACGTTGGAATCGTTGCGCTCGTTGATTGACGACTCGTTCTTAGAAGGTGCGGATAGCGCGCTGTCCGAGCCAGTCTCGGCCTCTATGGTCAGCATGCGCGCCACGCGTTTGAGCGTGCCGTTGAGCGCCGCGCGCGGCCCAAGCCGGATCGTGCCGCAATAGAAGATGTCGCCTGATACCTGCCCGTTGATTTCCAGCGAGCCACGCGCGTGCACGTCTCCATCGACGCGCCCGTCGATGCGGACATGCTCGCCTTGGGCCATGCCTTTGACGAGTCCGCCCTCGCCGACGTGCAGGAGGCCCTGCGTCGAGATGATGCCGCCGTCGAGGAGGCCGAAGCACGAGATGCCGTGATCCACGACCATGTCGCCAGTGATGGCGCAGCCGCGCGCGATAAGCGTGATATTGAATTCGGTTTTCATGGTGTCGATTCCTAGAACATTTGCACTTCGTTCGTGCTGGCACGACTTGCAGGCGTACTCTTCTTGGCGGATGCCGTTGCAGCGTCGCCGTCACTTACATCGTCGCGCGGACGGGATACGTGTCGACGGTAGCTGTGCGAGCGGGGTTGTGCCGTGTTGGAGGATGACGGGTGGTCATCCGCTGAGGTTTGTGGCACGGACTGTACGGGCACGGCAGCAGGCGCCGGAGTCGCCGACGGGGTGGCGATCGATGATGTCGCCGATTTGTTGAGTGAATCCACATGCTCCACAGCGGCATCACGACGGGATTGATGGATCGGCGAGGCCGCCGCCCGTTGATCGTCGTTCGCCAGAGCAGCGCTCGGCTTGGCGATCGCCGCGCTGGTTGCTGAACCGCCTGTATTGCTCAGCGAGCTCTTAAATTGATCCGCAGTAAGGCCGACGGGCGCTAGAGCAGCGATGTCCTTTCCCGTAAGCACCGGCGTCATTGCGACCGGATGAGGCGGCTCTGCATCGATCGGCCGGTTGGCCGATGCACCTGCGGGCTGTGCCAGCGTTTCGGCCTTGACTGAATCAGATTGTCCGCGAGTAATCGTCGGGGACCTCGATTGGTGTGCGGAGGTTGTGCCAAGCGACTTGAACAACGAAGCCGCTCCCATTCCGGCCATACCCGTGACGGCAGCAATAGCCAGTGCGACGACGCTTCGGCGAACGACAGGCGCGGCCTGCGGTAGCCGCAGTTTGATTGTGGGTGCCTTGTCGTCGGCCGAGACAGCCACCGGCGACGGAAGCGCAGCGATTTGCCGAGGTAGATCGATCGTCATCGCGTCTGGTGCGAACTGCGCATGCAGTCGTTGAATGTCGCGTAGGTCCATAGGTTAAAGTCCCTTTCCCTTGTATCAAGTCGAGCGTCGCCGGCGCAAAGCGATATCGAGTCGCCAGCGCTACACTGCAGAAAGCGTTCAGTGTTTGTTGTTTGAGCCCGGCAGCAGGACGCCTTCGGGTGCAAATTGGTCGTTGTCGGGAATGCACAGGTAGGCAATTTTCTTGATGCGCGCCTCGCCAGCGTCCAACGTACTTTGTCGGCTCTCTGCGCTGATCGCGCGGGCAAGCAGACTTGCTGTTGTTTTCAGGAAGAGCTGGTCATAGATGGTGAGCAGGCGCACGAGCCGTCCCGACATCGCATGCTTGATTTGCAGCGTCACCATTTCCGGATACACGATGGTCTGGCGTTTGGGCAAGGCGTCTGCCCAGGCGATCGCTTTCTTGAACCATGCCTCGGCAATGCGAAATTCCGCTTCGATAGCGATCAACTTGCCGCCACGAGCGACCGTCATTTTCGCGGCGGCAAAATTGAAATTGCCGCGTAAGAAATCGCGTGCGAAGAGCGAGTGATAGGGCAATTCCGTCTGCGCGAGGGTATCGCCATTGATTCGATCGAGACGGCTGTCACTGGTGAGCCGTTTAAGAGGGCGAAGCCCGCTCTCGCCGGGGCTATCGTCGCCGAGTGGGGCGGAGCGTTTCGGTTCTTCGTCTGGCACTTCCATGTCGATGACAGCCATAATCGTTCTCAGTGTGTCTGTGTTCTCTCTCACATAGAATTTTCATTGTTTAGACAAGTGTCTTGCAGGCGAAAGCTATACGAATTTCGTGAGCTTTCCGCCGTACACAGGTGCCAATAACCCGGATACTCAACTTCATTCCCCGCGTCACCGACGCATCGACCTCGACTCCAGCCCGGAGTCCGTCTTTTTTCTCCCAAGCCGTGCCCGCCATGTGCGTCTGGCATGCTCCGACCGGATAGCTACCGGTGTGGAAATCTTCCTTGTGCTGAGTGTGCTCGCTACACACTCCCCGTTTTCAGCCGTGATACTCGTACCTTGGCCTGCATTCATTTGCGCCGGTACATCGTTCGAACCCGGAGTTCTCGGGTGGTCTCTCTCCAGCGCCTGTTCTGGTAGAACGATCGAAGTTGGCTGATCCGTGAATCCTGCGGCGGAAGAAATTCCGAAAAAGGGCTGTTGCGCGGCGTGACCATGCCGCGCGAGAACGACTTTACGTTCTCTGACCGAGCGACCCCAGTTTTTGCCGGCCGCTCCCTGCACGCCACGTCCCCAGAAGGGACGTGGCGCGTAGGTCCCTCTATCGATCTCAAGAAGCTCGCCCCCTCACGGGAGCGGGCTTTTTTTTCGTCCTTCGCGTGCTGCGAACGGACCTTTCTCATCGGAGGTGTTCATGCTTTTGCCCAACCGCCTCAATCAACGTATAGCTGAGGCTATCAAGCAACAAATCGACAACGAACGCGATCAGGCAGACACCATGTCTTCCGTCTGGCGTGAGCGCTGCGAAGTTGCCCGAGTCGCGATGTTCAGCGACGCCGAGCGCTCTGTATTTATTTCCCATGTCGGCGAACGTCGCGGCAGTGCTGTGGCCCGAGAGATGCAATCTCAGGCCGAAACCCTGCGGACAAACGCTATCTTCTTTCTCGCAAGGAAACCGTCATGAACGCTGCTGTTCAGATGCTCGATCACGCGCCGCGCAGTCTGGTCGAAGAGCGAGCGATTCGGCCGCCCACGATCGGCAAGATTCGACCCGGTATCAAAGTGCTCACGCGCACGCATCAGCAAGACGAGCGCGCGGTCATGCTCTACAACGAGCGGGTAGCAGCCGGCGACTCTTTCGAAGCAATCGGCAAGCTGATCGAAACGACGTTGAAGCTTCGTAACGCGCTAGTGCCGAAGAATGTGCCGTACTTCGTTTGCAGACGTTCGGACTTCTCGAACCCGGACACGGCCGACGAGATCCTGCGGCTGTATGGCGAGGATCGCGGACAGGGTTTGAAGTTGTATCGCTTCCCGGTCATGTTCGCGTTTGACGATTGGCTGCGCAACGTGCCCAATCAAATGGCGGCATACACGACCACGGGACGGCAGTACTTCTCGGAGTACGATCGCGACGGCAAGCGCTACTGCAAGACGTACGCGCCGGTCGAACGTGACGCACGTGCTCAACGCACGCGTCGATCTTTTGGTGGACGCCTCGTTGTGCATCGGCAGGATGACGACATTCCCGACGGTGTTTGCGACCCTCACGTCTGTCCGCAATATCAGGACCGCAAATGCAATCTGACCGCGAACTTCCTGTTCGCTGTGCCCGACGTGAAGGGGCTCGGTCTGATAGAGCTGCCAACCAACTCCATCTACGTGTTGCAGAAGGCCTATTCGGCGATGCAAACCGTGGCGCTCGCGCGCGGCAGGCTCACCGGTACACGCTTCTGGCTCTCGAAGAAGGAGTTCGACATCACGCGGATTGACGACAACGGCCAGCCCGTTCGTCAGAAGCAGATGTTGACAGTGCTCGATGCCGACATTGACCTCGGCGCGTTGCTGGATGGCGCAGAGGAGGCCCAGCCGGCATTTGACGCCGCCAGTCGTGCGGTGGCGCTTATCGAATCGGATGGCACGATGCAATCGATCGTCGATCAAGCGCTTCCATCGGACGGGCAAGCAACGGGTGATCGCGCACGATCAGTTGACAACGCAGACGACTCTGATCCGAACGAGACGCTGGACGAAAAGCGGCACCGGATGACGGACCTGCTGCATCGTCTGGGTCTGAATCAGCCGGAGCGACAAAACGGCTTTCGCAAATACGCGCACCAGACGTACGGTCGCGGCTGGATCGAACGCATTGCCGATGTGGATGCGATGAATGCGCGTCTCAAAGTCGCGCTCAACGATCCCGCTTCGCTCGACGTCGAGATTCAAGACGCGGTAGCACAAGCTGCTTACGTTTAACCTTGGCCAGTCCCCTTATGGGGGCTGGCATCCTTTCTTCCGCCCCTTAACCTTTCTCGCTCGCGCATGAGAGCATTTCAGCAAGAACCGCTTGCTCAAATGTTTTCGACCGCGCCGCTTATGCGCATCGAATTCGTCCGCTTCGGCGGCCCATCTACTTGATCACGCGAAGGAGTCTCCGATGCGTCGAGTTGGCAACTTCACGCTGTTCTTTGGCGCGGAGGATGCATTCAGCAATTGGCATCCGTGCCGTTTCACTTATCACGATGTCGCTTTCCGCTCGGTAGAGCAATTTATGATGTTTTCCAAAGCCAAGCTGCTCGGTGACGAGGACATCGCGCAAGCAGTGCTCGCCACGCATCTGCCGAAGGAACAGAAAGCACTTGGCCGCAAGGTCAAAGGCTTCGATCTCGACGTGTGGAAGGCAAAGCGCGAGTCCATCGTCTATGTTGGATGCCGCGAGAAGTTCGCGCAGCATACGGGTTTGCGAACGCTGTTGCTCGCAACGGCGCCGACCGAGCTTGTCGAAGCGAGCCCCTACGACACAATCTGGGGCGTTGGCTTGGGCGAACACCATCCGGACATCATGGACAGATCGAAGTGGCGAGGCCAGAACCTTCTCGGCAAAGCGCTGATGAAGGTCCGGGACACGCTGTCCGTTCAATTGCACGAGTGACATAACCATGTTGATTGATCAGAAGCAGATGCGCTGTGGCGGGTGCGGAGCTGACGCTTTCAAGGTCTTCACTGCAGATCGCACGCTGCGTATCGTGGTTGAATGCCGGGGGTGTAAAAGCACCTCCTACATTGAGCCCGTTCCCTCCAAGCTCACGATTGAATGGGGCGAAGGGGATGGATGCATTACGGTGTTTTGAATCAATCGCTACGTCGAGGTTTGGCGTTGGCTCAATTGAGCTGCTTTCCGGAAACGGGGCGGCATTTTTTATTGTGGAGGCGACGTGAAAATCGCTCATTTTTCTGACTTGCACTATGCGCCGGGAAACGTCGAAGAGTCGGATCGCTGCTTTGGCTTTTCCATCGACCACGCCGTTCTCGCGCACGCCGATGTTGCGGTGATTTCGGGCGACGCGACGGACCATCGCCTCGACGCCCATGCGCCTTCGTTGAATCGCCTTGCTCGGCGCATCAATGGGCTGAGCGGCAGCATGCCGGTCTTAATGCTGCAGGGCACGTTCTCGCATGAACCGCCGGGCACGCTACGCAATTTCGAACTGATGGCTACAACGCATCAGATCTATGTGGCGGAACGCGTGCAGCAGGTGAGCCTTCATGAAGGGCGGTTCTATGCATCGAGCGGCCCGGTGTATTCAGACGAGGAGCTGCGCGAGGTCCTCGCGATAGGCGCCGATGTCGTGTTCACTTGTTTGCCCACGGTCAACAAGGGACAACTTGCGGCCGCCGTTGGTGCTAAGGAAGCCGGGACGGGTCTTGAAGCCGTGCTGGGCGACTATCTGGCCGCTGCGGGTCGCGTCAACCAGCAGCTTCGTGCCGCAGGCATCCGGACTGTTGGGGTTTCACACGGCACGGTCAACGGTTGTACGACTGAGCACGGCGTGACGATGGCGGGGTTCGATCATGAGTTCTCGCTTGGCAGTCTGTTCGAGGCCGAATGCGATGCGTTCATGCTTGGGCACATCCATAAAGCACAGCAGTGGGAGCGAGCAGGGCGCGTTGTGGCGTATCCCGGTTCGATTGGGCGTTTCCACTACGGTGAGGAAGGCGACAAGGGCTTTCTCATGTGGAATGTCGAGGTGGGAAGGGCGCAAGCCAATCTGATCGTGACGCCGTCCTGGCAGACGATCTGCGTCGACTTTGACGGACCGCCCGACATGCAACGCCTGACGGCAATCGCGCTCGATGCGACCGACAAGTTTGTGCGAATTCGTTGGCAGGTCGACGAAGAGCACAAAGAGTCAGTGGACCGCGACGCGATCGCGGCGCTGTTCGGCAACGCGGCCGATCTGAAGGTCGAAGCTCGCATTCTTCCCGTCGTCCGGTCACGCGCCCAAGGCATCAGCCTAGAAACGTCGATTGACCGAAAGCTTGAGCGTTGGTGCGAGCACGCTGACGTTGATCCGGCGCCCTTGCTTGACCGACTGCAGTTGCTGGAAACGGGGGACGCAGAGGCAATCGCCGCTGGCGTGCTGGCGCGACTGAGCTACGCTGACGCTGTGTCGAGCTTATCCGAGCCTGCACCGGTGACGGCCCACGCAGCTCCGGATGGCGATCTTTGCGACGATGCACTGCCCATGCCAGATGCGACGGTGGAAATCGTCGAGTCGGCTGAGACAGATCACCTTTCGTGGCTCAACGATGATTTGTTTGGGGCGTAGGTAGCCGCGCATGCAGGGGAGGCCAGTAACGGCTCCTTTGCTTGAACACGCAAGCCGTGTTCCGATAGCCGACTATCAACGTCGCTATCGAAACACAGGTTTCGCCGCGTCTTTGACGCATCGATTCGTAGTGGCAGGACCTTTCTCTAGCAGTTCATTTCTTCTTTCACCCTGGCGGGGAGCGTTCCCTACCGGGGCCGCATTCCCGCCCACCATAACGGAGTGCATTATGTTTGGTCTTTATCCTGCTGGCCTCAACTGGGTCTGCGCTTTCGAGTTGGGCGGCTGCTCATCGCGTGATCTTCAAAAGTCGTTGGTCGATTTGGCCGGCTTTACCGCTGCGATCCAGCATCAGCCGTTCGGCGAACATCGCGGCGCTGTCGTGGCTCAGTTTGGTCAGACGTTGCTGTTGCTGGCCACCACACCTGGGGCCGCCGAAGTTGCTATCACCCCGACAGTGCAAATGCAGCATCTCCTCTGGTCGTATCAGGAAGGTTATGCGAGTCAGTGGTCTGCGGCGGAAATCCGCAGCCTGACCGGCTATAGCGGCTGGTCAGAGCTGCTGACGAATGCGCGCCGCGAGTTCAGCAGAGCCTGCGAGCACGTGGCGTCTGCACTCGATGGGACGCTGCGTGTACCTGAGCGTGCGGTCGTGGCGACGGATGTTCACGCGCCGTTTCCCAACGAGGACGACGATGCGTTCTATTCCCAGATGGCATCGCTGTCTGCGTCTATGTCAGATTCGGAGGGATTGTCATGCGGCCTCTGAAACTCACACTCGAAGGATTCGTCGGCATTCGCGACGGCATGAAGCGAGACAGCATCACGCTTGATCTGGAGTCGTTGCCTGATGGCCTGATCGCGTTGACCGGCCCTAATGGGGCAGGGAAGACGACGCTCATGGACAACTTGCACCCGTACCCCATCATGCCCTCACGGGCCTCGAAGCTGTCGGTCGACGCCTTCTCGTACTGGGATCACATCTGTGGCACCAGTGCGCTGAAGGAACTCGAATGGGAACACGATGGCATTCGCTATCGTTCCTCGTTCACGTTCCGAAAGCCCGGCAAGACAGGTAAAGCGGAGTACTACCTTGCCTATCGAGGCGTCGACGGCACGTGGCGTCCGGTGTCCCTTCCTGACGGCACGGTGTCGGACGGCAAGGCGGAGTCATATAACCGCTGTGTCGAGGCGATCAACGGTTCGCTCGAAACGTTTTTTACCAGCGTGTTCTCGGCACAAAACCGTCGCCCGCTTGCAACTTACGGTGCAGGCGAGATCAAGACGCTTCTGGCAGAGTTGCTCGGCATCGAGCATCTGAAAGCGTTGTCGGCGAAAGCAGGCGACGTGGTCAAGCTGCTCGCTAAGTCGCTTAATGGCGTCCAGTCGGAGCTTGTGGCCCTTGCCGGTAAGCGACAGCGCAAAGCCGAGGGTGAGCAAGCCATTGCCGCGCAAAGCGCAGCTTTGTCTATGGCGCGCGCGCAACGTGAGGACGGTCTTTCACGCGCGGGCAAGCTCACTCAAGAGCGCGCCACGCTTGCTGCGAAGCAAAGCGAGTCCGCGTCGGTTGAAGCGCGTCTGCGTGAACTGGGTGTGCGGCGAGAAGAAGTGACGAAGGCGATGGGAGCTGCTGCTGAAGACGAGCGAGCTGCTTTCGCTCGACATCTGCAACGCATCACAGCGCTGAATCGGACAATCGTCACGCATCAGTCCACGCTTGCTCGTCGAGATGCGATTCTCGGTGCTGCCGCCAAGCGCGAAGAAGCTGAACTCGGCATTGCTCGGGAGGAAGCCAAGTTCTCGCCGTTGCAACGCGAGATCGCTGAGCTTGAAGTGAACCACGCGACGCTCAGTGGTTTGAATGTGTCGCTGGCGACGTTGCAGAGCGACGGGCGCGCGAAGAAGACGCACCTCGATGTTCTGAATAAGCAAGCGGCGGTGGTGGAACAGGTTCCGTGCGTGGGTCACTCAATGCACGCGAGCTGCCCGTTGCTGTCGCAAGCGCTGCATGCGAAGGAGCAGGCCGCGACCTACGCGGTCTCCGTGACTGATCTTCGTGAGAAGTATCGTGCGAAGTTGAAGCAAGCCGATGAGTTGGCTACGGTGCCTGCTAAATTGGCGGCAAAGCGCGTGGAGATGTTGGCCATTACCGATGAGGTAAGCAAACTTCGACGCGCGCTGCAGGTCGCAACTGAACTTGCTGCGAGCAAGCCACTTCTGGACGCCGCCACATCGGGACTGGAAGCCGCGCAAGCGGAGTCCCGCTCGATTGCAGAAGAGGGAGCTGCGAGGACAGCCAAGTTCGAGTCTGAAAAGGCCCGTGCGACCGCTGAACTTGCTCGCATCGCTGATGAGGCGACGCGACTCGCAGCCGTCGATGTGACGGCCGCGATTGCAACGCTCGATCGCGACCTGGGCGCGAACCGTGAAGTCTTGGCGGCGCTCGAGGGCCGGATCGAAGCTCTGATTCGCTCGCAAAGCGTGCTTCAGGCTGAAGGCGAAGCGCTTGCGGTGGAGTTGGAGAAGTTTTCCGCGAAGCAGTCACGCGCGGATCGCCTCTCGGACGAAATCGCTAAGTGGAAGCTGTTGGCAAAGGGCCTCGGCAACGACGGCGTGGTAGCACTCACGATCGACGACGCGGGTCCCGCGCTCACGCAGATGGTCAATGAGCTTTTGCTTGCGTGTTATGGGATGCGCTTCACCGTTGAGATCCGTACGCAACGAGCGCTTGCCAGTGGCGAGTTGCGCGAGGGGTTCGAGATCATCGTCCACGACGCTGAGGCCGACAGCAGCAAGTCGGTATCGGTGATGTCGGGCGGCCAGAAAGTCTGGATCAACGAGTGCCTCACGCGCGGCATTGCGCTTTACCTCGCACAGAACACGGGACAGCCGTATCAGACATTGTTCAGCGACGAGTCAGACGGCCCGCTCGATCCGCAGCGCAAAGTGCAGTTCATGCGCATGAAACGCGAAGTCCTTCGACAGGGCGGGTATCAGCGGGAGTTTTTCATCTCGCAGACGCCCGATCTTGTGGCAGAGGCCGACGCAGTCATCGACGTACAGGCGCTTGCCGCCTGATTTCTTATCAACCCTTGTGGGGAGTCGCCCCCACAAGGGGCGCTTCTCGTTTTTCCGACCCTTCTCTTGCGCCTTCCGGCGCTATTCCTATGGCAAACCTTCTCATGCTGTTGCTCGCGGCAGCCGGTAGTCCGTCTCCGTCAAACGCGGCCGCTCACCAGCCGCCCGCGCAGCACGCGGCACCCGCGAATGCGCAAACGCAGCAGCCGCGCCCGCCGTTCCTGCGTGGCGCGTCTGCATTCGATACAGGCCGTCTGCGTCGCATCTGACGGCGGCCCAATTCTTTTCACTTCTTCACTGGAGCCTTCCATGGCCTATTCCTGCACCGATTTAGTCGACGATGTACTCAATGACATGGTGGTCCGAAGCTGGATCAAGCCCGACCAGTACGGACCCGACGACTCGCAAGCCCAATGCGATGCGGTGGTGGCCGCGATCGCCGACGCTGACGTGTCGCTGCGCCTCGCTGCTGACGCGAAGCAGTTCAATGCAGAACTGCTGGATGCGGTCGAAACGCTGACCGGCATCGCCGAACAGCATGGCGCGCTCGCCCTCGCGAACGTCGTCTATCTCCAGGCGGCCATGTTGAAGGGCGGGCTGATCGAGCTCACGCGCGACGAAGCGGAGAACTTCGATTTCGTCAGAGACCTGCCTTCGGGCGGTCGCTGGTGGCAAAGCGTCAAGCTGGTCGAGTAAGCGGCACAAATCGCCCTCCAATCTCGTTTCTCAACCCCTGCGGGCAAGCGACCCGCTGGGGTCGCTCCGCATTTTTTGTGTGGAGTGTTTTTATGTTTGAAGCAGCCAAGCTGGGCGCATCGCCCGAGCAGTTTCCCAACCTCGAAGCGGCGATTGGCTACATCGCCGGCACCGCGACGCACGCGGGTGAAGTTCGCCCGTGGGTTCGGAACGTCGATACGAAGGTCTTCCTGATCATCGGCGGCAGAGTGCAACCCCAAAACGGGGTCCGCCAATGACGCCGCCGTGGCTGGAGCAATACGCCAGTGGTCAGAAGACCGGCTATGCGCAAGCCTTTATGGCCTACGCTGACTACTACGGCGTTGATGGATCTGCCGATGACGATCCGGAAATCGAAGAACGGATCGCCATGCACCGGCAACCGCTCGTCGGTTATGCGCGGACGACCGGCAGCGAGCAGACGGTGTATTTCGAGGAGACTTCGCAGTTCGACGTCGATGCGCAAGCAGCATGCTTGTTCGTCACCTGCACCTACCACACTGCGTTCATGCTGGACACGCAGCATCGCGACGCAATCGACTCAGCGCATTTTTGGCTGAACGAGGGCATCGTGAAGTTGCCGACTGGCATGGCCCAGCGGTATCAGGAGATGGCAAAGCGCGGGCAGTACTTCTCGCGGCTCGCGCAGCGTCTGAACATGACGCCCGCTGACCTCGACGCGCATCTTGTTGCTCATGCGATCAGCGATACCGTCCACGACCAGTTGCTAGGCTATGACGCGAGGCAACTCAATCTCTTTGCAGAAGCGGCGTAGCAACCGCCCATCTACTTTCGAACACGTCCCGGGCTAAAACCCCGGGACGTTTTTCTTTCCGAGATCGAATTCGTCGAAGTTGGGCGCTGGCAGAATCTCACCGGGCTGCACGCCAAGCAATCGGAGGGCGTGCATCAGGGCAGCAGTCTCCCGCGTAAAATCCAGCACGATACGTTCACCTTCCATCGTCACCTCGGCGCGGGAGTGGACGCTAAAAGCATGAAGCGCAAGATTTAACGCGCGAGCGATTTCGCCGTCTCGCGTCCTCTCTTTAAAAATCGAAACCATGGCTGTCTCTGAGCATCATATGAAAGTTGAGTATCAAGAATGGACCATCGAATCCCAGCCGGAGCAGACTGGCCACTATCGGCATTCGCGGTGCTCGGTTGAGCGGCAGCCGTCTGAGGATCAGGCGGATGGGCAAATTTTTAATTTTTCCGACATCGGCTATTTTGACACTGCGAGCGCCGCACATCTGCGTGCGATCGGGTGGGCCAAAGCCTGGCTCGATGAAAACTTCTAACCGAGCATGCACCGGCGGGTTTTGACTTACCGTCTCGGCCATAGTATCGCGCCACCAACGGTGTGTGAGAGGACTGAAAGCGCTTCCGACAGCTCACTCCAGTTTCCAATCTGGGATTAGTTTTTGCTGGAACGTGCAACACGGGAGAAGATCATGCTCAGACTTTTTTTAGTGTGACGCTTGTGGCGGCGTTCTCCGGATGCGTGTCCGCGCCCCCTTATGGTTACGAGGATCCTGCATACGGCCCCGGCTACTATGCGCCCGGTCCCAGCATCGGCGTGGGCGTAGGAGGCGGCAGGTTCGGAGGCGGAGGCTGAGGTGGTGTCGGCGTAGGCGTAGGGTTCTGAGACGATCTCGCCCAACGAATGGCGAAACTATCCGTGCCCTCCCGTGCACCATCCAGTGCCGTACTTCCCGAGTCGATCGCCCCGCAACTAGCGACGCTCGCAAGTCGTCCGCCTACGAATGGCGTATGGTCCTATGAGATCAAGTTTGATGGCTATCGTCTGATGTGCAGGCTCGATAGCGGGCGCGTAAAGCTTATTACGCGAGGCGGGCACGATTGGACGAACAAGATGCCCGCGCTTGCGAACGCGATCGAGGCGATACCAGTCGATAATGCGTGGCTTGACGGCGAAGTCGTCGTACTCACCGAAAGCGGCGTTCCAGACTTCAACGCGCTTCAAAATGCGTTCGACCGCCGCAGCACGGCACAACTTACATTCTTCGCTTTCGACATTCCGTTTCTGAACGGGCGTGACCTACGGGCATTACCACTCGCGCAGCGCAGGCAATTGCTGGGCGAACTGATCGCCCGGACCCCGAGCGAGCGCGTCCGCTTCAGCGAGTCGTTCAATGAGGATCCGCAATCCTTGCTCGCATCGGCGTGCCAAATGCGGCTCGAGGGGATTATCGGCAAGCGCGCCGATGCGCCTTATCGCTCCGGTCGCTCGACGGCTTGGATCAAGCTCAAATGCCTGAGCAGGCAGGAATTCGTCGTGGGCGGCTATACGCGTCTCGCCGGTGCTAAAGCTGGCATACGGTCGCTTATGATCGGAGTGCACGAGCGAGACGGTAGCTTGCGTTTCGCCGGGACCGTGAAGGCAGAGTTGAAACCGCGCCCACTAGCCGAGCTCGAAGAGAGAGCGCGCGTGCTGGTTCGGCAAGATCCGCCATTCTATAACCCGCCGCAGCGCGAGAAGGATCGCGACTTCGTATGGATCGAGCCCGAGCTCGTTCTGGAAGCATCGTTCCTTGAATGGACGCCTGCGGGTGAGGTTCGTCACCCGGTTTTTCATGGCATGCGAGATGACAAGTCCGCCAATACCGTGACCGAAGAGACGGTAGTCGACATAGAGAAGCCGAAAAGTCAGAGCCTACGCAAAGGCGCGAGCCGCAGCACTCCCGGCCGCAGCGGGAATCTCATCGTCGCCGGCGTGAAAGTGTCGAATGCCGAGCGCGTCATTGACGACGTGACGCGCGTCACCAAAATCGATCTCGTTCGCTACTACGATACGATCGCCGAGTTTGCCTTGCCCTACCTCAAAGACAGACCGATATCGCTCGTGCGCGCGCCCGAAGGCATCAAATCCGAAATGTTCTTCCAGAAGCACGAGGAGCGTTCCAAGATCCCCGGCATCACGCGACTGCCGGTCTCGATGCATCCCGGTCATTCACCGTTGCTTGTTGTGGACCAACATGAAGCACTGATCGGCCTCGCTCAGATGAACGTCATCGAATTGCATAGTTGGAACGCTGTTCAGCCGGACCTCGACCATCCTGATCGTTTCATCCTTGATCTGGACCCTGACCCGGCGCTGCCGTGGCAGATGATGGTCGACGCCGCGAAGGTGTCCAAGGTGCTGCTCGATGAGATCGGACTCAAAAGCTTTATCAAGACAAGCGGTGGCAAGGGCTTTCATATCGTCGTGCCGCTGACCCGCCGACAGCAATGGAACGAAGTAAAAGCCTTTTCGCGCGCCGTCGCGCGCTACATGGCGCGCCTCATGCCCGAGCGATTCTCTGCTGTCCTCGGCCCAAAAAATCGAGTCGGAAAGATCTTCATTGACTATCTTCGCAACGGGAAGGGCGCCAGCACGGCGGCGGCGTACTCGGCGCGCGCCCGACCCGGGCTTGGCGTATCAATGCCGATCGCCTGGGAAGAGCTCGAGAGTGCCAGGGCGGCAGACCAGTGGACCATCCAGAATGCTGCGCAACGCGTCCAAACTCTGTCGGCGGATCCTTGGGACGGTTTTTTCAGAACGCGCCAAGGTATCACGGCTGCCATGCGACGGGCGGTTGGGCACGACTGACGGTGCACCGCGACATTTCGGGGCATACGATCATACCGGGCCGTGGCTTAACCGCCAACAGCCAGTTGAAGCGGGTCGGCCGAATTTATCCGCCGCCGCGCGACGCCGACGGCTCCGGTCACGGCCGCCGTCTGAGCTACGAAACCGAAGGGGGACGCGGCGTCGGATGCGCAACGCGTGACTAAATAACCGTCGCTTCTCTGCCGATAAACCGGACACACCGCTTGCGAAAGATCTTCGATTGATATACGATGTATATATCATGCAATGGAGGTGGTTATGAGTCGTATCCTGGTTGATCTGCCGGAGTCGCAGGTTGACGACCTCGCGGTGATTGTGGAGGCAGAACAGCGGCCACGCGCAGCCGTCATCCGCGATGCCATTGAGGCGTATATCTCACAGCGCAAGCGCGCGCTCGGAACCGAAGTATTCGGTCTGTGGAAGAGCCGGAAGACGGATGGCCTTGCGTACCAGCAGGAGCTTCGTTCCGAATGGTGAAGGCGCTCTTCGATACGAATATCCTCATTGACTATCTCAACGGGGTCAGCGCAGCCAAGAAAGAAATCGCCCGCTATGAGTATCGCGCGATCAGCGCGATCACCTGGATGGAGGTGCTGGTCGGGGCATCCGCAGAAGAAGACGCCGCGATCCGCGCATGGCTCGATTCATTTGATGTCATCGCGGTAGACAGTGCCGTCACCAATCGCGCCGTCGACATTCGCCGGGCTAAAAAGATTCGTCTTCCCGATGCGATCGTGTGGGCGTCGGCACAGGTTCACTCGCTGCTGCTCGTTTCGCGAAATACAAAGGACTTTCCAGCGGACGAGCCGGGTGTCCGCGTGCCGTACAAGATTTAGAAAAGCCGCATGATGTTTAAGCTATCGTGGGAAAACGAAGAACCGTCAACAGCGGAAGCCCATGTCGCATTTGATCGAAGTACGGCAGAGCAACGAGTTAAGGCAGCGCATGTGATATCGAGGGGATTGTTGGACATAATCGAATCGCTTGGGGATCGAGCGGACCTCGATCCAGTTGCCGACCGAGATTATGTGGATTCCTTGGTAAGCAAAATGAACAGCCGGAACCCCTCTATCGGTGACATTTGGATAGCGGCGCAACTTGTTCGCGAACACAAACTTCGTCAGAAACGAGCGCTTGTTAAAGCAAGGTCTATCGCCACTTGAAGCAACGGAAAACTATGAGCCTGCACGAAGATATGAAAGGGTTGCTCAGAGACGTGAATCGTGACGTGCGCCGTAGCGCATGGGCGTTGCTGGTTTCCGCGCTCGCGCTGCTGTTGTTCGCGGGATACGCACACGGCCACATTATTCCGCTACTCGAAACGCTTACGAGCGCGAACCTGTCCTTGTTGCGTCACGGCTCCGTCTTGGCGGTCGGCCTCGGGTTTGCATTGGCCGTCCAAAGTGGTCTGACTTTGACCAATCGCCATTTCGAAAGTGAGCAAGAGAGTCGCGATGCGGCTGGACTGATACCACGGAAAACAGATGAGCTTTGCGCAGTGGTTCAAACGGTCCTTTGGTGTGGGCGTCCCGGCAGAGTTCGAAGCATATCTAATCGCGCATCCCCACGGCGTCGAAAACGGATATGGACCGAGGCTCTGGACCGCTGAGGCAATCCAAGACGAGACCGATGATCGAAAACTAGCCGAGAAGGGCGTATGCCTTATCGGCGCATCTGACGAGACCCACCACATTCTCCTGCGAGCACGCGACGGTAAGGTTTTCATCGTTGATCCGATGGACTACCAAACGGTTGACGCGTGGTTCTCGGATGTCGATTCTTTGATTGGGCTTCTGCAGCTCGAACGAATTGAGAAACAGGAACACCAAATATGACGATCGCAAGAAAGAAGATGGCGCTCACCCTACGACAGCCTGTCCGACACTCAGCTCGATCAGCTTCAAGCAGCAAATCTCCGATACCACAATTTCTTGGGGCATGGTGGGAAGCTCGACGCGCAAGCCGAGTCGGACTGGCTTGCCTATGCGCATCTACTGACAGTTTCGCCTTCGGGTGAAGGCCGCGTGTCGGATGAATCGGCTGTCGAATTTCTCATAGCGGTGACGAGTTTGCCGCGAGAGGTTTGCATCGCATATCAGAACGCGTAACCAACGCCACCGAAGCCGAGGTAACTATGACGCACAACGTGAAGATTGTGATGTCCGCACGCAACGATGCATGAGGTAAGTAATAAATTTCGGAAGACACTTCTTAGGATAGTCAATGACTGAGCGCCGATCGAAAAGGAACCTTGCGTTGCGACTTGGCTTATGGGTTCTCTTCATCGCGCTTATCGCGGCGCTCGTGGTCTGGCTCGTTCCGGTCGGTTGGATCGGACGGCTCGTTTGACATAGGATAACAATGGCGATCGCACTTGAAGCCGCAAAGACAATCTACCGCCACGCTGTCGATCCGCGCGCGAGCGAGGGTGAAAGTTCGGCATGGTGGAATGAAGTCGCGGACGAAGTTCGCGAGGTGGTCGCTGCGCGTTCGTTGAATGAAGCGGCCGAAGTCATCCAGTGGCGGCACCATGACTGGACTGCGGTGTGCGATACGCCGCATGGCGCGGCAAAACGGATTCGAGCAGCGGCACGTGCGATTCGCTTGCGATCCAACCCAAAGGAAACAAAAAACGTGAGCACACAAGCTGAATCAGTTGCGGTTCAGGCTATGGCCGAGAAAATCGAGCGTCTGGAGAGAGAGCTTGCGAGCAAGCAGTCTGCGCCGCACCTTCCGTCACAGTTGGGCGACTTTGCCCGGATTCTGCGCAGTCATGGTATCGCCAAGGTTTTTCACGCTGGCAAGATCGACTCCATAGACGGCGGGACGGCCGCGGAAAGCCTGCGGGGAGCCGTCGAACAGTTTGGCCGTCGCGAGCACCTTACGCCTGAGTGCCAAGCGAGGCTCGTCAAAGAAATATCGGGATCGCTGTTCGATGTTACGGACGGCTTTGACGCTGTTAAGAAAGCTCAAGTACACACTTCGTAAATGCTTGAGGGGTGGGCTTCCAGCCGGGTTTGTTTGGTCTGCCTTTTCGTGTCTCGTTCTTGTCCCGGTTGGCACGCAACAACACATGTCCCGATCGCTTTTACGCATCCATCTGCGATTTGCAGTAAGCATTGAAGTGGCGGATCGCCTTCCTCGCCTCGCCAAGCTCCTCATAGATACGCGCGGCGTTAAAGTGGGCATCCGCGAAGTCTGACGCGCATTTGATGCAAAGATCGTAGGACTGTAATGCTTCCCGTAAGCGGCCAGAATCTTCCAATCCAACGCCGATGTTGAAGTGCAATACGGGATCGGTCGGTCGGTGGCGAAGGGCGTCGCGGTAGACCGCTATGGCGTCGTCGTACCGCTCTGTGTCGACGAGGATGCCGCCAAGATTCAGTGATGCGTCGGTATAGTCCGGGGCACGCGCAAGTGCTTCCCGGTATGCAGATTCGGCAGCGTCAATGTCCTCATCTTCGAGCGCTCGGGCGCGATGGAAGAGGTCGCTTGCCGCTTCCCGCACTCTGTTTGCCAACGGCGCCTGCAGCGAAGCGATGTTTGACGTGGCGGGCAGGCCGTCGAAATCCAGAAGCAATTGACCGGTCTCGGCATCCCACTGGCGGCTCGCATCGTCCCGCACGGCGACACGGTCGCCGACAGCCGCAATTCGCACACCGGTAAGCGCTCCCTGGTGGCCCCAGCTCTTGCGCAGATGATCAAGCGCGCGAACGATCTTCAAAGAAGACACGCCAGCCACGCGCAATGCCTGTGCGGTCCTAAGCAAGACGATGTCCTGGAACGTAAAGCGCCAGTCCCGCCGCTCGCCGTCTGGCGAAACAAAGCCGGCCGCAACAAGCTTCTCTACGACGCTTCGAGAAACGCCCAGCATGCGCTGAACGTCGCGAAGGCGGTAGCCATTGAGGGGCATGTCACCTCTTCGTGCCGGTCTTGCGTGCAGGTGCGGGTTGAACTTCGTTGGACGCGCGGCGAACCGAGCGGCGCTTCGTGGCCGCGGTTTGGTTTGCCACTTCCGGCTCCGGCTCGGCCGCTCGGGCTGTCTTTCGTACAGCGCGCGGTGCCGCTGCCGGCTGTACCGCGGTTGCTTTTTTCTTCAAGCTGGCCCGCAAAGCTTCTACAAGGTCGATGACCTGCGCGCCGGGCTGCTCGACGGCTGGCCCGGCGGTGATTTTGTTGCCCGCAATCTTTTTATCGATCTCCGCAAGGATTCGTTCCTTCTCCTCATCCTTGTACGCTGCCGCGTCGTAGCTGTCGCCGCGATACTGCTCAATCAACTGCTCGGCAAGCTGCAGCTCCGTCGGCTGGATTTCCGGTTGGTCGATGCCGATATCGGCCTGGGAGCGAACCCCATCGGCATAAAGCAAGGTCTGAAGAATCAAACCGTCGCTGCCGGCGCGAATCTGCACCATATGCTGCTTCCCCTTCCACGTCCAACGGGCTAAAGCGCAGGTGCCGCTATCTTTCATCGCCTCTTGTAGAAGGCGATACGGTTTGCCGCCGCGTTTGTCGGGGGCGAGATAGTAGGGTTTGTCGAGATAGATGGGGTCGATTGCCTCGGTGGGCATGAAGGACACGATATCGATGGTGTGGCTCGCGCTGGCCTCAAGTGCGTCAAGCTCCGACTTCTCAAAAATCACGTACCGCTCTTTCTCGAATTCATAGCCCTTGACCATGTCGGCGCGCTCGACGACTTTGCCATCGTGGGGGCAGACGTATTGCTGTTTAAGCCGGGTGCCGCAATCCTTGTGCATTAGGTTGAAGCCGACCCCTGTCTTGCTTTCGGTCGCGGTATAGACCTTAACGGGTACGGATACAAGGCCAAAACTGAGCGTCAGCGACGCAATCGAGCGGGCAGCCATAAGAACCCCTTGCGGTAGGTTTCTAGGCCGGCCACGTTCGCGCCTCGTTTAGGAGGCAGCGTCCTGCTCAGCGGCAAGGCCAAATGAGCAATTCGTGCAAAATAGGTGCCATGACGGAGGTCGCCGGTCAGACTCGGACGGCGGCGCCGAAGGACCGTTTCGACGTCTTCAGCCTCTTCCCTGTGCCGAATTTTGATTACAAGCCGGAGATCTACAAAGATTACGCTGCCCCGATCTTCCGCCGCATTGACCGTGACAATTCGACTGACGCGGCCAGCTTCGGGATTGTCCCGCGCAGATTCATCCCGCAAGGCGTGAAGGCGTTCGACACGATGAACGCGCGAGCTGAGTCGGTCGGGCAGAAGACGAGCTTCCGCTCCGCGTGGAACAAACTGCAGCTTGCTCTGATCCCGTGCCGGCGGTTCTACGAGCCGAATTATGAAACCGGCAAGGCTGTTCGTTGGCGGATCGGAATGGCGGACGAATCGCCGCTCGCGATCGCGGGGCTCTGGCGTGCATGGAAAGACCCGGCTGAGGAACGACATGAAGACCGTCGATCCGTTATCGAATGCAGAATGAAGCGAGTGGGCTGGGGGGTGGCCGCGGTGCCTAAGCCTGAAGTTGTTGCCGATGACGAGAAACTTGATTGCCCACACCGTTGCGAAGGCGCAGAAGCCAACACCGATTATCGCGATACAAGTGAGAAGGCGGCTGACGCGAGAAAGAAAGCATCACTGAGTGAAAGCCCTTCGGGCACGATACTCTCAAAATAACAGTAGGCGACGACGATCAGCCCCCCGAGAAGGAGGACTGCTTTCCATGCGATTGCAAACGATGCTTGAGTGAGGTCGATAAGTGACTTGATCGAATCGACGGGTTGCTTCTTGTTGTTTCCCATGGGCGATCTCTTTAAGTTTCATTGCGACGCGAGTTAGCTCGCATCATCTACAACGTATCAACGTTTCAGCAGAGTCAAGTAATGGACTTCTCGCCCGCTTCAGCGAAAAGAGAAGAGCCGACTGTGGAAAGGTTCGAACTCTTAGAGGGGAAGAACGCTGCGCGGATTTTTTGTAAGTCGGGCTTCGCTTTAGACTGGAACCGGATTGTCCGAATGCCAGCGCTAGAGAGGTATGCGTCACGCACCGCGTCACGTGCCGAATCGTGGGTTCGATCGTCAAGCTCAACGACTGCGAGGAGCGTCAGGTGCTTGTCGTACACCGCGTAGTCAAAGCGTTTCTGGGAGATCCGGCGTAAGTCGACCACCCTCTGTTTGCCGGTGGCGCGTGGCTGGATGATTGCGGACATCGCGACTTGCGGAAAAATGGAGGTCTCCGGCAGCGCGCGACGAAGTCGCTCAAAAAACTCCGTCTCGTTAGGAGTGAGCAATGGAACTGCTTTATATCTTGGTTTCGAAATGACTGCCTTGGTTGCGATGATGACGATCATTACGGTTAAAAGGACGATCACTGCAACTGGCAGGATATGGCTTTGCATGGTCTCACATGGTTATTTGATCAACGACAGGAAACTGACTTCCTAGACAATTCGAAAGCTCTGCTCTTCGGCGGAAGGCGCTTACTGAACTACTGGCGGCCGGACACCATAATTCGCCGCCTTCGCCTTCCCATCGCTGCTGGGTGCTGTAGTGAACGACCATGTCAGGTCGATCGGATGCGCAGGCGTGCCTGCCTCAAATGGGTCGGTCAGTACGCCGACTGCGTGCACCGTGTAGGCCGAGCTGGCAGTGAGCGGCGTGAATGGAATGCACATTGCGCCTGACGTTAGGTGCGAGTCATTTTGGGGCGTCTGCAGTTGGCATAGCACAGCGTTGCCGCTGCCGTCGGTTATGGTGATGTTCACCGAACTCAACTTCGAAAACAGCTTCCCCTCGATCGTCACTGGATAGCCGGTGTACGTTTGCGTGTACTGCGGCGCTGACGCGAATGGATCGGGATCCTCATACGCGTACCACTTCGTGGGAACACCTGTTTGACCAGCGTAGGGATAGGCAACAACCTGCGACGAGCGCAGGTCGGTCGTGCGGTTTCCGAAATTGATGTTGAACGCCCCCCACGTATTGCCGGTAACGCCGCCTATGCCCATGCGCGCGTAATCCTCCAGCATTCCCATACGGTGGTAGGGAGCGTCGAATATCAGTTGGACGGCGGTCAACGAGCTAACGAATGCACGCACATCGCCGGCAACCGTCACCTCCGAGGCGATGTTCGGGAAGCCCACGGCCGCGATGCGATCGAACGGAGACGCACCTGTATATCCGGGCAGGCCGACGGTTTCGTAATGACCCATCGACGAGTTCGCGACGAGGTAAGCAGCGTGATTTTGGGACGATGTAGTTAGTCCGTTGTCGACCACGATCGCTGTCGGGTAGCCGACGTTTTGCCGAACTGCATTCATAAACGCGACACCGTCTGCAATCGGGTCGCCAGTGGCTGAAACTCCTTGGGCAGTCAATGATGGTGGTAAGAACGTCACCTTTTGCCCCGATGGGCAGGTCAATTTCCTCCACTTGTGGGCGGCTAAATTCCCCCAGGCAGGACGAGCGGATTATGCGTCGGGTTCCTCATTGACGGCAAGTCTGGTGGCAGCTTCACGCAGGCGATAGCTCTTGCCTTCAAACTCCAGGAGCTTGGAGCGATGCAGTAGCCGGTCGAGAATCGTTGAGGCCATGGTGTTGTCGCGAAGGTAGCGCCCCCAGTCCTGGACGATGCGGTTGGATGTGACGAGAATGCTGCGGCGATGCTTGTATCGTTGGTGAACAAGGGTCTGCAGCAGTTCGGCTGCGGCATCAGGGATGCGTTTAGCGAGGAACAGATCGTCAAGCACGAGGAGTTCGGGCTCAACGAGTGCCTTGAGCAGCCGATCCTGATCGGCCCGTGTTTCCACCGCATAGCCGGCGAACACCGTGTCGGACTCGACATAGCGCACCTTCATTCCCTGCAGGGTAGCGTTATAGGCGATGGCCTTGGCGACATGGCTTTTGCCAGTGCCCGTTTTTCCGATCAGCAATGCGTTGTCGCTGTCGGTGACGAACTTCAGGGTGTGTAACTCGAAGCAAGCCTGACGCGGTACTTTCGATTGAAGGACCAGTCGAAGTCGCTCAGGGTTTTGCGCTCGTCCAGCCCGGACTGCTGGTATCGTCGTTCGAGCAACCGGGATTGCCGGCGATCGAGCTCGTCTTGCAGAATCATGGAGAAGGTTTCGAGGAACGGCTGCTGGCTGGCCTGGGCCTGCAGTACCCGGGTTTCGAGTGTCGCGCTGATACCCGACAGGCGAAGTTCGCGCAGCGCGCGGTCGATTTCGGCAAGGCTCATGCTCAAGAGATATCTCCGTGGTTTGATGGCATGGCGGCGCTGTGCTTAGCGCCGAGAGTGAACAGGTCGGCATAGTCATCGCCGTCCCGGATGAGGTGATGTTCCTGGGTCAAGGGCAGTTCGCCCTGGACGGGCGCGTCCAGTTCAGCCAGCGCCTGCTCCAGCAGACGCTCGGTCAGCGCCTTGACGTGCTTGTAGCTGGGCACGCCTTCTCTCATGGCGATCTCGCAGGCCGATTCGATCAGGCGGCGGGGATAGCGCCGGACCAGGCCGACGATGCCCCAGAGCTTGCGCTGACCGACCCGGCCTTCGGTGTCGAACAGATGCTGGCACAGGCGCTCGGCCGACGGCCCGATGGTCTTGGCCTGCGCGAGGATGCGGCGCGTTTCGCGGGAGGGATTGAACGGCCGCTCGTGCTGCGGTAGCAGCACCGTGCCCGGCCTGTCGGCCAGCATGTGAGTGCGCAGCAACGCCTGTGTCTGGAGGTTGCGGACTTCTAGGTGACGGGCAAATTTACGCACCAGTACCCGGCTGCCGATGGAAGCCGGTTGGGCTGCGTAGCTGCTGTGGTCTACCCGTACGCACGTGTCGTCGCAGACCATGTAGACTTTGTCGGTGAAGTATTCGAAGTTGCGCGTGGGCAAAGCGCGCAGATGGGGGCGCTCCTCCTCGAACATCGCCTGGACCTGGCGACGAGTGCTGCCGTGGATTCTTCTGGCCGCCCAGTTCGATTCCCATTGCTCGAGGAAGGCGTTCTGCTCCTCGATCGATTCAAACCGGCGTCCTTTCAGGGCCGTGCCCTGGGTATGCTGGATTGCGTTCTCGACAGTGCCCTTTCGATTCGGATCTCGTACGCGAGCCGGGTCCGCTACCACGCCGTAGTGAGCGAGCATGGCGGCATACACCGGATTGAGTTCCGGCTCGTACAGGTCCGGTTTGACAACGCCTTCCTTCAGATTGTCGAGGACGACGTATTGCGTAACGCCACCAAAGTGGCGCCAGGCCTGCTCGTGCAGTTCGGCCCAGACCTGCTTGCTGGACTTCCATACGACGCGGCGGAAGCAGCGCCGCGAGTAACGAAGCGTCATCACGAATAGCCGCGGCTTGCGGTAGCGGGTTGTGCCCGGCACCCGGGTCGGGGCTCCTTCGCCATAGTCAACCTGCGCTTCCTCGCCGGGCAGGAAGTCCAGCCGGTCAAACTGGGCGGGCTCATGATGACGCAATGTCCGCACGAACCGCTTGACGCTGTCATATCCGGCGGCGAACCCAAACCGGTCCACCAGATCCTGGTAGATGGCCATGGCGTTGCGCCGCAACCGCAAATGGGCTTCTATGAACTCGCGGTGTCGCTCGCAGGCCGATAGCTGGCTGCCCTTTGTCGGTGGGCAGGGTGGAGGAATTTGCAGCTCGGGGCCGGTGGGCACCGTGGGGGAATTTGCCTGCGCCGCCGCGAATTGCTCCTGATACTTACGGATCGTCTTGCGGTCAACGCCCGTAACCCGGGCAATCTCCCGCTGACGTTTGCCCGCGGCGACGAGCGTGGCGATGGTTGTTTGCAGATGCGGCTTCAAGACATTCACTCCAACAACCCCTCTTATTCATTCGAGGGGTGCAAGGTAACGTCCTGCCAGACCGCGCTAGCAACATGCTTCGCGTGTCTCTAGGTGGGGGATTTTAAGTGCCCACAAGTGGGGGAATTTGCCCGCCCATCGGGGCCTTTTGAGGGGAGGCGGCGATTTGAGGTTGACCCGTCGTGCTCGACGCATCTGAGGAGCCGGAACTCCCGCCACATGCGGTGAGCGTGGCGGCCGCCGCTAGCGCTGTCAACGCCGTCAGGCGAAAGGATGGAATTGCAACCGACATTTTTCTGCAAACCTCGTTGGTGTTAATGGACGCCTGACAAGTGCTCTGATTGTTCTTGTCCTCACGACGCCTCATTCACGCGGGTGGACGGGTGAGCGTTCAGTGTTACCGGAACATCGCCGAGTCAAGGCGTGGTTGTCGCCCGTATGCGCCCGATTCGCAGACGCACGTTAGGCAACCGGGGCATAGCATGGAATGGTGAAGAGAATTCGGATGAACGTGGACGCGAAAGATGCAGCTTTTTGCATCTCTTTTGTCCGGAGCCTAGTGACTCCGCATCTCAAGAGGCTTGGCCTCGTGCGCTCGTTGAATCGAGCGGCTCGAATGTCCGCAACGGCATATGGCTCCTAGATGCCCATAAGCAGACCCAACGGTCGCTCGCACGGCTTTCGGTTGAACAGCAGCTAAGAGTGGCTTGTTGATTTTTGCGTAAGGTTGCGGTCGGCAACGGTTCCTTGTTGCGGGTTTCATTCGCCGCGAAGTTTTGCTTCAGTGAAAGTTCCGGCTCGACGTGGCCAAATGCCCTAATAGTGCCGTCATGTCGATGAGCCTATTCGCGACGAGATGCTTTACTTCCCCTTCCTTTTGCCACACCCCATAAACTCCGAGGAGCGAAGCACCAAGGGCTTCTCTTCTGAATTTCTCGACCAGCGAAGGCCAGACGATCACATTGATCTGGCCAGTCTCGTCCTCTAGCGTGATAAAAAGCACACCTTTCGCGGTTCCCGGGCGCTGGCGTACGGTCACGATTCCGCACGCTTTGGCACGCCGACCATTTGGGTAGGTCGCGAGTTTTGATGCGGCAAAAATTTTTTTCCCGTCGAGCCTTTCGCGCAGCAGCGCAAGCGGATGTCGATTTAACGTTAGCCCGGTTGCGTGGTAGTCGCCTACGATGTCCTGCGCTTCGGTCGGCGCACCTAATACGGGCACTTCTTCCTCTCATGCGGTCGCCCGCAACAGATCTTTGTCCGGAACAGCCGCAACCGCCTGCCAAAGTGCCTCTCGCCGATTTCCAGAGAGTGAAGCGAGCGCGTTCGAGTCAGCCAGCAATTGCAGGTCGCGCCGATCGAGCCGGGCGCGGTTGGCCAGGTTGACCGTCTCAAATGGCTTGACCGATCGAGCAGCCTCGATGCGCGCAGCCGCCTCGTCCCGCATGCCGCGAATTAGCGACATGCCAAGGCGAACCGGCGCCATCGAGCCTTCACCTTTGAGCGCCGAGTCCCAGTTGCTGATCGTGACGTCGATTGGCAGCACGCGCACGTTGTGACGCTTGGCGTCCTGCACCAATTGCGAGGGAGAATAGAAACCCATCGGTTGACTGTTGAGCATTGCGCAAAGAAACGCTGCCCGTTCATGGCACTTGAGCCAGCAACTTGCGTAGACGAGCAGGGCGAAGCTTGCCGCGTGGCTTTCAGGAAACCCGTACTCGCCGAACCCCTGTATCTGCGAGAAAATCGATTCTGCGAAGTCACGATCGTAGCCGCGCTCGAGCATGCCGCTGACGATGCGATCGTAGTACTGCTGCAGGCCGCCTTTGCGACGCCATGCGGCCATCGCACGTCGTAATTGATCGGCCTCGCCCGGCGTGAAGCCGGCGGCGAGCATCGCGACTTGCATGACCTGCTCCTGAAAGATTGGTACACCTAGCGTGCGAGCAAGTGCGGTCTCAATCTCGGGACTGGGAAACGACACGGGTTCGATGCCTTGTCGGCGTCTGAGATAAGGGTGGACCATGCCGCCTTGCACGGGACCCGGTCGCACGATCGCCACCTCAATGACGAGGTCATAGAATTCGCGCGGCTGCAGGCGCGGCAACATGCTCATCTGCGCGCGTGACTCGATTTGAAAGACGCCCACCGTATCCGCGCGGCAGATCATCTCGTAGGTCACAGGATCCTCGGCCGGGATGTCTTGCAACTCGAAGGGCTCTCCCCGTTGTTTCGCGATCAGATCGAGCGTGCGCCGTATGGCGGACAGCATGCCGAGCGCGAGCACGTCCATTTTCAGCAGCCCCAGCGCTTCGAGATCGTCCTTGTCCCATTGAATGACACTGCGATCAACCATCGCGGCGTTTTCGATTGGCACGAGCCGCGAAAGCTTGCCACGCGCGATGACAAAGCCACCGCTATGTTGAGAGAGATGACGCGGGAAATTGAGCAGTTGTGCCGCAAGGTTGGCCCATTGCTTGATGATCGGCGTCGATGCGTCCAGCCCTGATTCGACAAATCGATTCAGGAGGTCCGCGCTGGAGTCGAACCACTGATGCGACTTGGCCACCTTGTCGACGATCACGGGATCCACGCCTAGCGCTTTGCCCGAGTCCCGCAAGGCGCTCTTTGGGCGATACGTCGTAACGGCAGCCGCCAGCGCCGCGCGTGTGCGCGTGTATTTGCGATAAATGTACTGGATGACTTCCTCGCGCCGCTGGTGCTCGAAGTCCACGTCGATGTCAGGCGGCTCACCACGCTCCTTCGAGATGAAGCGTTCGAAAAGCATCGAGCTTCGCGCGGGATCGACCTCGGTCACGCCCAGGCAGTAGCAGACCGCTGAGTTCGCTGCGGACCCGCGTCCTTGACACAAGATTCCTTCGTTGCGAGCGAAGCGTACAAGATCGTAGACCGTCAGGAAATAAGGCTCGTAACGGAGATCCGCGACGAGCGCGAGTTCATGTTCGATCTGCGTCTGGACGCCATGTGGAATGCCTGCAGGGAAGCGCCGATGCGCGCCAATATAGGTTTCCTGCCGGAGGTATGCGGTGGGCGTGGTGCCGGGTGGGACAAGTTCGTCGGGATATTTGTATCGCAGCTCGTCCAACGAGAATGCGCAGCGATTAGCGATTGTCAGCGTCTCGGCAAGCGCACGCTCGGGATACAAATTGGATAGACGCAGGCGTGGGCGTAAGTGCTGCTCCGCGTTCTGAGCCAACTCGAACCCGCACTCGGCGATGGAGCGATTCAGACGCACAGCGGTCAGCGTATCGTGCAAGGGCTTTCGCGAGCGCACGTGCATGGTGACGGCACCGGTCGCCACAACCGGCACGTCATGAAGGTTGGCGACGTGTTCGACGACGCCGCGGTGGATATCATCCATCGCCCGCGCATGAAGGGTCAACGCGGCCCAGCATCGTCCCTCGAACGTCTGTGCAAGCCAATCCATTTGGGCACTGAGCCGTTGTTCTCTGGCCGGATATTCCGGTGACAAGATAATGAGGCAGTCAGGCAGCCCTTTAAGATGCGCATACGGCGCTTCTGGACGCGCAAGATCTTGAGGCGAAAGAAGGTACGTGCCCTTGACGGTGCGGGTGCGAGCGAGCGTAATGAGTTCGGAGAGATTGCCGTAGCCGTTACGATTCGTGGCGAGTGCCGTGAAGGCAAGGGCGGCAGTTCCGTCAGCGTTGGTCAGTTGGAAATGCGCGCCGACGATAAGCCGTACATCCGCTTCCTTGGCGGCGACGTGTGCGCGCACGATGCCGGCGAGCGAGCATTCGTCAGTGATGGCGATCGCGAGATAGCCAAGCTGGCCAGCGCGCTGAATGAGCTCCTCCGAGTGCGAAGCGCCACGAAGAAACGTGAAGTTGGAGAAGCACTGCAACTCGGCGTAGCCGGGCAGCGTTGACGGAAACGGCTCCATGATGCTTCACCCGAAAAGCCCATGCAGGAACCATCGTGGATCCTCGTCGCTACGACTGCTGACGCGCTCACGGTAGATCCAGTAACACGTGTGGTCGTCGGCCTCGGCAACATAGTAATCGCGTGTGACCAGTGCGCCGTTCCACCATCCTGCCTCGACACGTTCACCGGGCGATACGGTCCGCAACGGGCTGCCGTAGAAAGGCCGATGCTGGCGCGTCATCAGTTGCACCGGTGTTTCGAGCAGCCAGGATGGGCGCGGTTGATCCCCGGGAAGCGGACAGCCTTTCGCATCGCTCGTAACCGGCACCCAGTTGGAGATCACTTCAGGACGATGATCCGCGATGGGAGCTGCGCGTAATACGTTCTCCGCACCCAGACGCGCAACGAGCAATTCCATCAAGCGGTTATGGTCGGCCGCTGTGCCTCCTGGCTCTGGAAACAAGGAGTCCGATGGCCGCGCGGCGGCCTCTACATTATTGACTTCCAGCCGCACCGCGATCACGGCGGCCGCCAACTCGATGCGACCCAATCTTTCCTTGAGAAGACGCGTCAGATGCTCCTCATGCCAGGTCGGTTCGGCGAGCGCAATTTCAATTGTCGTGGGGGGCAACGCGGAGCGGCCGCGCTCATGTTCAAGACTGATCGAAAACCGCGTGAGTGCGTATTGCTTGCTTGCCAGCCAACCTGTCAACTGAACGATCAGCCGGCGGGCCACGAAAAGGACGGCTTCGGCATGCTCGACGCGGTCCGGAAGCTCGATTCGAGCGTTGAACGTAGGCGGTGATTCAGCCCATTCGTACAGTTCGGGTGCCTCTCCAACCGCCCGATCAAGGGTATCGAGCAACGCTACGCCGCAGCGCTTCTTCAGCCCCGCGCGCGGTAAGCGCCGGAGATCCGCGACACTGGCGCAGCCAAGCCCCTGAAACCAGTCGGCAAATCGACGGGCTTCTGGCAGCAGCATCGCGGGAAGTGAAGGGAGCTGCCGCAGGAACGACCGGATGGATAATCGTCGTCCTCCACGATAACGCGCCAGCAGCCACGCACCTTGGCCAGTCGGCGCAACGCTCACCTGCACCGTGAAGCCGAACGCGTGCAGAGAGCCTCGCAGCGCTCGCCGTAGTGCGCGCGCACCATGAAAGAGTCGCAGACTGGCGGACATGTCCATCAGAATGGTTTGCTCGGGGGCAATCGTGACCAACGGGCTGAACTGCATCATGGCGGTGGCCACGTCGACCGCAGCCTGCTGCTCTCGGACTTCGTCTTTATCGTAGATGAGGACGTCGGGCGCGAGCGTCAGTACGCCGCCTTTGCGCATGCCCGCGTCGTGCGCGGCTATGTCGCAATCGACAACGCGATCATGATCGAGCACGACCAGGCCTCCGTCAGAGATCGGTGACCAGTTCGGCTGGAATACATCGCGGCTGAGGTGCGGCAGGTACATGCCAATCCAGACTTGCATGGCGGTTCAACAGGATGGGCGAGTGGGAAAGTTCAACAATGAGTTGCTCATCGCGCGCGGGTCCACGGCGCTTGATGAATTGAAGCGCGACCGCATCGCGGTGAGGACGCACTGCAATGCGCAAAGGAGCAGCCGAGGTATCGCTCGCACTGGCGAGCGGGCGAATCATGAAAAATATGGTCTCGCTTGTCTGCGCGGCAAGATGCAACCGCCGTAGGGCCTCGGGTCGGACATGGGTCTGCCAAAACAGCAACGCACCGTAGGTACCGGATCGAAGAATTTGCTCGGCAGCTCACAGTGCGTCGGCCGTCTTCGAGGCGCGCACTACGTGAAGCGATGTCTCGGGCAGGCCCCAGTACGCGGCTGCTTCTGGTTGGAAACGATGGGGCGCCTGGAGAAACGCTATTCGTCGCGATGCGATGGCGCGTAGTGCGGGAAGCAGCAAACGCAGCTCGCCGACACCCGGCTGCTGCACCAGCAAGTCAGTAAGCGCACCTTTCGGCCATCCGCCACCGAGCAGCTCGGATGCGAGAATATCGAATCCGCACGGTACGACGTTCGTGCGTGCGGACGCGAGCTGTGAGCTTAGCCACAGCGTTATTCCCCCCGAGTCCGAATACATACTTGCGAGTCGGATGATGAACTCGCTGAGATGCGAACTCGTTTTGCGAATGCCGAACTGCCCGTCACGGATCAAACGGCGACGACCTGCTGCTACGCAAAGTCAGATAAGACCTGGACTGTGGACCCTCAGGGTATCGCGTGGGAGACGTTCCGAACGCTTGAGCATGCGCCCGTCTACGGAGAGCCGCGTGACCGTTCGCGTGAGATCCGTGTTTCCCCAATCGCTTTCTGTGCGCCCGCAGATCGTAAGCAGAGCAGCACGTAAAACGCACCGCCAAGGATTGCAATGAGTAGCACTGGTTCTGTTTCCCGAGCAAGTGGCCCCGCCATCGGCTTCTTCGAGCGATACCTGACGGTGTGGGTCGCGCTGTGCATCGTCGCAGGTATCGCGTTGGGCCAATGGCTGCCGTCCTTGTTTCAGGCCGTCGGCCGCATGGAAGTGGCGCAGGTCAACTTGCCGGTCGGCGTGCTCATCTGGGTGATGATCATTCCCATGCTCATCAAGATCGACTTCAGCGCCATGTCGCAGGTCAGGGGCCACTGGCGCGGGATCGGCGTCACGCTGTTCGTGAACTAGCTCGTCAAGCCGTTTTCAATGGCGCTGCTCGGCTGGATCTTCGTGCGCCACATCTTTGCGGCATGGCTACCGGCCGCGCAACTGGACAGCTACATTGCCGGGCTCATTTTGCTCGCAGCGGCTCCCTGCACAGCGATGGTCTTTGTTTGGTCGCAGGTTTGCAAGGGCGACCCGTATTTCACGCTGTCTCAAGTGGCCATGAACGACGCGATCATGATCGTCGCGTTCGCGCCGATCGTGGCGCTGCTGCTTGGACTGTCGGCCATCACCGTTCCGTGGGATGCGCTCATCGCGTCCGTTGGGCTCTACATCATCATTCCGGTCGTTGTCGCGCAGGTGCTTCGTCGCGTAATGCTCGCGAAGGGCGAATTGCACTTCAATCGCACGGTGTCGCGTCTCGGTCCTTATTCAATTTGCGCACTGCTCGCCACGCTGGTGTTGCTCTTCGCGTTCCAGGGACAGGCTATCGTGAGTGAGCCCTTGGTCATTGCAATGCTCGCTGTTCCGATCCTCATTCAGGTATTTCTGAACTCCGGACTTGCTTATCTGCTGAACCGCAAACTCGGTGTCGCGCACTGCGTAGCAGGCCCGTCGAGTCTGATTGGCGCCAGCAATTTCTTCGAACTGGCGGTCGCGACCGCGATCAGCTTGTTCGGGTTTCAGTCGGGTGCAGCGCTCGCAACGGTCGTTGGCGTGCTGATAGAGGTGCCGGTCATGCTGCTTGTGGTTGGCGTCGAGAACCGCTCGCAACAATGGTACGAGGCCGCCTGAGAGAAGACCTTGAGCACAATCATCTATCACAACCCTGAATGCGGTACGTCGCGCAACGTGCTCGCGCTGCTGCGCGAAGCTGGTTTGAATCCGCAGGTCATCGAGTATTTGAAGACGCCGCCCGACCGGGCGACGCTTGAACGACTCATCGCCCATAGCGGCATGGGCCTTCGCGACGCGTTGCGAATCAAGGGAACGCCGTACCACGACTTGAAGCTTGACGACTCGTCCCTCACAGCCGCGCAGTTGATTGACGCGATGCTTGCTCATCCGATCCTGATCAACAGACCGTTCGTCGTCACGCCTCGCGGTACACGGTTGTGCCGGCCCTCAGATGTGGTGCTCGACCTCATTGAGCGATCGCCCGGCAAGAATATCCTCAAGGAGGAAGGCGTCCCGTTTATCCTCGCACTAGAGATCGCGGGAGACGATGCAAATCTTGTCGACGCTCTGGTGCGCGCCCACCTGCCGGTCGACGACCTGAGTGAACCGAACCGTCGTTTCTTCGCATTCGACACGCTTGATGGCTCGCGCGGCGGCTATGGCGGCTTCGAGCAATATGGGCGCGATGTGCTCGTCCGCTCGGTGACGGTCGAGCCTCCCTATCGTGGCAAAGGCATCGGCCGCAATCTGATTTCTTTGCTGCTGCGCAAGGCATTCGACTCAAGCGCGTGTGCCGCATGGTTGCTCACAACGGACGCCGAAGCGTTCTTCACGAAGACCGGCTTTAAGCACGTCAACCGAGAGCTTGTACCTGCCTCGATTCTCGCAACGCGCCAGGCAACTGAGCTGTGCCCATCGACTGCCGCTTTGCTTTCGCGCTCCATTACCCTGTAGCCTATTCCCAACGATGTCCACTGAACTCCCGAACGTCAGTCTTCCGCATCTTGATACGCCCGATCTTCGCAAGCTGGAACCCCGAGCGATATCACAGCATCCGCCTCGCGTCTTGTTGCTGTACGGCTCACTGCGCCCGACTTCTTATAGCCGTTTGTTCGCCGAAGACGGTCGCATGAAGCCATCGGGCTACTACGATCGAGTCGTCGACGTGATGGAAGAGCTTTACAAATTCACGCTGCTCGTGCGCGACCGCTCGGAGTACCTTAACGACCGTTATAGCGAACGTAAGGAGAAGACTCCAGCATCTATTGCGGCGCTCGCAAGCGCTGCGATGAGTCATGAACACCGCACACAGAATGCCGACACTGACGGCAGTGAAGTCGAATGAAGTCTCAGACCGCTCGCGACGGCCGGGGCGTATAAGCGCGCTGCTTCTCTTGTCGCCGTGACGCTTTCGTCAGAATAGCAGCCATATGCAACAGTCGACGCCTGACGATGACGTCGCCACGGTCAACGAACTGACTTGAATCGTGCGTAGCGTATAGCTATTTCCGCGCGATGTTCGTCAACATCAAAGCGAAGGTTTTGACAGACGAGACCAACGTCTACACCGAGATCCCCGCCTTGCTCACTGCAAGCGGCGTCCTCGAGCCGCTGGTCGACTACTTTCTTCACCGCAGCCATGATCGAAGTCTCGAATGGATGCGCAAGGTCACACGTTCGATCAGACTTTTTCTGGAGTACATCCAGGTCAATCCGTCTGAACGCGACGCTCACCGCTTGTTTCAGAATTTCGCGCAGCGTCTTTATACAGGTACGTTTGATCGGGAGACGGGGTTGGACGCGACCGGACTCTGCTGGCTACCTCGCTCGCCGAACGACGCGGCGCGCATCATCATCCACCTCCTGAGCGACTTCTTCAGTTGGCTTGGGGAGATTCGTCCTGAAGCATTGATGGTCAATCCGCGGTACGCAAGTAGCGCCTTCGATCAACAGACTGATGAGGAAGCTTACCAGTATCGTAGAAGCAAAGCGTTCCTCGGACATATCTGGGCGTCGAACCCGACCCCACGATACTCAGGGTATCGGCTTCGATATCGAAGCCTGCCGAAGATCGCTCAAAGCGAGCCACCTGCCTTTCCCGAACACCACTTCGAAGCGCTGCTATTTAAAGGCTTTCGCCACGGTGGCCAATACGACTATCGCGGCATCTTGATCACGTTGCTGCTGCACGGAGCGGGCTTTCGAGAGTCGGAGCCGTTTCATGTTTACGTACAGGACGTATTTTCTGATTCACAGAATCCTCGCCAAGCCAAGGTGCTCATTCACCATCCTCGATACGGCGCCGCACCTGCGGACTGGTGCGACGAGCTGGGACGCACGCGCAAGTCGAATCGGGCGGATTACCTCGGTCAACGCTTCGGTCTCGTGCCGCGCACGGATTTGCTCGATCGACGTCACGCCGGCTGGAAGGGCGGCATGCACGACGCCCCTTTCTACAAACAGGCGTACTGGTTCGTGCCGCATTACGGCGAGTGGTTTCTCGAGCTATGGCACTGCTATCTGAAGCAGGTCGCGCGATTTGACCGCGACCATCCATTCGCCTTCATCAACCTCAAGCGCGAGCCGTACGGCGCAATGTACACGCTCACTCAATACAACAAGGCTCACGCGGCCGCGTGCAAGCGCATCGGGCTCGAAGTTGGAAAGACGCTCGGCACAACACCCCACGGGCACCGGCATGCTTATGGGCAGCGTCTGAAGCGCGCAGGCGTTGAGAAGTCACTGATCCGCCGTTTCATGCATCACTCGTGCATCGAGAGCCAAGAGATCTACACACGAGCGGGCTTGCGTGAGATCCGAGACGCACTCGACGCAGCGGTAAAGCGACTTCAAGGCGATCAAGCTGTGCCGCTATCGAAGTTTGGCCCGTTTACTTGAACAGGCATTCGAGCGAGTCCTATGGAAGCGACCTCTCCACTCATACGCAAGCGCCGCCGGAAGGCAGCACGGCTCGAGTGCAGTTTGCGCCGTGACTCGGACGCAACCCTGACCTGGGTGACAGAACTCTACCCACAACTTGCGGAATGGCAAATGTTGGCGGTAGAGTGGCTGCGGGGCGAGCCGAGCGGTCTCCCCCAACGGCTGCAGGCGCTGTCCTACTTCTTCGAGCGTTATCTCGTCGGCCAGAGCTTGCCGTTGGATCCAACCGTTTTTCTTCTACGGACTACGTGTCTTCCGGACTTTCGCTCTGCGGTTCCGAACTCTCCGTGGGGTATCAGCGCAAACAACGTTGTCCGCGGCTTCCTGCAATTTGTGTTGATGCGGAATTTCAGTGAGATAGGTGAAGGCAACATGCCCGTCGTTACTGCGGGCTACCACAACCCGATCTTGCACTTGTCGAAGAAGGGAATGCCAAAGCGCGATGAGAGCGTCCATTCCCCGCTTCCGTATGGCTATATCGATCAACTACGACAGATGCTGGCAGCCGGGCCTCATTTTTGTGATTGGCAGTGGGCTCAGAGCGCGCTCGGATCGAAGATCGGGCATTTCGGCGCGGGCGCGCCGGACTGGTTCGATATTTCTGAGGACCGGATCGACCACGAAGACCCGGATTGCGTTTGGCGAGTACGCAAATACAGTCGCGGCTATCGTAATGGCCAGGCGCTGCAAATGTGGAGCCCCGTCCGATGGGTCGCATTGCTCGTGAAGCTCATCCTGCCGCTGCGGACCAGCCAGGTTCGCGTGCTTGACTCGGGCGAAGCTGATACTTGGCGCTACACGGCAGGTCATTGGGGCCTCAACAGAGGCGAGATTTCTGAAGGTAGCGAATCTCGGCCTTTGCAACAGGGCGTGTTCCGGCGCACCGTTGATCGCACGGGCGACGAGTCGACGGTCCTTTACATCAACACAAACAAGACGGCTGATATCTCGAAGACTAGAGCAGGTAAAGGGTATCTGCTGCCGTGGGTTCACGGCGGAGCCGTTCATCAGAACGTGTTTTACTGGCTCGAGAAGCTCCGTAACTGGCAAGAGAAGTACAACCCTATCTTGCGTCGCACCTCGTGGGCAGAACTGGATCGACGACACATCATGGTCAAGACGGAGATTCAGTTAGCCGACTGCCCCGATGCGTGTTTTCTGTTCCGGTTGCCAGAGTATCCTACCGCGCGGATGCGCAACTTCCCGCTTCAGGATCAAGCACTCAACACATGCTGGTTTCATCTGCAAAAGCCTTTGAATCGCGTCTAGCCGCGCGTGCTGAGACACACCACAATGGCATGGCCATTCGCCTGCTCCCACCCGAATCAACGAAGAGAACGCTATTTCCGCTGCATAGCTTGCGAGTCTCGTTGATTACAGCGCTCGCGCTCGAAGGCCAAGTGCCGTTTCCAGTGTTGCAGAAGCTTGCCGGCCATAGTCGTCTGGTCATGACGTTGTACTACACCAAGCCCGGCCCGACCCATATTCACAATGTGCTTCTCGATGCGGCGGCACGCCTGGAGGCGAACAAAGACGCGAGTATCCAGAACTTTCTGCTCGACACTACGCATGATGCGCTCCTGGAATCAGCAATCTGTAACAGTGTGGCCAGCGTTGCGAGCGCGATTCCGGAACATCCGGCGGCACGAAATCCGCTTGGCTGGATGCCAATGCATCACGGCGTCTGTATTGTTGGCGGCAACACGAGCGACACGACGGAGAATCGAGCCGTAGGTGGATGCCACAACGGAGGACCGGAGATCTTTCCAGGTACGAATTTCGGCAACGCGAAGCACGCCCCCGTCCCGGGAGGAAATCGTAACTGCGTGCGGTGCCGCTGGTTCGTGACGGAGCCGCACTATTTGCCGGCGCTCGCGGCGCACTTCAACACTATCGCTTACCACTTCGACGAAGCACGCAACGCATGCCTCGTAAGCGAGACGGTGCTACTCGATCTGAAGAAGGAAAAGGCTGAAGCCGAAGACTCTGATCAGGTATTTCTCTCTCTCGACGCGTATCGACAAGCGGAACGGGTATGGGAAGGCTCACTGAAGCGATTTAACGACTTCGCTGAGGATCTGGCGGCTTGTTGGCGGCTCATTGAGCGCTGCAAAGCTGCGCTCGAAACGGACGGCGGTACCGCGACACAGTTGTTGGCCGTCGGCACCGCGAGTGATGTACACATCGCGTTCGAAGAAACCGAATCGGAACTGTTGCAACTCGCTGGTGTTTGCGAGAACGTTGAGCTCTATCCGGATCTTGATGCCGGAAAGGCTGTATTTCGGCGCAGTCAGTTGCTCGATGCGGTGCTGTACCGCGACAACGTGGCGCCCATGTTCATGCTACTTAGTGAAGGAGAACAACTCTGCGCGGGGAACGCGTTTATGCGTCGCCTCGCGCAGCAGATGAATCCCAGCAACCCGGTTCTCGGATCGCGGCAGGTCATTAACGTGATGGACGCGGGTGAGAGCTTGAGCAAGCGGTTCGGCATTGATCTCGCCGCGCTGCTGCCCAAATGGGATGCCAGTGGAACACCGGTGCGCAGACCTCGATCCATCAAAGAGGCAGGCGGATGAGTGACACGACGCTAGAACATCCGAGCGTTGTGCTCGACGCGCTGCTTGCCAAGGGCGGCCGCGCGCATCGGCGAACCAGACTCAAAGCGACGCATGAGATTTGCCGTCGGCATCAAGCGTCGGGCTCACGCGATTTTTCGTTTCCTACGATCGGTCGCTTGCTTGAGGCTGAAGGTATTTTGAAGGGGCGTGCCCTCTACAAGACGCAGTCGGTGGACTACCGAGAGCTGATATCCGCTTGGGCCGCGTATGTCGGGCCGGCCATATTGCAGTCGTCGAAGCTCCTGGCAAGCCACGAATATCTGACGCGGATTCATGATCCTGCCATCCGCTCGGTCATGCAGGCCGTCATCGCGGAGAGAGACAAGCTGAAGGCCGAGGTCAACCTGTTGAAGGCCAACATGCAGGTTGTTGTGGATCGACGCCCAGTCGGTGCCGGCAATCCTGGTCCAGTCATCGTGCTTCCGACGCGAGGTGGCCTCAACACACAGCTCACGCCGTCCGAACGCGAGGCGCTGGAGAAAGTCGTCTCGGCCGACTACTTGAAACGCCAAGGATTGCGCGAGGGCACCCACGGAGAGATCTTGAACGAACATGGTCGAACCGTCTTTGACGTCGGCTTCGCACGCGCGATACGCAAAATCCTGGGGACCTGACGCGACAAGAAACGAAAGGATGTCTTTTAGTACGCCTTAAGCGGGGTGTCTGTTTGTGCCATCGCGCAATTCGGCCCTCGACTGACGCAGGATGTGCACTGCCGAGGTCAGCGCCAAAGTTGACATGATTGCAGCAACGATCAGATCGGGCCACGCAGATCCGGTTCCAAATACGCCGAAGGCCGCAAGCAGGACTGCGACGTTTCCGAGCACGTCGTTACGGGTACACAGCCAGATGCTGCGCATGTTGCTGTCTCCTTCCCGGTACCGAAAGAGAAGCGCCGCTACCGCAGCGTTCGCCAAGAGTGCGCAAACTCCGACGACGCTCATCGTAGTCACACTCGGCAAACCACCAGTGTGGAAATGCCAGCACGCTATGCCCAGCACCCAAATGCCGAACGCGAACATGGAAGCCGCCTTCAGCCGCGAAGCCTGTGCGCGAACGGCCATGCTCATGCCTAGCACGATCAGACTGATTCCGTAGTTGGCTGCGTCGCCGAGAAAGTCGAGCGAATCCGCCAACAGTGAAACAGATTTCCCGCGAAAGCCTGACAACACCTCGACCGCGAACATTAGGAAATTAACGGCCAACGCGATCCAGAGCAGCTTGCGATAGCCTTCGCTTGGCCGAATCCGGTCATCCTCGCAGTGGTCACAACAGTGTCCGGGCATAGCGCTCTCCAGTAGATGCTGAAGGAGGTATCCTGAACCCTGTAGCTACTACAGGGTCAAGCTATGTCCGACACCTACTCCATAGGTACGCTGAGCCAGCTCTCCGGTGTCAATATTGAAACCATCCGCTACTACGAAAAAGTCGGACTGTTGCCTGCCGCAAATCGTACGAGCAACGGATATCGACAGTACGACGATGCCTCTGTTGAGCAACTTGCGTTCGTCCGGCGCGGGCGCGAACTCGGCTTCACGATCGATGAGATGTGCGAACTCCTCGCGCTCGCGAATCACCCCAATCAACCTTGCGCGGATGCGGACCGTATGACTCGCAGTCACCTTGAGGCTATAGAAGCCAAAATCCGGGATCTACAGCGAATGCGGCGCGCGCTTCGACAGGTCGCTGACTGCCACGGTCAGAAGGCGGAGCATTGCCGACTTCTCAAAACTCTTGGCGCAGCGGACACGAACTCGTGATCGGCGAGAGCCCTTGAACGACTGCTTACGATGTATTTCGATGTACGCATACATCGAAATGGAGTTATCCACAGACCAACCCGCAAAACGTTTTACGGCCTCGGACCAAACTATGTACTGCGCGGGTATAGGTTCAGATCGCGGGATGGATCGCTTCAACGTACTTGGTCAGAGCGGCCATGGCAAAAGAGGTTCGTTAAGGAGACTCTGCAGAACTCCTTCTTGTGGTTACAATAAGGAATACTATTAGTAAACAAGCGACTTGGAGGCATCACGATGACGCAGCTTCATCTC
>NZ_JARUXJ010000231.1:0-75141 GCF_031451465.1 Caballeronia sp. LZ003 | reverse complement strand
GCTTTTCTGACTGCCAAAGCAGAGCGCGCCACGCCGAGAACATCGCAGACCGTTTTCATTGGTCGTCCCCGGGCAGTAAGGGCGAGCGCGCAATCCAGTAATAGGATGGTCCGCTCCTCTCATAGGGGCATAATCGACGCTGACGCCGACCCTTTTTCGGAGGTGTGTCATGAGTCAATTGAGTTCCACCGCTGTCGCCCGCATGGGCATTGATATCGGGAAGTCTGTCTTCCATGTCGTCGGTCTGGACGCGAAAGGCAAGCCAGTATTCAAGGGCCGATTCAATCGTGAACGGCTGTTGGAGTTTCTCGCTCGCGCGTCTCCGACCATCGTTGGTATGGAAGCTTGTCCTGGTACCAACTGGCTCGCACGCAAAGCGGCCGCCTACGGACATCAGATTCGCATCGTCCCCGCGCAGTTCGTCAAGCCCTTCGTCAAGTCCAACAAGACTGATATTGTCGATGCGGAGGCCATAGCCGAAGCGATTTCTCGTCCTACCATGCGCTTCACCCAGCCCAAGACCGAAGCTCAGCTCGATTTGCAGGCTCTCCATCGAGTCAGGCAACGCCTGGTGTCTTGCAAGACCGCTATCGTCAATCAGGCCCGCGCTTTCTTGCTGGAATATGGCATTACTATCGGCACAGGTCCCGCCTACTTTGTTCGCGATATGCCGCGCATTATCTCCGACGAGAACAATGGGCTGACGGTATCGATGCGACAAGTTTTGCAGGAGCAATGGCAAGAATATCGCTCCGTCGAAGCTCGGCTATTGCAATTGCGTCGTCAGATCGAAGCAATCGCTGGCGCCGACGACGTCGCAACGCGACTTACCTCGGTTCCGGGTATTGCACACCTCACCGCGACAGCCATTACAGCTTTCTCGGGCACCGGAACACAGTTTAAATCCGGTCGCCATTTTGCAGCGTGGCTAGGACTCGTGCCTGGAGAATTTTCCACCGGCGGCAAACAACATCTGCTCGGAATTACGAAGCGTGGAAACCCCTATCTGCGCAGACTATTGATTCACGGCGCACGTGCTTGTGTTCTCCAGCTCGACCGCACCAAAGATCACCTTGGAGTCTGGATCTCGCAGATGGAGGCGAAGGGAATCCATCGAAACAAAGTAATTGTTGCGCTTGCCAACAAACTCGCACGTATCGCGTGGACGATTCTCACACGCCAAGGAACGTTCTACTTGCGACAGCCCCAAGCGCGATGATCAGCCCACTCTCTTCAAAGTTTGCAGACGGTAATTGATGACGAAACAGTGCACTGGCGTTCGGTAAGCCCGGGACAAAAACCGGCCGCTGAGGTCTGTCCATTTGTTGGGAACCGACCGCGCATATCCCATCATGGCCTTGCTGCCAAAAGCAGCTGACTCGCGAGAGGCCGGATACATTTACGCAAACTGTCTCGCCTGAAAAACCCGCTTGCAAAACCGGAGCGGACCATACATTTTTTGAGCGGCCATACTCGACTGCTTCCTTCAGATTTCTGCCTCCTGCGTCTTCTTGCCAAGCAGACGCTGCAGTTCCCTGATTTCCTTCATCGCTGTGGCCAACTGCGAAGCGGGTACCACGGCTTCTCCAGCCTTCACCGCAGCCAGGCTGCCTTCCTCGTATTGCTTGCGCCACGCAAACACCTGGTTTGGGTTGACCCCGTGCCGCCGGGCAACCGCTGAAACCGTTGCTCCCGGCTCCAGGGTTTCCTGCACGATGGCCACCTTCTCCTGGACCGAACGTCGACGACGGCGCTCCGGCTCGGTCAGAACTTCAATGCTTTTCACGATTTGCCTAGGCTTGAAACTAGTCACAAGATTCCCTCTTATTTTAAGGGGTGTCTCGTGTCCTGAGATTCAAGGGGCTACTCCAGTGGATTTGCCCCCGTAGTTCCGGACACCATCTCACACCAAGGTTGATGAATCGGCTTTACGTCGGAACTCGCGCGGCGAGCGGTATTTCAGCGCGCTATGCGGGTGTTTGTCGTTGTAGTGTTCGAATGCGACGGCCAAATTGCGCACGGCGGTCGCCGCGTCCGGCTTCGGCATGAACGCAACGTAATCGCGCTTCATCGTCTTGACGAAGCTTTCTGCCATGCCATTGCTCTGCGGGCTGCATACGGGCGTGGTCAACGGCTTGAGACCAATATCTGAAGCGAACGCGCGGGTCTTTTCGGCAATGTAACCCGAACCGTTGTCGCTGAGCCATTCGATTTGCGCGGGCGTTTTGCGAACGTTCCCGAAACGATGTTCGACAGCCGCCAGCATGACATCGCGCACAACGTCGCCGCTATGACCGCCTGTCGTCGCTGCCCAGCTGATCGCTTCGCGGTCACAGCAATCGAGTGCGAACGTCACGCGCAGCGGCGCGCCGTTGTCGCAACGAAACTCGAAGCCGTCAGAGCACCATCGCTGATTGCTTCTGGGCACCGCCACCGTACCTTCATGCCGACGCTCGATGCTCGGCCTCGCAGGCCTCCTGTGAAGCAACAAATCGTGCTGGCGCATCACGCGATAAACACGTTTCGCATTCACTGGAACCTCACACCGCAATTCCCGCTCGCTTCGCAGCAGGCCCCAGACGCGTCGATAGCCGTAGCTGGGCAAGTCAGCAACGAGCAAACGAATTTCGTCGACAATGCCAGCATCATCCGTTTTGCGTGCGCGCCGGCCATCCTGCCAGTCAGCAGTCCGGGCGAGCTTTACCGACACATTTGAGCGCGCTACACCGAGAACGTCACAGACCTGCTTCACTGGCCGTCCCCCGGTAATGAGGGTGAGCGCGCAATCCATTTTCGCGACTTCATGACCTCCACGGCTTCCCGGAGAATCTCGTTCTCCATGGTCTTCTTGCCCAGCAGGCGCTGGAGCTCCTTTATCTGCTTCAGCGCGTCGCTCAACTCGGACGCTGGCACAACTTCTTCTCCAGCGCTCACTGCCGACAGGCTGCCGTCCTGATGCAGCTTGCGCCACTGAAACAGCTGATTTGGATTGATGCCGTGCAGCCGAGCCACCATCGAAACTGTCTTGCCCGGCTCGAACGTCTCCCGAACCATCGCCAGCTTCTCATCAGCCGACCAGCGCCGTCGGCGCTCAGGTCCCGTCAACACTTCCATCACTTCGTTCTTGTTGTGAGTCATATACACAGTCTTATGCCTACCCGCTATTGTAAGTGGGAGACTGTGTCCGGTCTTTCAGGGGGCTGTTCCACTCCTGTACATAATCGCGCAGTCGTTCATTAGTCGCCAGCTTCGCTGGCTTCGGTCTTTTAGCGAATCGATCCGCCTTCCACTGCGCGACAGAGGCACGATACTCCAGATACCCACTGCGCGTTGCGGCATTGCGCGTCAGTTCTCGCGAAACGGTTGACGGACTGCGTCCGATACGCCGAGCGATCTCACGCACTCCAAGTCCTTGGACAGAGAGCAAGGCTATCTCTTCTCGCTCAGAGAACGACAAGTAACGACCAGTGATCGGTTTGGACATGAATAGTGGCATGCCGCCACGATAGCGGAACCAGCGCGAGCCCACCGCCTGAGACGCGCCTACCGCCTGCGCTGCCTTCTCGCTCGTAATGCCAGTCGCGATTTGTTGCCAAAAGCGACGCTCAATCTCGTTTCTAAGCGATGGCGCGCCCGGCGAGTACATCGCTGCTCGACCGGTCAACCGATACACCTGCTTTGCACTTCGCACCATGCAACACCTCCGCGATCAAGGGTGTTGCGACGACCGGTTGAATCCGCCCTTGAAGCGGCCGTCTGAGTGGCCTCCTTATTCGCCCAACGAACGACTGCAAGTGGCCTATTTCGTTGAAAAACCCGGTTATCGCCCATGGGCGCGCATGTCTGGGCGTGCAATCGACGCGCTCAGGGCTCTTTCCGAACATGCCGCATCTGGGCGTTGCTCTGCGATGCATTTCAAGCGGCCGCTGCCGCCGTTTCTTCCTGCTTTGGCATCAACCACTTCGCCATTCGCCGCAGGTTCTGCGCAGTTGCAGCTAGCAAGAACTCGTCATGAGCACCTGACGGACCTCGCAGTCGGAGACGATCCAGCTTCATGACGCGTTTGAGGTGAGCGAACAGGATCTCAACTTTCTTGCGGTCCTTGCGTGACTGCCTGTATGCCGGTGTTTTCGCAATAGCCCTTGCCTTATCGCGTGCTGATTCGTGGACGCTTCGGGCTATCTTCCGTATGGGTGTGTTCGGACAGCATTGGTCTTTCAATGAACATTCAGCGCAGTCCATCTGGCTTGATCGATAGACGACCGTGTTGGCCTTGGTGATGTGCGTGCGCGGATTCGTGAACGGACGCCGTTCGCTGCGCAGTGCGTGTCCGGCCGGACAGCGATACTCATTGCTTTGCTCGAGCCACTGAAAATCGCTGTTCTCGAAGGTCTCGTCGCTACGCTTTCCTTTCTCCCACACTGGAACATGCGGCTCAATCGCCTTCTCATTGATCATCCAGGCAAGCGTCGACGCAGTGCCATATGCGGTGTCACCTACCAGACGTTGTGGCTTGAGGCGGAAGCGCTGCTCGACCCGATCGATCATGGTCCTTGTTGAGTCCACTTCCTGTGTGCGATATGCGGGGGTGGCCTCGACATCCACGATGATTCCCGCGTGCAGATCAATCAAGTAGTTGGTCGAGTAGGCATAGAACGCCGGGCCACCGGGTGCTGCTGTCCAACGTGCAGCAGGATCGGTTAGTGAAATGTTCTTCGGTTGTGTGACAGGTTCCGGCGGAGGTTCCATGTCTTGGGCGTCAGTGTTGTTCGCGTCGAGCGTCGCCAGATACTCACGTACCGCACGGCTGGGCCTTTCGCCATGCCCCCAGCCGATCGCTTGAGTCCCGGGCGATGCCTCGAGTGCGATTGGCGTCGGCTTTGATGACGCTGGCGTCGATTGCGAACCCTTCACCATCTACGAGACCTTCGCTCATGCAGCGACGTAAAACTGATTCGGATACATGACGCAGCATGTCGCTGTCGCGAAACCGGCCATGGCGATTCTTTGAAAAAGTTGAGTGATCGAGCACCGCATCTTCGAGGCCGAGGCGACAAAACCAGCGATACGCCAGATTCAGATGAACCTCTTCACACAGGCGCCGTTCGGAGCGGATGCCGAAGCAGTATCCGATGATCAGCATGCGAATGATCAACTCTGGATCGATCGAAGGGCGCCCCGTATGACTGTAAAAGACGCCATGTGCCGACGCAGATCTCTGGCATCGAAGAAATGATCTATGCCGCGTAACAGATGGTCTTTCGGAACATGATCATCAAGGTTGAACGCGTAAAACAGCTGCTCCTGATTGCCACTTCGCTGACCCATCATGACGATGCACTCCGTCGATTGATGAATCAAGGATAACGAACAATCCGACTTTCAGGCGAGTTTTTCAACGAAATAGACCCATAGCGAGCGTAGGTAGTCAGCGCCTTTCCACGCCCTCCTGCATCGACCTAGCCGAACACGCTGATCATTTGGAGCATCGCCTTTGTATCTTGTTTTACATAATAGAAGTTTATAGACGTTCGCTTTGTAGCGGCAATATCCTAATGTCGTGTTTGGGGGTGCGGCGGAATTCTTGGACTATGAGGAGCTAATCCATGTATTCGTACGAAGACCGCATCCGAGCAGTGAAGCTCTGCTTGAAGCTTGGGAAGCGCCTTACCGCGACCGTTCGTCAATTGGGCTATCCCACAACGAAATCTCTCGAACGTTGGTATCACGCGTACGAGCGATTCCTGGATTTGCCGAGGGAACGTATTTGCTTGAGGCCGCGCTACTCGGCAGAACAAAAAAAGGCGGCCACGGACCACTACATGAGCAACGGCCAGTGTCTGGCAGCAACGACAAAGGCCTTGGGATATCCGGAACCCGGGGCGCTTCACACTCTTATCGTCCGTGCACGGCGCCGATATGCTCTCTGACCATCCACCCAACCGTTAATCCTATTTACACCCGGCATCCGCCCAAGTGTCGCGCCGGCGCCGAGGTCGCCATCGGGAGAGCTCACCCGATCCCAAAACCGCCTGATTACCACGCATATACAGGTTGCGACATTTGCTGCGAAAGTTTTGGGGAAACTAACGTGTCGTTGAGAAATCTGGAAGCAACGAAAGGCCAGTTGAATGAACGCAAGCGCGGAGCAGCGTCAGCAAAAAGCAGCTCTGCCGTCAGAAACCGCGAAACTCATACACACGCACCCTGACCGTTCAACCCGCGCTCTTAAAGGCGGATTGGACGCAACAGCCTTCGAAGAGCGACATCTGGATCCAACTGTCGTTACGAAATTCTAACTGGCCCTGTCAATATGCATCCTTCATTAACGCGAGGAGCGTGGGCCTATGCCCGGCTATCAAGTGTTTGAATACTTCTGTGCGAGCGCCTCGTACAGCGGCGGTCCAAACAGCTTCGAAACTTGACCTGAGATGAGCGCCGTTGCCATGAGAGACAACACCAGTGCGTGTCCGTTGATCATCTCGAAGACAATCACAAATGCGGTGATCGGGCTCTGCGTCACGGCGGCAAGATAGCCGACCATACCTAGCGCGATAAGCATCGGCAACTGTATGTTTGCAAAAGTGAGGTGCAGCGCGTTGCCGATCCCCGCACCGATTGCGAGCGATGGCGCGAAAAGTCCGCCAGGCGCGCCAGGAAGATAGGAGCAGATCATCGACGCCATTTTGAATAAAGGATAGCTCGCGCCCACTTGTGATTGACCTTCGAGCATGCCGCGCGCTTCCGCATACCCGCTCCCGAACGTGTGACCGCCGGCGGTCACGCCAACCATCGCGATGAGAAGGCCGCATGCCGCACCGAAGGACACCGGGTGCGCCTGACGCCAGCTGACCACACGCGCGGGCATCCAACGTTGCGTATTCAGCAGAAGCCAGCAAAATGTTCCGCCCGCGATGCCCGTTGCGGAACCTATCAGAACAACGGCCATTGCCAGCGAGTGAGGAAAGCGCCCTTCCAAGTTGATCGTGCCAAAATAGGTGTAGTTGCCTTGTAGCGCGAGCGACACGATGCCGGCAAAAATGATCGCTGTGATCGACACCCCGCTAGAGCGTTGCTCGAAAGTCCGCATGAGTTCTTCGATGGCGAAAACCACCCCAGCGAGCGGCGCATTAAACGCGGCTGACAATCCCGCCGCTGCCCCCGCGAGTGCCAAGTTGCGCTCAAGTGCGCCGCCGCTCAGCCTGAGAAGTCGCAATGGGTAAAAGCGGCGCAGGCTGAACATGAGTGCCGCGCCGACATGGATGGTTGGGCCTTCTCGCCCGATCGTGAATCCGCCGAGGATCGACAGATACGACAAGATAATTTTGCCGATAAGAATGCGTACTGTAAGCAGGCTCGATCCTAAATCACGCCTGTTATGCAGCATTGCGATGACCTGCGGAATCCCACTGCCCTCCGCGCCGGGAAAGAAGCGCCGGGTAAGCCATACACTTAAAGCGCTAACCGCGGGAGTCAACATCAAAGGCAGCCACCAGCAGAGTTTCGTAACGCGCACAAAAGTGTCGAAGCCGAAATCGATCAGCCTCGCGTACATCACTGCGACGAGCCCAGTCACGACCGCGCCGAGCCAGAACACACCGTAGTGCAGCCACAGCCGCCTACCGCGCACGATTACGCGTCGGTTGAGATATTCAGGATAGCGCATGAGTAGATGAAGGTATGCGACTTTTGTGTTCAAAAATCTTACTGACGCAGTCCTTATGTAGAGGTCTGCTGACTTCATTATTCATTTACGCGACCAAGATTTTCGAAGATTTCGAAGCACGCCGCGGAAATGGCAAGGTGACATCGGTGCGACGGCTCAACGCATACCCCATTCGAAACGTTATGTGGTGACTGACTCGGCGCGCATTTGCCTCCCGTCAGGAAGGAGGGCAAATCGATGTTGTCCTCAGACGAGCGCAGCAACGCCAGCTTTCGCAACCTGCGTGTCTTCTGCGGGCTTCATTCCGGACACGCCGATTGCACCGACAACATGGCCTTCTGCGATGAGAGGCACGCCACCCTCAAGAGCCGTGATAAGTGGAGCGGTGCTAAAAGCCGTACGCCCACCATTAATCATTTCTTCGTATGCCTTCGATTCACGCCGACCAAGCGCTGCAGTGCGGGCTTTACCGATGGAGATTTCGGCACCGATAGCTGCACATCCGTCGAGACGAAGCATGCCGAGCAAATGACCACCATCGTCTACGACTGAGATGGCAACCGGCCACTTCTGCTTGTCAGCCTCAGCGCGAGCGGCGGTGAGGATGCGGGAAACATCTTCGATTGAGATCACTGGCTTGCTTTGCATCTTGACTTTTCCTCTTTGGTATAGACGACCGGGGTCGCCTTGGCACACTGTCGTTGTCTGATCCGCCTTCAAGGTCAGACTAGGAACAGGCAAATTAGAAAGCTAGCGTCGCCCTCCACAGGCGGCAAAATCCGGTGATCGAAGGCGCCCGCTTCAGGAGAACGCGTTGTATGACGGGAGAGGAGAGGTGATTTACCCGGCCTCACTTTCATCAAATGCCTCTATATAATTGGGTACTGTCACCCCTGACTATTTGTTGTGTGATCCTGTCTAGGTTCAGCGAGAGAGTAAGCGCTTAGAAGCGTGCATCCCGCGAAAGTAAGCAAGTCGAGGGACGGCGTCGGCGTTACTCGCGCGTCGAACGCGTTTATATCGTTGCGGCTTATCCTGTGTACCCCGGTGGCGCGGTGGAAACCGTCCACTCCCGCTCCATCAATAGCACTTGCGCCAGGAGTCGGTGATCCGAAGGTATCTCCTCGACGCTAGAGCAATAAACGCATCAATTGTCGTCTCAACTAGCTCGCGCCAACCTTGCCCCAAGCTCAGGCAATGGCGCCACCGCCATCGACGAAAACAGTAGTTCCCGTCATGTAGGCATTGCTCATCAGGGCAATGACCTGCGCGGCGACGTCTTCAGGCGTTCCGACTCGACCGACTGGCAACCTTTTTGCCGCTGCATCGAATATGGCATGACGACGGTCGCGGTCAAGTGCGTCGTACATCTCGGTCACGACTAAGCCAGGCGAGACGCAGTTGACCCGTACAGGCGCAAACTCCAGGGCCAAGCCGCGAGTCAGCCCTTCGAGCGCGGCATTGATCGCCCCTTGGATGGCGGCACCGGCCTTTGGACGCACTGACAGAAATCCCGAGGTCAACGTCAGCGAGCCACCGTCAACGATCTTCGCCGAACGCGCCAGCCGGTATGCGCCCCAAAACTTCGATTCAAACGAGGCAAAAGCGCTCTCTAGCGGAAGCTCACGCACGGCGGCGACCATGGTTTGCGCCGCAGAACAGAATACATGATCGAAGCATCCTTGTTCGTCGAAGAACACTTCGAGGGCAGCGTTATCGCCGGTATCAAGGCTCGTACCGGCAGCGAACCCGCCAAGCCTTGCAAGCGCATCATGAACCTTACTCGCAGAACGCGACGCGATAGTTACCTTGGCTCCCTGTGCTATCGCAGCCGTGGCCACGCCAAGACCAATGCCCGAAGAGCCGCCCAATACAAGGATCTTCTTGCCATCTAATGCCATTTAATAGTCTCCGATTGCATCTTGTCAGTGTAATGTGTGTCACAGCGCTGCTGCCGCATGAACACACCAGTGAGCGCCAGAGGCAGTTTGCCTCTTGAGCACGCTCGCCACCAGCTCGGTGGCGAGTGCTCAAAAGCGGTGTCTTATCCCCCCTCCGAAGCTGTTCGAGGTACCTGCTGTGCTCAGCTTGTCGTACATGTAGCTCGCGTAAACATCGGTACGCTTTGACAGCGGATAATCGAAAGTCACGCCGGCCGTGTTGCGATCATAGGACACTGAGTTCAGCGATAACCGCGTGTTAGTGCGGGAATAAGCGAGTTCCAGCGCGGACACACCAATCGGGATTGTCACGCCGCCGTGATAGGTGTTGTTGGTCGAACCGAAATCAAATGATGCCGTGTGCGTGTAGGTCGCATACAACTGCACAAAGTTGAGGTTGTAGCTCGCTCCTAGATACCACGCATTCTGGTGATCGACCGGCGTGACGATGCCCAGTCCGGTCCTGACGCGCTGAATGACTCCCGCCAAGTACAACGGCCCTCGATCGTAGACGAGCGTGGCGGTTTCGTCGTGCGCGCCATTTCCTGGCGCAGTCGTCTGCACAGAAAACGTGAGGCCGCCAAGCGACGGTGACTGGTAAAGGATTGAGCTGTCCCAGCCCGTATCGCCAAGCACGGTCCTGCCATAGTTCACGATCCATGACTGGGTCATCAACGGACTGAAGCGAAACGATCCTCCCATCGGATTGGAGCGCGCCATGATGTAGAACAGCGGCGTCACCTGCCGTCCCATGCGGATCATGCCGTACGGACTCGCCAGCTCAACGTATGCATTGCGCGAGAATGCGCCATCGCCGGCGAATCGGCCAACCTGACCGTTATTCACGAAGATGTAACTCTCGATCGCGAAACCCGCTTTCAGCCCACCGCCGAGATCTTCGATTCCACGCATTCCGTAAAACGAGGTGATCTGCCCGCCGTTGAGCATGCCGACGACCGACGAAGGATCACCGCTCGCCTTAAAGTTTCCGATTACGGAATCCAGCAACCCATACAACTTGACCGTCGATGCCTGCGCATGCGCCAAATTTGACATGCCAAACAGACTAGCGACACATGCTGGGCCAATATATTTCGTTATCCTATGTATTTTAGCCATCTCTGTCTCCTCATTGATTTTGTCACGTGCCTAGTGGGTATGCTCCTTGTCTGCTATGGCGACGGAACGATGCGCACTGCCCGGCCGTGCTGAAGCGACTGCGCAACCGCTTCCATGACCGCAACATTCGAAAGCATTTGGTTAGTGCTAACGGGATAGTTCGCCTGCCCACCAATCGCCGCGCAGAAGCACTCGATGTTGTCCCTCACCGAATCATTCCACTCGAATGCGGCCCACCGTTCCGTTCCGTCGGCGCGACGCACACAGAGATGACTCGCACCCTTTGAATCCGGATGATCGGCATTGCGCAGCTCGGCCCAGCCTTGCGCTCCATACATCGCGACGCGCATATAAAGCGGCGTTTCGAGGATCGAATTGATATAGCCGGTAGCGCCGGTCGCAAATCGCACCTGGAGCGACAATGTCCGCCCCGCTTGCGAAACCTCGCGTGCAGGCGCCGTCGCGAAGACCTCTTCGATCTCACCGAGCAGATCAGCCAGCAGGTCGGTCATGTGAATTGCCGTTCCGGTCATCGCCAGCGGCACGGCATCGCTCTCGACCACGCGCCAATTGTCGGCGGCGAGACTCGCGAGCTTGTCGTGGCTGAAGTTGGCTTCCGCGTGGACGATCGCGCCGAGCTCACCGTCGCGCACCAATTTCGCGAGCGCGATCACTCCCGCCTCGAAGCGGCGCTCGTGACCAGTGCCCAGCCGCACCCCAGCACGCGCGCACGCCTCGATGCAGGCTCGTGCGTCTTCACGGCTCATTGCGAGCGGCTTCTCACAGAACACATGCTTGCCGTGCGCGGCAGCGCTTGTTACCTGCTGCGCGTGCAGCCGATGCGGCGTCGCAATCACGACAAGGTCAATGTCAGTGCAAGCGAGCATCGCTTCATAGTCGGTGGAAAACGGCACGCCAAACTCTTCGGCGACTGGACGATGAGCATCGCGGCTTCCTATTGCGGCAACGAACTGCAACGCCGGCGACGCGTGCATTTGGCCAAGCAGGTGCCGTCCCCACCATCCAAGCCCGACCAGCGCCGCCTTCAACGCCATGACTCGACCTCCATCACGTACAGACCGCCGTTATAGTCTGTCGAGTAGATCAAACCGGTTGCGTCAACAAACACATCTGCCGACTGGATCACGAGGGGCCGGTTTTGTCGGTGGTCGACCAGCCGATCCGGCGTCGGCGGCACGAGCGCCGCAATCTCGGCCGGCCGATAGGGGTCACGAATATCAAATACGCGCACGCCCGCGTTCTGATACGTCGCTACGATGATCTCCGAACTGACGAACGTGCCAGGGCGATTCTCATGCAGATTGTGCGGCCCGAAGTGACCGGGCTTCGCCGCATAATCGATCTCTGCTGGCGATGGCATGGTCGCGATGCTTACCGGGTTCGACGGCTCTCGGATGTCGAACATCCAGATGAACTTCTCGCCGTCGGCCTGATTGTCAAGTACCGCTTCGTCGAGCACCACGAGCAGATCGCGATCAGGCAGCGGCAGGCAGTTGTGCGTTCCGCCACCGAACGGCGGCGACCAGTTGCGATGCGCGACCAGCTTCGGCGCGGCGCGGTCGGCGACATCGAGGATCACCATGCCGGCATCGCGCCACGCGCAGTAGGCGGTATCGCCATGCACAATCGGATGATGCAGCCCGAAACGTCGCGTGCTATCCCAGACTGGGGTCTCACCGCCCGCCGCGTGCATGCCGGGAATCCAGTAGCGCCCCGCCTCGACCGGACGGCGCGGATCGGCCATGTCGATGGTGATGAAGATGTAATCGGTGAAGCCGTCAAGGAGCGCCGAAGCATAAGCCCAGCGCCCGCCGGTGTACCAGACACGATGAATGCCGCCGCCCTCGACGGACATGAAGCCGACCTCGCGCGGCGCGTCGGGCGTCGAGATGTCGTACACCGCCAGACCTGCTCGCCAGTGGCGCACCCCGCCGGACCGGCTCGCGGTGCCCACTTTCTCGCCGAGCGCGCCACTGTAATACGCGCGCTCGTCCTGGAACTCGGTGGCGGCGAACATATCTTTCGCGTTGATGACGAGCAGCAGATCGTCATGCGCCTGCAGATGGATGTTCCAGGTATCCGGCGGCGCCGCCGCGTAATGGATCGGCGTGGGCCGGCGCGGATCACGCACATCGATGACGCTGAAGCCCTTCGAGAACATGTGGCCAATGTACGCGTAGCCGCGATGCACCATGAGCTGAACGCCGTCCGGGCGCCCGCCTTGGTCGCAGTATCCGATCAGGCGCATATCGCGCGCAAAATCGGGAACCGGAAGCTCTGCTGCGGACATAACTTTCTCCAGTTGAAATCGGATAAATACGTGCCTTCACAGCGCTTTTAAAAAATCGGACGACGCGGTGTTGCGAAGGATGCCGGTCACGCTGTGGAATTCCCGCCAATGCGCATCGTCGGCTGCGTGCTCCGACGCTTCGTTGGCGAGCAGATACTCGCCCAGCGTGCGGCCGCGCTCGAACGCCATGCGCCCTTCGACGAGCCGCTCCTTTTCAAAATGTGCGAGTGCGTCATCGATCGACAGTGCCCGATTTCCCAACGCATGCGCAAGCACCTGCGCATCTGAGGCCGCCTTGGCGACGCCCATTCCAATATGTGGTCGCCCGACCGAGGCGGCATCGCCGATCAGCGCAATGCGCCCGAACACCATCTTGGGCGAGAACAGGTCGTAGATCGGCGTAAAAAACGGCCGCTCGATCACCGCGAGCGTGTCGCTGAACGACGGCGGCAACTGCCTACGCGCCGCGTCCTTGAGTTCGTCGATCAATTCCTGACGCACGAGGGGCGGCGGAATCGAAACCGGATGATGGTTACCCTGTTCATCGACGAGCATCGTTTCGAGCGTCCGAGGGGCGACCGGCCGGTACCAGACCCAGTTGTAGCGCCGCCGGCCCACGTCGAGCGCGTGATCGAGACCCGGAATCGGATAGCCGATGATCTTATTGTTTGGTGGGAGAAAGAACGCGAACTTGTCGAAGATCGTGTCGCGCGCGGATGCCGGTATTGTCGCCTCGTCGGCGACGCCGCGCCAGATCACGTAGCCCGCATAGATCGGCTGTACCGAGGGCATCACCATGCCGCGAATCCCCGAGCGGTAGCCGTCTGCGGCGATCAGCAAATCGGCGTGCTCCTGTCTGCCGTTGGAGAAATGCGCGGTCACGCCGTCATCGCGCTGGTCGATCGACACGAGATTGCAGCCGAGGTGATGATGGCCGTCGGGAATGGTCGCGCGCATCGACTGATGCAGCCGGTCCCAGGACGTGACGATCTGCGGATAATCGAGATGCTCGAGCACGTTGTCCGATTGATCGATCGCGATACGGTCCTTAATTGCTACGCCCAGACGCTCGATGTCCGCGCCGCTTTCGACGAGCGCGTCCAGCAGCTCGCCATGCGTGACGATGCCCGCGCCGCGCCCGAACAGTTCGACGTCGGAGCGCTCGAAAAGGTCGACCGACCAGCCAGCCTTGTGCAGCAACGCCGTGGCAAAGAGTCCGGCCATCGATGCGCCGATCACCAGCGCGCGAGGGCGCGCTGGATGGGTGGAATGCATGTTCATCGCTTGAACCTCTTGGCAATACGCTAAATGAGTAGAGAGAAAGGCATGCGCGTGCAGGGCGGCCCGGCACGTAACGGCGAGCTCAGGCGTCACGCAGCCGCGAATAATCGAAGAACGCCATTAGCACCATCGCCACGCAAGGCGGCGCGACTACCATGACGTTGGCGGCGGCGGACCAACCCCACAGCTCGACTAGTTCGCCGAACAGGAAGCCCGCGAACGGGCCGCTCATGTAAAAACCCGTCATCGCGGCGGACACCGCATAGCCGATTTGCAGCGGATGCGCGCTGCGCTGGATCACTGAGACGAATCGCGCGTAGAAAAAGCCGCTCACCATCAAGCCGAACAACAGCGAGAGTCCTGCGTGGGCAAGAGGCTGCACGGTTCCGTTGAACATCAGGAAGCTAGCCGCCGCGAGTATCGCCAGTCCGCAGAAAATGCCCGCCTTGCCGAGCCTGTCGCCCGCCCAGCCGCCGATGACCGCACCCATCGCGCCCAGCCCGTACATTCCGAGCGCCGATCCCGCCGCGACCGACGTGTAGTTCAGGTGCTCGCGCAGATACGTCGCGTACAGCGCGGTGTAGGAGAAGAACGACAGTCCGACAAGCGCGAAAGACGCCGAAGCGAGGCACACGTTGCGGTTTAGAAGCCGTGGCAGCGACGGCGCTTTCTCGAAAATTCCGGTGCGCTCGGCGGGCTCAATCGCTTCGCTGAAGCGGCCCGGCATGAAGCGCGCGAGCAGCAGCGCGACCACAATGCCAGCGACGCCGAACACGTAAAACGGCAGTTCCCATTGCCCGAAAGCGCGATGCAGATGGACGCCGATCACTGGCCCCACCAGCGCGCCGAAGCCGAAAAACGCCTGCATCCAACCCATCGCGGCACCGCGCGTACGGCCGAAGTAGCCGCCGAGACAGCAATAGACGGCGCCGACCTGCAGCGCTTCGCCGACGCCCGTCAAGCCACGGAATGCCGCCAGCGTCGTGAATCCCTGGGCCAGCGGCGTGATGAGCGTGAACACCGAATAGCCAATCAGCCCGCCCACTAGAATCGATTTGCGTGTATATCTTGCATAGAACCAGCCAGCGACCGGACCGACGATCGCCACGCTGAACGTGAATACCGTGCTAACAAATCCCGCCTGCGCGAGCGAGAGTCCGTACGTCGTGCGTATCGCGCTCAGCAGCGATGGAAACACCTGGCGATCCATCGCGTTGAACATGTACGACGTGCCGAGCAGGCCCATCACCAGGATCAGCATCGGTCGTGACAGGCGGTCAGGCGCCATCTTCGCGAAGTCGTGTTGCGCGTAGCCTTGCATGCCGTTCATCGTTGTCTCCTGTGTATGCATCCGATGGCTCGTCTGAACCTCGACGGTGACGCCGTCTCGGTCCGTGCAAGCTCTTTTGTGCGATTTACCCGGCGCGCGAACTGACGCGCCGAAAAGGTTTCTATGCGTTTACGGTCAGTCCTTCGAGGCGAAAGCCGATATCGTCGAGCGACTGCATCAGCGCATCGCCCTGGCGCTGATCGAGCGCGGTCAGCGGCGCACGTACGTGCGCCCAGTCGGGCGTCGCCCCGCTACGCGCCAGCACGCTTTTCATCGCAGGGATCATTGGCATCGATGCGAAAACGCTGCGCACGGCGAGCGCCATCTGCTCGTCGGGCGCAGGCGCGTTAGCCGACAGTGCCGCAAAGTAACGCACGAGTCCCGCCGGATTCATGTTCGCCGTCGCGCTGATGCAGCCGGCAGCGCCAAGCGGTAATGCACGTGAAAGCAATGCTTCGCTGGCGGGAAACACCGAGAAGCCGTCGGCGGCGAACGTCTTCAGCGTAGCTTCCAGGTTCGCCCAATCGCCGGACGAATCCTTGATGCCGCATACGATGGACGGGTAACGGCTTCGCAGCTGCTCGATCAGGGACAGCGTGATCGGCACGCCTGTCATCTGAGGAATGTGATAGAGGTACAGGCGCAAGCGCGCATCGGCCACCTGCTCAATCACGTCCAGGTAGTAGCGCAGCAAGCCCGCCTCCGAAGGCTGCGGAAAATAGAACGGCGGCAGCATCAGCACGCGATGAATGCCGAGCCCGAGCGCCTGCCGGGTCAGGTCGACGGTTTCGCGCCCGGAACACGTGCCGGTGCCCGGCATGAAGCGCGCGGGATCGAGGCCTGCCGTGATCAGCGCTTCGAGCGCGTGGAGGCGCTCGCCGAACGATAGCGAGGCTGCCTCGGAATTGGTCCCGAACACGGCGAGCCCGACACCCGCGTCCAGCAGCCAGCGGCAGTGCGATTCGAACGCGGGTTGATCGATGTCGCCGGCCGTGTCGAACGGCGTCAGCGCGGGCGCGAGGACGCCGGTCATGGCGGGAGTCGATGCGGCGTCGGCATAGGTCATGTAAGTCATCCGTTTGCGTTAGAAAGGTGAGACGCGTGGCCGGGCTCAGGCGGGCTCGTCCGCGGTCGAAATGCGATGCGTGTGATCGTCGGTCCGCGGCTCGGCGCGCGCCGACGCGTCGTGCGCAAGCGCCAGCAGTTCGGCAAGGTGCACGACTTTGCGGCCGGCCCGCTGCTCAATCTGCTCGCGGCAACTGAAGCCGTTGCTCAGAATGAAGGCGGCGGGCGGCGCGCGGCGCACCGCCGGCAGCAGTACCAGTTCGCCGACCTGCGCGGAGATCTCCGCATGTTTTTCGTCGAAACCGAACGAACCGGCCATGCCGCAGCAGCCGCTGTCGAGCAGCGTCGCGTGCGCGCCCATCGCGTCGAGCAGCGCCTTGTCGCCCTGCGCGCCGAAGAGCGACTTCTGATGGCAATGCGTATGCACGATGACCTGGGCATCGAAGCGCGGCGGCCGGTAGTCGTGCGCCACGAGAAAATCACCCAACATCTGCGCTTTCGCACTCAAAGCGTGAGCGCGCGGATCATCCGGAAAAGTCTTGAGCAGTTCGTCGCGGAACACCGACATGCAGCCCGGTTCAAGCCCGACCAGCGCAACCGGCGCGTCGTCCGCAGCAAACATCGGCGTGAGCGCATCGAGGATCGCGGCAAGCCGGCCTCGCGCGCGATCAAGATAGCCGAAGTCGTACAACGGCCGGCCGCAGCACAACGGCGTCGGCGGCAGCACGGCAACAAAGCCTGCATGTTCGAGCACGCGCGCCGCCGCCTCGGCAATCTCCGGATGGAAGTGCTCGCAGAACGTATCGACCCACAGGATCACGCGCCGGCCTTCGCCTGCGGCCTGTCCGATGCGATGTGCCGCAAGACGCCGATAGGTGGTCCTGGCGAATTTGGGCAACGTGCGCGCCGGGTCCACACCCGCGATGCGCTTGGCGAGCGTGGCGACGCCGGGCGTGCGATTGACGAGATTGACAAGCCCCGGCATGCGCGCGGCGAGCGGCGCCCAGTCGCCGATGCGGCCCATCGCCAGCGCTTGGCGCGGACGTCGGCGCTTCTCGTAGTAATGCGACAGAAATTCGGCCTTGTAAGCCGCCATGTCCGTGTGCGTCGGGCAATCACTGCGGCAGCCTTTGCACGCGAGGCATGTGTCGAGCGCTTCCTTGACGGATTCGCTCTGCCAGCCGTCATCGATCAGATCACCTTGCAGCATCTCCCACAGCAGTCGCGCGCGGCCGCGCGTCGAGAAACGTTCGTCTTGCGTCGCGCGGAAGCTCGGGCACATCGTGCCGCCCTTCTGCGCGCGGCATCGTCCCATACCGACGCAGCGTTCAAGCGCGCGCTGGAAGCCGTTACCTTCGGCGCTGCGGAACTGCAGCTTCGTCGCAAAGTTGACGACTTTGTATCCCGGACCAGCGCGCAGATTGTCGTCGATGCGGTAAGCGTCAACGACCTTGCCGGGATTCATGCGGTTTTGCGGGTCCCAGATGCGCTTGAACATGCGCATCGCTTCCATCAACTCGTCGCCGAACATGATCGGCAGCAGCTCGGCACGCGCCTGGCCGTCGCCGTGTTCTCCGGACAGCGATCCGCCGAAATCGACCACCAACTGCGCAGCCTCGCGCGCGAAGTTGCGGTAATCGAACACGCCCTGTGCGGTGCGCAGGTCGAAGGTCACGCGCGCGTGCACGCAGCCGTCGCCGAAGTGGCCGAACAGCGACGTACGGTAGCCGTAGCGATCGACGAGCGCCTGAAACCCGCGCAGATAATCGCCGAGCCGCGCCGGATCGACCGCAGCGTCTTCCCACCCGACTTTCGGATCCACGACGTTCGGATCGATCGACAACTGCGTGCTCGACGCGCCATTCTCGCGGATCGACCAGATGTGCCGCTGCTCGTCGCGGCTCGTGATCAGGCGGCTCGTCGGACGCGGTCCGGCGTCACGGCTGCACAACGCGTCGCGGGCGCGCTCGGCCAATGCGATCGCGGCCTGCACGGTGTCGGCGCCGAATTCGAGCAGCACCCACGCGTCGCCGCCGGGAAGCATTGCAATTTCGGTGGCAGCCAGCTTGCGCGCCTGCAAACCGCGCACGATCTCTCGATCGAGGCCCTCGGCGGCGATCGGCTCGTAGCGCAAATATTCTGGAACGGCGTCGGCGGCTGTATAGATGTCTGGAAAACCGAGCGCCAATACAACACGTTCGCTTGGGCTGTGCACCAGCCGCACCTGCGCGTGCAGCGTGAGCGCACAGGTGCCTTCGGTGCCAACCAGCGCGCGCGCGACGTTGAAGCCGTTCTCAGGCAACAGCTGATCCAGGTTGTAGCCGGACACGCGGCGCCTGAGCGAGGGGAAGCGCGCACGAATCAGCGGCGCGTAGCGGTCACGCAGCGCACGCAGTCCAGCGTAGATTTCGCCCTGACGGCCGCCCGCAGCGATGATGGCGTCGAGCTGGGCGTCGCTTGTCGGTCCGGTCCAGAAGCGTGTGCCGTCGTAGGTCATCACCTCTAGCGCCTCGACGTTCTCTAGCGTCTTGCCAGCCATGACCGAGTGCGGCCCGCAGGAATTGTTCGCGATCATGCCGCCAAGCGTGCAGCGGCTGTGCGTCGACGGATCGGGGGCGAAGGTGAGGCCGTGCTGTTCGGCCGCGTCACGCAGCTGATCGCAGATGACGCCGGGCTCCACCACAGCGCGTCCTGCCTTCGAATCGAGTTCGATGATCGACGCACAATGTCGAGACACGTCGAAAACGACGGCGGAATTAACCGTCTGTCCACTCATCGATGTTCCTGCGCCGCGCATCAGCACTGGCGCGCCATGGCGCCGGCAAGCGCCGATTCCGGCCGCCAGTTCGTCAAGCGAGCGGGGCATTACGACCGCGACCGGCACCTGCCGGTAGTTGGATGCGTCGGATGCATAGACTGCGAGATGCCCGCGATCGAAGTGCACTGATTCGCCCAGCGTGCTTTGCAGGTCGCGCGCGAACGCGCTCGAAGCGCGATCGACTGGGTGCGCTCCGTCGGTATCCGACGCGGGCAGGCCGGTGTCGACCGGAGGAGAAATCGTTGACGACATGGAAAGTTGGGCTCGTTTGTTGTCGATTGCGATTGGCGCTGTGATCGGCGCTGAATTGGAGTTGCGGTCAGCCGCGCAGCCGCCTGACGAACTTGGCCACCGCTTCGCCGATCGCATGCGGGCAATCCTCTGGGACATAGTGCTTCGCGCTGACGGTGAGCTCCTCTTGATTCGGCCAAGCGCGGCAAAATTCGCGCGCAGCGCCCGCTGTGCCGTGGCCTTCGTCCGCGTTGATGAAAAGCTTGGGCAGATTCGTACTTTGCGAGAGCCAGTCGCTATAGCGCTTGACTCGAGCGTAGGTCTCGGGCGGATCGCCATCGAAGGGAATCTGGCGCGGGAACACCAGCGTCGGCAACCGCGACACGCCGGGCCTTAGGAAACGCTGCGCATATACCTGTTTTTCTGCGTCGGTCAGCGCGCGTTTCACGCCGAGCTCGAACAGCATCTTGTCGACGAAGAAGTTATCTTCAAGCACCATCTGTTCGCCTTCCTCGCCACGCAGGCGGCGAAACACCGCCTGACGTTCCGGCGGCATGTCGGTCCAAAGGCGCGGGCGCACCATTGCCTCCATGTACGCAATGCCTGATACCGATCCCGGATAACGCACAGCGCGATCGAAGCCCAGCGCCGCTCCCCAATCCTGCACGACGAGCACGATGTTCTTGCTCAACCCCAACTGCTCGAACCACGCGTCGAGATAGTCAGCGTGGTCGTCGAAGCGATAGGAATACGTCGGCGAATCGCTTGATTGGCCCATGCCGATTAGATCCGGCGCAAGACACCGGCCGAGCGATTCGAGATGGGGAATCACGTTGCGCCACGTGTAGGACGAGGTCGGGTTGCCATGCAGGAACACGATCGGATCGCCCTCGCCGACATCGACATATGCCATTTCCGCGTCGCGCACTTTCACGCGTTGCATGTCATAGGGGAATGCAGCCGAAATGTCCTGACTCATTGTTGTCTCCGTTCGATTGAAATGTGCGCCTGGGAGTTATCGCGTTCGTACGGCACGCCGCGCTTGGATACCTAGCGATTCCCCCTGTAGTTCTCATAGTTTGGACGTCTCATACTCGACGCTCAAACGAATTTTGGTCGGCTTTTCCATGAGGTTTATGAATGAACCCACGTCGTCTGACTCCGTCGATGTCGCTTCTGATCGCCTTCGACGCCGCCGCGCGCCGGCTGAGCTTCACCGATGCCGCATCCGATCTCGCCCTGACCCAAAGCGCCGTGAGCCGCCAGGTGCAAGCGCTTGAGGAACTGCTGGGCGTGCCGCTATTTCGCCGCATGAATCGCAAGCTGACGCTCACGGCGATCGGCGCGGTCTACCACCGGGACATAGGCCAGGCGTTGCAGCGCGTGCGCAGCGCCTCGTTGCAGGCGATCGCGTCGCAGACGGGACGCGGCAGCCTTGACCTCGCTGCACTACCAACTTTTGCGAGCAAGTGGCTAATGCCCCGCCTATCCGACTTCTATAAGCGGCATCCAGGCGTGCTGATCAACCTGCACTCGCGCATTGGCCAGTTCGACTTCGAACGCAACGGCATCGACGCGGCAATCGGCGTAGGGGACGGCGCGTGGCCAGGGCTTGTGTCGTACAAGCTCTGCGACGAAACCTTGCTGCCGATCATCAGCCCGTCAGTCGCGCAGGTACAACCCATCCAGTCTCCGCAGGATCTGACGCGCCATTTGCTGTTGCGCGTGACGGCACGATCCGATTCCTGGATCCGCTGGTTCGAGGATCAGCATATCGACGAGCGCTCGATGAACGTCGGCCCGCAATTCGAGCTGACGTCGCACTTGATCGAAGCGGTCTCCTCCGGCATCGGGATCGGGCTCGTGCCCAGTTTTTTGATCCAGGAAGAGCTGGCGTCCGGCGCGGTGATGCTCGCGATCGACCGGCCGTTGCGCACGGGACTGAGCTATTACCTCTTCCTTCCCGCCGGAGATCAGCCGCTGCCGCAGAGCGTCGCGTTCCGCGAGTGGATCCTGTCACGCGCGCAGCAAGATTTCACGGATCCACACACCGTTTCGCCTCTGCAATAATTTAGTTCGCGATCATTTATCGATCGATCGTTAAATGGTAGTTCGACGGAACGACCTGACCAGTGTTGCCGCGCCAGCGCATACCCTCGTGGAACAGTCCGCTGACGGAGATACGGTGGAAAACCGGCGCTTGCCGGGAGACCGGGCTTCGCCTTTTTTCGCTTTTCGCCGTATCGACGGCTTTCGTAGCTTTCGTTAGATTGATGAGCACTGCGGGTGTGCCGTTAAGGATTGCATCGGCCTGACGGTCGACGTGCGCTTCAAGACAGTTTGGGAACGGCATGCCTTTAACCCACTGACGCACGCCGACGTAGAAGATGCTTGCATGCAGACTCCACACCAGTTCCATGTCGACTTCACGCGTCGCTTTGTCGGTGGCGGGCGGTGGGCCGTAGACTCGCGGATTTCGTCGATCACCGGCTTGAGCACTCGCTCGCACATTTGTTCGAGATAACGTGTGTTGATGCCCTCGCGCGCCAATCCCGCGAAGATGAACGTGCGGATCAGCGGACGCGTCAGCATGACGCTCGAATACGCCTGATAGAACGCGGTGAGCCGCGCCTGCAGGTCGACGGTGCGATCGGCGATCAACGCGTCCCATAGCGGATCCCAGCGATAGATCTCGCTGTACACGCGGTCGATGAGTGCTTCCTTGCTTGGAAAATATCGGTACAGCAGCGGCTGAGTAACGCCGATCTGTCGCGCCAACTCGCGCGGGCTGCCGGAAAAGCGTGGGTCGCGAAATGCTCGATTGCTTTATCGACGATCTGCTTTTCGCGTTCTTCCGGCGCCATGCGGCGCGAGGTCGCGGTCTTCGCGGCCGCCGGGCGTGCGGTCCTGCGCGTCGACGACGGAGCCAACGGGACGCCGGGACGCTGGATGCGTGGCATTGCAGGCTCTCTGAAGTCTGTGGATTCGACAATATAGCAAATGCATCTTGCGATTGGTCGCCTCTGGTCCGGCGGCCATTCCATACGGTAATGGCTGTTATTGCCGCCGGCGATCTTCTCCAAAGGCCCACGGCGTCCGATCATCTGCTCACCGCAACTCAACTTCTCGACCGCGATGAGCACCTTCCCGAAACACACGATCGACGACGCGCCCGAAGCGTCCAAAGCCCATCTTGAAGGCACGAAAAAAGCGTTTGGCTTCGTGCCAAACCTGCAGTCGTACATGGCTGAAGCGCCCGAGCTACTGGCCGGCTACTCGGCGCTTTGGGACCTGTTTTCGAAAAGCACGCTGACGCCGCACGAACAGCAGGTCGTCTATCTCACCTCGAACTTCGAGAACGACTGCCATTACTGCATGGCGGGGCACAGCACGCTCGCGAAGATGATCCATATGGACGAAGGCGTGATCGCCGCGCTACGCGCCGGCACGCCGCTGCCCGATGCGAAGCTCGAAGCGCTGCATCGCTTCACCACGCTCGTTGTCCGCGCGCGCGGATTCGTGCCGGACACTGATGTCGACGCGTTCCTCGCCGCCGGCTACACCCGCCGCAACGTGCTGGAAGTGATCCTCGGCGTCGCGACGAAAGTCATGAGCAACTACACGAACCACATCGTGCACACGCCGTATGACGCGTTCATGCAGGGCAACGAGTGGACGAAGCCGCAGGCTGTTTCGGCATAACGGAATCGAACGACGGAGAACCAACATGTCCCTGCAGCAGAAACTCGATGCATTTAAGGCCGACTTCAAGGGCGGCAAGCCGCCATACAACGTGCCGCCGGAAATCCACCCGATCATGGAGCGCGCCACGGCCGAGCTGATCGCGAGCGGCCACGCAGGCCGCTCGATCAAGGCCGGTGACCGCGCGCCGCAATTCACCCTGAACGATCAGAACGGCCATCCGGTGTCGTCCGCCGACCTGCTCGCGCAAGGGCCGCTCGTCATTACGTTCTATCGCGGTGTGTGGTGTCCGTACTGCAACATCGAGTTGCAGGCGCTGAACGAGGTGTTGCCGCAGATCCGCGCGCAGGGTGCCAACGTCGTCGCGATCTCGCCGCAGACATCCGTGAACAGCCGCAAGTCGGTACGCGACAACAGCCTCGACTTCCCCGTACTGAGCGACGAAAAAGGCGAAACCGGCGCGGCGTTCGGCTTGCGCTTCTCGCTGCCCGATTATCTGGTCGCGCTCTACCAGAAGCTGAAGAACGACCTGCCCGCGTTCAACGACGACCCATCCTGGACGCTGCCGATGCCGGCGCGCTACGTGATCGGACAAGACGGCGTCGTGCTGTACTCGGAGGTCAACCCCGACTACACGCACCGACCGGAGCCGACCGACATGATTCCGGTGCTCGAAAAGGCCGCAGGCCGACACCCTTCCTTGCACCGCCCGAAGCAGCACACCGGGCGGTGATTTCCTTGTGAGACTTCACGGATGACTCAACCTACCCCGCGTACCTTCCTGGTCACCGGCGCGACCAAAGGCATCGGCCTCGCACTCAGCAAGCGGCTCGTGAACGCCGGTCACCGGGTCGTCGGCCTTGCACGCGCCGATGCCGACTTCCCCGGCGAGCTCGTGACCGTCGATCTCGGCGACCGCGCGGCAACAGACGCCGTCTTGCTTGACCTGACGCGCCGCTTCGCCTTCGACGGCGTCGTCAACAACGTCGGTCTCGTGAAGCCGCAGCGCATCGGCCACGTCGACCTCGCCTCTCTCGACGACGTGTTCGCGGTCAATCTGCATCCGGCTGTGCAGGCCGTGCAGGCGTTGCTGCCCGGCATGTGTTCGCGGCGCTGGGGGCGCGTCGTCAACATATCGAGCCTGACGATTCTCGGCAAGACAGAGCGCACCGCCTATGCGGCTGCGAAGGCCGCGCTCATCAGCTTCGCGCGTTCGTGGGCGCTGGAACTCGCGGATACCGGCATCACGGTCAACGCGGTCGCGCCAGGACCGACCGAAACCGAACTGTTCCGCGCGAACAACCAGCCCGGCAGCGAAGGCGAGCGGCGTTACCTGTCCGCCGTGCCGATGGGCCGCTTTGGCCAGCCCGACGAGATCGCGGCGACCATCGCGTTCCTGCTTTCGGACGAAGCCGGCTTCATGACCGGGCAGACGCTGTACGTTGACGGCGGCGCATCAATCGGCAAGCTGGCTTTCTGAAGCTGGCCCGGTGCGGCGGCGCCCGCCGCTGCGCCCAGTACCTCCTCGACAAATGCAACGAACGCACGCGCCTTCGACGTCGGCATGCGGCCAGCCGGAAAAACCGCCCACAGATCGACGGGTGGCAAACTCCAGTCCGTGAGCGCCGCTCGCACGGTGCCGTCGGCCAGTTCCGGCGAAAACATCCACTCCGACGCAATTGCCAGCCCCAAGTGGCCGAGCACGGCCGTGCGCATGCCTTCAGCGGCGCTCACGCGCACACGTCCGGACACCACGACAGCGACTTCGGTGCCGTTCTGACTAAATGCCCACGATTCTCCGCCGCCGCGTAACGAGTAAACGATGGCCTGATGACGGCTCAGCTCGGCCGGCGTGCCGGGCACGCCCATCTGCGCGAAATAGTCCGGCGTGGCGACCACGAGACGGCGGCTTCGCGAGACATGGCGTGCAGTCATCGACGAATCGTCGAGCGAGCCCATTCTCAACGCGACATCCACGCCCTCCTCCAGCAGGTCGATCGAGCGGTCGTCGAGGATGACGTCGAGTTCGAGGTTCGGGTGGCGGTCGAGAAAAACCTTCAGCGCGGGCAGCACGTGCAAACGCGAAAATGTCACCGCAGCGCTGATGCGTAGACGGCCTGACAAACCCGCGGACGATTCATGCACGGCCTGTTCCGCATGGTCGGCCGCCTCGATCGCGCGGCGCGCATGTTCGTAGAAGCGCTGTCCGGCATCTGTCGGCGTCAGACCACGCGTCGAACGCAGCAGCAAACGGGCGCCCAGATGGCCTTCAAGCTGCGCGACAGATTTCGACACTGCAGGCTGCCCCAGTGCAAGGCGCCGTGCAGCGGCCGAGAACGACCCCGCCTCGACTACCGCGACGAACGTTTCCATTGCTGCCATCCGATCCATGCAAACCCCTGCTCCGTTAGGTTATTTCGCCGTGCGCTCGACGACACGAAACGCAAAGCGGCCGTACCGGCAATCGGGCACGGTACGGCCGGCGTAGGCGTCGCGGCCAATCAGCCGCAGTCAGGCCGTTTCCGCTTGATAGAAAGCGTAGTCGGTGTAGCCATGCGCGTAGTCGCCGTAGAACGTCGTGCGGTCGTAGCGATTTAGCGGTGCGTCCACGCGCAGCCGTTCCGGAAAGTCGGGGTTCGAGACGAACAGCCGCCCGAAAGCGACGAGATCGGCGACGCCTGCGTCGACGGCATGCAGCGCACTTTCCGCGGTGAACCCGCCGGCCGCGACGATCGTGCCAGTGTACACACAGCGGATATCGGCGGTCGCACGGCGGATGCCGCGGTCTCGGTATCCTCGTTGCCGCGAATCCGCGGTTCGATCACCTGAAGATAAGCCAGGCCGTAGCCGTCGAGGTGGCGGCTCACGTATGCGAAGGTGGCGTGCGGATCGCTGTCCGACATCGTGCCGTAGGTGCCGCTGGGCGACACACGCATCGCAACGCGGTCGGCGCCCCAGACCGACACGGCCGCATCGAGCACCTCCAACAGAAAGCGCCCACGGTTTTCGAGGAACCGCCGTATTTGTCCGTACGATGGTTCGAGCCATCGGGCAGGAACTGCTCCAGCAGATAGCCGTTGGCCGCATGAAGTTCGACACCGTCGAAACCGGTGTCGATCGCAAGGGTCGCCGCACGCCGGAACTCGTCGACTACGCCCGCGATTCCGTAGGTGTCCAGCGCCCGGGGCATCACCTGCTCGACTTCCACGATATTGCCGGCCGCATCTCGGATCGCGGCGTGCTCGCGCGCCTGGATCGCAGACGGCGCGACAGGCACCGCACCGTCGATATTGGCGGGATGCGCCTGCCGCCTCGCGTGCCAGAGCTGCACGAATATGCGAGCGCCTTTCGCATGCACCGCGTCGGTCACGCCGCCAACCACGCGCGTGAGCATTGCTGTATAGGGCCGGCGCACCGGCGTACGCAACGCCGAGCGGCGACACCGTCGTCGCATCCGTGACCAGCAGCGCGCCAGCACTCGCCCGCTGTGCGTAGTATTCAACCATCAGATCGCCCGGCACGTTGTCCGTGTCGGTGCGCATCCGCGTGAGCGGCGCCAGCACGATACGGTGAGAATACGGACCAACTCGAACTGGACTCAAGAGAGGATTCGTGGCAAGCGGCGAGTGCTGTATGGAGGCTAGAGGCGTCATCATCGACGCCGTACTCTGGCGATAGAAGTCATCCCCCAGTGATAACACCTATTCCGTCGCGGAATACACCGACACCATTCGCCAACGGAATCACATTCATGCCGTGCACCATACTTCAGCCGCCGGCATCGGGAAGGCAAAGTTCCGTCCGTCGTTATCGACCCGTTGGCCCCTTGGCCCCCGTCGGACAAGAACTCTAATCATGCATCACGTCTTTGCCTTTGCAACGCCAAATAGCGTCAAGTGCCGATTGAGCTGGAAGAACTCGGCCTCCATTACGAACTGCACGCCGTCAACGTAAAGAAGGGAGAGCAGAAGCGCGACGACTTTCTGGCGCTCAACCGGAACGGCAAGGTGCCGGTTCTCACCGATACACATCGGACTTTCGTGCTGACCGAATTGGCGGCCATTCTCGTTCACCTGGCGGAGCTGCACGGCAAGTTACTCTCGACCGAACCGTTCTCGCGGGCCCGTACGTTCGAGCAGTTGTTCGTTCATGCTTCGGGACTGAGTCCCGCGTTCGGGCAGGCCGGCTATTTTTCGGAAGATGGCCCCTGTTGAATGTTCCGCACACGCAATCGAGCGCTTCGGCAACGAGGCGCAGCGGCACCTACGACTGCTCGACGGCAAGCTCGCGCAGCGGGAATTCGCCGCGGGAAACGATTATTCGATCGCGGACATCGGCCACTTCGATTGGATCTGGAGGCGGGCATTTCTCGCACTCGAACTTACGGACACGCCACATGTGGCCCGCTGGTACGAACGCATTAGCCAGCGTCCTGCCGTGCAAGCCGCTATTTCACGGATTGAGGCGCTGGCCGCGACGGCAAGCTGATGCCCATCCGACTCAGGGGCGCGTTACTCGCGTCACTTCGCAGAAATCGGTTGCGCTTCGCAGGCGGCTACGCACAGGCGATCACGGCCAGTTACCAGCTTCGCAGGGTGGTTGCAGCTTCCAAGGCCGTACCGGCGAATTCACAAGCGCTGCTCGCGTCGTAGCTAGTCGTGTCAAGAAACGTCATCACCGGCACTAGACATAAGTAACATTGCCACACATTCATATGTAGTGCGAAATGCTCAATCGGAGGAACGCTTCGGAAGTTCACTGAGGAGCAGCGGGCCTTGCACGAGCGCTGCAGTGTTTAGATCAGCTCGGCAGCTTCACGAATTCGATGAGCGGTCATTGGCAGCTCATTTTGTTCGAGCACTGTCGCGAATTCTTCCACTGAACTTTGTGGTCGTTTGCGTCGAGCACGCATTCGTTTGAATGATGAGATCGCGACTAGCGGCTCAAGATCCCATTGGTTCACGATGAATCGATCGGGATGTACGATTTCAATTCCGTACGGCGCAACAGCGCTTTCAGGGAAATCGCGGACATTAGCGGTGACGATGCAATCCGCGTGACCCGCTAGGGCGGCCGCTAGAACATGCCTGTCGTTAGCGTCGGGGAGATTGAGACTCTCGACCAGCGGAGACCACGCTTCATCAAGCACTTGCCAGTCGGGTACGGCGTCGCGCATGGCGTCTCGTCGTACCCAAAGCCTGCCCTTCAGCTCCGGGCGACGCTGTACAAGCGCCAGCATCCATTCTTCTTCGATTTTGCTCGACCATTTGGCGCTGAAAAGCCCGGCAGTGGCCAAACTGAGCAGCGCATCCGTCTGGGCGATGGAGAAGAGCACACAAGCATCAAGTACGGCTGTGTAACGCGCATTCCCAGCCATCAGTAGTCCAGGCCCAGATTGCGTGCGTTGTCTGCCATGCGGTCCAATGCAGATTCTTGTCGCTCGCGCATTTGATTGGCGTAGGCCATCAGATCTCCGAAAGCAACTCGCCGATGCGTCCCGACCATCCGATGCGGGAGTCTTCCCGCTTCAATTTCCTTGATCACGAAAGGCCGAGATACGTTGAGGAAGTGCGCCGCTTCGACGGTCGTGAACTCTTTCTGGCTTGGCACGACCGAAATCGCCCGCCCTTCGCTCATTGCGCCCAGCAGCTGGCTAATTAGCTTGAGTGCCGCTGGAGGCACGTCGATAGAAGGATGCTCGCCCGTGTCGGTCGTCAACGTAATCGCGGCTGCACGCGAGTGATTGAGCGCTTCCATAATGCAACGCTGGGCAACCCGCGCCATTTCGAGATCACTCTGACTCATCGGCGGCGGAGACACCTCCCGGATTCGATTCGTCGTTGTCATGGGGATACCCTCGTTAAGTTTTCTGGGTTAGAGTACGCGATAGATGAAATAAATGCAATATGTGCAACATCTGTCCGCTTTTTGGTCTAGACGGGCCGCGCCCGGTACAGATGTGGATGTCGGACACGCAGCGCCATGGAGTTTGCCAAGGAACGTCGCCGTTGGTGGAACGAGGGCCCATGAGAACTTGCCCCCGTTTTCCGAGCCAGCTGCGAGGTGAGTGAGAAGGATTTGAGCGAGGCGTCTCCACCATAGCGGTGACAGTGAAGACACGGACGGATGGCGGCGATCTTTGAAGGCGACTGGTAAAATCAGTAGACTGATCTAACAGGCTGTTGAAATACCCTCTGCGCGGGTCATCCGTGCGCAAGGGAGAAACGTTGATTTAAAGAATCAAACGACACTGAGCCCAAAGCGATGCGCGGCCCCGACGGCTGTACCGAATCGATGTTCACGATGTCCAGACTGGACGATTTCGTTCCGGCCAATCATCCGCTGCGACCGATTCGCCTGTGGCTGAACGAGGCGCTCACGCGCATGGACGAGGTGTTTTCGCGCATGTACGAGAGCGAGGCCAAAGGCGGTCGCCCGAGCATCGCGCCGGAGAAGCTGATACGCGCTCTGTTGTTGCAGGTGCTGTATTCGATTCGCAGCGAACGCATGCTGATGGAGCAAATCTCCTACAACATGCTGTTTCGCTGGTTCGTCGGACTGGCGATGGACGATGCGGTCTGGGACCACTCCACCTTCAGCAAGAACCGCGACCGGCTGATGGTCCACGATGTCATGGTCAGCCTGTTCAACGAAACTGTCGAGACGGCGCGCGTGCGAGGTCACCTGTCGGGCGAACACTTCAGCGTGGACGGCACGCTCATTCAGGCGTGGGCGGGGCACAAGAGCTTCGTGCCCAAGACGAAACCGGATGACGATTCGCCGCCTGAGGGCGGAGGCGGCTCGCAGGAAGAACTGGCGCGGCGAGAAACGCAGCAACGACACCCATGAATCCAGCACGGACACTCAGGCGCGCCTGTTTCGCAAGAGTCGTGGCACGGGCGCGGTGCTTTGCTACATGGGTCACGTGCTGACTGATAATCGGCATGGTCTGGTGGTGAACGCACAAGTCACGCAGGCCAACGGCACGGCCGAACGGGACGCGGCCGAGCAGATGCTTGCGGATGCTGCGCGATTTGCCGGTACGACCATAACGGTCGGTGCCGACAAGAACTACGATACGGCCGGATTCGTGGCGACGTGCCGCGAGAACAACGTGACACCGCACGTGGCGCAAAACGATGCACGCGCGGGCGGTTCCGCGATTGACGCTCGAACCACACGATGGCCCGGCTATGCAATCAGTCAGTGCAAACGCAAACGCATCGAGCAAGTGTTTGGATGGGGCAAGACAGTCGGCAGGATTCGGCAGGCGATGTATCGAGGTCTGAAGCGAGTCGACCAGCTCTTCGTGCTGACTCAGGCGGCGTACAACCTCACTCGCATGCGAACGCTTGCTGCCAGGACAGCTTGAAAGAGTACGCGAGAAGGAAAGCGGCATCGGCAGCATCTGAATCACAGAAAAGTCGGCGTCAATTCATTTGGAACCCTGCATCGCGCTAGCTCTTCCGAATAATCGAGTGCGCGTTCACGAAGGGATATTTCAACGGCCTGCTAGGTCTATTACGCCTAACGGCCAGCCCAGCTCAAGTGACCATCCGGCCGTCGAATTTAAATGCGGGCCGCCCTTACCTTGGTGAACTTCGTTCTAGATGTTTTCACTGGTTTAACGTCGCCCATCGTTTTCTCCAGGCTGAGTGTTTGAACATTTCGTGTGTCTCCTGATGCCACGTCAGTGAGAGAGCCACTGTCTGGAAATAGTTGGTGAGCGTTGCTGATTGGCTTCAGCCGACGCTGACACCGAAGTGGAAATGTTTTTGGATAGCTGAGCCTCTTCGTCAAGAAGATCGATGGCTAGTACCAATAATACTCGTCGCGGCCTTGCTGACGTCCATCTGCCTCCCCTAAGTGGTAAGCGCGTGCACGGACCGCTTGTTCCGTTAGCAGGTCTTGCATCGTCTGAGTTCCGTTTGTGTTGCCGCAAGGATAACGGCATCGTCCCATCGAGCGTGCCGCGACTCAGCCGCTTATCTCCCTTGCCTGTTTTGCCGTCCTTCGACGTGACACAAAGGCGCATGGCGAGCACCTGAAGCAGCTCTGCCGCGATCGCGGCTTCGTTGGGCTCTATCCGCTCGACGGCGAGGTTCCCTTCTCGCTCCCGGCGCAGAATGCAGCCCGCCATATTCTTTAAGGCGAACGTCCAGTTGAGCCGTTCGGCCGATATTGTCATGGCGAACCTCGATCATTTTCGGGGCGCGGGCGAGCCGGACAGCAGCACTGCCTCGAAGTCGGCCTTGCGGTGGCGCTAGGGAAGCCCGTTTTATGGATATCGATCCAACAAATCGACGCTGGCTCAGCGCGTTGAGGCGGCGGCTACCGAAAGCGATGGCGCTCACTGCGCGGGCGGCTCCCTCATCGAAGACTTCGGCCTGAGCGTCAATCTAATGCTCGCGTGCTCTGCACGGGTCGTCGTCGGTGGACCGACGGCTGCCTGATGCAATCGATAGAGAAGTCGCCAGGAGTGCCCCCGGTCCTTGGAAGCTGGGGGTTGGCGAAGCGTTAGCTTCGCGGTAGGGTTGGGGTTTAGCGAACTTCAGTATATCGACATCTATGTCTGACGATCTTTGGCTTATCGCACCGGAAGACGCTTATGCGCAGTGGCAACGGGAGGAAGCTACCGGCGCCGATCGCCGCGCGTTCGCCGACCAGTCGATCGTTCAGCACCGGTCAATGTTTTCGCGGTTCAACGATTTTCTGATTGCTCACCGTGCGACTGTGGCCAGCTACGGGGCGGACCACCTCGACGGCTTCTTCACCGTCCTTGCACAGGATTGCGCGCCCGGCACGACCACCCGCCTGCGCTATCTCAAGCTGATCGACCGGTTCACGCGGCACCTCATCAACATCGATTTGCGTGCGGACAATCCGGCCGCGCTGATGCTCATCAATGAGAGCTGGCCAGATGACGAACCGACGCCGATCTATCTCTCGCTAGAAGACGATTTGCGCCTACAGGCCGTCTGCGTCGACACGCAAGGCGCTGCGTTAAGAGAACTGCGGAACATGGCAATCGTTGCGCTCTTTCTCGCCTCGGGTTTGACGGCGGCCGAGTTGAGGCAACTGAGGTCCGATGATCTTGATGTCGCCTACGATCGCCCTACTGTCTTCGTCGACAAACACGGACCTCGCATCGCGCGACGGGTGCCCATCGACCCTTTTGCCGCAAACGTTCTGCGCGCCTACTATGAAGCGCGTCGAAGCATCCAGTGCGTGACGCAATGGTTGTTCATCGCCACCGCGGCAGGAAAACCAATGCAGCCGGACACGATGCTCAAATGCGTGCGTGTCGCTCTTAAGCGGGCCGGCTTGACTGCGGCCGACGAGAGCCCGCGCTTGCTCCGGAACACTTACGGTCGCCGGCACGTCGCAGCAGGCAGGACCAACGAACAGGTGAGCAACCTCATGGGCCTATCCAGCCACCGCACCGCCACTCGCCTTCGTCAAACTCTTGATCCTAATGAGATGCCGGAAGCACAGGCTTAGAAGCCTTTTGATCGGCTTCGGCCAGAAGCGCTCATTCTTAGTCGGTCGCACTTACGCAACTTTTCTCGTTCAGCAAGTAAGCCTGCGACTACGACATAGATTGTGCGTGCTGTGCTCCGAGCAGAGCGGCCCCGGCGTATGCGAAGGGACTCAGACGATGCTACGCAAACGACCTGCCGACGCGGAAACGCATGGGGCCAGCGCGGATTTGACCGCTTCGGGGGATTCAGCGACGCGGTTTTCGCGATCGCACTGACCCTGCTAATTGTCGAGATCAAGGTGCCCGGATCTCCAGAGGGCACGCATGGCTACAGCGACCTCGCAAGCGCCATGGCGGAGCAGTGGCGCGAATTCCATTCCGTGGCCCGAAAGAACTATCGCTACCGAATAATTCCGGGGCAGCTCGCAGCGAGGGCGCGGCAAAGATAGAAAGGAATAGCTATTTTCTAGCTTCGAATGCTCTTCTTCTTTTACCAATTCGAAAAAGGACCGCGGGAGCCGTCGATACGAGGCTAGGTTGATCGCTGCATGATTTGCTTTACGTGGAAACAATGCAGGGTCATTGCCGACGGTGTTCTTTAAGTTATACATTTTGAAAGCGTAAGAGGCATTCGTTCTTAGACGGCATTCTTTTTTGTCGAACATGGACGGTTCGAGGTAGCAATCCCTCGTGCAGTCAAAACGCCGAAAGCGGTGCCAAAAAGAGCCCGCCACCGAGGGCGGGCGAAACTACTGAGAGACAGCAGCCGAGGCGCTGCATCCTCCTATCAACGGCACCAACATTCCAAACTTGAGCAGCTCGTTTTACAAGTTTCAACGGATCGGCTTCAACTGAACGAGACGCCACGTTCAGACAGCGAAAGCGCCGACGATTGGCCAACCCGTCGCTGACAATGTCCATTGACCAGCTCTGGTTCGGTCCCGTTGGCACCGGCAGCGGTTTGCGCTACCGCCGAAGTCAATGCACTCGCATACTCGCGGACTAATGTGTCAAAATCGAGCAGAGCTTCATGCGCTTGACAATGCACAGCGCCAACTATAGGGCGGTGGACCACGCAAATAAGCCGAAATGTTATGGTAGAACATCCAGGCGAGGGTAGTTTAGCCGACTGACAATACATGCTGTCGGAGCAAAAGAGAACCCGCTAATTTGCTAATATTTTTGCCGCCTCCTCCAGTACCTTTGCGGCTCTAGGCGACGAGTGAGCAACGTAATTAGCCCTCATCTTAAGCTGCGCGATTAGCTTTGGACGGTTGTAGGTTTGGCCTCCACTTTTCCACGGGTCTAAGTGCTTTATAGCGTTTTCAGGAAGAATGGCGATTAACTCGGAGACATCTTCGCCATTCTCGCCTTTTGCGGCGAGCCGTTGAAACTCAGCGATGTAAAACTTCAATGCGCTGTCTTCGCGTTCGCTCGTCATTACTTCTCCAATAATGCAACAGCACAGGCTGACTTTCCAGACGAGAGCGCAATCGCAATGCCTACGCAACTGTTCGGCCGGCAGCTCTACATGTGATGCGACGGCTATGCTATGAACTGAAAAAGTTTCGCGAAGGAACTTAAGCTATCGTAAAGATTTTTTCTAGACAAGGACGAACAATCCATGTGGAGATTGCTACTCACGCACTCAGTGATTGTTGAGCGCCGCGATGAATGACGCCCGCGAGATGGAGGCGGGCGTACATCCGTCCTACGTCAGACATCCATTACGGCTTCGACCTATCGTTGGCCGCGTCCTCAAGATCTTCTTTGGCGTCGCCTACATCTTTGCGCACTTCGCCTGCTGCTTGCTGTGCGTCGCCTTTCGCTTCCTGGGCTGGATCATTCGTCATTTTTCCAATGCCCTCATTGATTTTGCCCTTCACCTTCTCCCCTACTCCCTTGACTTGGTCTTCATTCATGGCATCGCTCCTTTTCGCCGGCAACATGCGGGCATCCACTCTTAGCAAGGAAAGTGCCTCCCACTCTTCACTTTCGAGCTTCAACGAGGATTTCCGCGATATCGTTACCGTCTAAAGTAAGCACATGATACTTCTCACAGAAGCGGTCCGCCATTCTCCATGACGCGTCCGGCTAACATCATGCAGTCGACTTTAAAGGCGCTAGCTGCGAAATTCTGGCTAGAAGTTAATTAAATTTATATCTGAATCGGTATTCCTCCCGTCCAGTAAGCGGGATCAGAAGTAGAATTTCCAGCAAAAGGAGTTCTACGCAATGAAGAAGTCGAAGTTCACGGATAGCCAGAACATGGACGCGCTCAAGCGCGCGGAAGCTGGCGTGACGGTGCCGGAGGTTTGCCGGGAGTTGGGCATCAGCACGGCAACGTTCTACAGCTGGCGCAGCAAGTACGGCGGGATGGACGTGTCGCTGATGGCGCGGATGAAGGAGCTGGAAGCGGAGAATGCGCGACTGCGCAAGATGTACGTCGAAGAGAAGATCAAGGCGGAGGTTGTCGCAGAGGCGCTGGCAAAAAAGACTGAGGCCATCTACTCGCCGCGAGATGGCCAGAGAAGCAGTAGCGAGCCGGGGCGTGTCGATCCGGCTCGCATGCGAGGCATTTGGCATAAGCCAGACGTGCTACCGCTACGAGCGGCAGCGCAATGCAGAGAACGAGCAGATTGCCGACTGGCTGCTACGGCTGACCGACAATCAACGCAATTGGGGCTTTGGGCTGTGTTTTCTGTACCTGCGCAACGTGAAGGGCTTCGGTTGGAACCATAAGCGCGTGTACCGGATTTACCGAGAACTGGAGCTGAACCTGCTCATCAAGCCTCGCAAGCGGCTTGTACGGCAGGCGCCGGAGCCGCTGATCGTGCCGGCGTCGGTGAATGCGGTGTGGTCGATGGACTTCATGCACGACCAGTTGAAGGACGGGCGCAGTATCCGGCTGTTCAACGTGATCGACGACTTTAACCGCGAAGCGTTGGGCATCGAGATCGACTTCTCGTTACCCTCGGAACGTGTCATCCGGGCCTTGGAGCAAATCATCGGCTGGAGAGGAAAGCCGTTGGCGATACGGTGCGATAACGGTCCGGAGTACCTCAGTGATGCGATCACGCAATGGGCTGCAAGGCTTGGCATCGCCTTGAACCACATTCAGCCTGGCAAGCCGCAGCAGAACGCCTATGTGGAGAGATTCAACCGGACGGTGCGCTATGAATGGCTGTCGCAATACTACTGGGACGACCTCGCGCACGTGCAGCACTTCGCAACCGAATGGATGTGGCAATACAATCACGAGCGCCCGAACATGGGCCTTGGCGGCATGACGCCAAAACAGTGGCTTATCGCCGCCGCATAGCCTCTACTTCTGACTCGCGTTAAAAGTGGGGGGATTACCCAGGCGTCGCCATCCTGTGACGGCGTCTTTTTATTATTGGATAAGGGACATGCTGTCGGAAAGAAATACTGCCAAGAAAACACTCAACTAACGCAAACTTCGCGTTTTCAGTATCAGCTTCAGAAAGTATCGGTCGTTAAGCATATTCGGGTACAGCCGCGGGCCGTATTGCGAGAAAGTGGCAAATAACCACCTAGATTAAGTACTTCCCCTGAGAGAAAAGATGCTCCACAATCTAAGCGTCAAAAGTAAGCTGGCATACGCGTTCTCGGTTCTGACTGTCATGGTGGTCTGTATTTCGATCAACTCCATTTACGCGCTCAATCAGTCACGACAAGCATTCGAGTCTTATTTGGAAGGTGTTAATGCGCGCGCAAACGTTGCCGCACAACTACGCGCGGCGGTCGACCGACGCGCCATCGCCGCGCGCAATATTGTGTTAGTCACCACCGCGTCTGATCTTGCACTGGAGAAGACGGATGTCGTCGCGGCCCATTCCGACGTTCAGGCACATCTGACGGAACTCAAGCGGCTGGTTGCGAGACCCGATGCATTGGATCAGGCCCGCGCACTCGTTGGCCGTATTGATAAGATTGAGCAGGCTTATGCCCCTGTCGCTACTGCGATCTTGGAGCTTGAGAATGCAGGTCGTCGGGACGCGGCGATTGCGAAAATGAACGCAGAGTGCCGCCCCTTGCTTGCCAAGCTGACCCATGCCACAGACGAGTATGCGGCGCTCACGCGACAAAAAGAAGCTGAGATCGCAGCCGATTATGATCAGCAGTACGTCCTGACCCGCAATATCCAGCTCGGCGTTTGTCTCGCCGCCATTCTGCTGGCGATCGGTGCAGCAGCGGCCATCACCCGCTCGATTGTCGAGCCTCTCAAGCGCGCGGTTCAGACGGCCAACGCGGTCGCGCAAGGCGACTTACGAACGACCTTGCATGTTTCAGGTCGCGACGAGACGGCGTCGCTGTTGCGGGCGCTCCAACAGATGAATGATCGATTGACCGCAACAATCGGCCAAGTACGAGAAAGCAGCACCGCTGTCGAATGCGCTGCAAGGGAGATTGCCACCGGCAACACTGACCTCAGCCAACGCACCGAGGAGCAGGCTGCATCGCTGGAAGAAACCGCTGCCAGCATGGAACAACTTAATTCGGCCGTTAAAAGCAACTCCGAAAGCGCCTCACATGCGGCATCGCTCGCGGGCAACGCTTTCGACATCGCTCGACGAGGAAACGCAGTGGTTGGCCGCGTGGTTGAAACGATGAACGGCATCAGCGACAGCTCGACCGAGATCGCCAACATCACCGCAATCATTGAGGGCATCGCATTCCAGACGAATATCCTGGCGTTGAATGCGGCAGTAGAAGCGGCGCGTGCCGGCGAACAAGGGCGCGGCTTTGCGGTCGTCGCCAGCGAGGTTCGAACACTCGCTCAACGCTCGTCAAGCGCCGCCAAGGACATCAAGATCTTGATCGAGAACTCGGTCCAAAAAGTTCAGGACGGAGCGCTCCTTGCAAGCGATGCGGGGCGGACGATGGCTGAAGTGACCGCTGCTGTGACCAAAGTGACTGACATCATGCAGGAAATTGCTGCGGCGTCAGGCGAACAAAGTCGCGGCATCGAACAAGTGAATCAGGCCATCGTGCAAATGGATCAGGTCACCCAGCAAAACGCCGCTCTGGTTGAGGAGGCGGCGGCCGCCGCTCAGGCGCTTCATGATCAAGGGATACACCTTACCGCCGCGGTTGCTTTCTTTTCCATCAGCGACGCCTAAACGGTTTCGGCGCGCCGACTTGCACTTAGACCTCTTCGGTTGGCTTTTGCCACTCGTCCGAAGAAGACAGGCTGACGCACGGTTTAACCCTCAAGTTCCATCCCGGCCTGCCGTCATCTTTTAGGGATGTTCAATTTTCGGCCATGACAACACGTCCGGGCCATCTAACCAAACTAAGGAGCATCCGAGGGAGCACCGGCGCTATCACCGATCGAAAGTAAGGCAATTCCGATGTCGGGCGAGAGGGCGATACTCCGTTGGCATGAATAAGCAATGATCGCACCGCCCTACCCTCTCGATGAAGATGCTCGACTAAGAACACTACATTCCGCGTGTGTGCTAGATACACCGCCCGATTCGTTTTTTGACGACATAACTCGCCTTGCCTCCGACATTTTCGACGTGCCGATCTCGCTGGTGACTTTAGTGGACGCGGACCGCCAGTGGTTCAAATCGCGTGTCGGCATGCCAGTGGCCGAGACATCAAGGGAGACATCATTTTGTGCCCATGCGATCTTGTCCCGGGAACCGATGGTGGTGCTCGACACCCATCATGACGATCGTTTTCATGACAATCCGCTAGTAGCCGGCGCGCCGTTCATTCGGTTCTACGCGGGTGCGCCGCTCACAACAAACAACGGCCACGCTGTTGGAACGTTGTGCATCATTGGTACACGGCCCCGGGCGTCTTTCAGTGTTCGGGAGAGGTCCCACCTTTCAGCGTTGGCCAACTTAATCGCGCAGCGCATAGACGCATTGCGCTCGACGGCTTGCCGAGACAAGGTGACCGGACTTCCAAATCTGACACGATTCTTAGATGATCTAGCACTTTTCGATGAGCAGTGCGAAGCCGATGTAGAGACAACTACGCGGGCAGTGCTCATTGATGTATGCACGCTGGACTATATCAACCGCATGGTCATTGCTATCGGGCTGGAGTCCATTAATGCCGTGGCGGTCGATACCACAAAAAGGCTCACGGCCGCGCTCGGCCCAGGCATGACGCTCTATCGAATCGGCTATGCGCGATATGGTCTCGTTACGAAGGCGTCCTGCAAAGAGATTGAAAAACTTCTTGACCGCGTCACCCGCGCGTTCGAACGACCTTTGACCGTTGCTGCGGATCTGCCCATCGATGTCACGCCTTCGATTGGGGTCGTTCGACTTGTTGAAGCCGCTAACCCCTCCGACTTGATCGCTGCGTTGATTTTCGCTGTAGAGCGTGCGCGTGATGAGCAAAAGCAAGCGGTGTACTACGACTCGGAAATGGGCCGTCATCGCAACCGTGCGTTTCTCCTTATTAACTCGTTTAAGGATGCGCTTTCGAAAAATCAACTGCGCCTCGTCTATCAGCCCCGCATGCGGTTGAGCGATGGAGTCTGCCTGGGCGCAGAAGCATTGGTTCGTTGGCGGCATCCCCAACTTGGCGACATTTCTCCGGGCGAATTTATTCCACTTGTCGAGAACACAGCGCTCGTCAACACACTGACTGATTGGGTGCTCGCAACTGCCGTAAGACAGCTTGCGATGTGGCAATCGAGCCATCCGACAATTCGATTATCGCTCAATGCTGTGGGATCGGACCTGACGCGTGACGGATTCGTTCCGTTGGTCGAATCCACGCTTAAAAGCTTTCGGGTGAACCCTCATCTATTGGAGATCGAAGTAACGGAAGGCTCGCTCATGCGACATTCCGATCGCAGCGCCTTGGCGGTAAGTCAGCTTCGAGAGCTCGGCGTGACGCTTGCGATCGACGATTTCGGGTCCGGATTCAGCAACCTTGCGCAACTCAGCCATCTCGACGTGGCTACCGTGAAGATAGACCAGGCGCTTGTCAGAGCGGTCTCCGATAGCCCACGTGACGCGACCATTGTTCGCACGGTGATCCGTCTCGTTCATGAGTTAGGCTTCACGGCTGTCGCCGAAGGGGTAGAAACCGCCGAAATACTTGGAAAGGTCCGAGAGTGGGGATGCGACGAAGTTCAAGGGTACTTTACTGGTCGGCCAATGGAGGCGGACATGTTTTCGGTGTGGCTTGAGATCGAACAAACTGCCTTTTACCTATAACATCTTTTGACATCTGACTCAAACTAAACTTATCCAGCGTGTCGGCGCGACCTTCAGGTTGTCGCGTACGTGGTGGCCGAGAAACGGCTTGTCGCAATAAGCGTCACGTCGGCTATCATGTGACCCCAGCACTACGAACGATTGGACGCTTGATGACGGCTCGGAATCCGGCCTTGGTACGAGACCGATCAAGATTCGCCAGAAGAAGTATCTGAACAATGTTATCGAGCAAGATCATCGGGCAGTCAAGCGACGCACGCGGCCTATGCTTGCCTTCAAGAAGTTCCGTTGTGCCTGGATACTGCTGAGCGGCATCGAGCTCATGCACATGATCGCCAAAGGCCAAATGCAAGCACGGGGCGTCGGATGCTCTCATGCCCAGCAGTTTTACTCACTGGCAACATAAGCAATCCTACTGATACTGTAGTCAATTCGCGATCTCGCTCTGTCCGCGACAAAGCCGTCCACGGTCGTGCACAGGGCGTTGCAAAGGTAACGAGGATGCTTAAGCGAGTGCTCAGATGCATTGCATAGTTTAAGGCTGCATACTTCGCCGGAGAGCGCTGATTCGCCACCTCCGCACAGGTCAATCAGTTTGGATCATCGAGGTGAATAGTTGAATTGCGACGGTTCGCTGCAACCAGTCAGCCGAGCAACGAATGCAGTTCGTACCGCATTAGATCGTGAGCCGACGGCGCAAGCGTTTCGTACGCTGCTTTGAGGTCAACGAATTCTTTGCCCTCTTCAGCATTCGCGAACGCATGCAGCTGCCCGATCGAAACGACGGGCAAGAGAATCACTTAATCAACTTGATCAACGACCGACAACATGAATTTTCGGCCGTCGGCCACCTTGCCATTTGCCGCTTGCATCTTTAGCGATCGGGAGTGTTGGCGTCGAAGCGATGTCGAGCGAGTGGTTCACGCGGCTGTCCGTAACATTGCCTGGCGCATTACGTCAGCAAGTTCGGCCGCAACAAACTTCGATACATAAGCGTTTGCACCTACCTTTCGCACGTGCTGTTCATTCGCGGATCCCGACAATGAAGAGTGAATGACCACGGGGATCATCTGCAACGCAGCGGCCGCTTTAATTTTGCGGGTAAGCGTGAAGCCGTCCATTTCCGGCATTTCAAGGTCGGTAAGCACTAATGCAATGTCATCCGTGACCTTCCTACCCTCCTTCGCCGCTTTTGCGCCTGCCTTCTCCAGCAGTTCCCACGCTTCCTGGCCCGTCTTGGCTATAATGAACGGTACCCCCATTGACTTCAGGCTCTCTTCGATAAGGGCGCGTGCAACGCCGGAGTCGTCTGCGGCAAGTACTCGTGCGCCCGGCGGCAGCGTCAAGCGTCCAGTGTTCTGCTCATTGATCTCCGGTTCGCTCGCAGGCAGCGCGTCGCGAAGAATTTGCTCGACATCAAGGACCTGCGCAAGCCGACCGCCCGCGTGGGCATCCAGGCGCGCGATGCTCGTCACTGCTTTACCGCTGGAGTGACCCTCTGCCGAAAGCACTCGATTCCACTCGAGGCGCACGATATCGTCAACCTCTTCGACGGCGAAGCCCTGCGTCGTGCGAGCGAACTCCGTCACCAAGAGAATACGGCTTCCCTCGCGTGGGGTACATCCCGTGACGCGTGCGAGGTCGATGACCGGGATGATTTCGCCGCGTACGTCCGCCACGCCGAGAATTTTGTTGGACGAGCCCGCCAGTTCCGTGAGCGTCGGCATTGTCACGATCTCCCGAACCTTAAAAACGTTGATGCCATAGAGCTCGCGAGCGCCGGTACCAGGCGTTGCGCCGAGTCGAAAAAGCAACAATTCGAACATGTTGCTGCCCGCTAAACGGACTCTTTGTTCAATATCATGCTGATCATTGTTCATCTGTTTCCACCATCGACGGTTACCATACATGGCTAACGGCTTCGTCACGATGTTTCTGAAGAAAGCAGTAGTCGCGTTGTCGGTTTGGACAGGTTGAGAGGTAATGTTTACGGTCTGGTGCTCGTCTACAACCGCTACTGTGATCTCCTGGTCTTGCGCCGCGCGCGCGGACCTGGAATAGCTGCGCAAGGCGACGCATGATGCAGCGAGCATGGATTTACACCGAGCATCACGCAACGGGCCGATGACGTGCAATCTGTCCTGCATCGGTCGCGGCAGGAGTCGGCGTTGCATTCGTTTCTTCGGAGCTCAACATCTGCTCCGTAATGCCGCCGTCCAGCCGCCTCAAAACCGGTTACGTCTCAGTTTGCCCGTTCGTGCGGACTGCGCTGTAAGTCATTTAATCTTTTCTCGATTGTCAACGCTTGTTCCTTGGGGGCAACCTTGATGCCCCGTGGCCGGCCGCTTCTCGCCGCTTGCCGACGTTCGTACCCAAACATCGATCGAGCGCTTCTCTGTGCACGCCCTTTCGTAACCTTTCTGAGCCGCCGCTTCGCGCCGAAGGGATTGTTCGCACAGCTCTCCTGCGCGAGCAGCTTGACTAGTCTGCAGTAGCTGTTGACGTCCAATTCTGCTACTCATGTTCGTTGATAACGCTAATGGGAAAAAAGAAGTCCGGAGGGTACGCACGGTCGTCTGGTGGCTTCGAACCTTATGTGCGGTTGCGCGGCTCGCCGGGAACCGTAGATTGAGCTCCTGCACTGACTGCTGCCTGTGCAACACCTGCCATGGCGGCTGTGAACGGGCGCCGATTGGCTAAAGATCAACTGATTGCTGAGCGGCGCAGTTAATAGCGCGGTTGAACTTCGTCCAGTGGATTCGTCAATCGACTGTCGCAAGCATCATCTACCATGCTCAACCCTCGCTCGAAAGCCGAGCGATATACCCGATCGATACCCGGTTCGGTAACGAGGGAGAGCGTGGGCAAGTGATACCCGTCAGCGCTAATTATCCGAAGAAGAACAGGGCAGCGGTTGCCGTCAGCAGCTGGCTGTTCAGTGATGAGTAGTCGATGAAGCCGGTAGCGGATTTCCATTATCGTTCTCGGTTGCAGAAGTAATGCGGCATGGCATCAAACTAGCACGCCGCACGACCGGCCGTCGCGAACAATCCGCTCTACGCATCAAGCTAGAGGCGGAGTGGACAGACCGTCGCGCCGTGTCGACCGGATGATACGTGCAGCGCAGACTTCCGGATGCCACTCCCCGCGAAGTAGTGGAATCTCACGACGCGTCGTCCGCGTGGTACCGCCCTCACAAAGTGTTTCTCCATTTTTCGCGACTATTTACATATAGCTTGCAGGGGCTGCTGCATAGGTCTACCAATTCAAAACAGACCTTAGGTCGCTATGATGCAGCACTATGCTCTTTTCAGCGATCTTTCTGCCCGTCGATGGATTCGGCGGTGCCTGATTATTCCAGGCAATCAAAAACGCGGCGAACGCCTCCGCCCGCATTGGCCGACTGATGTAATAGCCTTGAATACTCGTACAACCTTCTGAGACCGCAAAGGCATACTGTTCAGCGGTTTCGACACCTTCCACAGTCACCAGCAAACCAAGACACGTGCTCATCGTAATGATGGCTCGAGCGATCGCGACGCTCTCCGCATCGGACGGAATGCCGCGTACGAACGATCGGTCGATCTTCAATCGATCGAAAGGAAATCTGCGCAAATAGCTGAGGGACGAGTAACCGGTTCCGAAGTCATCCATTGAAACGCGAACACCCATGCTGCGCAGGCGGTTGAGCGTTTCGAGCGTCGCGCCCGTATCGGCAAGCAGCACGCCTTCCGTCACCTCCACTTCGAGTCGCTGCGGAAGAAGATGTGCATCCTCGATAGCCGATGCCACGATCGACGCAATCGACTTGTCGTGAAATTGCGCAGGCGACAGATTGACCGCCAAGCCAATCTCAGGCGGCCAGGTTGCAGCCTCGGCACACGCAGTCTTTAGCACAAAAGTCCCGAGCGGCACGATCAGCCCCGTCTCCTCCGCAAGACTAATAAAGGTGGCGGGGGCGATAAGTCCAAGCGATGGATGCCGCCAGCGCACCAAGGCTTCGGCTGACGTAATACGGCCTGATGCCGCATCGACGAGCGGTTGATAATGAACTTCGAGTTGACCACTCGACAATGCTATGCGAAGACCCGCTTCAAGGCTCTGCCGTTCTTGAAGCCGCTCATGCAGGATCTTCTCAAAACGCCGAACCGTCCCCTTGCCTTCGCTCTTCGCGAGATACATTGCGAGATCGGCATTGCGCAGCAGCGACGAGGGGTCGCCGCCGTCTTCGGGGAACAACGCAAGCCCGACGCTTGCACCGATATGAATTGTTCTACCATCGATATCAAACGGCCGCGCACCAAGTTGCTCGACGACCTTGCTCGCGATATCAAACGCGGATACATCGCTGACGTCGCCGGTAAGCATCACGACGAATTCATCGCCCCCGAGCCGCGCGACGATACCTCTGTCTTTGACGAGCGTCGAAAGTCGAATGGAGACGTCTTGCAGCACGGCGTCGCCTACCGCATGACCGAGGGTATCGTTCACTATCTTGAAGCTATCTAGGTCGATGAGCAGTATTGCGAGGCCCTGGTCGGTGCGTCGTTCGGTGCACGTATGCCGCTCCAGCAACTCGGTGAACTTTGTGCGGTTGTGCAAGCCCGTCAGCGGATCGGCAAACGCGAGTCGGCGCATCTTTTCTTCGGTGCGCAGCCTTTCGCGCTGATCGCGCACTGCGATGACCGTCTGTACACTGTGCCCAAGTGGAACCGTGGAGCGCAGCACGCGCACTGGAACGATGATCCCGTCTACGCCAATGAGATTCGCTTCGCGCTCTTCATTCTCTAAAAGCGTGGTGAGTTCGAGCGCCGGCAGAAGCCGGCTGACTTCGCTTCCCGTCAGATCGTCCTGCTTCAAACCTGACAGGCGCTCTATGCTCCGGTTTGCCGCGATGATTATGTTGTTCTGCGTAATCAACAGCCCTTCAAGCGCAACATCCGCGAGATCACGCAACCTCTTCCTGTCTTGACGGATTCTGGCTGTAGCTGCAAGATCGAAGCGCCAGCCCAGAAAAGCAAGCGCGATCAACGCCAAAGAAATCCCTGCAACGATTGGTGTGATCGTCTGCGGCGCAACGGCATCCGACGGAAACTCGATGCTGGGGTCTTGTTGCAAGGTCATCGCCGCCATGCCGCAAAAGTGCAATATGGCGATGCCCAAAAGCATCAACGGCGCGGCACATGTTTGCCATGTCCTATTGCGGCTTGCGATCGCCATCATCGAGAACCCGAAGATCGGCAGGCTCACAATGATCGATGGAATGACCAGAGTAAGATCCCATCTGATCGTTCCTTGCACCAGATACGCGCTTTGTCCTACATAATGCAACGCCGCGACGCCCACGCCGATAATCACTCCCGCTGCGAATTGCCTTGGACCGCGACGGCTGCTGAGAGACACGACTACGCCCCCGCCGATACCTACGACCGCGCATGTCAGCGAGATCGCCGTGAGAACAGGTTCGAACGCCACCCGCATATTAGGCTGATAGGCAAGCAAGACGATAAAGTGCGTCGCCCACGCTGTGCAGCCGCTCGACAGCACGCTCGTCGAACCCCACCGGATGCGCACCGCGCCGCTCGATCGCGCGGCGTGACGTGCAATCGCGATCGACGCATAAATGCCGACGGCGCACACGAGGGCGGCGAGAAGCATCGTGTGGCGATCGTGCGCATCGACGATGCAGTCGAGGATTTGTGCGACTAGGGAGTGTCGCAAATGGTTATGCATCCATTATCCTTATTACTGGTATCGTGAGGCAGAAGGCGCTGTCGCAATCGTGCTTCCATCGCGTCGGCCGTCAGGGGTTTGTCAAACAGGAACCCCTGTCCGATCACACAACCACTCTCCGTTAGAAAGTCGCGCTGTTCGACGGTCTCGACCCCTTCTGCAACGATCTGAAACCCAAGTGCGTCCGCCAGTGTGATCACCGCCTTGATGATCGCCTCGCCGCGCGGCGCCACACCGATTGCCTGAACGAACTTCTGATCGATCTTGATTCGGTCGATGTCGAAGCGCTGCAACGAAGCGAGACTCGAATACCCCGTCCCGAAGTCGTCGATCGCGATCGATACCCCGACTTCGTTTAGCCTTTCGAGCGTCTGCTCGACTGTATCGATATCGCGTATCAACGCGCCTTCAGTCAGTTCGAGTTCCAGCCATTGTGGCGGGAACTCGTGCAAGGTCAGTGAGCGCTGAACTCGTTCTAGAAAGCGCGGCTCTTCGAGCTGAACAGGAGAGACATTCACGCCGATGCGCATGGGCGGCAATCCCGCATCGAGCCATCTTCGTCCCTGTTCAAGCGCTTCGGCCAGCACCCATTCGCCGATCGCATGAATCTGCCCGTCGGACTCAGCGATAGGGATGAACGTCGTCGGGGAAATGCTGCCGAGCAACGGATCGTTCCACCGTATCAAAGCCTCCGCGCCGATGATATGCCCCGAACCCATATCGACTTGCGGTTGATACAGCAACTCGAACGCGTTGATCGATCGGGCCGTTTGCAGGCGTGCGGTGAGATTGAGGCGTCGGGCAGCGGCAAGATGCAACTGCTCGTTAAATTGTACGATGCGATTGCGCCCGCCCGCCTTTGCGGCGTACATGGCGACATCAGCGCGACTCAGCAGCGCCTGAGGATCATTGCCGTGATCCGGGAACGTGCTGATGCCGATGCTCGCACGCACTTGTATCACCTGCCCCGCGAGGGTGACCGGCTGATTGATCACCTCGATGACCTTGCCCGCCAGACCCCTGACGGCTTCCACAGGCGAGCGGATGGACACGATAACGAACTCGTCGCCGCCATACCGGGCGATGTCTTCGGTGGCATCGTCCGTTGCGTCCCGCAGTCTCGACGCAACAATCGTCAAAAGCTGATCGCCGACGCGATGCCCGAGCGAGTCGTTGACGATTTTGAAATCGTCGAGATCGATAAAGAGCACGTTGAGCAATTGACGCTTGCCGCGTTGGGAATCGAGCAGAAGACCCAGTTGGGAACTCAACGTGCCCCGGTTCAGCAAACCGGTCAGGGGATCATGCTCGCTCAGGCTTCTCAATGCTTTCGATCGCTCCGCGAGCTTCAATGCGGTGCGATAACTCGCCAACCCGAGCGCCAAGGGATACACCACGAGCATGGGCAAACAGGCCAACAACGTCGGTGCATCGGGAATCCACTCTGGCTCCATCCGCCCGCCAAAAGCGGCTGCCCCGATCAACGTCCCCAAGGCGCACGACAGGAACCCCTTGGCCAACTGGCGCCAACCGCCTGCTGCTACATTGTTCATCATGAACATGAGCAGGACAAGGGTGCTGGGAAGCCACGTGAAACTCATTGCTGCAACAGACGTTCCGCTCACGAAATCGTCCACATACATGTTGATTCTTTCCGCATTTGCCGGCGTGCGCGACCGGCGCGCCAACAGGTATGCGATGTGTGGCCAGACGACGCAATACACCGCAATATAGGCCTTCACCGCATACGACGAATGCTCGCGCCAAAGGATCATCTGGACGAAAACCAGCCCAAGGGTGAGTCCTACAGTCCGCAACACATAAGCGCGTCTTGCAAAGCCGCGCCCACGTGCATAATCCGATCTACGAGCATTCATGTGCGACGTCCGTCAGGAGACGAATTTCTGTCGATTAAAAGGTCTGCCATTCGCCCGACGCAGGTCCCGTCACACGAGCCGGTGTTGCGGTAGCGCGAGGCGCGGCGTTCGCGCGTTCCGCACGTTGCGTTCGTTTTGGCTCCAGCTTTCGATTTGTCTCGACTCGAATGCCCACGTCCCTTTGCGGACTGCCACTCAGACGGAACACGGAAACCAGATCGCGAAGCGCACCGGATTGTTGCGCCATCGACTGCGCCGCGGCGCTCGCCTGTTCGACCAGCGCGGCATTCTGTTGCGTCACTTCATCCATCTGCGATACAGCGACATTGACCTGCTCGATGCCCGTATGCTGTTCGGATGACGCGGCCGAAATCTCGCCCATCAGATCGGCGACGCGCTTCACCGACTGCACGACTTCGCTCATCGTCCGTCCCGCTTCTTCGACAAGTTCCGCTCCCACGCTGACCTTGGCGACCGATTCGCCAATCAGGTCCTTAATCTCCTTCGCGGCCGCAGCGCTTCGCTGCGCGAGCGTGCGCACTTCGCCGGCGACGACGGCAAAGCCGCGCCCTTCCTCACCCGCTCTCGCCGCTTCCACGGCAGCATTCAGCGCAAGAATATTGGTCTGAAACGCGATTCCCTCAATCACCGCGATGATCTCCGCCACCCTCGCGGAGCTCGTGCTGATGTCCTTCATCGTATCGACGACACGGCTCACGACCGCACCGCCGCGCACCGCTACCTCGGACGCGTTCGCTGCAAGTGTGTTGCCTTGCTGCGCGTTTTCCGTGTTCTGCTTCACGGTCGATGTCAGTTGCTCCATACTCGCAGCCGTTTGCTGAAGCGATGCCGCTTGCTCTTCCGTGCGCTGACTCAAATCGGTGTTGCCCGACGCGATCTCGGCGGAAGCCGTCGCAATGTTCTCGCTACCATTCCGGACACGGCCGACGATATCGACGAGCCGTTCGTTCATGTTGCGCAGTGCCTGAAGCAGTTGACCCGTTTCGTCCTTGCTGTCATCGACGATATGCGACGTCAAATCACCTTGAGCGACCGTCTCGGCGACTTCGAGCGAACGGCGGATTGGCACCAAGATCGAACGCGTGATCGAGAATCCGATCGCGATGCTGAGCGCAATGGCAAACGAGGCAAGGACTGAAGTGACGATCAGCGTGCGGTGATAGTCGGCTGCAGCCGTTTCGGCCGATTCGCGCGCCCCCTTGGTATTGAGCGCGATATCACGATCGATCAATGTCGATACCGCCACAAACAAAGGTGCCGATTCATTCGCGGCAGCTTCACGCGCGGCAGTGAAGTGGTCATCGCCGGCATCGTTCAACGCATTGATCTTGTTGTCCGCGACGAGGTATGCAGCCCAAGCCGTGTTGAAGTCGTCGAAGAGTTGCTTCTCTTCTGCGTTGGAGATCAAGGGCTGATAAGCCGTCATCGCGCGATCGAGCGTCGCCAGACCTTCACGACGCTTCTGCACTTGCGCTGCCTTTTCCTGTGCATTGGTCGCCAGCAGCGCGCCCATCGAGCCGCGTCTTACCGCATTCGTTCCGGAGCGGATATCCCCAAGCGTGAGCACGCTCGGCAGCCAGTCGTTTGCGAGTTCCGCCGTTCCCTTGTAGACCTGCGAGACCTGAAAAAGGGCCAGTCCACTAATCAAGCAAAGCGCCATCAGCGTCAATCCGAAGCCGATGCCCAGCTTCGCCCCAATTCTTATATTTCGTAAAGCTCTCATGTCGTGGTCCGTTTCGTCGTTGTCGTTGTCGCGTTGAAGACTCGGCCCATGCCGGACGATCCTAATACGCGCCATGACTCCCCTTACGGCAGCACTCCGGCGAACTTAAGTTTTTTCCAAATTTTTAACGTTTGCCGGTAAAGTCACCGCTGAAAGCATACGGTCGATCACTCACGTCGGCTTAAACTACCGCCTAAAATACGCATGCGAACATGCAAACGGTCGACGCGCATGGCACCGAGCGATGTTTCATTTTTGCCAGATTTTCCCTTCCAGCATACGGTTGCATGTTTGCAGAGCTTTCGTTATCTTCGGCCGCAAGAGCTTTGAGTAACGTCATAGACATGGAAAGCGACCCGATCCTGACTACGCGCGAGGCAGCCGAAATACTCGGCGTATCGATTCGCACGGTTCAAACCTGGGTGGAAGAAGGTGCGATCGACTCGTGGAAAACGCCGGGCGGGCACCGCCGCGTCCGGCGAAGCGCCGTATTCGCGCTTCGCGAGCGGCGGCTGGTCGCGCCGGTTCAAACCGCCTATACCGTCCTGATCATTGCCAGCGAAGGCGCAGGCAGGCGATGCAGCGAAAGCTTGGCCAGCGTGCCCGCCGTTCAGGTCAGCGTAGCCAATGACGCGCTGCTGGGTTTGATCGAGGCGGGGCATCAAATGCCGGCATCGGTCGTGATGGAGATCGATCGGCTCGATTGGGAGCGGATCGCCTTGCTCAAGCGGCTCCTTGCATCGCCAAGACTTGCGCATTCGAACATCGTCGTACTGTCCGATTTAAATGCGGAAGAGTTGCGCTTCGATCTCGGCGATACGCGCATGCGTCTCGTGAGCAAGCGCGCTGCACCGGAACAATTGCGCGCTGCAATCGCGCCGTATCTGGAAGCCGTCGCCGATATTGCGGCCGCACAGGAGTTGGCGCGCTTGCAGGCGGTTGCCCGCACAAATCTGGTCAACAGTCCGCAGCAGGAAGAATTCGACGAGATCGTTGCGTTGGCGGCAAACGTCGCGAAGGTGCCGATTGCATTGATTACGTTGCTCACCGCCAGGGAACAATGGTTCAAGGCCCGCTACGGCTTGGCGACTCAGGAGACACCCAGAGACTACGCGTTTTGTGCTTACACCATCGCGCAACCGGACGGATTGATTGTCGAGGATGCGGCCGAAGATGTACGGTTCCGCGCCAATCCACTTGTCACCGGCGATATGGGCATAAGGTTTTACGCCGGAGCGTCGATCATCGACTATGAGGGGTACGCGCTTGGCGCGCTGTGCGTAATTGATCGCGCGCCACGGGCATTTAAAGCACCGCAAATGGCGATGCTGCGCACACTTGCTGCGCTTGTATCGGACAAGATCAATCTGCAGACACGCAATCGGCAGCTTAGAAAAGCGAAGGGCTGAGCTGTGCGGCGTAGGGCTACGCATCGAGTTCTCGGTCGTCGCGCTCGAAAGTTGCCCCTGCCGCTGCGGGTAAGTAAATCGATTCGTCAGCTTCGACAAAATGGTAATCAGCGATTTTCCGTTAGTTATCCGCACGAAGCGCGTCGTTCAGCGTCTCACCGCGTGAGCCAGCCGGGTTGTCCGAGCATGGGTGAAACGGTCGTCACTACATCCGTGCTGCCACTCGACAGCGGCGAGACTTCGCCGATCATCGCCGAAGCGGTTCAGGCGTTCGTAGGCATCTGTTCACATAGCGGCGGACACTCGCTGTCAAGATAGCTTTGGACGCGGTAAATCAATTGCCCTCTGCTCGCCGCGATTAACTGCAGTCGTCGTCGAGGGTATCAGTGAAAACCTTTAGTTGAGTCTATCCGACAAATGTCCAGCTTGGAAACCTGGCTTGCTAACTTGCCTTGGGCCTAATGCCGGCTGCCCAGTCCATCATGAGGGACAATCACCGCCCTCCACCACCGCACTCATTTCTCGCGACGTCACCCGGCTACAGTTCCCTCGTTTCCCAAAGGGGTGAAAGCGACCCACTTCAGCCATACAAAACTCTCCAAACCGGTCACTCATTTTGACCGGGGACGCTGCAGACTTGAGTGCCGCTTAGCGGCCGTTGCAGATCTTGAAGAGTCACCCCAAACAGCCACTCGATGACGTGCCGCTTTGCAGCATTCATTGGCCTATCAAGATGGCTGCTACCCTACCCGTCGGATGGAGAACATTGAGCGAATGCAGCGTGAATCGAAATTCGAAGCAAACCGATGCTCATTCCTGCTGTCAGTCTGTTGGAGCTGTCAGCGCCTCCAGAAGCAGAACAATATCAACCGGTTTGACAAGGTGGCGATCAATCCCAGCCTCGTGTGACTTTCGCTTGTCTTCCTCCTGGCCCCAGCCAGTGATGGCTATTAATGTTGAGCCAGCTAAAGCGTCGATCGCACGGATGCGTCGTGCAAGTTCGTAACCATCTATATCGGGCATGCCGACGTCCAAAAGAACGGTATCAGCTTGTATCCTCTTCAGCATGTCTAGCGCAGCGAGTCCACCGTGCGCAGTGCGTGTCTCGGCACCCAACATCTCTAAAAGCATGGCAAGGCTGTCTGCCGCGTCAACATTGTCGTCAACGATGAGAATCCTCCTACCCGCAAGGGACTTCTGCCGAAATGGCTCATCTTCGGGCTTTTGATTCCGCATGGCGGTGGCGGTGGTTAAGAGCGGTAGACGGATTGTGAATTCACTGCCTTGATTCAGACCATCGCTGCGTGCACAGACAGAACCACCATGCAACCGAACAAGGCTTTGAACAAGTGTCAATCCGATGCCCAAACCCCCTTGCGCATGTTGACGGGAATTTTCCGCCTGACTAAACATGTCGAAGACTATTGGCAGCATCGCTTCGGATATCCCGATACCATCATCACGCACGGACACAACAGCATCCGTGTCATCGCGCATGGCCGTAACCTGGATATGGCCGCCCACATTAGAGTATTTTGACGCGTTGTTCAGCAGATTCGCGAAGATCTGCGTGAGCCGTACCGGATCGCCGATCACATTCAGCGGCTCCGCTGAAAAGCTTAATGTAAGCTGGTGCTGACCTTTATCAATGACAGGCCGACTCGTCTCCACAGCGTTTGTCAGAATCTTAGACAGATTTAGTGCCTGCTTTCGCAGCTCGATCTTGCCACTTTTAATACGCGAGACTTCTAGCAAATCGTCTACAAGGCGGACGATGTGAGACATCTGGCGCTTGAACATGCGATGAACACGGATGCGCGTATCGCCGTTGGTCGCATGATCTAAAACATGGAGGCCGTTTCGAATCGGCGCCAATGGGTTTCGAAGTTCGTGAGCGAGCACTGCAAGAAACTCATCCTTACGGTGATCCGCGTCTTTCAGCGCTTCCTCGGCAACCTTCAAATCACTAATGTCCTGGACTATCGAACATGTGCCGATCAGGTCATCGGCCTCATCGCGTAGAGGCGCTGCGCTCACTCGCATCCAAATACGCCGTCCCGGGACACCGGTGTAAAGCATTTCTTGGCCGGGGAGCACCGTTTCCCCACGTAGCGCTCGTGCGCCGGGCCAGTCGTGCGGAGGGATTGGTACTCCATGAGCGTCCCATGCTTGCCAAAATGCAGCCCGTTCTGGAAGCGTCGATGGAACAGCCGTCGGTATGTATCGCCTCATCAATTCGTTGCTGAGCGTCCACTGGCCGCTCTGGTCGGTGAGACCGACACCCGCCGGCAATTGATCAATAATGGTCTGTAGCCGATGCTCATCCATGCGTCGCGCCGTTCGCACGGCGCTTTGCTCACATGCGACGCGCTTCTTGGCGATAGCTATCTCCGTGGTTTCGTTGAAGATGCAGAAGACACCGGGAGTGCGTCCCTTGCTGTCGTAAATAGGGCTGCACGAGACCGCGAAATGGGGTTCGCCCTCTGAACAAACGCTCACGGCCGGAAGCTGAATATCGTCGGAGCGGACGGGGGCACGCTGTTTCAGCGCTTGCGCCACGGTTTGTCGCAACGCATCCCACCTGCCGGGCCAAACATCTGCGGGCGGTCGACCGATGGTCCCTGCCGCTTTCATATCAAACAGATCGCATAGCTCCTGATTTGGGATAACAGCCAGTTCCGAGCCCCACAAGACGCACGCGGGAAACGAACACCACACACAGCTAGTGAACGACGCTTGCAAGCAGACGTCCCATCGTTCGACGGGACCCACGGGACTTCGGTTCCATTCGATGCTATGCAAATACCGCGCGACGCGGCTGTCGTTTCCAAACAGTACGGACAGGTCCATGGATGTAAAGGTAGGCAGAAACAATCGCGCAGGCTAGCACGGACAGACAGGGCCTGGTATTGAAGCCCTTTTGCGGCACGACAGCTATATAAGGTGGACAGGCCATTACCTCAAACCTAGGCAGTTTGCGCTTTCGATGAAGCTGTGTAAAAGCGCCATAAGCGATTGCAGCATCAGGCCTTTCTGACAGTAGCCATCGAAGTCACCTTCGGACGCCCGTTGCTTTACGAAGGCGTCATCGTGCGCTGTCAGAGCAACAATCACCATCGACGAAGTCTTAGCGTTCTGCCGGAACGCTCGAGCGACCGAGAAGCCGTCTATTACTGGCATTGAGATGTCCAGCAGCAGGGCGTCCGGTTTCCAGATGCATGCTGCGGCGATCGCGGCCGCACCGCCGTAGACGGCCAGCACTTTGAATGGGCCACCGTCAAGATATGCGGCAAGCGCTTCAGCCGCATTGGTGTTGTCATCGACTATCAAGATCCGTGGATGCCTGCGTTTGACGCAAATCGCCCGATCGGTCCAACGATAGGGGTAAGACGCCTGAGGTTTTATCGCTGACATGTATATGATCGTAGTGCTATGTGACATCCATTATGGCGGAAGTCGTCCATCCCCCTTGCTCCAGTACCGGGCGCCCAAAAAGGAAACCGCAGCGCTCGGCAATTTGCCTGCCTCAAAACGGCCAGCGAGCGGGGGGAAACGAGAGCGTGGCTGATCAAGCTAGATGTCGGCCTAGACCGGCGACTCCTGGTCGGGGTCGAGATAGTGTTACGCCGAAAAGCGTTCGTTGAGCAAGGCGCCTATCGGATCCCGACCATGGCAACTGGAAGACGTTTTGGAATGGCCGTTCATGGCCGGGAGCCGGCGCAAGGCCGCCGGGAAGAACGGCGGGCGCAGGTCAGCTGCATCCCAATACGGGATTATGCCCATAGCTGCATTTTGAAGCCTCTTTGTGACGGCCGGCACCGACACACCTCCTTTTCGAGACTCGAGCCGGAGCAGGTCGAGTGCCCTCGCTGCTCACCGCATCCCTCCATAACGGCACACGGTCCTCCCGGCGCAAAGGGGCGCTCCTTGGGCGCCCCTTGGTTGGTCAACGTCCGGCGATAAGACCGCCGTCAACGTGAAGGATCTCGCCGGTTGTAAAGGCGGCGTCCTCGAGATATAGCACCGCTCGAACGATATCCTCGACTTCGCCGAGCTTGTTCATGGGATGGAAGGCGGCCAGCTTGCCAACCATGCTCGGATCGTGCATCGGTGTGCGGATAACGCCCGGAGCCACGGCGTTCACGCGGATGCCGCGCGTGGCGTACTCGATCGCCATGCTCTTGGTCGCGGCGTTCATCCCGCCCTTCGTGAGCATGGCGATGAAGGCGGGCGAGCGCGAGCTCGCGAATTCCGCCGTCGAAGCCGTAATCTGGACGACATGGCCGCTGCCCTGCTTGAGCATCATTGGAATTACTTGCTGCGTGGTAAAGAAAAAGCCGTCGAGGTTGGTCTTCACCTTGAGCCGGTAATCCTCTTCGGTATATTCAGTGAACGGCTTGCCGATGAAGATGCCGGCGTTGTTCACCAATGTATCAATGCGGCCGAAGCTGTCGAGAGCTGCCGCGACCAGATGCTTACCCGTGTCGGGGTCGCCGATGTCGCCGGCGATGGTCACGAGGTCAGGATCGGCTGAAGGCTGGATCGAGCGCGATGTAGCGACAACGCCGTAGCCCCGGGCGCGAAAGCCGTTGACGATGCCTTCGCCAATGCCCTGCGAAGCGCCGGTGACAATGGCTACTTTTTTCTGGCTCATGCTGTTTCTCCTGGCTGTTGAGTGAACCTGGATGCAGTTGGCATCCCGTGGTATGGACAGCAGGTTATCGCTGGACTTTCGGAAAGAGGAGCCGCTATCCTCGCGCAATGACTGATAAAAAACGCACAGAACTCGACTGGCAGGACATGCGGATATTCCTGGCGCTGGGGCGCTATCGAAGCCTGTCCGCCGCTGCCCGCGCCCTGCGGGTCAATCACGCGACGATTGCCCGCCGTATCCAGTCACTCGAGAAAAGCGTCGGTCAGAAGCTCGTCGAGCGCCGGCCTGAGGGCTACGCACTGACGCCTGCTGGAACACACGCGTTACAAGTTGCAGCGGAAATGGAAACCGCGGCGCTGACGATAGGGCATGCGCAGCCGAGCGATGGCGACGCTATCCTTCGAGGCCTGGTGCGCATAAATGCACCGCCCGCACTATGTCAGGGCTTCATCCTTGCACGCCTCACACAGATTACCGAGTCCTATCCCGGTATCGACATTGATCTTGCGACAAACCTTCGTTCCGTCAGTCTCGATCGTCACAAAGCCGACATTGCGGTGCGTGTAGGTCACCTCGTCGACGCGGACCTGATCGCAAAGCCACTCGGTCGCATGGCGTTCGGCTTCTATGGCGCACCAGCGCAGTGCGAACGAGCCGAACGCGGGGAGGTGCCGGTTTTCGTGAGCTTCAACGAGGAAAGCGCCGACATGCCGGGCACGAACTGGCTGACACAGCACTTCCAGCACTCGCGCGTTTCACTTCGCGCCGAGAATCACATCTTGCAGGCAATCGCCGCGCGAGACGGTGCGGGCCTAGGCTTGTTGCCTCATTATCTAGGCCGAAGCTTGCCTGGGCTGATCCCGTGCTCGCTGGGGCCGTTGCCCCCGCCGCGAGATATGTGGCTATTGATACGCAGACAGGACCGAAACGTCCTGACAATACGCGCGGTCATGCAGCACCTTATCGATTCATTCAAGCAAAGCGAAACACTTTTCGACGCTTAAGTTCTAGGCGCGTCCGACCCGCAACTCGCCGCACACCGACGAGGAAGAAGCGATACTGCCGGAGGAATATGGCGTTGGGCAACGCGTAGTCGACTGCCGATGAACGACCCTCACCGGCCGCTCGCAGAGCGATAGGTCGGACGTCGCCTCTTCAAGACAACAGCCAGTCGCAGATATCGGCTCAGATCGCCCGAAACGCGGGGCTCTCGCACTCAATGCAACCGCGCATCACGCATTGCATCCACCGGCTTACGAATACCCTTGCGTCGACGACGCCGGCCCAGTCCGCCGCAGAAAGCGCTCGCGCGCCTTAGCAGGCGCGCAGCGATACACGGCATAGTAAAGTTAGCCAGACAACGCTCGATGAACAAGCCCAACCGTCCGGCTACAAGTCTCACGTAGCCGCGCGTTCGGGCACCCTGGCCAACAACGGCCCCAGACCCTCCGCCACGGTCAGATGAGAAATCACGGCGTCACATAGCTTCTGGTACGGAAGCTCGGCGATCATCGCAGTCTGAATCGCCGCAAGCACTTCGCCTGCTTCCGAGCCGTTCATCGTGAAGCCGAGGATGCGGTCGTCGTCAGCGCCCACGAGTTTTTTCTTGAAGCCCTGCGTTTCGTCCGTCGCTTCGGTGCGCAGGACGTTGCTCATCGGTAGCGTCGCAATGCGCACGCCGATTCCCGCGCGCCGTGCGTCGGTTTCGTTGAGGCCGACGCGCGCCAGAGGCGGATCAGTGAACAGCGTGTACGGAATCAGCCGGTCGCTCGTGCTGCGATGTCCGCCTGCCATGTTGTCGCGCACGATCCGGAAATCGTCGACAGAGACATGCGTGAACTGCGGGCTTCCCGCCGCTTCGCCGATCGCGCGTCTTCTGTTTCGAAGTCGGTCTCCATGACGAGCGTATTGCTGATAGCGGCGGCGCTGACGGCTGACCGGTCCGACTGGCGTCATCGACCAATGGCCGTTCTCCGCCGTGCCGAGCAGCGCGGCAAAGCAAGCGTCGTCATCGAAGCGCAGCCAGCACAACCAGTCAATGGAGCCGTCGCGACTCACCAGCGCGGCGGTTTCGCCATCACCCAACATGGCATAGTCTTCAATCGGCTTGCTCATTGCGACGTTATCCGGGGGAGACCGTTCGAACTCTGTATTTTCTGGCGAGCAAATGCAAGCCATCGCGCGCGCATCAAGCTTCCAGTCAATTGAATCGATTTCGCTGAGCGCCCCTTAGCAGCCAGCTTCGCAAAGCCGCCGCGTCATTGAAATGCGCACGCGAATCTGGCGCGCCGAGCAGTACGAGCAGCGTCGGATGACCCGACACCATGGTAACGATGATGAGGCAATGCCCCGCCTCGTTTGTGAAACCGGTCTTCTGCAAGCGGACGTTCCACGACGCATCGTAGACGAGCGGATCAGTGTTGTGATACATGAGCGGGCCATCGCCGCCGAGCACGAATTTTTCGTGCGACGTCGCATATTCACGGATCGTTGGGTACGCGTATGCAGCGCGCGCCAGCCGCGTAAGGTCCCGAGCGGTCGACACGTTATTAGGTGACAGCCCGGTCGGATCGACGAAACGAGTGTGACGCATCTGCAAGTTGCTTGCGGTGAGATTCATCGCATGCACGAAGCCCTTTCGGCCGCCAGAATAGTCCCGGCTAAGCGCAAAGGCTGCGCGATTCTCAGACGACATCAACGCAATGTGCAACATGGTTCGGCGCAACAGCAACGAACCAACCGGCAGACGCGAGCTCGACCTCTTCAGGCGGTCGACGTCAGCATCGGTAATGCGCGCGGGTTTGATCAAAGAGCGGTCGGAATCGATCACTACCATGGCGGTCATCAGCTTCGTGAGTGAGGCGATGGGCATGCGCCGATCCGCATTTTTCGCATATAGGGTCCGTCCCGTTGTGAGGTCGAGCGCGATGGCAGCGCAGGATCGTACCAAGGGCTGATGGCTGCGCTTCTTTCTGACATGCTGCTTGCCAACATGATGACCGGACAAGTGATGCTTGTTGATGTGGTGTCTTGCGATATGTTCCACGATGCGTTTCGCCTGCACAGCTGCTGAAAAAAAGCTTGCTAGCAGCAAAACGAAGAGAAAAAGATGGAATTTGGCCATGTAAGCTCCAGCGGGATAAAGCGCGTGCGCTGAACCTAAGGACGTATCGACGCGACCGTTTCATTGCGCTGCCTTAGTGCTGTCGTAACGACGCGCGAGCGCTTCGTACAGCGGCGGAGCAAAAAGTCTCGACACGCGGCTCGCGATCAACGCAGTCGACATCAGCGACAGGACGAGCGTGTGCCCGTTGATCATCTCGATCACGATGACGAATGCCGTGATCGGACTCTGCGTCACCGCGGCAAGATAACCGACCATGCCGAGCGCGATCAGCATCGGCAACTGCACGTGCGCGAACACTAGATGCAGCGCATTTCCCACGCCGGCCCCGATTGCCAGCGACGGCGCGAACAGGCCGCCCGGCGCACCCGGCAAGTACGACCAGATCATCGACGCCATCTTGAGCACCGGATAACTCACACCGAGCTGTGACGTGCCTTCGAGCATGCCGCGCGCTTCCACATAACCGCTGCCGAACGTATGACCGCCCGCGACCAGGCCAATAAGCGCAATCATCAGCCCACATGCGCCGCCGAACATGACTGGATGCGCCTTGCGCCATTCAACCAGCCTCCGTGGCATCCAGCGATGCGTGTTGAGCAGAAGCCAGCAGAAGACGCCGCCTGCGATACCCGTGATTACACCGAGCAAAACGACGACGAGCGCGAGCAGATCCGGGAAGTGTCCATCGATATTGATCGTGCCGAAATACGTGTAATTCCCTTGCAAGGCGAGCGAGACGACGCCGGCAAAGATGATCGCCGTGATGAGCACGCCGCTGGTTCGCGCCTCGAAGCTGCGTGTCAACTCTTCGATGGCGAACACGACGCCCGCGAGCGGCGCATTGAAGGCCGCGGACAATCCCGCCGCTGCACCTGCGAGCGCCAGATTGCGTTCGAACGCGGCACCGCCAAGGCGACGCAGCCGCCTCGGGTAAAAGCGCCGCAAGCTGAACATGAGCGCGGCTCCGACGTGAATGGTCGGTCCTTCGCGTCCAATCGTGAATCCACCAAGAATCGAGAAGAACGATACGACAACCTTGCCAACGAGCACTCGTAGACTTAAGAGACGCGACGCCGCTTCGCGTCCGTCGTGCAACGTCGCGATGACTTGCGGTATGCCGCTTCCCTCCGCGCCAGGGAAAAAGCGCCGCGTGAGCCATACAGCCAGCGCTGCGATGGCAGGCGTGATGAACAGCGGAAGCCAGAAGTACCGGCTTTCAAGACGCAGAAACAGGCCGTATCCGACATCGATCAAACGCGCATACAGCACCGCGACCAGGCCGGTCGCAATTGCGCCCAGCCAGAATACGCCGTAGTGCAGCCAGAGACGACGAGCGCGCAGGATCGTTCGTCGATCGAAGAGCCGGAGTAAATGCATCGGGGACGTCGGTCCAAAATAAGGCACATTGTGCCGTAAACGAGCGACTGGATTCTATGCATCGACATCCTGCATATCGTCTTACTCTCGATTCTGCAAAAAGATCCAGCCGAACGATCCGTACTGCGCCTTGTGCTCTGCGGCTAGTTTGAGCAAGCACCGCTCGCCTCTTGCGGTGAGGTGAACCTGCACTTGCCGGCCATCAGTTTCATCCGCGCGGCGTTTGACGAGACCCGCCGCTTCGCATCGCGACACCAACGCGGCGGTGCCATTCGGTGCAGCCTGCAGGCGCTCGGCGAGCTCGCCGACAGTGGCCCATTGACGGCCCTCGAAACCGCGAACGTGCAGGAGCAGTTGATATTGGAGCGTCGTAATGCCGGCGGCGTTGGAGATCTCTTCCGAAGCGCGCAGAAATTTGCGCAACTCATAGCGGAAGTTTGACATGGCTTCGAAATCCTGCTTGTCGAGAGGCGGGATTGTGGCCGAATGTCTGCTCGTCATGCTTTGTCCTTCAGGGTCGATACAGTAAGTCATGATTGGTCGACGAGGTAGCAACTGTCGGACCATTGCGCGGGAGCCGGAAGCACCGCAGAAATTATGCACGGTGCGCCGATGCCATTTCGATGCAAATGGTCGGAGGACACCCCAGGGCTCACGACACTTTTCAACACCACCCCAAAGCGGATTTAGCGAATCAACTGGGCGATGTCAAGCGATCGAGATACGCCGAAACGGCTTCGATATCACTTGCAGAACAGGCGAGGTACCCGTCAGGGCGCACGAGTGAGATTACGTCGTCTTGCAAAGCCGGCCTGACATTGCCGTCGATCAAGTCAGGATACATTTTCAGTAATTGCTCAACGCCGGGGTCACGTGCCCCGAACAATACGAACAAGGGTCGTGGGCCTGATCCGGCCGAAGGATAACCTTCGACCGGCGCCACTCGCGCGCCAGGCACCAGTCCGCCGTGATGCGGACCATTGAGCGGGCTATTGGGGTAATGGACGTCTACCTCCGACATCGTTTCGGCAACACCACGGGTGAAGTGCGTGAGTCCCAGCGCAAGGTGACCGGCGAGATTGCGGAGTCGCTGTGCTACCGGGTTGCAAATCGTCGCAACGGCGGTCAGCCGCTCAGCCGCTTTCAGTACTGCGTCACCAACCGCGCTCCGTTCAGGACTGTAGCTGTCCAGCAAGGCCTTGTCTGCATCACCGCGAATGACGAGAGCAAGTTTCCAGCCAAGGTTGATAGCATCCTGCATGCCGGTATTCATGCCCTGCCCGCCTGCGGGGCTGTGAATGTGCGCAGCGTCTCCGGCAAGAAACGTGTGATCCTGCCGATAGCTTGCAACCTTTCTGCCATTTATACGAAAGCCGGACAGCCAGACAGGATCGTTCAACTTGGTTCCAGCAGGCCCACGCTTATTGACGAGTTGTTGCACCTGATCGAGTGTCGGCGTCGGCGGTGTTGAGCCTGCGGTGGCCGGCAGATCACTGATGATTCTGTACCGCCCTGCCTGAATCGGGAAGATGAGTAAGACGCCCTCCTCATGCCAATAGATGGAAGCGTCCGTATCCGGCCGAGGGTATCCGCTCATATGCACGTCAGCAAGGAACCAATCACTCCGCAATGTTTCCCCGGCAAAGGGTATGGCCAAGACGTGGCGCACGGTGCTATGCGCACCGTCGCAACCGATCAGCCATTCGGCACGGACGTCCTCCTTTCGACCATCAGGGCGAACCAGGACCACGTCAGCGCCTGTGCTGTCCGGTACGATTCGCGTTGCTTCGACCTCACGCTCGACACTTATTCCCTGTCGGATTAACCGCTCCTCCAGCAGTCGCTCAGTCTCGGATTGTGGCAAGGCCAACGCATAATGTGCACGCTTGGAATGGAATCCATGGCGACCCGGCCAACCACTCGATCGTTCGCCATGAATGTAACGCCCTCGATCTTAAACCCCGCATCGACGAACGGTGTGGCGCCGCCCACTCCTCGCTCAAGAAGCTCCAGCGTTCTGCTCCAAAGCACCATGGCTTTGGACTTGTCGGTTCGATGCGCCGCCTTATCGACGATACGAACGGGTATGCCATATCGGGCAAGTTCGGAAGCAAGTGTCATCCCGACCGGACCAGCACCGACGATAAGCACGGGCGTCTTCATAACTTTGGAATCCTGAATAATAGGTTGAGAAAAAAGCCCAGGATGCACTGGTGTTCACAACAAAGTAGTAAGCAAGTCGCGTAGCATGCTTGCTACGTCTTCTCGACCATCAGTGCGCCCTGTAGCGAGTGTAACGACTGCCAGGCCAACCGATGCGGCATGTAATAACCGCGCCGCATGTGCCGCAGGTGGGCGGTTGCTTACGCGAGCAAGAAAAGCATCGATCTCAGTTGCGATACCATCCGCAAGTTCGCAGAACATGGTGCGGATTTTAGGAGCCTGGTCTCCCGCCTGAGCAAGCGCCATCAACACCCGTGTGTTGTCGTGCCGAGTTATCAAATCAGCAATGGCCATGGCCGCCTGGTCAATCGATTTGAGGGCATTGAACAATGCTTTCACCGCAAACAGTTGACGATCAACGGCGGTTCGAGCAATCGCCGTCAGGAGATCGACCCGTGTGGGGTAGTAGTAGGTGAGGTGGCTAGCCTTAAGCCCCGCTCGGGCAGCGACACGTGGCTGGGTTAGCCCGGTGAATCCCTGCTCGCGAACGATGGCCAGTCCGGCATCAATGATTTCACTCCGACGATCAGTCATGAAGCGATCTTAACTGGTATACCTACCAAATCCATATCAATTTGGCGTTTTCCCATTATTTGAGCAACGAGATGATCAACCCGCTTATCGCGATGGCATCCTCACCTGTCGTCTTATGCCTTCCTAAATATGTCCCGGGGCCTGTGCAGTAAGGCAATGGCTTAAAGTCGCTTCGTCGGCGCGATCCATATGGAAGGGCGCCCGGACCAAACAGTACTCTTGCTGTCGATCGTGTGCACGAGCAACATAGACAGGTCTGGGCCCAGCAGCGAGCCCACACGACATGTCGCCTGCGGCCCATGGATCACCACTTCCAACCCACGCCTGCCATGCCGCTGTAGTCTTGCTCGTGTTTCGCAAAGTCCACACCAGCCCGTGCGAACACCGACATGTTCTTGCCAATCTCCCATGCTCCACCTGTTGCTGCATGGCCTACGGTGCGCGCGAGCGGCGTGCCCGATACTTGATACACCGCGCCCGGCGCTTGAGCAAATGACGCATTCAGCGTCTGCCCCAGGCTGCCAATGCGCTGCTGCACGTTCGCATCGATCTCCCATGTGTTGGTCGCTCCGTCACGGCGTTTCTGCGTGAAAAGATACCGCACGCCTGCGATACCGGTCGTCGCGGCCTGAGTGCTGCCCTGATAGACGAGATCGAATACGCCGCCCTTGCCTTCACCAAAACCGTCCTGTGCGTATCGGCCCACGCGCATGCCGACATACGGCTGCAGCGCCATGTCATCGCGCAGATGCAAGTTCAGACCACCTTCCGCATAGGCGGTCGCGGCGCGCGTTTCGACGCTGCCTTGCGGCGTGCCCGACAAACCGGCAAAGCCGACGACGCGATTCTCCGCATTGCTCCATCGCCCGATGCTTCCCATGCCGCGCACGAAGAAGGGCTGCGCCGCCGGTTGCCACGCGCCGTAAATCAGCGCCTGCCAACCGTTCGTGTGACCGCTCGCACCCGGCGCATTGAAGCCGAGATCGCTGTAGTCTGCATCGACCGCCACGCCGGCGCGAACGTCGCGCGCGACTTCGCGGTCGTAGCCGACGGCAAGCGAACTCGACCGCGTATCGAGTGCGTTGCTGCCAAGCGTTGCATCGCCCGATACATGCGACTGGCCATATCGCACCGACGCCCACACGTCGTTCGACGGACGCACCTGCGCTACCGACGTCATGCGCTCGCTCACCGTATTGCCCAGCGCCTCGGTGTTCTGACGCGCGACGCGCAGCAGGCCAGTCGCCTCGACACCGGTCATCTGCGCAAGCGCCGATTGCGCGCCTGCCGTGGTTTCGAACAATAAGGCATCGGTGATGGCGTTGCCGCCCGCAAGCAGCACGCGGTTCAACGCGCTCGCCACCTGCAACTGATTACGGTTCTGTCCGACCATCCCGAAGCCCGAGAAGTCGCCCGCCTGATAGAAGATCGATGCGATCTTCAGCGTCAGGTCGATTTCGCCCGGCGCATACGAGAGTGTGGGCGAGAGATACGCGTAGTCCATGCCGACGCCCGCGAACGTGCCGTTGAGCGCGCCCGTGTAAGTCAGGATGGTGTACTTCGTGTTGGTTTTCCATGCATCGGGCAATGCGTTGACGACGACCTTCGCCCCGCCATTCGCCCCGCTCTGCGCGATGTCGACATCGCCCGTCACCGCGACGCTGCCGGTCTGGCCCGCCGCGTTCGCACTGACGACGAAGGTCGATCCATCGTTGAATGCGAGCGTGCCGTTCACGCGCAACGCCTGACCCGGCGTGCCCGCGACCAACGCGCCGCCCGAGTTGAACGTCGCGTTGCCCATGAGCGAGCCGCTCCCCAACAACACACCGCCCGCGTTCACCGCAACATTCGCCGCCGTGATGGTATCGACCTGCACCGTGCCGCCGTCGTTGACGATGCCGAGACTCGCGCTCGCAAGGTTCTGCACCAGACCGCCGCTCGTCACGGTCACGCCGGCCACGTTGCCGTCGCCGGTCAGCATGCCGCCGTTGTTGACGAGCGTCCTCGTCACGGTCGCGCCGTAGCGCACGCGCTGCACGCCGCCGGAATTGACCGTGGTCGTATCGGCCGCGCCGCCTGAACTGACGACCTGCGTGCCGCCGTTGAGCGTGGTTGCGCTCGCGATGCCGTCGGCCTGCACATCCTGCAACGCGCCAGCGTTGACGATCGCATTCCCCGCGAAGCCGCCGAACGCCACTTGCTGAACGCCGCCGCTGTTGACGACCGTGTTGTAGGCGTAGCCTTCGATGGCGCCATCGACATATTGCAGGCCGCCTGAATTGACGGTCGTGTCGCTGGCAACGCCGCCGGCCAGAATGTTCTGCGTGCCGCCGTTGATCGTCGTCGCGCTGGCGACGCCGCCCGAGGTCAGCGTCTGCGTGCCGTTTGCAAGCAGCGTCGTCGTCATGGCGAGCCCTCCCGCGCTGATCACCTGCTGACCGCCGTTCACGACCGTCGTGTCCTGCGCCACACCGCCCGCAGAGACCGTCTGCGTGCCGCCCGACACCATCGTGCTGGCTGCCGTTCCCGCGACGGCCTGCATGCCGCCTGTCGCGACCGTCGTGCTCGTCGCGTTGCCGCCGAAGGCCACCTGCTGCACGCCCGCCGCGCTGACGATTGCGCCCACGGCCGTGCCGCCAGCCTCGACGAGCTGCGTACCGCCGGAGACGATCGAACGCAGCGAGGAGCCGCCTGCATTGATCATTTCCATGCCGCCCGAGCCCACGCGCGTGTCGCTGGCGACACCGCCCGCCAACACGCTGAACACGCCGCCGTTCTCGATCAGCATGTTCGAGCCGACGTTGCCCGCCACGTTGAACATGCCGCCGGTGTTCGTGCCGCTGACCGTCGCCGACGTGTCGGTGACAAGCGCCGCGCCGCTTTGCTGGCTGATCGTCGCGCTGCCCGCCCCGGTCACGGTCGTCAGGCCGCCGTTCTGCACGGTGACTTGCCCCGCCGCTCCACCGCTGGATACAGTCAGCGCACCGCCGCTCTGCACTAGCGTGCCGCTCGTCACGCCGCCCGTCGTCACTGTCTGCCGGCCGCCGCTAGATACGACCGCGCCGGTAGAGCGGCCGCCCGACGACACCGCCTGCGCGCCACCACTGGATACCATCGTGCCGCTCGCGGTCCCGCCCGCGAGCACGGTCTGCGTGCCACCGTTGGTCACGGAGACACCATTGGCCACCCCGCCCGATGAAACATACTGATTGCCTCCGCTGCCGAGCGTGACCGCGCCTGCGTTGCCACCGGACGACACACGCTGCGCGCCGCCTGCGCTCACCAACGTGCCGGTGGCGGTGCCTCCGGAAGCGACCTCCTGCACGCCGCCGCTCGCCACGGTCGTGTCGATGGCGGTCCCGCCGGTCTGCACGGTCTGCGCGCCGCCATTGGCCACTAGCGTCGCCACCGCGCTGCCTCCCGCCGTGACGTTTTGCTGGCCGCCCGACAGCACGCGGGACGCCGAGGCGACGCCGCCCGAGAGCACGGCCTGCAAGCCGCCAGCAAACACCGCCGTGCCGCTCGCCGATCCGCCCGATGCGACGCTTTGCATGCCGCCGCTCGACACGCTTGCGTCTCTCGACACGCCGCCCGATGCGACCGTCTCCACGCCGCCCGCGGCAATGGCTGTCGCGCTCGCCAGGCCGCCGGAACGCACGGTCTGCGAAGCGCCGTTGTTCAACACGGTGTCGCTCGCCAGACCGGCCGAAGCGACCGTCACCGCGCCGCCGCTGCCAACGTGGGTCGCGAACGCACTGCCGCCCGAGCCGATGGATATCACGCCCGCACTGCGCACTTGCGTGCCGCTCGCGATGCCATCCACCGCGATATGGCCGCCAGTGCCGATGATGCTGCCCACCTCGCTCCCCCCCGACGCGACTGTCTGCAAACCACCCGCAAGCACCGACGCGCCGGTCGCCGTGCCGCTGACGGTTTGCACGCCGCCCGACACGATCGAACCGGAAGCAATGCCGCCGACCGCAACAGTCTCCACCCCGCCGATACCGACTTGCGTCCCCGAAGCCTGCCCGCCGGAAAGCACTGTGAAGCTGCCGCCACGCTCGACGAGTACGCTGGATGCAACGTTGTTCAGGACCGAGAATGCGCCCGATGCGTTGTGGCCGTTTGTAATCGTGGCCGACGTATTGGCGATCAGCGCCGCGCCCGCTTGCTGATCGACGTCATCGAGTGCCGCGCCTGCCGACACGAACAGTGTGCCGCCTGACATAACGGTCGACGAAGTCGCACTGCCGGAAGCGCCGATGGTTTGAACGCCGCCCGCGCCGATCACGCTCGAACTCGCATGTCCGCCGCTGAGCACCATCTGCGTCGTACCTGCACCAATGTTCGACGATGCTGCCGTGCCGCCCGATCCCACGCTTTGTTGACCGCCGGAAACGAGCGTCGTGCCGAGCGCGAGCGCGCCAGCACCCGAGACATTCTGCACGCCGCCGGCGACGATCATGCCGTCGGCCTCGCCCGCCACGTTTTGTGTTCCGCTCACGCCGATCGTCGTGCCGCTCGCGTAGCCGCCGGACGCGACCGTCTGAACCGCGCCATTGCCGATGGCGCCGCCGATCGCCACGCCGCCGGATGCGACCAACTGCGTCGCGCCCGAGCCGGCGAGCATAGTGTTATCGACATTGCCGTACACCATCTGCGTACCCGACACGACCGTATCGAACGCACTGCCAGACACAACCTGCGCCGCGTCGACCTCGACCGTGGTGCCAGACGCCGTGCCCCCCAACTGCACGAGCTGCGAAGCGCCCGCGCCGATCTCGCTACCGGATGCAATGCCGCCGAAGCTCACGGTCTGCGTGCCGCCCGACTGCACGACAGTCCCGATGGCAACGCCGCCAATGTTCACTGCTTGCGATCCGCCCTGAAGCAGGGTGCCGCTTGCAACGCCATTGAAGACTTGCTGCGATCCGCCTGCGATCACCGCCTCAAAGGACGCGCCGCCGTTGATGACCTGCACGCCGCCCGAGGCCACGGTCGCGTTGCTCGCAATGCCACCGAGCACTTGCTGCGATGCGCCGGATCCGACGCTCGTGCTGGTCGCCACGCCGCCACCGCCGATGCTCTGCGTGCCGCCCGTGAGTACGGTGTCGGTTGCGCTGCCCATGACGGACTGGATGCCGTCGGTTACCTGTGTGCCGCTCACAAAACCGCCGGCCATGACGTACTGCGCGCCGCCTTGCAGCAACGCGCCGCTGGCGCTCGCGCCCGACGACACGGACTGCTGGCCGCCAGCGATGACGGCGTCCAGCGACACGCCGCCGGACTGCACGTTCTCCGTGCCGCGATCACCGATATATGTGCCGCTGGCGGCGCCGTTCGACGTCACGGTGAGCCGTCCGCTGTTTTCAACGACGACGTTGGTCGCCACATTATTCGCGATCGAAAATGCCCCGTTGGCATTCACGCCCGCGACGTTCGCGCCTGTATCCGTGATGAGTGCGGCGCCCGCGCGCTGATCGACATCGCTTGCGTTCGCGCCCGCGGAGACGACCATCAGCGCACCGTTCATCAAGGTCGATGACGACGCGCTCGCACCGGCGAGCAATTGAATCTGACCACCGTAGCCGACGTTCGTCGCGCTCGCCATGCCGCCCGACGTAAGCAGCACCGCGCCGCCATTGATGGCCGAAGTGTTCGCCGCAACACCGCCGCCGCCCACGAGGACCACGCCACCCGACGCGTACGCCGAGTTCAGCGTGCCGCCCGAAGAGATGGTCACCATGCCGCCCGAACCGACCACGGTCGTGTTCCCAACGCCGTTGCCGGAGATGGTTTGCCTGCCGCCCGAGAAGACGGTCGTGCCGTCGGTCGTACCGCCCGCCACGTTCTGCACGCCTGTGCCCGTGGCCAGCGTGTTGCTGGCCGAACCGCCCGCGACGATGGTCTGCACGCCACCGGAGATGACCGTACCTGTGGCCGTTCCCTGCACGTTCTGCTGCCCCGACAGTATCGTGGTGCCCGCAGCTGTTCCGCCCGCGAGCACGGTCTGCGCGCCGCCACGGATGCTTGCGTTCGTAGCGAGCGCGCCGCTCGCCACGGTCATTACGCCGAGGGCCTGCACGATGGTCCCTGAAGCCTGAGCATCACTATTCAAGTTTTGCGTGCCGTTTGCGAGGACGATGGTCCCGGACGCCACGCCATCGACGTTCTGTACACCGCCGATCGTCGCCGATACGGCGCTCGCCCCAGACGCGACCGATTGCACGCCGCCCAGATCGACGCGCGTCCCCGTGGCGACACCGCCCGCCGCTACGATCTCGCCGCCTGCGCTGGCCACGCGCGTCGCAACCGACGAGCCGCCCGACTGCACGGTCAACTGTCCGCCGTTGGCCAGATAAACGTTCGATGCAACGTGATTGGAGATGCTGAATATGCCGTTCGGTCCGCTTCCGCCGATCACCGTGTCGGTATCCACGACGAGCGCGCCACCCAGGTTTTGCACGATGCCGAGCGCCGAGCCGCCCGCCTGCACGGTGAGCTTGCCCAACGCGTTGAGCGTCGTGCCCGAGGCGACGCCGCCCGCATCGACTTCTTGCGTGGCGCCAGCGACGATGGTGCTGCCGGAGGCATGCGCACCCGCGAGAACCTGCTGTACGCCGCCGCGCAGCGTCGCACCGTTCGCGGCGCCACCAGCGCTCACGATCTGCGAACCGGACCACACCACGGTGCTGCTCGCCACGCCGCCGCCCTGGATCGATTGCACGCCGCCCCGCACGGCGCCGCCATAGGCCAGGCCGCCATTCTGCACCGTTTGCGTACCGCCCGACGATATGATCGTTGCGCTGGCGACGCCGTTCGCCTGCACGCTCTGGACGCCGCCCGAGATAACCGTCGCGCCTTGCGCCACGCCGCCGCTCGCGATGGTCTGCGTGCCACCGGAGACGACATCGTTGTATGAGGTGCCACCCGAAACAATGCTTTGCGCGCCGCTGCTGCCGATGCGGTTGCTATACGCGGCCCCGCCGGACGAAATGGTCAGACTGCCGCCGCTCAGCACATCGGTGCTGGTTGCAGTCGACCCGGACGAAACAGTAAGCGAGCCGCCCTGCAGACTTGCGCCAGCGGTCGTTGCGCCGTCGCGCACCGTGACCGCGCCACCCGCGAGCACCGTCGCGCTGGTTGTACGTGCGTTCACGCCGGTGACCGTTTGATTGCCGCCTGCCGAGACTGTCGCACCGATGCTCGAACCGCTCACCACTTCGTTGCCGCCGGCCTTGATCTGCGTCGCCGAAGCATACCCATACACGCCGACGGTTTGCGATGCGCCGCTGCCGACGAACGTCAGGTTCGCGCGTCCGCTCGTCACGACTTCCGACGCGCCGCCCGCCAGCACGGTGCCGACGGTCGTACCGCCTTGTACATCGACGAGCGTTCCCGCCGCAGCCGCAGTGCCCGACGCCACCCCGCCGCTCACGATCAACGTGCCGTTGTTGAACTGCGTGCCGTAGGTCGTCCCTGCCGAAACGAGTTGCGTGCCGCCTGCGACGACGACGCCGCTGGTCGTGCCGCCTTGAACCGTTTCGGTCGCGCCTGCGGAGATGACCGTGCCGCTCGCAGTACCGCCGTACACTTGCTCCCGTGCGCCGCTCTGCAATTGCGTGTTGGTCGTCACGCCCGTGCCCGTCACGGTAACGACGCCGCCCGAGTTGACGGTCGTGTTGCTCGTCAGCCCGCCCGAGGCGACCAGCGAGCCGCTGTTGTTGACCACCGCGTCGTTCATCACGCCGCTGGCGGTCGTTATACCGATGCCCGCCGAGTTGATCGTCACGCCCTGGGCCACGCCGCCCGACACCGTGACGAGTCCGCCGCTGCCCGCGGTCGTCGCGTAGGCCGTGCCGCCGTCGAGCACGGTCATCGCGCCGCCGTTTTCTGCCACCACGTTCGAGGCGACATTGCCGTTGATCGAGAACGCGCCCAGCCGGTTCGTGCCGTTGGTGATCGTCGCCGATGTGTTGGTGACGAGCGCGCCACCCGACGCGACGTTGACGGTATCGGCCGCGGCGCTGGCATCGACTTCGAGGCGGCCGGAATTGGCCACCGTCGTCGAGACTGCGTAGCCGCCGCCCTGTACGGTGGTGTTGCCGCCTGTGCCGATGGTCGTCGACGTCGCCGAGCCGCCGTTAAACACCGTCAGACTGCCGCGATTCTCCAGCACGAGATTCGATGCGACGTTGCCGACCACCGAGAACGCACCCATGCGGTCCGTGCCGTTCGTGATGACCGCCGAGGTATTGGTGATGAGCGCCCCGCCCGAGCTCTGCGCGACCTGGTTCGCTGAACCGCCCGCATCGACCTGGAAGATGCCTGCCGAATGCAGCGTGTTGCTCGCCACGCCGCCGCTCATCACTTCGAGATTCGCGGCGCTGCCGTCGAGCATGACGCCCGATGCATAGTTGTTCGAAACGAAGAAGGTGCGGCCTGAATCCGTGAGGCCGTTCGTGATCGTCGCCGATGTGTTCGTGACGATCTGACCACCCGCGCCCTGATGCACGGTATCGGCGGCGCCGGCCGTATTGACCTGAAAGATGCCGCCCGCGGAGTAGACCGTGTCTTGCGCCGCGCCGCCCGACAGTACCGTCAGATGACCCGTGCCGACGATCTGCGTATGCGAGGCGACGCCGCCTGAAATGGAAAAGCCTGTGCCGTCGGCACGCGTGTTGACGCCCGCGAGCACCGTCGAGGACGTGGTCGCAACCAGTCCGCCGCTCGCCGCTTGCGTCACGCCGACTGCGGTTGCGCCGGAATCGATCGTGAGCGTGCTGCCCGAACTGACCACGGCTGCCGTTGTGCTCGCGCCGGACTGCACACGGACCTGACCGCCGTTGATCGCGACGACGCCATTGGTCTGCCCGCCCGAACTCACCAGCTGCGATGCATTCGTGCCGTTGACCGTCGTGTTGTTGGCGACGCCTCCGGCCAGCACGGTGTCGGTAGAATAGGCGCCGACATTCGTGCCGGTTTCGATGCCCGCGACGCTCTGCTGTGCGTAATACGAGCCATTGCCCGACAGGATCGAACCGCTTGCTGCGCCGCCGGCGGCGACGCTCACCGTTGCGCCGCCCAGCACGCTCGCCGCCGCGACCGACCCGCCGCTCGCCACCGACACACTGCCCGCCGAGTTCACCGTCACGCCGGATACCGCGCCCGCCGTCGACAGCGAAGTGCCGCTGTTCACGGTCGTGGCGGCTGCCGACCCGCCCGCCGCCACGGACTGCCGCCCGCCCGACGTCAGGGTCGTGTTGCTGGCTACGCCGCCCGTCTGGACGTTTTGCATCGCGTTGCTCGTGACGGTTGCGTAGTAGGCCGATCCGGCTACGTTTTGCGTGCCGCCGCTCGTCGCCAGCGTATTGACCGCGCGCCCGCCTGCATCCACGTTCAACGTGCCGCCCAGCACTTGCGTGGTGCTTGCCACACCGCCCGCCAGCACTTCCAGCTGACTTTGACTACCGAGCTTGATTCCGCTGGCCACGTTGCCGCCGACATTGAACGTCGAGCCGTCCATGTTCGTGCCGTTGATCGTGCCCGAGGTCGTCGCCACCAGCACCGAGCCGGATGTCATCGCAAGACCCGTCACCGTCGCACCCGCGGCAATCGTCTCGCGGCCGCCAGCGGAAACGGTTACGCCCGTCGAGCGTCCGCCCGAGGCGACGTTCTGCGCGCCATACACGGTCGTGGTCGATGCGGAGCCGCCGTCGAGAACATTCTGCGTCCCATAAACGGTCGATGCGTTCGCATAGCCGCCGCCCGAGACGTTCTGCGTGCCGGCGACCGATTCGCCAGTGACGGTCGTGCCGCTCGCGACATCCGCGGTATAGGCCTGCGCGGCAGGCATCAGCGCGGCCTGAAGTCCCAGCAATGCGAACATGCCCGAGAGGAGACGCGACAACCCGCGTCGGCGGCTACCGAACACATGCAGACAGAACTTGCGGCGATAAGTAAGCGGCTTCATTTCTTCGTGTCGGTATGAGTGCGCCCTTCACGCTCTTCATCGAAGGCGCGATGGCAAAAAATTTTGATTAACGCGGGTTGATCAGGAACGGGTAGCGGCTTGCTTCAGACCTTCGCCGAAACCGGGAATGCGCTGCAACGTGCGCTTCACCTGCTCGGGCGTGATAAGTCGCGTGCATTCGAATTGACGCGATGTGTCCTTATGCCTTGGACACCAGAAGAAGTCCTGATGATCGAAGCGATGACGCACATCGTTCCAGCAGCCCGTGCAGGCGTGATAATTGATGACGCGATACGGCGTCGCGAACTCGTTGTTCTCTGCGGTGAAGCCACTGATCATCGCGACCGGCGTGTTGCACGCCCACGCGAGCCATGCGAGCCCGCTCGACAGTCCGACGAAGAAGTCGGCATGCTTGAGCCAGCGTGCACGTTCCTCCAGAGGCCGGTCGCCGGTTTCGTCTTCCGCGCCATGCGGGATATGGTTCCAGACGATGCCCGAGCCATGCGTCGCCTTCTGATCGATGCAGATCACGCGATAACCAGCATTCTTCAGAAACGCGACGATCTCGCGCCAGCCGGTCGGATGATTCCAGTACTTGCATTGCGTCGAGCTTTGCACCGCGATGACGACATAACGCTCGGCGATGGGCCGGGTGTCGTCCGCGAGCACGATGTTGGGGCGCATCTCTTCCGGATCCACGCCGAGAATGTGACCCGCGGTGCGATGCAGCCCGACATGACGGAAATCGGCGGGTTGATACGTGTGCGCTTCATCGTCGAAGAACAGGCCAATGTTGTAGGTCGCGTAATAGCGCTCCGGCTTCACGTCCTCGTGCGTGATGAACTCGATGTCCGGATAGGCCCGGCGAAACAGCGGCGCGATCAGCGCGGACATCGCGCACGTCAGCCTACAGTTGTGCTTGCGCTGAAACTTGACTGCGTAAGGGAACCAGCCCATCAGATCGCCCAGCGTGCCGACCGGAAACTGGATCAGCACCTCGCGATCGTTTGCGTCGAAGCGGTGAATGAACGCGGCATCGGCGTGCTTGCCGCGGCTCTGGACTTGCAGCTCGAACGGGACGAAATACTTCTTGCCGCTCGCAACCGCGCCCACGCCGATATCCGTCTGGAACAGCAGGTTGTCCGTCTCGTAGTCGCGCAGCACGACTTGCCATTCACCTTCGGGCAGGACGACGCGGCACCCATCGTTGAAGTCGAAGCGCACGCCGTGCAAGGCTTCTTGCGTCGGCACTGCCGCAGGTGTGGGAAACGGCGGTTTCGCTGCCCCATTCGTCGAGACGGGGCGAGGCATAAGCGCGATCGGCGCGACAGACGCAGCCGTCTGCCCGGCAGGAGCGGCAAGGATGTCGTGAGGAATCGAAGCGGTCATCGTGAAAGCGAGGTCGAGCTTTGAACCGGCAACCATGTCGAGTCGGGCCGGGCTGATAGTTGAGCTCCAGCCCTGTTAGGTAAGGGTCGAAAGCTCTATTACTTCCTGCTTAACGACACCTGCTTGCTCTACTGAACCGTAAGCTCCGGAAAAATTTTGTAATATGGGTGATAATCAGTAATACTTTCCGCAAAATGATGAAGTGATCGAGATGTCGTGCGCCTGGGTCGCCGACATCAGTGGCTATACCCCCGTCCGCCGTATGCGCCGCCCTTTGAGTTCAGGGATCAGCTCAGGTGCCCGCGCGTTGTTTGTATCTATGCGGCGGTAGAGGACGCCCTAGCAACGAACGAATAATTCTCTGATGCTATGTGTCCACGTGGGCGGCTGGGATCAGAGCCCATAGATGAAAATCGAAACGTGCGCAGTCGCCTGTTAGTCGGCGCCACGCGTGATGGCCGCAGAGAACGCGACCCGCAAGTTCGCAAGGTAATGAATTCAGCTGGGCATGAAGCCGCGCGTTTCGATCACGCGTACGGCGATGGAATTTGGCTTGAACCCGAACCTTCTACGTGGATGGATCACGCGCCACCAGTAAGCACATGCTGGTGTGAGTTCCGAATAGAGCGGGTTCGAACGATCACGCATCGTACCGAACGATGTCACGCTGCCAGTAATGCGGACTTACGCACCAAAGATCCCGTCACCATTCGTGCCTGTCGTTCGGGAACTGATAACCGATGGCTGACATCAACAGGAGCTCTGACTTTTCCGGAAGAGCGACGTCGATTCGTCCAGCAGCAGTCACACCCAATGACCATGGTTCAGCAAAGCCAATGTCCGATAGTGTTTAGGGTTGTAGGACGCCTGCCCCGATCCATCGGCACGTCAACTCGCCCAGACGCCCGCGGGCAGGCGTCCTACAAGCCCCAAGGGAGGAAACCGC
>NZ_JARUXJ010000230.1:0-300 GCF_031451465.1 Caballeronia sp. LZ003 | reverse complement strand
AAGGCGCTTGCGCTCATCGAAGCATCCATGGCGCGCGCGGGATATACGCGTGCGCAACGCCGCGAGGCGATCAAGGCTTTATACGACGGCCGCGACGGCCGCGACGGCCACGACGGCCACGACGGCAAGCCGGGCGCTGCCGGTTATCCCGCCACGCCGGGCGCTGGCGATGCCGTTGCAGCTTCGCTGCGCAATCTTCTTAAGGACTATCGTTTCTTTCACAGTCAACTGGTCCAATTTTGGAATTTCCTTCATTCTGAACCTTTGTTTGAAGGGATTGTGGCGCGTCTAGATGCCGAA
>NZ_JARUXJ010000229.1:0-306 GCF_031451465.1 Caballeronia sp. LZ003 | reverse complement strand
TCCGAGACGCGGGCGTGATTTTTCGCTGTAGGAAGAGACAGTAGATCGCCTGTGCGAAGCTCGGCGACAGGGTTCCGCTCTGCCCAGTCGTGCGCCATCGCGTAACGCAATACCTGATTGCAAATCTGCAGGACCACTTTGGCGACTGAGGGCGCACCCCGTGCTTGAATTTTCCTGAGCATCTCGCGAAGCACTGCTGGCCGAATATCCGTGACCGGCCGCCCGCCCATGATCGGATAGATGTCCGAAGCTAGATAGTTTTCGACCTGGTTGACCCGCGACGGCGATCGCGAAGGCTTCCAATGT
>NZ_JARUXJ010000218.1:0-78375 GCF_031451465.1 Caballeronia sp. LZ003 | reverse complement strand
GATTGTTCTATCGGTTTCATCGTTAGTCGGTGTAAAGAGCGTCGTCTAGGGCGTCGATCATGCTGTCGCGCCAATCGCTTACAACAATCTTTGCGTACACGAAGTTGCTTTTTGCTTCGCCGTCGCCTTCCTGCGCGATGAAGTCGGAAAACGAGAGTTCCGAATCGCGAACAACCTGCATGATCCGGGTGTTCATCGCGGGCAGGAGCAAGCACGTTTCGCCATGCTCCGTTCCGTAAGCCGCGTCGAAGTGTTCGAACTCTCGCACGCGACCAAAGCAAAGGTTTTTAACCGGCGTCACAGTCGGAAAGCTCTTTACCAGACGGCCAAAAAAATGCAGTCCATCTGGTAATGTATTCATCACAAACAGCACGCGAACCGTAAATCCATACGCTTGGACGAGCCGAATGAATCGCTCAAAAAACAACATAGCCCGATCGTTGATGCCGTCCGGCAGATTAGTAATGACGTGGCCAGAAACGACCACGCCATCCTGATCCGCAGTGCAAAGAAAATCGGAAAACATCGGCCAGCCATTCGAGTCGTGGAGGTCGAAGCGGTGTGTTGGCAATGATTTCGCAAACACGGCTGCTACGTCCGGCGTTCTCGTATCGCCGTCAACGACCGTCACGGGATGCGAGGACGCTCGCAGCCATTCAACAAGACACTTAGCCATGACGGACTTGCCGCAGCCGCCTTTGTTGCCCGCGATCAACCAGACAACCCTATCCACGAAAATTCCCCGTCTGTTCCAATAATGCTATAACTATATCATCTTGCAGCCGGACCGGGAGAGCACTTAGAAGCTCGTAGATCGCATCGTGAGCACGTCTCTGCATCGTTGCGGAGGCTGTTCCCCGCTTCACAAAACGGTTCGCCGCGCCCGCCGCGACTGCGCTCAGCTCGCGCAGCAAGGGGATCAGGCAAGCCTTCATCGCTTCGTCGTAACTCTTGGATGCCGGGTTGACAGTCACAGGCTCGGACTCTTTCGTGTCGCCAATGCGCAACGAATGCCCGATAGCCCACGAATCCGGAGTTGCCTGCACGTAATCCAACCTGACGAAAAAAACTCGATCGGCTCGAAATTGGATTGCCTCGCATACTGTCCTTGCGAAAACTCCATCAGCGCCCGGAGCAGGAAACACCAACTGGTCAACGTCCGCAAGTGGGACCGCCCAGCCGGTATCGGCTTGCGGCACGGAGGACAACACGCGATATGCTCCCATCTTTCCGCCGAAGTAACACCGCTTGCCGGTTTCACCCTCGAAGTACATGACTGCTTGACCGCGCTTGAAACTCCGTGCCATTCGCTTTCTCCCTTGGTTTTTCCAACGTCAGAAAAAGCACCGGCTCAGAGAGTGAGCAACCCGCGCAGCCCGTCCAGCGTCTTGTGGTTTTCGGTGATCCACATGACCAGTTCCATGTTTTCGCTGGGTGACAACTTATGGGGCGACGTGTGCGCCTCTTTCATCGCCACCGCCGCGCGGGAGAACGGCATGATGTCCTCGTTGTCCGCGAAGAGCTTATCGACGGTTCGTTCGTGAAGTTCGGACATCGAGACGGTGACGCCGCCTGACTGCTCGAAACGCTGTCTGGTAGCGCTGTTTTCCCAGCGGCTGAACTTGTCGGCGTCGCCGAAAAAGAGGTTCTTGACGACCACCTTACCTGTCAGACCGGATTCCATCACCTTCAACGCCTCGTTGAGCAAATTGACACTGTCCGGCAGTCGATTGATGATCCAGAACATCACCAATGGCCGATCCAGCATTTTCACCGTCTGGAGAAAACGAGCACCTTCGCGCTTCATTTCCTCGCCAATACCGGCAGGCAACGAAATGGCGACGGCTTTATCCGGGTGTTCCATCATGAAGTCGGTTAAATCCATCCATCCTTCATGAACGCGGAGATTCGCTCGGATGTTCGGCATGTCGTTGGCGAACATCCGCGAGACGTCCGGGTTACGCGTATCACCGTCCGCGAGGACCGAGGGAATCTCTCGTTTCAGGAGCCAGTCCACCAGGACGCAGGCATATGTGGACTTTCCCACACCGCCTTTGTCGCCGTGGAGGATAAAGACCGGCTTGCCGGTTGCTGCCTTGGGTTTCTCTGCCATGTGCGATAACTCCTTAAGTTAAATAACTCGCCAACGCATGAACGCAACGCGTTCTTTTTCTGTCAGCGATTCAAGACTGCGACTTTCTTCTTTGTTCCAGATCATCGACCCGTACACACCGCCCAATCGACTCCCATCTGGACCAAGGAAATATTGCTCAGCCGGCTCACAGGCGAGGCAATGATTTATAGCCCCCTCCAGTTCGCTCAACGAAAAGACGGACACCCTAAGTCTCCTGACGATAAAGTGATATCAATATATCACAATATCTAAAGTTTTCCAGTGAGTCGTGACGAATCCGAGGCGTCGCCCTGATATAAATGCGACCCGCGTGTCAGCCTTTGTCGATCAGTGCCATGTTCGGATGCTGGCCGGTCAGCAGCAGAAACAGTTCCCAAGTCGGCAGCGGAATTTCACGCGCGTTCGTTTCATTACTGCTTTCCCACTTGTCCCAAGTGCGGCGCGGTTGATTGGACGTTGATACGAGCTTTCCAGCGGCGTCTTGCGAGAGTCCAGCATTTTCCCTTGCCGCTCGAACTTCATCGGGGCTAGGTAGCGTAATGCGCTCTGCAATGGGCCGGTTAAATGACATGCACAAACTCCGTTAGGCTCAAGGACGCCAGCGTCCTTTTTCAAAAGTGCGATGTTACAGGACGAGCGGGTTGAGACGGGTCAATCGGCGCGCACTGGCGAGACAACGGCACTGATTGAACCCGATGGAGGTAACTCAACCGGGATGGCACTCCGGCGCATCAAGTGTTCAAAAAGCGCCTGGAAATGATCCAGCACGGCAGCGGCACCAAATCCAATCGTGATGACGACTCCAGCCCATTGCAAGACAGTAGGATCAGCCAACGGCGTTATTGATGCGACCTGAGGGTACACGCGTGACGCCAAATCCGCGCCCAGCATGTCTAATGCGAGGAACGCCCATGTAACTGCGAGCGGGCATGCAAATTTTGCGACCATCCAACGGACGGAATGCATCAGCACGCAGCCGGCCGCGAGGATCGCCGCAATGATCGCCCAAAGCGGCAAGACTCCAAACGCGTGACGCATTCCGCCACGCCAGCCCGTGATTGCGACTGCAACGAACGACAACGCATATAGGATGCCGAGGGAATCAGTGAAGGGATTCGGCGCAACCTTAGCGGCGTCGACGGGTTTCGGGTTCTGGTTCATATCAGTTCGCGATGTGTGAATAACTTCTGACGTTGGAAAAAGAGCCTAGCCACCGATGCGGGCGGCTATGTAGCGCAGACGCGCTAACGAGGCGACACGCGCGACGCCTGTGCGCGAGTAGTAGTCGATCATTGAGGAAAGCCACTCAGCGCACGTCGCTGCGTCCGGCAAAACATGGCGGTAGACAAACTCGGGTGTAAGAGCGGGCGAATGTTTGGCCACGATCCGCGCGGTTGCCGCGCGAACCCGCTCGCTCGGCAACGCATGCGTAGCGCACGAAACAGGCAAAGTGGCTTTCACGTCGATTCCTCGATGGCGTACCAGCCAATGCCCATCTCGGTCGTTTCAAGTGCGGAAATCCATTCTTCAGACCCGTCCGCCATCTCGACTTGCCAATGCGTTCCCCAGCGATTGACATCCTTTTCAACAATCCGTCCGGGACGATCCTCGGGGAACTGACCGGGTCCAGAGACCACGCCCACGCGCAGTCCGATACGGAGAGCGGTTCGCTTGTATTTGCTTCGAATCACGATAGACCTTTAATTAAATTAGTAAGCTTGTGCGGATCGCTGCTATCACGCGGCGACTTCGCGAACCTCGTTCGGAAAATCGCCAAGAAAAGGTGCGAGCAGAGTGAGAATTTTCGACACAGCGCTTTCGCGGAGATGCACAGTGCTGGGCCGCGTCGTCGCAAACGTCTCCATGCCCGGAAACTCAACCCATGCGTCAAACAAAGCATTCTCAGCTTCAACAATCAGAACCTCAGCGCCAAGCAGCGGACATGCTTCCGGGTGGTGGACGATGAAGCCAGCCGCGTCGCGCGCTTTCCATGTTTCGCGATAGAAGACTTCGCGATCCGCTTCCGCACAAAGGCAGACCCTCTTCGGATCGAGAATCACGGAGTCTTCGACGCCGAGACGCACGAAGCGCGTCGAGACGCGAAGTTGGAGCTTTGCAAGAATCTCGGTCTCGTACTGCTCTACGACTGGTCGCACCGATTGCTCATGTGCTTTCGCGAGAAGCAGAGTTCGCGCGGCGCGCAACTGGTTTGCAGTGGGCTTGAATGCGCGAGCCATCTCATGCGTGTTGGTCGGGACAGGCATGCTTTCGTCTTTGTTCAGTTAGCGATACGCAGGGTTAAAGGCCGGATTAGATGCGCGATTCGAATTGAATGGCGCCGAACAGCAAAGCCGTTACCACCACCGCAATAACCAGTTCCATTTTTTGGTTCCTTTCTCGTTGATTAGTAGTCGATCGCAGCGCGCAGTGCGTTCGCTTCCATGAATGCACCGTGCTTGACGAGGTAGCGACCGCCTACCGCATCGAGCTTGATCAACCTGAGCTTGAGCATGGTGTTCAGCGCCTTGAAGCCTTGTGCGCGTGAGCAGCCGGTGATTTTCTGGACAACGCCGACGAAGTGGTCTGCTGCAATGACGCACCGTTGAGCTACTTGTTTCGTGCCTTCCATCGTCGCTGTCCGTGCATTAAAAATTTCAGGTTTTTTGAAGAGTCTCGCACCCGGCGAGCTTCCTGCCGTTACGACATCAACGCTTCGGCTGCTTCTTTTGCGATGGCCTTTGCGCTGTACACAGAGTGGGCCTCACCCACAGCGTCTGCGGTGTCCTGATCGGCACCGTCATAAATCCAGTACGTCTCCGTGTCTTCGTCCCACACGGCGTAATAGGCAACCCCCATATCGGGGAAGTCCAGAATCTTGAACGGCGTACCTTGTTGCATTTGCATCGCGTGTGCTCCTGTTTGATGTGTGGAAGAGGTAGTCCGGGACATCAGCACTCTTGTTCGTCAACCCATTCCCAAGTCCATGAACCCGCGCCGATCGGGTATGCCTTGATCGGTCCGAAACTAGTGTCGATCGTTGCGCCCGAATACATCTCGTCTTCGTCACCATCAACCCACACGAACGCATCGCGAGCAGCATCGAAATGCAATTCGGGGAAGAACTTGATCACTTCCAGCCCTTGCTCAAAAGTGAAATAAGGCATAGCCCAGCCGTTCCACCGCAGTCCGTTCGACCATGCAGCGATCGAGACGCCCACATCAAAATGCTCGAAGGTCGCATCGCGCGAGGTGTAAGCAGGAACCGTAAAAACGGAGAACTCCCGGAAAAAATGCGCGTGCGGCAGCGTTTTCGTGAAGCCGCCGCCTTGCGCGACGAACGTGATGACACGGGACGCTTCGTTGCCTACGACTTGCACTGTGTCTCCCTGCTTGTTCACGTAGAGCTTCGGTTCCATGCTGGACTCCAATCCGGAAGATTTAGAAAACCGTTCAACATCGCGTTAAACACAACAGACTCCATTGTACCCAGTGGGTACATAAAACGCAAGCAGAATAATACATAAAAGCCGATTGACTTGATAGTACCCAATGGGTACAATTAGGCCTAGCAATTCATTAATGGGGGGAAAAATGAACGCTCCTGCTGCGCAATTAGGTTTTGATTTTTCGTCAGATGTGTCGCATTCGTTCGCGCTTACGTTTGGCGCGTGGCATGACCCCGAAATGAACGCACAGGATTGGACGAGCTCACTGCACGTTGCCGCACGCGGCGTCGCGAACGTTGATAGCCGTCTCCTGCCCTTCTTTCAGTTGGGCATCGACACTGCGAAGGACGAACTTGCAGAGGTGATCGCACGACACGGAAACGTTTCGGTGCGTATGGGCAAGACGAAGGTTGTTGCCGAGGACTTCGGCAACCAGGATGCGTTCTTTGAACTCTGCGAGCAGCTGACAAACTCGCCTGTTCCAGGAATAGAGGTCAAGTCGCGTGACACTCGCCAGTCAAAGATGAGCGCGGTATTTGTAGAAGGAGTTGGCACTCTGATCGCGCGGTACTGGAGCATTTCCGAGAACGGCCATATTGCCTATGTTCCTTGGAAAGACCGGATCTTCCTGTCGAGCTATTTGGACGACATGCCGGTAATCAATGCCCCGTATGCAACGTGGAAAGACGCCTACTGCGCCGACAAGATCGCAATGTCTGGCAAGGGCGTTGCGTCCGTCCCCACGTTCAAACTGGGAGGCCGCGAGTATGTGCGGACGTGTGGCACCGGTTTTCGCGGTATGGAGTATGGCCGTGCATGGCGCGTTGTCCCGATCGCAGACTGGACGGGCGAAACATACTCGTATCAAACGATCACCAAAACTTGGGACGATGGCATTCGCGAACGTGGTGACGATCGAGGATTGGTTGTAAAGGTGCGTGGCCAGTTGTGCGTCCTGGAGAGCGCTATCGAGGTGTACGACGAGCGGCCCTCCGCAACTGATTCGATTGCGCGGTTGCTTGCAGACCGCGCGAACGAGGTCGAGGACGATGAATATTGCGATGACGAGGTCGACGACGACACAGACGATTCCGACGAAGAAGACACGTTGGAAGCGCACTACGCCTAACGACGCGACATTAAATGAAAAAACGGACGCCTTGAGCGTCCGTTTCTGTTTCTAGCTCACGACGCGAAGCCGTCACAGCTTCGCGGGCATCGTGACGAAATCCTTGCTCGACTTGCCTTTTGTGGGAGCAATGACGCGTCCCACCGTGCGAAGAAGCCGAATTTGTCCTTTGGTGAGAAAACCGTGAAAAGGCTGACCGGAGACGTAGAAGACGAAGTCCCCTTCTCTCAACTCCAAATCGCCTAGCAGTTCCGTGCGTTCCTCCGTTGCGAGGCTCGCTTGCTCGACATCCGAGAGCGTCACAGCGCTTTCACTATGACCACCGGGCGCAGCCCGGTGTGCTTTTTCTGACGTTGGAAGTCCAGATGCCGCTTTGACTCCAACGGCGGTTTCGGGCACCACCCTTTCACTTTCTATCCGCGCCAGTTCCGCCGCTTGCGGCGGAACTGGCGCGGCCGGCGAAGCCGGACGCGCATTTTCGCGATGCAAAATCGTTGCGCTCATTGCGGTCGTAACCCTGCGCGGCACCGCGACAGGCTCGAAAGGCTCCGGTTGCAGCGGATCGTCTTTGAAAGCGTCCTCGAGCGGAGGTGTCGCTTGCGTTAGACGCGCACGCCGAGTGGCAACCGTGTTGCCATGCTCCGTATGTTTCTCCCGGACCTGTCTCTGAATAGAGTCGCGCGTGAGCGCGATCTTCTGTGCATGCCTGAGTCCTTCAGCTGCCAGTTCGGACTGGGTCTTCAATTCAAAAAAATATGAACGCAGCGTCTCTGTCGGCAAGTCCAATCCAGACGCTTTCAGTATCTCCGCGATCTTCTCGAATGCCAGGCCGCGTTCCCGCGCGGCGATCAACGTGCTGAGCAACTGCTTTACCGCATCGCGTTTGCGAAAACGATCGTCGGGCAGTTCGCTATAGATTGCCTCCAACAGCCGTTGGCGAGCTATCTCAATTTCACTCCGTTCGAACTTCTTTTGGCTCGCCATTTGATTCCCCCGCGATGCTCCTGATTACTACATGAACGAACTAATATAATATCACCACAATGGTTTGTGAAAACGTCCGCGCCGGAATCATTCGAGGCACCCTCCGGGTGCTGAACGGGAAATTCATCTCCGCTTGCTCCGATGAACCCCCCCCATTGGTCCGCGTGGGTGTCTCTATATGTTCCACCCAATCTTCCACGAAATGTTCCACTGCCACACCACACACCTTGAGGACAGGATGCCAGATGTCATTACAACGCAAGCGTTGCAATGACACCGGGCTAAAGCACTCGGTGGCCTTCGGCCCCCTTCGCGCTTTAGCCCTTCTGGTTGAACTCAGGGCTTCGCCCCGAGACCCGTAAAGCAAAGAGATTAAAAAGTGACATTCAAGAAAGTTGCAAATGCGCGTTCACAAGTGATCCAAATCCGCGTCACGCCCGACGAGAAACAGTGGATAGCGGACAGGGCCGAAGAGCGGAATCTGACAGTGACAGAGTTCGCGTTGCGCTCAATGCGCGGAAAGTCGATGCGAAGCGCGTCGGAGGTCGACGCGATCGAGCAGTTGCGCTCTTGCTCGGCAGAGTTGCGACGGCTGTATCACGCTCACACGAGCCTGGCCCCCGAGTCCCTTCAAGCTGGACTAGATGCAGTCGTGCAGAACCTACTTACGGTATGGGAACGGGGCGGAAAACTATGATCGTCAAAGTTGCCCCTAATCGGCGGGATGGTCGATCCTCGTTTCAGCAGCTTGCAAAGTATGTGACTGAAGGCATCCATCAATCCGGCGAAGCTCCGACACGCACCAGCTGGGATCGCTTGACTCAATACATCACTGCGGACAGCGTCTTAAACGCAATGGGTGAGAACGTCGAAAAGACCATCGGCGTAGAGATTGGCAACCTTGACTCCCTTGCTACGGCCCCGGTGGAGATGTCCGGCGTCGCTCGAAAAAACCGGCGCGTGCAGAACCCGGTGTATCACTACATTCTCTCGTGGCCGGAGCATGAGCGGCCGGACACGAAAGATATCTTTGCGGCTGCGCGCGACACCCTAGCGGCGTTGGGGCTATCGGACCATCAATACATCGTCGCAATCCATGCAAATACGGACAACATTCACGCGCACATCGAGGTCAATCGAGTTCACCCCAGCAGCTACAAGGCACAGCATCTTGAATTTGCGCATGCGACGCTACACAAGGCCGCGCGCGAAATTGAAGTCAAATTCGGGTGGCATCACGACAACGGGATTTATCAAGTCGTGGAAGTTAACGGGTCGAAGCAGATCATTCGGAACAACGATTATGCAGACCCAGAACTCGTGCCAACTCGCCCTGGCGCCAAACAAGCAGAGGTCTGGTCGGGAGAAGAGTCACTGGAGACATGGTGCAAAGGAGAGCCAGCCGCGGAACTGAAACGAGTGCTGGCCGACACTAAGACTGACAGTTGGCAGGACGTTCACAACGTCCTCGCAAAGTATGGTCTGGAACTTCGCGATACGGGCGGCGGCGGGCTGAAAGTTGCCGACGTAAGCGACGACCGACCGGAGAAATTGGGGAAGTCGATGTCGGTCAGCGCCTCGGCGGCGTTCCGATTTCTGAAGCGCGGCGAGTTGGAAGCTAAATGGGGAAAGTACCAGCCCTCAGCAAACGATGTGATCCGAGTCGAGCCGAAACGCACGTACAAGCGCGATCCTTATAAACGACTGGAATCTCGTCTAGCTCGAAAAGCTGTTCGAGATGCGCTGTATGAGCAGTACAAGCAAGCAGACCGCGAGGCGCGTCAGCGCCAGGACATCGCACGAGAGGCGTTGGCTCCTTACGCCGCCGAGGACAAGCGCAGGTTTGCGGATCTGCGGGAAGCTTATAGCGCGCGGCGTGCGGTTATTAAAGCGGACGCATCTCTCGGGCCGACGCAAAAGCAGCAGGCTTACATGATCGCGAAGGTGTCGATGACCGCAACGCGACAACAATTGGTGCAGCAAATACGGGGAGAGCGTGTTGAGCGCAATCGACTACTTCCGCCAGTCCCGTCGTGGCGCGAGTGGGTAGAGGTGCAAGCACAAGCCGGTAACGAGGCTGCGATAAGCGCACTGCGTGGAATGATTTATCAGGACGGACGGGACCGAAAGAAGAAAGAGGCCCGCGACGCCATTGCGGAATCTGAGAACGCCATCATGCCGGCGCGTGCCGCTGATACTGATCCGTCCATTCGTCCGTTGGGAAATCTGATCTGGAAAGTCGGAAGCAACGGACGCGTGAGCTACAGTTTCGATGACGGGCAGCCGGCATTCCGCGACGATGGCGAGCGCTTGACGTTTGGTCGAGCAGACGTTTCGGACGGAGCGTTGGCCGCAACGCTCCAGTACGGGGCCGAGAAGTGGAAAGACGGTTTGCGTATCTCGGGTGGTGACTTTGCCTTCAAGGCACGGGTTGTACGGATGGCCGTTGAGCAAGGCATCGCTATCCAGAACACGGAGCTTCGCACGCTTGAAAAGCAAATCCGGGACGAGATTGCTGCGCGTAAGCAGATGCTCGCGATTGCCGACCGTCAGGCGTCGGGACTGCCTGGTGCGCAAGTCACTGGAAACGTCTCGCTGGCCGAAGACGATATTGAGACATTGGTCCGCGGCATCAAGCGCACCGCGAGTGTGGAGATGGCCGCAACTGATCGTAAGACATATACCGGCACTATCGTCGCGCAGAACGCGAAACACATTGCGCAGGACGTTGGGCAAAACCGTTTCGTTATCCACGACCGGAGCGCATTCGATCTAACACCGGAGCACGGCGCCCGCGTCGCGATCAAATATCGAAGCGGGAAAGCAAGCGTGTCTCAGCCAAAGGCGCGTGTCGAGAAAGGAGGCCGTTGAAGTTCGCGTCCGGTGCGGCCGACTGCGATTTCCAACGTCAGAAATTGGATGTCGGTCGCCCGACGTTGTTGGTCACGAAAGTTCGTATTCGGGTGGAAAGTTGATTGTCACGACCAGCCGCGCAAACGCGGCGCGCGTCGTCGCCTCTGCTGCGACGCGATCGGGTTGTTGGTCGCAAGACAGCCAGAACGTCACAACCACGCCATCGGTCACGGCGATCGAGCGATGACGCGGTTCGGCGTCAGTCGCACTCTCGAATTTGCATCGGACCATGTGTAGCCCCGGAATGACGGCGTCCAAGTCGCGCGCTTGGACGCGGTCGCCATCGCGCAAACCACGAAGAGCGTCCGGAACAGCGTCCGGGTTGTTGGCGTGAAGGGTCAACATGACAGGGCTATGCCGAATCTGCATTTGCCGAAGACACGACGTGCCGGCATAGGCTTCTACAGGATCAAGGCGAATATAAGTCGAGTCTCGATGCGGGAAATCTTCGGGTCGTTGCACTTTACCGGTGTGGTTTTGGCTGGATGAGCTTATTCCGCCAATGCTGGCTCTGGCTCATCCGGTTCATCCTTTCGCGGTGCTGGCGGCAACCCAGCCAGCGCAGTCTGCCGCAAATTGTGTTCAACAAAGAGCAGCCGCATCTTTTCCATGCAAACGAGATGGCCGAGGTTTTCGGCGCGCCACGAGTCGCGCACGCGATCGAAGTAACCGGAAAGATCAGCCATCACTTCACGCGTGTAGGCAATTTCAAGAAGCAAACGCTCCACGTCTCGGTTGCCGCGATACTTCCGCCAGAACTCCCTGCTTTCCGCCAGGCCGACTGGCTCAAATCGAGGCAGCTTGCTTCGCATGAACCCCTACTCCGTTGTCGAGTACAGTTTCTGCAACGTCTCGGATATAGACGGGATCGCACGCGGAACGGCGCGGCGATGCGGGCTTATCAAGATTGGCGACGGGGTCAGTTCAATCACGAACGGCTCGATGCCAACTGGCCCTTTGCGCTTGACCATCTCGATACTCACCCCACCCTCAGCTGGACGAACTGCGATGCGTACCGATGCCGACGACGTGTCGTTTTGCGCGGTGAGCGGACGCATCACGAAAAACAGGGTCTCAGATGACTGCGCGTGCAGTGACAGCCGGCGCAGCGATTCCGGCCGCATATGGTTTTGCCAAAGCACAAGCGCCCCACAGGTGTTCGCCTTCAAAATCTGCTCTGCCGACCAAAGAGCGTCAGCAGTGTTCGCAGGTTCGAGGCGAGTCACTTTCTCAGGCGGGAGGCCAGCATATGCGTATCCAAGTGCATTCGGGACGGCAGGCGGATCGACAAACATCAGGTCGCGTTTCGATACCAGCTTGAGCGCAGGCAAAAGTAGCCGCATCTCTCCGATGCCAGGGCGGGCGCACATTATTTCCGTGAGCGCACTTACAGGCCAACCCGAACCCGGCATTTCGCAGTCGAGGCGGTCGTATCCGGTCGGCACCGTCCGCCCGACGCTGCGCGCTAACTGGTTGCCTCTCCAGAGACTGGGATGAATGTCTTCGACATTCTTAGGAAGGGTGGACATGACTCGGCTGGGACTGTATGTATGTACAGTATCTTACGCCTGTTGAGTGCGGTTGCGCGACGCAGAATACGCAACTAATTGTCTGCCCCTCCCCCGCCCTTGCCTGTCGCCCTAGCTTCCGCTAGGGCGGCACGACAATCAGCGAATCAGGCGTTCGGTATCGCGAGCTCGCTTAAGCTCTTCGTCATCCACATACGTGAGCGTGGTGTTCATGTCGGCGTGGCCTAGATTTCGCGACACGGTCACGACTCCCCCGCCTGCATCGACCATGCTTTTGGCGAACGTGTGCCGCAGCCAATGCGTGGATGCTTTCCGAAGATTCTCGGCGTCGATCGGGTCGCGAGCGGCCCAGTAGTCGAGCGCTTCGCGGAAGATGTCTTTGACAAGCCGATAGACGGACGACCTATTTGTGACGCCGTGAGATTGGCCGAGGTCTTCCCGGAGATTGCGCATTCGCCGATCGGGAAGGTCGACATTAAAATCGGGAGTGCGGCGCCGCGCTCCAAGGATCAATGGCGTGGTTTCGCCGGCCGATGGCAGCGGGGAAAGACCGTATGCGACGCGGTAAGCCTGTAATCGGCCCATTACCGCAGCGAATGAAACGGTGCGAGGGAATCCGCCTTTTGCAGTAGTTACGTCAATCACCCAAACGCCGGAAGGTCCGTCAGGATCGCGCGCACGGTCTGCTGCCGTTAACTGTGCGTACCGTACCGCTCCCATTGTTGCGCCCGTGGCTTCGGATGTTCGCAGCCCAACCTTAGCGAAGAGGTCGAGCACAAAGAGATCGCGTGCCTTCTTAGCGCGCTGACGGTCGGACGTGCATGCTCTGCTCTCAATCGCGGAACGCGCCAGGTCCAGCGCGGAGTGATCCAAGAAACGGCTTTGCTTCTTCGCGCCGCGCGAACGCTTGCCCATAAGTCCAAAGCCCGCAAATGGATTTGCACGAAGATACTGCATGTCTACAAGCCACTTGAAAAGGCTTCCGGCAATGACTTGCGATTGCCGCGCTGAATCGGCGGACAGCGCTTTGCGGAAAGGGGTCCACGCCAAGTCGTCACGCCGGACTCGCGCCGGACAAATGGTACGTTCATCAGGCGCGCGGAGAAAAGCCAAATAGCTGGCCGCGTCATCGAGCGTCCACTCGGAAATAGGACGACTCACCCAGCGCGCGTACCAGAACAGGCGTCGCGCTTCCACGACGTACTGTGCGAGGGTTGATTCCGCAAGTCTTCCGTCGCCAGCAGATTTAGTTTGTAGCCATCGGATTACCGCGTCTTCATCGGTTAATCCACTTGGCAAAATCGGGCTCTCGGCACGATTGCGCGGCAACGGTGACGGTAGTTGCTGACCTACGTAAGACTCAATCGACTGCGTCATATGTCGCCAAGGTTCCATGCCGATGCTTGTTTCGTTTCCAGGGCTTACGCTTCCGGGGGTTGGTACGGCAACGTTTCGCTTTGGCCCACACCTAGCAACTCCAACCCGGCGCGCACTTGCCGAATCTGTGCGCTGAAATCGAGCCTCACCGCCTCGCCCTCCATTGTGCCGTGCATGCCGTCATGCACTACCAAAGCGTGTAGGGCAACGTTGAGAGCGCGAGCAAGCTGGCCGTCCCTGCTTGCCGCTTCAAAGATTGGATTAGTCTGCATGTCTGCTCACTTCCATGATTGCAATGACAAGCCCCTTGGGCGTCATGCCAAGGCGCGCTCGCACGGTTCGTGCTGCAATCTCTGCTTCTACTCTACCGCGCCATTTGTGTCATGCCCCGTTCCTTAAAAGCAACGGATGTCTCTGCGCGGGTCGCCTTGCGCAAGAACCCGCCTGGCGTGCCGCTCATTGGTATGATCGGTGCAGCGGACTTAATGCTGTCCACCTTACGTCGTGAGCCTTTTTCGAATACGGGCTGGTGGTTCGAATGGAAATACGATGGTTTCAGGTTACTCGTTTGCAAGCATGGGGATTCGGTCGAACTGCTTTCCCGGCCCGGAAATTCACTGAACCGTGCATTTCCAGAACTCGTTGATGCGATTGCTCGCGTGGACGGTAGCTTTGTATGGGATTGTGAGCTAACGACAGGCGCGGCACGCGGATCGGAGGCTTTTGAGCGGGTGCTGTCGAGAGCTTGCATGTCGGTCGCGCCGCGCATACGTGCTGCGGCAGGCCGCTACCCTGCACGCGCCTGCGTCTTCGACATACTTGCAATCGGCAAACGCGATTTACGGGGATTACCTATGCGCGAGCGCAAGCTGATCTTGCGCGATACCTTCGAGGACACACCTCACCTGCTTTACGCAACGGGGGTCCCCGATGCCGGTGAACTCGTGTTCGAGCAGGTGGTGCAACATGATTTCGAAGGCATGGTCGCGAAGCGCCTAGACGCGCCTTACCGTCGCGGGCGATCTAATGATTGGGTGAAGGTGAAGAATCAAGCTTATTCCCGAAAAGCAGCGTTAGGGTTTAGATGAATCCGGGTATGAACTCTGCACAGGCTTTCGTAAGTACCGGAGGAAAACATGGATCGAACCTACGAGCAAACGATGTCAGACCTTCGCATGATGCTGCGTGATCAGCCTCCGTACACCACGGCCGACCTGACCGAATGCGCAGTTGTCTACCTCGACACCAATGGCGCTTTGCACGGCGTGTTTCTCAGCGCAGACGAGCCGGAAGGACTCGATGAACCCTTTGCCGTCGACGCTTGGTTCATCGGCCAGATCGATGAGAATGTTAAAGACTGGTTTGCGAACCCTCGTTTCTCTCATCGACCGCTTTTGCGGGACTGGGAACTTGATGCGCCACCCCTTGAATCCACAGTGGACTAGGCGGGAGGGAGATACTGCCCGGTCGTTTCCAACGTTGCGAGGCACCCGCGGTTTTATGTCGGCGCTCAGCGTTCAGGGCTGCGCCGTTTGGCGGCCGCTCTCCCTTCGATTCCTACGTCGCTCAACTTGCCGCCTTGATACTGGACGCGCAGTTTTGCGCCCACTTCAACGGGCATACTGACTTCTGAGCGAGGGTGCGCGACGACATCCCCGCGCCCAACGGCTTGATAGATCGCGTCTGGACGGATGGCGACGATTTTGCCAATATACATCCCGCTGGCAGTATTGATGGCGCTCAGTTTTTCAGGGATTTGCCCAAACGCAGCCTCCTGTTCCCGGCGAACGCGGACGAACTGCATGCACGTCGCTACATCGCGCTCGGCCACACCGGCCTCTGCAAACCGCTCGGGCCAGTTTCCCAAGATCGCAACGGCTCGTTCTACTTCAGCGCTCGCCTCTTCTTTGGTAAGCATGAAACGTCCGCATTCCGACATGGCGTTGGCAATCGACGGCTCGTGACCGAACACACCAACGCGCAACTGTTGATACCCGACATTCTGAATTTGCGGCTGAATATCATAGGCCGGCGAAAGTTTCCATTTGCCGCGCTCAAACAGAAACGCATGATTCTTTTCATGGTCGTCGGTGTTTTCCATGAGCACATTGAAGATCATGCGTCTGAAAACCTGCAAGCTGTCGGCTTTCGGTTCAGGAGAGAACCGGCGCGCCACGTCCGCAAGATCGGAATAGGCGATGTCCTCGGGCGATATGCCCTGAGCCATGATGAGTGTCTTGGCGCTGGCAAAATGACGGCGCGCCCCCGTCGCTTCGCGGTCAAATCGTTCAACCAGAAGCACGTTCCTACCGCGAATAGGGACCAAGCGGGACGCAGGCGCCTCGATTCCACACTCTCTCGCCAACAGCAGAGATGCATGCTCAATCGCGCTAACGTCAACTTCGTCGCCTTCCGCCGCGAACTTGGCGATCCAAAACCGTCCATCCTCCTGAATGATGGCTTTGGGTCGCGCACCACCCACGCTGCGCCCCGGTTGCAGAAGCCGGCGCAGCCGCTCGTCAATCGGTTCGTGCACCTCGATGGCATGTGCGGCACTTGCCAGAGCGCCAAGGTCGGCACCGTAAAATGCCTGGTCTTGTGGCGTGCGGTACTCCCCTGCGTCCCAAGAGAATCCCAATGCGCCGATGCGATCCTCGCCGGCGAGGGCAAGATAGTCGATTGGCGAGCGTCGGGCAGGACGAAAAGCTGTGTCGATGACGCGGCGTCCCCAGCGATCGGGGCCGGCATCTTCGAAGATTGGATGCAGTTCCTGACCGTTTGCAGGTTCAAATCTGCCTGCCTGCAACGGCAAGTCAGGCGAAAGCGCGAAGCCTGCTTTGTCGGTAAGCCAGCTGGGCGAATACGAAAAAAGACAGCGACGCCCGCCTACCAGTTCGAGTGTGCCGCACCGGTTTGGCGTGAGAGCCTGAGGTGGATAGATCCAAACGTGCAGTTCATTGTTCATCGCTTACCCTTCGCGCCCGACAGATTGCGCAATTCGAGCATCAGAGCCGTTTCATCCGTCGAGGGGTCCGCAATAGTTCCCAGAAACTGGACGCGACCGATAAGCCACAAAGCCGACGCATAGACGCCCATTGACACAGTCGGGTCGCCTTTTTCCATCTTCTGCAATGTCGGAACCGATACCTGCATACGCTCCGCGAACGCCGCTTGGGAGTCGTGGCGACGCTTTCGGGCCACCCGCAAATGTTCGCCTAATATTATTAGGGCGCGTTCGACAGGTGCGGGCAGCATGTCCGCCGCAGTAGATCGTCTTGGCATGAAAGAATAGGACGTAAAGTTGCCAAAAAAAGAAACTATTGTTTATATTACGATGACATTCGTCACCTGGCAACCTTTACGCGATTGTTTGGCTCGTGCATCCCCCTTCCAACGTCAGAAGTCCGCCAGACGGGGCTGGGCGCCGATCGGCGGCTAGGACCGCGCAAACCACTCAAAACGCACCATTATTAGGATAATGATGCGAAGTATAGGTAATGAGTAAATATATCGACGGTTATATTTACTCTGCGCTCGGATCGACCTAGACTGGCACGGTTGATCGCAACCTCGGAAAAAGATGGCACGCCCACGGACGACTTTCAAAGACGAAGAGCTTCGCGGCATTCTGGACGCAGCGCGCGATGCAGATACGCGGTACCCCGAGCATAACGCCGGCTTTCTGGATCATTTCATAACGGGGGTAGCAGAGGCTACTGGTCGCCTGTTTGGCCAGCCGATATACGTGCGGCTGCTGAACACGGCCGGAATAGGTCGCCGGCCATCTGCCCCGACATGGTCGGCCGCGATAGCGCGCGCGCGCTCGACGGCCCTTCCCTCACCAGCGCGGCGTGCAGCGGAGGCATCGATCGGGTTGCCCGTTCAGCGGATGTTCGAACCCGAACCGCTTGCCTATGCGTGCACGACGGAGCGCAACGACGAATCCGCCGAATGGAAGGTACGCGTGCAGGTAGCCGAGGCGGCGTTGACGGACGCCTATCGGCAGATCCAGAGATTGGAGACGCAGCGGGATGATGCCTTGCGTCGGCTCGCTGTTGCCGACGCTCGAGCGTCATCCGGAGAACGCCAGGTAATTGAATTGACGACTGCGCGGGATTCGATCGCCGCTTCGCTAACGGCACGCATCGACGCGTTGCAGGCTGCGGAGGGAAGGCTGGCGGGGCTGGAAAGGCATTTGCGGCTTCAAACCGATCAGGTGAGGACGGAACTTTCTCAGGAAGTCGCACACTATAAGAGCCGGCTTGAAACGGCTGAAAAGGCGCTCGCTCGCGAGCGCAGCCAAACGGATGCAATGCGTCGGGTGATAGGCAACCGCGCATCTGCTGTTACCGATCAAACGGCCCCGGATCATCCTGCCACCTAAATAGGCGCGGCTGCCCCACGCCTTTTTTGACCTTGCGGCTTTAGGCGCTTACGGGCGACCGACTTGATTGGGCTGGGGCACGATGCAACGACTAGCATTTTTCTGACGTTGGAAATTCCTGAGAATTATCGTCTGCGGTCTAGCGATCGGTCTTTGAACAGATCAAGGTTGATTTCACGATTAAACTTTTTACATACCAACCCCGGTACTGTGCGTAATTCTGCAGTTGTGCCCGTCAAAAACACGCTGCGAGCGCCTTGTTCGCCGACACGGCGAAATCTGGCCAGCGCACTTCCAACGTTGGAAATGCGCTGACCACGCCACCTTGCGCGGCGCGAAGGAAATTGCGAAGTTCAGACGTGGTCAGAAGCACGCCGCAGCAGATGCGATCGACGGGGCAAACAAGATTCCCGCGGTTTGGATGGCAGCACCGAGAAACCATGCCAGCAAGCCAAAGCCTGCGATTTTGAACGTGCTTTCTCGGTCGCCAGACGATCGTACTAACGCGCGCAAGCAGGCCCCAAGTAAGAACCAAGCAGGCACCGACGCGATAGTGGCGCGCAGAAGCTCGCCTTCGTGCGCCCTTGCCACTGCGACCCCACCAAGTACGACTACGGCCGACAGCATCATGGCGGCTACGATTACAAGCGCAAAGAGCGCTTGGCCGTCATTTTCAACTTGAGTACCGCGTATGGCCTGAACTTTCAATTCCATCCTCCGTTTCTATAGCCGCATTCGCCATCGAATGCGCCGCCTTCACGAATTCATCGCGCGTATAGCCGCGTCGACGAAGCTTTCGTATGCAGCCTTAAACAGTGCTGAGTTCAATTGAATGAGCGTGTGCTGCTCTTCGCGGCGCAGGCTGTCAATTGGCCCGAACTGATAGATGCGAAGGTCGTTGCCAGTGCTTTGAAAGCCGAGATGACAGAGATTGTCGTGACCGCCGTGACTGACGACTCTGGGTTGCTCTCCTTTTCTCGGGATGAAGCAAATCGACACGCTGGCGCGGTCCGGTACCGCGTTCGGCGTGTACTTGGCCCAGTAGCCAGTCGCCTTCATGTCCGCTACCTCACGTTCTAAGTAGTCCATCAGCCCCACTGCGCGAAAGTGTTGCCGCGCCTGCTCAATGAGCATTTCCCGGCTCGACGTTTGGATGGCCGTACTGATGGACTTGCTTGCGTGCTGCTGTGCCAGCGCTTCCCGAATGTCCGCTTCAAGTTTTGAGAAGTCTGCCATGTTCGTCCTTTCTGTGTTTTGTCGTGTTGCTTGCTCGTCGTATCGCAAGATTTGTGATCGCAAGAGACTCAGTTATGGCCGAGGGGGCTACTTTTTAGCTGCTACCTCGTGCTTAGGCTCGGCCAGATCGCTATTTTGAACATGCGCGGATGGAGCCGCTTTACTCTGCCGTGTATGGTTCAACCCGTCTCCAAGCCAGTGAGCGATTAGTGCTATTGCTGGGATTCCAATTATTATTAACCACATGAAACCGGGCATATTCCGCTGTACTTCAGCTCGTGCATTTTCACCGTTATCGCCGTACATATGATCCCTTCTTTGCAATCTTTAACGTAGCCTTGTCTGGTGCTTATATCGTGACAATCGCGTATAGCGGAGTTCCGACTAGGGCGGTTGTCGCTGCGCCAATTGCTAAAAACGGTCCAAACGGAATCAACCGGTCGTTGATGTTGCGACGACAGGCGATCATCCCGAGTCCGTACAGTGCGGCGCACAGGAGCGCAACCACTAAAACGTGCAGCAGCGGCTGATATCCCAGCCACGCGCCGATTGCAAAAACCAGCTTCACATCGCCAAACCCCAACCCTTCGGCTTCGGTCAATATGAGAATCGCCCGATGAACGATACACAAAGCGCCGAAGCCTATGACCGCGCCTCCTGCGGCGGACGGAAAGGGCGCGACGACCGATTGGATGTTCAGGGCCAAGCCTGCTACGGCCAGCGGAATCGTAACGATGTCCGGCAGCAGCAGCGTTGAAAAGTCGATGACTGCCAAGAGGAATAGCACAAACAGCAGCACGGTAATCGCGATGCCGTGAGATGTTGCGCCTAGTATCGCGATGGAGGCCCCCGCCAACGCAGCGGAACCAACAACACCTGCCCACGACGCCATACCCCGGTATAGCCCGCACGCTTTGTGTACTTCCTCAGCTATGGCGTCTTCCGCACGCAGCGCATGCACCGTCGCCATTCGGGCTAGGTAAGGAAGGCAACACCCTGCCGCTGTGCCGGCAGTCGCTGCGCAACCGACTGCGAGCGGCGTCGTCATTTGCGGGCCTGCCGAGCATCGACCGCGGGGAACGACGGCATCTCGTCGGCCGTGTCCCACGTCCACGCTTCGAGCGTGCTTTCCTCGATAAGCTCGTGCAACTGCTTACGGTACTCGTCGGGAGAGCCATAGGACGTGATGTACATGGCGACCGGATCGACGGTATCAGAGAGGACAGCGAGTGCCAACGGCGTGGTGGACGGCAGGTTGTAACGTAGACCCTTCACGAAACGACGCTTCTGCGCAATCAGGGCATCGAGCAACATCTTTTCGTCCACGTTTTCGTAGGGCAACCAATGCTCATTAACGAGCATCAAGGACGCCTCTTCGAGCGACGCGACGCCGGCACCGCTTACGCCGAACGTGCCGACAACCAGCAGGTGCGACGACTCTGCGCCGCTCCACATCGACAGTTCGTGCTCGAACCGCTTCACGATCCGCTTGTACAGATCGTCGTTCATAAAGAAGTGCGCGTCCGGCAGATGCTTCAAAACCATCTTTTTTCCGAAGCGAGCGTCGCCCATCTCTTTTACTTCACCGACGACCATCATCAGCTTGCGCGTGCTGCCGTCGGCTTGCGCGAGCGGATTGAAAATCGCCATGCGACGGCGCGTGATCTCGTCCTTCTTTTCGAGCGAGAAACTCTCGGGGATATACAGCAGGTCGGCAACTGAACCGCCCTTCGCTACCTTGTCGCTTGCTGCTTGAAGGAGGCACTTGCGAACGACCCACCAGCTGCGCTTATCCGTCATTGCCGGCGACCAGCGCGTCAGGCCACCCTCGTCGTACAGATAATGCAGCAAGCCGCGAAGCGTAAGTTTCTTACCATCGGTGCGTACCGTGTCGGATTCGGCACCGCCTGGCGCGGGTGCGGCACGCGAACCGTTCTTGGACAGCGCGAAATCAAACTTGAGCGTTGTTATGCCGTCCGCAATATTCGTCTGAATTGCCCCGCCCATTACCTCGCCTAAACCGGACAGTTCGGCAGGCGGCTCGTAGGACTCGCACGACGTTGCGTGCTGAGCGCCTGTATGCGGCATCCGTTTGATGATGTACTGATGGCCGAGCTTGGCCACGTACATTTCGATGCCCGATCCGCGACACATGCAGAGCGGGCGCTTTTCGGAACCGTAGACGGAAGCGAGCGCCTGGCTCAGTTTCTGGTCATCGGCCGCGAATGTGTTTCCGGCAATTCGATACACTTTTCTGCTCCTTTGGCAGTCGGAAACGCACCACCTGAAAGCGGCGCATTATTGATATAAACATATCATTAATGCGCCTTATTTTCAATGCGGGTGATAGTCCTCGCCCTGCGAATACACGTATGCCCAGTTTTTCAGGTAGGCGCGGACTACGTCGAGATTTCCAGAGAGCACCACGACATTCTCTGCGTTCCGGCGCGCGGCGGACCTCGTGTAGTTGAAGCTTCCCGTCTCAACGGTCCGTCCGTCCGTGACAAAGAACTTACTGTGCGTAATGGGGAATGCGCTCACCACGCGTGTCGGAATACCCGCGTTTACCAGTGCGCCGAGCGCCGCGCGTCCTCGGCCAGAGCGATCCTCTTCGAAATTGCTCTTGTAATCGACGGCCACTGCGACATCGACGCCTCTCCTTTTGGCGTCAATGAGCGCCTGCACGATTTCCGGCGACGTGAAGGAGTAGCCAATCAGGCGGATCGACTGTCTCGCCGAATTCAGCGTTTTCAACACGAGTGCTTCGGCGCTACCACCTGGTGTAAAGCCGACTTCGACGGTGACGCCTTCGGAAGCTCGTGCGCTACCGCCAAAAGCTAATGCACAGAGGAAGGCCAGACCGGCAAAGCCGCGACCGACAGAACCAAACGTCATACGTAATCTCCAATTTCCAACGTCAGAAGTCGTTCGCTTCCGCAACGCCTCGGTTAAATGCCCAGCGTCAGCTGTGCCGTTTCTCTCGATTGCACCTTGGCTTTACCTCTGTCGTACTGGATGCGAACGGAATCGCCAAGCTTTGGACGCGAATCGAAGGACTTTGCCAGATGCAAAACGCCCTCTTGCCTGCCGGCGTCCTGAATGACTACCTCGCCATCGACGGCGAGAATCCGCCCCGCATAGCGCCCGCGTGACGGCTCGGCTTTGCGTAGCGTTACGACCACCTCCGATGCCAGGTCGGCCACTCGCTCTGACACGCCCAATTCTTCGACCATCTCCGCGACGCGGCGCTCTTTCAGTTCGATTTCTGGACGACCGCCGAAACGATTGATTGCGTTGCCTACGTGCTGGCCAACATCCCTGAATGGCTCATACACAACCCCTTGCCCCAGCACCTCGTGGGCAACCGTCTCGGAAAGACCGTCGACCAGATGCGGCGGGACACCCTTAACCCGCGCATGCTCTACCGCCGTCAACTGGCGCAGAAGGTTCGGGTTCTCTGGGTGCTGAATCTTTGGCTCCGTGCTGCGTACTTTTCCGTAGCCCTTCCCGATCGTTCCTACACTTTCGGCGGCAGCGTCATAAATCTGCATCTTGAACCCCTTCCCTGCTGACGCATCACGCTCCTGCTTCGCCTTCAGGCCTTCCATCCGACTCCAGCGCGGATCATCAAGCGGAATCGGATCGAGCACGTCGCCCAGTTCACGAGGTTTGCTTGCCGGTGGCATTAACTGGTCAAAGTCAAACTTGATTCCCTGCGTCACAGCGACCATGCACCAACGATCGCGATTTTCGAGCGCGCCCCATTCCTTCCCGTTGAGGACGCGTTCGTGCGTTTCGTACCCAAGATCGCGCAGCTGATTCCGCAAGATGGCCGCGCTCGCAGACGCGGAATACGGAACAACGTTTTCATAAATAACGATAGCAGGAGACGCCTTGTTTAGAATGACTAACGATGCGACAACAAGATGTCCAACATCAGGATGCGCTTCCGCTATACCGTGTCCCCTCTTCGCTAACCCTGCTTTGCTTGCACCGGAGCACGGAAGACCTAGCTCCATGATTTCCACTTTTGGAATTTGTGCGAGTCCGCGATCGTCAAAAGCTAACTCCTGCATCGGCGCGGACAGAGGGATCGTGATATCCGACCACGCATCATTATGCGCAGCAGCCTGTTCGAGAAGTTCGGGACGAATCTCGTTCGCGAATTTCAACGCCGTGTTCACGCCGGCTGCCTGCAAGCCTGCATGAATGGCGTGAGTGAGGACGCCGCCGCCGTGCGACAAGCTACCTATGCCAAGCGCCTCGCCTGTTTCGAGCTTCTGCCGCAAGCGCTGGAAACGCTCCTGTTTCTTCAGTTCGGATGCCAGAGGCAGAAGATAAATTTGCCCTTCCTTCACTGCCACCCGTACAGCGGACATGCCGTCGAAAACAGCAAGTAGCTCGCGGCTGTTAAGGTCGATCACCGGATTCGAGCGCTCACCCATTCTCTTTCCGGACACCACGCGTGTGCCGTCCGGATTCGCCTGTAAAACGACGGTCTGGCCTTCGACAACAACATCGTAGCGCTGCCCAGGTTCGAAGCCCGCACGCGCGGTCTGAAGCCCTTCAAGCCACACGCGCGGAGCGCCGCGATGATTGCCGATCTTTTTGATGAAATAGCCGTCCATTTTGTTTTCCTTGGTGTTTGCGCCGCGCAGGCCTGCCCGCGCGGCGCAGGACGCATGCTTACCGATCTAGCGAGTTATTCGGATCGTTCATGCGCGCAAGCGCGTGGCCGGCTTTGTAGCTGAGCCTGATGTTGTCGCCAATCCGGACCTGATTCGTCTGGATCACATCGCCGCGATGATGCAAGACGCCCTTTCCATGACCCGCATCTTGAACAAGGTAGTGATCAGTTTGCGCAACCACGCGGCCGGAATACGTGCCGCCGTCCCGGTTCGGCATCTCAGGCGAAAGACCACTTGCATGCGCCTGCTGTTTCGCCGTTGCGATGATCTGAACAACCGATTCCGCGGCGTCTTGCATTTCTTGAGTGGCGAACCGCTTTCCCGGAGTGGTCACGACAGCAAGCGCCAGTTCGCGATCGGACTTGATCCGCTCGATGAGGCCCGCATGGATTTCGTCCGCACCATCGAGTTCAAACAGGCGGTCGTGCGCGCGGTTGAAGAACTCTTCGGAGCGGTGCGGCTCTTTCATGCCTGAGACGTAGTCGTTCGCGGCCTTCGCAACCGACGCTTGCACTTCCGCACGGTATGCTTCTTCGCGCGCGGCACGTTCTGATGCCAACGGATCGACGGATGCGAATAGATCGCCGTCTAGCGCCGGCACCGATTCGATCGTCGCAGGCTGCCACGTCGACACGTATTCCGGGTCGTCTTGCATCTTCCGCAGTTCGACCATCACGTCGGCGTTATTCTTGCGCATCAGCTCAAGCTCGCGCTGTTGCGTGAACGGCTTGCCGAGTTGTTCCTTGACCTTCACCAGTTCGGCTCGATCGGTTTCGGCTTGCTCTTTCTGATACGTGATGTCTTCCTCGATCACGTTGAGGACGTTGTCCATGCGCTGAATGAAGCCGGTGACGCTGAACTTGTCTTCCACCGAGTAGCGGAGATTGCCGGCGACGTATCGCTCTGCACCCTTCAGTGCAAACTGAATATGCCGGTTGTCTGCCGTCGCGGTGACTGCGAAGCCACGGTACTTGCCAATATTCACGACATCCGGTTTTTCAGATATGTGCTTGGCGCGGCCCTCGATCGCGCGCTGCATGCCGCTCAGGACCGACTCCATCAGATGATCCTTCGATTCGGCATTGAACGTGTTCTGGCCAACCTTCATCTGCCACTCTTCGGTCGTGTTCGAGTCCCGGAGCGCCACGTCTGACTCATGGGCTGCGATTCGGCGTGCGGAGCGTTCGTCACCCTTGGACAGCCAGTCGATGCTTGATTCCAACGAATGCCGGTTCCGCTTGTAGTTGGAGTGCAGCGCTTCTAGTTTTTTCAAATCAGACGCGAATTGAACCTGCATAAAAATAAGCGGATTGCCGGTCGCCGCCGCTTTCATTTCCGCTGCGTTCGCGGCCTCGCCTGCAACGTCCTCGATGACGCGCGAGATGCCGTCGCCGCGACGAAACTGCTCGATCGCGCCCGCCTTGTACTCGATGGTCTGCCACATGCGTGAATCGTAGGTTTGTTTCGTGGCGTAACGCAGGATTTCCACTTCAAAGCCGTCCGGGTCTTCCTTGTACAGTTCGTTGCCTTGTCGCACGATGCGGCCTTCGCGCTGTTCAAGATCGCGCGGGCGCCACGGCGCGTCCAGATGATGCTCTGCGACCAGCCGGGTTTGCACATTCGTACCGGCACCCATCTTGGCTGTCGAGCCCAGCAGAAATCGAACGTCACCACGGCGCACTTGCTCGAAAAGCTTTGCGCGTTGCAGGTCCGTCTTCGCCTCGTGGATGTACCGAATTTCGTCAGCGGGAATCCCCCGACCGATGAGTTTCGAGCGAATGTCGTCATAGACGGAAAACTTGCCGTTCCCGCGTGACAGCAGTTCGTCCATCGACACCACGACTTCGTCGCCGGCCGCAGCTTCCTGATCTTCAGACGCGTTGTCCTGAGCGACAGCCGCTTGACTGCTATTCGCGTTGCGATCCAGCTTCGGCGTCGACAGATCGCAGAACACCAGCTGAGTGCCGCGCTTGTGATCCCAGGCGTGATAGATGCGAACCATCTCGTCAATCGCGACGTTGGTTTTGCTGCCCTCGAAGTCAGGAGCGTCCGGATCAATCAGGCGGAAATCCAGACCGGCTTTACGGGCATCGTTCGTGATCTTGAGCGGATTGTCTTCGCTGGGGTCTTTTGGCAGGTTCTCCATGCGGTGAATGATCGAACCCTCGGTCCAGTTCGTGATGGTCGAACCGTCTGCACGACGCATCGGTTTGCCGTCGCTATCGAGCATCGGCGTTTGTTCGCCCATGTACCGAGCTTGCATTGGTGAGCGTTCGACAACGATATTCGTGGGTTTGCCACCCTTCACTTTCGGGACCGGAAAACGCGTTCCGCGCTCTTCAGCCTGACGTTGCAGATCCTCGCGCGTGATGACATCCGCGAAGGAGCGGTACAGATTCGTGAGTTCCGGCACGTTCTGGAATTTGGCGAAACGGGAATTCAGCCGATAGTTCACGCCTGTCGCGTCCAACTCCCAACCCGTGACCACCTGGCCGAACGTGCTAGCCCACGCATCGAAATGATGGATGCCGCGCGTCTTCAACTCGTCATACTGCATGTAGCGCTGCATCGTATAAATTTCAGCGATGGTGTTCGCCACGGGAGTACCCGTCGCGAAATACACCCCGCGCCCGCCATTCTGCTTTTGCAGATATCGCGCTTTTACGAACAGGTCGAATGCTTTGTCGGAACCTTGGAGGTTGCCGAGGCCCGAGATGCGCGAGAGCGACGTAGTAATGAACAGGTTTTTGAACTCGTCGGCTTCGTCCACAAACATCGCGTCGATACCCAGTTCATCGAACGTCACAACACGATCCTTCGTGCCGGTTTCCGCGGCGCGTTCGAGCTTCGCCTTCATTCGATCGCGCGCTTTTTCCATCTCTTTGATCGTCACGCGGTCGCCGCGTTCCTGTTTGATGGAAAGGATCGCGTCCGTCAGATCGTCAATCTGCTCGTTGAGAATATCGTTGAGCATTTGCGGCGGCATCCCGATCTTCTTGAAGCTGGAATGGCCAACAACAACCGCGTCCCAGTCACCTGTGGCGATGCGCGCAAATAGACGCTCGCGGTTCTCTTTCTGGAAGTCCGACTTCTCTGCAATCAGTACGTTTGCATCGGGGTACAGCTTGTAGATGTCGTCTTTCCATTGCAGCAACAGATGGTTCGGTACGACGAACAGCGCTTTCTTCGTCAAGCCCATGCGCTTGCTTTCCATCGCTGTGGCAATACAGGCGAACGTCTTGCCCGCGCCAACAACGTGGTCGTACAGTTCTGTGCCGTCCTGAATACCACGCCAGATAGCGTCCTTCTGGTGCGGACGAAGCTCGATGGCGCTCGATGCGCCGGGAAGCGTCAGATGTGAGCCGTCGTAACGCGGCGCGACATTGGTATTGAAGCGATCGTTATAGAGGCGTCCGAGCGATTCGCGGCGATCCTTGTCCTCCCACACCCAGTCATTGAACGCCTGACGAATTTCGTCTGCCTTCTGGTTTGCAGCAGCGGTTTTCGCTTCGTTCGTTTTTCGGATCGGGTTGCGGTATTCGTCGTAGCCGACGATGTCCTGAACCTCGATTGCCTTGTTCGTCAGGATTGATTCGAGCAGTTTGTTCGCGGGTGCGTCCTCGGTCCCCCACGTAACGCGCATCGTGGTGGAGTCGCCGGCGCCGACGTTTGCGATCCACTTGCCGAGACTCGATTGATAGCTGATGTTCCGATGGACGTTTCCGAAGATATGCGTCGCAAAGTCGTTGACGACCGTATCGGGCACCCACGTCGATCCCAGCTGGATCGAGATATCTACAGGCTCGATGTCCTGCGGCTGCACGAGTTTGAGCGCTTCGACGTTGCCGGCGTACTTGCTGTCTGCGAGAGATGCACTTTCCGCGAGCTTCAACTTATCTTTGACGTTGCCGGTCAGATAGCGGTCTGCCGTCTCCCAACGCTGCGAAGCCGGATTCAGATATACGAGTCCCTGCAATTCGCGGAGGATCGCGTCTTCGTCGCGGCCGGACAGGCGCACCATCAAATCCAGATCGACGCCACCCGTCTCGTTCATCGAGACAACGAGCGCGTCTTTGGCACTTTCAACGTGGGTCACTTCGCGACGGGGCGACATGACGCGCGTTTTGAAAATTGCGGCCTTTTGCGCGCTCGGGTCGCGTGAATCGACACCATTCTTTCTCGCGACTTCCTTCGAGACACCCTTATCGTAGTCGCGCTCGAGCGATTGCAGCAGCGGGTAGTCGGGGTCTTCGCTCATCGCTTGCCGGTTGACTAGCGAATTCACATGCCCGTTGCGCTTCACAAACGCGTCGTACACCACGTTGAGCTTGCTGCGGAGCATCGAAAGATCAGCTTCCGGCACATCTTCCCGCCGCTCGGCGCGCATCAGTTCGCGCAGCACATTCCGGACATCGGCCATCCCCTTGATGCGTTCGAGCGCCTTGTCGTTCTTGTCGGTGACGAGCTTTGCCTGAGGCTCATCGAGAAGGTCGTCCAGGCGCTGCGCAACCTTCCCTTTCTCCGTGACGAAGTACGCGCCGATCTTGACAGTTTCCGGCACGACGATCGGCTCTTGCGTGGCTTCGGCAATGACTTGCTCGGCTTCGCGCCCGATGTAGATGCCAGCCGGGAGGCGCATGATAGCCGTCGACAGGTCAATGGCAAGGTCTTGGCCTTCCGGAGCGATCAGCGCGGGCGTGCCACCAGCGTACATCGTGCCTGCGCGCTCCATCCTGCCCAGCATCATTTCCGGACGGTCAACGTAATACGCGTTTAGCGGCATGTCTTCGCCGCCTGCAATGTCGGGAACGTCCACGATATCGACCCAGCCTCGATCCGGGACTTCACCAGCCTTCGCTTTCTGGAGGAAAACGATATCCGTGGTCACTTCCGTCAGCGCGTTCTTTTTGAACGCCGTGTTGGGAAGCCGAACCGCGCCGATGAAATGTGCGTGGTCGGCAATGTGCGACCGCGCAGACGAGTCGCGCGCATCGAGGAAGTAGTTCGACACGACGAACGCAGCGACGCCACCTTCGCGGAGCTTGTCGAGCGACTTGGAGATGAAGTAATTGTGAATCGAAAACTGCGAGATATCGCGGTGGTTCGCGTCGTAGACTGATTGATTGCCGAACGGCGGATTACCGATCGCGGCGTCGAAATAGCCTCCCGGAATGGTGACTTCCTGAAAGCCTTTGTTGATGACCGAAGCAGACGGATACAGATGTCGGGCAATCTGCGCCGTGACGCGATCAAGCTCGATGCCCGTGACCTTGGACCGCTCGCGCATCGCATCAGGCATCAGGCCAAAGAAGTTGCCGCTGCCGATCGACGGTTCGAGGATGCGACCGCCATCGAAGCCGAAACGTGCCATCGCGCTATGAACGGCCTCAACGACCGGCTGCGCCGTATAGTGGGCGTCCTGCGTGGAACGCCGAGCGGCCTCGTACTCGTCCTTGCCGAGCAGCGAAGCCAGTTCTTCGAATTCTGTTCGCCATTCCGTGTTGCGATGGTCGAACGCCTGCGGAATGCCGCCCCATCCGACATAGCGGACGAGTACCGCTTGCTCTTCGCGTGTCGCGGCCCGGTCTTCAACCCCCAGCCTAGCGAGAAGACGGAGCGCCGCGACATTGTCCCGGTACTTGGTTTTCTGCCCGCCCTCGCCCAGTCGGTCTGCGTCGGTGATGACGTAGTCCGTCGCCGGCTCAACTACGAACGGCGCAGGCGCGACCGTTTCCGGCGTTGCCCGCTCTAGCTCAGTTCGGTCGAGATATTCGCCAGCGTTAGCACTTCCGACTCCGACACTCCCGATTGCAGCATCGCCGTCGCGTCCATCAGCGCTTCGTGCTCCAGCGTCTGCTGGTCGAGCAACCGACCCAACAAGATCACTTCGCCCTCCGATTCCAGCGCTTTCAGCTGGCGTGGCGAGTTCAGCGCCCATCGGTCGAGAATCGTCCACGCTCTGAGATGGAACGGGCTCTGGCGCACTGAAGAGATCGTATCCGGCGTCAGCACGCGCTTTGCCACTTCGAGCGGCTTGAGTTGGCCTTCCAGCATATTTAGCTCCAGTCTGTTCGTCTATCGGGTCGGCCGCAGCATCTTCGTTGATGCGCTCGATTGCGGCAACCGTCTCGTTAAAAGTAAAGTCAAACCCAAGTTGGGCCTCATCGGCACGTCGTTTCATTGTGCGCCTTCAACGTCAGCAGAAATTCGCCCGCCCGGACGCCTTCGGCGTCGGCCAGGTCGCGGCACAGGTGCGACCTGTACCTCTTTCTGGCAAACCATGCGGTCGCCAGCCCCGTACTACGTGAGCGACATAGTAATATAAATATGTCGTTCACGGTAAATAGCACGAAGCCTTTACTCGCAAATTTCCAACGTCAGAAGTCGCTAAAATAACTCACACAGTGGCTGCAAATTCTCACTCTTGACCAAGAAGCGCCTGCGCCACCCATCTAGGCCGATTCCCTCCACCAGCACCCGATCGCCGTCCCGATGCTCGATCACTTCCACGACGTAGCCGCGCTTCGTCTTGCTGTATCGCCCGTTGTATCGAGCCAACGCCTTCTCGGTCGCTGGCGTCGGGCTTTGCTGATCGGTATCCATGATTCGCCATTCTTCGTGCTGCGTGCGATGGAAGCAATAGCGACTCCACCAGCAACGCGAAAGACTCTAGCTCCGGGTCATCCATCCATGCCGCGACAATCGCCGTCAGCGGCGGATTCAGTGTTTGAGCAGTTGCCCGCCAGAATCGTCCAACTGCTCGGGTCCGCGTGGTCGCGGTCAATTCCATCCGTGTCAGAAGCTCCAAATCTGTAACGAACGAGTTAGCGCCACGGTCCGGCAGATGCCTTGCACTTTCGGGCAGGCGCAACATCAGAGGTATCGAACCGTCATCATCATCTCGTGAAGTCACAATGGTTAGCCTGGATGGTAGGCAATAAACCTCAAATGCCTACTGTGATATTTTTATATCATGATATTGACTATACGCGCTGACGCCCGGTCTAGCAATACCCCCTACGATCAAAATGTTCGTGTCGATTCGACGGATCGCCGGCTATGAACTGTCGCCTGAATGGGCGCGAAGCGCCCATAGAGTCGCAGGAATCCAGCCGATGACGGTTAGTTGCAGTGTCATACAAATGCGGGCGTCCCGTCTTCGCCCACGCGCGAGAAAGGTGAACCACGGGAAAACTACCGCAGTGACTACGCGCATCACGCCCCTTCGACCAGAACAACCGCTGCATCCGGTTGTCCGGCCGGCGATGCCGGCGACCCGAGAATTCTGTAGCGGTTCACCATTAACGTAACAACGCTCGTTCGTTCGCCCAGCCAAAGTTTCCCGCTCACGCGCATGTGACCGGGACCAGACGGCAAAACCACCTTCGAGCGGTCGAAGCCCACGAATACTCGTGCGTCCGAAGTCTCCAGTGTCCCGAACAGACGAGAGCCGTTTGTAGCGCTCTCGTCCGGTGTGAAAAATCCCTCAACGTCGTGGACGATTGGTAGGCGCATGCCGACACGGCGAAGCGCGGACAGGAGAAGCGAAGGTGACGCGCACGCCGCGTCTGCTCGATCAACGAAACTCAACTTCAAGCTCCGAGAACTTGGCGTCGAGCAGGCCGCTGCGATGCGCAATACGCCGGCTCGATCGCGGCGATGACCCGGACGAGGCCACGCGAGGCCCGGACGTAAGCAACGCCGGGACCGGCTGACCTGCATTGCGCAACACGGTTTTAACGTAGCCGTTATTGAAGCCACGTTCAAAGTCGCCCGTGTTGTATGCGGAAATCGCGGCAAGCAACGCGCTTTGCTGATCGCGATACTGTTTCGACGCGTTGGTATAGAAGTTTGAAAGGATAGTCCCGCCTGCCCATAGGTTAGTGCACGGATCGAGCGCTTGTTCGACCGACAACCCCAACCCTGCCAAGTTGCGGTTGTTCAGCTGGGTCAGTCCCATATCGACAAGATGGCCGCGCGCGATCAGGTCGCGCGCAATCGAAGCGGCTTCGGTGGCCGAATCAGGGTAGATCGTGCGCAACATCGTCTTGCGCACAGAGAAAGGCAGATTCGCAGGGCCATTGTCCAGCAGCACAAACATGCGACCACTCGATTCGGTTTTCACGATTGCGCTAAGCGTCGTCGGATGAACGTTCGGCGCGCAGCGCTGCATCATCGCAGTCAAATCCTCAGCGCGCGCATTGCCGACCGCGAGCGCGAGGGCCATCCCGCACAGCGAGAATACGGTCTTCAGCATAATGCTGCCTCTTTTGTTTTGTAGAACCACATCAGATGCCTGAAAAGGGCCGTCGCAATGGCCGACGCCCCCTTGCGGTCCCATCCACATTCGATAAAGCGGGCGCGCGAGGATTGCCGAACGTGCTCAGGGTCCAACCGGCCATTCCCGAGAGTCGGTGACAGACCGCCGATCGAAACGAGCAATGCAAATTCTTTCGGGCAACGACGACGGAGCCATTCGCAGATGTCAGCCGGATCACCCAAACGGCCGTAATGCAGAGCCAAGAGCGCGTCGAACTCCTTCAGGATTGCAGGACTCGCCGGCGCGACGTCGGGCGAGAGTTCGAACGCCTCAAATTCCACGGGCGCATCGACCGCCACCAGCTTGCGGCCGAACTCGCCGCCGTTATTCGCGGTGACGAATAGAACGAGCAACGCTCGCTCGACCGGCTTTCGCGATGGCCAGAATTTGGTCCAGCGAACGCGGTACTGGTCGATACTCGACAGACACCAGTTGTACCGCTGGAGCAGCATGTACAGATGCAATGCCGCCGCGCGCGACATCTGAACCGCATCGAGTCCGGGCAGGACACGCACGCCGATTCCGCGGCTCGCGGACGGCATGTTCGAATGCTCGAAGAAGTCGATCAAACCACCACCCCCTTTCGTCCCGAATACGTGATCGTGATCGACTCGCCTTCCTTGGCCGAGCGATTCAGCTTCGCGATGCGATGCAGCGATACTTGCTCGCGATCGTGATGCTTGTGGATCGCGATGTAATGCCTCGTCACCAGCAAAACCTTGCCGGCATACTTCCCGCCTTCGACGACCCTCTCTACTGTTGCTTCGGTCGGCGTCCCGTCAACGGCTTCAAAGTCATGGAACAGCTTGCGAACCTTGCGCCGAGCCTCACGCTCATAGACCGACATATCGCGGTAGAAACCAGCCTGTGAGAACCGTTTGTAGCTCGATGAATCCTTCACCATGAAATGAAGCTCGAACGCCTCATTCGGCTCGAAATCTGCGCAGTCGCCCAGCGGACGCGCAACGAAGCTGAGGTCTTCGATTGCAAGCGCGCGGTTGATTGGTTGGCCGTTGGTGTCGAAAAGCCCGAACTCGAATTCGAGGACCGTTTCGCGCTCGACATGCTCCTGCTTTACGACAAGCGTGACTTCCGGGAAGTCCGAGTACGTGTTGATCGTCACGTTCAGATCCTTGGCGCCGTCGACCCGCTCCACGGCGACCATGAACCACTTCACACCCAGCCCTTTGCCTTCCGAAAACGTCATGCACACGCGGCTTGGGCTCGCTATCGCTGCTCGCTGCTGAAACACGGGCATTTCAAAATACCGCAACTTCTTTGCGCGGATCGGCGGATGGCCCGTGTTGAAAATCAACATCTCGTCACGCGGCAGGCGACTCGCTTCGTCCGCTGTCAGCAACGGACGCTCGACCAACTCTTCCGATACGCTCATCTGTCCCAGCATGGCGCCCATACGCGTGCCGCTATAGGACACGTTTTGTCTCTTTACTGTGGTAATGCCGGTCATCTTCGAAACGTCTTCCGCCGTGTCGATCGTGTTCGGCGCGTAAGCAATGCGCAGCTGGCAACCTGCGGTGATTGTTTCCTTGTCGCCATACGCTTCCCGTAGCTGAATCCAGTCTTGGAAGAAAAGGAACGCGGTAATTCCATAACCGGCCATGTACGACAGCGCATCCTGCAACTGCTCCATCTTTTTGAGCGATGCAAGCTCATCGACCAGCAGCAGGAGCCTATGGCGATAATCTTTCACGCCACGCCCGTCTTCGAAACCCATGCTTCGCGTCAGTCGAAGAATCAGGAAAGTGATGAACAGGCGGACAAGCGGACGAAGCCGGTTTTTGTCGGACGGCGGAATCACGATGTACAGGCTCACGGGCTTCTCGTGATTCATGAGGTCGTTGACGCAGAAATCCGACCGAGACGTGTTGCGCGCGACGATTGGCTCTGTGTACAAACTCAGCTTAGTCTTCGCCGTCGACAAGACACTGTTGCGCTCTTTCTCTTCCTTGTTGAGCATTGCGCGCGCGGCAATGGCAACTTGCGGATGTGTTTTGGTCGGGTTGCCTTCCGAATCAAGCCACCCCATGCTGCCATCGGGATCGTGCTCGGCGTTCATCATGCGGGTGTACATCTGTTCCGGGTCGGTGAAACTCGGATCAGCCAGGTACGTCGAAACCCCACTCAGCGACTTGTCCCGCTCGTAATACTTCACATGGAGGATTACGCCCACCAGCAACTCATAAGACGTGCTAACCCAGTGATCGTCCATCCCTTCGCCGTCCGGGTCCGCGATCGCTTGCGATACGTTCTGCGCATCCATCACGTCGTATTCGGTGTACGTGCGAATCTCATCGAGCACGTTCCAGTATGCGGCTGCGTTATAGCGCGAGCGCCCGTCGATGCTCTTCTGATCGACAGACGTGGGATCAAACTTGATGACAAGCGAGCCGGCCGAATGCCGGAATCCGCTCGACAGTTCGTAGTTTTCGCCCTTGATGTCGTTGACCGCTGTACTTGCAGGGTATGAGAGGAGCGTGGTTAGAACCGGGCCGACACCCTTACCACTTCGCGACGGCGCGGCACAGGCGAGGTGAGCAGGATCGCTGTACCGGAGTACCTTCCGACCAGCGCTCGTATCGAACGCGCCAAGATACGGCCCCGAGGCTTTCCGATGAGTGCGCTTGCGGCGAAAAAGCGGCCCTTCCCACCGCTCATATGTGACAAGGCCCATTTTCTCGATATCGCGTTCGTTCGCCCATCGAGCCGAGCCGTGCAAATCGTCATGCTTCTCGCTTTTAAGACTTCTACGGTAGTAAAGAAAGAAGCCCCCCAACAAGCTCAAGACACCGCCACCGCATAAAACCAGCAACATCCGAGTTACATACGTCTCAAGCTGCTTGGTGGAATTCATCCACTGCGCCGCCCAGCCGAACCACGAGAACGGCTGATAGATTCGGACGGTCGGCCCAACCTTCCAGACATACTCGCCAAGTCCATCCTGATACTGGACGGCATGCGCAAAATACTGCGTCGCGGCCCATGAAGACAACGCCATCCCAAACAGGAAGGCGACGATGATCGAAGCGCTAAAGTGAACGGACCGATTGCTCTGACCTGCAAGCATGTATGACACGCCCTTAACTGTAATTTATCTATAGCAGAATACTACAGTAAAAAGATGCCCGGTCATAGCGCCTAACGGCTTCGGTTCGCGTCGCGGGCATGCTCATCTTTGGTCGCTACTTCCCCACGCCCGTTGCTATAGACGATCCGGGCGTCAGTTCCAACGCGCGGCACGCGATCGAGCTTGCCAAGATCATGCGCAACGGCGGTCTGCCGTCCAACATTCTGGACCGCATGCGAAGTCGTATTTCCGACCATCGCACCAACGTATCGGCCATTTTCCTTGGCGTCGTTGAGCACCACGCCCGCGCCGATCGCGGCACGCGCAACTTCAGCCGGCGTCTTTTCCGGGCTTGGTTGATGCACTTGGCCGATCATCGCCATGCCGACCTGGCGTCGCACGACCGACAATCCTTCGCGGGCTTGCAGATCGTTGAAATCGGTAGGCGCGTCGACCAGCGACTCGAATACCGGGAAAACCGTCCGCGCCCCATGCGCCGCTGCCGCCGCCAAAGCTTTCTCGCGCCCCACGTTCATAATTTTTACAGACACACGATTGCGCTCATGCGCAAACTCACCGACCACGCGCTGAACGCCTTCCGGACTTTGTTCGTAGCTCAGCCTCAACGTGCAGTTCGGATTTGCGCGAAGCGGCCGAGCGATACCGTCAATCTGTACTTCGTCGTCCGCGATCCCGCCGTCCAGTTTCAGGCGTGGTTTAGCGTAATCGTTGTGACCCAGTTTATTCACGGTTCGCACGATCTTGTCGCGAGTGAGAACGTCATCGTCGCCACAGATGATGAGAGTCTTACCTTGCAGGCGCGGCGCGAGCTGGGAAACAACAGGCTCGATGTTGCCGCTGTCGAACACCTCGACAACAGGTAGCCGGGTGGCCATATGCAGGGACGCGCACGTCGCGTAACCCTCACCGAAGAGAACCGTTTTTCCAGCCTGGATATCCCCGAGAACATGGAAATGCCCCGTCTTCTGGCCTCCGGTTTCGTAGAGCTTGCTGCCGCGTGGGTCGATATATTGGAGAGTCCAGATTTTCCCGTCGGCGTCCGCGATCGGCGTCACCAACCGTTCGCCATCGAGGCGAAGCCCGAAAACGCCGACTTGTTTTCGCTCTGCATACGGGTGTGTGATCGCGGTATCGAGGGATGCCCACTTCGCCGTCGCGCGCTGTGACACCAGTTCACGCGTATCACTCGTTTCCGCCTCGCGCTGCTTGCGGTTCGCTTCGAGCAGCTTCCGGTGTTGCTCTCGATCTTCAAGCGAGAACACTTTGCCGCGCGGAAACCACGGTTTGCTCTCGCCCGAATCGTGATTCGTGATGTATCCATTCGGCGCTTCGCCAAACTCGACGCGATACGCGCCTTTGAGCGCCTTCTGATCGCGGCTCGTTGTTACGGTCGTCAGCATCCATCCTTCGCTTTCCTTGACTCCCGGATAAACCACGCCCAATTCAGCGCACGCTTGTGCAAACTGCTGCTCAATGTCGATTTCCTTCGGTTCGAACCATCGCGCAAACGGGGCGTCATCCACCTTGTGGGGAACAAACCACGCTTTTTTCCCGCCATCGAACCTTGCGCCGAGCCTGCTCGCGTCGTCCTTCTCTTCAAACGGGACGAAGAGGTATCGACGCCCGCTACGCTGACTAGCTCGGGCCGTCACTTCTGACGTTGGAAGTGGACGCTCATCGGAAAACGTTTCAGGCGTCGATAGGCTCATTAAAAAATCTCCCTTTGGTAGACGATTATCGCGAGACACCTTGCGACCTCGAGCGGTCCTGCTTCGCTTCGACTCCCGCACGTCCCTTGGCGTATTGAATCCGAACGCTCTCGCCATGCTCGACGCTTTTTTTCAGTGCAGACGCATCGAAACGCGACTTTTCGTGAATCACAGCCGATTTCTTTCCCAAATCCTGCACAACATGGTGCTCGGTCTGATGAATCACCTTTCCCGTATATAGCCCGTTTTGCTCCTTCGTCTCCATGACAACGGACCCGGCGCCGAGCGCGTGCTTCAATGCCGCCTCTTTCGATTCCGCGATTGCCTTATCGCTTCCAACGGCCGCCGTGTGCACGGACTGCGCGGGCGCATTGGTCTGTGCGGCTGCGAGCGTTTCCAAATCCTTCTCGGTCGGTTCATATCCAACGACTTCCAACCCCGCCATGCGAGCGTGATACCACGCTTCCGACCGGAATTTCTCGGTTCCGGTCACAAGGATCGCTTCCCAATCCTTATGCTTCGCCAATTCGATCGCAGCCTGGAAAGCGTCCATCTGCTTATCCACGAATCTGATCTTCTCGTCTTCATCGACAAGCGCAATGCGCTTGCTTTCCTTCCCATCGGCCACCCGAAAATACTCACCGTTCTCGCGACGGATGAAACGCCCATTGAGAAGCGTTGCCGGCCCCTCCTTAGAGGCCGCTACAGGTTGGCCCGCCTTGTCGGGCGATCCGGTCGCGCTCAACTGTGCCGGACGCGGCGCGCGAAGGAAGGCATTTTCCTGTGCCGGCGATGAATTGTGAGGATTGCGGCCGGGTGCTGCCGAGATAGTGTTCTCGAGCGCTTCATCCGGCACGGTTCGAACGTCTTCGTCTTTGGTGACGCTGTTTTCTGCTGCATTTGGGACGATCGGGGCAACCTCGGCAGCTTGCTCACTGGCTTGCGCATCTCGCAGAAACGACGGAGGACTGATGTGCTTCACGCCGTGTTGCTCCCAAAGCTCGATTGCCGCTGCTTTGTCTTTCTGCGCGAAGGCTTCCAGATCCTTCAACGCCTCTTGCATCTGCGCGGCACCGGCCATACGTACCGCGGAGTCGTCCGAGTAGCCGCAATACCAATCGACGCGCGATAGCCGATCGGCAAGCTGTGTGCGTGCATCCGGCTTCGCGATTCCCTGAATCGTGTTCGCTTCGACTTCGACAGGCGGAACCGAGGGTTGACCGCTCGAAGTTGCCTCGATGCCGTCGCGCATCGCTTCAATGGTTTGCAGACGCTCCCGGCTCCGCTGCACGAACGCGCTCACCGCAGCGCGATCCTTATCCGTCACGCCTGCGAGGTGTTCGTCCAGCTGCGCGGCGGTCTCGAACTCGATAGCGCCATCGAGCGACCCCATCGCGGGTACAAATCCCACACGCATGGAGTTATCAGCCGCAACCGTGATGAAATAGTCACCGGCATCTGCCGACAACTCTTTCCCATCCACGTATCGGTATCCTGCCAGGACGTCTTTCGGCATGGCTGCGACAGGAACATCGTGCGTTGCGCCGACACCCTGTTGGAACGCGGGAAACGTTTCTTCGAGGCTCTTGCGCGCAGTGTTGCCGTACTTGTCCGTCGCATCCAGATCAGCGCCGGCATCAATGAGCGCGCGCACGGCACTCTCGCTCGTCTTGGCTGCGTAATGAAGCGGGGAGACGCCATCCTCATCGACGGCCAGTGCGTCCGCACCCGCTTCAATCAACGCGGTCACCAGATCGGCGTTCCCAGCCGCAGCGGCGCGATGCAGCGCAACTGCACCTTTCGAGAACTGATCCCCGCCACGCGTAAGCGGAAGGTTCGCATTAGCACCGTGACGCCGCAAAATCTCGACTCCGGCGCGATCGTTGGCCATCCACATTGCGGATACGCCGTCTTCCCCCCGCGCGTCCACGTCCGCGCCGTGCGCAATCAATTCTTCTGCGAACGCGTGCGCCCTTAGCCGAACCGCATAGCCGAGCGCGTGCGTGCCGAATAGACCACCAGTGACGGAGTCTTTCACGTTAGCCGACAACCCGTTATCGCGCCAAACGCGCTCGGCAGTCGGAACGTCGCCTTGATAAAGCGCTTCGAAGAAGTCTTCTTTCGCAGCCATTTCTTATCCTTTAAAAATATATGTTTTGGTCTACCGGGACAAATCGCGAGTCTTCGAGCGGTCTGCGGCCGGCACTGCAAGTTGTCCGCGACCGCCCTGATACTGAATCTTTGCTTGCTGACCCACGGACGCATGCGTTTCGAGAGCGTGTGCACGATGCAACACGACATCATCTTTTCCAGCGTGCTGCAACACGTAGCGATCATTGACCGCGAGAACTTGCCCGACGTATGTTTTGCCCGAACCCGTGAACGCGTCGCGCACTTTCGGCGCATCGATACGTTGCTCGGCAATCGAGACGGCCTGTTCACGATCCGCTCGATCGGCTACCACTTCCGCGCGCATTTCATTGACCGCGCGCGCGACGAACGACTTCAGGTTTGCGTCCACAGTCCAGACCTTCTCTTCGCGATGAAATTCCGAACTGTCGATCCGGGCAATGCGCGCAGAAAGCACTGGGTTGTAATCAAACTCAATCTTGTACTGTCCGCCCTCTTCGATGACTTTCACCCCGTCGACCGACTTACCGAGAGAGGCATCCAGCTTTTCTTCCGCCGTAAGTCGATGTCCTACGCTCGCGCGGCCCTTGTCGTCGTATTCGATCGCGACCTTGTCGCCTTTGAACAGCGATTCAGACAGGTCGGCAAGGCGATGCAAGGTGACGAATGCGACGCCGTCACGCTTGCCAAGGCCGGTCAACTGAGCAGCGTAGCGATCGTTGACTGCGAGGATTTCGCCCATCAACGGTTCGCCGCGAAGATGAAAATCAGAAATACGAGGCGTCTGGTCCGGTGTCACCTGTTGATCGCGTGCGGCTCGATCCGCTGACGACTCGATCGCGTTGTGTGCCGCGGAATCGAGCAAATATTCCTTACGCATTGATGCGGTGATGTCGGCCAGCGCGTCGTACTGCGCGACCGGCACGCGCCAGGAATCAACGCCGTCGAACTCCGCTCCGGGAATCTTCCTGATCTGCGCGACGAGGTCCGGGTTGTAGCCAAACCGCACGGCATAACTTTCCAAACCGTCGAACGTGATCGACACGCCATCGTGGTCGCTGTCGAGCGGATTGAGCCGCTGCCGCTTCACATCCGGATCAATACGACGCGGCGCTCGCTCCTTGCGCGCAGCCTCCACTTTCACCTTCGTCGTGCCGTCGTTAAAAGTGTCATCGTCCACTGAGGTAGCTCCCCTGATGATTATATTAAATCACTGTAACGCGGAATAACCGGTTCAAAACGACGTTAGATGCGACCAACCGGAAGATCGCCCGAACTGATCAGCGGGTGACGCCGCCGCGGTCATGCTCCTTGCTGCGGTCGGAAACGATACCCGCGCCCTTCGAATAGTCAATCGCGACGTTTCGACCAACAGCCGGCGCGCGATCGAGCTTTGCGAGGTCATGAATAACGACCGCTCCGCGGCCCACAGCTTGGACCGTATGGAAATCGGTACGGCCGACAATTTCGCCGACCGCTCGACCGTTCGGATTAGGTGTTTGGATGAGAGTGTCGTCGCCAAAAAGATCACGCGCTGATTTGACGGCCACAGCGTAGCTCGCCTCCACAGCCGCGACCGAATCAGAGAACGTCGGCGTGCTGACTCGTTGCGCTTCAATGCGCTTTTCGTCCGCCGTGCGAACCACAGTGAGAATTTGGCTGAGGCGCTGCTTCGAGATGCCGGCCTCGTTTGCTGCGTCGACAGGCTTCATGTTGCCGACGAGAACCAAACGAGCCGCTTCGCGGCTTGCTTGGGTCAATTTGGTATCACGAACGAGGTCCGCGAATTCCTGATCAGTCATACGTCAATCCGTGAATGGGTATCACACGGAACTATATACTACTCTTTACGCGTTGGCGGTCTTCGCCATCGGCATTTGAAGCTCCGACATCTCGTCAAACGCTGCCATTCCAGCGTCCCATGTCGCGCTCAACCACTGCATGTAAGTCGTCATATCCGCCGAACCATCGGCGTTAGTCGGAAACGGCAACGGCTTGTCTGCAAACACTTGCGCCAGAACTTCCGGTGCGACCACCTTATCGGCGGGCGGAACGTAGTGACCTTCCTGCGCGAAGACAGCGGCATCCATAACCATCAACGACGACGACGAACCCTTAAACATTACAAACCCCCAATGAGCAGAACTGGTCTATCCACACGTCACCCTTGAGCGACATGATACGCGAACTTAACAGTAAGTAAAGAGTTGTCGCTATTTACTTTTAGACGATCCACCCTTTACCTGGTCACGCTCCGCTTCTGACGTTGGAAGCGGGCGGGACATTGCCCCACAGCAGCTAACGATTGCAACTACAAATACAAGCGCTTATTTAAAAACTGCTCCGGCATTGAGCCCGTAAGGACTCGTTACAGCTACAAACATTTTGTAACATTACAGCTAAATAAATATATTGTTTAGCTGATTGTCCTAAACAGCGACAAGCGTTGGCTCCGCGTTGAGTTCGCCCACGCCCTTCATCTGTACTAGGACACGGCGATGAGGAACGATTGATTTCAGCTTCGCCTCACTGAACCCGAGCTTCCGAACGACATAAGAACTGTTGGTGTGATCCAGTCCCAACAACAACTTTGTGCCAAGGTTACCCATGAGGATATCGGCAAAATCTGACGGAGCTTGAGTGGCAAATATCATACATAAGCCAAACTTACGCCCTTCCCGCACCATGCGATTGATGACAGAGTCGTCCGACCCATCGATATACCAGTGCGCCTCATCAAGCACGCAGATATCCATCAGTTCGCTGGTAACGCCCCGCGCGATGGCGCGTGTGAAGATGGTTTCTAACCGCGTGAGCGTGAACAACTTCTTTTCATCGCGGCTCAAAGACTTAATGATGTAGCGCCAAACGCGAGCGCGAGTATCTAACGGCGGCGGTGTACTCCGATAGATGCCGATTTGGTAGAGATTCTCTAATCGGTCAATCACGGACTCCAAAGTTTCTCGTTGCCCGTCTGCGTCCAGTGCGTCATCGAATTCGTCACCGGTGTATGCGGTGGAAACAGCCTCCGTGAATGAGTCGATCGCGCGAGCACGAGCGGACTCCAGTTCCTTCTCCAACTTGGCCACGACCTCATCGTCACCACCTGGGCGCGACAATGCGGCTTCCTTGATGCGAATCTGCTTCGCTGCTTTGAACACGTCCTGCAGGGCGTTCACAGCCCGCTGACTGGACCCTGTCGCGACGATCTTGATGCGCTCACGTCCGTACTCGATGGCATCCAGCAATGTCGGATAGCGCCTTCCGTTGGCCGGGTCCGCAGCCCACGTCGTGTGGTCATCCATCAGGAAGCCCTCGCGGCGATACAGCGCCACGAGAAGGCGTGTCAGCGCGCGTTCTTGCCGGGGCCCCAACCTCACCGACGTTTGGTTAAGTGCCATGATGAGTGATTGAATGCGCTTACGCACCCCGCCGAATTCAGGGTCTGCACTCAACTCCAGCGGATTAAAACCAAAGTCCGACGATTCGTGAAACGTGACCGATGAGGCGTTTTCGATATCGACGTCGCCGTGACCGTCGAAGACATGGAATCGGACGCGGGCGTTACCACTCTCCGTCATCGCCTTGACGATACGCCGCAGCATCGTTGTCTTGCCCATGCCGCTATCTGCGAACACGCCGATGTGCGGATTCGCGATGCGGCCGGGTTCCCAAACAAGCTCTGACCCGTTGACAAGATTTTTGCCCCAGCTGATACGCAAGGCTAACTCCTTTTTTTTAATTACTTGGGACGAAAAGAACGGGCTTGCTTTGCCCGTTCGTCGTTCAGGAGAGTTTGTTGATGGTCGCAGCGAGCACCGTCGGAAGTTGGCTATCGTCTTCCGGCAACTTCCCGCCGAGCGCAGTAATCGACTGCTTCATCTCATCGACCGGCAGCGACAGCGACACGGTATGCGACAGATCCGGGAGCGCCCCGTTATTGATCATCGTTGCGAGTTGATGCAACGTGAGCTTTGCCTCGCGCTTTTGCTGTGCAACGGCACTGAGAACACCCGTGCCTGACGGGATCACCGCATCCCCGCCACTATCCTTGATACGCTCGCGCGTTGCCGGCGCCGCTTTTGCTGCCGCACTCGGCGTGTAATTCTCGTTTTCAGGCGCCTGTGCCGCAATCAACTCTTCCACTTTTGCCGCGAGTTCCGCGTTCACCCCGGCTACCCCAGTCGGCTGCGGCGGGGCTTTCTGCTGGCCCTTGGACAAGTCCTTGGCCGAGCGGATATCGCCGGACGTGAGCGGACGACCTTCTGCGCGAGCCTTTGCTTTTAGCTGCTCCTGTACTTCAGGCGGGAGCGGGCGGAACTGTTCAAGCAGCGAGGCGTAAGTGATCAATCCCGAGTCCACTACATCCGACCACTTCGGATCGAGCAGCGCAAGCACGCGGGAAATGAACTGACTGCTTTTGTTCATTACCTTGGCCAGTTCCTGCTTCTGGAGTTCGGGATTGTCTTCGAGAGTGTCGCGCAGAAACTGAGCAACTTCCAGATCAGTCAGATCATCGCGCTGGAGGTTTTCCGAAAGTTGCACGAGACGCAGTTTCGAGGCGACCAAGTCCTGACGGACAATCGCAGGAATAGCTTGCGAGTCGGGCGTGCCGCGATCACGGTTGAAACAGAATGCTCGCCAACGACGTTCGCCAGCGATGATGCTGTAGCGACCATCGGCAAGCTCGCGCACGATGATCGGCTGCGTCAAACCCACAGCGGCGATGTCGTCTGCCAACTCTTCGAGCTTCGCCAGCGTCGCCTCATCAATATTGCCGTCGACAGGCCGGAACCGAGTTCGAGGCTGCTTCGCATCCGGCTCAATCTGGTCGATGTCGATGCTGACGACCTGCGCCGTTGGAGCTTCCAGGTTCTTCAAAAAATCGAGCGTTCCCATGCTTCTGTTCCTTAGGCGGTCACATCCAAAATACGGTCGGAAAAGGACTTCCAATGCTGTCCGAGCTTCTTGTTCCGCTTCGCGTACTTCCACACTGGAAGGTTGTTCTCCATTGCATCTGCCACCGCTGTTCGCATACCAAACTCTTCTGCGATCAACCGACCAAACTTCTCTTTCAGTGCGCCCCGGAGCGCGTCTTGTGACTTCGACTTTCGGAACTGATTGATGACGATCTGGACATGCAGCGCTTTGTTCACACGCTGAACGTCTCGGATGGTCTTAAACGTGTTCTCCAGTGCTACGACTGCCGACTGAAGTGGCTCGACCGTCAGTACCACCGTATCCGACCAGAAAAGCGGACTGGCGACGCGCGGTCCGAGCGCGGTCGGCGTATCGAAGATCACGTAGTCAAACGGCAAAGCACGAATCTTCGCACGGAGCTTGATCGCGAGCGCCAAAATTTCGTCGCCCCGCTTGTCGATTTCGTCTAGGTGCAAATGTCCGTGCAGGAGCTTCAAATTGCTGATCGCGGAATCTCTGTAGGGCAACGGACCGTTCTCGAACAAGAGTTCAGCCCCGCCGCGATCGTTGTTGATCATCAGGTTGTGAGAAAAAACCTGCGAGGCATTTCCTTGACCATCGAAGTCGACCACCAATACAGAGTGCCCAGCCTCCGCAGCGGCGAAACCGAGGTGACATGCGACAGTGGTTTTCCCTACACCACCCTTGAGGTTCCCAACTGTGATCAGCTTCGGCATTTTTACGCTTTTTCCCGTTTTATCTCAGTCCACCGTCGAAGCGCTGGACTGCGGCTTGGCTGCTTGTGCCTGGAGATGCAGGCGCCTCAATTTCTCAACAACGAGCGACGGGACAGTTAAGCTCACACGCCGCAATTTACTTAGGTTCATCGACTCCGAGAACAGGCGGTCGTAGAGCGATACGGGGATTCGGATGCAAAGCGAATCTTTCTCAGCTTTCGCCGCCGAATCCAGTTCTTCGCCATGCTCACACATGGCCTCATCACTCGCTTCCACCAGCTTGTCGATGACCACCGAAGGCACCGTTTTCGTCTTTCGTTGACTGTCCGATGCCGCAAGCGCTTCCGAGAACAACCAGTCTTTCACCGGGAGAGGGAGCCTGATGAAGACTTGTTGTTTCTGCTCTTTTACATTGGTCATTTTTACCCCTGTGTAGCATGTAGCAATGATATCGCGATAGCACGTCGCTCGCAATACGTGAATTATTTATATTAGATGGTGGATGAAAAAAAGGCCGCACGAGCGGCCTTTTCTGACGTTTGAAATGCTCAACCAAAACAAAAAGGCATAGTTAATTAGGGTCACACCGCGTGACTATTTGACCATTTTGGAAGGGGGATAAATGAACTGGACCCACCAAAATATGGCCGTGTAGCAGAGACACGCATTAGAGACGCCGCACATCTCCGCTGTGTTGGTCACACGCTCTTTCAGTTCGGGCGTGAGTTGAATGTTGACTTGCGACCACCCTGTTGTTCCCGTCGTGCCATTCGCATACGTCATGGCAGTCTTGGGCTTGCGCCAGTGCAGCCCATGTTCCCAAGGCTGCTCAGTCAGGAACCGCCCAATCATGTCCTCAAACATCGCGGTGAGCGAAGCGTACAAGAAAGGAGAGATGCCTTTCAGGTAAGTATAGATATGCGCAGGGCATCGCGTCGGGACTGCTTGAAGGTCTTCGAGACGCGTCTTAGGACGGCCGATCCGACCACCGCGAGCGCCAACCGGCCGCGTTTCAGTGGCGGTTTCCTCAAGATCGAGGGGTTTATGCTCAGCCTTTGCCACCGTCTGCTTTTTTTCCAGCGATTTCACCGCGCCCTGCCCCGAGGCAGACAACTTAGCCTTGGCGGCCGGCTTGGTCGGCCCGCGCTTCACCCCGGTCGCAGGCCGTGCGGCACTCTTCGCTCGCGTTGGTCGCGCGGTCGTGCTCTTTCTTGTAGTCATAGGGAGAGTGTCCGTGTCCTGCATTCAGCGTATCAGAAATTCAAGCCATCAATATATGAGTATCTTATGGGACAACAATGTGTTTGCCAAATCATAAAGTTGTACCGATGTGATAAACAATACATATCGTAGTTCCCGCGTCACTTTGACAGGGGCCGATCGAGCAATCGGCAGGCCATTTCGCAATTTCTGACGTTGGAAAAGCAAAAAGACCGCGTTCGCGGTCCTTTGCCCCTTTCCTACCCACCCCTAACTCACTGCACAGTCGCCGGACGCGGTACGTAGGCACCCGGAAAGATGATGTCTTTCGTCGCAACGATCTTGAACCGGTAACCCGGCGCATTTGTGAGCGTGGGTTGAATATTCATACCCTTCTGGATGTACGCTTCGCCAGTCTGGCCGAGTTGCTGCCCGACCGATTGCGTAATGGTTTGCTGGTTACTCAACGTTCCATAAGCCCCTGTGCTTTGCTTCTGCGACACCGAGATTCCAGCCGAGAATGCCGCCATCAGTAGCGCGCTTCCGAAGACCTTCGCGTAATGGTTGTTCACGTTCGCATCGAAGCCCGCATTACCCGCGTTGTCTTCGCCTGGCATGCCTTGGATGTTGATCGAGCTTCCATCCGGAAAAATCAGGCGATTCCAAACCACCAACGTCCGCTCCTGTCCGTATGCCACTTGGCTATCATAAGTGCCAAGCATCTTGGACCCTTGGGGAATCAGCAAATAACGGCCAGTTGCAGAGTCGAACACGTTTTCCGTCACGCGTGCGCAAGTCTGTCCCGGCAAGTCGGAATTCAGCCCGCACTCCAGCGCGCCCGGAATGATCGTTCCGGCCATCAGCTGGAATGGCGACATCGCCGGCTTCACTAGCTCCTTCAATACGTCGTTGTCGGGAGCAGACTGACTCGCCTTCAAAAAACCCTCCTTGCGAATCTGCTTGTTCTGGTCGTCTTGCTGCTGACCGTAACCACCGATCGGACTCTGTGCTCCACCACCAGCTGCGGCAGCTTGGGCCGCTTGAGCGGCGGCAGTGAGCGCGGAATTAAGCGGGTTGTTTCCGCCGATCGCGGGAACGGTTCCACCCAGCCCTGCCGCACCGAGCGAACCAAGCCCGCCCTCGCCGCCACCCATTTCCATGCTCGCGCTTATTGCCTTGCTGCGCGCGTCCAATAGAGCTTGCTTGCGCCGTGCTGCCGCCGCTTCCTCGGGCGTCTGATATTGCTCTCCATGCGGACCCGCATTCTGCACATTCGACAATTGGACAGGCGGGACTTGCCCGTTTCCATCCGCCTTGGCGGGGATGGTCGACGCACCACCAACGGGAGGCACGCTCACGGCGCCTACATTGCTGCCGCCAACTGGGATAGACGGCGTGACGCCGATCGGGTCGGACGCTTGTGCGGCCATCACGCCAACCTGACCGTCACCAATGCCGCGGAGATTAGGCGTCGCCGGTTCAACCGACTGCGCCTTCTTCTCTGCCGCGGCCTCAGCGTCGTCGCTCGATGGAGTGGCCTTATCGCCGCTGTCCATGCTCATGATGGAAAACAGCAGGAAACCGCCCACAGCGACCACGCCAAAAATCATGAGCAGTTTTGCCTTACGCGACAGACGCGTGACGCCTGTGCTCTTGCCCTTCAACTGAACGGTATCAGGGGAATCGAACGAATTCGCCATCGTTAGTTGCCCCCGACGCGCGCCCAAAAGCTACGCTTATGCTTGTTCCAGGTGATCGTGACTTTCTGTTCGTTGCCATCAGTTCCGAGGACGAGCATCGCCTTATCGAACAGCTTGTCCACTTCGTACAGCGTCGGAGTCTTCGCGCGGTAATTGACGATCGCCGGCTTGTTGTCCTTGTCGATCAAAAGCAGGACGGGCGCTTCCGACATCGGAACCCCATCCGGCAACTGAATGTAGGTCTTCAAACCGTCGTTGTACACACGTGTCGGCTTGAACGACACATCCGATCCGCCGTCGATCGAATAGTCAAAATCGAGCCGATCAGCAGCCCCAACGGGCAACTCGGCCGCGACCAGAGAATCATGCGCTTTCTGTTCGCGCGCCTTCAGCTTGGCCGACTCGTCCCATTCCGAAGTGATTTCCTCCGGATAGTAGAACCCGATCATGTTCAGATAGTCTTTCTCGTTCGCGCTCGACGAAAGCTCAATCTGATAGGTCCGGCGATCTGTTGTAATAATTAAATTAGTTTGGATGTTGGTGTCGGTCGGCTTGACGATCACATGCGTGATTGCCTTATCCCCAGCGCCCGAGACTTGCTTGCTCATCATCCACCGCGCCGTATCCCCCGCGACAGGCTTACCAGTCACGAGTTCGCCCGGTTGCAGCTGGATATCGCAAACACGCATCACCGTACAGGTGAGCTTCGGCAAATACTGGCCGAACGGGTACATGATCCGACCGTCATCCGAAATGATCGGCTTCGCTTGTCCCGTCTGCTGCCACTTTTTCGCCTGCGCGACCGCAGCGTCTTCCAACGTCAGAAATCGCTGCCCTGCGAATGCGTTCACGCTCATTGCCACGAAGGCGAACATTGCGACCAACTTTTTCATTCCCGAATACTCCCTATTAGCTCTGCTCGCGTAGCTCACCCCAGCACCTTCGACCAGGTGAATTCCGTTACAAAAAATCCTGCTCCGTTCACGCGGATACCCGCTTCGGTATTCAGAGGAACGATCTTGTAAGTGAAGACACCCTTCCATCGCTCCTTACCCAACTCCGTGCCATTCGGCGCGTGCAACGTCTCCGTCCATTCAATCTGGAACGTGTTATCCGACACTGGAAGGCACAGCGTTACTTGCGCGTCTACCGTGTGATCTGCCGCCGTCTCGAAGGGCCGACGCTCAACGTAGAAGTGATCGAGCGCAGCCTTTGCAGCGGACCCTTCCTGCACTCGCGCATAGACCCACTTCTGAAAACGCTTGCCAGCCGCCTGATCGCCAACGATCAACCGAGCATTCTCGACCCAATTAATCATCTGCTCGCGAATGACGCGCTTGTTATCTACCGGGTTGGCACGATCCGCCGGTCCCACGCTGATGATGTTGCCGATTCTGTCCGTTTCCACCACATACGGAATGAACTTGCTCGACACCATGTAATAGCCGTTGAACGCCATCGACATCGCAAGGAGCGCGTACAGAATCCGCTTTTCGACGCGGTCGTTGTGTCGCGCGACCGCAAGGTTCATATAACGGTCGTCTTGCTCGCCAGCTTGAGGCCGAAGAAAAGGCGACGAAGGCTTTTCACCCTTCGATTTACCGGCTTTTGCCGGCTCGGAAGGCGTGAACTCGCTGTCATCTTCAAGTCGTTTTTTTCGGTTAAACACTTGTCACTCCGAATAATTTAACTATATCAGTCTTGCGTATGTTTGAAGTCGATATTCACGCTTGCGGCGTGTGCACTGTCTTGCGGCACATAGCCTTGCAGATCCTGAATACGCTTATGAAGCGGATCATCGCGAGACGATGCTGGCCCGTTGCCCCCTGCCTGACCATCGCTTGAAATCGAGGCGTTCGATGCGTCACCAGCAGGTGCTTGCGCAGAGGATGGAGCCATTTGAGAAGTGGTCGACGTCGGACTCGGAGTCGCCGTGCTCGATCCACTGCCCATCGAACCAGCGGACGCGGACGCAGGAGCAGCCGAGTGAGCAGGACTCGAAGACGTTGCGGCACTCGGTGTCGCTCCCCCTGCATTGGATGCAGAGACACCCGGTTGAGCCGCGCCTGCTTGGGCAGCGGACCCAGCGCCTGCCGCTCCCGGTGCGGCGATCGGCGGCTGCGCGACTTGTGCGGACGATCCAGCGACGCTGCCAACCGCTGAGTCGGCACCCGGAATACCGCCTGCAACACTGGATGAGACGGGTTCTGCCGCGTGCGCAGTGGCTTCAGGCACCGCGGCACCCGTTGATGCAGCGTCGCCAGTGGGTGACGATTGCGGCGAGCTTGAAGTCGCCGTCGTGCCGTTTGACGCGCTTTGCGAACCCGCAGACTGCGATGCGGGCGCCACGTTCGCTGCTGACGACTGCGGAACTGGGATTCCCGATACGCTTCCGCCGCGCGTAGCTTCGATGCTCGATGCGATCTTACCACCCGCCGATTTGTCCACCGACTGCGCAAAGTTGCTTCGCGCCCCGCCAACCGCATCGCCAATGGAACCAGACGCCATGCCAAGCCCATGCGCGCCGACTTGCCCGAGGCCGTGCGCGACGGCGGCCGTTCCGCTCTTGCCCAAGTCCAGACCCGAATTGATGCCTGCACTCAACGCCTTTGCAAGACCAGTCGCCCCCGCAGCCGCGCCACCAGCGCCCTTCGCTGCGCCCATACCACCAGCTGCGACTGCGGCACCCGCGCCGGCCATCGCCGCGCCGGCTGTCAAAGCTGCGCCGGCCATCCCGCCCGCCGTCATCGACGGAGAGCCCGACATCATTGCACTCGCCATTGCAGGGACTTGGAACGCAAGATACGCGTACACAAAACCCGCACCCATAGCTGTCATGCAACTCTTAATGAACTGATCGGCGTCGATCATTGTGGTCGAGTCAAACAGGCTTTGACCGGCTCCCACAATCAGATAAATGACCATCAGTTTCACGCCCGTCGCGACCGCGTACTGCATGTACTTGGAAGCCATGTCCGTGGTCCACCGCGAACCGCCAAACCCGAGCATGATGATTCCCGCACCAATCGCGATGTACGTTTCAATCAAGGTCACGAGCAGTTGGACCGCAACGAAAAGAAACGACAAGAAGCAAAGGATCGAAAGCGCAGTCACGGGCAATGCCATAGCAATCTTTTCGCTCATTCCCTTGTTCTGAAGAGCTTGAAACATCGCGAGCGCGGTAGACCATCCCGTCGACACAATCTGGTCCGGTGTAGCAGAAGCGCCAGAGCCTGCCGCGTCCTGTCCGATCTGCGTGAACGAGTTGATAATCATCGGAATCCAAGTGTCCGACATTTTCAACAGAATGAAGAAAAACGAAATCGTCATCATCTTTCGAATGAGACTGCCGAGCATGTCGGCAATGTCGTTTTTGTCGATGATGTAGGTGATGCACGTCCACCCGAAATCCACCGCTGCGAGCGCCCAAAACAAGCGCTCCGCGTAGACCTTGATTTTCGCACCCCATTGCAACTGAAGCGGCTGAAATTTCGCCTGTACGCCATTCAAAAGTGAGAACGACGTGTCCGACGACTGCGCGTGCGCCGACAGCACAGCAGTCATCAAAAGCATGGCGATTACCGCGAAGCTAACGAAGCGCGCGCCCTTGCGCGTTCGCCACGCGGTTGGAATCAGAAAGGCAATGGGGTTCACGACAGACTCTCCTAGATGCTACTTCTTGATGCGCGACTGGCACGCCGCGTCGCAGTCGCCCGACCCACCGCTATGAACCACGCGGCCCGTGTTCAGGTTGCCAAACTCCTTGTCCAAGGAGCTTTTCGCGGATGCTCCGCTCGCGGCGTCTGCATTCGACGTAGGTGAGCTTTGGTTGCAGCCCGCCAGCATCATCAAGGCCGTAGCCATCAAGAGTGCTTTCATGCTTTTCTCACTGTGCAGGGGTTAGGTTTTTTACCCGCCCCGTATTTAATGATCCGAACTCTTTCGCGAGAGCAGCATCGCCCACATTGGCGCGGTCCTGCTGAGCCGCGATATAAGCCCCCTGTTGCTGAATTTGCGCCGCCTGTAGCTGACGCAACTCCTGCATCTGTCCGATCATAGCAACACCGATGTCGTTGCCTGCCTGGAGAACCTGCATCTGCCCAACCGCAGACTGCGAACGTGTCTGCAATTCCTTGACCATCGACTGCTCATTCGCGAAATTGGAAGCGTGCGCGTTCATCAGTGAAAGCGCGTTCTGCACCGAGTTCAACGTGTTGTCGGACCAGTTTCGATAGCCGTTCTGAAAATCGAATGCCGACCCATAGCCGGGATGCAGGTTGTGGAAAAGCTGGTCGGTGTTTTGCAGCGTGTATGCAACCTTCTGCCCACCTTGGACGATCGTGGACAAGTTTTTGAACGTCTGTGTCATGTTGTTGTCGTTCCACAACGAACCGGCCGCTTGCCCAAGCAACTCACTTGGAGTCGACGTCATCAGGTTTCGAAGCATTGCTTCGTACTGGTTGATCTGAGTCGTCGTCTGCTGCGCTAATTGGGCATAGGACGCAGTCAACTGAATGTTGTTCAGGATCTGAGTCGGCTCCGTAGCCCCAGCAACAGCGCCCGCGTGAGCATTCACCGCGAAGGCTAAAAGCGCGCCCGTAAGTAATGTGCGGTTCAAGATTTGCATTTAATGACCTCCACCACCGGCATCCGGCTGGCAGACATAGGGATTGTTTTCCACGCCGGTATAGACGTAGCCGTACTTGCCCGCTTGCGTCATATCGGACTGAATAAGCGTGCGACGGTAGTTGTTAGGATCGACCGCGCCAACTGCTGCGTTCACATTTATCGCCTTCGCAGCAGTTATCGCGTTGATAGCCATTTGAACCTGATTTTCGGCAGCAGCCGAAAGCGCTCCATAACCCACGTAGAGCTTCCATCCGCCACCAGCGAGTTCAGGAGGCAAAGGGATCAGAAGCTGTTTGTTATTGAGGCTGGTGACGATCGAATTGATCGGGAACAACCCACCCTGATACCCCGTCCATCCACCGGACGCGAGAAATGCTGCACTCGACATCGAGGGGTCATGCATTCCGATGTAAAGCAAACCCGGCCGGCCACCATCGCCAGCCATGACCGGGAGTGTGAGAGACGCGATTGGCTGCGTTCCTTGGCAGAACACCTGAATGTTCTGCACGACCAGATTCGCACGCGTAGAAAGCTGGGCATTTGCGTTTGCAGCGAGACAAATAGCCAACGCGGCAACAACGGCAAAACGACGCATTCGAACCTCAGACATGAGTTTGACGACGGGACGCACTTACGGTTACGCGAACCAACTTGCGCACCAAAGCCTTCACAATCAGGAACAGACCTGCCAGCGGCAATCCAATCGCGTAGCCAAGCACGCCACCAACGATCGTGAGAATCGGGCCTGCCAGGACAAACAAAACGACGAATAGAGTCATGATCTGCTCCTTTTTCTATCTATGACTTTATTATACCACAATCACAGGAATAATTGATATCAAAATATCATTCATGCAGCGCGCGGTAATTGCTGAAGTCTCTGCTCGTGATGCGCGATCCAGTTCGTCAGCCGACCCCGGCCCCAGTCCTTATTGAGATTGCAGTGTCGAAGCCATTCGACAGTCCACCGATCCCCGTACCGCTCGATCAGGCCGCGTGCTATTGCCACGTCTTCCTTGCCGGAAGCGCCAACAAAAGCGAGGCAGACTGGCCCCAAGCCCAGCTGGTACTTTCTCCGGCCTAGCGGCGACATATAGTAGTAGTCGAGCTTTTTTGACATTCGCCCGACGATGTCCATTTGCCGCTCGTTCAAACCGATCGCGCGGTATTGATCCGCAGAGCCCTCGTTGCCGCGGACTTCGGGGTTTGCCAGCAGAATCTTCGTTTGGCAGCTTTCGTACAGGACATCGCGGATCGCACTTTTTCCAACGTCAGAAACGGATTGGGTTGCGAACAGCACCGAACAGTTGGCTTTTCGTAGCACTTTCAGCCACTCGCGAATCTTTTCCTGAAAGAGCGGATGACTCAGCATCAGCCACGCCTCATCCAGAACCAGAAGCGTTGGCGATCCATCGAGCGCACGTTCGACGCAGCGGAAGAGGTACAACAGAACCGGCACGGCCTTTCTGTCTCCCATCCCCATCAGGTGCTCCATCTCGAAGACGACAAATCGACTGAGACGAACATCGTCAGCGGGCGCATCCAACATCGCGTTACCGCCGCCCATTGTGTACGGCTTCAGCGCAGCGCGAATTTCCGCGTCGTTCACCTTTTGCACGAAGTCCGTCATCGAGCGCCGGTCTGGTTCTGCTGCGGCCAACAGTTCCAAGCCTGCTCTGATTTGCGCTCGATGTGCGGGCAAAACTATGAAGTCTTGCAGACGGCACAGCGTCTCGATGTATTCCTCAGCCCATGCGCGCTCAGAGCGCTTATCAACCGCGTGCAGCGGACAGAACGCGAGGTCGCCGCCGTGTTCGCCACCGATGTCGTAATACGATCCGCCAACGGCATTGCAGAGGACAAACGACGAATAGCCCTTCTCGAACTTCCGCACTCGTGCGTTCGGATAGCGGAGGAACGCCGCCTCAATCAGTTCGAGATGCGTGGACTTGCCAGCGCCGGTTGGCCCCATCATCAGCGTGTGTCCGACATCGTCAACGTGCATGTTGAAGCGAAACGGCGCATTACCCGTTGTCTTGGCCATCAGCAACGGCGGGCTGTCGGGCGGAAAAAACGGGCACGGGTTTTTCGCAAGCCCCGGCCACGTCGCCGTAGTCGGGATCAGATGCGCGAGGTTCAGCGAATGCAAGATCGGTCGCCGCACGTTCTCATATCCGTGTCCGGGCAACGTGCCAAGGTAGGCTTCGACTGCATTCAGTTCCTCAACTCGAACCGGAAAACCAAGGTTGCGGATAAGCGTCGCGCAATCTTCGACGCTCTGTTTCAGCCGAACCAGATCATCGTCCATAAGGACGACGACGCTCGTGTAATGCCCATAGCGAACCAGCCCGGACCCCGCCTCGCTCATCGCGGTCTGCGCGTCGTGCTCCATCTCCAATGCGTCGTGGTCGATTGCGCCTGTCGTGGTATTCGCCGCCTGGTCTTTGATCCCGCGAACCTTCTGACGCCACTTCTTACGCAGCCGATTGAGCGTTCCCTTGCCTTCTTCCGGGTCCATGAAAATGAACCGGGTATTCCAGCGATACGCGACGGGCAGCGAATTGAGCGCGGTGAGCATTCCCGGATAACTTGCGGCCGGAAACCCTTCGATCGCGAGGCACCGCAGATGCTTGTTCCCGACGCGTGGATGGTTGCCGCCGACGAAGTCCTGACTACCGATAATGGCATCGTAGAAGACGCCCGCTTTCGGTTTGAGGATGTGCTGATTCAAACCGGTGACGCAGTAGTGAATGTAGCTCGCCAAGTGGTCGATCACGACCATCGAGCCATCGGCGGCGCTCTCGGACACCTGTTCACCCATCCGGGTGATTCCTTCGAAGATGGTCCCAAGCTGCGCCTGCAATTCGCTCAGCGATTCCTTATACCGGCCTAGCAGCTGATCTTGCACCGACACCTTGCTCGATCGCAGATCCTCACTTCTCTCAAACATGAGCGCCGTAGCCTGACTTTGCAACTGGACAGGCGGGAGGTACGTGAAGATCATCGCGTACCCGCTCTCGAAATGAGCACCCTCTTGGTTGTATTGCGCCTGTCTTTCTTCGTCCATCAGCTTCGCTACTGGCGCTTGAAAATCCCCCTGCTCAGGGTAGCCGATCGCCCATGCGCGGTTCGCGTCGATATGAACCATCCACCCGGACCCTAGCCGACGCATTGCATCGTTACAACGTGCGGCGATGGACTCCAATTCGCCATTGCTGGCAGATTCGGTGTCCGTGCCACGATAGAAAAACCCGGCAATTAGCTCGCCACCTTTACCGAGCATGATGCCGGGTTCGATTGGTCGCGCATAACGCAGAAGATCGGCAAGTCCCTGCGCCTCATCGCGGTACTCTTTCTGCATGCCGGCGCGTCCGGCGAGCAGCGCATACCAGAAGACGCCGATCACAGCCGCGCCGACGCAAATCCAGAAGCCATTCATTTGGTCGCACCTTACTTAAAATCTTTGTATATCGGCGTCGGCGCATTAAAGCGCCCGCGTGCTGGGTAGATCGCCCTGTACTTGCGATGCCGACGCACTACGTCGAGCCATTGAGGGTCAAAGACCGCGAGACGACGCATCAGCGCGATCCACAGACCCCACACCACGACCGAAGCCGGCACGCCATACCAAGCGCCGTATCTCATGCTGAGCATGAACGCCAAGTAGAGGCTAAAAAACGCGCCACCCAAGACCAGCCGGCGATCGCCGCCCATGAAATTGAGCGTGCGAACGCCAGAGGCGTGGATAGTGACCTGGGTTAGCTCGCTGCGATGGTCAGCCATTCCCGCGCGCCTTTACGAGCCACACGACGACGTTGTCGCGCCTGCCTTGACCGCCACCCATCCAAGGAACGCGCTACCGCCGACCGCGAGGCAGACTGCCATCGTGATGTTCGAAACCTTCTTCATGATGCCGGTCATCTCTTCTCCGAAGACGAAGCCCCCAGCTGCGGCGCCGAATGCGATCGTGCCGACCGCGAGCATCGTCGGACCTTTGAACCACCCGGCCACGCCGCAAAGACCACCCTCCCACGGCGCGGCCGATTGAGCGCACGCCAGACCAGCGTAGCCACCCAACACGAGTGCCGTCCACACACGCGGAAGCGTGACATGTCGACGCCAGAACTTGCGGGTCGCCACAGCGCGAGCGCCGCGAACGAAATGCGCGCCGTTACGTGCCACGCGCGCACGCACGGCAGAGAAAACGCCCGACAGCGAAATCTTGAAAGTCATACCATTCTCCAAAAATTAAATTACTACACGTTGTGAAGCACGTACCTGCCCGATTGCCTGTCATATGCTTCTACGATTGCCAGTTGGCGAATCTTCCGCCCTGCCTGATGATCCGATTCCTTTCCGATGAACACACACAAGTCGATCGCCTCAGCGATTACGTGCTTGTTCGCACGGATGCCGGGGTTCTCTTCAATCATTTGCTCGAGGCGGGTCAAACCACCTTCACAGCTATCGGCGTGGACCGTCGCCAGACCGCCTGGATGCCCCGTATTCCACATCTTCAGCAGCGCCAGCGCAGACTTGTCTCGCACTTCGCCCGCGATGATCCGGTCGGGCCGAAGGCGTAGAGACGCTTTGAGCAACCGCGTCATATCCACGTCCGCCAGTTCGAGATTGGTCCGCATCTGGACGACATTCGGCGCGGCGCACTGAACCTCGCGGGTATCTTCGATGATGATGATGCGGTGCTCAGGCGTCATCGTCGCAATCGCGTGAGTGATCGCATTGAGCAACGTCGTCTTGCCGGAACCCGTCCCGCCGATGATGAGAATGTTCTTTCGAAGCTTCACGGCAAGCTCGATGATTTCTCGATGGCTCTTACCCTTCGCCAAATCGACAAACCCCGCGCGCTCCACCCGTGCCCGGTTGTATGGATCATTCACGTCCGTCAGCACGCCGCGCGATTCCAAATCCGCGAGCGTCAGCCCAAGAGCGTTCGGCACTCGAATCGAAAAACTCGGCCCGTCAACGATCGGCCACACCAACCCTTCAAAGCGCCACCCATTCAGCGGCAATTCGCATTCGAGAATCGGCCGGCTCGCGCGCACCTCTGTTTCAAGGATGCCGGCAAGACTGCTGAACAGGTGCTCACCCTCGACTGGCGACATGCGCAATCCAGTGTCGGACATGCCTTTCCCTGCGACCTCACGCCAGATACGCCCATCCGGATTAAGCATCAGTTCCTGCAAAAGCGGATTCTCGAACTCTGTCATGCAAACCCCAAAGTCGCGCCGCAGACCCTGAAGCATTCGCTCGTAGGACTGCTGCTGCAAACTCGGCGGCTGTCCGTCGCTGGAAATTCCTGTCGCTCGTTGCATATCTGTCGCGCTCCAAGGCGGCGTTTTTACGACCCAACCGCGCCTCACCAAAGCTAAATTTCTATGAGACTTTAATGTACCACAATGATATCATCATATTAAGTTGTTTTTCAAAGCCGAAATTTTCCACTTCTGACGTTGGAAATCCGACTCTTTTTCTAGTGAGAGAGCTATGAACACGAAACTGAAGATTGCGGTCGCGGCAATCGCGCTTGGCACAGCAGCCAGCGCCAACGCGGCTTTTGTCGTCAACGACGACGCCCCGGCCATCACCGCAGCGAATCCGCAAGGACCGAAGCGGGAATCAACAACAACGATTTCGTTCATCGGGACGCATTTTTCGCGTGGCGGCAAGGCGACCTTGGACGGTCTGGCGTCCGACGTGGTTGCGGCGGACACCATAAACCTGACCGCCTATGCCAAGAACAGGGCTTTGATGGCTAATGCAAAGCGGCGCGTTGCCACTGTCAAAGAGTGGCTTACGGCTCACGGAGTCCCCGACGCCAAGGTTGATGTCTATACGGAAATCGATCCCGACGACGATTCCGCCGACACGGACGTCCAGATCACGACGCGCTCGATGCCGCGCACCCCCCCGGCGCTTGCCACCGTTGCGACCGCGCCTGCGATGCTTCCGACATCGCCGCAGCCGAACCAACACCAGCAAGGCGCAGCACTCACTGATCGAGAACGAATGGACTTCGCCCGACGCATCATGGCGATGGCTCAAGCGAAAATCATCTCGGGCGACGATGCGATTCGGCTTATGAACGAGTTTCTGAACGGCCAACCCGGCACGCTCGCGGCCCAGCCCTCCGCTACCAGTGCTCAACAAGTCGTGACGCCCGCTGCGCCAATCGTGGGCGGACCTATCGCGACCGCCCAGCCCGCGTACCCCGTCGCACAGATATCCGCGCAGCCGCAGATTGTCGCGGCTGCTGATGCGTCCCGTTCGTGGACGCTCACCGCAAATCGCACGCTACGCGAGAACCTCGAAGATTGGGCGCAACAGGCCGGATACACGAAGCCGACGTGGTCCGCCTCGATGCCGTATCAGATCACGTACACGTCCAATTTCAACGGGACATTCCTGCAAGTGCTCGCGCAGATCGCACAGGCAGTCCCAGGACTGGACTTCAAAGTGTCGAAGGCACAGCGCACGATCGCCGTTGTAGACGCTCAGCACTGAAAGGAGAGCGTGCGATGCAGATGTTGATGGTCCTTATTATCGCTGCGGGCATCCTAACGAGCTACGCGAGCAACGTCTTGCAGAACGTGGGCAAGTATCAGGCGACCGCCGAGGCGACCGCAACGGGCGACAACATGCACGCCTACTTTGGCTTTCTGAAAATTTATGCGGCGGCGAATCCAAGCTTCACGGGCGTCATCAGTGATACCAGCGTTCCCGTCCCGACCTGGTTTTCTCATGGCTCAAGCGTTCAAAGCTACATCGCGAACGGGAAAGCTTACGTCTACAACACAGCGCCACCAGCCGGCCTCATCGGCTACCTCGCCAACAACACGATCTACTCCCTGACCGTGGGCGTCAATACGAACGGAACGCTCGTCGGTCCGACGACCTACGGACAGACACCCATCGCGCTGCCGACTGCAATACCGGCAAACAGCGTTGTCGTAACAAATTGATCTAAAGTGGTTGACACCAGTACCCACTGGGTACATACTGCGTGTGTGGTCGTCTGATTTATTTAAATTACTTACTTGGAGTCACGGCATGTACAAAGACGCTCTCAAAGCTATCCCCGCCCTCGTCGCGGCCCTCGTTCTCTCCGCGTGCGGCGGCGGCGGTGGCGGTGGCGACTCGACGGCGTCGAACCCGACCCAACCGGCAAATCCCCCCGGTGCGCTTCCGTATCAAGTGCAAGGCACGGCCCCGGTCGTCACCGGTGTGGGCGGTAAGCTCGCGGTGCTCTTCGCGCCGAGCACGCTTAGCGCCAACGGTTTGCCGCAGGGAGGCACGCTCTACAACACGGCAGAAGCGCCGATCGCATCGTTCGCCACCTATGCACAGACGGGCGGATACACGACGATCGCCGGTTCCGATACGGCATCGGTCACGCTGAATCAACCCGGCGTCATCGCAGACGTGAACGGATATGGCGGCTTCATCTCGGTCGGGCGGTGGAGCAAGTCCAGCGACTCCAGCGGTGGCACGTACAACGTGAATCAAGGTGCGCCCTATGCAATCGGCAACCCGCTCACGCTTACGGCCGGCACGGGAACGCTGAACTGCACCCGCTACTTCAATACCGCGCCCACCGCCGTGAATGGCAACATCGGGCAAGGGACGGTGAACTCTGCAACCGCAACTCTCGACCTGACGACGCTGACGCTCACGAACCTCGCGGTCAACGTCACGATTGGCTCGGACCAGTCCTACGCTTTCACGGGCGCGAATGCGGCCGTCAATGGAATGACATCGGGTAGCGGCACGACGTTTATCACTCGTGTCATGGGGTCGGACGTGAACGCTCCGCTGATCGCGGTTGCATACGGTGCGAGCGCACCCACCAGCGGCGATATCAATGGGCTTGTCGTCCTGTCCTGCACGAAGCCGGTCTAACGGAAGGAATTGCAGCCCAGTCGAAAGACAGCCGCAAACGAAAGCCCCGCAAATGCGGGGCTTTTTTTATTTGCCGATCGCGTCGACCTGCTTGCGTATCGCGTTCGCTAGCAGTGGCGCCATCGCTTTGACACCGTTTTGGCTCAGATGGTCTGTGTCTTTGAACAGACCGACGCCCCCCTTCACCGTGAAGCATTCGATGCTGCTGCAAAGCGCTTCAAAAGGATCGACTGTCGTTACATTACCCACCTCTAGCGGCAGGCGAGCGATCTGCTTTCCACGTTCCTCGATGTCAGCCTGTCCCGCGCGAGGCACCGACATTTGTGAAATCTCATGGCCAGCGGCGAATTGAGCTCGTGCCCAAACGCGCGGACCATCGCCCCGCGGATTCGGCACGGCCTTGACCAGCACCAGTCGCCCTCCGCGCGTCGCCAGAGTGCTCGCTATGTCTTTCAGAACCCCACCCTCGTATGTCGGCTCGTACCTTTGCCAGTCACCAGCCACGACCACGAGTTTGATCGACGGCGTCCGCATGAAGTAGTCGAAGGCGAAATTCGCGTAATGCTCGCAGCCCGGAAAAACTTCAGCCCCCGATCCGGGAAATACCTTCCCCTTGAAGGGAGGACACCCCCCGAGGGTCGCGACGATGCCAGGCGTGTGAGTTTCCGCCGATACTCTATCCACCACTGGCTGGATCATGTTCGCGAACGAGTCACCCCACAGCATCATCACTGGATGCTCATTCGCCGGCATTCCGCCCAAAGTGCAGAAATCACCGGGTGTGTGTTTCGTGCCGTCCACGTCTCGCATGCAGTACGCGCGCGGCGCATCGCTCTTCATCGCATCGGACGCAGCACGGAGGTACGACGGAAGACGGCCCTGCAATCCCTCCGTCTTGTTCAGCACAGCGGTGAAACCGAAGCCTGCGCCAACACTAAGCACGAACACAGCGCCAATCGCCGTGTTGCGAAGTCGCTTGCGACTCGGCTGCTCCACCAGCAAATACGACACCCAACCGACGATGACCGAGGCCGCAATAAGTGTCGCAATTTGCCACCCTGTCGGTTCGGCCCCTGTCCGCTCACGGAAGCCGACCAATATTGGCCAATGCCACAGGTAAATCGAGTACGACGCCGAACCAAGGAATTGCAGCGGCCACGACGAAAGCACGCGCGCTACAACGCCTTCCCCAGCATAGATCATCAGCGCAGTGCCGGCGACCGGAAGAACCGCACGCCATCCCGGATAGGCGTCGTCCCCGTGAAACCCGAGAACAGCAGCCAGAAGAAGCACCGCACCGACGACCGACAGTAGACTGGCGGTCTTCCGCGCCGGCCGCGTGGCAATAAGCGCCGCGACAGAACCTGCCATGAACTCCCATGCCCGCCCCCACAGCATGTAGAACGTGCTTGCCTGATGCGCGGGTGTGCGTGCAATGCACCACGCAAGCGACACCACCGCCAGGACGCCGAAGGCGACCCACCCAGCTGTTTTCCGGCCCCTGCCAGCACTCGGCCAGAAGAGCGCACAGGTGAACGCGAACAGCAGGTAGAACTGGGATTCAACAGCCAGAGACCATGTATGGAGGAAGATATTTGCTCGAGCGTCGGGCGCGAAGTATCCGCCGACATCGCTAAGGAACGCGTAATTTGAGCGAAAAAGAAGGGACGCCGTTCCGTTCCGCACGAGCCGGCTGAAATCATCCGGCAGGTACGAGAGCGCAGCCCACGAGCAGCAAGCGATGACCGTTACCAGCAGCGCAGGATAGATTCTGCGCAGCCGGTTCAACAGGAACTGCACGGGAGAAAACTGCCCCGCCTGAATGCGCCTATGCGCGATCGAAGTCAGCAGAAAACCCGAGATGACGAAGAACACGTCGACACCGACATATCCGCCGTCGAAAAACCTGACACCGAAGTGAAAGAAAACTACCGAAATAACCGCGATGGCTCGCAGCCCGTTTATATCTCTTCTAAATTCCATGCGCCTTGGTGCATCGCCCAGCTCGCGCCGAGCGCCACAATCTCGTTGTCGTGCCACCGCAACGTACTCGGAAGCAATCGCTGCGGCCCGCAAAGTTCGCCATTTTATCCCGGCCATCAATACGACTTGGGCTTGCTTGGTGTGAATGTCCCCGAATGAAGCACCGCGCCGGAAGCTCTACGACATTCATCCATCTCATCCGTGGACAGTTGCAAGTTATCCTTCAGCCGCTTCATGCACTGCGACTGCATTGCTTTCGCATCAGTCAGATGATCCGCGTACCACTCTTGGGTGTGTGCGCAAGCGAGGCTCGCCATCGTGATGCCAAAGATCGTCCCAACGATCGCCAGCGTAACTCTTGAAACTCGCATAACTGTTCTCTCCGTTGCAGGAAAAAAAAAGCCACGCTGGGCGTGGCTGAAAAGTTCTGGCCATTTCCGAGGGCCGTGCCAGAACCTGAGAGACTAGGAGAAAAGTGCTAACTCTTGATACAGGTGTAATGCCAGAGAGCACTCGCGGCAAAAACCGATGCGTAGTAGAAGCCGGACGGACATACGCCGTTTTGCCAGAACGCAACGCCCATGCATGGAACCTCGGTGCTTGCGGGATCGTTCGGACGCCCGTTGTTTCCGTTGATCGTTACCCCGCCGCACGTCGTTCCGGAAGGCACCGCTGACGCTGATTGCCAGCGCCCACCATTACAGAAAAGAGAGCCGTTGCCGTCGCGACCAACGAGGCCAGGCGTATCGCAAGCAGCACCTGCCGACGCAACACCCGGCTGCAAGTATTCATCGACAAACAATCGGCCTGTCGTTTCAAGCTGTCCATTGCCGCCACCACCGCCAACGACGACGCGATTGCCGCCGAACGGGTTCAGGTAGAGATTTTGACCAGCGGACAGATACATCGTGTTCGGGTTGTACACCGATGCGCCGTTGGTCATCAAGTTGATGCTGCCGTATGTAGTGATCTGACCGTTGACCTGTTGGTTCCCGTTAATTTGCTGGCTGCCGATAGTAGTCGAATTCCCATTGACCTGCTGACTACCATTTACCTGCTGGAAGCCGTCGACCGTGTCGTTACCCGTGGCGTGCCGGCTTCCGTACACCAGCTGATCACCAACTTGCGTTTGTGCGCCCGTCGTCATTGGCGCCCATGCGCTTCCGGCAACGTTCTGTACGTAGAGATTGCCGTTCGTGCGGGCGTATAGGTTTCCGCCGTTGTCGAGAATCTTGGAGGTGTTCATCGTCACCGCGGCGTCCTGTCCGGCGTTGCTCACAACCGAGACGCCGGCCGCGTTGGTGACGCTGTTTTTGTTCATGTCCAGCGTCGTGGACATCTGGTTGACTTCCGGATGGCCGCTCACCTGGTGACGGTACAGATAGTCGTTCGCCTGTGCCGCGTTCGCGAAAAATGCCGCTGCCGCAAGGTGGCCGACGCCCGGTGAGCCGCCGATATTTGCTACTGGCATCGACCAACCCGCCGCAGCATTCTGAACTACGCCCGGAGCCGCGTTCGAGACATACCCACCCGCGCCCCCAAGCATCTTCGAGATACGGGTTAGGCTTCCGTCCGGAATAGTCGATCCGCCCAACGTCACGACCATCATGTCCAACTGCCCACTCGGCTCCTTGTACACGCGCATCGTGTACGTCTGCCCGTAGATGTTGGTCGAGGAAAAGCTGTTCGCTGCGTTCCCCGGTATCGAGCCGGACCACACGTTGTACGCATAGTTGACCGATGGGTTCGCCGCCGCCGCAATCGTTGCAGTGTTCGCGTTGAACCAACTCTGCGCACCTTGCAAGACCAGCGCGAGATTGTCTGCCGCCATGCGATCGTTCTTGAAATCGCCGTCGTACTTGACCCATCCCCCGATCCCAGCGAGCGTCAAACCTACCAGCGCCGAGACGATGGCCGCTTCGATGGATATCACGCCCCGTTGTCGGCGCGCTGCTTGTCGCTTGAACATTATTTGATTGCCGCCGTAGTCCACGCAGCCGCATTCGACTGCTGATCTAAGTCCTGTACCAGAGCACTGAATTTGCCCTCGCGAATCTTCGCCTGCACACTGCTATTGCCTTTGACGCGGAGCATCTTCGTTCGAGCACGCTTTTTATGGCTACCGGCGATCAACACCGGTTCGAGCGTCTGCCAAACAACCAATGCCACACCGTCAGCGAGAAGCTGGGAGGCTGCGCGTTCGTTCTGCGATGCGAGTGCGTGGATACGCTCAAGCCCCTCGATAGGTGACCCGCCATGCCCCGTCGAAACAACTAGCTGACCGTCGATGCCCGCGCGACACGCTTCCGACGAAGTAATGCCGTCGCGAATCTCGCCTAGAAATATCGACTCTGCCCCGCTTCGCGTACCGCGCCGCATCTGCTCCGGATACCCGCCCTTTTGGGGATCGGCCCATACTTGCAACACGAACCCCTTTCCGTGCGGCCCTTCCATTTTCATTTCTGGAGGGTCTTCGATCGCCAGCCCCAGCCCGCCGTACATCTTGATGCGCTCGACAAAAACGGATGCAGCAGTGCTCGTCTTGCCTACCGCGCGCTCGCCGCAGACAAGCACAAGTCCTCGAAGGTTCTCCTGAAGAAGCGCGCCGAGCACAGCGTCACCCAAACCCAAGTCCGCCGCTGCGCGCGGCACGTTCGTCTGACGCAGCGTGAACACGGTCTGATTGATGCTTTCGAGCGCCGTCACGCGATAAGAAACGGTCCCGAAGGTAAGATAAAACTCCGGGTTCCGCTTCGCGCGGTAAAGGTGCTCGCACTTCGCGCGGACTTCTGCGATGTCATCCAACAGATACGATGGAGCAAGCTGTAACGCGGGATTTCCTTCAAGACCCGATATCTGGCTCATCGTCTCGTTGACGATATAGAGGTCGACAAAACGGGTCGCATTAAGACGTTCCACTGCCCCGCCCCCAAGGGTTAGTACGTGCTCGCGAAAGTGACCGTGTTTGTGGTCGCATTGCATGCGGTCTGCGCGTCTGCCGCAGACATCGGGCCGGAATAAGCGCTACCGGAATTCACGGTCGTCGTCGCGAACTGCCCGCCCTGCGTTGCGCTCGAAACGATCTTGACGCAGTTCTTCTGCGGGATACTCGAGTCAGCCATCGTGAAGCCCTGCCCCGTACTCTTCAGGGTGTACGTGCCGCCGAACTGGTTCGAGATGGTCGTACCGTTGACGGGGATGTTCGTCGGCAGCTTGCCGCCTGCGATCACGACCGACGAAAGATCAGTGCCTGAAGTGCCGTAACCCACGGTCGTCTTCGTGTCTTTCACCGCTGTGTAGATCGCAGTGATATTCGACAACTCGGCTGTGTTGTCATTCGACAGGAACGACACCGCGACGCGGCCAGCAACACCGAGCAGAATCAGCGCGACGATCCCCAGCACGATGATCATTTCGATCGACAGCACGCCAGCCTGACGAGCGAGGCGAGCGCCTTGTTTCAAAGCGGGCTTCTGGTTTTGAATGGTCTTCATGGTCGAAAATTTCCTACGTTGGAATTTGATTTAAATATATCACTATATCGACGTAGCAGACAACCTTTGTCTGCACGTCACAACTCAGTTCAACATACCGCTACTCAAAGCGTTCACACCTTGGACGATTGCCATGATCAACAGGCCACCGGCCAGAATCGCGATCTGTTTGAAGATCGCGGAAGCTGTCGCAAGCCGGTCCACGCTTTCGTCCAGCCAGTCCTCGCCAAACTCTTTCAGCTGTGCCTCGCCGCCTTCCATGCTGCCGATTACGCTCACATACGCGATAGCATCGCGACTCGGGAACTCGAATCCACTCGCACGCAAGGCTTGCCCGAGATCCAGCCCGTTTTTGACCCCTAGCAGCGCGCCATCGAGCCGTTCGGCCATGTACGGATTCGCGCGCTCCAGCATCATTTCCAGAATCTCTTTTTTCGGGACATTTGCTTCGAGAAGCACGCCGACGTTGTACAGAAAGATCGCACCTTGAACGATCCGGTACATGCTCCACGGCGGAAACTTGTCCAGGAAAAATCTCGTTTTACCCGTCAGCCGAGGCATGCTCAAACCAATGCCGATCGACGCAGCGAGTGTAAGCAGCAGCACCACGGCGCCGTTATCTGCCACAAACGAAGAAAGCCACGACAGCAGATGGACGCTCGAGTCCATGTTTTCCGGCTTCACGCTCATGAGCAAGCGCGGCATAACTTTCGTCGCGATAAGGTAGAACGCCCCGCCCACGCTCAGCATAAGCATTGCCGGATAGGTCACCGCGCTTATCAGCGCCTTGCGCATCATTCCCTTGCGCTTGATAACCTCCGCTCCCCGCATGAGTGCATCCGCTACTTTACCGCCCCGATCCCCCGTCGCTATCGTTGAGTGCTCATCGAACGGAACCCACTGCTGGAGAATGAATGACAGCGCGCGCCCGTTGTCGACGCCAGCAATGCAATCCTGAAGAACGATCGCCTCGATCCGATCGGGCTTCTTGCCATTGTCGCTATATACCTCGTAGGAGGTCACCAAAGCCTGCCGCAAGGGGACGTTGTTGCGTAGCAGTGTTGCCAGACTCTTGTAGAGCTTCAACCGCTGCTTTGCGCCGAACCACATCGAATACCAGACTTGGTCGATCGACTCTTTAGACAATGAAAACATGCTTGACCCTATTGGATGATGAGGCTGTCTTCGTCAAGACCGCACACCGCTTCTTCGCCCATAAATGGGTCCACTATCCCTTCATTGATCTTTTGAATCAGATGTTGGCACTTCGTCATTCCGCCCATTTCATTAACCCAGTACGACCGCGCGGCCGCCGATCCGCCGTCGTCACGACGGTATTCATTCAGCAATGACTGGCTAGTCAATACGGCTTCCGCAACCACCGTCCGATCCACGATGCCCAAACCTCCGCACGTCGGGCAATCCTTCTTATTGCCTGCGATGTAGACGCCACCCGGCACACAGAATCGGCTAACGCGCTCGCGCAAGTCTTCCGACACGTCGCTCATGAACTTCGAAAAAGGACGTTTGCAAGCAGGGCAAAGAACCGGAGCCAAAGATTGATTCACGACCCCCGTGAAAAGGCTTGCGTCCGTCAACCGACGAATAGGCACGGCGAGGTCCGCGAGACGATCGAAGGTCGCAAATGCGTCCTTGGCGTGCGTTGTTGTCCACATTCCGTGTCCTGTCATCGCGGCCTGAATCGCCGCCATCGTGGACGCGAGGTCGCGAAGCTCCCCGACCATCAGGTAATCGGGATCGAGTCGCATCAGGTTTGCGATCGAACGCGCCCATTCCCGCGCCACCTGGACTTCGTCATCGAGGTCGCACAGCAGCGGGGTTTGGACCGCGCCGGCGATAACGTATTCCAGCGGTTGCTCAACCGTCATCAGGTTGATGCGGCCACTATGAAGCTTCAGCAGCATCGAGAGCACGACCTGTAGCGCAGTAGATTTGCCAGAGCCCGTTACGCCGGAAAAGATGTTGACGCCCTTGCGGCGGATCATCGTATTGATCGCTGCAATCTGGCGAGGGTTGTAGCCGAGTTCCTTCAGATCGTGACGCTTCTTGCTACTGCCGTACAACAGGCGCAACTCGAAAAGGTTGCCGTATTCCATCGGGCGCGTTGCGATACGAGCGCCGTTCAGACCCGCGCTTTTGATTGTCTCGCGCGACAGGCGCGCGTCCTGCGAAAGCCGATCGTTGTAGTTGCCGTCACCGACATCGCACATCGAGCCGTACATGCAACGACACAGGACTTGCCCTTCTTCCGGATCAATCTCGCGGTGAACGAAGAGCAAGCCGTGAATGCGCAGCTTGATGATCGACTTATCCTGATAGTTCAGGATGTGAATATCGGTTGCATCGAGCTTGACTGCGTCTTTGATGAGATTGATTGCCTTTACCTGTACGTCGCTGATGTCCGTCCGGCGCACAGTGGTTTTCGCGCTCGATACGTCAAGCGCCGCGCGAATCTCTTCCACCGGCACCAAGCGAATCGTGAATCGGATGTCGTACCGTTCCAGCAGTTGCTGATACGCCATAACAGCGTGGTCAGTTTTGTACGAATCCCACACCAGCAGCGTCAAGTCAGACAAGAGCGCCACCTTCCCTTTCGCTGCTTCTGGAGGCGGATACTTTGTCGACTGCAACAGCGTCGGCTTTTCGGCCACACTACTGATGTGTGACTGGTCGCTCATGTCCATGACGTTGCCCCTTAATGAGCGGTGGAATTTGGTGCGCCCGCCATAGTCGGCGTCAGGTGCGGCACATTAGAGGGCTGCGGTTGCGGCACTGGGGCGCCGGCCATCGGGTTCGGCGGCGGCAACACGATCAGCCCATTCGACGCTGCTGGCTGCGGAGTGGTCGGCGTAGCGGACAGACCCGATCCGGACGACACCGGAACATCGAAGACGCGACCATTGCGCGCCTTCAATTGAATCAGGGAGGTGTCCGGATGAATTTTCATCAGCACGTATCCCCCGGGCACACGATCACCCTCGCGAGCGTCGATCTTTCCGTTCGCGTAGGAAAGCGTCGCCTCGCTAACGCCGTTTGCTTCCACGATGCGCGTCAGCTGCGGAATGCCCGAATCGACCGTTGCAGCCGAGCCGCCCGGACCTTCGCCGTTGATTTTTCGCAGGTCTGCGTAGACCTGTTCTTTAGCGAGTCGAGCCTTCCCGAGAAGAGTGTCGGACTGGATTGTCGCGAGGTCGCCAACCGTCGCCACCGCGGGAACGGTCTGGCCGATCGCGTCCGTTGCGATCAAACCGAACGCGACGAGCGCGAGAATAAGATGACTATTTTTTCGCATAGATATTTCCTTCAACATGCCAAGTAAGCGTTGCGTCATCGCCGTTCAGCTTCGTCGTGATTCCCTCGATCCGAAGCCCCGGAATGCCGGCCAGCGTCGCGGTTGTGGCCATACCGGCAACAAAATGCGACACGGGCTGCAAGGGACCGTCGAAGGCGAAATGAAACTGCCGCCAGGTTGCGATAGGAGGATCAAGCGGCGGCTGACCGTCTGGAACCTTCGGCGGGTCGATCTTCACGGGCCGCTCTTCCAGCGTCGGCGTCACTGCAATCTGCTGGAAATGCGTCATGAAGGTGCTCATGTCGTCGTCCGGCGATGCAATGACATCGTCGCCACCAGCTGGAACTGCGAAGCCGAGCGTTACGGTCGCCTCATCTCCACCACTGAAAACTGCCGGCGCGCCAAAGAGTTCTGGCGCGGCGACGCGCATTTCTTCCACCGTTCCGCCATTGCGTGAGAATCGCGCCACGGCTCTACTACTGCCACACTCGGCGCTTTCGAATGTCCAGCCCTTCACGCTCAACGGCAACGCATTGGTCACTTTTGAACAGGCGACGATGAAGTCCATCGCGTTGGCTTGAACTGCCCACGGGTGCGCAAGCGCAGCCTCCACCAGCTTCCTGCGAGCGGTCGCGTTCAGATCATCGAGATGCTTCTTCGCTGCGGCACGCTGAATCGCTGCCTGCCGCTCTTGCTCTTCCTGTTCATGCTGATGCCAAGCGACATATCCCCCGATGACACCCAGCGCCGCCAGAACACCGACGCTCGCAATCACCAGCTGACGGGAGGACATGCCGAACGTCAGTTGCTTCAGCCGGTTTTCCTTCCTCACCGACTTCGCGGAAAGCAACTGATAAATGTCGCGATCCTGAGACGCAAACTCCAACTCAGGCGGCGCAAAGATGGATTCAGCGTCGAATGAATACGTGTTGTGAGCGTTCGTAAGCATCTGCTTCGCTTGCTCTGCCGTCGCGCAAAGGCGGTCGACGCCAGGGCAAATAAGCATCTCGTGAACGGCCACCACTGCGTATCTGCCGTCCGACAAACGGAAAGCGCCAAGCCAGGAGTCACCGAGCACACTGGCGAGCGAAGCTGCGAGGCTAAACATGCCCTTCAGGTTGCGCGATCCGCTATCCACGAAACCAGCTTGAATACGCGTGCCGCGTCGAATCGCGACGATGTCCCACCCGTTCTGCTTTCCGAACGACTTCGCTTCCGCCATATAGCTGCGAGCGTTATTCAGCGGTTGCCAGAACAGGTTGGAAACGAAGCCATGCCCGTTGATTTCGACGTATTGCAGATCCTGACGAACCGGAGCGTCGTCGCGGACTTGGCCCTTGGAGCGCCTACGGGATGCTTTGAGCACGATGGTTACTCCGCAGCCAGAACCGGCGTAATCAAAACCACGAGCATCGTGTGCGAGCGCGTGACATTGACGCCGCCGCCCAGCAGGAAGAACTTGTCGCTGCCCGCCCCGTCACGCGTCGAATTCTGGTCGTCATAGTCCTGACCGGCCAGCATCACGGTATCGCCTGCATGCACCTTGATCGTGTTCGAGGTGTTCAGCGGCAAAAGAATGTCCGGCAGTTCGATGGTCGATCCGCCGCTGGATACCGTCCGGGGTTGCCCCTTCTGGCTCGACAGATTGATATTCATGCGCAACAGAATGTCGTTGTTATCCAGAACGTTCGGCAGCATCGAGATATTGAAACCGGTGTTGATCGTGCCGGGTTGCAAGGTCGTGGTCGAACCGACTTGCGCTGTCTGCGTCTGCGACGAGCTTGCGAGGTAGCTTTGCTGCTCGCCGGTTTGCGTCGCAACCGAGTTCAGGTTCATGGTCGGCAATTGCGTGCTGCGCAGAAGTCGCGCTTTGCCTTGTTCGTTCAGCGCGCTCAGGATCGCGGACGTACCGCCCCACGGCGAGCCCGACGTGTTCAGGATCGAGAAGGTGCCATTAATCGCTGCGGCAGGCGCCGAGAACGCGTTTGCAAGACCGATGCCGTACTTGCCGGTGAGGGTCTTGTACAGCGCCTGCCAGCTAATGCCTGCCGCGTCCGTGTTTGTCACCGTGACCGACAGCACTTGCACGTTGAACGTGACGAACTTATCGAAAACCTTGTTCTTCGCATCCACGTAGTGCGCAACAGCATCGAGCACAGACGGCGTACCACGAACCGTAATGCCACCGGTCGACGGTGAAATGCTCACGCGATTGACCGGACCCGGCGCGATAGCGTTGAGGTCGTTCTGGATGTCGTTCCACAATGAAGTCTTCATCGACACCACGGTCGTTTGCATCGTATTCGTGGAGCCGCTGCCACTGCCGCTGCTACCTCCACCACCCGACACGCTCGAACCGGAACCAGAGACGCCATTCACCTGAGTCGTGCCGCTTTGGAATTCCGACTTCATGTCGGTGTCCGTTGCAATCAGGTGGATGTTGAACATCTTCGTGTCGACGCCGTAGATGATGACCGCACGACCGTTGTTCTCAGGCTTCCACGCGATGCCGACGCGCGCCGTGACCATGTCCAGCAGTCCGTTCAGATCGCCGCTGTAGTTGACGTCGATCTTATGATCGCCTGTCATGGTGGCGGAACCAGCCGCCCCCATGTTGGGCGTATTGATAGCAGGAACCGGAAGGCCATTCACGACAGTCGGTGCCGACTTCGTCTCGCCGTTGCTCAGGTCGCGGTTGTAGATCGCTGCCAGCGCATCGGGAGTGACACGCACAGGAATCTTGCACTTCTTCGTGATGACCTGACTGAATTCCAGAATCGAAACCGGTTCATCCGTCACGATCTTGAGGCTGCAATTCAGTTGCGGGACATCCGCCACGCGCGTTTCCGTAATCGGGACGAGCGACACCCACTGCTTGTCGAGATAGCGAACCGTCTGGTCTGTCTGACTCGGATTTGCAACCGGACGCTTCAACGCGTCACCGATCCTCGATGCGTCTGCGTCGGTCGCGTGCTCGATGTCGCTCGCATGCTCGAAGGTTTGGCAACCGGAGAGCGCTACCGCTACCGCCGCCATACACATTAAATAAAATGATTTTCGGATCATGATTTAACTGTATTTGAGGTGTACGTACAGAAGTCGTTGGGACGGGTTGATTTCAATCGCAAGCGGCTTCTTCGCACGCTCATACAGTCGGATGCAATCGCCCGCCGCCTTGTCGATCGACCCCTGAAAGTGAAGCGCCGCGACGATCGGGTAGTTGACGGACTTATCCACGCCGTCAGGCGCATCCCATACCAGAGTCCACTGCGCCTGGTTAGCCCACTTCTGGATCGAATCACGCAGCGTAGAGCCAGCAGGCGCAGTCCACATCGGCACAATTCCCGCGTCGGGAACCGGCTGCTGTGCCGCCTTCGGATCGGCCGGCAAGATCGTCGGCGCAATACCTGCCGCAGTTGGTGGAATCGCGACGATCTGGCTCGTCGGCCTTCCCGTCGCTTGCGTTGCAGTCGATCCGTCGTCAACGAGCACCATTCCGGCCATCGCCACGGAGGGGACCAACAGCGCAGCAGGTAACAATAGTTTTTTCATCGCTGTCCCTTCGTTTCTCGATGCTATTTCCAACGTCAGAAAAAGACACCGCCCAAGTAAGCCTGATAGCACTTGTTCGCTATCAGGATATATTTATATCATTCTCATACAATCAAACAGTAGCGTCAAACTTTTTTTCTGATCAAAGCCGGATCGCGACGCTGCACCAGCTTTCAGCGACTTCCAACGTCAGAAGTCGCTTACACATCGAGACGCCCTTGCGGATTCTCAACGAACTCGAAACGAAGCGAATGCACGGCACGACCGCGCTTTTGGGGCACCCATTGGATGACCAAATCTGCCTTCTCGTTGAGTTCATCGACCGCCATGTCTATCACGCGGCGCTTGATGTCTGCGAACCGGTACGTTTCAGGAATTTCCAACGTCGCACGCAGATCATCAACCGTAACCAGCAATACTCCACGATCCTTTTCGCGCATCAGCAGTTCGAGCAGACGCCAGGAATATATTGACTGAAGCCCTTGGGCGAACTTCAACTGATACGAGACGAATCGGCTTTTCAGCAAAAAGATGTGCGGCGTTAGGTCGGGCGAAAAACAAATCTCTGCCCACCCTTCGCCGTCGTGATAAGTAGCCTTCCAGACCCAGCGCAGGTTGACCTTCTTTTTGCCGTCCATGTACGTCAGCTTGCGCTCGTAGAGACTCGCACACGCCTCCTTCAAGCCCTTGTACGCAGCGGCCGACTGCTTCTCTCCGGATCGTGGCGACAATGCCGCCACAGCTGCGAACTCGTCCGCGCGAACCCGCACAGACACGTATCCGTCGCTTTTCCCATGATGGTACGGAGACTTTTTGCTGTCGACGCTACGAAGCGCCGTCATCATCAGCCGCTTTTCATTGAGCGAAAGCCCTTGCTGCGCATTGACTAGCGCTCGGCTCATGGCGACCGTGCCTTTGACGCGGCCATCGCCTTCGAGAATGTCAGGATTGAGGTGCGAAATCTCGATAGGCATGGACTCAACGATCTGCACAGCCGAACCTAGCGACTCTTCTTCGCCGGCTTCTTCCAGACTGCCCAGTCGATCCTCTACCATGTCCGTGTTCACTCAACTCTCCTGTTCAAACGTGACGCAAGCGGTTGCCGTCACTTTACAACGGTGACACCAACGTTTCAAGTCACCAATGTGGATAACGGCCGCAATCTGTCACATGCAGACCACAATCCGTCCACGAGGGACCGTGATCTGTCACCACTCGGCCATCAAACGTCACATTTCGCATATTTCGAATCCTCTTGAAACCTTGTTGGGTAAGGGTTTGCCGACTTATCCCCATGCGTTTACAAAAGGTGTTACTAAAGGCTTTACGATGTGTTTTACAAAAGCACCTTATTTAAAATTTTTCCTCATTGAACGGCAAACAAACCACTCACGCTCTGCGTTGTGCGTCCGCAATGCGCCAGGGGACCTTGCTTTCAGCGTGCGAGCAGCGACACGGACCATAAAACGTCACCTTTCGCGCCTTATCGACATTCGCTGTCCGGTTCTCCCTGATGAGTCGGGACCACAAAACGTCACCTTTCGCTACTGATTCAGACCGTGACCTCGTGGGCAGTGACTGAGCGAAGCGTCCAAGAGCGACGGACCACAATCTGTCACCTTGGATGAACCCCCGTCGACCAGTACGCGACTGCGAATCAGCCGGCGCTAAAGCTCAATTCGGCACTATGTGTTCGATTGTTATGAAAATCCGCGCTAATGATCGCCGATCTGGACGTGAATCCGACAACTGGACGGCACATTCGATAGGCCACAAAACGTCACCTTTCGGCGCGACGGAAAGCGGCATTCGACGATGCGAGCGCTTTTAGCGGACCACAAAACGTCACCTTTCAGGGCGCATACAGCTAAAGGCGGGCCACACGGCGTCACCTTTGCTGCTAATGAATGCGGACTTTTCCCAATCAGAATCGGATCGCGAGTGTGAAAGTGACTGATTTATAAGGGTTTTTCCATATCGTTATTTGTATGAAGTGAATGCGAGCGTCAGGCCACTATCCGTCACCTGTAACGCTATGGCTACGGCGCAGGCAGGCCACGGTTTGTCACTTTTCGCTCGCGGCGTCGTTCGGGAGGCTCGCGCGAGCGCATAAAACTAGTCAGATGCGACCTCATAACGTGATCCGCGTGCTCATTCGTTTCGCGCCCACACGACGGGAACCGAGAACAGACGGCCCCACGCCGCAGTCGCCTCGTGCTGAATTCTGGAGATGCTTGTACCGCGAGCCCACCAGTCATTAGCGGCACCTACAAGCAGCGTTGGCCGATGTATAAAGCTGTGCAGCACCGGCCAGATAAGCAGTTGCTCGTAGCAAATGAGCGTTGCGACGCGCCTTTGAGCGACATCTTGCACGCCGGAGCCCGCCCAGTGACCGTCAGCGCCGCCTTCAGTCCAAGGCTTCCACATCGAGTACGGGACTGGCACCCGATCCGCGAGCCACTTACCGCCGTCCGCTCCGACGCTGAACAAGGCGTTTTCATAGTGCGTGTTTCGATCGAGTGGCAAGAGGGCGCCGACTAGCACGGTCTGACCGCGCTTGGTCAGGACGCCAGCCATCCTTTGCCACCAGATCGCGTTCATTGACCAATCGCCTCCCACGAGTTCGGGGAGGACAAATACGCGGACATTGGGGTTTTCTGAAGAGCGCTGATCCACAATATCGAGGAGCGCATGCAACCGCGCATAGTCATCGTCTGAACCATGTGCGGCGCCAAGATCTGTGTTGACGGCCATCCAAGTAGCGTCTTGTTGCTCGTGATATCGCGCGTTAAGTGCCGAAGCGGAAATCGCGAGCCCGACAAGAACGACAACAGGGCGACGAGTCTGGGCTAGGTAGGCGAGGGCGGCGACACAGAGCGCGAAACCAAACCATCCTGTTCCGGGAAATAACGCCCCGGCTGCGGTGATCGGGTTTGCCCATCCGACAACGCCGATAGGTGGAATCGACGTGAATAGAAGGGCAGCGAGAACGCGCAGAGGGCGATGCTTTTCGCCCCAAAGACCGGCCCAAACTGATGCGAGCAGTAAGCTCGGCATAGTCCAGATAGCTATACCGTAGGCCCATGAGGGGAGGGCAGGATCGTCACCGAAGAAAACGCCCGCACCGAGAATAAGCCCGCGACCGGCAACCAGATAATAGGCTGCGGCTGTCAGAAAAGCCCAGCGACGCGAGCGAGCGAAGCGCCATAAAAATATGAACAAGGGAAGGGCGCACAAGCCCGACACATCGCCACTCCATGCAATCAAGCCAACGAGCGCAGCGGCAATCGGGCAGGCGAGCATACGCGCATGTTCTTTTATCGTTTCCACCCCGTATCCACCCTATTAACTCGGCCTGCTCCCAGCGACCGCGCCTGTCCGAGCAAAGTTTGTATTTCGCGTTCCAGCACACCGATTCGACGCGGAACATTGGCTCGCACGTCTTCGTCGCCTTCCTCGACTACCGCCCACAAATGTTCCAGCTCGCTGCAAACGACGCGGATTCTCGCCGCGATCTGATCCGCTTGACGAAGCTCAGCGGCTTCATCACTCGAAAACGCCTCTAATGAGACGATCGCAACAGCGAGGGAGCGGTAAAGCCCGGTAATTCGGCCCACGCTCCGTACCAGATCGGACTCGCCAGCGGATCGGAAGACCATTGCGTTTCTGACGTTGGAAAAACACCGTAACCAAAACCGACTCATGCGACCTTCACGAGTCGCAACCGAGGCTCGTAGCCAACATCCCGAAGTCCCGCGAGCAGCGGCGAACCTACGAACTCGGAAAGGTCGATATGGGCCAGCGCGTAGCGTTCGATAACTGCCACGAGTCGCTGAGCGTCCGTGGTCAAACCTGCGTCGTTCGGTTTCTCGACGCGTGACTTGTCTTCCGGAATCGAGACGCGCGCAGCGGCGATCTTCTCGTTCGCGGCATGCAACTGCTCACGCAGAGCGTTGTTCTCGTTGACGAGCGACGCATTCGAGCTTTCGAGTTCGGCCGTGCGTTCCTCAGCAGCGTTGCAACGGATCGTCAACTGCTCGATGCGCAGGTGCGAATCATCCAACCCACGCGTCGAGGCCATGTCTTCATCCACGACGGGCGTGGACGCTTCGGGCACGAGGGAATCAGCGTGTGTCGCCGCCGCCTGTAGTTCATCCATGGGTTGATGCATGCTTGCCTGGAGAGTGCTCGCCGGCATGTCGTCCGAGGTCGTGACCACGTCGACGCTGACGAGGCGAGCCAGCAGCTTCGCTTCGATATCCTTGTCGCGTGCGAGAACACTGGCTTTCGCCCAACCGAACTTGTTCAGCACGTAGTTGATGTTCGTATAGTGCTCGACAGCCTGACCATACACAGTGAAAAGCTCGCCTTCATTTGCGATCACGAGCCTGCATTGCGCGTGTTCGGCGTCGTCGCCGGCAGAAACCCAAATACCCGCCTGATGCGGGTCTTCCACATACCCGAAAGTTTCCAGATATACGGACTGTTCGGCAATGCTGCACACATCGCCATCCAGCATGACTAGCTGGGCGACGGAATGATCGGGCAAAAGAGACATAATCAAACTCCTTAAATTAAATGACTAGCGCTTATGCGATAGCTGCCTGATCGTCACTTTTCGCGCCGTCAGACATGAACGATGGGACAGTCAGACCTGCACTCTTGTAGATGCGCCGAAACACTTCGTCGCGACCGCTTTTCTCCCATTCAGCAATGCGCCACTGGTGGTCGTGGCTAATGCCATTTGCCGCCTTCGCGTACAAGCGAGAAAGGAACTGATCATTTGCGTGAAGCCAGTAAGCAAGGCCGTTGCACTTTTTGAAGACTTCCGGCGCGTGCATGTGAAGGGCTTCTGCCACCTCAGCGCTCTCGCTTATGCGTTTGCTAATGCCGCCAACATTGGTGTTCAAGACGGCCAGCACGCCCGATAGGTACTGATCCTTTTCGGCACGCTCAGCATGCTCATGCTTCCACAGATATTCCTGGCACTTGAAATTCCGGTCCATCTTTGCCAGCAGGTAATAGCACAACAACGCAAGACCAATGCACATCAGGACCGCGAAGACGAGTGCAACAATCAATACAGTGGTCATCGAAAAGCTCCTTATTTAATTCGCCAGCCGAAACTGCGCCGAGTCGCCTCGTCGTAGGGGATACAGTAGTTTGCGCTCCCTTCTTTATGAGTCTGGTAGTTCGAGGGGCATTCGAGCATGGTCCGAATGTTGTTGAGTTGCGCGAATGTTTTGGCTGCTCGACCTTCCGCCGACTGCGCCCAAGCCGCGTCAACCATGACGCCGACCGCACCCGAGCGCGTGCCGATCTTGTACGCGCCCCATGCGACTGCGCCAATCAACACAGTGGATACCGCGAATGCGGCGACGATCGCAAAGACGACGTTGCGGCGGTATCCATGCGACGCAATGACTTTCCCAGCTTCAATGGCTTTGTCGGCCATTTCACGCGTTGTCTTAGTGACGTTTTCGATCATGCTGCCGCGGACTGCACGTTCCGCCGCTTCTGCCGCAGCTTCCAGCGCAAGGCGATGATCGGCGAGAAGGCCGCGTGCCTGCGTAGCGATCTTCTCAGGAATCTCGCCGTACAGGATTTCGAAGTGACCAAAGGCCAGCAGCAACGCCCAAACGCTGTCGTGTTCGGAAAAGCCGCACGTTTCTTTGATCTTGTAGAACTTCGCAACTTCATCGGGTGTCGGTTCACGCGCGATGAGCGCTTGTAATGCTTGTTCGATCGGTTTCATCGTTAGTCGGTGTAAAGAGCGTCGTCTAGGGCGTCGATCAAGCTGTCTCTCCAATCTCTTACAACAATCTTTGCGTAAACGAATTAGCTA
>NZ_JARUXJ010000228.1:0-316 GCF_031451465.1 Caballeronia sp. LZ003 | reverse complement strand
CAGTGAACCCACCGCGCCACCTATTGCGGATGCACCCACCGCCACGCCGGCCGTCATCAGCGTGCCTCCGCCGCTCAAGGCTGCGATGCCCAGCGACCACGTGCTGGCACTGGCCGCCGCTGCGCCTCCCGCGACTGCGCCGCCTGCGACCGCACCACCTGCGACCGCACCACCTGCCGCAGCACCACCTGCCGCCGCACCACCCGCAGCAGCACCACCCGCCGCCGCACCCGTGCCCGCGCCCGCGCTCGCCGCCCCACCTATCGCCGCCGATGCCGCGCCCGCCGTGTACACCGTCACCACCACCGCCACCACG
>NZ_JARUXJ010000227.1:0-318 GCF_031451465.1 Caballeronia sp. LZ003 | reverse complement strand
CCGATCCTTGATGAGATCTTGCTTGACGCCTATCTCGAATTGCTCCGCGACTTCCGCATCGTAGGTGACGTTGCTGCCGCTATGTCCGACGTTAGGCGCGTGGCTGCGGCTCCAGTCCGCAAAAAACGATGTGCGCTCCAAGGGTTGCCACACAAGGCCCACGCGCGGCGAGAACGTGGACTGCTGACCTCGGGCGGTCGCTTCACCCACTTCGTCGGCGCGATTGAAAAATCGATCCGCGCGCATGCCGAGCTGGAGTTTGATTTGAGGCGTCAGTTCGACCAGATCTTGCACATAGGCGCCGTAATCCTTGCCCTG
>NZ_JARUXJ010000226.1:0-322 GCF_031451465.1 Caballeronia sp. LZ003 | reverse complement strand
CGTCCCCGAATCAATGATCAAGCCCGTTGATCGTCTGCGTGACCAGACGGTCATGGCCCTGATCGACACTGCGAAAAAACATCAGGAACAACTCCTTGCATTCAAGGAGCTGGCCTTTGCTGATGTCGCCGCGTTCGTCGAAGCCAGCAGCGAGCAATACGGCGTGCGCATGCGGGCCATCAAAGGAAATATTTCGCTAGTGACCTTCGACGGGCGCTATAAGGTCGTGCGACAGATCGCCGAGCACATCCAGTTCGGCGAACAGTTGCAGGCGGCCAAGGAGCTGATCGACGCGTGCATTCACGAGTGGACCGAGGGTAGC
>NZ_JARUXJ010000225.1:0-327 GCF_031451465.1 Caballeronia sp. LZ003 | reverse complement strand
CCGACGCAGAGGGCCGATAAGATCACTGAATTGCTTCCGCATAATTGGGTACCAGCCGCCTCCTGATTAAGCGCACCCGTGACTTTGCCGGGCGCTTACTTCCCACCCGCCTGTGAAGCACAGCAGCAGATGGGATCGACTCACTGACCGCGCGGCAGCGGCGAGAGAGAGCGCAGTATCCAAGACCCTCTGATCCAAGAAAAGGAGTTGTAGTATGAAGCCAGTTGGTTCATGAGAAGCCAGAAGCCGTTACGGTCCCACAGCAGCATCTTGATGCGGTCGCGCCGCTGATTGCTGAACACATAAACCGCACGCGCGAATGGATCG
>NZ_JARUXJ010000224.1:0-340 GCF_031451465.1 Caballeronia sp. LZ003 | reverse complement strand
AAGACGGCGGCGGAGGCTGCGGGGCGGTTTGGACGTTGAGCAAGTGTTTGGGGGGGAGGGGGTGTCGAAAGTCTGGTGGGTTCGAGGCTCGGACACCGACTGCTCTCTCACGCGCAGAAAATTTCCCCTTTTACGAGAGTTGCTAATGTCGCTAACGAATAAGCAACGGCTGTTCGTAGAGGCGTATCTCGTTGATGGAAAAGGGAAAAACGCCGCAGTCGCAGCCGGATACAGCCAGCGCACCGCTAGCATCGAAGCTAATCGGTTGCTAAAGAACCCGCGGGTGTTAGCGGAGATCGAGCGTCGAAAAAAGTTGCTTGATCGTCCCGCGAAGGTCGAT
>NZ_JARUXJ010000223.1:0-345 GCF_031451465.1 Caballeronia sp. LZ003 | reverse complement strand
CTCGATGCGGCCATGTCGTACCTGTGTGGGCACTTAGATTCCCCAGGGAGATTAAGTGGGGGCGATACAATAACGTAGGCGCCGTTTTTTGTCTAATGATTCACCCTTCGACCACAGCTAGCAAAACTTTACATAAGATAAATTAGCGCGGTTTTTGCGCGTGTAGCGGCTAGATTGTAATGTCCGCTTTTAGCCAGATTCAAATGTCCGCTTCGAACCGCCTAAGCTTACCCCGCGCCGATGCTGCGGCGCAGGAGACCGCGATGGCTGCAACGGACACGATTACCATGTCGATGCGCGAGTTGGACCGATTCAAAGTGATTCAGTCAGTGGTCGACGGACTGC
>NZ_JARUXJ010000222.1:0-349 GCF_031451465.1 Caballeronia sp. LZ003 | reverse complement strand
CTGAAATGGAGAAGTGCTCGGACGGAAGATTTGAAACATTGGCGCACGGCAGGTAATCGCCGTTCACGATTAGCCCGCACGATTCGTTCGGATAACTCGCGAGCGCGTGCTCCTGAATCGCCGCACGCGTCCGATCAGCAAGCATCACTTATCCGCCTCGCGTGAGCGCGCCATCCGCGCCCGCAGCGGGAAAGCCACCAAAAGGCAGCGGCACGTTCTTAAAGCGCTTTCGGCAGCACGACAATCGCCCACCGCACCTATCCTCTTCCGGCTTCTTCGTCTTGATGTTGTTGCGCGTGAAGAAATCCGTTCCGCGATAACCGCATTCAGCGCCGCGGTACTCCCATCG
>NZ_JARUXJ010000221.1:0-361 GCF_031451465.1 Caballeronia sp. LZ003 | reverse complement strand
GAGCACGGCGCTGGCGCTCTCGATGATGCACAACGCGCTGGCGCAACCGGAGTTCCCGGGCCTCACGATGGCGGGCGGCACCTTCTTCGGGCTTCCTGCGCTGCTCTCGCAAACCGCCGGCGACATGATGATTCTCGCCAATGCGTCGGAAATCCTGCTGGCTGACGATGGTGATGTGACGCTCGACGCGAGCCGCGAGGCGTCGGTCGAGATGGAAAGCGGGCCTAAGGGCGGTGCCACGCAGCTCGTCTCGCTCTGGCAGAACGGCTTCGTTGCGATGAAGGCCGCGCGTTTCATCAACTGGAAGCGCCGCCGCACGCAGGCTGTCCAGTACATCACGGGCGTGAAGTACGGCGCGCCC
>NZ_JARUXJ010000220.1:0-365 GCF_031451465.1 Caballeronia sp. LZ003 | reverse complement strand
GCGGCGGGAGCTTGCAACGCAATGCCGGGGCGATTGCGGGCGATACGATCGGGGCGATGGTGATCGCGCAGATGGCGGCGAAGTCGGTTGCGCCGGCGAAGGTGAAGATGGATGAGCCGACCAACGGCAGCACAGCTACGCTGTACGGCATGGACGGCAATGTTGATGCACTGGTGAAGCAGTCGGGCGATAGCGGAGATGCGGGCCTTCAGTTCGAAAGCATGGCGAGTTGGAATTTGGCGGTTCAGGCATCGACGAGCGGCGCGGAAAGCTATGCAGCGGCAGACGCAATCAGTCCGTATGGCGGGGCAGCATACAGCGTGGAGCAGATGCGCGCCGAGCGGCTGTCCGAGTTGCAGATCCAG
>NZ_JARUXJ010000219.1:0-368 GCF_031451465.1 Caballeronia sp. LZ003 | reverse complement strand
GTCATGACGCTTACCGTGGACCCTGTCAAGGCGGCCGACGAGGAGTCGACGTACTGGCTGGTACTCTTTGACCAACCGCCTGAGGCCAGTGCACCTCTGCCAGAGGCAAGTGGCCATGATGTCACCACCTACGAAGCGGCCATCCAGCGCCTGGAAGATGAGAACCGGGCATTGAAGTCGCATCTGCAGGACACGCTTGATCGCTCAGCCGTATCAAACGAAGAACTGAAAGCGTCGAACGAAGAACTTCAGGCGATCAATGAAGAGCTGCGTTCGGCCAAGGAAGAGCTGGAGACAAGTAAGGAGGAGCTGCAGTCCGCCAACGAGGAGTTGACCACGGTCAACTTCGAATTACGCATGAAGGTTGA
>NZ_JARUXJ010000217.1:0-374 GCF_031451465.1 Caballeronia sp. LZ003 | reverse complement strand
TGATGATCGCGGTCAGCGCCGTGCGCCTCTCGCCTCGATGGACTTGCCCGGGGACCTGGAGCAGCGGTTCGCCGCGCGCACGCCGCCATTCATTCGCCAAGCGCGCCGCCTTAACGCGTTGTCGCCCAACCGCAACTTCCGTTTCGCCCGTCTCGGTGTTCTTCATCACTGAGATCGGCTGAAGCACACCTTGGAAATCGATGTTTCGAGCGAGGTCCGCATTCACGGGTAAATCTACGCGTGGGTCGTACAGCGGCGAAGCCGTATCCGTCACCAGCACCAGCTTGTCGGGGTCGAAGAACAGCAGGTTTGTCTTCCCCGACGCGCCGTACGCGTCAATTGAGTTCTTTGCCATCGGTCATATCCATCAGATT
>NZ_JARUXJ010000216.1:0-387 GCF_031451465.1 Caballeronia sp. LZ003 | reverse complement strand
CGCCAGTTCCTGCAATCGTACGGTCATGCAGCGGAGGCTGCGCGCAAGTGGCGCGAGGACCATCACGATCTTGGACAAGCGCAGATCGACCATATTCGCCTCCTTGAGTTGTCGGGCGACAAGGCAGGAGCTTGGGCGGCGTTCGTGCAGGCGGCAAGCGCGAGGGCACGCCAGGCAGTGGCGTCCGACAACCGCGAGATGGCGCAAAGCTACGAAACGCTCGGCCAGAAATGGGAGCGTTTCTGGCGAGGCATAACGGGCAAAGGCGACGCTTTGCAAAAGGCGCAAGACGAGCTGGCAGCGGCGCGCTCGGCGCTGCTCGATCCCGAGTTAAATCCCGGCGGGATGAACACGGAGGCGTTCGACAAGAAGATCAAAGCGCTTGAG
>NZ_JARUXJ010000215.1:0-397 GCF_031451465.1 Caballeronia sp. LZ003 | reverse complement strand
GGCCGATCCCGCCGATATCGCCACTCCCTTCAAGTCCAGACCCTGTTGCGCGCCACCGGCAATCAGCACCGCTTGCGAAGCCAGTGAACCCACCGCGCCACCTATCGCCGATGCACCCACCGCCACGCCGGCCGTCATCAGCGTGCCTCCGCCGCTCAAGGCTGCGATGCCCAGCGACCAGGTGCTGGCACTGGCCGCCGCTGCGCCTCCCGCGACCGCACCACCTGCGACTGCACCACCCGCCGCAGCACCACCTGCCGCCGCACCACCCGCAGCAGCACCCGCAGCAGCACCACCTGCCGCCGCACCCGTGCCCGCGCCCGCGCTCGCCGCCCCACCTATCGCCGCCGATGCCGCGCCCGCCGTGTACACCGTCACCACCACCGCCACCACGATC
>NZ_JARUXJ010000214.1:0-401 GCF_031451465.1 Caballeronia sp. LZ003 | reverse complement strand
ACCAGTTGATGTCGTGACTGCTCAGCCACAACCAAAAGTTTCCGCCCGCCACGGGCACAGCCTTCGCCGCGCTGGCGCCCCACTCGTCTTTCATTGGATTTCCCGCTAAGAGATTTGTGAACGTTGATCGCTATCGCACAACGCCTTCCATGTGCGCACCGCGCAGATTCGTACCCGCCAGGTCCGCACCGCGAAGCTTCGCCTTTTCAAGACGCGCTCCATCCAGGTCCGCGCCGCTTAGGTCGGCTCCGCGCAAGTCAGCATCGGACAGATCCGCGCTGCGCAGACATGCTCCGCTCAGATTCGCACCTTTCAGCGACACATTTACAAGAACCGCGCCCCGCAAATCAGCGCCACGCAGGTCTGCACATGTGAGCTTTGCTCCAGTGAAGTCGACATCG
>NZ_JARUXJ010000213.1:0-402 GCF_031451465.1 Caballeronia sp. LZ003 | reverse complement strand
TCGGAACAGACCGCGCGTGCGTAATGGCGGTGTCCAGTAAAAGGCTTCGGTACCGCGCGTGGCATCAAGAAACGCGCGGATTGCGCCGATTTCTTGCCCATCACCAACAAACCGTAACGGCCACGACTCGGTAACGTTGCGCGCGCCGTCCGCCACGACCTGGCTATAGCCGTCGCCAAACTGCACCGCACGCACTCGAAAGTGCGTGGTTCCCTCCGCATCAACAGAAGGTGACCAGGTAAAGGTGCGATGCGTAGCTGATATGCTCACGCAAGCAACCCCTGCGACATCAAATAACCGACTCCGCCCTGCCCGCCCATCTTGCGGGCGATTCTCTGATCCACAAATGCGCGCACCATCTCCTGCAACTCACGTGCGTCCTGTTCGCCCAAGCCCGCACCT
>NZ_JARUXJ010000212.1:0-402 GCF_031451465.1 Caballeronia sp. LZ003 | reverse complement strand
ACTTCTTGGCATCGAAGGCAGGGCGAATGAAGGGTTGCGCAGGCGTGCGCGAACTGCCGAACTCGATCTCTCGAATCGCGCGCGCAAGCGTGCGCTCCGTGAGCTTTACCGCGTTGCGCTTGCCCAGTTCGACGAAGCGCCCGTAAAAGGCATCCTTGCTCCAGGTGATGAGGTAGGAGGCATACTTGCCCGGCACCGACTCTTCCCTATCATAGGCAATCAGCATATGGTCCCGCAGGAAACCGGGGACGTGCGGCTGAGCTCGACGCATCCCCTCTCGGTCACCCACCGGCGCACGCCGTTTGATCTCGTCATGAATGACGCGAGCGCCGGCGACCGCCGCCTGGCGAAGCGTGCTTTCGCTCACCGCCTCGTCAAGCGAGCGCAACATCCCCGTCAACG
>NZ_JARUXJ010000211.1:0-405 GCF_031451465.1 Caballeronia sp. LZ003 | reverse complement strand
GGAGAAGGCAAACACGCTGCGGGAGGCACAGGCGAAGCTCGCGCAGCGCGCAGATCGGACGCACGCGAATTTGATTGAATATCAGCAGGGCCAAAAGGAGCGCTATGCACGCGTGCTCGATGAGCGCGCGGGCGGCGGCCAGGTCGATCCTTTGCGTCGGCAAGCGCGGGCGGATATGACCGAGATTGTGCGCCATTATCAGCATGCGCTCGATGCGCTCAAGCAGACGACACCCGCCGAGTTGCTCGGCAGTGACGCGTATCGCAAAGCAGTTGAGCAAATCAAGGCAAATCTTGATCTTTCCACCGCGATGCACACCGAACACTTTGCGACGCTCAAGCGCCTGCGTGACGATTGGGCGGCGGGCTTAGGCAATGGCGTCGCTGATTTTTATAAAGACACGCT
>NZ_JARUXJ010000210.1:0-405 GCF_031451465.1 Caballeronia sp. LZ003 | reverse complement strand
CATGAGCATCATGTCGATGCCGAACTTGTTGCCTGGAATCAGCCACATCGACGCAGCGCCTGCCGCGGCAAGCGCCACGCCCGCAATCGTCTGGAAGATTCCGCCCGCCTTACTTCCTGCAAGCACCGGTGCGATGCGAATCGGCTCGCCGCCAGACGGCCAGTCGAGCTGCGTCTCTGTCACGTTGCGCTGTCCGACGAACACCGCATAGCGCACGCCTTGTTCCCCGCTCTTGCAGAGCTCGCGCCAAAAGCCCGGAATCATGGCACCAAGGGCACCGATTGCTTCGCGAGGAGAACGCACGACATAGGCGTGGTCGCGACCGAACTTGGCCCCCAGACTCCCATAGAGCCTGATTGGGCGCACTACATCTTCCAATTGAGCGTCTCCCGATGACGCAGCACA
>NZ_JARUXJ010000209.1:0-406 GCF_031451465.1 Caballeronia sp. LZ003 | reverse complement strand
CGCTGCGACAGGCGGGAGTGGTTTGAAGTCGCTTACTCGCTCGTTCAACGTCTGCTGGATAATCGATTTCGTCAGCCACCGGATCGAAACCAGCGCATCGGTAGGCTTGCGTGTCTTGCTTGACCGCCTCGCGCGCCGAGCTGCCGCCTGACGAGCAGCCGCTCGCAGATAGGGCGCCCATGGCAAGGAAGCTGGCCATGACAAGCGTAAAGTTGCTTTGAAAGAAGTCGCTGCGACCGAGCTCATTTAACGAAAACATATTCAGTGGTGGATCCGTTCGATTGAAATGAGATGCTCAACACGGCCACCGTTGCGGTCCGCCGATTCCACGCACCCGTGATAGACCATTGTCCATCCCTCGCGGAGATGGATCACAGGTCGATTGCCTTCCGCTCGACTGTCAATA
>NZ_JARUXJ010000208.1:0-406 GCF_031451465.1 Caballeronia sp. LZ003 | reverse complement strand
ATCGCGCGATTGAGCGGCGCTGTAGAGCTGGCTGTTGACGCGCGCCTCAGGCCCGACGAGGTGCAGCAGCACGAGAAACGCGGAGAGCGCGGTCTTGGCATTCTTGCGCGCCATCGACAGGATGAAGGTGCGCGTGGGCGTGTCGTAGATCCGCTTGAGCCAGCGTCGCTGTTCCTTCGTGAGCTTCACCGGCTGACCGACAAGACGGCCTTCGGGCACCCGGCAGTGCGCCTCGATCCATTCAATGTTGCGTTTGCTGCGCGCGAGCCGACGACGGGTGCTCACGTGGGCAGCTCCCACGGCTTGGCCGCCTTCTTCTGATTGGCAATCGCCCGCCCGGCGGTCGTCGGATGCTCCACGGCCTGCCGCGTGATGCGAAGACGCGTGGCGAGCGACGAGGCTGCGC
>NZ_JARUXJ010000197.1:0-83169 GCF_031451465.1 Caballeronia sp. LZ003 | reverse complement strand
GATGAAGCTGCGTCATCGTGATGCCTCCAAGTCGCTTGTTTACTAATAGTATTCCTTATTGTAACCACAAGAAGGAGTTCTGCAGAGTCTCCTTAACTTGCTTTGAAGCTTCTTCCGCAATGTGGGGAAGATGCTCATCGAGCTCCGTCCTTACCTGCTGAGCAACGAGGCTTAGAAGCGAACCTCGCTCCATTGCGTGAATCATCCCCAAAGCGGCCTCTGAATCGGGGGCAGTAAACGTATCGCGAGTCGGGTCTCGCATGACATCAAGAATCGAGCACGTGTCTGCGCACAGAACTGGAATGTCGAGCCTCATCGAGGCGGCGATATTCGCGGCATCGAAGCTCATTCTCTGTTCTCATCGTAGTATGCGAGCAATTCCAGCGAAGACTCGTAGTCAGTAGCAAGCCTTTCAGCTACGTCCTCCGGCCAATGCTCTGCCTTCGTGAGCCACCTTGCAAGATAGCTTGGATAGAAATGCTCGTGCTCGCTACGGTGCGCTGCAACGATGAACGCCATCCATCTTTCTCGGTCGAGTTGGTGGCTTGCCGCGGATGATTTGTTCGCACCAAGACTGAATGTTAAAAGTGCATTTGCTGCTTCTTGAGTGGTCCAATCGAGCGGTCCTTGTTGTCCCGTAGACAGTTCAAAGGTAATGCCGTTGGACTGTTTTGCTTTCTCAACTACCTCCGTAACGAGGTCGAGCAGCACAGCGTTGTACTCGCCTTCGCTGAGAGAGCTTCGCTCGCGCGGCACGATGTTCGAGACTTTGTATGAGGAGGCGCCATCGGGGAACAGCGTGACCGTCGCGGCAGCAATGTCCTTGCTCGCGGCCCGGGTGAACGCCAACATCCTCTCTTCGTCACCGGTGCCCATGGAAAGCAAGCGCTCTTCGACCTCCGTGTCGTGATGCCACGGCGCGGCCACAGCATCCAGCAGGGCCTTTCGCAGTGAGAGCCTATCGTTGTCAGTTACCAAGAGGTCTTGAAACACCTCTATCGTCGGGTACTTGTCCAATTGCATCCTCGCGCGCTTGCGTGTTGGTGAGACCGCGCTGAGAGAGCCTCTCGTGCGGCCACATTTTGAGATTCTATCGAGCTTCGCATCTGGTTGTGCATGCCTGCGGTCAGCAACCCGTGCCGGCGCTGGCGAGCTTGCGTGGCGGCCGGCGCCAGTCATACGCTCCCCGCGGTGGGCGGGCGAGACGACCTACCAGCCGCTGCGAATATAGGTGCGGTCGCTATTTTCTTAAAAAGGCTTCGTCTCGAATCGGAGGGCCTTTTTCAAAACCAAGAAAAAGCCTTTTAGAAGCTCCTTAGATGTTAAAGCGGACGGTCGGAGAGAGGACCTTTACGGACCTCGTCGCCCGCGTCAACGCGACGTACCAGTGTTGGCGGGAATCGCAAGCGTGAGGCGTGATGACGACGTGGTCGAATTCCAGTCCCTTCACCAGTAATGTGCTGCCCACGGATCGGTTCCGAATGATGCGCCCGCGTTCGCGGCGAGCATTTGCGATTTCGAACGATGCGTCATCAAGGTGCACTTCAGGGTATTCGATGCAGTGCTTAAGCGCAGCTCTAACACAATATAGAAGCTCGGGCCGAACGACAGTCACGCCCGGCTCTTGCCCGACGCAGACGAGGAAATCGGAGATGCTGTGCAACGATTGAGATGTCGCGATAGCACCTAGAGCCAATACCGCTTTCGATGCGGGCGTGCGCATTCGCTCCGGGTTGTTGAGCAGACTGCCGACGCGCTTCCTCTTGCCGGCAACGTCGGCTCCGCTGTACACGGTCCCCGCAAGAGTCAGCACGGCTTCAATCCGATTCGCGCCGGAGTGCGTTCGAAGCGCGTCGTAAAAGAGGCGTTCGGACCGACCGCCGACCGGTTCAACCGTGGTGGCTTTGATGCATTTGGCTAGGTCAGCCCGCTGGGTATCGCTTCTGCTGGAATGCAGCACGTTCAGGGTGTGACCATCGTCCATTCGAATTGAGCAGTGTCGGGCGAGCTCGTTGGCTCCGGACTTGAGGTCTGCGCGGACCCATGACAGGCAGGCTGGAGCACCGGCGAAATCGAAATGCCCTCCGCGAAATCGGTCGCGGTTCCGAATGAGCCAGTAACCGAGGTCGGCATTCCCCGCTGCCATCCAGCGATGTGGAGTCTCAAGACGGCCTGCCAATGGGAATCGCGCGAGCGTCTGCGCATCCCAGTCAGCCAGCTTTTCATCTCGAAATCCGAAAATGGCTTGCAGTGGGTCGCCGAAGACGTAGCAGCGCAGGACCTTCGCCAAGACGCAGACCAGGCGATGATGGTTCTCGGTGCAATCTTGATACTCATCCACCAGCACCCCGGTGTAAGAGGCCTTGAGGACGCTCTCAATAGTGCCGATTTCGATGAGATGTGCGGCGGCGCGAATTACTGAGGACCAATCCCCGTTGCGGACTGTCCATGTGCGAGCGAGACCAGAGCCCAGCGGATAAGCCATCGCATATCGATGTGCCCACGCCGAGAGTGTGTCGACCTGCCATTTATCGGCGGGAACACCATGACGCTTGAGTCGCTTTCGAATCGCATCGACACCAGCAACCGTGTGAGTAAGAATCAACCAGCGCCCGGGCACGTGCTTCGCGATCAGCGTAATTTGCTCGGTTTTGCCGGTGCCGGCCGGTGCCTCGATAGCTCCACGTCGAGTCGACATCATCTGCGCGACTGACGCCTCAAGCATTGCCGTTCAACCATTTGAAGATTCGGTCGAGATGCCCATCAATCGAGCCTTCGCCTATGAGGGCCTGTGGCGCCAAAACCGTCTTGCCGATCTCGAAGCACATGTCGAAGTCGCGCTTAATCCATTTGTTCTTGTGCGCGGCGAGGCCAATCGTGCGGCAGCCCTCTTCGTTCTCAAGGAGCGCCTCGATTTCTTCCAAATTCTGAAATCGACGATTGGCGGCTGTCGACACTTCGCCAATGATTCGGCGCTCGTCACGCTCCCGAATCATCAACTGCCACAGCGACTTGCGCGTATCCAGGGAAGTGCCCATGAAGAGTTCTTGCTCCGTGCAGCGGTCGTCGCCCCATTGAAAATGGTGGAGAAGCGCGTTAAGCACCGCGTCCTTTTGAGCGGGCTTCGGCTCCGTGTCGCTATCAGTGAAAAGCGCTGTGCGGTATCCAAGCGAGTCGAAATGGACTGCCACATCGGGCGCTTCCCCGCCGCCGCCGTCTACCAGGACAACGTTGTTTGAATGAAAGGGCAACTCAGCACCTTCAGCGTAGCCTTTGAGAAGCGCAATTTCGGTTTGACCCTCGCAAACCAGCACGGAGCGCGCGAGCAGCGCCTCGCCTTTGTCGCGCACATACTTTTTCGCTGAAAGCACCGGGGTATCGCTGCTACTGACTGCGGCGACCGTCACCTTTCCGTTGCGCGCGTCTCGCCGGCAAAGGAATACCTCGTTGAAACGAACGTCGCGCAGGGTCGTTATCGAGTGCGTGGTCACAAACAACTGACCGCTCGCCTCCACTCGCCTGCGCAGGTGACTCACCAGCAACGAAATCCGGTGCGGCTCGAGTCCGAACTCCAACTCGTCCACAAGGAAAAGGTGCCTTCCCGCGGATTTCGCACTTTGTAGGGCCGCTACCGCGAGACGCGAGGAGCCCGTACCCAAGCAACGAAGAGGCACATTGCCATCATGGAGCGCGACGCCACTAGCGTTGGTCGAAAAGCTCGTGTGGTCAAGGTTCGCGGCCAGACCGGTCTTCACTTCCACGCCCAGCTGCTGAATGTCCGGCGCGACCGTGTCAATCAAATCTTCGAAGGTCTTCGAACTACGCTCAGCGAAGGTGTCACGCGCTGCTCGCAGAAGCTCGTTCAAGTCCGCCGGCAGACGCTCCGGATGCTCTCCAACTCGCGCTAGGGCCGAGCCACGTCCCCACGACAGGTGGCGGTCGGCATAGACGCCCAGGCGTGCTGGTGCCATCAGCTTGCGGTCGCCAAATCGCACGCGACGCGTCTTATCGTCGAGGTCGTGCTCGTTCGGGATAAACCAAACGGGCTCGAGCGTCTCATCGACGTCTAACTGGAGCGTCAGAGCCGGGCGGAACCCGTCGCCTTCCGATGGCTCGGACCTCCATTCGTTCGTTTCGGCTTTCCATCCGCTGAGCATAAGGCCGTATTTGTTATCACGGAGCAGCTCATCCGGAAGATTCACGACGACTGCCGCGAGGCGAATATGGTTGGTCGGTGACGCCTCGAAAAAATCGAGGTCGTCGAAAACGACGTTATGCCGTTCTGTGAACAGCAGCTCGATGGCGTCGAGAATCGTCGTCTTTCCGCTGTCACCTGGGCCGATGAGGCAATTGACGCCGGGCTGAGGCGTCCAGGTTAGCTCACTGATTCCTCGAAAATTCCTGATGTAGATGGATGCGATGTGCACGTCGGTCTCTCCGCCGATTCCTGCTCGGATACAGGTTTATGTGGCAATCGACTATATAGGTTTACCGCCAAAAAACGAACGCAATAAATGTGGCCGAGTGGATGCCTGCGATGTCCCCGGCGTCCCATAGTTCGCTATTGCCGCCTTCCCCAGTCGTGTAGACCCGGTGCGTTGTCATCGAGCTCCCGGTAAACTTCGATTTCCGTTCACGGCCAAGGAGAGCAGCCTTGCTCGACCCCATTATCTCGCTCGCGTTCTCTATGCATTCCAATAGAGGCGTTTATGCACTTCTGCTCGGTTCCGGAGTGTCGCGCTCATCGCGTATCCCAACCGGCTGGGAAATCGTCCTCGAATTGGTGAGAAAGGTTGCACGGCTGGAAAACGCGAATTGTGAGCCGGACCCCGCGGCGTGGTACACCGAGCGATTTTCACGCCAGCCGGACTACGGCGAGTTGATTGACGCTGTTGCGAAGACGCCCAGCGAGCGTCAAGCGCTGTTGCGGAGCTACTTCGAGCCGACCGAGCAAGAGCGCGAGGACGGCGAGAAGATGCCGACGAAGGCGCATCGGGCAATCGCGAAACTCGTGAGCGCAGGTTACATCAGGCTTATCGTTACGACGAACTTCGACCGGCTCACCGAGCGCGCACTCGAGGACGAGGGCGTTGAACCTATAGTCGTGAGCGGGCCAGACCAGTTGGCTGGGCTTCCGCCTTTCGCACACCTCGGGTGTTGCGTGGTGAAGGTCCACGGCGACTACCTCGACTCGCGCATCAAAAACACCCCATCCGAGCTCGAAGAGTATGCAGAGGGGATGAACAGGTTCCTAGACCGAGTATTCGACGAGTTCGGCATCGTGACCTGCGGTTGGTCGGCCGATTGGGATACCGCTTTGCGGGCGAGTATCGAGCGTGCTCCCTCGCGCCGCTACTCGATGTACTGGGCATCCCGAGGCGAGCCGGGTCAAGCCGCGCGTAACCTGATTGCGCGGCGCTCTGGCCAACTCCTACCGATTAGCGATGCGGACAGCTTCTTCAACGACTTGCACTCGAAAATCGAGTCCATCGAAGAGTTCGAGAAACCGCATCCGCTCTCTAAGGACATCGCTGTAGCATCGGCAAAGCGGTTCCTGAGCGAGCCGCAGCATCGAATCCGATTCTCTGACCTCGTCGATGGGTTGGCAAACGACCTCGCGGCCAAGCTGCGTGGCGGCCCGCTTGCGGACACGAATACTATGCCGAACGTCGACTCGGTGACGGCTAGAGTCCGCTCATATGACTCGCTTTGCTCAGTTTTGGTTGGTGTGGCGATGGTCGTCGGTCGATGGGGAAGCCGTGACGCCGCCCTCGTGCTGCGTCGCGCACGAGAGCGCATAGATGCAGTCCGACGACATGACGGATATCCGGAGTGGATAGACTTCCAGCACTATCCGACGACCCTGCTTACCTACACAGCGCTCCTTGGTGCATCGCTAGGCGACAACTTCGTCGCGATGCGCTCCCTATTTGACGGCGAGGTTAAAGTGAGAGGCTACGACACGCCGGTCACAGTTGCATTGCCGCCAAGCTTTTTTGCCGAGGAGGACTCGGCGAGGATGCTCAAGGATTTCGCACGTCATCGTGTCCCGGTCAGCCTCTGGATGCATCGGACCTTATGGACAGAGGTGGGCCACAAATTTACTTCTCAGTCGGAGTTCGATATCCACTTTGACTTCGTAGAAATTCTGGCGGCTTTGGCTTGTCAGCACACCCGCGCGGAGAAGGGTGATACCGACTTCGGAGGATGGTTTCCGCCTGGTCGATACATCCACAGCACAAAAAACCGTGAGCGGATTTTTGACGATATCGAAGAGAACCTTACGACGCTTGGAAATACATCGCCATTCGTGGCTCTTGCGTTGTTCGGAGACGATGCGAAGCAGTGCAAGGCGGCAATCGTCGCTATGCGAACTGCGTTGACCAGAATCCGTTACGGCTGACCTCTCGACTTCGCGGCTCATCGCACTGGTCCAACGTGGAGATACGCCGGCTCGGACATATTGACTGCGGCGGCCGACATGCTCGCTCGCTATGGAGCGTGTGGTCGCTGTCGGCCGACGCAAGGCCCGTGACTCGCAGTTTCATGCTTGGCGCGGGAACCCACATCTCGCAGGTGAAAGCGATTACCATCAGGGTCTGAATGACGGCGAGGTCGCCGAGGAATCTCCGACCTCCGTCAGACCGCAACCGCAATGTCCGACTTGCGAATCTTCTCCACAAGTAAGTCCACTATGGCTGAGCCTCGATTGCTAGCTTTTCGATTGCCGTTCGACCTCGTTGGCGAACGATTTGAGCGCGACGTGGTTCTTCACGACACGACCGCGGAGATTACCGTACCCGACAGCTTCGAGACCGATATGGCAGACGATGTCGCGCGGTCAGAGGTGCTGGCTATTCAACGTCTGCTCACTCTGAGTCGCCACGTCGAAATCCATTTTCGCTGGGGGGCACAGATTGCGAAGCGGGTACTTGCGTCACCCTCGCTATTTCCTCTGCTGGCGGTAGCAATTACGCTGGAAGACGCCCATCACACCATTGGAGGGATAGACCTTGAGCAGGCGAGCGCGGATGTCGAGACTTCTCGTCGCAAGCTCTTCAAACAGCGTCTGAAGACGGACATGTTTTCGGACACTCAGGTCGTGATTTGCGCCGACAGTCGCGGGCGTGGCACGCCGCCGGATTTGTACGGCAACGGCGGCCGCATGATTGCGCGTGATGACTTCGAGTCCTTACTGGAAGAACTGGTCGCTTTACAGGCAGGCACTGACGTTTCAACGTCGACCGCAGTCAAATGGAGCTCTGCTCTGGCCACGGTTGTGTCAGAGCTCTTTGAGAACTCTGACACGCACGGAAAAACGGAGCTTTCCGGTATTCCTATTCGGAAGAACGGCATCCGCGGCATTGTCTTAAAGCGGATAAAGCTCGATAAGCCTGCGAAGAAGGCCACTGGCGAGGAAGCCACAAAGATAGACGCATTCGAGCTGTCCATTTTCGATTCCGGCCCGGGCTTCTTTGCATCCTTTCTAAGGAAGCCCATTCAGGACGATGTGCCCCTTGACCTCGAATGGAAAGTGGTTCATGCCTGCCTTGAGCGCCACTACGAACCAGGCATCATGGACATTAGACCAGGCCATCGCGGAATGGGACTCTACGAGGTTCTGCGTGCGCTGCAGATGCTACGCGGCGCTATCGAAGTTCGAACGGGAAGAATCTTCGGGTATCGCACTTTCATGGAGGGCAACCTCAAGCTCAATATGGAGCCCGCCACATCGCTTACGCGTCCAGGCATGCCCAAGCCGCAACTGCTCGACGTAGAGCGGCGCATCGTCACTGTCCCGACAAGGCATGAGCTGTTGGTGGGCTCGTCTATCCGAGTAATCGTTCCCCTGCATTGAGAGCATGAGCGCGCTTCGTCTAGCAACAAGATTTCGTCGAGACGCATACGAGGGCGAAGCCAGCCTTCTGGTCTACGACGAGTACGACTTCACCGAATCGACGCTGAGCGAGGACGTTCGGAACATCTTCGACAGGCATCCGGCCACAGCAGACATTTATGTGCTTGCGCCATTTGTTGCGACGGATGACATAGTTCGATTGATTGCGAACGGCGTGGCCGTAGCGCGAGCGCGCCGTTACTTTGAAGGCATCGGCGGGAGGATTCGCCTTCTGTCCATCCGCAAGGAGCCCTCGGGGACGCTACAGGTCCTTTCTACGCCGTTCGAATACAGCGATGAAGCGGCGACGCCTGGTGAGCCCGAAGTGCTGAACTCGAAACTGTCGCGCGGATGGCTGTTTGACCTGTTTCACCGCGGAGGGGGCTTGGTGGAAGCGCCGCCCGGCGTGCATTTCGGGAAGCTGTCGGGCCGGCACTCGAACAAATTTTTGCGGGCAAGTGCGCCGCTCCTGACGTCAGAGGCGTGTGCAGTAGTAGCCTTTTTCGCTCTTGCCAACACTTCCGGGAAAGCGCCTTCGCGCATTTTGGTCGATACTGCGCCCATCATCGCTGTGGCGTTCGCGATGGCACGCATGGCTGCGACTCATGGGCTGTGGGAGAAGCAACCGCCTGTAAAGTCCTTCAGTTCTTACGGGGGCGTCGAGAATCTGCCGCGGACGCGCCCAACGGATTTGTTCTTGGTTTCCGCCTCGACGTCAGGAGGTTTGGCTCAACGACTCATTGGCATCAAGGCGAACGAGAAGCGGATTGTCACGCTCTTCTACCTTGAGTCTGGCGCGAAAGAATACAAGGGAATCGTCGTCTGCAACCTGACGTACAAGAACGACGGTCTGTATGGCTATGCGTCAATCAGCAACCACGAAGCAACAGACTGCCCTTACTGCCGTGCGGGATATTTTCTTGCCCAACTCGAAGGCGACCAGTTCCTTCTGGAAAAGCGTGCGGTGAAGCGACTGGCGGTTCGGAGCTCATCGCAGCCGGCGGATGCGAGAAAAACCATCGAGCGACTGGCGCGAACAGGTTGCTTGGACGTAACGCGCTTCAGGCCATCTGTTTGGTCTGCGGGCACCGAAATCAACGGAGAGCGGCTCCTCGACACGGACCAACTGCTCCGAGCCGATTTTGTCCGCATGATGCGCAGATTTTCGCCCGCCCCATTGCACTACGTTATGCTGGTCGGTATTTCCGACGACGCGTTCGCCAAGCTGGTCGAAGACGCCGGGTTGGCAACCGTCGTGGCGGAAGCGACTGTCACGCGCTCGCTCGAAGGCCTAACTAGCGTCGTAGGCGGAGGCGCGCTGGTCGTCTTCGGCTGCTTAAGCAATCATGCCCAAGCCCGCGAAATTAACGCGCGGATGCGCACCTTGGTTCCGGGCGGAGCAGTTGCATACCTCTCGGCGGTGACCGTTGCTCAGAATCGGCAGGCGCTAGACGAGCTCGAGATGTTCCTGAGTTACGGGGAAAGAGGGCGTGACACGTTCACGATGCGCTCGGCACTGAATTTCATGCTTCCAGTACTTGCGCCTACCGATACCGCGTGGGAGGCGGAATTCAGCTTACTGCAGCGCATGAGTGAAGAAAAGGCGCTACCGGCCGAGCTGGACGCACGATTGCAGGAACTCGATACATCAGCAACGAGCAAAGACGGCTTGTTCTTCAGCGGCGAGCGGCCAGCATTGGCTATCGCCCGCGACTTCGTTTATCTGGATACTGAAGACCGCCGGGACTCCATCTCCCAAGCAGACATCTACGCCGTGGTGTCGAACATGCTGGCATGCGTGCGTGCAGACAACCAAGGTCTTGGTGCGAAAAAGAAGAGCCTTCTGGACAGTGCACCTGGCACGTCTAACGTGTACGGCCATGCCCTTGTCTGCCCGTCCAACTTCGAGAACTACAACGATGCGGTTCTTCGCGCTGCCTTCTTACGCGCCGCGAGTCCGTCCGAGCTGCTGTACTCCGTCGACGACGAATGCAGCACTGAAGTGTTCAACGTAATCGACGCTGAACTTGCTGCATGGAGCGAAGGCGGCGGCGGTGCGCTTCCAGAATTTATGCTCGCGCTGGCCACGCGGCGAATGCGCTTGACTGACAGGCACCTTCAAGAGTTGAGCGCTCGATTCAGAGATAAGGTCTTGCCTCAGTACCTTCGAGACTTGGCAGGTGTAATTGAAAACCTGCCGGATTTCACGTAACCGGATAGCAATCTCTTCACTGGTCAGGGTAGTTTCTGTCGCAACCCTCTACTTGTTATGCCGTCGATGCGCCTAAATGCCGGAGCAACTGCGGCGATGTCTCGGGGTGGCAGCCGCAATTCGTCGAAGTAGCGGCGCCATTCTCGAAGTACGCCCCACAACTTGGAAACAAGCTCGCATGCTTTAGCCTCGGAGAGTCCGAAATCGCTGTGGGCGCTATCGGCTCTTGTGGACGTCCGTTCTGGCGCAGGGACCATCTTTTGCCGGGAATCTTATTCTGCGGAAAGCACGGTCAGCCCCTGCGCCAAGCATGCGAACTGTGTATGGACTACGCGATGAACGCGATGCGTACGCTTCATGCCGGGCGTCACTGCGGATGCGGGTTGACACCCGTTCCTGAGGCGCTGGGGCTCGGCAGTAAGGTGGAGACATCTGAAATTGAGCTCGCGCAGATTGCTTCGAGTCTGCTCGACCAACAGTATCTACCGAATCTGAACCGCGAAAGCGTGGCTGCAGCTATAGCAAGAGGTGCCATCCAAAAGGGACTCGTGCAGCGACAGCGATTTCGCTGGACGCCTACGGAGAGATTCTTCGCCGGCCACCAACTGCTACCGCTTATTCGGCGTACCGGAATAACAATCGAGCGCAGCGTGTCGTTTCGGCACGTTTTGAAGGGGCAGCAGTTCGTTCGCCATCCCGTGGGAGCGATTCTGATGGGATGCCGTGTTTTTTCCGCCTTCGCTCGAATTTGCTGACACGACGGCGCACACGCTTGGCAGCATGAGGGCCGCTGGACGAATGGGCCAACCGTGGGCTAGAGACGTGCTTGCCGGCATGTATGGGTATCTGAACTGGAGTGACCTCGTCGAAAATCTGTCGACAGACCGTTGCTCGGTCTCCGTTTGGGACGATGAGCTGAGTGAAGATGTGCTCGATGAGCGCAGGGAGATTCAGCTCGAGGCAATTTCGCGTCGCAGACGGATGAGTGAATCGAAGGCCCGCTCCATTATCAGAGAACTCAAACCATCAAACAGAGTCAGGAATCCCCGGTACGTCGACACCCGGAAACCTGACAGCATCGATGAGTTCAGTTCTGCCGCAAGGTGGACGAGTGGAATGTGTTTGTCCACAGTGCGCCGCTGGCTGGTGCGCGTCCGGCAGAGCGGCGCCCGAAAAATCGCCGGACGCCCGCTGCATAAGGCACAGAGCGGCTCCGGACGATGCAAGCACTCCCTGTAAACGCTTCTATTTCCAACGGGAAAAAACTTGGACCAAACCGCATTTCCGCGTGTATTCTCCGGTACCGCAAAGGCGAGAAGCGTTTATGGAATTTTCAACGCTTTGATTTGGCTGCAAAAATCGGGAGCACGGAGCGGGCGGTGAGGTCATAAACGCTTCTATTTACGTTCGACAGAAACACCCAGCTTTGCTCTCGCCCTTGCTCCAGCGTCACAGACTTCGCAAGATTCCGCATATTGGCCACATTAAAGTGAGGCGCTAAACCCGACTGGGCTCCGCGTCTTGGCTCATTCTTAACGTTTGAACCAACGTTGGCCTGTCACGAAAACCTTATGTGGCAAGAGTTTGCGGCTTCGTTGGCGCAAACTCTTGGTTCAAACCTCGAAGATAGACCGCGACTTGCACCAAGGCTAGACCGATACGGTATATCGGGCTGTGCTCCGCGCACCCGTCAATTGTAGCGACCCTTTTTTCAACAGTTGATCCAATGCTCGTCGCATCTGCGATCGCGGAATTTCCATGCCCACGCGTTGATGAATCTGGCTGATGCTTGATCCCGGATAGCGCGCGACATCTTCCAAAATGAGCGCTAATAAGCGATGCGGTTCGATCCGCTTCAACGTCGTCGTCGCCGCAAAGTCAAGATTTCTAAGTAAGCGCGGGTCAACGAAGTAACGCGTGGCCTGGGTACGTCCCGCCGACTTCACGATCGCCCAATCTAATAGTCGCGCCAGCCACGCACGAAGTGCGTCCGGAGAGCCAAGCTCTAGCATAGCGATGAGTTCGCGCGCAGTAAGTGAATCGTGCTGCGCGAGCAGTCCCAATGCAATCCGCTCACGTTGCTGCAAATGAAACGTCTCATCCGCCTTGGCGAGAAAGTCGATCACCTCCGGCTTCAGAATGCGTCGGCGTATCGCCACCTGCACGCGATCGTGACTCTCGATCAACTCGGGTGCGGGGCGTCCTTGCGACAACAGGACTTCATACATTTTGTCGAAACCGCTCCCCTCGCGCTCCATCAGCTTTAGATCATGGAACAGTCGCGCCAGGATCTCATTGCGCCGAACAGTCGTGTGCAGGATGTTCCGCGGTGTAACGCCAAGCGGAAGAAGACCAGGGTTTACGACTTCAAGCCGGTCCGGATACAAGTTGATAAAAATGTCGCCCCGCTGCGTGTACGGTCGATGAACTAGTGCATTAACGAGAAGCTCGCGCACCACAATCTCGTCGTAAGCCGGGACATACTGTCGATAAAGGCCATCTGGAAGCTCGTACCGCTCACGGAAATCTGGGACTTCCTTCCATACCGCCTCGACCAATTCCATCGGACTCAGAAGTTGGTCGTCCCACACCCATTTATTGACCTTCGCGCCACTGTCGTCGTACTTGATGACCTGAATGACGGGTGCGGTCGCGAGCTGCGCGCGATCGGCTTGAGTGCCGACGCATAGAACGCCCATGTTTGTCAGATAGTCCCCGCGCACCAGCATGTAGTGTTCGAGCAACTCGTCGACCGACTTCTCTTTGACCGACGCCTTCACACGGTCCGACGTAAGAAGACCTTGCGTGAGCCGCTGAATCTGCTCGGCGTTCACCACCCGTCGAGACACACTTGCTGCGCATTGAGTTTCCCAAGGCAGCGCCGCGCGTTCGCTTGCAAGCCTCAGCACATCATCGCCCGTGACGGGGGCGCTTTTGTCGGCGATACGGATGAAATAGCGTCCGTCGGTGGTGGACGCTACCGCCACGGCGCGTGGGATGGTTATCTCAAGATACTGCCCGCCGTTCTCAGCCGTCTTTGCCTCAGGCAACGCAACGACGTTGACGGTGAGCTCGCTCAGACGACGGCGTACCAAGTCGGGCAGATCAATCGGAAGCACTTGTTCAGCTGGGGGCACAGCGACGGCATCTTCGATGCCAATGAGCAGTCGTCCTCCGGTTGCATTGGCGAACGCCACCGAGTCTTTAGCCAACTCATGCCAATCCGCGGACTTTCCGGTCACGGCACGCAACGATTTCTTGTCGAGCAACTGCCCTTCTTGGCTCAAGTCATACCCCAGGTGAAAACGACGGTTGGCGTTCTGATTAGAACGGTCACACCGTCAGGCGTTAGTCCAACGACGCGGAGAGCGGCGCAAACGATAATTTTATGTCGAAGTCGACGGAGAGATCGTACCTATGCTGATTGCACAAGCGAATAGACGATCGATAATCGGTAGGTGGTGCGGGCTGGGCCGGCGTGTCGAGCACGCTGCTGAGATGCCGCTCTATTGCGTCGAGATTTACTGCGCGCGGCCCTTCATTCGAATCGGATAGGTCGCGGCACGACGATCGCCGTGTCGATGCGTTGCATGTGTACCTGGGGTACCGTCGAATCTACGCGAACATGGCAATCGATCACTACCTGCTTCTGGTTCGCGGAGTAAGTGATTGCCGCGCGCTTACGCATAAAGTCTCGCCCCCCCTCTCATCCTCATCGCCGGTCTGGTCATTTCCTGAAGGTATTCTTTGTCGGGTCGCTCTTCGCCGACCCTAGACCTGCCTCAAACGGGCGCACTTGCGCACCGATCGCGGCACGCAAAACGAACGTCTGTGCAAGGAGCGCTTCGTGCCAGGTCGTACACACGAAATCGAAGCGAGACGTTCTTAATGCAGCGTATCGGACAGCGCCGCATTTTTCGAGGCGAAGGTGGTGACTTCGAAGTCGGTTTCGGAATCCGCTCCGTACGTCGCACGCTGCACAAGCTCAACCGCGCCGTGCCTCGCGATGACATAAAGCACGGAGCCGCGGCGCGCGTCTTGATACAGTGCCGTGCATCGCGAAGTTATCACGAGCGGAATGACGATCGCATGCTGGATGCGCATCGCATTGACCGCCAGTCGCGGCACCGCATGGCCATGTGCGACGAGCCACGCGCCGGCGACTGCGCGCTTAAGCGTGATCTACTCACGGATTTCTCTCCGCACTGAGGGCTGTTCAAGGCCAGCGAGTTTCATTGCTTTGACTGTCGCCGCTTCGGTGATCCACAGGCCGACAAAGAATTCTCGATTGGCAACGTGCCTGTAACCCGTGCTCAGCCTCGAGCCATAGGCCCCTTCCCTCCTGTGCGTTTTCAGGATACGAATTGGCACGTGACGCACTCATTCGATCGTACGGACAATACGCGCTCTCATCGTGACGTGCACTGGGGCAGGCCACCATGCGGCCGAGCGAGTTGTTTCCAAACTGCAACGGGTAATGACAACTTCTCGTGCATAGCGGTCGAACGGCGCACCAACGCAAACGGGCCTGACATGCATGTAGCCTAAGAGCGTCTGCTCTGCTGCGCGTATCAAAATATACAGAAGTCGTTTCGGTCGTTACAGACCGCTTTTGGAAATAGAGAAAACCTGCTCCACGCGGCAAATAGCGTTGCAGGAAACGCTTCAGCCTTTTTCTACCGTGAAACAATCGACGTTCCTAGCCGCTCTTATGGTCATACTTCGTTTATAAACAAATAGTTGCATCACCCCATGCTTACGCCGAAATGTTTCACGGCGAGTCATTACAACGCCGGAGCAAATCCCCTATTTAGTTGGGGATCCTGCATTATTAATTCCGGATCGCGGCAACTATCAACCCGCGAATACGCCTGAAGCTCTTGGCTTGTAAGGTCTCGCCCAGTAAGAAATCTGCGCCAAGCGCGATTAAATGACTTATCGGGCTTGCCGAGACTGACGGGCTTGTCTGCCAATAACAGTTAGCAGACAAGGCCGCTTTTGCTATGCGCGCTTATTCCTGCCGCCAATGCGCGACTTTTCGGCCTCTGCTCTGCCCTTCCCTTACCCTTCGGACACCCTGACGGCCACGCGATCGTCTGGGCCACCGCCATTACGCCGGTTTGATGTTCGACGCCTGCTTGCCCTTGGGCCCCATCTTCTCGTCGTAGGTCACCTTCTGCCCTTCCGCGAGCGACTTGAAGCCATTGGTCTGGATTTCCGAAAAGTGCGCAAACAGATCGTCACCGCCCGCGTCCGGCGTGATGAAACCAAAACCTTTTGCATCGTTGAACCACTTGACCGTACCGGTTGCCATCTTGTTTTGCCTTAAAAGTTGAGAACGGCGCCGCCCTCGCAAGCGCCGGACGCTATCTTGTGTGACAGAGCGGGTTCGCGCAACGGGCTGCCCGACAGGGCGCCGGTTATAGGGTACTTGGCGATACGGCTGGCGGAGCACCACGCACTCTCGACAAATGGGTCGCGAGGACTTGGCCCGCGATGGGCGACAGGGAAGACTCTGCGGCTTTGCGCTGTTTTAGGTTGAGCGCCTTGAGAGCATCAGGATTGCCCCTCCCCTCGCCGTTGCGGCCGGAGCGTTGAAAGGTCTGTTGCGCACGGAACCGGTCAACTTCAGGGGGATCGCCTCTCTATAAGGATAGGGAGGCCGGGTTCACCACCTGGTTCTCCGGCAGAAGCATCGAACCGCACCGCCGCCATTTACGGGAGCAAGGGACATCGAGCCCGCAGCCCCGAGTGGCTCGCATCGCGCCCCGATCGTCCGTCGCCCTATTCAGCCCGACGCGATCGATCGCCGAACCATACAGCGCACGCGCCTTCTGGATTTGCTCTGTCGCGTCTCGTCCCAGCTTGGCTCCCGACGCGCATTCCACGACGCTTAGCCAGCGCCGCGCGCGCAACGCACAGCCGCCCTCTTCGTCCGCTACTGCCCCCGCTATAGCTGTCTGGTCATCCCCAAAGGTATAGCCCATGGCGGCGACGCGAGGACCAGTTCAGATCGACCCCATCACCCGAAGAATTCGTGTCCATTTCCGCAGTTGCGGTTGCCCCGGTCGCGCTGTGCGTGGCAAACCCTGCGATCGTGCGCGCCGATGAAAGGCGGCGCTTGCCTTGCCCGAGGCGGTGGCGTCCGCGCTCACTTCCCGATCGCTTCGATTGTCCCTGCGTCCTCTGCCGCCCTCACCTGTTTGCTCAAGCAGGGCCGGGGCATCAAAACCTCTGCAGCCGGTTATCCGGGTCAGCCTGCGTGCTGTCGGCGCGGTGTTCACGGACGCTGAGAAGTGAGATCGGTAGTTGCGTTATTTCCGTCTCTTCTCCGACCGGTTCGCGCTCAGCTTCACCCAAGCGAATCTGAGGCGTTGGCTCCACGCTCATCGTCGCCTTGGATGCAGCACACGCGACGTCTTGCCCGGTTGCTTGCTAGCGCCGCTCTTCGCTTCATGCTCCTGCACTCCGCAGTTTGAGCAGCTGGCGCAGTCCGGCGATGTGATCTCGCACGGCGCCGGTGACGGGCGACTTGACCATGCTCAACGGGCCGGCCGAGGGCTGTGCGTTACCGAGTGCTTGCTGCTGCGCGTGGGCAAAACGTTCAAGGTCAAGGGCGGTGGCGGGGCGGAGTTTTCCGGACTTAAGCGCCGCGGCGAACGACTGCATCCAGCCAGCAGCCTGCCGTCCGACACGCTCGGTGAGGCTGAAGATGGTCAGCGAATCGCCCCCGGCACCTACGACGAACTGACGTTCATTGTCTGCATCGGTGAACGTGCGGCCCGCGTGCTGACGGGCGATGGCCTGGCCCTCGGCGCATTGCTGAGCGCGCGCCTGCTTGGTGTCGCCCTCGGCGTTCCGCCGGCGCAGGAGACGGGTGAAATCGACCGGCGTGCGGAGCAGGGTGCGGAGGTAGCTGATCGGTGCCTTGGCGAGCTTTAGATGTTCCCAAGTGGCTTCCACCACATCGGAAAGTCGCTTGCCCTGATCCCGCGCTTCGCGCATCAGTTTGAAAATCAAAAAATCAAAAAATCCCAGGGTGCGAAGGCGCAGAAGGTCCGACGGCAGTTGGCCCGGTTGTCTTTTTTGAAAAACAGAAGGGCTTAGATCCTTATATATTCCACCGTCTGCCAAGGTGGCAGACGGTGCGGGAAATGAGCTTTGCGAGGGAGCAGCGGTTGACGAGGAGGGCGCTTGCGACGCCTTGCTTTCGCGCGTGCGGGAGGCGTCAACCAGTCCGAGAAGGGCAGCCGCGTGTTCGGTAAGGTGAAGATAGGCGCGACCAAACAGGCCCGCTTCGACGTAGCGGCTTTGGGGGCGACGCTCGATCAGCCCCGCGACTTCGAGATCGTCGAGGCTCCGATAGAACGTGCGCATCGATTGCAGCGCACGGCCGGTCAGCAGGTCACGACGAGCGAAGATAGCAGCGAATGGCTTAGCGGCGTCAACCGTCCGCGCGAGGGCGGACAAGACGGCACGAGCCCGGGGAGGGATTTGTTCGATGTGCGCGGCCCGAAACGCTGCGCGGAAAATGACCCACGGGAGGTTGGTCGAGTCGCAGCGAAAGGCGCTGAGGGCGGCCGAATCTTCGGGGTGTGCTTCACCCTCGCCGGCAACGAAGCGTTGCGCGATAGACATGTCTAGCGATCCATTGAAAATGGATTGAATTCGCTTGACTGTCGACCTTGTTGCGCTACACTCCGGGTGTCTGCAGTCCCTTTCCAGTTTCCAGCTGGGGAGTCGCGCGGCAAGGTTTCCAGCCAAGCCCGCAATCGCAAAGGCCCTCAGTTTCCAGCTGCGGGCCTTTGTCTTTCTTAAGCTAGTTTTTCGTCATTTCGGTTCCGGTAGACGCCTGCGTAGTACGAAGTTATTGTTAATCAACGACTTATGGTTTTTGAGTCTGCGCGAGTTGCTCTAGGTGCTTTCGAATAGCATCACGTACCGAATCTGCGATCTCCTCAGATTGAAACTCGATTCGCATCACGTTCTTCGCACTTCGGACATCGCACCAGGTTGTCTTCCCAGAGCGAATCTTGAAGCTTGATGCGGCTGGGGTGGCTTTCTTCGAGGCATCGGACGATCGAGCAAATTTCACTGCCTGCGACTGATCGAGCCTCCGGTCGGCAAGACGTTGGACAGCCTCTAATACCCGATCCCTCTTGCCCGCTTCGACCAGCACCGCGAACTCGGCTGCGGCATTTGCCCCAAGAAGTGCAATGTTCGCCTCCAGAATTGTCCGAACTTCAGGCGGAAGACGGTCGAAAGACAGCAATGCGCTTATGTGCGACGGACTGATACCTACACGCTCGGCAACGGTCGCCCTATTCATCTCTGGATGCTCAGCCTGAAATCGCTTCAGACCAATATATTTCTCGTAGTCAGTTAGGTCCGACTGCATCAAGTTCGCGAAGAAGGCTCCTTCGTCAGCTTCCTCAGCCGTTGCCTCGCCCAGCACGCAGCGAATTGTTTCGCGGCCCAATTCCCGATAAGCATCGCTTCGATGATGTCCGGAAATAATTTCGAAACCACCTTCCGCGCGCGGCAGCACAACCACCGGATGAATCAGCTTGTTATGGCGGAGATTGTCGCGAAGCTCAGCATATTTCTCCGGTGCCATATATCTGCGACGGCCGGGGACTTCATGCAACTCTGAAAGAGGGACATCAACGGTGCCGCCCATCTGCTTTGCTTCTTGCAGTTCTTTCCGAAGCCGATCAATCTCATCCTGCTGCTGCTCTGACTTTGCTTGAAGGTGCATCAGCTGACCGGGCGCAGTGCGGGGCGTCGTTGCAGCGCGATTCTGTGCTCTGTCCGCCTCTTCATCTGTAAGGCGTATGTTCGCCGCCTTTGAAGCGAAATTTTTCATGCTCACGATGCGCTACCTCCCTTCTGCCAAAGACCCGAAACACGATCATCGACGCGATCGACAAACTGGTCGCAGGGCATTCGAATCCGACGGAGAGTCTCAGCTCCCCCTTCATACGTTGAGATGTCGTACACCGTTGCAAAGCGCATATTGGTGTTGCGCGCTACGTCAGTTTCTGGAATTTCAACTGGGATGACCCGGTTGCCGTACAGTTGGCTAATCCACGACTGAACTGCCTTGGCTGCGGGCTTTGGCGTCATCCGTGTAATAAGGATGTCGAGAAAGTCGAACTCTTTGCGCGACTGTTCTCCGCGCGCTGCCATGCCGGTTACCAAATCCGAGAACAGGTGCCAAAACTGAACCATCGAAGCGAACGATAAAACGTCGGGAACCACGGGCACAATCACCCCGTCGGCCGCGAAAATCGCATTGATTGTCAAATAGCTCAGCGTCGGTGCCGTATCCAGGATGATGTAGTCGTATTTTTCCCTTAGAGCTTCGATTCCAGCATGGAGAACATTTTCGAATCGTTCACCGCGGGCACCGGCTGATGCGCGGGCAGGCAGCATGAACTCAGCATTGAAAAGCTCGGTCGACGACGGAATGAGATCCAAGTTTGGCCAGTAGGTCTCTTGCGGCAACGTCCGCATGTCGAACTCATCACCTCGCAAGTAGGCCTCGATCAAAGGCATGATGGTCTGTGAGGCGTCGACCTCCGCATGCGGATTGATCCCATACAGCGTGGTAGCGCTGCCCTGCGGGTCTAGATCTATGTGGCAGACACGCCGTCCACGACGCATCGCTAGTCCCTGAGCGAGAACTGTCGACATCGTCGTTTTAGTGACGCCACCTTTGAAGTTCGCGACCGCGATGATTTTTCCGGGGCCTGACCGGGGAGTCGGGGCGAGTTCAGCACGTACCCATTGAACAGCCTCTTCAACTGTAAACTGCCGCGGAGACCCCCGGCGAGCTTGCTTGCCTTGCGGCAGCTCGCCCTTTTTGAGCATATAGGCCATCCGCTGGACATCGATCCCGCACATTTCCTGCACTCGCGCTGAACTGATCATTGGAGGCACCTTTCTCGGAAAAGGCTCCAGCAGCTCATCCCGAATCTTCTGCAACATGAAGTCGGAAAGCCCAGCGAGCTTGATAAGATCTTCAGGTGTTGTCTTACCAGGGTTGGCGAGATCTAAGTCCATAGTCCATTTTCGATCGGTTCAGATTATTCTATCGCCAAGCCAACTTTTCACCCAACCGATAGAATCAAGTGGGACTTTAGACGGATGGTGTAGTAAACGCAAGTTAACTTTCAACTTCGCAGAAGACTCAGTGCTAGCAGTCTCGGCGATCAGACGCGTTTACCGCGAAACGACATTAAGTGTGAAACGTGGTTACACGTGAAACACACAACGTGGCTGATCGTCGGGCTGCGAGGCAGCCTGACTTTGAAAGGGTTCAGGGGCTCAAACCTAACTATGTTTGTTGTGTTCGGAACTGGGGTGTAGGAAAGTGTTTCGGGTGGGCACGTCGCACCAACAATAGTGGGAAAGACATCTACCCAGCCTTCGCAAACTTCTTCGTTTCGAACCTGCATCATCGTCCAAGGTGTGTCGCGGCTCTTCGTGCCGAGGCGGCAAGTCGAAGAGCATGCAGCCTTAGAGTGCCGAACAACGTGGGTTTCGCAAAACTTGCTTTGTAAGACGGTCGCCTTTCGACGCCGTGAAACCCTGATCAGCGGCGCTCCGCGCCGATAGGGCACACGCACCTGGCGGTGCCTGCGCCGTGGGATTGCTTGTGCGGGAAACACGTCGCCGCGCTCCATCCTTTGTCTGCCGTTCAAAGCGCGTTTCATCTGCCATTCAAAGCCGCCTCTCATTCGACGCATAGCACGAACCGGATTCGGCACAAGAGTCCGCTTCGCCGCGTCCTCACCCGTTCGATGCTCGCCTGCGGCTGCGCTTCGCTGCGGCCTCCGGGCGCGCCCTTGCACCGAAGCCGGCCGTGCAAACCATGCGCCGAGGCGGCTCCGAAGAGCAGTTGAAACTGAACGACAGACAAACAAGGTAGTCATGAGCGCAACGACCACCCGCACAAGCAACCCCACCAACGATTCGGGCGTTCCTCCCGAACTATATGAGCGCCTCCCGTTTGCACAAGTTTTGATACGGTCCGACTAAACAGGATAGGTCACAGCTCTATATGCGTCCTCACTGCAGCCGTATTTCCGCTGCGGGCCCCTATGAAATCCGCTGACCCATGTCTCATTCCCCACCGGTGACTGTGACACTGCTTTAATTTTCGATTGCACAATAAGGATGCCGAATCATGGCAGCAAGATACTTTTCTTGTGCCGAAACTGCCAAGCTGATTCGCCAGTCGTTGGCCGAGTCCTTTCAGGCTGTGGAGTTCTATGTGCGCGTCAGGTCCAGAGCGGCAACGCAACCTTTCTTGTGAGTCAGACCGACGGTCCGAACGCGGCGCCAGTGGAAGCGATTACTAGCAGAGTAACGCGGATGTATTCGACGGTCCGAATGATGATAAGGCAGCAGGTGATCAGCGGCTGGACGCTAACGAGGGCTGCTTTGGGGTAGACCACGTCTTTACCGTTCGCGAGCACAGCGACGCAGCGGTGCAATTCGCTATCGACCGCGTCTATCGACGATACGAAACCCTCTTCGTCGGAAACGGTGTGATCAAGCCGACGATCGATCAATCTCGCTCGGGTGAAGTTTCTCGACTCCAACTCGCGGAATAGGTATCGCACACCGCGACCACCGTGCAGACCATGATTCATCAAGCGCTCGCCAAGCAAAGCGGCCGCCTCCAAGCGACCTGTGAGGAGCCTGCAGTCCGAGCCTTCGTAACGCTCGGCGACGGCTATGTCCGCGAATGCGACGAGCAATCTTTCGTCATGCCGCTCTACTACGGTTTTAGTCCCATGAACTGAACCGAGGAGGGGAGGGCGATCATGCATCCCGCCGAATCCCTTCGGTTCCTCGTCAACCTTGTTTGTAACCAGCTAACGACCAACGCGGGCCCTCGCTGCGAAATTTGGTCGCTGACATTCTCTGCGAGCTTGAAAATGGATGATCGCAACAACGCCATCGACGTTCAGAACGATATGGTTGAGCTTGACGATGCAGCAACATTGCCCACGGGCTCGAAAGCACTTTCGGCGGCGACAGCGCCATTGAGCAAGTTGCCTTGCCACGCCTGAACCCGTCGCTGCGAAATGTACGCCGGAAAGTCGCCGACGTTTCGGCCAAGCTAACGGAGGGGTTCTGCTATGAGAGCATGAGCATCGATCAGGTCATTGCGTTTGCCTAAACCGATGACCAGGACTTATATGAACGGCTTTGAGTCGGCGCCGAACTGGCACAGTTGCGCGATCCTCATCAGCCTCGCGCCGCGACCACGAAAGAAGACGTTGAAATCCGCAACAATGCGCGTGGTGTATGTCCAGCCGGCATCTCGCTCATAGCTTCCTGCGAGGAGAATTCATAAGTATCGAACGCACCATACCCTTCACGATTTCCGCGTCGACTATCAGTTGGTCTGCATCTTCGACGTTGAACGTTATCTCGAACGTCAACCTCGTTGGTGTTCCACGCATTTTCATCGTCATGTCTGAGTAAGTTTTCGCCCCGGCCAACGCATTGATCAGCTCGTCCATGGACCGGCGCTTCGGATTGTCTTGGAGCACCCTTGCGTTTTGAACCATCTTCTCTGTCCCGATCGCGCGCTTGATCGATATTAGCGTTTCACCAATCTCCAGCGAAAGGTACTTCCCCTCGAACAAACCGAGAACAACCGACGGTAACTCTGAAATGGCAATCGCTTTTGCAAGTTTTGCACGCTCCCAGCCCGTAATGTTGGCGGCCTCTACGACCGTTGACCACAAATTGGTTGCTAAGCCTTGTGCATATAGCGACGCCCGTTCCAGCGGTGCCTTACTGGGAAAACGTATCTTTGATGACGGCGTCAGCGCTTCGCCCCCGAGCATCGCGATGATTTCGCGCCATGAACGACCTACCGCACTAATCTGACTAGCGCGTTGTGCCATCTCGTCCCGACCGACCTTGCGCTCAAGACGTATCAATTCTCGGGCCGTATGGTCGAGCATTCTGACCGTCGTGAAAAGCGATAGGACAGCTGCGGGCATTGCAGCGACCCGAGCCGCCCGGTTGATGTGCGTACGAGTTACGCTGATTCGTGCCAGTGCAACGGCGGCCTCGGTCTGATTATTCCACGTTTTCCCAAGCCCGTTCCTATAAACGGCAGCGAGCGCAAGTGGGTTCTGTGCGAGCGGTTTGGCAGATAACTTTTGATTCATCGGTATAAGTGCTCCGAGCGACCGGCGTATGACACTGGCTACGGTGCGAGTTTGTTCTTGCAGGGAGGAGAGCAGTGCAGAGATTCAGGTTATTTTTTTATCGCTTTTCTTGGCTAGAAATTATCATGATAACTTCTACGCCTAAGCTTCAACCAGTTTAAGTTTATGTTTACAAAAAGAAAAGCCGTTGGACGCTTGATGTGACAAAACAGCACAAATGCCGTGTTTGTCACACTGAAGCAGTGTGCTCGCTAATTGAGCTACGTGTACTACAGGTCTTAGGAGCTAAGCGTCGGAAAGAGGCATGAAAATGTGCCTGTTTCTTCGTGTGAGGAGTTATCAGGATAATTCCTAGGTCTAGTGACGAAGTGCGCAAATAAATCGGAAAGGGCAACTGTACAAAGACGCACAAAACTCATCGTCTTTCCGCTGAGAAAAGCACGCGCACGCTGTTTCAATGGTGACCATTCCAAAGGGTTGCCATGCGTCTTTTCAAGAATAAGCGTCGGGCCGCGCTGTCTACGGCCCCCGGCTCATACGCCGATGAAGATCCAAGCAGGGTGATTTTCGAGACGAGCACGAAGCTAAAGCTCGAAGCTAACCGCTGGATGCTGATTTCCTTCGGATTGGCGATCGTGGCGGCCGGAGCGGTCTGGACGCGCCAACCTCCGCCGTCGGTCACGCGTGTGGTTGGCGTCTCAGCCGACACTGGTGGTCATCCCATCGTCACCGAACTGGTCGCCTATAAGCCTGACTCGCAAGCCGTACGGGCCACGGTAAGAGACATGGCGGTTCGGTGGTTCACGATCGAGCCGGTGCTGTCGGATCGCCTCGAAACTTCGCGCATGACCGCCAACATCAATTCCGTAAAAGGGCAAATGATCGGAGCGGCGAGCGGTCAATTTCGCGATTGGCTAAAGAGCGACGCTCCCTTTCAAGCGATCACGGCGAACCCAAAACTGATCCGCGAAGTGGATGTGCGCAACATCGCGCTGTTGGAAGACTCGACCGTCCTCGTGGAATTTACGACGACGACTTCGCAAGCGGGCACGACCGGCAAGCCCGACGTGAAATCTTATGCCCTGACGCTGCGCTATCAGATTGCTGCGCCAACGGCAGAGCAGGCGCTTACCACAAACCCCTTCGGTATCTTCATTCCGTTCTTCCGCCTCGAGCGGACCGCATAAGCAATGACCGCAACCATTTTCATCAAACGGCCGGTCATCGGCATGTGCATTCTTGCTGCGTGCGCGGCGTTGGTTGCTGAACCCGCCCAGGCGAAGAAACCCGCAATTGACTCGGGTTTCAATGCGGCGGTGGTCGCCGGCGACCCGATGAGCCCGATCAACCCATTCAATGGCGGGGCGGATCCTTTGACGATGCCGGGCGACGCGCGGATCGGCGTCTTTCCGTATAGCCGCGACCAGATCTATCGGGTTCTGACCGCCCCGCTGAAGCTCACGACGATCGAACTGGAGAAGGGCGAGAAGCTGATCGCGGATCCTGCCATGGGCGATAGCGTGCAATGGGAAATCGACGACGACAAGATGAACCATGTTTTCATCAAACCGCACAAGGCTGATCTCGTCAACACGCTGCATCTGACGACGAACCTTCGCGAATACGACTTCACGCTTATCGCATCGCCAGCAGGCGGCATGTTCTATCAAACCGTGCGTTTCCAATACCCGCACGCGCCGATGGCCCGCGTTAGCGTGCGCGACGATGCGACTGCTGGGGGCGGTCGCAGCGGTGCCGACTCCGGCAGCATCAGCGTTGCGCCCGACAAACTGAACTGGGACTACAGCGTCGACGGCCGCGCAGAATTCACGCCCGAAACCGTTTTCGATGATGGTCACGCTGTGTGGATGCGCATGCCTGCAAAAGCGCAGGAGTGGCCGGTGCCATTCATTCTCGATCATGGCGATCGCGTTGTCGCGAACTTCATCCGCCGCGGCGACTTCCTCGTGCTTCAACGTCTTGCCGATGAGATTGTGCTTCGCTCGGGCAAGGACGAGGTCACCGTGACGCGCGGCCGTCGTCGCGTGTTCGGAGTGTTCTGATCGTGGCGAAGAAATCTGATTCCGCCACTGCAAGCGCTGAGCAGGAAGCGCTTGTGAAGGGCAAGACGCCACGCAACGCGATTATGAGCATCGGCATCCTCGCCGCTGTTGTCATTGGCGGACTCGGTTTCTATTACGAGCTGCAGGCGACTAACAAGGCAGATGAGGACGCGCGCATCAAGAAGGCGAGCGCATTGAAGTCGAGTACGGAAGCGCCCGCTGCGACGAACAACAATGACATCGACCAATTGATCCGTCTGCAGCGCGATGCGGCAGCGTCGGAGGCGGCTGCACGTGCGGCGGCAGAGGCGGCCGCGCCGAAGCCTGCTGTCAAACCGGTGCTAACCGGTGCCGACTTTCAGGACGAGGTCAAAACCGGCGGCGGCGATACTCGGGAGCTCTCTCGCCAAGCCGCGCAGGACGCCATCTATACGTCGTCGATTTTCAGGCGGTCGGGAGCGTCGCGCGCAGCAAATCAGTCGACGAACGTTCTTCCTGCCGGCGTCCCTTCGTTGGATGATGTTCGCGCCGCGCGCAGCGCTGCTAACGCTGGCGTCCCTGACGCGATGGCGCTTGCTCTTGCCAAGCAAGGACAGGCGCCTGAGGACCGTGACCGTGCTTTTCTTAAGGATGCGGCCTCGCAGGGCGGCATCGAACGCACGACTTTCAACGGGCAGTCGATGGGATGCACGCTCACGCCTCCGCACGTGATCCACGTGAAAACTGTGGAAGGGCTGAACTCCGACAAGCCAGGCCGCGTGTCGCTGATGGTTGACGAGGATGTCTATGACAGCTTGCGCGGCGATTGCCTGATGATCCCGAAAGGCGCTTTCATCAACGGGATGTACAGCGCAGATGTCAAGGTCGGTCAAGAACGACTGCTTGTCGCATCGACCAGCCTGCGTTTGCCCAACGGCAAGAGCGTTCCGCTTAACGGTATGCAGGGCGCTGATCAGAATGGCTACGCGGGCTTCTCAGGCGACGTCAACAATCACTTCATCAAGATTTTTGGCGCCGGATTTATCACGGCAATCTTGCTCAAAACTTTTGACAACGGCGCACAAACTGCGACCACCGCAAGCCCGAATGGGGTAACGACATACGGAAGCACGGCAGGGCAGGTGGCTGCTGCGACCGCACAGACCGTGCTCCAACGCAACCAGAACATTCCGCCCACGATCACGGTCGAGCCGGGCCAGAAGTTCCTAGTGCAGGTCACGCAAGACATCGTGATGGAGCCTTACCATGAGTAAGGCTCTCGTGACTGCGTTCCTGTCTGCTATGGCTTTCGGCGCACAGGCAGCGACCATCGATTCGATCATCAGCCCCACGCGCATCGTGGTTGACAACGGCTCGAAGCGGGCGATCGTCGAGCTGCCGGGCGAGCCGGTATACGCGTGCGGCCTTCAGCCGTTCCTTGCGTGGGCTAACCGATTTAAGGGACAAACGGTTGAAACCACGACAGGCGGGGTTGCGATCAGCATCGACGGATCGCCGGTCAGCCTCGAAAATCTATTCGTCAAGGCTGGCTGGCTGCGACCTGCAACGCTAACCGATGACGCACAGGCGAGCATCACTGAGCGCCGTGGTGGCTGGGCATGTGCCTCGGCGCAAGCGCCATTCGACGCGATGCATACATCTGTAGATCCGAAGATCCTCGCCGGCATCGCGCTCAACGAGTCTGCTTACAACGGGCGGGCATGGCCATGGACTTTGAACGTCGCGGGCCGCGGGTTCTTTTTTCGCTCTCGCGAGGACGCGTATCGCGCGGTGCGATATCTAATCAGTAACGGCCGATCGGACTTCGATGTTGGTCTCATGCAAGTGAACTGGGGCTTCCATGGCAAGCGTTTCGCAAGCGCCTGGGATGCGCTCGCACCGGCAACGAATATCCGCGTGGCCGAAGACATTCTCAATGAGAACTACCGCCTCACGCATTCCGCCGTGAAGGCTGTCGCGTACTACCACAGCGCCAATCCCGCACCTGGCCGCGAATACCTCGCGCGGTTCGTTAAGCACCTCTCTCAAATCGAACGCGGTCTATGAAGCACACGCTCTCCCTTCTTACTCTCGCGCTTGCGGCAGTCACGATCAATGCGGTAGCTGCTGGAACGGATCCGCTCGACTTCGACTACGAGATAGCCGGAAATGTGCTCGAACGGCCGGCACTGGTCTTCAACGATGGCAGCGACACCTATTTCCAGCCCCGAGCTGGTCAGTCGCTTCACGTTGACGGGGGACATAGCCAAGGGCCGTACGTTGTCGTGCCAGGCACTCCCGAGGTCATTCATTATTCAGCGGGCGGATCGAGCGCTACGGCTTATTGGAAGAAAGCCAATCGCTTCATCGGCGAGAAAGCGCGCAGTGACACACCTTCAGGATTCACTGGTTTCTCCGGTCGTCTCGCGCTCATCGGACCGCGCAGCAGTCTAGAAAGCACGCGCCCGCTGAACGCTACCTTGCCGCTGGCGCAGCTTGTGAAGGCAATGGTGCCGCAAGGTTGGACCGGATCAGCACAGAAAGACATCGATCTGACGACTGCGACGAGCTTCGGCACGCGCGATGGCGAGAACTGGATGCAGTCGCTTGATCGCCTTGTTGCGGCATCCGATCTATACGCGGACGTAGACTTCAACGCGCATCATGTGACGCTTCGCCGCTCGGCTCCCCAGTCGGTGGCTGTGAACTATGTTGCGCCGGTTGCTCAGGCTGCCGCAAATCCAGTCGCCGCACCGGCGGATTCGCCAAGCGGTGATCCTATCGCAGAAATTGCGAAGAAAGCTAACGCGGACACGCCGGCCGCAGCGGGTTCCGTCCTCGCAGCGAAATTCGGAGCGATGGCGATCCGCGACGGTGACGATACCCATATCCAGATCAAATTCTCGGCCAAACCTGCTGCTGAATTGAAGGTCACCGGACAGGAGGGTAAATCGCTGCGTCCGAAGTGGGATGACGCGACCAACGTGGTGACGTTCAATCGCGCAGAGCGGTTCACGATTTCGAGCGGCGCCGACAGTGTCGAGGTCGCGCGTGTTGCTGGGATCGTCTATGAGTTCGATGCCGGGAACAAGGCAGCCCTGCAAAGTGTGTTTGATCAGGATGGCTCGACATTCTTCAAGTTTGCCGACACGGTGGGCAAGGTGACAGTGGCTGATGTCGGCCACATGGGCTCCGGCGAGCAGAAGGGGCGATATTTCAAATTCATCGGCACGGCCGACCAGTTCATCGTTAATGCCGACGGCAATGTCGTCAACGTATTGCGCAAGCACGATGTCCGATTCTTTGATCGGCCCGCATCATGAGCCGACTGCTTCACCTCCTCACGTTTCTCTGTGCGGCCATCTCAACGCATGCGCATGCCGACTGTCTTGACGATGCGGCGAGCTACCACCGCGTGAGCGTTCAGGTCGTACGAGCAATCGCGCAACAAGAGTCGGGGATGCGCCCTTACGTGACCAGCAGAAATACAGACGGTAGCGAGGACATAGGGCTTATGCAGATCAACTCGTCGTGGTTGCCAAAGCTGGCTCGCTACGGCATCACACGACAGCACTTGTTCAACGCGTGTGTGAACGCGTACGTGGGAACGTGGATTCTTGCATCGAACGTAAAGCAGTTCGGTCCGACTTGGAAAGCAGTCGGCGCGTACAACGCGGTGTCCTCGAACAAGCAACTCATTTACGCCAACAACATTTACCGTCGCCTGCAGCGCGCGAACTGACCAACATGACGCCTATTTTCTCTCTTCAAACGCATCGCACCGCGCGCGTGGTGGCTCACTTGTTTGCGTGTCTAGCTCTTACGACGGTTTCCGGCCTTGCTTCGGCGGACCCGGACCAGTCCCGTCTTGCCCCGCCGCCCGGCGACGGCTGGCAGATGCTTGCAGCCCCCGGCGCACATGCCGCGCCGACGCAGATAGCGTTGGCTGCGCCGACGGCTACCCCTGCGGCCGTGCCGAAAGCGCTGCCCGGTCCGGCTGCGCCAGTTGCGCTGACCGGTGCACCGGCCGCGAAGCCGCTCGCCTCCCTCGATGTTGCACCGGTTGTTGTGCCGGGAGCTGCCACTTCCAGTGCGCCGGGCGGCATTCTCTCGTTCACGATCACGCCGCAGGACATCAATCTGCGCAATGCGCTCGATCGCTGGCTGCAACAGCAAGGCTGGCAGCTCGCATGGAAGATCGACGACGACTTGCCGCTCGAATTCAACGCGACGTTTTCTGGCGACTTTAAGTCGGTGCTCACGCAAGTGATGCAGGCGACCAATCACATGCGCACGCCCACGCGCGTGTGCAAGCACACCAACAACGTCATCCGCGTCGTCGCACGCGCAGCTAACTGCCAAGAGTAATCGTCATGCGCCTCATAAAAATTAAATCTGCTGTCGCCATGCTCGTGGCCGTATCGCTGACGGGCTGCGCGGTATCGCAATTCGACGTCAATCATGCTTATGATGCGGCGAACGCCGACGCCAGTCGCGCGATGGCGAATGTGCCCGAGTCGATGGCCCTCGTTGAAGATGTGCCGACCGCCTTTCTCGGGGACCGTCTTGTGCCCGTCGCGTACGAAGCGACGCTTCCCGCAATCTTCCGCGAGAAGAGCGTGACGTTTCCGGGCAATCTGCCGGTGTCGAAAATCGCGACGTTGGTGTCGAGCGCAACTGGCTATCCGGTGCATCTGAGCCCAGATGTTTTCATTCCGCGCGACGCGCTGATTCCGAAGACCAACGGAGGTGGGGTGTCGGTGCCCATGCAGTCGGCGGCGCTGGCGAAAACCAATGTCGAGCCAGTCTACGCGCAGCCGTGCAGTTGCAAGGTGGGCGAGTATCTGCGGGGCGTGACAGAGAACCTCGGACTCGACTGGACCTTCGACGGCACAACCATCTCGATCAGCCGCTTCGTCACCAAGACGTTCACGATCGCTGCTATCCCGGGCAAGGTGTCGATAAAGTCGACCTTGTCGAAGGGGACAGATACTTCAACCGGCAATCAGTCGTCGGGTGGCACGATGGGCGGCACATCCGGTAACACCGGCTCGTTCTCGTCGATCACGTCGTCGGGTCGCGACGGCACGTTCGATCAGATTGCTATCATCCAGTCGGAACTGGAAAAGTTGAAATCGCCGCTCGGCGAAGTCGTCGTGAACCCGCAAAGCCGCCTGGTTATGGTGCGGGACACGAAGGAAGCAGTCGATCGGATGGGGGCGTTGCTCGCGCGCGAGAACGCGATCTCTACGCGCCAGGTCGCGCTGCGGGTGCGCACGCTTCAGGTCGATATGAGCAATGGCACGCAGGCCGGCGTGTCGGCGGACTTCGTCTTCAATCGGATCTCGGACGGCCTGAAGCGGTATGCGGTCGCCTTTGCGTCGCCCACGTCGCTCGCGACGGCCGCCGGCGGCACGGTTGGCCTTTCGGTGCTCAAGCCTGGCTCGCCGCTCGAAGGCACCAACGCCATCATCAGCGGCCTGAACAGTTTCGGCAAGACGGTGCAGGACAACACTCAAACGAAGCTGACGTTGAACGGTTTGCCCGTGTCGATCGGATCCTTCGAAACGAAGGGTTATCTTGCTTCCACTTCGCCGAGTGTCGGCTCGCTGACGGGTGGCACATCGGGCGTCCCCGGCCTGCAACCGGGCTCCGTGACGGTTGGTGACTTCGTCAATATTCTGCCGTCGGTCAACGACCACAATCAGATCATTCTTTCATACTGGAGCGACAGCTCGAAGCTCAACGGTCCGTTCACGACCATCAGTACGGGATCCGGCGACACGCTGCAGCAGATTCAGTTGCCCGACATTCTCGGCAGCAAGGATGACCAGACGATTGCGCTGTCCGATGGCCAGACCGTCGTGCTCTATGGGGCGCTGACCAATCACTACGACGGCACCAGCAACAACGGCATCGGCGGCCTCTCGGGCGCATGGAACAAGGGACGCACATTCCAGGTGATCATGCTGACGGCGACCGTCGTCCCGTCGATCTGAGCGCGAGGTAAGCACATCCATGCACTTCGAATCGATACCGGGAGAGAAGGGCGCCAAGCTCGTGTTTGGGCTCGAGTGGCGCGCTTACTCTGCCAAAGGCGCAAGCGCTGAACGTCGGCGTTATGCTCAAGACCTAGGCGCCACGCACTACACCGAGATCAAGGCCAAAGACGAGACCATCGCGGGCTTTTGCGAACTCGACGCCTCCCAGCGCAAGGGTGGGAAGCTCTACTCCGCCGCCGCACGCATCGCCACGCTCGATCGAGTGCGTCGCCGGCCGGCAGTGCTGGTGTTGATTCAGAATGACGAACGCGTGCATCTTGTACTCGTTCTGCGCGGCGCGGTTTCGGTCGACGAGGAAGTGGCGCTCAATGCGCTTGCTGACCGGCGCGAAGAGATCGAGGACCAATGCGCCAAGGCGGGCCTCACGCTCGCGACGCTGGGCCACGGCGCGCTGCTGCACGCGCTCGACGAGAGTTTCGAGCTTCGTGAATTGCTAGTCGCACGCAAGGTCGGACTGATTAAGAAGGTCCCGGTCGCCATCCCTACTGCCGTTCCGTTGCTGGTGATTCTGGCAGCCGTGTTCTTTGGCGGCAAGCAACTGATCGACGTTCTGAATCCGCCGCCACCACCGCCGGCACCCCCGCCGACATTTATGCAGGAATACCAAGCGGCAGTGATGCGCACGCTTGGCGCTCCCGCGCCGCTGGCCAACATGCTCGCTCCGCGACTGCTCGCGAGTTTCGGCACACAGGAAAGCAATGTAGCCGGTTGGCAGTTCGAGAAGGCTTCCTGTTCGATCGCCGGACCCTGCGTCGTGACATACAAGCGTCAGGGCGGGACGTTCAAGGAATTTGATACACGCGCGCCCGAAACGCTGCGTCCGATCGTCTTCAATCCCGATGGGTGGCACCTCACCACGCGCGGTCCGGAAGTCACTGTAGCTGAGCGCGTGGCGCTTGCTCAGCAGAAGACATGGCCAAACCAGCAAGCGCTTATCAAAGCGCTGCAAACCGATCCGCAAAAGCTTTCGACCAAGCCGGACACGCTCGACAGTCATGGGTATGTCGTGGATATCAAGCCTGCCGAGCGGCTGATCCCCCGACAGCCGATGGCGGGCGAGGTGCAAGGTCCGCTCGTGCAGCGGGGCACGTGGCAAATCGATGGATACAAGTGGCAGAGCGCGCTGCTCGCGCGCCTGCCCGACAACATGGCGCTGGATACCCTCGACGTGGAGTTGAAGGAAGACGGCACCGGGGTGCATTTCACTGCGAAGGGTAAATATTATGTTCTCAACTAAGCGGCTGACCACAACGAGCTGGCCGCGCCGAGCGGTGTGCTTCGGCGCGTTGGTTCTTGTCACCGGCCTGTCCCAGGCGCAGGAAAGCCACCTCTCGCTTGACGATATCGACAAGCTCGCGCGCCAGAAGCTTGTAGATTCAATGCGCAAGACCGACGGGGCAGGATCCGGTGGCGTGGGCTTAGGCTCCCCCCTCGGTGCGGCCGCACAAGCCCCGGTGACGGTGCCGGCACCGGTGCCGGTGAAGGTTGAACACAAGCCCGCACTCGCGCCCAAACGCGTGATCCCGGTCTCCTTCGTTGGAGCCTATTCCGATATGTCGGGCGCATACGTGTTGTACGACTATCAGGGCACAACCTATACCGCGCGTCAGGGTTCCCGGCTGCTCAACGGTTGGACCGTTGCGTCGGTGAACGGCTTTGAAGTGAGCCTCGCCGACGGCAAGCGCAAATGGACTGAAAACATCTCGGCGCCGGTTGATACGCCGGTGGCACTTGCTGATAGCCCGTCGGTTCGAGCAATCACCGATCTTGGCTCCCCCCTTCCTCCCGGTGGCCTTGCGTCGGCCGCTCCGTCCTTCGTTCCTTTCGCGAAATAAATCATGGGTCTTTTTGGACAAGAAGAGCAGAACATCCCAGAAGCGCGCGGTGGATTTCTGAAACGTTTCCGGACTCCGCGCTCGAGCTTCGTTGAACCGAGCGCCGGCGCGGAGCCCGAGTTGAAGCGCTCCGCTCGCCGTCGCGCACAGACCGAATCTGATGATCGAAAGGAAGCGCGAGACGATATCGCTGCACCCCGCGCGACCAATCCTCAGGTTTCGTTTCTTGGGCGCGCGTTGTCCGGCGGCGACATCGAGGACGTCGAGAGCACTGAGGTCGAAAATGATGGTGTGGCCAACTCGATCATTGAGCCAATGACAGGCGCCCAAGCTCATTATCGCACCGTAGTCGGAGATGCGGAACATGGACTGGCGGGATTGGCGACGGACGAGCTAAATAGTGAACCTGCATATCGTCCCTTCGTGCCGCCGACATTCGCTCGTCCGAGCTTCGCTAGCATGACGGCCGGCATGGCGGCTATCGAAAGTCGCGGAGTGAGCAGATCGACGCCGGTCATTGACGAAGCGGCGGCCTCACCCAAGCCAGAGACGCCGACCGAAGAGGAGTCTGACCTTTTCCAGCAGTCCGCTGATCGCACAGAGTCACAGCCGCCCGAGGTAGTGACGCCTCAGCAGCGCACTGGGCGAATCGCCATTCCTGAAGACGACGTGACCGATGACGAGGATGCATTGAACGCCCCGATGCCGGGACGTCCCGAACTGGTATCAGTTGAGTCTCTACCCGAATTCAAGCGCATCCTGACTGTGGCTGACGACGATGCTGCATTGCGCATTCCAGCCAGCGCACGCAAGCAATTTGTCGCCGTGGAATTGCAGCCAGGCGTCGCAGTTACGGTTGCAAGCTCGCGCTTCGCAGAAAAAGCGCAGTACGCCACGTTCATTAAGGATCTCGGCGCGAACGACATTCTCGTGCGCGAGGAGATGATCGCAACCGAGGCGGTGATCGCGGCGATTTATGCAGGCAAGTCCGCATCGTCGGCCAACTCGGTAGTCCGTGAGGCTAGCCGCGCGATCGGCAATTTCCGTGACATCGTCGAAGCGGCTCATTCCTTCGGTGCCAGCGACATTCACTTTGAGCCGCGCGAATTTCACAACGAGGTCGAGGTGCGCTTCCGGGTGAACGGCGACATGTACACGTTCAGTCGCATGCCCAAGGGCATCGTGCGTCGTGCCTTGTTCGCCGCATACAGTGATCTCGTCCAGCGCAATACGAACTCGGGCAACAGCTTTCAGCCCAGTGCGCCCCAGTCCGCGATGATTCCGCTTGTCGTCAAGACGGATACGGTCAATCTACGTTGGCAATCATCGCCGCTCGTTGGCGGGTACGATGTCACACTGCGTTTGCTCGACGGCAACTTCAAGAACTACAACGTCCTGCTGCCCAAGGATATGGGGCTGGAAAAGAGCCAGCTCGACTTGATCGACACGCTGAACTATGTGAGCGGTGGCATCACGGCACTGACCGGCGAAACGGGTTCGGGCAAGACCACGACGCTGCGCGCGCTATCCTACATGTTGCCGGATCGCGAGTTGAAGAAGCAGTTTGCGGTGAATGAGCCGTCCGAGTATCCGATGCCGTGGCTGTCGGACTATTCGATCATCCGTCGTCCGGATGAGACTGACGACGAAGCCAACCGCAAGTATGCCGAGGTCATCCGAACGCTCATGCGGCAGGATCCCGACGATCTGACCATCGGCGAAGTTCGTGACCGCGTCGTGATGGGCCTCGTCGCCGAACTTGCGTTGACCGGTCACCCGGTGCGCTTCTCTTTGCACGCGGGGGACATCATTGCGGCGGTGATGCGGATGGCGGGCGGTCGCCTGCAACTGCCGATCGACGAGCTTGCGTCAGAAGGCTTCATCAATGCGGTGGGCAATCAGAAGCTGATCCCCACGCTCTGCGAGCACTGCAAGCTGCCGGCTGAAGATGTGATGCCGAAAGCCGACCTCGAAATTCTGCGCTCGAAGTTTGGCCTGGACACGTCGAGCATGGCATGCCGCAACTACGACGGTTGTGAGCACTGCCGTCTGAAAGGGCTCTTTACGCGCCTCGGCAAAGTCGCTGGCGGCACGAAACGTCCCTCGCTTGCGGCCGAACTTTATCGTCCGACACCTGAGTTTCTTGAGCGCGTGGCCAAGCGAGACTGGGCAGGCGCGCGCCAAGTATGGCGGGGCGAACGTCGTACAGGGTTCGATAACGCCGACATGACCGGAAAGACGCTCTATGAACATGCTCTTTTCAAGGCTTCGCGCGGTTTGATTGACCCACAATTCATCAATCGCTCGATGCAGTCGTTCGCGCAATACCGCGTGATGCCCGGCGTCGATGGCTTAATGGTCTAACTCGGGTCGCCCATGTTCAACAGCTTCGTCAAAACGCTGCCGGTCCGGCAGCAGCTCGCGATTGCGCGCGTTCGATTTCAGAAGGTCCGCGAGGACTTCTATCGGGAGACGCGTCTGGATATCGCAGCCAAGGGGTTGCGCAATACCGAGACGCTGTTCGACCGGCTCGAGACCTACGAAAAGCGCGGTCGCAGCCGTGGCCGCGTCGAATGGCAGGTCTTCGCGCGTATCCGTGAGACGATGCAGCGGGGTGAAAGCTTCGCGATCGCAATCAAGCCATTTATTCCGGGCGATGAATACGCGTTGCTCGATATCGCGGACGAGTCTTCGCGCGAGGACGCCGTGGTGCGCGGCTTCGAGCTCGCGGAAATGGCGGCCAAGGCCAAGCGCGTCTTGTCGGCGACGACGTCGGTGCAGATGGCCTATCCGGCATTGCTGCTGGTCTATATGTACGCATTCTGCATGCTTTTCGGCGGAGTGATTTTCCCGCAAGTGCTCGATGTGCGGCCGCTGGAGCAATGGCCCGATTTCGGGCAGTTGCTCTATCACGTCGACACCTTCTGCTTCGAGTACTGGTGGCTCACGCTAACGGTTCTGATCGGCCTTGTGCTTGCGTATTTTGCAAGCCTGAAACGATGGGCTGGACCGCTTCGCGATCGCTTTGATCGCATGCCCCTCCTGTGGCGTAATCGGCGGGATCTTCGCGCTGCTTTGCTGATCGTCTCGTTGGCTGGCTTGTTCGATTCCAATCTTACGCTGCGCGCGTCGCTCGAGCGGTTGATGAAGACGGCTGATCCGTGGTTGCGTTGGCACCTGTCGACCATGAACCGACGCCTGACCGCGCGTGCTGATGACCCCATGCGCGCGCTCGACACCGGCATCTTCTCGATCACGATCGTCGACACGGTTACGGACGCTGCAGGCCGCGACCAGTTTGAGGCAGCAATCAAAAGTCTCGGGCGCGAGTCACTGGATCGCGTCGTTGAAGCGGTCAAGCGCAATGCAAGACTGACTCACTACATTCTGCTTGGCTTTGCGGCCGCGCTTTTCCTGACGCTTGGCATCGGATCCTATGTGGTCACCGGGGCCGTCAATCTCACCTCCAGTAATTCCGCAGTCTCCAGCTACTAAGGATCATCAAATGACCAACGAAAACAAACAGAGCATCGAAAATAAACAAGCCACCCACGCCGATGAAGCGAAAGCGCGTCGTGCCCGTATGCTCAAGCACGCGCGGGCGACAAGGCAATCGGGCGAGCTCTCGATGATCGAAGCGGGCGCGGTGATGGCAGGCGCCGCGTTGCTGGCGCTTGCTGTCTACGCCGGCGGCAAATACGTGCTCGATCTCATTCACTCGTCGCAGTTCAAGAGCGAAGCGCAGATGTTCCATACCGGCGTCTTGAACGCGACACAGAACGATGCAGATTTTTCGTCCGAGACGCTCAGTGTCCTCGCGCAGAATCATGCGTTTGATTCGGCGGGTTCGCGGGTCGCTTCGGACAAGTCTGCGGTGAAGGGTATGTTCAACGGCACCGTCACGGCAGCGGTGAACACGCTCGTAACCTCGAACGACTCGTTGGTGCTGACCTATCCAGTCACCTCGACCGTGTGTTCGTTAAGTGCTGCCGCGCTGATCACGGTGTACACGCAAGTGACCGTGAACGGCACGACGATTTTCTCGCCGACCGTCACCTTCAATCCGCAAACGGTCGCGACGGCCTGTGCCTCCAACGGCTCGATGGCGTCAATGGGACTGTGGACCACTCGTACCTGATCGCGGACCGCCGACATGGGAAGCATTCTTGAGATGTTGATCGTCCTGGTCGGCGCTGCGTTGCTGACGGTACAAGGGATCAAGGAAGACATCGCTGCCAAACGCCAAAACATGCTGCAGATCGAAGGGCAGAACATTGCGTCGATCAATTCGGCGTTGGGCAGCTACATCACGAACAATTTTGCGACGCTGATTCCGGCCAGCTTCTCACAGAGCACATCGACGTCGATCGCGGCTCCGACGCTTGCGCAGTTGAGCGTGCAAGCAAATAACAAAGTTTCGTTCAAGAGCTCGTCATTTTGGGGCGGTACGTATCAGATAGCGATGTCGGTCGTGCCAGCTAGCTGCTCCACAGCAGCAGGAAACTGTCACATCGCCACGCAGATCTATCCGAGCACGCCGCTCATGAAGAGCGGTACGCCCGACATAGCAGGTGCGGGCATTATCACGGCCGCTGGCGGCTCACAGTTCGGCTACTCGACGAATCGGGCGCCAGGCACGATTACCGGCAACCAAGGCCAATGGACCTTGCCGAACCCGGCAGGCAACCGCGCCGGGATGGTTCTTGCCATTAATGGCTTTGGTTCGGATGGTAATTCGTCATACTACCGCCGAGATGGCGCGCTGCCATTGACCGGCACGATGAACGCCAACAATCAGGACATGCAAAACGTCGGCAATGTGACACTCGGCGGAGGCAAAGTCTTGAAGCTGCAGGCGGGCAATAGCGTGCAAATCGACAATGGAGCGATGTACTACGGCGACAGCGTGAACGCCGCCGTCCGTACCAAGGGCGCGCTTTATGTCCAGAACTACCAAGGAACGGGATCGGCGCCGATCAATGTCGGAGACGTCAATTCGAGCGGCACGTTGAACGGCAACGCTTTGACAGTAAATACAGCGACCGCAAACGTCGCGAACATAAACGCTGGTGCGGCCAACTGTGGCTGGAACGGCGTCACGATCCGCAACAACCTCATGTACGTCTGTAATAAGTGGGGCAACTGGGTCGGTGTTAGCTCTTTAGTGAGTAATCAGTCTGCCGATGCTCAATACACAGGGTACTACAACGGTTGGGGCATCAATCCGCCGGCGTGCGGTGCAGGCGGAAGTGCCTGGTACCGGATCATCCCCCAAAGCGTCACCACCGATTACTCGAATCACAATCCACCGATCGCTGGCGCGCGCTTCGGGATGGGCTGGAACGGAAGTCAGTGGGTCTTGCAAATCTACGACGTTCTTGCCGATGGAGCGAACACGCTGGTCGCCGATCAACTCGGCCTTCAGGCGCAGGTGGACGTGGGCTGCAATTACAGCAATCAATAATGATGAAAATAAAGAGAACGACGGGACTGGCGCTTTTGCTTGTCTCAATAATGAGCGCAACGTTGGCGATACCGCACGTGGCGACGGCGCAATGGGTCCAAATCCCTCTCGGCGTGCCACGAGCACCAGGATGTGACCCCGGCTATTCTTGGCAGAAAATCGGCGTGCGCTATCAATGTGTAACTCCACAGCCAAGTTGTGCTTATGGATTCGCGTCTGGGCCGGCATGGAACGGGAATTCGTGGTTCTATGCATGCAACGCTCCGCCGACGCCGCCGGCTCCTCCAACTCCCCCACAACCGCCTACGCAGCAAGACCCAACTCGGCAGGCGTTGGCAAACTGCGCAGCCTACGCTGCACAGTACCAAGTTACTTTAGGTCCATTAACACGAACGTTCCAACGGAGCAGTTCCAGCGGAACGTACACTCAACGCTATTACGACACATCGACCGGACCTACGTGGACGAAAGCCGATGGTTTTACTCAAAGCAATAGTTATGAGGTGTATTGTGCCACCATGGATGCTACTGGCGACTGGGCGCCGTTAGGCGGTGCTGGTCCCCACGCAATCTTTCGAAACGAAGATTCATGCCAAGGTTGCGGTGGGGGCTCATAATTTCATCTGGCGACAAATACGCAAACGCCCCGATGAGTTGCGTCGGGGCGTTTGTGCGTCGCTCAGCAAAAAGAGCTAATTAGCTTGCTGCTGTTGTGAATGACCAAGATGCGGAAATCGCGACTCCGTTGCGTGCGCCTTTGAATGTAACCGTATAACCAGTGCTGGCCTTTAAGGGCCCGAGGGGAAGCAACACAGCTGTACCACTCGGCAAACCATTGTTCACGTCAGCTGTCGCGATCGACGCGGATCCTGCGACTGCGGCAGACGGTACTAAGATACGAGCGGACACCGTTGTCCCCGATGCATCTGCCAAGGTAAGCTGACTAACCGTCAGAGTGTCGACCCCTTCTACGGCATTCACGCGGATAAGGACTGGTCGGCCAGGAGAGGGCAGATCAGGCGCTGGATTCGGTGCCTCGGAACGCATAGCCAAAGCAACACCGGCTTCGTTCGAGTACGGCGAGTGAACAATCGCCGTTGTAGCGATCTGCTGACCACCGATCGAGGTGTAAGTATTTGGCCCCGGATAAGCGGGCACGCCGCTCGACGTTCCAAAGTCACTGCTACATACATAGTTCTGGTACGCGCTTGTTCCTGCGTTATAGCCGAGCCCAATCGTCTCTTGAGTATATGTCAGAGAGACTAGATGATAAACCGAGGCTAACGCCTGTCCAATGCAGTCTGCTGCTGCTAATGAATTTGATGATCCGGTGCCCGATGCTAGATTTTCGCTGATGTATTCGGTCGAGGGGGCTCCGGCCTTACGCGCGCGCGCCAGTGGCGTGTCGGCATAATAATTTGCATTGCTGGAAAGTTCATCGTGCGAAAGTGAGGTAATAACCCCAGTGCTGAGGTTGCTGAACAAATAGAGGGCCTGAGCCTGCGCCGACGTGTCCAACGCCTGGTCCTGGCTCAGCATTCCAACCCCCATCGCATTGCGATATGCGTTGATTTGGTTAAACGCAGCGAGCTGAAATGAATCGGCAGCGTAGGTAGGCGTTGCCACAGACGTGCGAGGAGCAACGCCGGACGTCGGCTGACTTGCAGTCGGCGAGCTTGCTCCAGCTGCAGGCGACGCAGCGCTATTGCTACCGCCGCCGCCACCGCCGCATGCAGCGACCAAAAGCGATGCAGCGATCGCTGTCATCGAAAGTTTCAAGTTGCTCTTCATCGTCATTTGTTTGTTTCTCGTCTAGTTGTTGCAGTCGCCCCGCGATCTGCTTAGTTTCATCTTATCGAGCGATATTCGAAGTCAAGTTGCCTCCAAAAGAGGGCTTCGAAATCGCTTCCTCGTTAAAAAGTTGCCGTTGGCCAATAGGCGGCGCACGAATTGTAATGCCCGGTAAGGGGTGAAATCGGACCGTTGTGGTCCCGCAACCGTTTGCCGTCGTAGTTACGTGCGGACCCGATAATTCTTCACTTGACGAGCAATGAAGATAACGCCAAGCACGGCGGCAACGGCAACTGGTTGTTTCGCGCCGGCAGTTGATACGAGTGCGGTGCCACCCCATAGGAGAATTAAAAATGGTGCGAGAGCTGCGAACCATTTACTTCGCAGCACCGGTGCGAACGGCCGCCTTCCTTTACCGTACCTCTGCGAGAAACGAACGTTGCTGCTCTCGAGATCGAATCCGTCGGGCGACGGTGCGGTCGCTCGGTCGCTCCGGTAGTGCTTTTCATACTGCTTGAATCGTCCGTCACCGCGGCCGCGTAGCCATGCGCCGACGCTGTCCGAGAAGAGATAGGCGAAGTCCTGCATAGCTCAGTGCGTCACGTCGGAGTGAAACGCGATCGCCCCGATCACATCGGGAATCCACCGGCCGTCAGCCTCGCCGTAGTACGCGCCTGTTTGAAGGTCGAGCCAGCCAAACTGTGCCCGACCGTCTTGTGAGAAGACGATGAGCCCGGCTTCGACGGAAAATTCATGCGGCATTTGCTTACCTCCGATTTCGGTTTAGGACTTTGCCTTCTTCCTCTTTTTCGAGGCAAGACGTGATTTAACGGAATAGCTACAGCCCGGGCAGACGAAGTCTTTGGCGAGCTCGATCTTGCCCTGTTCGTTAGCAAGAACGTAGTCGGTCTTGCATGTGCGGCACGGAGCCATCGACAGCCTAGAGTCCATCGCCATTGCACCGGTCAAGTGGTTCACACGATCTGCGGTGATCATCAGGTCGTCGCCAAACAACTTAGCTGCAATGTCATTGGTTGCAATCAACGCTTCGGGGATATTCGCGTCGTTCCTGAGCGCGCACCGGTACAGCCAAACCACAAAAGTCGCTTGGACGCGGTTGATCGCACTTTGTACGTACCACGTGAGCGACTTCGTCCTACAGCCGACCGGCGAGCTAACTCCGTGGATCTGCTTGTAGATGGTGCGTGCGGTGGTGCGGTTAAGGTTAAAGAAGTCAACTGCGGTCGACGCGCGGCAACCCTGCGACATGAGGACTCGCGCAAATCCGTCGCGTTCTGCCCGTTCGAGCCGAAGGTTCGACCATGAGGCTTTATACGGCAACGTGGATGCTTGGATCTGTGCCGTGCTCATGAGATAGTGCGCCACCGATTCGTTGGAAAGCCACCCGGTGCAGTATTCTGTCCAGAACAACGAATCCACAAATCGCCATCTAAATAGCAGAAACTTGATCTGACCGATAGCTGATTCAAGCTGGCGCATTGGCCGCTTCATAAGATATTCGGCGAGTTCGAACGTAATGCCGAGTAGCGGGGCTGCAAGGATGTTCATATGCAGGACGTCTTTGAGCAGCGTGACGTACATGCAGTTGTAATGGAAGATATCGCGGCCGATCATGCCCTCGACGGCGGGCATCTTGGACGCAAGGTGTTCGACCGTCGGCGAGTACATGACGCCATCAACGAAAGTCTCCCAATCGCGGGGATTCGGCAGTGTAGGCAGCAGTGCCAGAAACGGCATGTTCATCAACGTCGCTTTCGGTGCAGCGTACTTGTTGAACGTATCCATATTTTCAAGGGAGACCGCGAATACCGTCTCGGCGCCCTCGTAGCGAGTGAGCACTTTGTGCATCACTTCAGTGAGGGTGTAGTTCGCGCGCTGAATCTTCTCGGCGAGGTAAGCGTGGAGGGTAAGACCGGTCTCGATCGCGTTAATTGTGGTAATGGCCATTGTGTTATTTATTTTTAGGTTTCTATCGTGGCGCGGATGACGCGCCATCGTTGCTTGTCGTTGTGCTGCTTTTATCGAGAAAGCCACGTATCGATTTCAACAAGCGACTTGCGCAACATTCCAGAGAGCGCTTCGACCAACTGGCGATGCTCCGCCGTATCGCTGGATGCTTGAATGGCCAGTTGGGCCGACGACAGCTTTCCAGCGAAGGTCTCGTAAGCCGACGTTGCTGCGCTCAATGCGTTTTGCACCTTCTCGGCGGCATCAATAGCCGTTTTCGCGTCATTTCGCCGTTGCTTAAGCGACTCTAGTTCCTGCCGGGCGATGTGAAGCGCTTGTTCCGTGCTGGCAAGCTCCGCTGTCTTTGCGTTCACGGCCTGGGAGATTGTCGTGAATCCTTCCGGGGGTTTAACGATCTCCTTTATTTGGACTTCAGGCTTTTGTGTCTCGAGAGCGCGACTAAGCCGTGCAATTTCCTTGTCCTTGTCGGCGATATCCTTTTCCATGCTGCTCAAACCTGCGGTGCGGCTGTTGAAGAGTTCGTCCAGCCTCGCTAGCTCTTCTTGCTTGGCGGTCAAAGCCCGCGCGTTTGCTGACAGTGCCTCTGTGAGGTGAGCGACATCCTTTCCTGCGAGGAACAGCTCATTTTTGCTGTCCTCTAACAATGATGCGACGTTCTCTAGTTGGCGTTCGCTGTCGGCAAGAGCTTCATCTCGTTGTTTGAGCTCTGTCAATAGTTTCTTCACGTCTCCGCGCGTCATTTCGCGGCTGTCCTTCTGCAACATGATTTCGTTGATGTGCGCGTCGGAAACATGCTTGGCTACCAGCATATTCAACTCGCCGACGTTGAAAACGCGGATTGCTTCGGTGTTGTCGCCAAAGCGCTCATAGCAACGAATGTAGCTTTTCGCCGCCGATTCCCTGATCTTCAGCGCTTTCTCGAAAAAATCGAAGGCCAGGCAAGCAGCCCTATTGCGTATCTCACGAGTGTCTCCCGCTTTCGCAACCATGTTGTTGCGAATGAGATGTCTCGAATGGAACAACTGATTGCCGAGCGCGATCATTTCAGCTGCGATCCGCTCTCTCGATTCCGCGACAGCCATCATGGCATCGGTCAACCGACCGATCAGTTCCTCTTCCTGACCGAAAAGCTCTCTCGCAGCTTTATCGATAGAGGATCGAGTGACGTGCCTGCGATCATCGGTAGGTGCGACGAATTCGTCGGACGTGTCGTCGTCGACCCGAATGGGGAGGTGATTAAACTTAGTTGGGGTGTTCTTGGATGTCTCGCCGTTCAGCATTTCTTCTCTCCAGATTTGCGACAGCACCACCCGGTGCTGTTTTCCGCGCCGCAAGGGTCTCTCGAAGGCCTCGCGGTACTACAAAACAGTTCAGCCTCTGTTCTATCTAACCGTGCAAGGACAGAAAAAACAGCCGCGTTTTTCATCAGTAACAAAGGGTAACATTTGTCATTGATTCCACATTTGGAAAAGAGGCGTATTTTTACCCCTCTTTCATTGTCTGGCGGTGCATAGCGCCGTATTTATCACGTACTCAGCAAACGTTTATCGGAAAGTTTCGGTAACACTTTAGTTCGTTCATGGGAGAAAATACCTATAAAGAAGCTTGCATTATCCGAGAACTTTCGATCTAAAGGTGTTTATTACAAACGGCTAACGCGTTCCTTATGTTTCAAGTGGGCACCTGTCCTGTCATCGGCAAACATCAAAACCGCCGTTTTTGCGTGCTCGACGCTCACTTGCTTATCGGAGGTGAACAGATCTCGTTTCATCCGCAGCTATTGCGGGAGATCATCGAGTGTGAGGAGGTCAGCTGAAAGTTTCGAATCGAGCACCGCGTCCTGTGAGGAAAATAATCCCGCACCAAAGACCGGCCACATCGACGGTAGTTGCGCTTGCAGGAAGCGGATCTTGCTTCGGTTCTGTTCGATTGGAGAGCGGCGTTCGTCTGTTTGGCCATTCGGACTGGTCCGGGTTAGCTTTCCGTCATCGGCCGCCGGTGCAATGTGCCCCGATCAATTTTTGGTTTCGAAAATGAAAACGCCGAAGGGTGTTACGGCAAGGTGGTCGATTTCCGCGGTAGGGAAGTCGGTCCAGGCGCGTGGTCAATGATGAGCGCGCCTTCGTGCAGATAGAAGTCATTCCCGCAAAGCCAATAAAGCGTCTTCCGAAGCCTTGCCTGTGCGGCGGCTTCTCCCGCCGCACCGATGGCTTCAGCGCCGCGGTTCAGAAAGCGGGGGGCGGGGCGTTTGATACTCGCCTTCGTGAGATGTCGGTACGCGTAGTAGCCGCCGACCACGACCATGATTTCGAAAAGCATTGCGTTACCTGGTTGGTTTGTCTGTGACCAGCTTGACACGCTCTAATCGTTGTCAAGGCGCGCAATGCAGTGCAAAACGTGCATCTCTCGAATAGACGCCATGTTTTTGGGAGCTTTCGCGTACATCGGTTTGCAAGACCAGCGTAAATTGGCCTTCATCCCCGCGTCTTCGACGCATCGACTGAAGCCACGCGAGATTTCGCGTCTGCTCCATTTCATCTTTTCCGCATAGAGTTGCTTCCGCCACGCCTTCTCGAGCCGTGACGAAAGCGTCTCTCCGCGCGCCGTTTTTCCCTGCTCACCCGAGCATCGAAACTTCCAGCGTTGTACTGGCTGGACATCCCCTAGTGCGTCTTTTTCTGGAGAGAAAAATGCCGAAGCAGTTGGTTTCCAAGGCGATCAAATCGCCCGCTTGGTTGGTCGCTGTGTGCTTTGCATTGTGGCTTGCTGCGCACTCGTTCTTCGCGTTTATGTTCGTCTCTTTCGTTGTCTTTTCGTGGATCAAGAGATCGATGAAGGCGGCGTTGAAAGAAGAGAAGATCGACGACGCGAAAGCTCCTGCACATGCTGTTGTCGCCCCTGCTGAAGCCAACGTCACGCCCATCAAACGGCAGTACGCTAAATCCGCAGTGGTCGTTCCACTTAAGACAGGCACCGACGACTAGTCGCCATGCCTGAATGTCAAGACCGCCCGAAAGGGTGGTCTTGATCCATCACCCCAACGGGAAACCATCCCGTTGCGGGCATGGGTTCTCGTTCATTCGGAGATTCCCATGCAAACCGAAGTAGCCGCATGGCAATTGGACATGTTCGACGCTTCAGCAGCGCCGATGACTCGTGTTCAAGCCAAGCCCGATCCGCTGCCCGATCCGCACCTGTGGAGCGCGGTGGTCAAAGACAAAATGGTCGACGCGTTGGTCCGTCTCGCGATGGATAGCAGGCGCGGAGACAACATGCCTGAGTCGCTGATGGATTGCGCTGCGTTGTTCAGCGAACGACTCAAAAACAAGAAGAAAATGGAATTCGAGGACTACCGGGCTACGCTTGGCTGGGTCATGGAGTTCTGGAATGGCGCTCTGCCTTATCGGTTCGTGTGCCAAGTCAATGGCGTTGATCCCGAGATCCTGCAGGATGTCATCCTGAGCAATCCTTTGCTCAAACGCGACATGGAAGAGGTGCGTCGCGAGTGCGTCGGCACACTGCTCTAGGAGGCCATTCATGAGCGCATCAACCTTTGGTCGACTGCTCGGAACGTTCTTCGGGGCATCTGTTCAGATACAGCCTCGCACCGTCCAAACATCCGAGCATTCGTCCCCAATCGAAGTGGGAATGGGCAGCGCCAAGGAACGGCATATTGCCATCGCAGGGCAGCCCACGCTCTTTCGGGACGAAGGCGGTGTCGTTGTGCAGTTCCGTCCGGCGTTCGGCTATGAGTTGAAACCGACAGCCGTCGGCCTGAAGCTTATACCGGCGCTCGCCCCGCACTGGGAAGTGCTGCGAGAGCACAAGGGCACGTTGACTGACGCGATTGCGGCGGCTGTCAAGGACGCTCACTCGCCAGAGGCATCTCCCGCGCACTCAGTCAATGCGGAAAAAGTGCGCTTCGTTCCACTCGGCGACGCGCAACGTCAGCACGACGTCGTGGACGCCGTCGTGCTGACGCCGCCTGCAACTACTGATTCATCCCCTCGACGGACTGAGCGCGCGCGGTATGGCGTTTTAAAGGAGTGGGGCGAAAAGGAGTTTCCCGATGGCAAGCGCCCGGGCAAAACCTACGAGTCGTTCTGCATCACCCTTGCGCACCGTGGCGGACTCGACGTGCTGCAGGGCGAGGGCCTTCGCGATGCTATCGCCGAAGCCAACTGCAAAGTCGGCGATCGAATCGAGGTCAGACGCCTTGGCAAAACCAAGGTCCCGGCTGTAGATAAACGTGGAAGACCGAAGCTTGATGCCAGCGGCGCGCAAGTGCTGTGGGATAAGTGGCTTTGGTCGATCAAAAAATCTTAAGGAGCCTTTACATGGCATCAGTAAACAAGGTCATTCTCGTGGGCAACCTCGGGGCCGATCCGGAAACCCGGTATCTCCCAAGTGGCGATGCCGTCGCCAATATTCGATTGGCCACGACGGACCGCTACAAAGACAAGGCCTCCGGTGAAATGAAGGAATTGACCGAGTGGCACCGCGTTTCATTCTTCGGTCGCCTGGCGGAGATCGTCAACGAGTACCTGAAGAAGGGCTCGTCGGTGTACGTCGAAGGCAGGATCCGCACGCGCAAGTGGACAGACCAAGCGGGTCAGGAGCGTTATTCGACTGAGATCGTTGCCGACCAGATGCAGATGTTGGGTGGCCGATCTGGAGGAGAGCAACGTTCCTCAGGCTCGGACGACTTCGAATCGTCACGCCCGCAGCGTCAAGCTCGACAAGAGAGTGCTCGCCCGCCGGCACCAAGTCCGTCACCTGGCAACGCGAAGTCGTCTTCGTCTTCGTTTGGCGGCGGCGGTGGGTTCGACTCGATGGACGACGATATTCCCTTCGACAAGCTGCACCCGCGACAGGCATGGGCCGCAATCTGATCCTGTAAGCGCTCACCTTTTCTCCCGCATCACCTCACCTTCGCAGTTCCGTCCGGCCCATTTGGGCTGGCGGAACCCGAAGCGTCCGCATTCTCCGCATCTGCCGCCGCGCCTCGCGCATCGATCTCTTCTGCACAACGCCTTTGCTGAAAAAAGCCGTCCGCCCGCGCGCCGGGAAACACGGACCGCTTTTTTGAGCACGGTTTTACCGCCTGTCTCAGGCATCGACCATAACCACCCCAAACGACTGGAGTGCCAACCATGAATGTAAAGAGCCTCAAGCTCACACCGGAACAGTGGGTTACGTTGCTCCAGAAGTACGGAGTGCCGGAACGCTCACTAACGGGAAAGAGTGGATCGTGTCCGATCTGTGGCGGTAACGATCGCTTCACTTACGACAATAAGCGCGGCCGCGGCGATTGGGTGTGCCGCAAATGCAATAACGGTGACCCCAAAGCCGGAGATGGCTACGAGCTCATCTGCAAGGTGACAGGGATGAGCTTTCCCGAGTTGATGGTTGAGCTCAAGGGCGGCACGATCGCAGAGGCCCGGCATTGTCAGCCGCAACCAGCAGCGCCAGCGCCTGGGCGAAAGGTCGATCCCGAATGGGCGCGAACGCGGCTTGATTCGATGTGGGATCGTGCGACGCGTATCGGGCCAGATGGATTGGTGTCGCGCTATTTGCGCGCACGTGTTCCGGGGCTGACGGCGTCGCCGTCACCCGCGCTGCGGCAGGCGATGCTCGATTATCGGCACGAGAAAAAGGTAATCGGGCAGTGGCCGGGCATCATCGCGCGTTTTACGTTGCCTGACGGACGCCTTGGCACACTGCATCGCACGTTCCTCGATCGCTCGAATGCCGCGAAGGCGACCATTGTCACTAACGATGGCGAGATCTTGCCCTCGAAGTTGAACGACGTAACGCTTCATAAGCTCAACGGCGGCGCAGTCCGGCTGATGGATCCCGTTGACGGGGAGATTGGCGTAGCCGAAGGCCTCGAGACGGCGTACGCCGCGCATATGCAGTTCGATGTGCCGGTCTGGTACTGCCTGAACCGCATTCTGCTCGCCGACTTCATGGTGCCGGATGGCCTCGGCATCCGCGTCGTTCACATCTTTGCCGATTTCGACGCGGTCGATCCACGCACGGGCAAGTCGCCGGGTGTGGACGCGGCGCTGAAGCTGGCCAAGCGGCTGCGTGCCGAAGGGTACACGGCTATGGTTCATCGTCCGAAGAAGCGGGAGACCGACTTTGCGGATGAGTGGCTGGCCGGTCACGGTCCGCAGAGTGCTGCATCCACTGTGCCTGTGGGCCGTTCCGAGCCGCAAGCCTTGCTTGTTTGATTGTCCGCGGCGAGTGCGCCGCTAACAGTAACTTTTGCCCGGTGGGGATTCGTCCCCATCGGGGCCGCAATCCGCCCGAGCTTTTCCAACGGAGAAGAGGAAATGAGCTTCAGCATGATTGTTGGCCGGTATCAAATCGTTGCTACGTCCGGTGTCGAGAACGGCTCGGTCAGAGTAGGGAAGTCAGAAGCGGAAGCTTATGACGTGATCGATCGTGGCCAGGGTGCTCACGGGCGACTCGACAAACGAGGCGTCACGCTCAACACCGCATGGTTCTATTGCATTCGTCGACAGGCGAGCGCACAAGGTGTATCTCTGCTGCATTGAAGTTCCCTTAAGTCAAAACCCCGACCGTTGGTCGGGGTTTTTTTTCGCCTGGTCATTTCGCGCCTACTTGAAGCGCACCACGTAGTTCAAGCGCCACTTCAAAACAAAGAACAAGACCTTTAGGAACGGGATCAGAATACCCATTGCCCATAACATGGTAAACCCAGCTGCGAACAGCAAAGTTTCGCTAAAACCGTTTTTTGGCAGGTGGACACTCACAAACATCGTGAAGAACGACGCCAGCGCAATGACGGCGCGGCGGGTGACGAATGGCAGGGCCATGAATTTAGCGAACATTGCTGCCTCCTTTCTTCCGGCTAATGATAGCGCGGTGAAACAAGAATGCGGCTTCGTACACCGCGATACCTGCGGCGACCAGGATCCACATCCGAACACCACGTGTCCAGTCAAGTTGCATCAAGCTGTCGAGAATGTCCATACCGCCTCTATAGTTGGTTGACGTGTCGCAAGCGGATGCTTGTCAACATCGATAACCCATCTTCGCAGATGCGCGCCAAAGTCAAGGTGTGAACGAATCGACGCGGCGGACAAAGCCTGGATGCCACGTTTGCGTTGCCGCCGCACGCCTGGGTGATGGTGAACGTCTAGGTCCGACTGCTTGCGCAGTCGGGGTATGACGATATAACGGCAAGTTCAAAGCGAATCTGAACTACGGCTGTGGACCGATCTATCGACTAGAAGCCGGCGAACTGGTCAGCGATCTCATCGACGTTGAAGCGATGCGATAACTCCGACATTGCATCTGGCTGTGCCGTGTCGACAGAATATTGCTCGACGGTCGCTACGATCGGGCGCGGCGAAACTGACGTCGTCGTGGGTGCCTCTGGCTTCGTGAGTGGTCGATCCGCTAGCCGCAGCGCCGGCGTTGCGTCCGGAGCGGATGCCTCGGGAACGGCGCTCGCCGGAAAACGCACCCGGTCGCTGGCTAGCGAGCGCAACACGGCCGCGCGCAGACGCGTGTTCTCGAATTCCTCCAAACGCTGATATAGCTCGGGAAAGAGCGCCTCGTCCACCGTCACCTTAATCAGCATTTTCCTTGTCATGCTGCTGCCCCGAGCGATTTACGCTCACGGGCCAGCGTCGATTCGCCGACGATAAGAAAGCCTTTCACATTCGCAAAACACGGTGCCTCGAGCAGATCGACTTGCGTACGGGGGAAAGCTGCGCGGATCGCCGGTTCATACAGAGCCGCCCCGCCACCGGTCAACACGATGGAACGGATATCTGCCGTGCGGCCGACCTTGTTCTGGATTTCCTTGACCGTGCTGAGAATGACCGCTTGAGACTGTTCAAGGTAGGGCGCAAGGTCGATGTCCTTGTTATAGAAAAGGAGGGGCTTCTTAAGCCTGAGCGATTCGTCGATACGCTCGATATCGGTCACCGGCTCGCCCTCCTGCTTTCCGATCAGCGACGCGATGCGCTGGTAGATCTGCGATGCGCCGCCCGGGGCGCCGCCGCTACGCCGGTCGTTCATCGTGAAGCCGTTTGCGACCACCCAGTCGGTCGTGAAATAGCCAACATCGATCACGAGATGTGCGTTGTCACGGTCAAAGCGGCTGCCGCCATACTCAGAGAACGAAACGAGCGAGCCTAGTGGCTGCGGGATGACCTTCACGCTGCCGATTTGTACCTGCCCGTGACCGAAATTCAGTGTGCCGGTGAATGCCTCCCGCACGCCTTCCGAATACTTGCCGATGCTGTGCACGGGTAACCCTAAGACTAGGCGTTCGACATCGGTGATCCCGGCGAAATGCAATGCGCCATAAAGCAACGCTGCATAGTTTGGGGTTGTGCAGAAGTCCTCTGAAAGCGTGCGGCCTGCGTTTCCATACGCCGAGGATCGGTCAACGCCCGGACCGACTTCATACACAGTGCCATCGACTTCGATCGCAGCGACTTTCCGATCAGCGAGAACGCCGTGGCCAAAACTCGACACCGCTTCGCTGACAAGCAGCGGAGCAAGCGACGGGAACATCATCGTCGCCAGATCCGATCCCATTCGGAACGCGCATTTCGTGTTGCCATAACCCACGTCCACCGCAAAAACTTGTGCTTTCAAGATTCTCCCTCCAGAGTTCAAATGACGTTAGCAGCGTGTCGCGCTTGGGCCCGTACTTGACCCTCGCTTGGCCCCAGGAGGGGCCAAGCGGTACGGTCATAGAGACCGCAACGCTTCGTAGGGGCCATGCTTGTCCCCGCAAGGAGCCAAGCAATTGCCTATGTTGACCATGCTATGGGGCAGCGCCCCAGCAGGGCCCCGGCAGAGGCCAAAGCCCGACGCTGGTGAACTCACTCTATCGGGAACGTGGCGAAGTCAAGGCAACAAAAGCTCGCATGATTTAGGCAGCTTTCCCTGCAGGTCTTGGATTTTTCCGAGATATTCTTTTTCATACCTACCGCGCGACCAGCGCATCGACCTCCTAAACGGACCATCCGAGGGCATCGCTTTGCCTAGCGAAAAGCCCTCTGTCACAGGCCGCAAAATGAAGCGGCCTTTTTCTGAAGCTAATCAAGCACAAGGTTACCCAAGTTGAGGAAACCGGACAGGCGATATCCATTGGGTTTGCGGGCGGTTTTGCCCGAATCTGCGAGTTGAGACGGCTTGGGAGCGGACACGGACACTGGTCCGGACGCTTCTAATTACGCCGTCTCGGCGAGCATGGACACATCCTTTCAGCACACGAAGCTGGGTACGTTGCATGAAGCCCGACACACTGCGGCGGATTGAACGCGCTTGGGGATGGGGGTATGGGCAAGCCGATAGACGCAGCTCATCCCTGTACGGAAGACGAACGGTAGGCGCGACCGGAGAAAGAACAGCGCAAACGAATTACCGAGCAATTGGCCAAGGTCGTGCGGTCGCAAGACAGAGCACACGGGCGCAGGAATGCGTCTAGGCCGGCGCGGTAGCCGTAGAAGCGGCGGTTCGGGTTCGCGCAGCGATGCGCGCCACGGGCAGCGGCAACGGCAGGGCAAGACTCAACGGCGAGGACTGCGAAAGCGGCCCGCGTGCGAGTGACCTGCAACAACGTCGCCAGCGGTTTTCACGCGGAGCGTGAGAACGGCAGCACGCAGCAATACGGACGGTCGATGCACGTTTCTTCCACGTGCGGGGCTATCGAATGGAATCGCTAAAGAACAGGAAGGCAGGGCCCGGCGGGGTTACGCGACGCGCAGCGCGATCGAGACCAGGAGATAGGCTCCCTGCGGCTCTCAAGCGGCGCGAACGAACCGGGATCGAGTGAGCTCGCCCGGACCCGAATCAACGCGAGCACGAGGTCTTGATGGAGCCTTCAAACGGGTTCGTCCTCAGACGGCCCATGAGTGGAGATGTGATTGTCGGCTCGTACCACGTCATGTTGGGGCCTGTCTTCTGGGAGTGCTTTAGAGATCCAAACCAAATCGCATATTACGGATTGACCTTTGACGTGGACCGGGCACATCGCTTTGAGAGCGACTCAATGGATAAGGACGCGTTGCTGTCTCAGATCCTTGAGAGCTATGCCGATCTTGACCCGGGAAGTGACTTCGAGCAGGTCGGTAAGCGAACGGGCGTGTCGCGGACGGAGTTCGTAGAGTGGATTGCAAACACGGTTTGGCTTGAAGTTCGCGTTTGTACGGTTCCCGTATTTTTGTGTCGCCTTCAAGGCCGTATTGACCGATCGTCTGAGTGCACGCGAGACCTTTCTTGCGCACATCGGTTTAGCCCATCGACGGCCCTGTTTGGCAAAGATCTGGATGCCATCCGACTTCACGGGCGGCTCGTACCGGCGACTGCTGCGCGCGAAGTGGCACGAATGGCACGGCAAAAGCGAATGGTCCGATGGGAGGACCGTGACCTCGCGGCGCATGCAGCGTGGTCGGAGTGGAAGCTATCACTTCGCTTTGGTCTCGCCGACGTGAAAGCACGACGCTTAGCGCTCGAGCACGCGGGCATGGCGGGATGGGAGATCGCTTCGTCAAGGTGTGGGCGGTATGAACGCCACTTTTCAAGTTCGGCTGAACTAGCGCAGGCGTTTGAGCTGGGCCGCGCGTTCCATCGCGCGGTGAGTCTTAAGTTGACCAGTTCTTAAGGAGCAACGAATGGCAGTGACGGTGAATGTACGCACGCTTCTGAGCGAATACAAACTTCCGAGCGATTTCAAGGGCGAACTCAGCGTACTGTTCCAGGATAACGCGGATCGGGTACACAGTCGCACGCGGGTCACTTCGAAACCGCTATCTGTGAAGACGCAGGGATATCGATTGCAGAAGCTGTGCCGGTCTTTCGTGGAACTTCGCGAGAATGGCTTTGCACTGCAATCGCCGTGGTCCGTTAAGGAAAAACACATTCGCTTTCTTGTGAATTTGTGGATCGGAAAGAAGCAAAGCGCCGGCACGATTGAGAACAAACTCACCTACCTCCGTGCGTTCGCGGGTTGGGTCAGCAAGCCCAATCTTGTTGGTACGTTGGCTGATTACGTCGATCGCAAAGAACACGGCCTTATTCGCACGTATGCAGCGCTCGAGGATAAGTCTTGGGAGGGCAATAGAGTTGATGCAGTGGCCAAAATCAACGAGATTGCCGGGACGGATTCAGTCGTAGCAATGCAATTAAAGCTCCAGGCAGCTTTTGGACTACGCGTCGAAGAGAGTTTTTTGCTGAGACCCAAGGAATCGATTCGCCGCGACGGTTTGTTAAGCGTCACCCGCGGGACAAAAGGCGGCAGGGATCGCGTTGTCCCGATGCAGTTGCAAATGGCGGTATTGGAAGATGCGATGCAGTTCTGCAACACGCTCACCGGGTCGACGATTCCGGACGGTTATACCAAGACGCAGTGGAAGAACCGCTATTACGAGGTGCTCAAGCAACACGGCGTGACGAAAGCAGGGCTGGGCGTCACGAGCCACGGTCTACGTCATCAGTACCTCCAGCAGATGTATGAGATGCTCACCGGCGTACCCGCCCCGGTCAAGGGTACGGGAGAGAAAGCTGACATCAAGCGACACAGGGAAGCGATGAAACAAGTTGTTGAGGCAGCGGGGCATAGTCGTCCCGATAAGGCCAACGCCTATGTGGCCAGCTTTAACATTGCGGCAAAGCAGAGGTCTGCGGCAATCAGCCTAGAACAGGCGCTCGCCGCGGTCGCGTCAACTGAGGGTGATAAGTCCGCTGCGGCGAAAGCCTTGGGTATTTCTCGGCAGGCGCTTTACCGCATCCTGGGCCAAAAATACGGTTGAGGTGTGACAATTCTCGCGTGTGTGCCGTTTTGTTACAGGCAAGCAAATTCAATAATAGCTTGATAAATCAGTGACATGGCCTGTGGGAATGGTCGACCTAGGCGTTATCAAGATAATTCCTAGGCGTATCTTGGTGACCGAGACTAATTTAGAAGCCAGCCCAACTGTTGATTAGTCAGCGCATGGTAGGTCAGGATGATGGCGAGCGCGAACACAGTTGCGAGCTGCGGGACGAGCTTCGTGCGAAGACGATAGGCCGTGCGGATGTATTCGATAGGGGACATTCTTGTTTCTCCGGATGTCGTTGGGACGGTAGGCAATACAGTCCGAGTATCGCAGACCCGGGTGAAGGTCAAGTCACCACCGATTGCGATCCGGAAGGTCATCCACGGCGAGGTTGATGCTGTTCTCGAAATTTCCCTCGTCTCCACCGGTCGCCGGTATGCGTGGGAACTGGATCGACGCGATGCCATCAATGTAGATGCGCTTGGCAAGTTGTTGGAGCTTTCGATACCTCGCCGCGTCGTTGAGTACAGTGTCCACCGCCCAGTAATCGCTCATCGTGATTTGGCTATCGACGATCTTCTTGGCGAGCATTGCGAAGATTGGACCACGTTTCTCCCAGTCGTCTTCTGTTCTGGCGAGCAAGTCAATCAGAAACGGCGCATCCAGAGCGCTGATCTCCTTTCTAATCAGTTTCAGAAGGTCACCCTCTTTTGCGACTGGGCGCCTCATGCGGGCGTTCCATATCGTGCCGGCTTTTTCGAAAGCAGCATGCCGGTCGTTCCCCATCGGAATCCAAGGCGTCTGCATACCGCAGTCTTCGCAGAAGATGCAGCACACTTTTTCTTGCGGAATCGCAAATAATGACCGTGCCTCGAGGTCATTCATCTGAGGCGCGACACTGTCCTCGGCACTCAGGTAATCCCGCGCGGGGGCAGATGGGCACTTCAGCAGCCGGTGGGAGTAGCCAAAAGCCCATTTTCCGCCGCAATGGTCGCAGGGAAACAGTTCGTCAGTCATGGCGTGGTCCTGGGCGTTGCCGGCGGGCGGCGAGATGAATTATGTAGGCGAGATGCATTATAGCGAGCACCGCACCCGCGCAATCCTCGCCAAAACCCGACGACTGGAAACGAGCAGCTATGTGGGGATGCAATCCGGAGCGATCGCGTCGTCGTCATTGTGCTGGCCGGTCAGACGACAGTAAGGCGGGGACGTCTTTAAGCTCACAGGCGGTCCACAAGGCTTTTCAGCGCGGCGACCTGCTTTTCAAGTTCATCGGCCGAGCGGCGATGAAGCTCGCATTGATCTTCATCCAACGCCATGCCGTTCGGCATACGCTTGCTCTCGGCGATATCGCGTAACGCGTTGATCGCGGCTTTCAGGGCTAGAGCGAGATCGACTTTCATTGGCATGCGCTCCGCAGGGAGGATCTACGGTTGGTGTGCGTGCGAACTACGCTGCTACACGATTTGCTGCGATCCCATTGTAGTCTTCGTGGCTGACGAGGCGCAGGGGCAACAATGTAGGCGCGTCGAAAAGGAGTCGATACGATCGGCCGACGGGCACGGAGAGAAGCTTACCCGCGGACGATTTGATGAACTTGCCGTCGAGAGAAAATGGATGAACGCCGCTGCTGACCTTCGCGAGCAGCTCGCGTGCTTCGCGCTGCACTGCTGAGAGATGCCGAACGATGGACAAGTCAATGGGGTCGGCCGCAATCGAGTTGCGTTTGGCTGCGCGTTTTTCTTCACAAGCGCGCAGCTGCTCGCCTTTTCGCTTTTCGGCCGCGGCGCACGCGTGGCAATGCTTTCCCTTCCCGGTGTGGCCGCATTCAAACGTCTGTTTCATGGTGCTGCTCCGTAGATTTCCGATGAGCCTATTGCACCATTGATCACTGCTCGGTCAAGTCTCGGTTGGCGACTGTTTCGAGGCTCTTTCTGAAGGGGCAAGTGCGTCGAGCTCTTCAGATAGTTTCAGCACGCGTGCGTCAGCAAGTGCCAACCGAGCGTTCAGCCGATCGATTTGAGCAAGGGCGAGCCCGTACTGCTTGGAGAGCATCGCCAATGCCCAAAATGGGCTGAGCATCGCGCCGCAGAGGGAGCAGACGACGCTGCCGACTGGATGGACCTTGATCTGTCGATGGGTGCATTCATCTTGCGAGCGTTCTTCCCGTTCGGCGACGCTCACAGGCCTGCGAGTAAACTTCAGAACGTTGCTCATGCGATGACGTGCTGGGGGAAGCCGTCGTGCAATCGCCCGTCGAGCAACCTTCCGGATGATTTCTTACCTAGCGCAATACTGACTGCCGCAGAAGGCGCACTGTTTTGCGCGGTGGCAGCCCACTCGTGATAACCGATGCCAGCGACACCGTTTCGATCGGCAAGCGTGGTTTCTTCGCCGTCGGGTAGACGTGCCATCCGCTTGCCGCCTTCGGCCGAGATCGCGATTGATGTCGGATACCACTCGCCCCATTGTTTGAAGAGGAAGGGTACGCCGGCGGCCGCGCACTCATCGCGAAGGGATCGAGCCCAAGCCTCGTGCATCGGCCGGGCACCATGCCCGCCTTCTCCGCCGACGATGACCCAATCGAGAGAATCATGGCGGCCCGGATCATGGATCGGATCGCTAACGTGGCCGCCACACGTAGCACAGTAGCCATCACTCGTTTCGACGCTGACCGAAAAGCCAGTTTTTCAATGGGGATAGCCGGGTTTCAGCCACTCACTAATCTTCACCGCGCCAAGAAGCGGCTCCATGCTCAGAAACTTCACGCGTGCGGCCGTGGCGAGCAGTTTTGGGACATCGCGGTCGGCTTCGCGCTGATCGACGATCGTTGCGCCCAACCAGACATTGTCCGGTAGTCGAGGTGACGGTAGGCACATGCGATCTGAGCGACGCTCCGCTACCTCCTGAATCATCGGCAGTACGTTGCCGATGCGTTTTGTCAGAAGCAACCAGTCGAGATCTTGCGTAGCGTCGATGAGATCAAACAGGTCTACGCGCCATTGGGGGTCGACCTCGTTATCGAACACATCTGCGAGGGACGCGCAGAAAACGCGTTGGCGTCTTCCGTGCTTGGCAAAGAACGCATCGGCCTGCGCGTTCCACTGCAGCGGCTTGCGCCAATTAGCTGGCGACGTTCTTACCCGCGCCTGACCCGCACCCCACTGAACTCGATGAAGCCGAGTGTCCATCATGGACTCAGCGTAGCAGTGGTCGCAACCGGGCGACACCTTTGTGCATCCGGACCATGGATTAAAGGTGCTGTCGGTCCATTCAATGGACGTCGTATCGCTCATTGCGTTCCCAAGTAGCTTGTGAGAAGGTGATTTTGCTCAGACGTCATCGGCGAAGTAGGCGCGCTCAACATGCGTGTCACAGAACAGCATGCCACCGTTGATCAGGCTCACTGCGACCTGCTCCCGCCTCATCGATAGACGCCAGCTACGTGCGTTTATCCGGCGCACAAGCGCGAGCGCGGTCATTCGGAAAATTCGAGTCAGACAAGAGTCTGATCGGCTGGAAAAAGCACGCGCGAGATAGTTCCGTCGCGCCGATAGTGTTGTTCAATAACTTCGAGGTATGAGCGAAATGACGGGGTGTCGAGAAGACCAGCGTCGAGCGTCCGATGCGCGATCTGGAAATCCGTTGGCACCGACGCGTGGCGCTCGAGCGCTGTCGCCGCGTCACGATTCGGCAGCCACCACCTGTTCCAACGAAGGGTGAACGCAAGCCAGCCGCGCGCGGATTCGTCAATCTCCTGCCACGTCGCTTCGAAATCGAGGATTGCGCCGAGGGTGCTGAAGAAGGCCATACGCACGTGGGTGTCGTCGGCGGCCGCGACCACGATCTGCTTGCGTCGCTCATCGACCGGGTCAATGGAACTTGCCATGGTGAGGGCAGGGTAGCTGACTTGCCAATCGGCATCGCGCGCAGTAGCGCGTTTCAAGAAAAACGAGTTCGAGCCCATATAGTTCCTCAGCAGTTGTTGACGTGCCTCAAACGTATCCCGGCAAGCTCAAGTGTCAAGTCATGGCGGCGGGGAGTCGCACAGCGGCGAGTTCGGCTGGCGGTATCCATTCGATGCAAGGCGTCGCCGCGCGAGCGTACAGAGCTTGCTTTTCCTTCTTCCGCGCGAAGTACTGTGGGTTTCCCACCATGCCGTAGACCTCGATCGCAGTCGTAATCGCGGTATCCGTCAATTGGAAGTCCGGTAGCATGGCCTCGCCAGACTCGAGCCTCAAAGGTTTCGTGAAACGGCGCCGTTCGGCGACGAGCCGGTTGGACATTGCGACCTCGTAGCTCGAATCACATGGCAAAAAGCTGCTGCTGCACAGTTGCAGTGCCATTTCGACGATACGGAGGTTTCCCTCTTTCGTTCGCTCGATTACGCCCAGCGCCACGACACGAGCGGTGGCGTCACCAACCATCGCCCAGGCAGATCGGAACGACGCGGCGGCCGTCTCGATGACCGCCTTGGAGGCGAAAAACGTACGCTTTGTCTGGCGAAGCTTGACGACATATCCGTACTTCGACGCGTCCACACCGCGCAGTTCGGCAATCACCAAGCCGCGCTGCGACGCTTCTGACGTGGTAGTGATTCGATTGAGAAAAGTCTCGAATTCGGCGGTGATGGTTTCGGCTTCGTTCTCATCGTAACGGCGCATGACGTGGAGAACGTCCTGAATCGGCTTGCCGTTTAGTTTGCCCTCGCCGAGCGCCGCCAGAATCTGAGCGTTGCATTGGCCCCAACTGCGTGCGGGTGCGCCTGACCAAACGTTCAGCCCAGCCTCAAGCCACAACCGCTGCAGGAATCCAAGCAAGGGCGCCGCGCGGCGTGTTGGACCCGTGCCTGAAGCGTTGCCAGTGGTTCGTGTCGAGCGTTCCACCGTTCGCACTGAAAGAGATGCGTCGAGCTTGACGTTCAGGCCCATAGGCGTTTGGCGGATCGCCTCTAACGCATCGGACTTCGCGCTGCCTTTCGGCGATGCTGCGGCATAAAAGTTACATGAATGCGCGTCGTGGATTGGCCCCTCATCAGGCCATCTGGCGAGATGGAAAAGCGCGCCGTAACGTCGGACGACCAAACGTAGAGGCGTGCCGCCGGCGACCAGCTTACATCGGCACACTGCATATCCCGGAGACTTCTTCGCGCGTTCGAGCTGACGAACGTATCTTGCGGGATTGTCTTGAACTTCCTCCAGCGTAACGGTGATGCCGTCAAAGGAGACTTGGGACATGTCTTGCCGCTTCGCTCAATGTGAGCTGTATTTGATCCGTTGGGACCTTGTGGATGTGCGCCCGGGTGCCAAGCAGATTGGCTACCTGGCGCACGCTCAGGCAGAACTGCTCGGCGTGGTCACCCGTCGGAAATCGCAGGCCGATCGTTGATACGGCGCCCGGGGCGGCGTAGTCGCGTGAGAACACGGAACCGGTTCCGACCAACGCGTCAATCCAGCTATCGGGAAATCCTGGAGAAGGCTCCGAGTTGGCACGCACGCCAGCGGGATCCTTGGTGAAGTTTTCGAAGCTAACTACGATCAGGTTCATTGTCCTATTCGCAAGACGAGGAGATGCGGTCATTGGCGGCCTGAAGCGACAGCCTGTGTCTCAACGCGGTATGCAGGCTGTCATGCGGCCGCCGCGGATGCGCTTGCGCGGCGGCGGCGCGAGGCGACCACCTCATGAAACGCGATCGCACCGACGATCGCGGCGATCGCGTTAAAACCACAGGCCGCGAGTAGGACGGTCAATCGCTTGTCGTTGGTAGTGAGTTCGACGGTGCGCGCTTGCTGTACAAAATCAAGCTCGCGACGCTGCGCGGAGAGAGCCTGCGCGAGTGCGCTCTCATCGTTGAAGCCGTATGTCGAAAGTAACGGTTGATGCTGACTGGTAGGAAAGTGCTCTATCGCGTCGGACAGTCCCTGAAGTCGCGCCGTGATTTCGGTATCCGCCATAACCAATACGGCAGACCGTTCGATTGTGAACTGCCGAGCGACGAGGCCAATCGCGCCAATTGAGCAGATGGCTGATGCACTAAGGGTGGCGACGGTGACGATGTGACTCAATTTCATGACGTCTGTTATGGGCCTCACGCACGCGCGTGCACAGACTGATTCTCGTCGTAGCAAGACAGTGTAGGACGCACAAAAGCGACCAAAATGCTTACGTCTTTCGATGGGGAAGGCGGCGTTGAACCAACGATTTCTGAAGGGCCGCTGTAATGTGAAGGGCAGAAAGCGACAGGTTTTCCGCGCTCTTTCCACCAAACCAGAATTATCATGATAATTCCTAGCCGACTGGGAAGCCGTAGTCGTCGATGGAACAGGGGTTCAAGAGCCTAGCCGCAAGAAATCAAGGACGAGATACGGGCAGCGTCGCTAGAAGGACCCTTAATATCTCGCCTTTCGCGTAAACGTTTCCGGCTTTACGCGGATATTGTTCCGTTATCACCCGCGCAACGTGCGCATCGATCCTTGGCGAACGAAATTCGCCACGTCACACATTTCCTATCAACCCGCAGGGGCATGTCCCCACAGCGGGCGTGCGCCTGCTCATCCGTAACGGAGCATTCGCATGTTTACCCACTTGATCCAGCAGTTCAAAGACGCTCAAACGGTAGCCGCCGCAGCTTACGGTGCCGTCGCTCAGGCCGAGCGAGATGCTTTCACAGACGGAAGAACCGAGTATTCCGCCATGGACGCCCGTAGCGAATACAAGGTCGAGCGGGAGCTTGAGAAATTTTGCAGTCGGCTGGTATCGCGCTTGGTAATGGAGGCTAGCCGCAAGTTCGCGCCGGCCGGCGGGAGAATCGAGATCGACTCGGCTCACGAGACCGATCGATTCGGACTTGATGTCGGCGGCGCTTTGCGAAAGGGGCATCTTCCGGACCTGGACGGCTTCTGGAAGCATCTTGAACAGACGTTCGGCGGTGAAGCCGGTGAGCAGGTCGCCTTTGAGCAAGCAGCGAAGGCGCTCATCGATGGCTTCTGGTTGAAGCCAGATACCGAGATCAAGCGCACCAGCAGCGCAATGATTCTGGAAAAGCGCGTTTCTTCGGAAGCCTCGTTCCGTTCAAAGGGCGAGCGTGAGGTTCACTACCACTCACAGTCATCTGTCTATGCAACCTTTCAGGGCCTGGCGACCTCTACGGACAAGCATGGCTTCGGCGCGCTCGCAAATAGCCTGCGCAACTTCAGCATCAATCATTTGACATTTTCCACTCGCGAGAATTTACTTTCACCGGACTGGAGATTGTGATGTTCAACGACAAATGGCAGTTCAAGTTCGCGCACCACGTGGGCGATGCACTGTCGATCTTCATCAGCGAGTTCGGCGCTAAGTATCTCGCCTCGCGCGATCGGTATTGATCGTCAACTCCTTCATCTTTTCGACCCGCTTCGGCGGGTTTTTTCTTTTCTAGAGGCATTTTCATGCAGAGAGATCTGTTCTCGTTTGAACCAGACTGGTACGAGCCGTTGCGTGCGATTCGAAGTCTCGGCTCGCAAGCGCCTTCAATCGCGCATCAGGGCGAACTGGCCGCAGCGCGCCGGCAGCACCTGGGGCAGTTCTTCACGCCGGATGCGATTGCCGCATTCACGTGGAGCTTCGTCAGCGGCTGGACGGTCGATCGGCGCATCCGCATTTTGGATAATTCGGTCGGCTCTGGACGACTCCTACAGTACGCAGACCCGGAACGCCATGCCGTGTACGGCGTCGATGTCCACGCCGATGTCATCCAGCAGTGCCAGAAGGTATTCGAAGAGGCGGGGTTTCATTGCGAATTCCGGCAGGCGGGCATGGAGGACATCCACCCAACGCGCTTCGATATCGCGCTGATTAATCCGCCGTTCTCGATCCACCTCGAATCGCCACATCTTCAATCGTTCGAATGCACGACGTGGGGCCGGTATGGCGCGCACACCAGCGCGCTCAGCCAGGACTATGCGGTGCATCAGGCGCTCGAGGGGGCAAACATTGTCATCGCGCTCCTTCCGATTACGGCCGCCGAGTCGATGGTCGCAGGGGAGCAAGGTGAAAGATTGAAACGCCGTGCAGCGGGCTTGTTCGAACTTCCTGCCAACGCGTTCCAACTGGAAGGCGCCAACGTGCGCACCGCAGTGGTGGTCTTCGATCGCTACCGGGATCGTCCATCGGATTTTGTCCGTGCGATCGTTGAAGACCTCTCGAAGCCTGGCCCGGATCTCAGGCTGCACTTCGAAGATCGCTCGTTCGGGGACGCGCGCTTGCGACTGCAGAAGCTGGACGACAGCGTTGCTTTCATCACGCGCGCAGTGACAGGCGACAAGTCGGTGAAGGTGTCGCATGATGGGCGGCGCATTCGCTTGGGCTTCGCCTGCGGGTTCAACGAAGCGATGGTCCTCAATGCGGTTTTCGTGAAGCGTATCTATTCGCGCGACGGGCATCGGCTCCCGCGGGGATTCCGTTACTCGGGTCAAGGCCTGCTCGATTTGGAAACGTATCTCGTGCAGGATGATCCGGTTGCGGCCTTCGAACAGTTGCTGAATCGAATCCGCAATGTAGGCGGCGAGCCTCAATTTGCTCACGGTTTTATGGAGCACTTTCGTAGACGCATGGGCAGAAGCGCGCGGCAGGCGGTTCCGCTGCGCCATGTTGCATGGACCACCGGTGCCGGTTCTCGTGAGAACGTCGCCGGCGCGGCGAAGGAAACCCACAAGGTGGATGTCACACGCTGGGCAAGTCCGCTCATCAAGTCGGGCGACACCGTTCAATTCGAGCGCGTGGCGGACGGCAGATACCAGTATTCACTGCATGGCGTCTCCTATCATCTATCCGTCGACGAGCTCAACACGCGATTCGCAGTCGATAACGTGAGCGAGGGATGGGAGGTGGTGCACGAAGGGTTGTGCACGCGCTTTCCGGATCAGGCGCTGGCGTTGCGCTCGCGCGCGAAGTCGCTTGGCGTTGATCGGTGGCTCAATTGGGAGTTTCAGGTTGACGATCTGGTCGAGACGCTACTGAAGCCAACTGGCTGTGTGGTCGCGTGGGAGCAGGGATGCGGGAAGTCTCGCCTCGCCCTTGCGTTGATCCTTGTCTCGGGTGTCAAGCATGGTCTCATCGTTGTGGAATCTCGGTTGATCGACGAGATGCTCAAAGAGATCGCACAGTTGCCAATCGAGGCGGACCACGTGAAGGTGATCGAGTCGGACACGGATCTGAATGATCTACGTCAGTTCAATCTCATTTCGTACGAGCGGTTGCGCATGCCCGTCGACAAAGCTAAATCCGCGCGCGTGACATATGCGCATCGGCTTCGTCGTCGCATCGGCCTGCTGGTGGCCGATGAGGGTGAGCGTCTTGCCAATCCGACGAGTGACCAGAGCCGTGCGCTCTGGCAACTTTCGGCGCGGCGGCGCTACGTTTTGACAGGCTCGCCGATCCCGAATTATCCGCGTGACGCATTCGGTCTCATTGCGTTCTCGCGTGGTGACGGCACGGCAGCGCAACCGTACGGGTACCGCGTCGGATACCTCGAGCAGAACTGGATCAACTCGGTTGAGTACGCGATGCGCGGCGTCGACCGATTCAGGGATGACTTCGTGGTGCTGGAGTGGGTGACATGGCAGTTCGCGGAGAGCCTGCAGGATGGGGCCAAGCGCGAAGTGCCGAAGATCGGCAACCTTCATCGGTACCGGGCGATGCTCGCGTCGCACATCAAGCGCAGGCTGGTTGCAGAGCCGGAAGTGTCGCGATACATCCAGATCGAGCCGCCTGAATTCGAGGTGGAAACGGTTGAATGGGATCGCGAGCACCTGGCGACATATCTGCGTGCCGCCGACGACTTTGCAGATTGGTATCGCAATTCGCGTGACGACAAGAAAGCGTGCAACCTCGTGACGATCCTGGCTCGCATCCGTGCAGTGCATTTCGCCGCTAACTATCCGCAGTTCGGGATGGAAGGTGTCGATCGCATTGGCGGGCTGACGAGCAAGCAGCGCGCGGTGGTCGAACGCATGCAGGCGATCGCAGCGGAGGGCAAGCAAGCGATCGTGTTTGCCGAGAATCCCGGTGTGCTCGATCTTCTTGCGCGTGAGCTTGATTCACACGGCGTGCAGACGGTGCCATTTCACGGTGAGATCCCGATCAAGCGGCGCGTGGCCGATAAGGACAAGCGTTTCTTGACGGGACTGGCAACCGGGCTGATGGCCACTAAGGCGTCGGGGCGCGCGGGCTACAACCTGCCGAACGCCGACTACATTCTCTTCTATGACCGGTCGTGGACGTGGCGCATCGAGTATCAAGCGATGCGGCGCGCGCTGCGCTGGAACCGGAAGGGGGTCTTAAAGGTCGTGTATTTTCATCTGCCAGGAAGCATCGATATCTATCAGGATCAGATGGTCGCGCACAAACGTGATGCGACGCAGGCGGGCCTGGACTGGGCGACACCGGAGCTTGAGGATGAGACGTTCTTGCATATGGACTCGTTGCTGGATCGCTTCGTCGATGACCTTGCATTGCTCGCCGACAGCACGGCGGGCGACATGCGCAAACAACTGAAGGAGGCTGCGTGAAAGACGCAAATGTATTTGTACTGGTAGGCGACGGCGTCGTGACGGTCAAGCGCGAAGGCTCGAACCGGGCCGTCATGGCGAAGATTCTTGGCAAAGTGCAGGTCGAAGGCGTAGAGGTGCTGTGCCTGGACCGGCTTGTGCACGAAAGCCACGAACAGCAATTCGGCGAGTGGACGTTTGCGGGAGCGGTTACGACGCTTCTATCACGCTCGATCGCTACGCCGATCACGGCAATCGCATGAAGCGGGCGGCATCTTCGGATGCCGCTTTATCCGCTCATCTCCTACACGAACCCGGCCGCGCGCCGGGTTTTTTTTCGTCCGCATCCCGTAGGTTGAAGTTGCGGGCGATACGGCATCCTCGATCCGAGGCTGTGGCAGCATATGGCAACGGCCTTGCGTTGGCTGTCCCTTTCGAATTCTTTCGCGACCAGATCGCTCGAACGAAAATGCACAGAATCACCTTTGAAGTGCCCGAACACCTCGTTGCCGCATTTAGCGAGACGGCGAAAGACTTTTTCGAAAAAGCGCGCAGCGGTGCGACCAATGCACAGCGGGCTGCGGAGATACGAGCGAGCGATAGGGATGCGGGTCTTGACTCCCTCGCGTACCTGCTTCGCGTGGCCGAGGGGCCAAGCGACGACGCGGGCGTCATCGCACGTTTTCTCGTGGGCTTGTACAACGGCTACGATTTTCCGTTCGCGTTGACAACGTTGCGTCAGCTCGATGACGAGCTATTCGAGCACTGTCTGGCCGTTTTGAGGCTCGATAATTCAGCATCAGCCGAAGTGCACGACTACTTTCCGAACGGCGCGGTTCGTTGGCAGACGATGATCAAAAATTGGAACCTCGCGGAAAAGCCCGCGCAAGAGTCCCTGCCTCCCGAAGGTCATGTTCACCACTGTAGCTATGAGAATCTGACAGATGCGCCTGGCTATCGTGACGCAACCCTGTTCTTCAAGGTTGCCGAGGAGGGCGAGGCGCCTCAATCGTTCGGATTGGCGTTATCGGCAGAGGACTCTAAGAAAATCGCAAGAGACCTCGTCGGACTGCATCGGCGCGCGTGGCAGCGCGGAAAGCCCGTCGACGTGGCCGCGTCCGAGAGTCGGCCGGACTGGCTTTAAGAGCGTATGTTTTTGTGAGCTTTCATAGGTAAAACGGCTAAGTAAACCGCTATCTTTGCTTCATCACCCGCGTCTCTGACGCATCGACTCAGCGCCGACTTTCCGTCGGCCCACGTTGTTCAACCCTTCGGGAACCACTCCCGAAGGGGTGGGTTCCCTCTCAAGAGAACCCCACAATGCAACAACAACCTACTCTCGCGCTCAAGCACATCCAGGTCAGCGTCAATCCCCGCAAGTATTTCGATGCGGCGGAGATGGAAGAGCTGACTGCGTCCGTTCGTGAAAAAGGCGTCATTCAGCCGGTCATCGTGCGAACGCTTACCGACGGTGGTTACGCGCTCGTCGCTGGCGGCCGAAGATTTAAGGCTGCACTTGCGGCGCATGGCGAGGACTACGAGATCCCGGTGGTAGTCAGGGAGATCGACGAGGTCGAAGCCAAACAGCTCGCCATCATCGAGAACATCCAGCGGGCCGACATGTCGCCGGCGGAAGAAGCGGTCGCGGCAGCCGAGCAGGTCGGGCTGTGCAAAGGCGATCGCGACGAAGTCTCGCGCATCTTCGGTTGGTCGCGCGCGACGCTCGATAAGCGTCTTGCGCTGATGAACTGCAGTACGGCCGTGCTCGATGCACTTAGCACGCGCCAGATCCTGCTGGGCCACGCCGAGTTGCTTGCCGCGCTTCCGAAGGAAACGCAGGACAAGCTGCTGCCGGTGATCGTCAAGGAGGAGAAATCCGTGGCGGAGGTCAAGAAAACCATCGAACAGGTCGCCTGTTCATTGGCTGCCGCGATCTTCGACAAGGCCGACTGCGCCGGATGCCCGCATAACTCGTCCACACAGGGCGAGATGTTCGGCGAGTCCATTGGTACAGGCAACTGTACGAACCGCACTTGCTACAACGAGAAGACCGAAAAGACGCTCGACGCGACGGCGGCAAGCCTGCGCGACGAATATCCGGTCGTGCGTATCGTACGTGCGGGTGACAACCACACGCGCGCGCAACTCGCCGTCGACGGTCCAAAAGGCGTTGGCGAAGAGCAGGCCAGGGCGTGTCACGCGTGCCAGAACTACGGCGCGGCGGTGAGCGGCCTGCCTGACTCGATAGGCAAGGTCTACAAGGGCCAATGCTTCGACACGGTTTGCAACATGAAGAAGGTCGCAGCGCAACTGCAGGCGGTGAAAGCGGCGACGCAGCCGAAGCTCGAAACAGCGAAGGGGGGCGCGAAAGCGTCGCCTGCAGCAGCGAAGGGTACCGCCGGTTCGTCCGCTGCATCAACGACGAGCAATCCGCCGGCGACGGTGGTGGCCGAGTCGGACAAGATGAAAGCGTACCGCGTGGCGTTATGGCGTAAAGCCCTGCGCCGTGAAGTGGGTGCAGATCCCGCACTCGCCCAGCGATACCTCGTTGCGATTGCGCTGTCTGACCAGATGCGCTGCGTCGATCACAAGACGCTCTCGGGCATCTGGGAAAAGCTCACGCAAGAGCAGATCCCGGCGGGTGACGTGACTAAGGCCGCGGCCGCTACGGCTGCAGCCGATGACGCACAGATGGCGCACGCCGTGACTGGTGTCACTATCGCAGCGATCCAGGGTCTCGACGTCCAGCACCTCACGCGTCTTTGCAAACACCATCGTCTCGACATCACGAAGCACTGGAAGCTCTGCAAAGAGTTCCTGGAGTTGATTACGAAATCGGAAATGATGGTGGTCGCTGACGAACTCGGCATTCGTGCCGCGCTCGGCGACAACTTCAAAAAGGTCTTCGGCAAGTCCAAGTCCGAAGTCATTGACGCGCTTCTGGCGGTCGAAGGCTTCGATTACACGGGCAAGATTCCGAAGGTGCTCAAGTTTTAATTGCGCGGCTCGCCCGAGCATCGACCGTAGTTTCCATTCTTTTTAGACCGCCCATCCTTTGGATGGCGGTCTTTTTTCTTTCTCAGGAGTTTTCCATGTTTGCAACTATTGAACCGCTTCTGCGTCACTGCACGAAGCTCACGTTGTCCTTGCAGATGAAGGGCGACGAGATGGTTGTCTGTGTCATGCCGCAAGGCACGGCAAAAGACGCCGCCATGCTTCAGCCGCTCGCGCTCACCGCAATGGCAGCTGAACTCGACGCGGGCTTTGTAGACGCGCTCGCCGCCTATAGCAGCGCGCACGCATCGCTCGCCGAGCAGGTTGCTGCGACCACCGCCATCCTCGAGGCCGCCAAGACGACGCAAGTCTCCAAGGCGACCAAGACGCTGGCCAAGGGCAGCAGCAAGCCGGCATTGCCGGCGCCCGGCAGATCGAGCACCGATGCGGAGAACGATGATGACGACGCTAGCGACAGCGATGAAGGGCAGAGCACCGCCCCGAGCGCATCGTCCGCATCGGAGGCATCGGCGGCGCCGGCTGACACCGGGACTAACCTCGCATCGCTTTTCGACTAAGGAGCAGAAATGGCTATTCAAATTGCGAAGCTCACGCGCGAGTTCGTCTACAACGGCGTGACATTCCCCGATCCTGGGCCGACGTTTTCGCCCGACGATGTCCGCGATCTCTACTCCGCGCAGTACCCGGAGCTGACGACCGCGGCGATCGACGGACCGGCGACGGAGGGCGATGTGTTGCGCTTCACATTCGTGCGTGCGGTGGGTGCCAAGGGTGCAGGATTGCCCAACTGCGGCCATGCGTAAGCGCGATCTGTTTAAAGCGCTGTCCGGTACGGACGCAGCGCACAACCATCAGAAGCCGCCCGAAAGGGCGGTTTTTTTTCATGACAAGGAGATCGCAGCATGTTCTTCGATCCTCGCGCGACTGGTTCAACGGTCGCTGACTCAGGAGAGCACTGGCAACCGCCACGCTCTGCCGCTGCCGGACACCGATCTGCCGATGATTTTCTGACACTGCCGGCACTGTCTCAGAGGGTGCCGGGCAAGGCAGTGATGCAATGGGGCGCGTCGCCAGATCTCACGGCACTCGCCCAGGCGCACTTCGAGTCTGGTTGCTTGCGCGCGCGTGACGTTCCGACCTTCCAAAGTGCAGGCGACGCGCTCGCGCACGGCTTCTTCGGTTTCGCCAAGCGCCATCGGCAAAGGTGGAACCGGCTCGAGCTCGATTTCACGCTGTGCGATGTCGAGGCCGTTCGTGAGCAGATCCAGTATCACTACGACGCGCATGAGTTCACGCCCACGTCGTCGCTATACCTCGGTATCGAGAACGAAGGCGATCAGCTCTGGCAGTTGGATGGTCATTCGACCGCGTTGCGTCGGGTTCATCCCCGGCTGCTGCAGACGGTGCTCGTGTTGATCAATCGCGCCTCGAGCCGAACCGTGTGGATTCGCACACCGGACGAATTTCTCGGCATGTTTGCCCAGTTCTACTGGGACGGGGACCCGCATGCGGCTGACGAGGAAGTGGTCGAGGTGCTCAAGGATCGCTTCGGCGACGAAGAGGACGCCATCGAGCATTTCTTGCCCTCGACGGTGCGCGACGAGCTTTGCCCGGCCGACATCGACGTTGGAACCTGGTCTCCGATCAAGGGGCGCTGGATCGCAAACGCCGCGTTGGGGATAGCGGCGCTGCGCCGTATCCGCCGCTTCCAGCATGGTTGGATCCGCCGGCTTTGTCTTGAACTCGAAACGCTGACGCTGCTGCTGCAGCGCGCCGGACGCCGTTCGCTTTTCGACTATGCCGTCCGGCCGGAAGCTATTTATCCGGCGTGTTCCCTGATCGCACAGGACAACGAGCACATCGGGGACCTGCTCGACAGCCACTACGAGTACTTCAACTCGGGCGGTGATGGTTCGGTCTATCTGGGCTTTGTGCCTTTCGCGCAGTTGCCCGATGACATCCGCCGGCAATACGCGGACTGGGCGCTTGGGCTTTCCATTCTCAATTGCGTCGATCGCGTACTTACGCTGGTCACACGCTAACCTTCAAGGTCACCCATGAAATTGAATCTTGGCCCCGGATCGGGTGCGCACGTCGTGGCAAGTTGCGCGATCGTGTTGTACGCGCAGGAAGGCGGTCAGACGGTGTATGGAACCGTCCATCCGATTCAGCGCGACGACGATCGCCCTTCGATTGGTGCCGGACGGCCGATCGATCGCGCGGCGTTGCTGAGTTGTTTGAATGAACTGGCGGCCAACACAGCGCCACGTGCGGAGTTCTTGCCGGAAACGGTGCTGGCCGTAAGCCAGAGCTCGATTACGTGGTGGTGCAGACCAGGCTTGCGAAGGGTCTTTTTTGACTGTCGCGAGCTGGGCAAGCGCACCGCGATCGTGCCGCATCCGAGCCTGGTGTTCCATGCAGCGCCGACCGGATTTAGCGTGTTCGCGCTGCGAGAGGACAGCCGCCCGAACCCGGATTCGACGCTGCACGAACCGCCTTACTTTAACACCTGGGACTGGGGAAAGATTTGTATCGGAACCGCCCACGTGCCCAAGCGCATCGACATCGCGTCGATCGCCGGGTGGGAGAGCGGCTTCTTCGAATCTGCTTTCACGCACCCTAATCATGGTGGCAAACGCATCAATCATCCGAAGGGCGAGTTTGCCTTTTGGCAGGCGATGCTCGACGGGCAGTATGCCGATGCCTTTCCGAAAGATCTTCTCATTCCCATGAATAAAACCGTCGGTGATCTCATCGGCGGGAAACTTGGAGCTTGATATGCATTCTGCAATGAATGCCGCTGACGCGGCTTTGCAGCGTTCGTTTCCCGCCGTCATGGTTCCCCGGCGTGAGCCGGTGGCACCCATGCAGACGTTCGGGGAGCGATTGCTGATCGCGGCCAACGGCGTTTTTCTCGAAGTCAATCAGCCGTGGCTCACGTTGGTGCGACGCATCGCGTCGTACGCTGTTCCCACTGCGATCCCGTATGGCGAGGTTGCGCAGTCCACGGAACTGGTGTGCGAGCACTTCCCGGCAACGCTCGTGGGTGAGTTCGCACGCATGGCGCGCGAGGCTTCACCCAACGAGACGGGGGCATGGATTGTCTGGAATCGCGAAACGAGTCAGTTCCGGTTGGCACCGGTGACGATTCTGTCGCATTCAACGGCCGCGCTACGTTACGAGCCGCCTGTGCTCGGAGCTAACGAGGTGCGAGTGGTGGACTGTCACTCGCATGGTCTGCATCCGGCGTTCTTCTCGTCGACGGACGATGCTGACGACCTGCACGAGATCAAGTTCTCGCTCGTAATCGGTAACTGCCTGTCTACGACGCCCAGTATGGCGTTGCGTCTGTGTGCGAAGGGCATATTCGAAACCGTCGAACGCGTACCAGCAGCATGGTATGCGGCAGTGAAGATGGTGCTTGCTACGGACGCAACGGAGGCGGTATGAACGGTAATCTGCATCACTTGTTGCCGTCTCGGATGGTCGAGCGAGCCTGGCATGTAATCGTAGTGGGCGCTGGGGGCACTGGTAGCGCGGTGCTACCGAGCCTTGCCCGGCTGCATCACGCTATGTTGGAGTTGGGGCACGCGAGCGGGATTGAGTGCACGGTGTTCGACGACGATCGCGTGAGCCCAACCAATGTTGGTCGGCAGGGTTTCTATCCAAACGACGTCGGCGAGTACAAAGCGTCACTGATCGTCAACCGCTTGAACATGCTCATGGGCACGAACTGGCGGGCCGAGACAAAGCGCTTTACCAAAAGCGTGGCCTGCCACAAAGTCGATTTGGTCATCGGATGCGTGGATACGCGCGCGGCTCGCCGTGCGATTGTCGATGCGACAAAGAACTGCGATGTGTACTACCTCGACTGTGGCAACGACACAGACCGAGGGCAGGTCGTCATCGGGCAGGCGGAGCCGGCGGGTTACCAGAAGGTGAAGCGTGCAAATCCGGAGCGGCTGCCGCATGTGGGGCAGTTGTTTCCGGAACTCATCGATGCTTCGCTGGATGCGAAAGATGACACGCCCTCATGCTCGATGGCCGAGGCGCTGCGCAAGCAGTCGCTGGTGATCAATCAGGCGATTGCCGTGCAGGCGTTCAATCTGCTTTGGACGATGTTCAGGACGGGCGCGATACCGTTTTCTGGTGTCTTCGTGAATTTGAAAACGGGCCGTACCAATCCGATTCCGCTGGACCCTGTTGCGTGGGCGCGCTTCGGATATGCAGTCCCAACCCCTCCTGCCAAGAAAGCGAGCAAGAGCCGAAAGGCGAAGATCGCTGCTTAATGACCGCCGACCACCGCAAGGGGTCGGCTTATTCTTCTTAACCCCAGCGGGTACGCAGCCCGTTGGGGCTGCTCCGCGTTTCATTGGAGCAAAGCATGAGTTCTACCATTTTGACGGGCAAGCGCGCGGCGGCGTTTGCGAAAGCCGACGGCCAGTGGATTTACGCGCTGTTCGAACGTGGCTACGAGTCGAACGTCTATCCGCACCAGGATAACTGGTCCGCGGTTGCGTTCGGATCGTACGCAGATGTTATGCGACGGATCTTCGGGCGTGCGACGAGCTGCGAGGGCGGCTCGCTGAGAAGCAAGGCCGGCTCGATCAAGCCTGAGAACTACATAGCCAGTTGGCAGCGGGAGCTTGCCAGGCCATTCATGCTCGCGGATCGACCGATCGAGCTTTCGCTGTCGCAGTCGTTCTACGCGACGGTGCCGGAAACGCAGTTCGCTGATGTGCGCGCGTCGCTCGTCCGGGCTGGTTTCGAAGCCCGAGCGGAAGAATTGGCCGCAGGCAATTTAAACGTCTTCCTGCACGCGGACATCGAGCTTTTGCTTTCAATCTTCGGCAATGATGGGCCGCTTAGCGTGTGGCGGATCTTGAAGGAATACGACAGCGGGACCGTGCAGATCGACGTTCCTGTTCCGCGCGCATTGAAAGCAGCGATGGATCGTATGCCGGAGGTGCGGTGTCATGCGATCGACGATGAAAATCGGCTAGTTGCCATCGGTTCAGCGCCGTGGCGTCATGCAGGCTGGCAGTACAACGCGGTCGGTTCATTCGTTACTGAGGTTGCTTATCCGATCGAGATGGAAACGCCGGGTTTCGCGAAAAAGGCGATTCCGGCTTTCCGCGATGCTATGCGTGGGGCCACTTCACTTCCGGCCGCGACTCGGATCACCGTAACGCGTGCGCCCGAGGGAGAAGACGAGTGGCGCATTCGGCGGGCGGACGAGCTCGCTCAAAGGCTTGGCATCGTGAGTGACGGCGAAGGCGCGCCGACCACGTACAGTTTCGCCTTCGGTGACTTGTGCTAACGAGAAGACGCGGACCGGTTGCTGTACGGACTAGGCGGCTTCAGTGACGCCCAGTTGCATTGGGAGATCTCGAAGCCATTGGAGGGAGCAAAACCAGACCCTGCATATTTCTGCGTGGAGTCACAGCTTACGCTGTCTCTCGCCTAACCTATCGCTCAGCGCCACACTCCGGTAATTCCGGGGAGTGGCGCTTTTTTTTCGCATCTTTGCGATTAAGTTTGTCGTCGGCCGACCGATAGCATCGGATTGGTTCAATCGATGGGCACTGCGCCTTATTTCACTGGCAGAGACGAGCGCCGATCTACTAGATTTACCTGGAGACATCCATGTTGGATATCGAGATTTTTGTTTGCGTTCTTGCGATTGTTGGCACGTTGACGTGCGCGGGCCTTGGCCTGGCAGGCTTTGGCCGCATCTCTCTCGTACCGCTTCTTCTTGGGTTCGGGCCTTACTGTGCTCTCTTGGTAGCTGATCGGATTGATCGCTGGCGAAATCCGAAGTGCGCGCATGAATGGCAACCACTTGAAGTCGATCCGATGCGTCGCACGATGTGCACGCATAAATGCGTCAAGTGTCGTACAGAGCGCTTCGAGGTGAAGCGCAAACCTGCCCTTAATGAGGCGAAGTGACGATTTGATAGGAAGGCTGGGGCTTGCTTTTCGCGGCGTCGCTTCGAGCTTTGAATAAAAATCACGTTCAGGATATTCCAGTGCGTGGCGTTGTTCTTTAATCCTTCTCAGGTAAGAGTGCGCCCGACAGCACCATAAGCTTTTGGCAAATCTTTCGACCAGCGCCACGCTCCCGAACTTCCGGGGCGTGGCGTTTTTTCTGCCTACGATGTGAGCGACAGGGGCGTCATATGGCGAAGGAGCGTCAGGAGGGTGGTGGGCGGATTGCTTTTGTTGCAATACGCGTCGATGCCAGACGCTATGCCTTCCGTCACGACGTCGTCTTCTGCAAGCGATGTGTGAGCAATGATCGGAACCAGGCGCATGTGCGCGATTTGCCGCAGCGTTCGCGTCAGGTCAAAGCCGTTCCGGATCGGCATCTCGATGTCAAGAACCACAATGTGAGGGATCCAAAGGCCAATGAGCTTGAGGGTCGAAGTGGAGTCAGCGACCCGCACCCTGAATCCCTCGGTTTCCAGCACGACTTGCATGGCGCTTGAGACGTTATCGTCGTCGTCCACGATCAGCACGCAGACGGGTGGAGTGACCGGCGCAAATGCGCGAGTGGTCCATAGCGGCGGTGTAGATGAGGCGGCGGGCACGGGCGTGAACCTCTGATATTTTCCCGAGATAGTGCAACGCGCGTTCCCAACCGTCTCTTGCGTCAGCGGCCGTCCCGTAGCTCGTCCAGAGCGAGTTCCGCCTCTCGGCGTGCCTGCTCATAGGTAGCTGAAGCCCGAAGCGACTGGCGCAGCAGTTTCATCCTGTGTTCAGCGACATCCGGGGCGGTAATCGACCAGACCCAGCCGCCGTCCTCGTGCTTCACGGCAATGACTTCAGAAGGTTCATCCATGCGCCGCGTCCTCTCGCTATTGTTCCGTGCGGGGAGTGTACTGGAGCCCAACGGGGTCCGGTCGTGCATGCTGCAGTGCGTTCTAAAAAGCGAAGGAAGCTTGTTGCGGCTGCAGGACGATTTCCGGTGCGCTGTTGCTTCTTTCCAGCAACTCATCGTACCGCTCGAGCACCGACGTGGCGTCCGCACACTGTATCTCGATGCCGACGAGCGCCGATACGCGGGAGCGCACGCTGGCGAGCAGTTTTGCTTCGTCAAGGGTCGGACGGACGGTCGGCCAGCCTGAAGTGAACAGCAGATGCGGGGGAATCTCCGCCTCGATGGCTTGCCGCTGAACGGCGGCGCCTTTGGCGCGCGCGATCGCGGCCATCAGAGAAGCGGGGAGCAACTCCGGTGCAACGTCAGCTAGCCACCGCTGCCCTTGGAACGCGAATGTCGACGTGGCCTCCAGTTCGACCATCGCGCGGTAGACGTCGTGATTGTCCGCGCAGCTTGCTGCGGCGCGCAGGTCGTTCAAGGAACTCATGATGCAGTAAGCGCACGACACGCGCGACGCGCCGTAGACCGTGTAGGCCTCGTGCAGCGCGAGACCGGCCGCGGCAATCTCAGTGAACACCTCGTCGACAGTCCATTCGATGATGGCGTTCCATGTGATGCCTGTGCGGCCCTTGGTCGAGAGCGCAGCGTGCGGGGTAGATACCGGCAGCTTGCTGCGGGCGCTGCTTTCTTGACGGCGCACGCCCACGACGTTGACGATGTTCTGCGTCGGAAACCGCTTTTTAAGCGCGCTCGAAAGCAAATTTGACTTGAATTCTGAGGTGTTACGGCGACCTTGGAGCTAACCGTAAATAACTTACGGTATTCGCTTTCCTGATCGGTACGCAGCGTATTGGTACAGGGCGACGACGGCGGTTGATGCTCAGGGGAGTAGAGAGTGTTCATTCTTGCGTTAGATGCCGACGAATCATGCTGCATCGCGCAACATAATCAGGTAGCAATGCGTCGCTCGGCGGACGCGTATCGGACCCGCTCCCTACACATAGGCTTTTCCACACCGTTCAGTCAGCCAAATCCAATTTACGCGAGCTGGGGTGACACTAAGGTACCGTAAGCGACCTCGCCCAATCGGCCACAAGCCGTCATACACCGCGAAGTTGCAAACGACTGTTGCAGATGAGCAAGTGGACACCGACGGACTGAGGCTGCCGTTCTCACACCTTCCCTGAGGCGCTCCGAGCGTTCCCGCGCCTTCGATCGCTTACGCCGCACTGTCGCGGATATCGACGACTCTCTCAGGCTGTTGTCGGGCTACCAGACGACTGCCGGCATGCATCTCCACTTTCCATCACGCGCACAGTTGGAGCCCAAGCTGCGCGCGTTCATCGATGTGAGCCGTCAGCGGCAACTGTCCTGATGCCGATCCGGCGCCGTCAGCGGTTCAGCGTGCGGCCGCCGTCGACGATGATTTCAGAGCCGGCAGTCCACTTCGACTCATCCGACGCAAGATACATCACGGCTTTCGCGACCTCTTCCGGCGTCCCGAAGCGGCCATACGGAATGGTCGCGACAATGTCCTTGTTGACCTGCTCGCGATATGCGTCGGGAATACCGAGCTTGTCGTAAAGCGGCGTGTCGATCGGCCCCGGGCTGACCGCGTTGACGCGGATGCCACGCTCGAGTAACTCGCCCGACAGCGTCTTCGACAGGTTCAGGAACGCCGCCTTGGTCGCTGCGTAGACCGACGAGTGCGCTGCGCCCACGTGCGCGTTGATCGACGTGTTGAGCACAATCGACGCCGGATTCGCGAATACGGGCAGCAATGCCTGGATCAAAAAGTACGGTCCTTTGACGTTGATGTCGAACGAACGGTCGAACATCTGTTCCGTCCATTGCTCGATCGGCATCCAGACGGACACGCCCGCGTTGAGGAACGCGGCGTCGACCTCTCCGTAATGATCGGCGACGGACTGCGCGAGGTGTCGCTGTTCGTCTACGCTCGCCGAATCCGCGCGCAACACGAGTACCTCTTTGCCGAGTTCGACCTGTGCGTGGGCGACGCGCTCGGGATCGTTGCCGGTCACCACTACGCGCGCGCCTTCGGCGAGAAATTGTCTGGCTGTCTCAAGACCGATACCGCTGGTGCCGCCGGTGATGAGCGTGCGCTTTCCTTGCAAACGTGACATGGAGATTCTCCTTTAAGGGTGGCAGTGCAAACGGACGGGGAACGCTGCCCGCCTGCTACGTCTCGAAGAATGAACTCATGCCGACATGACGATAAGACAGTGAATTCGTATATATTTCATGCTCGGTAAGCATGAGTGGAAATTGAAATGGATCGGTTCCTGCTGATGAACTGCTTTGCTCGCGCGGTCGAAACCGGGAGCTTTTCGGCTGCTGGACGTGACCTGGGGCTCGGCCAGCCGAATGTGAGCCGGTACGTTGCCGCGCTGGAAGAACATCTGCAGGCCCAGTTGCTGCATCGGTCCACGCGCAGGCTATCGCTCACGCCGGAGGGCGAGCGCTATTACGCAGAAGTCAGGCGCATCCTCGATGCGGTCGAAGAAGCCGATTCTTCGTTTCGCGATCAGGTCGCACCGTCGGGTCTGCTGCGGGTCGCCTGCCCGAGCGCGTTGGCGCACACCTTTGTCATGCCGGCGATTCCTGATTTTCTCGCGCGTTATCCTGAGTTGGAACTCGATCTGCAAATCGGCGATGGGTATGTCAATCTGGTTGACGAGGGTGCCGAACTCGCGATCCGCATTGGACATCTCGAAGATAGCGCCTTGCGTGCGCGGCGCATTGGCCTGTTCGAGCGTGTCTGTGTCGCAAGCCGTGGCTATCTCGCCAGACGCGGCACGCCGCAAGTGCCCGACGATCTGGGCGAGCATGATTGCATCGTCTATACGTTGCTCGCTTCTGGGAACACGTGGCATTTTCGCGGTAGCCAGGTGTCGGTATCCGGGCGGCTTCGCGTCAATTCTCCACAAGCCGTCCAAGAGGCCGTGGACTCAGGCATCGGCATCGCCCATGGACCACGATGGCTATTCGACGCCGGACTGAAAAGTGGCAACCTTGTGATGGTATTGAGCGACTATGCCCCGGCGCCGGTGCCGATCCAGATTCTTTATGTGGCGAACCGCCTGCTCCCGAAGCGGGCCATCGCATTCATGGACTTCATTGCCCATGCGTTTTCCGGCTTCCCCGCGCTTAACGTGCGTCAAGCGGAGCGTTTGCAATAGCCAGGACTCTTTTGTGGTCAGCATCTCGATGTCCCCTGTGCTCAGGGAAGCGGCCCTTGGAAATACGTGTGCGAGCGGCGGCTCAGGGTCGATGGCGGCCAGACCGTGCTATTTCTGACGTTGGAAGCGCCGAACGGAAAGTTCAAAGTTAAGAGAACCAAAACCCGGATAGTCCAGACTTGAACGAACCGGCAGTTCAAACTTAGTTGAGAATGAACTCACGACTCCATGAATACTCTCGAACAAAACCGCCCATTGTCAGCATCCGAGATGTCCCTTGCTCGTTGGATGCATGAGCACGGCGACCCGAAGGCGCGAGAGTTTTCGAACAACTCGAAGAGGCAGAGGTAACGCCATGGCGCTGTCCTTGCGGCTGTGGGTCCATCAATTTCCAGATCAAGGGCCGTCACCCTGCGCCCCCAGGCGTACACATCCTCGGCGAATTTATTTTCGGTCCAGACAATGAACCAGCCGGGATATTTATATTCGAGAACGGCGGTTTGTTGAGTGGCATCGAGGTCTACGGGCTCGCGGGCAATCCTCCTGCAGAACTGCCCCGAGAAGACGCGCTTCGGCCCTTGTTTTCCGGCATCGTAGATCCTAGTGCGTAGGAAGGCCATACAGTGGCACGAGCAGTTCGGATGGCTTCGGAAGCCGTCGCCGGAGTTGGCGGGGACCAACGAATTTGACTGACCTCACTCGCGCTCGACACGCGCCCGATATCTCGGCACTTGGGCGTGAGACGACGCGATCGGGACGATGACGAAAGATGCGATTGATCACAACAGCATTCCGACTCATGTGGCTCGGGTTGAAAGCACGGCGCTCGCCGGTGCGAGAGTTCATGTGAGCTCAACATAGTTAGCTGACGTGACGTTGAAAGAAGTCTATGACGGAGTCGACAACCACTCTGGTCTTTGCGGCAAGACGCTGCTGCTCAGGGTAGGCCGCATAAATGGATTCTTCTGCTCCGGACCATTCTGGCAGGACGCGAATCAAAGTGCCACGTGTAAGTTCGTCTGCAACATAGTATGTTGGCAGGAGCGCGATTCCGCTTCCCGATAACAAAAGTTGCTTAATGATTTCCAGGTGGTTAATCGTTGTGTTCCCTGGCAGATCAACCAACGAATGGTTAAGCTTTGATTGTAGCTTCCAGATTCGCGGACGGCGCCCATAGAATTCGATCAACGAGTGGCGCTTTAAATCCATCGGTCCTTGCGGTACAGGCACGTTTTTGAAATATGTGCTACTTGCCACCAGAATCCAACGTATAGTGCCAATGCGTCGAGCTACCAGGCGGTTGTCGATGATAGAGGTGGCGCGAATTGCCATATCGAATCCTTCATTGACTAAGTCGACAATGCGTTGCGACAAATCGATTTCCAGGCTGATTTCCGGGTATTTATACTGTAATTCTGTAATTAGAAGGGAAAACAGATTTGGCGGCAGAATATCGCTTGCGGTTGTTAGTCTCACTGTTCCTCTAGGAATATTGTGGTTGACGCTCGTAGCACTCTCGGCACCTCGCAGAATTTCGATCCCCTCGGCTGCTCTGTTGAAAAATGTTTGACCGGCTGCAGTTAGGTTGATCTTACGCGTCGTGCGATGGAGCAGCGTCACGCCCAATCGGCGTTCAAGACGATTTACCTGCGCGCTCACGGTCGAGTTGGGCATGCCTAACTGCTTCGCAGCAACGCTGAAGCTGCCGGCCTGTACGACCCTTACGAAAACGCCGATGGGTGTGAGGTCCAAAGGACCGTCACCCTTTTGTGGTGTCCTACTCATATATCCTCCCGCCTATCGCTAAGAATGGCCAGACTAGGGCTCGCATTTGATCAATGATTATCCATTCCATTGGACGATAGTTCCAGCAGATTGACGTCTGCCTCGACACACTATTCAATACGCTGCAAATGGACAACGAGCCGATGCATGCGCTGCGTGCGCTAATCGGCGCACTTGAGAGTCCGTCGAAGCAAGGTCGGCTAGCTGTCTACCGGAGCGGCAACTAAACGTACGGTTGGCATGTGACCTACGCAGGCTCTCCAAAGGGTTTTCATTTAAAGGGTAATCAATGAAGAAGGCCGCGATTTTTACGCATGGAAAAAAGGAAGTAGCCCCGGGAGTCCAGCTTCACTTCGTCGAAGCGGGTGAAGGCTCCCGTACCGTTGTCTTGATTCATGGATTCCCGGAAACATGGTGGCAATGGCGTCACGTGATGCCTATATTCGCAAATGCCGGGTTTCGAGTGATCGCTGTCGATTATCGCGGTGCGGGCAATTCCTCCAAACCGTCAGGAGGCTACGACAAACGCACAATGGCGCGCGATATCCGGAGTCTTGTCGACCATCTTGGAATTGATAACAAGATCCATATGGTAGGGCATGATCTTGGCATGAAAGTAGCATTTTCATACGCTGCTCTCTTCCCGGAACAAATCGAGAAACTGGTTCTAGTGGATGCAATCATTCCGGGAGCCAAGCATTTCGACGACCTTATGACGACAGGGAAGCTGTCGAATTTTGATCTAGCGCACTTCTTCTTTCATAATGCAAAAAACACATTGCGGAGACTTTGACATACGGTCGAGAGCGCGCTTATATCCAAGATTTTTTCAACCGACATGCTTTCAATTTCGACGCGTTCCCGCCGGAGGTGGTCGACGTATATGCCACAGCTTATTCCGCACCTGGAGGGATGCGTGCCGCCTTTGAGGTATATCGTGCGTTCGACCAAGATTCAAAAGATGACAAGGAGACGTTCGCCAAATCCGGAAAACTGCGCAACCCGATGCTTTTTATTGCAGGTCAAGAGAGCGGCTTTCTAAGTACTGTCGCAGAGAACATCGCAACTGAGATTGCGGAAAATGGGATCGTTTATAACCGTTGCCAACAGTGGACATTACGTCCCGGAAGAGAATCCAGAAGGTTTTGCGGAGGCGGTGTTAGCCTTTTTTAATCAAAATGGGACGCCTCACGCGTGAGCGGTCGCAACTTTGCTCTCCAGTGATTAACGCCTCCCTATTGGAACGATAAGCTAGAAATTAGCTAATTCATTCTGAGTAAGCGGACTACAAGTCGACTACGAAAAGGAGTTGGGCAATGCCGAGCGAAAGATCACCTCGCTTCACGAACAAGATTGTGCTGATAACCGGCGGCAGCAGCGGCATCGGTTTTGCGGCAGCGAAAAAGTTCATTCAGGAGGGCGCATCGGTCGCCATTGTTGGGCGCGACCAAGACACCTTAGACAAAGCCATTCAAGAACTTGGGCAATCTGCATTTGCTATACGCGCAGACCTTAGTCGCCACCAAGAGATTGAGGATGTTTTCACTCGCTTTCGAGCGCGGTACGATCGCTTGGACATCCTCTTCGCAAATGCTGGAGCGCCAAAGCTTGCTTCAGTTGCTGAGACCTCGGAAGAGCTGTTTGACCAGATCTTCGCTGGCAATTTTAGGGCCTCGTTTTTCACCGTAAAGCACGCTCTTCCACTGCTGAGCCATGGCGCGGCAATCGTTTTTACGACTTCGTTTTTCGACCAGAAGGGCATCGCTGGGTCATCCGTCATTTCAGCGAATAAGGCTGCAACGCGGTCTCTCACTCGCACTCTTGCTGCTGAGTTAGTCGAGCGAGGCATCCGTGTGAATGCCGTGGCTCCAGGCTCCATTGACACCCCGGCCATGAGCAAGATGGGCATGACTCCACAGCAGCAACAGGATTCGGTCCGCCACAATGTTGCCCAAATACCCATGGGCCGTGTTGGTCATGCCGAAGAAGTGGCGAACGCGGTGACTTTCCTTGCCTCCGGCGAAGCTTCCTACATTACAGGTCTCGAAATCAACGTTGATGGTGGTCGCCTGCAGCTATAGAAGACTCAGCGTTACGTTGCAGGAGCCAGCACCTCGCACGCGGGCGTAGAACTCTGATGGGCCGACCGAGAGCCTCCAGGAGGCGTAGCTTCGAGCAAGCGCCAGTTGTGAGGTGCCCGCACGCCGACAATCGTTTTCGGAAGTTTTCCCCGTAAGAATAACTGCGTCTCTGGCCCCGATCCCTAGACTCTTCATGATCGCAGTTTGAACTACCGAATCCACAATGGACTATGTGACCATGAACATGCCATACCAAAAAACAACGTCTTTGTGCTGAAACGGCTGAACGTTTTGATTTGAAGGTGCGGTTTGAGTCGATGTCGTCATTGAAGTCGCATGCGGTTTATTTAGTGTGCGGCGGAGAACGTATCATGCAGAATGAGGGCAACTCTACACGAACGTCCGTTACGAAATAATTCGCAGCTAGACGCTTGCATTTTCTGGATGTCGCTTCCTGGCCGGTTGCCGAAGTTCGTTCTATGCATAGAACTGGTGGAAAGCTTCAATCGACGCCGCTACGGAAAGCGGTTGTAGCGGGAAACATTGTGCAAGCCCGTTCATGCTGGTCTGATCGGTAAGCCGCCGAGTGAATAGCGCCACAGCGTCTTTCCTAACGTGCCCATGGCGGTTCAGAAATTGCCCCCATAGGGGCATATTGCGCAACCTGTTTTCTGCCACCGTCGCCGTCGCGACGTAGCACTCAGGAAATAACCGTCTATAGGCTGGCAAGTTGTATAGCCACGAGACGCCGGTTACTTGCCTGACCTCCCTGTGCTGTGAGCGGACGTGGTTTATAAGCGAAGTCAGCTCAGATAACCGGGAGGCCAATCGCTCCTCGCTCAATGGAGCATAACGCTCCTCATCGGCGTTATGGAAATGAAGCCGAATTCGGTCCGAATCCTCAATAGCGTACGAGAAACATCCGAACGTTGCGACAACCGTTATGGGCTGAACCCGATGGGGCAGACGACGGTAAAAGCGATACGTCCAATCGCTTAGATCGGTCTCGCGCCCCAACCCTGCCACGTAAGCTGTCCACACCGGACTATTGCTGTCGAATTTTCGATCACCAACGAACCGCACGTACAGATTCGTGAAGTCAAGAAGGGCCACTTGCAACGGGATGGGTCCTAGCTCCGAGACTCTTTCGGCGAACTTGAGTTGAAGGTCAAAGAATTCCTTGGCGTAACTCATTCCGATTCCACTCGGTGAGACGTTTTCCTGTTGCGAGTGCAACAATTGTCGCCAATCCTCGGTCGGCTGCCGAATGTCCGGAAGTGGCCCAGACCGTGTCAAAACGTCATTTTGAAGCGTTATGATTTTCGTATCCGATAGCGGAGGCGAGCGAGATGAAGCGATTCGTTCAAGGCGATAGCCG
>NZ_JARUXJ010000207.1:0-411 GCF_031451465.1 Caballeronia sp. LZ003 | reverse complement strand
CGACGCAGAGGGCCGATAAGATCACTGAATTGCTTCCGCATAATTGGGTACCAGCCGCCTCCTGATTAAGCGCACCCGTGACTTTGCCGGGCGCTTACGCCGGTTCGGGCCCCCGATGTGCACGTTGCTCCGAACGAGCGGCGCGACCGTTCGTAACGCTGGTCGTGAGCGACAAGACCGAGCGTTTCTAACGACGAACAACGCTGGCGAACCTTCTTGTCAAACGACACAACCCGCCATGCCGCAACTTCCTTCGGGTTTGCAAAGTAACAGCATAGAGCTAACCAGGGTCTCGGGACAGGCAATTGCTTTACGTGATGCACCGCATGGTCGGAAGCATCTGGCAAGCCATTGGAGGCAATCATGGATTCGTTTTTGCAAGCTGCAGCTATAATTTTCGGAGTTGCGACG
>NZ_JARUXJ010000206.1:0-411 GCF_031451465.1 Caballeronia sp. LZ003 | reverse complement strand
TCTTGGGAACGACGAGATACTGCATCACCTTTGGGGTCAGCTCTCGCGACGCGAGCTGCTGCCACGCTACCGCAAACACGTGACGCATGTGCTGCGTCACCGGGAGACGATTAATTGGAAGATGTAGTCCGCTCGATCAGGCTCTATGGGAGTCTGGGAGCCAAGTTCGGTCGCGACCACGCCTATGTCGTGCGTTCGCCTCGCGATGCCTTGCGAGCGCTCAGCACGATGATTCCCGGATTCTGGCAGGAGCTCGTCAGAAGCGGCCAGCGGGGCGTGCGTTATGCGGTATTCGTGGGCCAACGCAATGTCGATAAGACGCAGCTCGATTGGCCCTCGGGCGGCGAGCCGATCCGCATCGCTCCGGTGATTGCGGGCAGTAAGGCCGGCGGGATATTCCAGACGATCGCA
>NZ_JARUXJ010000205.1:0-412 GCF_031451465.1 Caballeronia sp. LZ003 | reverse complement strand
CCCGCTGGCGCAACATGTCGACTGGCCCGCTTTCGTAAATAAGTATCGCATTGACGTGGCCAAAGTCCGAAGCCGTTGACCGCACAGAGGGTCCGAAGTATTTCCCTGGCGCCTGAGTCGATCCTCAAATTTAAGGTAGCGGAAACACTAACGGGTTTCCCTATACTCTTCGAAAGGTCGAGACTCACCAGCCTACTAGGGAACAGTTATATAGCAACCCTAAATAACAAACGATCAATTCCTTTATGTTAAATCGGTGTATGGTTCGGTTCCGGCATCCCCAGCACCCAGTGGGATTCTCAACTTCCGTAGACGGCCCAGACCGTGTCAAAACTCCGAGAGAGCCACACTGTGCGCGGCGCTCCGCCGAGTGCATGAGCAAACTGCGAAGTCGCCGAACTTGATCTTGCTC
>NZ_JARUXJ010000204.1:0-412 GCF_031451465.1 Caballeronia sp. LZ003 | reverse complement strand
TCTTGGGAAATAGTGTGCACGTGTCCGCTTCCTGATCGTGGAAACGTATGCTCTTACGCCAAGCAATCGAAAACCAGATGTGATCGCCGCGTGCTTACGAACCGGCGTCGTAAACGCATGGCATGCGTCCAGCGTTCTCAGTGTTTCGGCGCCGTTATTTGCCGCCTGAACCGCTCCCGCCGATGTTCTTCGTCAAAGTGCGTCCGTGCGGGCTTAATAAGATCGCTGCGCGATACGATGCCGACTAGCCGCATTGAACCTTGGTCTGCGACCAGCGTGACACGAATGGACGGTGAGCGAATGGTAATGGACCCGAAGATGTTGCACTTACACGGTTCGAGCTAGGAATTGTATCTCATCGTGATACAAAAGTTTTTTCGCTATTAAAACGCCTGCGCTCCGTCATCGTGCC
>NZ_JARUXJ010000203.1:0-415 GCF_031451465.1 Caballeronia sp. LZ003 | reverse complement strand
CATGTGCTGTGAGAGGCCGATCTCGCCTGCCGACAGAAACAGCAGCCGCCACGATTGCCGCGCCCGCGCCGAGCCGGTTCGCCCCGCTCGTGCCTTGCCACTGCCGTTGGCCAGCATGTAGGCGATCTCGCCTGCCTCCCGAGGATCGACCTGCGCGAGTTCATCAAGCACGAGCAGCGTGTCGTTGTGAAGCGCGGCCAAACCCTCAAGCCCGTTCGAGGTTGCGCGCCACCGCTGCATGTACTCGGGTCCGCCGTAGACACTGCAAGCGGCTCGAAGCGCCGTCGTTTTACCTGTCGACGAGTCGCCAACGAAGTTCAGGCCGCCCGACTCCTGACCCGAATACGCGAGCATCATCCCGGCAAATGCCGTCGAGACCGCGACCAGCATGCGGGAGTTGCCCGAGCAATACGAA
>NZ_JARUXJ010000202.1:0-415 GCF_031451465.1 Caballeronia sp. LZ003 | reverse complement strand
GCCGTACCGCCGATTGAGCAGAAGATCCCTAAAAATCCAGGCCGGATTGTCGGTCCAAGCTCGCTTGAATTTCCCGGTCCACGTGCCCTTGTACTCGCGACCGGCCTGATCGTAATTGTCCGGTACCTCAACCAGCAATCCCTTCACGTCGTACGAGCGAACAGGTACCCGGTCAAATTTCTGCGAGCTGATTTGCATCGCCACCAGCGCGCTGCCGGGGTATTTAAACTTTCCGGTGCGGCGCTTGGTGTAGCTAAGCACGTGCGCTGTGCCATGCTTTTTACCCGCATTCTCACCCTGGTCAATGACGTCTGTCCGGGAGATTTTCAAGACGAATCGCGCCCCCGCAGCCAAATGCACGGGAAAGGTAAAGGTCTTGCAATAAACCTGACAGACGCCGGTGATTTTCCAGGAC
>NZ_JARUXJ010000201.1:0-420 GCF_031451465.1 Caballeronia sp. LZ003 | reverse complement strand
CGCGCCAAATATCGACGCCACCAGATCAAATACCCACTGCGCCGACGCCTCACCAAACGAAGGCGAGCCGGGCGCGTCAACGATCTTTAGTTCCTTAAAAATTGACAGAGCGTACTGTGCCTCCTCGGCAAAGATAGGCGGCGGGATGATCGTGCGGCCATCCTTCAGCCGTTCGCTCCAATCCTTACATGACGTGACCCAATCGAGAACAATGTCCTCTTGTTCCGGCGTCACAGCTTCTTACCCCCGCTCGCCGCAAGGCGCGGTGCAGGTGGAGGCGCCCCGAATTTGGATGCAGCCCGCTTCGCTGCCTCTTGTTCTGCATCCTTCTTGCCGCCCTCGCCCTTCTTCGCGTGTTGATACGGAACAACCGCTTTCGCCGAATCAACGCGTAATTTCGGCTCGGTCATCGGATCATTA
>NZ_JARUXJ010000200.1:0-420 GCF_031451465.1 Caballeronia sp. LZ003 | reverse complement strand
CGGTGGGCAAGAGAGCCCGCTGTCGATCGTGATTAGCACGCAAGCGCCGACCGATGCAGATCTGCTCAGTCTGCTGATCGACGACGCGCTCACAGGCGCTGATCCGCTCAACAAGGTCGAGCTGTACACCACGCCCACGGACATGGACCCGTTCAGCGATCGCGCCATTCGCCTGGCCAATCCGCACTTCGACGTGTTCATGAATCAGGCAGAGGTACGCCGCATGGCGCGCGAGGCCAAGCGCTTGCCGAGTCGCGAGGCCACCTACCGCAACCTCATCCTCAATCAGCGGGTCGACGCGCGTAATCCGTTTGTCGCTCGCGCCATTTGGATGGAGAACGGCGAGCCGCCTGCCAACATTGAAGGCGAGACGGTCTACGGCGGCCTCGATCTCTCCTGCGTGAACGATCTGACCGCGCT
>NZ_JARUXJ010000199.1:0-421 GCF_031451465.1 Caballeronia sp. LZ003 | reverse complement strand
CGGTGGTTGCATGCCAGCGGACGCGTGGATAGCCGCAGAGACGGAGCGCTACGAAGCGAGCTTCTTTGGACTGCATGATGATGCGTCTAGCAAAAAAGTATTGGCGGTTTTGGCAGTGGCGAGAATCGCGCAACTGCTTTCTGACAACAGTGCTTGCTTTGCAGAAGCAGAAACAAAGAGGTGTGCCGCCGAGTTGAGCGATTACAGCGAGGAAGTGGTCATGGCGCGCACTACTTCTGCGCAATGGGCGGCTTTGAGTCAACGGGTGATCGGGTCTGCTTATCTTGAATAAAGTCTGCCGATTACGGCAAACCGCTCTGCCCTCGGTTCTCATCGAAAACTACTGAGAAAGGTGTGCGTAGTCGACAAGGATTTGGCGACGCATTCCGCTTCGTGCATGCGGCTCCGTATTTAGAGATGC
>NZ_JARUXJ010000198.1:0-421 GCF_031451465.1 Caballeronia sp. LZ003 | reverse complement strand
CCGATGCATAAACAAGTGAACACGCCTCGACGCCCCACCGCATAGGGCATATTGTCAATCGGCGCTGGCGTTGTGTACCAACCTGTGTACCAACGCCGTGCGGCAGCACTGTTGCTGGTGTACCAACTCGGTTTCAGCGCATCCCCAGCGATAAAAATGGAGGGCGTCCGAATAGTGCTATTCACTAGTTGCGAAGATCTCGTTGCCGTCCACCGTCGTGGAGTGCTCATGTATCCGGCGGATCATGACGCCATGGGACTGAGCGCGCTTCGCAAACGCACGAGCGCGGTTATAGACCGTGCCGCGCGAGCACTGAAGCTGGTGCGCGATCACTTTGATGTTGGCGCGATACCAGTACACGCCAAGGAAGCACTCCGCGTCACCCGCGAAATCGGGTCGTTCGCAAAGCGCGTGAATCGCC
>NZ_JARUXJ010000186.1:0-83329 GCF_031451465.1 Caballeronia sp. LZ003 | reverse complement strand
TCGCCTCTGTCATTGATGGACCGAGCTGGATAAAAAAACTGCTCCAACGTCTACATGGTGCACAGGCATTTTAAACCGTGTTCTGCAGACCGTCCTTAACTCCGCACGAATCGAATCGTCTTCGTGCGCAGGTCGCGCAGAAACCTAGAAATCGAATCAAGGTATAAAGATGAGGACGTCTTGGATTGGTGCATTTGCCCAGTTTTCGGTTGTCCACCGCAGGCATCAATTGAATGCTGATGCCTGCGGGGCGTCTGCAGCGGCTAATAGGCGGAAGAGTTGATTCCCACAATTTGCGCAGGCGGCTTCGTCTGGGGGACATTTCGCCGTCGTGCTTTGGCTCGGATCGAAGCTGAAAACCGTCTGATCGAACGGGCTTATCTTTGAACGCCGTAGGAGCTTAATAATGGCCAATCCGAACAACAAAGCATTCGGATTGGCTGCTTTGCCCCTGAAGGCTGTGGGATAGGCTGCATTAGGTCGAATGGCCGAACATGGAGACGGTTGGCAGGCTCTGCTTGTAGGCAGTAAAATTTCGCCCTCCGTTTGATCGAATGCATATTCAAACGGCGTCACAAGTGGGGTATGTACGCCTTCGAAGATAAGGCTTAGTTTCGGGTCCAACCAAAAGCATCGACTCGGGTGATGATCTGTGGTGTAGAAACGGCAGCGGCGATATTTCCGGGCATGGGCAGGTCGATGACGTGAAACTTGTGGCCCGCGCCGCTTTTGATAATTGTGGCTGCTCCGCTTTCACTTGCACTTGCTGGGTTAGATGTGAAAACACCAATTGACGCGAGTTTGGCTAGACTTGCATAACGCGCCTCTTGTTGCCTAGGTTCAGCATTCATGCGCTGAAAAATTTCCATCGGAGAGAGTTATCGGTGTGCCAGTCCAGAACGACATGGAAGATGTTCTGTCGGATTGGGAAGTTGATCCAGGAAACACTACGCCGATTCCAAGATCGGTTTGGCTTAAGCCAACGATCATCCATATGCCGGCATTCGCGACATGAATACGCACTTTTCCACGTGCTTGCGGAGATGTCATGACTGGTTGCCCGTCGGTCCCGTCCGCCAAAACGACACTTTTGGGATCACAGTCGAGCATGCGCGATAGAATGAGTCGCAGCATCGAGCGTCCGACCAGGTAACGCTTGCTAAGAGCTGAATTAGGATAATTCTTTGCACGTCTCAGCTCTGCCGCGGAAAGCCAAGAGTAGGCTTGCTCCCGAGAGGTTGACAGCCATTCAGCGCGAAAACGCCACAAAGTCAAGGTTCCTCGTACCGGAAGATCGATGCAGGCGGCATACTTGAACTTTGCGGGACGTGCTATGAAGTCCAGCCCATTAATATAAAAAGCTGGGTGTCTTCTGCTTGGGCTCGACTTCCGGTAACGTCCATGAGTCTCGAGCAACATTTGGTTATCCTTTAAATATAGAAGACGCGTACACGCCGGCGCTTTCAATGCGCAGAGAGAGGGGGAAGCCTATCGAACTGGATATCTCAAAATCTACGTCGAGCTGGATGAATGAGCTGAGTTTCGTTACGTGTTATATAAATGGGATGCGACGATCTTCAAAAGATCGGTTGGAAGATCGAATGCCAAACTTGGCCGGCTTATCGTCAGCCGATTACATAGGTTAGGGTAGCGATCATGTTCTTATTCGTCGCCAATATCGTTTCGAGTTCTAAGTCGTTCTCGCCGCCAACTCTTTCGCGTAACAAATAGATTTGTGTTAATGGTGTCATATTTGTCACTCCCCCTAATGATAGTAAACGTAACTGCGGGCGCGAAAAATGTTGATTCCGTGTCGTTAAGAGACGCCGCAGCCTGTGAAGAAAGTTTGCAAGCCACGGCACGCTATGTCGCTCTGCGACGCATGGCGTCGCAGAGCGGAGGGGACCAAGCTCGAACCGCATCAATCGTGATTTGCTCGCCGGTGTCGCAATATCCTGCAATCGCATCGTTTGCCGGGGAGTTCCTCATCGAATACATTGCGGGGTCTCCATAGTTTCCTATAAATGGATTGGTCTCTGTGCTATTCCGGGCGTCATGAGCTCGACCCTTAGCATTCCATAAAAGTGGTCATGATTAATGAAGTTGGTCGTAAATGCAACACTTCTCATTTCGTTATGTAATGCAAAAACCCGTCAGCCCGGTCGTCGCTTAGTCAGAATGAATTGAATGTCGCGTGCGCGCGTTGTCAGCGTGCCAGCCGCCGCCCAACGCCCGATACATGGAAACCGCAGCCAGCAACCGCGCAAGACGCGTCTGGATGAGCTCGTCGTCGGCGCTGTAGAGCGTGCGCTGTGCATCCAAAACCGTAAGTGCGGTCTGCGCGCCTGCTTGATATCGACTTCTTGCGAGTTCCAGCGTGTGTTGCGCTTCGTGCCGTTCGTCGTCCTGTGCGCGATGTTGGGCGTCTGCGCCGGCTATCGCGTTGAGTGCGCGTTCGACATCTGCAAATGCCGTCACGATGGCCTGGCGGTATGCCGCGAGCAGTTCTTCCTCCTGCGCGAGCGCGAGGTCGCGCCCGGCCGCGAGTGCGCCGGCATCGAAGATCGGTGCCGTAAAGCCGTCCGCGAGACTGTAGAGAGGGTTGTCGAAGATGCGCCGGACCTGGTCGCCGCCAGTGCCCACATACGCGGTCAGCGTGATGCTGGGAAACATTGCCGCGCGGGCGGCGGCGACATCCGCGTGGGCCGCCGCAAGCTGCGCTTCCGCAAACGCGACATCCGGACGGCGCACGAGCAAGGACGACGGAACGCCTGCATCCACATCGGGCGCGCCGACCGAGTCGAGGGTGCGCGTCGCGACGGCGAAACCCGTCGCCGGAACGCCGAGAAGCGTGGCGAGCAGCGCCTCGCTGTCATCGGCCTGTTGATGCAGCGACGCCACCGTGCGCTGTTGCGACGCCACCAGCGTGCGCTGCTGCGCGACATCGAGCGCGGTCACGTAGCCCGCGCGAAATTGCGATTCGACAGTGCGCAGAATCTCGCGCGCGGTGTGCAGATTGCGCTCGGCGAGCGTCTCGCGTTCGCGCAACGCGACGGTCTGCAGCCAGCCATCGGCGACGTCGGCGGTCAGTGTCATCAGCACGGTCGCGCGATCGAAAGCGGAGGCGCGCACGCGCTCGATGGCGGCATCGCGCGTCGCACGATTCTTGCCCCAGAAGTCGATCTCGTAACTCGCGGACAGGCCGAGGTCGAACGCGCTGCCGCTAGGCAGATTGTCGTTGATCATAAAGCCGCCGACGCGGCTCGCATCGGCGAAACCGGTGACCGACGGCAGCCGCGCCGCGCCCGCGATGGTCGCGCTGGCGCGCGCCTGCTTCACCCGTGCGACGGCGGCGGCAAGATCGTTGTTCCGCGCCGATGCCTGTGCGACCAGCCGATCCAGTTCGACACTGCCGAAACTGCGCCACCAGTCGGCGCTGACGATATCGCCGCCGGCGGCGGACGATGCATGGCGATACGCGGCGGGCGTCGCGACATCGGCTGTCGGCAGCGGCGGACGGCTCAGACATCCGGAGAGCAGGGCGCACGTGGCGGCGGCCGTGAGGAACGTGAGTGAAGCAAGGGACGGGCATCGTTTCATGTCGGCCTCACTCGTTCGCCAGCGCGATCACCGGATCGAGGCGTGCGGCCTTGCGCGCGGGCATGAAGCCGAACACGAGCCCGGTGAGCAACGCGCACGCGAATGCGCCGATGATGGCGCGCACCGAGAAAATCGCCGGCACGTTCGCCGCGATCAGAACGGCGCCGATCAGCATGCCCGCGATCAGGCCGAGCGCACCGCCGATGCCCGACACGAGCATCGCTTCGGTAAGAAATTGCCGCATGATGTCGCGTTGCCGCGCGCCGGTCGCGATGCGAATGCCGATTTCGCGCGTGCGTTCCTTGACGGTCATCAGCATGATGTTCATCACGCCGATGCCGCCCACCAGCAGCGAGATGCCCGCGATCAGCCCGAGCATCAGCGTGAGCGTGTCCTGCGTCTCAGATTGCGCCTTGACCGACGCGGCGCGATCGTAGATGTGGAAATCGTGCAGATGATGCGCCTGCTCCAGCACCGCGCCGATCTCGGCCGCCGTCTGCGACGACAGCCCGATCCGCTGGACCAGAACCGAGATCCACGACAGATCGGTCGTGCCGAGCACGCGGCGGCTTCCGGTGGAGTACGGGATCAGCAGCACGTCGTCGTCGTCCGCATCGCCCGAGGTTGCGCCTTTTTCTTCCAGTTCGCCTATGACGAGGAAGGGCGCGTTGTTCACCAGCACGTACTTGCCGACCGGATTCGCATTGCCGAACAGCTTCTCGCGCAGACGCTTGCCGACGAGCGCGACCGTGGCCAGATTGTGTTCGTCGTTCTCATCGAAGAAAATGCCGCGCGCCGGCTTCCAGTTGAGCACGCGCGAGCCTTGCGGGCCGACCGCCCACAGCGAGGTGCGCGCGTCCTGATTGCCGTAACGCACGGTTATGTTGCCGGTCAAAAAAGGCATCGCGAATTCGACATTCGGCACGCGCGACACGAGTTCGACATCCGCCACCGAGAGCGTGCCGCCCAGCGCGTGCGCGCTCGGACCATCGGGCGTCACATACATGCGGTTCGTGCCGAAGCTCGCCATTTTGGCGATCACCTCGCGCTCCGTGCCTCGGCCGATCGCCAGCATGACGATCACCGACGCCACGCCGATGATGATTCCGAGCAGCGTCAGCAGCGTGCGAAAGCGATTGATCCAGACCACGCGCCACGCGGCGCGCAACGCTTCCTGCGCGTCCGCTGCGAACGATGCGGTGTGCGTCGCGCCGTGCGACATCGCGTCGAGCATCGCGTGTGCCGCTGCGCCTTCAGGCGGTGACGCCTGCGTGACCGCGCGTCCCGAATCCGCGACGATCTCGCCATCGCGAATCTCGATCACGCGGCGCGCCTGCGCGGCCACCTGCCGGTCATGCGTGATGAGGATGATTGTGTGGCCTGCCGCCGACAGATCGGCGAGCAGCGCCATCACTTCGATGCCGCTCCTGGAATCGAGCGCGCCGGTCGGTTCGTCGGCCAGCACGATATGTCCGCCGTTCATCAGCGCGCGACCGATCGACACGCGCTGCTGCTGTCCGCCGGACAACTGATGCGGCCGATGATCGAGCCGGGCCGCCAAGCCGAGCCGCGTCAGCAGTTCCGTCGCGCGGGTGCGGCGCGCGTCCGGCGACATGCCCGAATACACTGCGGGCAACTCGACGTTCTCGCGCGCAGTCTCGGTCGCGATCAGGTGATAGCCCTGAAACACGAAGCCGAACGCCTCGCGACGCAACCACGCGAGTTCGTCGGGGCCGAGTTCGACGACATCGCGCCCGGCGAAGCGATAGCTGCCCGACGATGGCCGGTCGAGGCAGCCGAGGATATGCATCAGCGTGGATTTGCCTGAGCCGGACGCGCCGACGATGGCGACGAACTCGCCCGCCGCGATCGATAGCGTCACGCCGCGCAGTACGTCGACCGGCGGCTCGCCGTCATGGCCGCTGTACGATTTTCGCAGGTCGCGCACGTCGATGAGCGGCGCGCCGGCGGAGGACACGGGCGTCACCATTCGAATTTGCCGTCGGCGCCACGCACGCGGCGGATGCCGGTGACGAGGCGATCGCCCGGCGCGAGACCCACGCGCACTTCGGCATTGAGCCGGTCGCGTATGCCGACGCGCACGTCGCGCGTCACGATATGACCGTCGACCAGCACGCGAGCGCTGTACCGGTCGTTCGAACCGGCTACCGCGACCAGCGCGGATAATGGCGCAATGGGCACGTCGCGGGCCTGCTCCGCGATGAAGAACACCTGCGCGCTCATTTGCGGCATCAGTTGGTTGTCCTCGTTGCGCACGTCGAACAACACGGTGTAGGACACGACCTTCCCCGCGTTGGCCGCATTGGCGGCGGGTGCCGCCTGCTGCTCGCCGTTGGCGGGCGCGGCGGCATTCGGCGGCGAAGGGAGCACCTGCCGCACCGTGCCGTTCCAGCGCTTGTCCGTGCCGAGCGTCGTGAACCAAACCGGCATGCGCGGCTTGACCTTCAGCACGTCGGCTTCGGACACTTGAGTCCAGACGGTCATCGTCGAAAGATCGGCGATACGCAGGATGATCGGCGTCTGATAGGTCGCGTTGAGCGTCTGCCCTTCCCGCGCGTCGAGCGTGACGATGGTGCCGGACATCGGCGCATAGATTTTCGTGTAGCCGAGCTGGGCTTCGTCGCCTTGCAGCGTGGCGCGCGCGCCGTCGATTTCCGCCTGCAGGTCCGCGACCGTCGCGCGCGAGGATTGCCATACGGAGAGGGCGCTTTGCAGGTCTTCATCGCGCGTCGAGCCTTCCGACATCATGCGGCGCTGACGCTCGTACTGATGCTGCGTGAAGTCGAGCTTCGCCTGCTCGCCGCGGAGCTTGGCGCGCAGGCTGGTGAGCGCGGATGCATCGACATCGTAACGGGCCTGCTGCACGCTCGGATCGATCTCGACCAGCAGTTGCCCCTTTTTCACCGCGTCGCCGGGCTGCACCGTGATACGGCGGATTTCTCCCGACGCCTGCGAACCGATATCGACATAACTATGCGGCTGCAAGGTGCCGAGCGCGGTGACGCTCGCCTGAATGTCGCCGCGCGCGATCGGCACCGTGTCGATGTGCTCGACCGTCCTGAACAGCAGCGCCCAGAACACGAACAGGATCAGCAGCAGGATGGCGGCGAAAACGGCGACGCGCGGGGAAAGTTTGATGGGTTGTCTCATTGAAGCGTGATGAGTCGGCCTCGGCGGCGGGCGCACGCGCGACCTCGCTCTTTGCTTTGTATTGACGCCCGCGATCGCAACGTTTGCGTCGCGCTCGACGCGCCCCGCGCAAGTCAGGATGAATCAGGACGCGCCGGTGCTGGCCGGGGCGGTCCATTCGCGCACGAACCCGGCGCGCTCGGGACGCGCCGCGCCACGTCCGGAAAAACGCTGCGGCGTGCCGACGAACAGAAAGCCCAGCAGTCGCTCGGCGGGACCGAAACCGAGCGCCGCGTGCATCGCCGGTTCGTAGGCGTCGTCGCCGGTCGCCCAGAAGCCGCCGTAGCCGAGCGCATGAATCGCGTTCAGCAGGTTCATCGTCGCCGCGCCCACGGACATCAGTTGCTCGATTTCCGGTACGTGCGAGGTGTCGTCGACGGCTGCGCCCAGCGCGATTACCATCGGCGCGGCGAACGCCTTCTGACGGCGATGCGCATGCGCCGAACGCGGTTCATCGGGCGTTCGCGCGCAGGCGAGATCGACGAGCACGTCGCCCAGCGCGCCGCGCGCCTCGCCTCGCACCAGCACGAAACGCCAGGGACGCAGACGCGCATGATCCGGCGCGCGCAACGCGGCATCGAAGATCTGCGCGAGTTCGGCGTCGCTGGGTCCCGGCTCGGCGAGCGGCCAGTGCGACTGGCGCGTCAGAAGCGAGTCGAGGACGACCTGCGAACGGTTGATATTGTCGGTGAGCGCGGCGTTGGGAATCGGCGAATTCATCGCTTTCTCGAGCGGGAAGATAGACGGCCGTCATGATGGCGGACTTTCTGTTGCAATGCAAATGATTCGCATTTGATCTAATGAAGCGATCCATCGGATGCATACGGGCGAAGCATCGATCCAAGATATTTGCGTCATTCTTTCAATGTGCTAAAGGAGCGGCGATCGATCTTCAGCCGCTTGACAAAGCCGGACTCGACGCTCAAAGTACCACTTCCAAACAGCAATGATTCTCATTTATACATGCTGCAGCGGCGTTCGGCGACCACTGCGAAAAGCCGTTGCGCATCGAGCGGCCAGATGAGATTCATTGCGTCCTTTACCCGTGGCAGCCGCTCGGCTGCAGTTCCATCGGAGCGATCAATGAGCTGGGGCGACGACGACACCAACTTCCACGTAGTCATCAACGACGAAGAGCAGTATTCGATCTGGCCGGACTACAAAACAATTCCCGCCGGATGGCGGCAGGCAGGCAAGTCGGGCAAGAAGGCGGAATGCCTCGCGCATATCGACGAAGTCTGGACCGACATGCGTCCGCTCAGTCTGCGTCGCGCGATGGACGCCGATACCGCCGCCCGGAGCCAGGCCGATTCGGCTGCCTGACGCATGACGGTCGCCGCCGCGGCCGGCGTGCACGCGCCGGCGCTGCAACTCTTCTGTCTCGCGCATGCCGGCGGCGCTGCCTCGCGGTATCGGCGATGGTCGCAGGTTCTGCCCGCACAGGTGCAGGTCGTGCCGCTCGAACTCCCGGGGCACGGCGCGCGCCGCGATACGCCGGCGCATGTGCAATGGCCCGCGCTGATCGACGCCGTGTGCGACGAGTGGCGTCGCGCGCGTGACCCGTCGCTGCCGTTCGCAGTGTTCGGGCACAGCATGGGTGCGCTGATCGGGTTCGAACTGCTCCATGCGTTGCGCGCGCGAGGTTGGGGCGCGGCGCGCTGGTTCGGGGCGTCTGCATCGGTTGCGCCGGTTTGCCGCGTTCGCGAGACGCATTGGCTCGACAGCACCATCGATCAGATGATCGACAAGCTGCGCACGCTCGGCGGCACGCCGGACGCGCTGCTCGAAGATCGCGATCTGATCGGATTTCTGATGCCGACACTGCGTGCCGACTTTCATCTGTGCGGCACGTATGCGCCGGGATGCGGCGCGAACGCGGTCGCGGGCACGCGCGAGCCGCTCGACTGCGCGCTCACCGTGTTCACGGGCCGCGACGATCCCGCCACCGCGCGCGCGGACGATGTCGCGCGCTGGCGGGACGAAACACGCGGTGCGTTCGCTCATCGCCGTTTCGACGGCGGTCATTTCTATCTCGATGTATCGCCGGTCGCGGTTCTGCAAAACGTCGCCGATGCGCTTTCGCACGGCACGCCGGCGCACGTGCCGACTGGTGCAAGAGGTGAAGCATGGATGCAATGATCAGCAGCAGGAGCAACAGCGAAGCGACGCTCCGCGAGCGCGTGATCGAGGAAAACGGTACACGCGTGCTTGTGATCGAACCCGCGAACGGTGCGGATGCCGCCTTGCCGGCCGCGTTGCGCGAGCGCGTCGACGCCGCGAAAAGGCAGTTCGGCGGCGTGCTGCTGCGCGGTTTCGCGCCGCTGGACGCGGGCGCCTTCAATGCGTTCACCGCGAGTTTCGGCAAACCTTTGCTTTCTTACGAATTCGCATCGACGCCGCGCAGCCGCATCGAAAAGGACGTGTACTCGTCGACCGAATATCCGGCCGACCAGTGGATCGATCAGCATAACGAGCAATCCTACACGCTCAAATGGCCGGGCTCGATCTGGTTCTATTGCGATATCGCCGCCGCGACGGGCGGGTCGACGCCGGTCGCCGACAGCCGTCTCGTGTATCGACGGCTGGACCCGGCGCTGCGCCGGCGTTTCGCCGAGCACGGCGTGATGTACGTGCGCAACTACGGCAACGGCCTCGATGTGCCCTGGGAGCAGGTGTTCGGCACGGAGGATCGCGCCGAAGTCGAGCGCTATTGCCGTGCGAACCGGATCGACTACGAATGGCTCGACGATGGCGAGGCGTTGCGCACGCGTCAGGTGTGCCAGTCGGAATTGCGCCATCCGCTGACGGACGAGATGGTCTGGTTCAACCAGGCGCATTTGTTCCACGTCTCCGGCCTGCCGGACGCGGTGCGCGAAGCGTTGCTCGAGGTCGTCGACGAAGACAGGCTGCCGCGCAATACGCTGTTCGGCGACGGCTCGCCGATCGACGCTTCCATGCTCGGCGAGATCCGCGCGGTCTATCGCGACACGATGCTCGCGTTCCCGTGGCAAGCCGGCGATGCGCTGGTGCTCGACAACCTCCTGATGTCGCATGGCCGCGCACCGTTTTCCGGCAAGCGCCGCGTGCTGGTCGCGATGAGCGCCTGAACCTGCCGGCGCTTCCAGCCGGACACGCAGGCGCATGCCCGCGCCGCCGCGAACCCCTTCGAATTCACACCATTCATGACCGAGATCGCCCGCGAAGTGTCGAAAGAACTGTTGTCCATTTCGACCGCCTACGTTGCCCTGCCGCCGGACAAGCGCGAAGCGTTTCGCGAACGGCTGAAGAAGGGCGGCATCGACGCGGCGCGTCTGCCGATCGTGCGCTATCCCGATCGCGACCGGCGCTTTCCGTTGTCGCACGCGCAGGAGCGTTTGTGGTTCCTGTGGCGTCTGGATCCATCGAGCGCGGCGTACAACGTGACCGGCGCGGTGCGATTGCGCGGCAAGCTCGACACGGCGGCGTTGCGTCGTGCGCTGGAGCGCGTCGTCGCGACCCATGAGAGTCTGCGCCAGCGATTCGGCGAGGCCGATGGCGTGCCGTTTCAGCGCACCGGTCCGTGCGAGTACGGCTGGGAAGCGTTCGATCTCGACGACGCCGGCAATCTCGACGCCACGCTGGCCCATCGTTCGGCGCTGCCGTTCGATCTCGAAAGCGGCCCGCTGCTGCGCGTCGCGCTGATCGCGCTCGGACCGGACGACCGGATGCTGCATATCGCGGTCCATCACATCGTCGCGGACGGCTTGTCGATCGAGGTGTTGGTGGCGGCGCTGGCCTCGGCCTATCGCGAAGCATCCGATGCGCGCGAACGCGATGTGCATCAAGCAACCGTCGACCCCGCACCGCTGCAATACGTCGACTATGCGCAATGGCAGCGCGAGTGGTTCGACGAAGACACCCTCGCGCGTCAGCTCGACTATTGGCGCGAACGGCTCGGCCACGATCATCCGGTGCTCGAACTGCCGCATTCGCGCACGCGCGCCGGCATGCGCAGCGGCGCGGGCGCGCGGCTCGCGCGGGTGGTATCGCCCGCGTTGCAGGCCGCGCTCACACGCGTGTCGCTTGCGGCCGATGCCACGCCGTTCATGACATTGCTCGCGGCCTACGATCTCCTGCTCGCGCGTTACAGCGGCCAGAACGATATCCGCGTCGGCGTGCCGGTCGCGGGACGCGATCGCGCGGAAACGGCGGGCATCATCGGCTTCTTCGTCAACACGCTGGTGATCCGCACGGCGTTCGCCGGCGTGGCGAGCTTCGCGCAACTGCTGGCGCGCGTGCGCGAGCGCGTGCTCGAAGCGCAGAATCACGCGGATTTGCCGTTCACGAAGCTCGTCGAGGCCTTGCAGCCGCAGCGCAGCTTCGGCCATACGCCGCTGTTTCAAGCGATGTTCAACTATCTCGGCGCGGATCGCGACACGCTGCAACTGCCGGGACTCGATGTTGCGAATCATGAAGTGGTCACGCAGACGGCGCGCTTCGATCTCGTGCTCGAAGCGCGCGAACGTGCGCATGGACTCGAAATCGCGTTCGTCTACGCGGACGATCTGTTCGATGCCGCGATGATCGGCCAGATGCTCGATCACTACGTCTGCCTTTTGGAGCAGATCGCAAGCGACGTCACCCGATCTCTCGGCGCATTCGAACTGACGCGCGAGCATGCCGCGTTGCCGCCGAAGAAGGCCTTCGTGCCGGTGTCCGCGCGCTTCGCGCAGAGCGTCGCGCGCCAACCGGATCCGCTCGCCGTGCACTGCGAAGGCGAGCGCGTGACCTACGCCGAACTCGACGCGTGGGCCGCGCACATCGCGCGGCGGCTCGTGCGGGCGGGTGTGCGCGGCGACGATCGCGTCGGCATCTGCATGACGCGCTCCGTCGCGATGGTCGCCGCGCTGCTCGGCACGCTGCGTTCGCCCGGCGCGTTCGTGCCGCTCGATCCCGCGTATCCGGCTGAGCGTCTCGCGATGATGATGGACGACGCCGGTGTACGCGTCGTGCTGACCGATGCCAGCGCGCTCGCGCTATGCGGCGCGCTGTTCGAAGGCCGCACGGCGCTCGACATAGGCGCGCCCGGCGCGCAAACGTCGGACGCGCCCGCGCCCACGCACACGCCGCATCCCGAACAACTCGCCTATGTCATCTACACGTCGGGCTCGACCGGGCGGCCCAAGGGCGTGGCGATCAGCCACGGCGCGTTCGCCTCGCATCTCGATGACTTCATGGCGGCGCACCGGATCGGCGCGGACGATACCGTGCTGCAATCCTCCACCATCAATTTCGACGTGGCGCTGCACGAATTGCTGCCCGCGCTGCTGCAAGGCGGCAAGGTCGAGATGCGCGGCCAGCAGCCGTGGGACATCGACACGACCAGCCGCCATCTGATCGACGCGCGCGTCACGTTCTCGCGCCTGCCGACCGCCTATTGGCAGCAGTGGCTGCGCTCGCCGCCGCCTGCCGGGTCGCTGGCGGCGTTGCGGCAGATCACCGTCGGCGGCGAAGGTTTGCCGGGCGACGCGCTCGCGCAATGGCGCAACGGGCCGCTCGGGCATATCGGTCTCGCTAATCTCTATGGCCCGACGGAGACCACCGTCGCCTGCATGTTTCGCGCGACGACCGCCGACGATGTCACGCATGCGATCGTGTCGATCGGCGTGCCGTATGCATCGCGCACGGCACGGGTGCTCGACCACAATGGCAACGATGCGCCCGTCGGCGCGCTGGGCGAGTTGTGCATTGGCGGGCATACGCTCGCGCGCGGCTATCTCGACCGGCCCGCGCTGACGGCCGACCGCTTCGTGCCGGATCGGTCCGCACCCGGCGCGCGGCTGTATCGCACCGGCGATCTGTGCCGGCGTCGCGCGGATGGCGCGATCGATTTTCTGGGGCGGCTCGATCAGCAGATCAAGCTGCGCGGCATCCGTATCGAACCGGGCGAGATCGAGGCGGCATTGCGTCGCCAGCCCGGCGTCGCGACTGCGGTCGTCGTACTCGCCACCGATTCGGGCACGCCGCGTCTGGTCGCGTATGTCGTCGGAAAGCGTCGGGGAAACGAAACTGTCGCGCTCGACGGGGCGGCGCTGCAACGGGCGCTCGCGCAGGAACTTCCGGCGCATATGGTGCCCGCGGCGTTCGCCGTGCTCGACGCATTGCCGGTCATGCAAAACGGCAAGGTCGACCGCGCGGCCTTGCCTGCGGTCGGCATCGTCACGACGGACGAGCGCATCGCGCCGCGCAACGAGCCGGAGCGCATCATGCTCTCGCTGTGGACGTCGGTGCTGGGCCGCGACGAACTGAGCATCGACGACAATTTCTTCGCCGTCGGCGGCGATTCGATCCTGAGCCTGCAACTGATCGCGCGGGCGCGGGCGCAGGGCTGGCTGCTCACGCCGCGACAGGTTTTCGAGCAGCCGACCATCGCCCGTCTGGCGGCGGTGATGCAGCCGCTGGAGTCGCATCGCGCGATGGCCGAAGTGTTGGAGCCGTTACCGCTCACGCCGATACAGACATGGTTCTTCTCGCGCTATCCCGAAGGCGAGCCACACTGGAACCAGTCGGTGCTGCTCGACGTGCGCGGCGACATGGATACGAACGCGCTCGAACGCGCGCTGCATACGGTCGTCGCCCGTCACGACGCGCTGCGTCTGCGCTTCGAGCGCCGCGCCGACGGCTGGCGGCAGCAGGTGAGCCGCGACGTGCCGGACGATCTGATGACCGTGAGCGATCTGCGAGATCGCGGTGACGAATGGATCGCGGCGCTGACCGCGCAGGGCCAGCGCGCGCAACGCCGACTGGACCTGCAGGCGGGCCGCCTGCTACAGGCCGTCTACTTCAACATTCCCGCTCACGAAGAGGGCGCCGCGCGCGGCCGGCTGCTGCTCGTGATTCATCACCTCGCGGTAGATGGCGTGTCGTGGCGCATTCTGCTGGGCGATATCGAGGCCGCCATGCTCGCCCTGGGCGAGGGCCGCGCCCCCGCGCTCGATGCGGCGACGCCGTGGGGCGCGTGGGTGGTCGCGCAGCGCGCGGCAGTGACGGACGAGCGTTTACACGCGGCGCTGCCCGCGTGGCGCGAGGCCTTGCAAGACGCGCAGCCGACGCTCGAATCCGCGCGCGGCACGACCGCCACCAGCCGCGTGCTCGACTGGCGGCTCGACGCGGCGGCAACCGAGCGATTGCGCCACGCCGCGCCGCGTGCGTATCGGCTCGGCATCGACGAACTGCTGCTGGCCGCGCTGACGCGCGCCGTCGCTGCCACGTTCGGCGGCACGGGCGCATTGCTCGCGCTGGAAGGACACGGACGCGATACGCAAGCCGCTCAGGCCATCGACGTGAGCCGGACCGTCGGCTGGTTCACGACGCGCTATCCGGTCTGGCTGCGCGCTTTTTCCGACGATGCCGCGACGCTCGTCGCGACCAAGGAACGCTTGCGCACGCTGCCCGACGATGGCGCGTCGTGGGGCTGGCTGCACGCCTGGGGCGACGAAGCCGCACGCGACGCGCTGGGCCGCTTGCCCGCGCCGCGCATCAGCTTCAACTACCTCGGCCAGTTCGATCAAAACCTCGCCGCCGACGGCGCGTTCGGCTTCGCCCACGAAAACGCGGGTGATCCACAACCGGATCATGAAGCGCTCGTCTATGCGCTGGACCTGAACGGCATGATCGTCGACGGATGCCTGTCGTTCGGCTGGCGTTACGATCTCGCCGTCTTGCCGCAGACGCAGGTTCACGCATTGATGCAGGCGTTCGACGCCGAAGTGGCGCGGCTCGTCGAGCACTGCGCGCACGCGAGCCCGCGCCCGACCGCCAGCGATTTCCCGCTGGCCGGCATCGCGCAGGACGCGTTCGACGCGCTCGATTTGCCGGCGAGCGGCATCGAGGATATCTATCCGGCGACGCCGTTGCAGCAAGGGCTCGTGTTCCACAGCCTGATGCACCCCGGCGCGTATGTGAACCGCAAGCGTCTGACCTTGCACGGCGCGCTCGACATCGACGCGATGCGCGCGGCGTGGGACATCGTCGTCGCGCGGCATGCGGTGTTGCGCACGCGTTTCGCTCGCGCGCATGGCGGCGAGATGCTGCAAATCGTGCAGACGCGCGTGCCTGAATTCTTCGCCGTCCACGACTGGCGCAATCGCGACGACTACGCATCGGCCTTCGCCGACTGGTTCGGCCAGCGCGCGCCGGCGCTGATCGATCTGAACGCCGCGCCTTTGCTGCACGTCGCGTTGTTCAGGCGCCCCGACGGCGCGCACGATCTCGCGTGGATCAATCATCACGCGCTCGCCGACGGCTGGAGCAGCGCGCAATTGCTGAGCGAACTGGCCCGCGCCTACCGTGCGCTGAGCCGGGGCGAATCGCCCGCGCTCGACCCGGTCGTGCCGTATCGGTCCTATATCGAATGGCTGCGCGCACAGCCCGATTCGGAAGATGGCTGGCGCGCTCGGCTGGCGCGCGCCGATCGTCCGGCGCTGTTGCTCGACAGCGTGCCGGCCGTGCATGCGGCGGACGTGTCCGGCGAGTTTCATCATCGCGACGAATCGCTCGATGCGGCGCTCGGTGCCGCGCTCGCCCATGCCGCGCAGAGCTGCGGCGTGACGCTCAATACTTTGATTCAGGGCGCGTGGGCGCTGCTGCTCGCGCGCTTCGGCAATCGTCGTCAGGCGGCGTTCGGGGTGACGGTGGCGGGGCGTCCGGCGGACCTCCCGCGCGCGGAAGCCATTCAGGGTTTGTTCATCAACAGCTTGCCGCTTTGGGTCGACGTGCCGTCCGGCCAGAGCGTGGCTGACTGGCTGCGCGATTTGCAGCGCGCCAATGTCGAACTGCGTCAGTCGGGCCACACGCCGCTGTCGTCGATTCAGCGATGGGCGGGGCAGGGCTTCGGCGCGCTGTTCGATTCCCTGCTGGTGTTCGAAAACTTTCCGGTCGATCCGGCGCTCGACGATGGTTCGCTCGGCCTGAGCGTGAGCGCGTCGGCATCGTTCGAGCGGACGCATTACCCGTTGACGCTCGGCATCGTGCCGGGTGAATGCATTGCGCTCGAATGGAGCTGGGATGCGCGGCGTCTGCCGGATGCGACGCTCGATATCGTGCGGCACGCGTATGCGGCGCTGCTGCGGCAACTGGCCGATGGCGCGGCGCACGCGAGGCCGCTCGGCACGCTTCGCGTACCGGGCCGCGAAGCGGTGCGCGGCAAGGCGGACGGCGGGGAAGCGCACGCCTACCGGCCGTTCGTCGCGCGTTTCGATGCGCAAGTGTGCGCGCGGCCCGACGCGCCTGCCGTCCATTGCGATGGCGTGACGCTGACGTATCGCGAACTCAATGCATGGGCCAATCGCATCGCGCATCGGCTCGCGGCGGCGGGCGTCGGGCATGAAGCGCGCGTCGGCGTGTTCGTCGAACGCTCCGCCGCGATGATCGCGGCGCTGATCGGCGCGATGAAGGCGGGCGGCGCGTATGTGCCGCTCGATCCCGCATATCCGCGCGAACGGCTTCGCGACATGGTCGACGACGCGGGACTCGCCGCCCTGCTCACCGACGCGAGCACGCATGCGAAGCACGTGGAACTGGACGTTGCGCGCATCCGGGTCGATGAGACCGAAGGCGTGCCGGACACCGCTCGCGCATGCACGTTGCATCCGGCGCAGCTTGCCTACGTGATCTACACCTCCGGCTCGACGGGCAAGCCCAAGGGCGTCGGCATCGGCCACGGCGCGCTGAGTCTGCATCTGGACGATTTCATCGCGGAGAACGGTCTGAGCGCGGACGATCGCGCGCTGCAGTTCGCGACCATCAATTTCGACGGCGCGGTGGAACATGTCTTCGCGACGCTCGCGGTGGGCGCGTCGCTGGAAGTGCGCGGTCCGGTGTTGTGGACCGGTGACGAATTCACCCGCGTGCTGCGCGAGCGCCGCATCACGATCGCGGATCTGCCGACCGGCTACTGGAAGCAGTGGGCGCAACAACTACCGGCCGATACGGCGGATCTCGCGCTGCGCCGCGTCACTGTCGGCGGCGAAGCGCTGCCGGGCGCGGCGCTCGCGGGCTGGTTCGCGGGACCGCTTGCGGACTGCACGCTCGTCAACACCTACGGCCCGACCGAAGCCAGCGTGACGACCTCGGGGCAACGCGTGGGCGTCGCGGACGCACGTAGCGTTTCGGTATCGATCGGCCGGCCGTGGGCGTCGCGTCACTATTGCATCGTCGATGCGGACGGCGAGCCGGTGCCCGAGGGCGGGCTCGGCGAACTCTGCATCGGCGGGGCGACGCTCGCGCGCGGCTATCTCGGCCGCGCCGCGCAGACCGCCGAGCGCTTCATCCCCGATCCGGCGGGCGCGCCGGGCGCGCGCCTCTATCGCACGGGCGACCTGTGCCGCTGGCACGCGGACGGCAGCGTGGCGTTCCTCGGCCGGATCGACGAGCAGGTCAAAGTGCGCGGTTATCGCATCGAACCGGGCGAGGTCGAGCGGGCATTGCGCGCGCGGCCCGGCGTGGTCGAAGCCGTCGTGATCGTGCGCGGCGAACAGGAAGCGCGGCGCTTGCTGGGCTATGTCGTGCGCGAAGCCGGCGCAAGCGTCGAGCAAGCGGCGTTGCTGGAAGCGCTCGCGGGCGTGCTGCCATCGTATATGGTGCCGTCGGCCATCGCCGTGCTCGACGCGCTGCCGACGCTGCCCAACGGCAAGCTCGATCGCCGCGCCTTGCCGGACATCGATACGGATCACCGCGCCTATGTCGCGCCGGCGGCGGGCATCGAGTCCACCGTTGCGGAGATCTGGCAAACGGTGCTCGGCGTCGCGCGCGTCGGCGCCCGCGACGACTTCTTCGCGCTCGGCGGCCATTCGCTGCTCGCGCTGCAAGTGGCGGCACGACTGCAACGCACGCTCGGCCGCGAGATTGCGCTGCGCCTGCTATTCGATCATCCGCTGCTGAATGCGCTCGCCGCCGCGCTCGAACAGCCGCCCGTGCCTCGGGCCGATGCGCCTCGCCGCGAGCCGTTGCGCCGTCTGCATCGACGTGAAGTGCACGCGACGCACGGCCAGGAGCGTCTGTGGTTCCTGTGGCGTCTGACGCCCGACAACCCGGCCTACCATCTGAACTTCGCCGTGACGCTCGACGGCGCGCTCGACGCTTGCGCGCTGCATGCCGCGTTCGATGCGGTGATCGAACGTCACGAAATGCTGCACAGCCGATTCGAGGAACGCGACGGCGCGCCGTGGCTGATCGTCGACGAAACGCTCGGCGGCGAGTGGTCGGAGGCGACTTTCCCCACGGCCGCGACCGACGCGACCGATGCGACCGATGCGACCAGCGCCGCCGACCCGCATCCCGCGCTCGCGGCCTGGCTGCACGACGGCGCGACGCGGCCCTTCGATCTGGCGCGCGGCCCGCTGCTGCGCGCGCAACTCGCGCGACTGCGCGACGACTCCCACGTATTCGGCCTGACGGTGCATCACATCGCGGCGGATGGCTGGTCGATGAATCTGCTGATCGACGAACTGCTCACGGCGTATGCGTCGCTGCGTCACGGCGCTGCGCCCGCGCTCGCGCCGCTGCCGGTTCAATACACGGATTTCGCCGTCTGGCAGCGCGAGTCAGTGGACCGCGCGGCGCTCGCCCGGCAGCTCGACTACTGGCGTGTGCGTCTGGGCGACGAACAACCGGTGCTGGAACTGCCGTCGGACCGGCCGCGTCCCGCCCGGCGCGATGCGCATGGCGGCGAGGTCGACGCGCCGCTGGATCCGTCGCTCGCCGATGCGCTGCAAGCCTACGCGCGCGCTCACGATGCGACCTTGTTCATGACGCTGCTGGCGGCGTTCCACGCGCTGCTGCATCGCTACGGCGGCCAGCGCGATATCCGCGTGGGCATTCCGCTCGGCGGGCGCGAGCCGATCGAGACGGAACCGCTGATCGGTTTCTTCGTCAACACGGCCGTGGTGCGCGCGGACATGTCGGGTGGCGTCGCGTTCGACGATTTGCTGGCGGAAGTGCGGCAACACGTCCTCGACGCGCACGCAAATCAGGACGTGCCGTTCGCCCGGATCGTGGATGCGTTGCAACCCGCGCGCGTGGCGAGCCATACGCCGCTGTTCCAGGCGATGTTCAATCTCGACGTGCCGGCCGCGCCGCTCGAACGGCATGCCGGCACGGGTCTGCGCTGGTCCGCGCTGGAAGCCGGGCGGAAGGCCGCGCAATTCGATCTGACGCTCAACGTCACGGTCGGCGCGCGCATCGGGCTGTCGTTCAGCTATGCGGCCGATCTGTTCGACCGGGCGACGGTCGAACGCGTGCTGCGCGATTATGTCGGCGTGTTGCGGCATATCGTGCGGTCGGATGCGCCGCGTCTGCGCGATTTCCAACTGGAGGCGCAAGCGGTCGCGCAACGCGGCGCGAGCGCGGATTTGCCGCTCGTGCCGCTCGTGCCGCTTGTGCCGTTCGTGCCGTTCGTGCCGGTTCACGCGCGCGTGGCGGAGCAGGCGCGCCGCACTCCGGATGCCATCGCCGTGCGATGCGACGGCGCGGCGCTCGGTTACGCCGAACTGGACGCGCGGGCGACCCGCCTCGCACATCGTCTGCGACGCCTGGGCGTGACGGCGGAAACGCAAGTGGGCGTCTGCATCGCGCGTTCGCCGCTGATGCTGGTCGCGACGCTCGCCGTCATGAAAACCGGCGCGGCCTACGTGCCGCTCGATCCGGGCTATCCGGTCGCGCATCTCGCGGGCATGGCCGAAGATGCGCGACTCGTCTGCACGCTCGCCGATGCCGCCGGCCGCGACCGTCTGGCGGAAATCGCGGGCGCTCATGTGCTCGTCGACGTCGAGCGGGACGAGCCCGCGGACGATGCCCCGCTTGCGCCGACGTTTGCACCAATATACGCAGCGCAGTCGGCCTACGTGATCTACACGTCCGGCTCGACCGGCAAGCCGAAAGGCGTCGCTGTATCGCACGGCGCACTCACGCGTTTTCTCGACAGCATGCAGGCGCGCCTGCAATTGCACGCCGACGACGTGTGGCTCGCCGTGACGACGCTGTCCTTCGACATCGCCGCGCTGGAACTGTATCTGCCTCTGCTGACGGGCGGCACGATCGAACTGGCGACGCGCGAAACGATCGCGGATGGCCGTCGTCTGGCGACGCTGATCGAACGCTCGAATGCGAGCGTCATGCAGGCGACGCCGATGGGCTGGCGCGTCCTGCTCGACGGCGGCTGGACGAATCGGCGCGCCGCCGCCATGCCGTCGAATCCGTCGCGTGCGATGCGTGCGCTGTGCGGCGGCGAAGCGTTGCCCGCCGATCTTGCCGACGCGCTCCATGCGCGCGGCGTGCAACTGTGGAACCTGTACGGGCCGACTGAAACGACCATCTGGTCGAGCGCCGCGCGACTCGAAGCCGGTGCATCGATCACGCTCGGCGCGCCGCTCGAACACACGACGCTGATGGTGCTCGACGCCGACGGCAATCCGGTGCCGGAGAACGGCATCGGCGAGTTGTGCATCGGCGGAGACAATCTCGCGCGCGGATATACACGTCGGCCCGGACTCACCGCCGAGCGCTTCATGCCGGATCCGCACGGCGCGCCGGGCGCGCGTCTTTATCGCACGGGCGATTTGTGTCGCGTGCGCCGTGGCGGCGCGCTCGACTATCTCGGCCGCGCCGATCAGCAAACCAAACTGCGGGGCTTTCGCATCGAACTGGGCGAGACCGAGGCCGCGTTGCGCGCGCTCGACGGCGTGGACGATGCCGCTTGTCAGATTCAGGGCGAAGGCACGGCGCGCCGCCTCGTCGCGTTCGTGACGGGCGATGCCGGGCGGCCGGACCCGGCCACGCTGCGTGCATGGCTCGCGAGCCGTCTGCCGCCGCAGCAGGTGCCCGCGCAGATCGTGCGGCTGGATGCCTTGCCGCTGACCTCGAACGGCAAGCTCGACCGCCGCGCGCTGCCGATGCTGACCTCGCGCGCGTCGCACGACTATCAGCCGCCGGTCACGCCGACGCAGACGCTCTTGTGCGACGTCTGGGCGGACGTGCTGGCCGTGGATCGCGTCGGAATCGACGACGATTTCTTCGTGCTCGGCGGTCACTCGCTGCTCGCTGTGCGCGTGGCGGCGCGGATGGGCGAGGCGCTGGGCCGCAAGATCGAATTGACGTCGTTGTTCGAGCATCCGGTACTCGCCGATCTGGCCGAACGACTCGACCGCGACGCGCCCGCATCCGGCGACGCCGCCGGCCCTCACACGCTCGACGCATTGCAGGATTTGCTGGACTCGCTATGACCGACACGATCTCCCGCTCGCCGCGCGCCGACGCCGCGTCGCGCCGTCCCGACGCCATGCATCTCGCGCGCCAGTACGCGTCGCTTGCCGAGGACAAACGCGCGCTGTTCCGCGCCCGCGCCCGTGCGCAACAACTGGATGCGGGCGCGCTGCCGGTCGTGCCGCTCGCGCCACGCCCGGCGCGTTTTCCGTTGCTGCCCGCGCAGGAACGCCTGTGGTTTCTCTGGTGTCTCGATCCGCATCACGCGGGTTATCACATCGCGCATACGCTGCGGCTCACCGGTCGCCTGGATATCGCGGCATTGCAGCGCGCGCTCGCGCAACTGGTGCGGCGTCACGAGGCGTTGAGATTGCGCTTCGAGGCGCAAGACGGCGTGCCGGTGCAAACCGTGACCGGCGACGCCCACTATCGCTTCGAGCAGACGCGTGTCGCGGACGAAGGCGCGTCGCTCGACGACGCGTTGCGCGCGTTCGCCTGCGCGCCGTTCGATCTCCAGCACGGGCCGCTGCTTCGCGTCGCGTTGTTCGAGACGAGCCGCGATCGGCATGTGCTTCAGTTCGTCGTGCATCACATCGTCGCGGATGCGTGGTCGATGGACGTCCTGTTCCGCGATCTCCTCACGCTCTATCGCGCTGAACGCGATGAAGGCATCGAACGCGCTGCGTGCGCCTTGCCGCCGCTGCCGGTGCAACTGGCCGACTACGCGCTCTGGCAACGCGAGTGGGGCGCGGACGAACGGCTCGCGGAGCAGATCGTCCATTGGCGCGAACGGCTCGACGGCGCGCCCGCTGCGCTCACCTTGCCGCGCGACGTGCCGCCGCGCGCGACACGTTCGCACGATGGCGGACTCGCGCGCGTGCACTTGCCGCCCGCGTTTGCCGACGTGGCGCGCCGCATCGCGCGTGAGCGGCGCACGACGTTGTTTACCGTGCTGCTCGCCGTGTTCGACGTGCTGCTGTATCGATATTCCGGGCAACGAACGGTCGTGGTCGGCGTGCCGACGGCCGGGCGGGCGCGCTCGGAACTGGAGCAGGTCGTCGGATTCTTCGTCAACACGCTGATCGTGCGCGCCGATCTCGACGGCGCGCACGCCTTCGACGCGATGCTCACGCGTCTGCACGAACGCGTGCTCGACGCGCAGGCGCATCAGGATGTGCCGTTCGCGAAGCTGGTCGAGGCGCTGGGCGTGGAACGCCATCTCGATAGCTCGCCGCTGTTTCAGGTGATGTTCGATCTCGCCGTCGATGCGCCGGATTCCGCCGAGCCGGAAAGCGTGCCCGGTTTGCGGGTCGAATCGATCGGCGACAAGGCCGTCACCGCGCGCTTCGATCTGGCCTTGAACGCGCGCGATCGCGGCGCGGGACGCGGTATCGATCTGGCGTTGACGTATGCGCAAGACCGCTTCGTCGCGTCGACCGCGCAGCGCATGCTCGACGACTACGCCGCGTTGCTCGAACAGATCGCGGCGCAACCCGCGCGGCGCATCGGCGATCTGGCCGCGCGCGGGATGCCGCCGCGCCGCGCCGATTCGCTCGCGCGCAGCACGACGCCCGCGCATGTGCGTGTCGCGCAACGAGCGCGGCTGTGTCCGGCGCGCATCGCGTTGCGCTGCGAAGGCGCGTCGCTCACGTATGCGGAACTGGCCGGCTGGGGAGGGCGCATCGCGCTGACGTTGCGCGCGGATGGCATCGCGCCGGGCGAGCGCATCGGTCTGATGCTCGAACGCTCGCTCGCGCTGCCGGCGGCGTTGCTCGGCGTGCTTGAAGCAGGCGGCGCGTTCGTGCCGCTCGATCCCGAGTATCCGGAAGCGCGTCTGCGCGCGATGATCGACGACGCCCGCGTGACCCGCATCGTCGTCGACGAGACGACGCGCGAACGCTGGCGCGACCTGCTCGCGCCGCTGCGGCCGATATCCGCGCCCGCCGCGCGCACGGCGACGAACCTGTCGGCGCGCGACGACCGCGCATGGACCCTCTGGCCGGACGCGCTCGCCTACGTGATCTACACCTCCGGCTCGACGGGCACGCCGAAGGGCGTCGCCATTTCGCATCGCTCGCTCGCGCTGCATCTGGAAGATTTTCTGCACGATCACCGCATCGCGGAGACGGACGTCGTGCTGCAATCGTCGACCATCAATTTCGACGTCGCGCTGCATGAGCTGTTGCCCGCGCTGATCGCGGGCGGCCGCGTCGTGATGCGCGGCCCGCGCGCGTGGGAACTGGAGACGCTGAACCGCACGCTGATCGACGAGCGCGTGAGCTTCGCGCGTATCCCGACCGCGCTGTGGCAGCAATGGCGCATCGCGCTGCCGCCGGCCGCCGAGATCGCGCTGCGCCAGATCACCGTCGGCGGCGAAGGCCTGCCGGGCGACGCGTTGCAGCGCTGGTTCGAAGGCCCGCTCGCGCACGTGGCCATCGACAATCTCTATGGGCCGACGGAAACCACGGTCGCGGCGCTGCATCATCCGGTGACGCACGGCGACACGGGGCACGCGATCGTCGCGATCGGGCAATGCTATCCGTCGCGCCACGCGTATGTGGCGGATGCCGACGGCAATCGCGCGCCCGATGGCGCGCCCGGCGAACTGTGCATCGGTGGCGCGACGCTGGCGCAAGGCTATCTCGGCCGCGCCGCGCTCACCGCCGAACGCTTCGTGCCGGATCCGTACGGCGAACCCGGTTCGCGGACGTATCGCAGCGGCGATCTGTGCCGCGCGCGCACGGACGGCGTCATCGACTTTCTGGGGCGGATCGATCAGCAAGTGAAGCTGCGCGGGCATCGCATCGAACTGGGTGAAATCGAAGTCGCGCTGCGTCGTGTCGATGGCGTGCGCGAAGCGATTGCCGACGTGCGCGGCGAGGGCGATCGCAAGCGGCTGGTCGCGTATTTCACGGGCGATGCGCCGCCGGATCGCGTACGCGCCACGCTCGCAGGCGCGTTGCCTGCCTCGCATGTGCCGTCCGTCTGCATGCGGCTCGATGCGTTGCCGACGCTGCACAACGGCAAGCTCGACCGCCGCGCGCTGCCCGATCCCGATGGGCTGTTGGAGACTGGTTCCGATGCGCCGGACGGCGCGCGGGAGAGCGCGCTGCTCGCGGTATGGCGTACCGTGCTGGGCCGGCAGGATATCGGCGTCACGGATAATTTTTTTGAACTCGGCGGCGATTCGATTTCCAGCCTGCGCGTGATCGCCCAGACGCGCGGCGCGGGATGGACCGTCACGGCGCGGCAGGTATTCGAACATCCGACCGTGCGCGCATTGGCCCGCGTGGCGCGCGCAGCCGACGCGCAAGCCGCGTCGAGCGTGACGTTGTCCGGGCCGGTCGATGCGCCGCTCGCGCCGATGCAGCACTGGTTCTTCGAACGCTTCCCGGCCGCGCCGTCGCGCTGGAATCAGGCGGTGCTGCTGCGTTGCGCCGACACGCTCGATGTCGGCGCCTTGCGCACGGCGCTCGCCGCGCTGCTCGCCACGCACGACGCGTTGCGCGCGCGCTTTCGCCACGACGCGATTCACGACGAGTGGACGCAGACCATCGCGCCGCCGTCGGCGGCGCGCGCAATGGCGGAGGATGCGCTGCTCGTCGAGGAAATGCGCGCTGCCGCCGGCCCCGCCGATGCCGCCGCGCGCATCGAGGCGATCGCGGAGCGCGTGCACGGCAGTCTCGATCTGGCGGACGGCCCGCTGCTGCGCGCCGCGTGTCTCGCGACGCCGGAAGGGTCGCGGCTGCTGGTCGCGGTTCATCATCTGGTGATCGACGGCGTGTCGTGGCGCATCCTGCTCGACGACCTGATGACCGCCTACGAAGCGGCGCGCACGCCCGGCGCGCGCGTCGCGTTGCCGGCGCCCGCCACGACGTGGGCGCAATGGACGACGTCGCTCGCGCACTACGCGCGCTTGCCCGAGCATCTAGGCGAATTGGCGTGGTGGCAGGCGCAACTGGGCCACGCCGCGCCGTTCGCAAAGCCGCTGGGCGACGCGACGCTCGCAACCGACTGGACACTCGACTTATCGGCCACGCGCCGTCTGACGGAGTCGGGCGCGCGGATCGACGAAGTGCTGCTTGCCGCGCTCGCGCATGCGTGCGCCGAACATCTGCCGGAGATGCCCGCGGTCGTCGAAATGGAAGGACATGGCCGGACGGATCGCGTCGCGGATCTCGATCTGAGCCGCACGATCGGCTGGTTCACGACGCAGTTTCCGCTGCGGCTGAACGCGCTGGACGATCCGCACGCGACGCGCCGCGCGATCTCCACGGCGTTGCAGACGGTGCCTGCCGCCGGGCTGCACTACAACCTGTTCCGCTTCGCCGGGACGCCTGCCACGCGCGCGACGCTGGCCGCGCTCCCGCCGACGACGCTCGGCTTCAACTATCTCGGCCGTTTCGAAGAGCGGCTGAGCGAAGGGCGCTTCGCATTCGCGGCGGAAGACAGCGGCAACGGCACGCGCGATAGCGTCGCTGCGGGGCCGCGTCACGTGCTCGATCTGAACGGTCTGATCGCGGGCGGTTGCCTCAAGGTGGACTGGAGCGCGGCGGCGTCGACGATCGACGCGCAACGGCTCGGCCGCCTCATCGCCACGTTCGATACGCACGTGCGCGCGCAGGTCCTCGACACGCACGCGGTGACGGAGGCGAAGCCGCGCGCATCCGGCTTGGCGCTGTTCGACGGCCTCATGCGCGCCGCGCCCGTCGTCACATCGGACGACGACGACACGCATCGGGCCTTCGAGGTCTGGCGTCAGCGCTTCATCACCGAGGCGATGCTTTGTCCGTCGATAGATGCCTGCGTGCAGCCGCTCAACGCGAGCGGCGCGCCGCTGAACCTGTTCTGCTTTTACCCGGGCTTCGGGATGGTCGGCGAGTACCGCTTTTTGGCCGCCGCCTTGCAGGGCGTGGCGTCGGTGATCGCGCTGCGCTCGCCCGCCTTCGCCGGCGATGCGCGCGTTCACGCCGATTCGTTCGACGCGCTCGCCGAAATCTGCGTGGGGCAGGTGCTCGATGTGCAATCGAGCGGACCGTTCCGGCTGCTCGGCTGGTCGCTCGGCGGCAGGCTCGCGTTCGCCGTGGCCGCACGGTTGCGCGCGCGCGGTTTCGAGGTCGACTTTCTGGGCCTGCTCGATACCGCGACGCACACCGGCGACATGCCGGAAGCCACGTCCGCGGCCGACGACGCGCTGTCCGCGTGGCTCGACGCACAAGCGGACGGCGCACGCCTGCGCGCGCTATTCGAACGCACGACGTCGATCGACGAGATGCATTACCGGCTGCGCGTCGCGCACGCGTTGCCTCGCATCGACGTGCCGCTGAGCTTCTGGCGCGCGACACGCGACACGTCGGCGCAACGCGAACGCGACTGGCAGCCGTGGACGAGCGCAGCGGTGCACGAGATCGGCATCGACGCGACGCACAGCGGCATCGTGCATCACCCGGCGGCGCATGCGGGCGTGATCGAACGGCTGCGCGCGCTGATCGACGGATGACAGGCGGACATCAGAACCGCTTCCCCCAATCAATTCACAAGGCAACGATTCGTCATGCAGGAAACCGGCGGTCATCCGCTCTACAGACTGTCTCACGTCGATTTTGAAATCGGCGGCAAGCCGTTGCTGCACGATATCTCGCTCGATATCGGCGCGGGTGAAGTGGTCGGCCTGATCGGCCACAACGGCTCGGGCAAGACCTCGCTGATCCGGCTGCTCGCGCGCCTGCATCAACCGACGCGCGGCACGATCGAGTTCGATGGCCAGCCGCTTGCGAGCCTGCCGCACCGGCGCTTCGCGCAGCAGGTCGCGCATCTGCCGCAAACCACGCCCGCGACCGACGGGCTGCTGGTGCGCGAACTCGTGGCGCTCGGCCGCTATCCGTGGCATGGCGCGCTCGGCCGCTTCACGGCGGACGACCGCCGTCGCGTCGACGAGGCGATGGCTTGGACCGATGTCGCGCATTACGCGGACCGTCCGGTCGACAGTCTTTCGGGCGGCGAGCGGCAGCGCGTCTGGCTCGCGATGCTGATCGCGCAGGACAGCCGCTGCGTGTTGCTCGACGAGCCGACTTCGGCGCTCGATATCGGACATCAGCTCGGCGTGCTCGGTCTCGTGCGCAAGCTGTGCGACGAGCACGGCATGACCGCGGTGATCGTGCTGCACGATGTCAACATGGCGACGCGCTTCTGCACGCAACTCATCTCCCTGCGCGGCGGCAAGCTGCTGATGCAGACCGATCCCGCCGGAACCATGCGCGCCGACGTGTTGCAGGCGATCTACGGTGTGCCGATGGGCGTCATGACCGATTCGCTGAGCGGCCATCTGATCGGGTATCCGCGATGATGCGCCGTTCCGTTCCCGCCGCCGTGGCATCGCCCGATGCGATGCGTCGCCGCTGGCTCGGCGCGACGCTCGCCGCTGTCGCCGCCGTTAGCGCCGCGCCCGGCGCATTCGCCGCGCCAGCGCCCGCCGCCGCAACCGCACGCCGCATCGTCACGATGAACTGGGAACTCACCGAAACGCTGCTCGCGCTGGGCGTGGCGCCGGTGGGCACGTCGCTGCCGGACTGGTATCGCACGACCATCGTCGAGCCGCCGCTGCCGGCGGGCGTGGCCGATATCGGCTTGCTGTATCAGCCGAACTTCGACGTGCTGCGCATGCTCGCGCCCGATCTGTTCGTCATCACGGCAGAGCACGCGCCCGCGCGGCCGTCGCTCGAAAGGCTCGCGCCGACCATCACGCTGGGCGGATATATGTCGAGCGATACGCCGTATGCGGCGCTATGCGACGATACCGCGCGGCTGGCCGCGCGGCTGCAACGTCCGGCGCGCGCATCGGCGCTGATCGCGGACGCATCGCGCACGACCGAGGCCGTGCGCGCCCGGATCGCCGCGCGGCCGGAACTGAGCGCATCGCCCGTGATCGTCGCGGATCTGGTCGATGACCGGCATCTGCGCGTCTACGGGCGAGGCAGCCTGTTCGACGCGATGCTCGCGAAGCTCGGCGTGCGCAACGCAGTCAATCCATCGTCGGGTGGGCGCGTGTGGGCCACGCAAGCGGGCGCGGCGCTCGTGCCGCTGCAACGGCTCGTCGACGTGCAGCAGGCCAGTTTGCTGCTGGTGGCACCGGTCGCCGCGCCGGTCGTCGCGCAACTCCGCTACAACGCGATCTGGCAGGCGTTGCCGGCCGTGCGCGCGCGACGCGTCGCCAGGCTGCCGGTGATCGCGCCTTACGGCGGACTCGTGTCGATGCAACGCTTCGCGCACGCCATCGACAATGCGCTCGGTCTGATCGCGCAAGGAGGCGGCGGTGTCGCGTGATCTGACTGCATTGCCCGGCGCACAGCCGCCGCGCGACTATCGGCTGGCGCTGGTCGGGGTGCTCGGGCTGGTGGCGCTCGGGTTGTCGATTGCGGGCATCCACGCGGAACTGGGCGGCGCGTCGTTCTGGTCGACCGTCCTGGCGCCCGATCGTACCGATCTGCGTCAGGTGCTGGTGCGCGACAGCATGTTGCCGCGCATCGCGATGACGCTGTTGTGCGGAAGCGCATTGGCGCTGGCCGGCACGCTCGCGCAGCAGGTGCTCCGCAATCCGCTCGCGGAACCGATGACGCTCGGCATCTTTCCCGGCGCGTATCTCGCGCTGATGCTCGCCGAATTGTGGGCGCCGTCGCTGCTTGCCGGCGGACGCACGGCGGTGGCGCTCGGCGGCGGCGCGCTCGCGATGACGCTCGTCTTCGCGCTCGCCTGGCGGCAGCGCATGTCGTCGCTCGCGGTGATCCTCTCCGGCATGATCGTCAACTTGTATTGCGGTGCGATCGCGCTCGGCATCACGCTCGCGCACTTCGATCTGATGTGCGGGCTGATGATCTGGGGCGGCGGCGCGCTCGACCAGACCGCCTGGCAGGACAGCGCGCACTTGTTCCTGAGCGTGCTCGCGTGCTTCGCGGCGACCGTCTTCATGGTGCGTCCGCTCGGCGTGTTCGAGGCAGGCGATTCGACCGTGCAAGGTCTGGGCATCGCGTTGCAGCGCACGCGCTTCGCGGCGTTGCTGATCGCGGTGGTGCTGACCGCGTGCGTGGTGTCGGCGGTGGGCGTGATCGGCTTCGTCGGGCTGGCTGCGCCCACGCTCGCGCGGCTCGCGGGCGCGCGGCGGCTGCGTCAGCGCTTGGTGTGGGCGCCGTGCCTCGGCGCGGTGCTGCTCTGGTGTACCGATGAAATCGTCCGGCTGATCGCCGCAGGCGAGCTGTTCTCCGCCCATCTGGTGCCCACCGGCACGGTGACGTCGCTCTTGGGCGTGCCGCTTCTGCTCGCGTTACTGCCGCGCCTGCGCACGCAGCCCGACCTGCATACGGTCGCCATCGCGCATGCGCCGCCCGCGAAGCTCGCCCGGCGTCTGCCGTGGGCGTTCGTCGCGCTGGCGGTGGTGCTGACGTTGTGCTTTTGCGTATCGCGCGGGCTGGATGGCGGGTTCGTCGCCGATAAAAATGAAATCGCCGCGCTGATGTTCTGGCGTCTGCCGCATACCGTCGCGGCGCTCGCGGCGGGCGTGTTGCTCGCCATCGCGGGCACGCTGATCCAGCGTGTCACCGCCAATCCGATGGCGAGCCCCGACTTGCTCGGCGTGAGTTCGGGCGGCGCGCTGGGCATCGTGGTCGTCCTGTTCGCCGGTTTGACGTCGACGCCCGGCGCGCTGTTCGGCGGATGCCTCGCCGGCGCGATCGTGACGCTGGCGCTGCTGTTGTGGCTCGGCGCGCGCGCCTCGTTCGCGCCCGAACGGCTGTTGCTGATCGGCGTGGCCATCAGCGCGCTGTTTCAGGCCGTGGTCGGCGCGTTGCTCGCTAGCGGCGATCCGCGCGGCGGCCTGCTGATGAACTTCGTCATCGGCTCGACTTACTACGTCGAACCGTCTGCGGCGTACTCGGCCGCCGCCATCGCGATAGCGGGGCTTGCGCTCGCGCCGCTGATGTCGCGCTGGCTCGAAGCGCTGGGTCTGGGCACGACCATCGCCGATGGTCTCGGCGTGCCGGTCGTGCGCGCGCGCTTCGCGATCTTGATCTTGGCGTCCGTGCTGACGGCGGCATCGACCCTGATCGTCGGTCCGTTGTCCTTCGTCGGCCTGATCGCGCCGCATGTGGCGCGCTATTCCGGCGCGAGACGCCCCGCCATGCAAATGTGCGTCGCGGCGGTGTTCGGCGCGCTGCTGATGGGTCTGGCGGAGTGGCTCGGACGGCAGATCATGTTTCCCGAGGAGATGCCCGCCGGACTCGTCGCGACGCTGATCGGCGGTCCGTATCTGATCGCGCTGACGCTGCGCAAATCTGTTTCGTCGACCTGAGAAGGGCATCGGTCAGCGCGTATCACGTCAGGTTTTTGAAAGCAAATTATTTGTTCCGGCTAAGTGTGCAAATGCGAATCATTATCGTATAGTGATGCTCTCGAAACAGGAACGCTCGAATCGCGCGTCGATCCGTCCATCTGGTTCCGTGATGCGGGATGCGGTTCCTGACCGTAATAGGAATGCCATGCCGTTTCCTCGCGCCTGGTAGCTTCGCCGTTTTTCCAGGCGATCCATTCAGCATACCTAAACGTGTCCTTTGAATGTGGACAGTGCGGGCTTTCGACTTCACGCGGATACTTACATTAGAGATGAATAAGAATAGGGACTTGCGCCGCTCGACGCGGCACGACAAGCGGGTATCGATACGGTCTGGCCTGACGCCTTTTGCTTTGGCGCTCGTCGCCATCTGGGGGAGCCCGGCGCTGGCGCAGCAGGACACAGGCACGTCGCCGTCCGCCGCGACCTTGCCTTCCGTGGAAGTGAACGCGACACCGGACGCGACGACCGAAGGCAGCGGTTCCTATTCGGGCCGCACGGCGACGGTCGCGGGCAAGACGGAGCAGTCCATCAAGGAGATTCCCGCATCGGTGTCCGTGCTGACGCGACAACGCATGGACGACCAGAATCTGACGACGATTCAGGACGCGCTCAAGTACGTGACGGGCGTGCAGTCGGTCGATTACGGCGACGGCACGGCTTACTACAAGGCGCGCGGCAACTTTCTGGGCGTGCAGTTCGATGGCATTTCCATCGTGAGCGGCCTTCAGTATCTGCAACAGTTCGATCTCGCGATGTACGACCGCATCGAAGTGCTGCGCGGTCCTTCGGGCGTGATGGACGGCATCACCGATCCGGGCGGCACGGTGAACCTCGTGCGCAAGCGCCCGCAGGACACCTTTCATGTTGCGACGGAAACGCAGGTCGGTTCGTTCGGCAGCTTCCGTCAGATGATCGACGTGACCGGCCCGCTCAACAAGGATGGCTCATTGCGCGGCCGCGCGGTGATCGTCGGCAGCGATGCGTTGCAGTCGATCGATCGCACGCGTCAGAAAGAAGTGATGGCCTACGGCGCGCTCGACTACGACTTCGATCCGCGGACCACGTTGTCGTTGTCGGCGGGCTACCAGATCAATCCGATCAACGGCATCGACTACGGCGCGAGCGGCGTCACCGATCCGGACGGCAATCTGCTCGGACGTCTGCAAAGCTCGTACACGCAGAACTTCAGCCCGAGTTGGAACTACTCGTACACGTCGCTCGAAGAAGTCAACGGTAATCTCGTGCATCGTTTCGAGAACGGCTGGAAATCGCAGACGACCCTGTTCTATCGCCACGAACTCACGAAAGCCGACTACGCCTACGCGGGCCCCGGCGCTACCGCCGACGGTCTGTCCTACTTCGGCGAGCAACGCCAGCGCAACACATACAACTGGTGGGGCGCGGACACCAACGTGAGCGGACCGATCCGCGCGTTCGGCCAGATCCACACGCTGACGATCGGTGCGAATTACTCGCTCCAGACTGGAACGGCGGAATCGGGCTTCGTCGCGCTCAACGGCCCGTTCAACGGCCAAACGTTCAGTCTCTTCGATCCGAACGCGGTCACGAAGACCGATGTGCCGTTCTCCTTCGGCTCGAACAATCGCACCGAGCAGTACGGCATCTATGCGCAGGCGCGAATCAAGCTGCTCACGCCGCTCACGCTGGTACTCGGCGCACGCGAGGCATTCCTGCAGGAAACGTCGCAGTCGACCATTCCGGCGGTCGAGGACTGGGCGACGCAGGCGCAGGTGAATCATCGTTTCCTGCCGAACGTCGGTCTGGTCTACGACATCACGCGCTCGCTGACTGCTTATGCAAGTTATTCACGCTTTCTGACCGCGCAGACCGCGCTCACTTATACAGGCGGCTTGCTGCCGCCGCGCTCGGGAGAGCAATACGAAGTCGGTCTCAAGAGCAGCTTCCTGAACAACCGCCTGACGACCACCGCGGCGGTGTTTCACATCAACGACAACAACCGCGCGATCACCGATCCCGACAACCCGACCGGATCGATTGCGGGCGGCAAGTCCACGGACGAGGGATTCGAGTTCGAAGTGGCGGGTCAGCCCGTCGAAAACTGGAATGTCTACGCGGGCTACACCTATCTCAACGTCAACTACGACAACGATCAGCCCGATCTGACGACCGGCACTGATCCGAAGCATCTGTTCAAGCTGTGGACGAACTACCTGTTCACACAAGGCACGTTGCGCGGTATCTCGGTCGGCGGCGGCATGCTCGCGCAGACGCGCATTTTGCGCGGCGTGGAACAGGGCGCATATGCGATTTTCAACGCGCAGGTCGGTTATCGGTTCAACAAGCATCTGCAGGCATCGGTCAATCTGAACAATATTTTCAATCGCGATTACTACATTCGTCCGCCGGGCAATTTTTACAGTGAATTCGGTCAGCGCCGTAATGTCATGCTGACGGTCCGTTCGGACTTCTGATTTTACTGTCGAAGCAAGTTATGCCGCTTCGACACTCGGCCGAGGCCCGCGAAAGCGGGTCGCCGTATTGCATTGTTTCGGGGATGTATCGCGGCCCCGGAAAGACTTGACAGCCGATACCCAGCACTTTAATTTGTTTCGAGTTGCCAATAATTCTCATTTACGTTAGAGCGCGTATCGCAGGTGTATGTCGGGGGTGTGACGACATGTCATTCGGATAGCTGAATGTTTCATGAACACACTCATCACGTACGCGATTGCGTCATTCGTCATCGTCGAGGCGCGCGGCTGACATGCCGCCGTATCGTTCGCCACGCACCACGACATTCCGGGCCTTTCGCACCATCAGGACCTTCAGGGCCTCGCCCGTCTCCCAGAGTCAGCCGCAGGAAAACCGCCATGACCCACGCCTCGTCTTCGCTGTTTGATTTCTCGCCTTTCGCCGGCCAGAGCGAACGCTATGTCGATCTCATCAAGCAATTCGCCGCCGCGCAGCCGTTTCGCAGCGCGGAAGTCAGCGAACTGGTGCTGGACGACGATTATCATCGCCGTCCGCTGCGTCCGGAAGATTTTGAGTTCCTGAAGTTCGCCAAACCTGTACGCCCGCACAACGTGAGCCGCTTGCCGGCGTTGGCGTCGAACCGGACCTTGCTGTCGATCTACGAACTCGGTACGGCGCGGTTGCCGCGCAACGCGAACGAAGCGGAATGGAACCGCTTCGTGCAGTTCTATAGCGACGACGCGCAAGTGCTCGGCGCGCAGATCGCGCCGTTTCTCGAAGCCTACGCGTTCGAGTTCCTGTCGCGGGATCAGACGCCGTCGGCCGATGCAGCCGGACTGGCGCGCATTCTCGAAGCAGAATCGCTGTTCTGGGATCAAACGTTTGCCCGTCTCATGCGCAACGATTATCTGGAAGAGGGATTGCGCTTCATCATGGTCCAACGCTGGTCGCTGGCGCCGTCGAAGCAGCGTGCGCTCGCGCGAGCGGCCGCCAGCGGTTTGTTCGACATGCTGCCGGTCGAACTGCGCCCCGCGCTCGACAACCTTCCCGCCGATGCCGCGCTGCACGAAAAAGTCGCCGCTTCATGCGGTGTGACGCGCCAGCAGCACGCGTACTGGCAATTCTATCTGCCGACCAGCATGGCGAAATGCAATCTGCTGTATGCACTCGCGCGCAGGCCGGATCGCGCGTTCGGTCTGGTCGGCGCGGCGTTCGCCGCCGAAGCCGAAGCGCTCGCTTTCAGTCTTGCGCTGGAACGCGCGTGCGCCCATCTGACGTCCGCCAATCGTGGTGCGGGCGGCGCGGCCGATGCGCAAGCGCGCCAGGCCGAATTGCTGGAACGCGCATCGCACGCGTTGCAATCGATCGGCACGGCCTACGGCGCAAGCGCGCAAGCGATGGCCGCGCAAGGCATCGGCGCGGCGGAGCGGCTGTGCGAACGCGCGCGCTGGGACTTGGGCGAGCAACTGCTGTGGCTTTCGTCGATTCGTCATTACGTCGCGTTCGCGCACCGGATCAGCACGCGTATCGACGCGGAGTGTCCGGACATCGATCGCGAGACGTTTATCGAGCCGCATGAAATGTGCTCGACGACCCATGTCCACAACGATCATCGGCTCGTGACGATCCAGGAAGGCGAGATGCTCTTCTGGGGCAATGTCGGCATGCAGCACAAGATGAACGAAGGCGACATGGTGTTGATTCCCGATGGCCGGCTTCATGGGTCGACGGTGGTGTCGGGCGAATGCACGTATCACCAGCCGATCATTCCCGACGAATGGGTCCAGGCGCTGGTCGCCGAACTCGACGCCAAGGCTTCGACCTGATCAAGCACGCCAGGCGCGCTCACACCCGCGCCGCGATCCGCTGATTTCAGAGCGCCCGGCACAGGGCGCCTGTTCCCCGCATGGACACGCTTTCATCGGCGAGCCGCAGCGCCTGTGGCTCGCAGGCGTTCGCCCGCGCACGACGCAGGCGGACACGTGAAGAACGAGGATATCTACAATGCGAAGGGAAGAGGACAAAGTGGACGATCAGGCAGCGAACGCCGACGCCGGGATGACGCAGGCAGCTGCGCAGACAACCGCGCAGGCAGCCCCTCCGGTGGCCGAGGGATTCGATCCGGGCGACTGGACGAGCCGCATCATCGCGGGCCGCGCGACGGGCGCGGATGTGCGACGGCCCGCCTGGCTCGATGCATCCTATGCAACGCTGCGCACGCAGGTGATGGACCCGGCCTATCCGTGCTTCTTCGGCACGATGGCGGAAAAGCGCGGCGAGATGTTTTATTCGTACGTGAACGGCAAGGACATCGGCCAGCTTGCCGCGACCATGCAGACCTTCGCGGAACTGGTATCGCTGCCGCAGTATCGCAAGAACAATATTGCCGTGTTCTTCGAGCCGGATGCCGAACCGCTGTCGCACGATGCGTATCACGCGTTGTTCTGGAAGATCCTTCAGCACCTGCACGATGTCGATCCCGATCCGAACGCGGATGCGCAACCCGAGCCGTCAAGCGAAGACTGGGAGTTTTCGTTCGCGGGCGTGGAGACTTTCGTCGTGTGCGCGTGCCCGTCGTTCCGCGCGCGTCATAGCCGCAATCTCGGCCCGGGCATGGTGCTGCTGTTTCAGCCGCGCAGCGTATTCGTCGACACGATCACGAACAAGGTCATCGGCCGCGAGGCGCGCAATCAGGTGCGCAAACGCCTCGAAACGTGGGACGAGATTCCGGCCCACCCCGACCTGGGCTTCTTCGGCGATCCGGGCAACCTCGAATGGAAGCAGTACTTTCTCGACGACGGCAATACGCCGGCCGACGACCGTTGTCCATTCCTGAAACGGCAGCGCCAGGCCAAGGTGGAAGCGGCGGAACCGCCGCCCGCGAAGCCCGCCGCGCGTCCGACATGGTGGCAGCGTCCGAGCACGGCGGCCAACCCACTGTACCCGCTGCGTCCGGTCCTTCACTCGGTGGAACATCGTCGCGCGCCGCATCGCGAACGAGACTTTCACGAACACGACGAAGACTGATTGCGTCACTGCTTTGCACACGCCCACGCGCAAACGAGATGGTGAAATGGCTGAGAACATGATTGAGCAGTTGCGGACGCTGGCCGTCTCGCGCGCGAACCACACGGCGCTCGTGACCGTCGACGCGACCGGCGACACGCGTTACGACTATGCGGCGCTGGATCGCCGCGCCACGGCGCTCGCACGCTGTCTGCGCGACGCGCACGGCTGGACGAACGGCGTCCGCGTGCTGTTGATGATGGATAGCGGCCTCGACTACGTGGCCGCGTTTTTCGGTTGCCTGTACGCCGGTGCGATCGCGGTGCCGGCCTATCCCCCGGAATCCTTGCGCGGGCAGCATCTGACGCGTCTTTCGGCCATCGCGGCGGACGCGGATGCGGCGTTCATCGTAACCACGCGCGCACTGGAGGCGAGGCTCGGCGATGCGTTCGCCGCCATCGCCCCGAGCGCGGCACGCCTGACGATGGACGCACTCGATATCGAACGCGATGCGTATTCGTTCGAGCCGTATCGCGCGGCGGCATCGGATATCGCGTTTCTGCAATACACGTCGGGTTCCACGTCGACGCCCAAGGGCGTGATGGTCACGCACGGCAGCCTCTGGGCCAACGAGTCGGCGATCCGCGAAGGGCTGGGTGTGACCCGCGACGATGTCTTCGTATCCTGGCTGCCGCTGTACCACGACATGGGACTGATCGGCACGCTGTCGCAACCGGTGTTCAGCGGCATTCCGCTCGTGCTGATGTCGCCGCAATACTTTCTCGAGCGTCCGGTGCGCTGGCTCGATGCCATCGCGCGGCATCGCGGCACGATTTCCGGGGGTCCCGATTTCGCCTATCGTCTGTGCGCGGATCGCGTGAACGACGCCCAGCGCGATGCGCTCGATCTGTCGAGCTGGCGCGTGGCGTTTTCCGGTTCGGAGCCGGTGCGCAAGCCGACGCTCGATGCTTTCGTCGCGCGCTTCTCGCCCGCACGCTTCGACGCCGATGCGCTGTTTCCCTGCTATGGGCTCGCCGAAGCGACGCTGTACGTGACCGGCGTCGCGCGTCGCACGGGCGCGCGTGCGCCGTCGTTCGACGATGCGGCGGTGGCGCAAAGGCGCGCGCGCGTGGGCGTGGGCGGCGCGCGCGCGAGCGCCATCGTGTCATGCGGGCGGCCCGCGAGCGGACATGCGATCGCCATCGTCGATGCCGAGCGCGGCGAGCCGTTACAGGCCGGTGAGATCGGCGAGATCTGCGTGAACGGGCCGAGCGTCGCGGCGGGATACTGGCGTCGCGCGGACGCGAGCGCCGCCACCTTCGTGCAGCGCGATGGCGCGACGTGGCTGCGCACCGGCGACCTCGGCTTCATGCACGAAGGCGAGTTGTATATCGCGGGGCGCATCAAGGATGTTTTGATCGTGCGCGGGCGCAACCTGTTTCCGCAAGATCTCGAACTCGCGATCGAGCGCGATGTGGACATCGTGCGGCGCGGGCGCATCGCGGCGTTTTCCGTCGATATCGACGGGCGTGCGGCCATCGGCATCGCGGCGGAAGTGTCGCCGAAGATGCGCAAGCTGGTCGCGCCGGCGGACCTCGCGGCGGCCTTGACCGAAGCCGTTGCGCTCGCTTGCGGCGAACCCGCGAGCGCGATCGCGCTCCTCAGTCCGGGCGGCCTGCCGAAAACGTCGAGCGGCAAGGTGCAGCGTGCGGCCTGCGCGCTCGGCTGGACGCAACGTTCGCTCGATGCGTATGCGTGGTTTGTGCAAGGCGGACGCATCGATAACGACGAAGCGTCGCCGAGCGCGGATACATCGTTATCTGAAACGGAGCACGCACTCGCCGCGCTGTGGGCCGACGCGCTGCCCGGATCGAACCCGGCGAACGCCGATGCGAGTTTCTTCGCGCTAGGCGGCAACTCGCTGGCAGCGGTGCAGATCGCGGCTTCGGCGAGCGCACACTGGTCGATCGCCTTCACGCCGCGCGACGTTTTCTCCGCGCCTGTGTTACGCGATGCCGCGATCCGCGTGAACGCGCTTCGCGCGCAAGGTGTCACGGCCACGCTCGCGCCGATTCCGCACCTCTCCGGCAAGCAGCGTGCAAGCTCGCGTGCGTCCGACGCGCAGCGCGGTCTGTGGCTGACATGGCACCACGATCCGTCGAGCGCGGCGTACAACATGAGCGGCGAACTGCGTCTGAACGGCGAACTCGATGTGCCCGCGCTGCAACGCGCCTTCGATGCAGTCGTGCAGCGGCACGACATCTTGCGCGCGCGCTTCGAGATCGATGACGATGGCGAGCCGTTGCAACTGATCGACGACTCGCTCGTCGTGAGACTGGACCATACGCTGTCCGGCGACAACCTCGACGCGATCACGAGGACGATCGCGCGCGCGCCGTTCGATCTCGAACGCGGGCCGCTTGTCCGCGCGCATCTGGTGAGCGTGAGTCCGCGCGAGCATCGTCTGCTGCTGGCGATGCATCATGTCATCGCGGATGGCTGGTCGGTGAACGTGTTGCTGGCATCGCTCGCCGATGCCTACCACGGACGCTTCGACCACGCGCCGCAGCGTCTGCAATTCGCGGACTACGTTGCGTGGGATCGCGCCAACACCGGTGCCGCCGCGCTGGCCGCGCAACTCGATTACTGGCGGGCGCAACTCGCGTCCGACGGCGATCCGGCGGCCGCCGCACGTCTGTTTCCGGCTGCGGACGGTACGCTCGCCGGTCGTCAGCGCCACACCTCGTTCGCGCTGCCGTCCGATTTGGCCGCACGCTTGCGCGACTTTGCGGGCGAGCATCGTGCGTCGCTGTTTATGGCTGTGCTCGCGATCCTCAACGTCGTGCTGCATGAATCGAGCGGCAAGGACGATATCCGCGTCGGCGCGCCGGTGTCGCGGCGCTTGCGGCCCGAAGCGCAGGACATCGTCGGCTACTTCATCAATGTGCAGGTCTTGCGCACGCACATCACGCCGGATCTGCATTTCGGCTCGCTCGTCGAAGCCGCGCGCGATACCGTGCTCGGCGCGCATGAGAACCGGGACGTGCCGTTCGATCGGCTCGTAAGCGCCTTGTTGCCCCGACGCGCGCAAGCCGGCGATGTGCTGTTCCAGGTCAAGCTCACCGAACAGCGTCCGTTCGCGGAACATCTGTTCGCGCCTCTCGATGCCTCCGTGCGTGTCTTGCCGAACGATGCGCCGCACTTCGATCTCGCGCTCGACTTCACCGATACGGGCGGCCAAATCGATTTTCTCGTCGCTTACGACGATGCCGTGTTCGACGCCGCTTTCGTCTCGCATTTGACGAATACGTTCGTGCGATCGGCACAGCGTCTGCTCGATGCGCCCGATGTTCCGATCGGACGTCTTCCGAACGAGCACGCACCGGCACAATCACGCTTCGATACCGAAACCGATGTGTTGAGCCTGTGGAACACGAGTGTCGCGCGACATGGCGACAGGGTCGCGCTGCGCGACGGCGATCGCAGTGCGACTTTCGCCGAGCTCGATGCCGCCGCCAATGCGCTTGCGGCGCAATTCGTCGCACGCGATATCACCCTCGAAGCGCGCGTGGGTGTGCTGGCCGAGCGTTCCATCGAACATGTGATGGGCATGCTCGCCTCACTGAAAGCGGGCGCTACATGGGTGCCGCTCGACGCGCGAGCGCCCGTTGCACGACTGGCGTCGCAGTTGCGCGATTGTGGCGCGAAACTGCTGTTGCATGCGGCGCCTTTGCCGGCCGGATTAAGCGCAACGAACACGACAGCGCTACCGATATGCTTCGACGCGCACACTGACCGGGCGACGCACGCGCCATCAGCCGTTTTGGCGCATCCCGATCGCGCCGCGTACATGATCTACACGTCGGGCTCGACGGGCGAACCGAAAGGCGTGATCGTCACGCATCGCGCGCTCGGCAATTACGTTCAAGGCATGCTGTCGACGTTGAATATCGATGGTCACGCGTCTTTCGCGATGGTGTCGACGCCTGCGGCCGATCTCGGCCACACGGTTTTGTTCGGCGCATTGTGCTCGGGGCGCACGCTGCATCTGCTCGCGCCTGAACTGGCATTCGATCCCGATAGATTCGCGCGCTACATGTCCGAACATTGCATCGGCATACTGAAGATCGTGCCGAGTCATTTGTCCGCGTTGCTGAGTGCCGCGCGACCGCGTGACGTGCTGCCGACGCAAGCGCTGATCGTCGGCGGCGAGGCAACGTCTGCCGCGTTACTCGAACGTCTGCGCGCGCTTCAGCCCGTGTGCCGAATTTTCAACCACTATGGCCCGACCGAAACCACCGTGGGGGTCGCGATGCACGAATGGCAGGCCATCATGGACAGGCAACGCGATCTGCCGCTCGGCGCGGCGCTGCCGAATACGCGCATTCATGTTCTCGATGCAGCGATGCAAGTGGTCGAGCCGGGCGCGGTGGGCGAACTCTACGTGGGCGGACCCGGTGTCGCGCGCGGTTATCACGGCCGCGCGGGTCTGAGCGCCGAGCGTTTCGTGCCGGATCCGTTCGCGCTGGGCGCGCGTCTGTACCGAACCGGCGATCGCGCGCGCATCGGTGCTGACGGCTTGCTCGAGTATCTCGGCCGCGTGGACGATCAGGTGAAGGTGCGCGGATATCGCGTCGAGCCTGCGGAAGTGGAACGCGCGCTGCAACGTGTCGACGGCGTTCGCGGCGGCGCGGTGCTGGCACACGACGCGGAAAGCGGTACGCGGCTCGTGGCGTTCGTCGCGGGCGACGTTTCGGCGGATGCGGTGCGCAGCAGCATATCGGCATGGCTGCCGGACTATATGGTCCCGGCCGATATCGTGATCGTCGATGCGTTGCCGCTGAACGCGAACGGTAAGCTTGACCGCGCCGCATTGCAGGCATGGTTGCCTGCGGTGTCGTCAGCCGCCGCGCCCGCCGATCTCGACGCACCGCGCGGCGCGACCGAAATCCTGCTCGCGCGACTTTGGGCGGATGTGATCGGACTGGAAGCGAACGCAATCGATCGCCGATGCAATTTCTTCGAGGCGGGCGGCGACTCGATTCTCGGCCTCAAGGTCGTGGCGAAAGCGCGCAAGGCGAATGTGTCGCTCACGCCGAAGCTGCTGTTTCAACGACTCACGCTGGCGCAACTCGCGCAGCGGCTCGACGAAGCGTCCACAGCAGCGGATACACCGGTGCGTCGGCAAACCACGATTCCGCGCTTGCCCGATGCATCGCGCGGGCGGACGCGGGCATCGTATGCACAGCAGCGTCAATGGTTCATGTGGCAGTTGTCGCCTGCGAGCAGCGCGTATCACGTCGCGGGCGGATTGTGGCTGAATGGCGCGGTGAATGCGTCAGCCTTGCGTGCGAGCGTCGAAGCGATCGTCGCGCGTCACGAAGTGCTGCGCACACGCTTCATCGCCGATGAAGCGGGGCAGGTCGAACAATGGATCGACGCGCACGCCGCGCTCGACTGGCAAGAGGCCACGCTGGCGGCAAGTGAGATCGACGACGCCGCGCGTGCGCTGGCGAATCGTCCGTTCGATCTCGCGCAAGGTCCGCTGCTGCGCGCGGCGCTCTATCACGGTCAAGAAGGGCGCAGCCTGTTCGTGCTGGCGATGCATCACATCGTCTCGGACGGCTGGTCGGTGCGCGTGCTGCTCGAAGAGTTGGTGGCGCATTACCGCGCCGCCGTGCTGAACGAGTCGCTGACGCTGCCCGCGCTCGATGTGCAATACGCGGACTACGCCGCGTGGCAACGCGAATGGCTGGATGCGGGCGAACGGGACAAGCAACTCGTGTACTGGCGCGAGGCGCTGGGCGACGCGCAAGCCGTGCTCGCGCTACCCACCGATGCACCGCGTCAGGCGCAGGCCGCGTATCGCGCGGCGCGTCATCGTGTGCGCTTGCCGGACACGCTCGCGCAAGCGCTGAAGGCGCGCGCGCAAGCGACATCGACGACGCCGTTCATGGTGTTGCTCACGGCGTTCGAGGCGCTGTTGCATCGCTACACGGGACAAGACGATATTCGCGTCGGCGTGCCGGTGGCGAATCGTCACCGGATGGAGACGGAGCCGTTGATCGGCTTCTTCGTGAATACGCAGGTGCTGCGCGCGCGCATCGATAGCGGCACGACGCTCGATGCGTTGCTCGAACAGACGCGTCAGGCCACGCTCGGCGCGCAGGCGCATCAGGATGTGCCGTTCGATGCACTGGTCGACGCGCTGCGTCCCGAGCGCAGCCTCAGTCATACGCCGCTGTTTCAGGTCATGTTCAATCATCAACGCAGCGACTGGCGCGTGCTGGAGCAACTTCCCGGACTTGCCATCGAACCTTACGGCCTGCCCGCGCCGATGGCTCAATTCGAACTGTCGCTCGATACTCGCGAGGACGCCGACGGCGCCATCTCGCTGGAAGTGACTTACGCGCGCGAGTTGTTCAACGAGGCGACCATCGCGCGTCTCGCACGGCATTACCAACGCATTCTCGCGGCGTTCGCGCAGGATACGGCGGCCAGCGTGCGAATCGGCGAGATCGCGTTGATCGACGATATCGAAGCGGAAACGCTGTCGCGCTGGAGCGTGAACCCGACGCGCTACGAGGGTTACGCGCCCGTGTTCCGCGCGTTCGAGCGTCACGCGGCCCTGCATCCGGACGACGCGGCGCTGCTGTTCGGCGACGAAACGATGCGCTACGGCGAACTGAACGCGCGCGCGAATCGTCTTGCCCGCTGGTTGCGGGCGCAAGGCGTCGGCGTGGAATCGCGCGTGGGTATCGCCGCGTTGCGCTCCTTCGACTTGCTGATCGCGCTGTATGCGATCGTCAAGGCAGGCGCGGCCTATCTGCCGCTCGATCCGTCATATCCCGACGAGCGGCTGGCCTTCATGATCGAGGACAGCCGGCCGGATGTGGTGTTGCGTCAGCGCGAAGTCGCGCTTCCTTCGGTCGATGGCGTGCCGTGCTTCGCACTGGAAGACATCGACACGCGCGGCTTCGACACTGCCGATCTCGATGTCCCGCTTCACGGCGCGAATCTGGCGTATGTGATCTATACGTCAGGCTCCACCGGCAAACCGAAGGGCGTCGGCAATCGTCACGACGCGTTGTGGAATCGGCTCGAATGGATGCAGCGCGAGTACACACTGCGTCGCGGCGAAACCGTGCTGCAAAAAACGCCGTTCAGCTTCGACGTCTCGGTCTGGGAGTTTTTCTGGCCGCTGATGGTCGGCGCGCGTCTGGCCATTGCCGCGCCGGAAGCGCATCGCGATCCCGCCGTGCTGGCCGCGACCATGCGCCGCCATGCAGTCACCACGCTGCATTTCGTGCCGTCGATGCTGCAAGCGTTCGTCGCGAGCGGCGCGGCGTCCGGCTGCGGCGAGGCGCTCACGCGCATCGTCTGTAGCGGCGAAGCGTTGTCCGCCGACTTGCGCCAGCGCGTCGCCGCTGCTTTGCCTGCGGTCGCGTTGCACAACCTGTATGGACCGACCGAAGCAGCCATCGACGTGACCGCGTGGACCTGCGTGGACGAAGCCGCGCGCGCCGTACCCATCGGCCGGCCGATCGCCGCGACGCAAACCCGGGTGCTCGATGCGCGCATGACGCCGGTGGCGGCGGGCGTGCCAGGCGAGTTGTATCTCGGCGGCGCGGGACTCGCGCGCGGCTATCTCGGCCGCGCGGCGCTGACCGCCGAACGTTTCGTGCCGGACCCGTTCGCGACCGAGCCGGGTGCACGTCTGTACCGCACCGGCGATGTCGTGCGCTGGCGCGATGACGGCGCGCTCGACTGTCTGGGCCGCGTCGACCATCAGGTGAAGCTGCGCGGCTTGCGGATCGAACTCGGCGAGATCGAGGCGGCGCTGATCGGGCGCGGCGTGCGCGAAGCCGTCGTGATGGCGCGCGACGAGCGGCTCGTTGCGTGGGTGACGGGCGACGCGCTCGACCCGGACGATCTGCGCGCAGCCCTCGCGCGAACGCTGCCGGACTACATGGTGCCGTGGCGCATCGTGCCGCTTTCCGCGATGCCGCTCAACGCCAACGGCAAGGTCGATCGTCACGCGCTGCCGCAACCGGCTCTCGATCGCGCGACCGGCGACACGCCGTGGGAAGCGCCGCGCGACGGCATCGAAAGCGAACTCGCGTCGATCTGGGCGACGCTGCTCGGCATCGAGCGCATCGGCAGACACGACAAATTCTTCGATCTGGGCGGCCATTCGCTGCTCGCGGTGCAGTTGAACGCGCGCATCGGGCTCGAACTGGGCACGAGCCTGCCGCTCGCGACGCTGTTCAATGCGCCGACGCTCGCGGCGCAGGCGGCGGCCGTGGCGCAAATGCGCGCCGCGCAGCCATCGGACGACGCGCTTCGCGGCCTGGATCTCTTCATGGATACGCTTTGAGCATGGCAATGGACAAGGACGCGGCGCGGCGCATCGCCGAACGCTTCAGCGAGTTGACGCCCGACAAGCGCAGGCTTTTCTGGCAAAAGATGAACGAGCAGGGCGTCAGTCCCGCACAGTTTCCGATTCTCGCGCGCACGCGCAGTGGCGCGCCGCACGTCGTGGCATCGTATGCACAGCAGCGTCAATGGTTCATGTGGCAGTTGTCGCCTGCGAGCAGCGCGTATCACGTCGCGGGCGGATTGTGGCTGAATGGCGCGGTGAATGCGTCAGCCTTGCGTGCGAGCGTCGAAGCGATCGTCGCGCGTCACGAAGTGCTGCGCACACGCTTCATCGCCGATGAAGCGGGGCAGGTCGAACAATGGATCGACGCGCACGCCGCGCTCGACTGGCAAGAGGCCACGCTGGCGGCAAGTGAGATCGACGACGCCGCGCGTGCGCTGGCGAATCGTCCGTTCGATCTCGCGCAAGGTCCGCTGCTGCGCGCGGCGCTCTATCACGGTCAAGAAGGGCGCAGCCTGTTCGTGCTGGCGATGCATCACATCGTCTCGGACGGCTGGTCGGTGCGCGTGCTGCTCGAAGAGTTGGTGGCGCATTACCGCGCCGCCGTGCTGAACGAGTCGCTGACGCTGCCCGCGCTCGATGTGCAATACGCGGACTACGCCGCGTGGCAACGCGAATGGCTGGATGCGGGCGAACGGGACAAGCAACTCGTGTACTGGCGCGAGGCGCTGGGCGACGCGCAAGCCGTGCTCGCGCTACCCACCGATGCACCGCGTCAGGCGCAGGCCGCGTATCGCGCGGCGCGTCATCGTGTGCGCTTGCCGGACACGCTCGCGCAAGCGCTGAAGGCGCGCGCGCAAGCGACATCGACGACGCCGTTCATGGTGTTGCTCACGGCGTTCGAGGCGCTGTTGCATCGCTACACGGGACAAGACGATATTCGCGTCGGCGTGCCGGTGGCGAATCGTCACCGGATGGAGACGGAGCCGTTGATCGGCTTCTTCGTGAATACGCAGGTGCTGCGCGCGCGCATCGATAGCGGCACGACGCTCGATGCGTTGCTCGAACAGACGCGTCAGGCCACGCTCGGCGCGCAGGCGCATCAGGATGTGCCGTTCGATGCACTGGTCGACGCGCTGCGTCCCGAGCGCAGCCTCAGTCATACGCCGCTGTTTCAGGTCATGTTCAATCATCAACGCAGCGACTGGCGCATCACGGAATCGTTGCCCGGCTTGACGGCCGAACGCTATGACTTGCCCGACGAGTCGGCGTTGTTCGAACTGACGCTGAACATCGACGAACACGCGGACGGCGCGATGGACGCCGAATTGATCTACGCGGCCGAATTGTTCGACGCGGCGAGCATCGCGCGAATCGGCGGTCACTATCTGAACATGTTGCGCGCGCTGACCGAGGAGCCGTCGCAACGCATCGACGATGTTGCATTGCTCGACGCGGCGCAGCGGCGGCAATTGCACGAATGGAGCGGCGCGCTCGAAGGTTCGGCCGACGCGCATGACTTCGTTCATCGGCGCTTCGCAGCGCGTGCGCGCGCCACGCCCGATGCGCCCGCGCTGATCGGCGACGCCGCGCGCATGACCTATCGTGAACTGAACGAGCAGGCGAACCGGATCGCGGCGCTTCTCGTGCGCGAGGGCATCGGGCCGGAAGGTCGCGTCGGTCTCGCGATGTCGCGTTCCGCCGGCCTGGTCGCTGCGTTGCTCGGCATCCTCAAGGCGGGCGGCGCGTATGTGCCGCTCGATCCGGCGTATCCGGCCGACCGTCTTGCTCATATGACGACCGACAGCGGCATTGGCTTGCTGCTGGTGGATGCTTCGTCCGAAGCGCGCGCGCGCCAGGCATGCGCCATGCCCATGCTGAACCTCGATACCTGCGCGCTGCCCGACGCGCATGGCGCCGATCCCGATCCTGCGCTGCACGCGCACAACCTCGCTTACGTGGTCTACACATCGGGATCGACCGGGCGGCCCAAGGGCGTTGCTGTCGCGCATGGCGCGCTGGCAGCGCATTGCGAGGCGATCGGCGCGCGCTACGGCATCGACGAAACGGATCGGTGCCTGCATTTCGCGTCGATCAGCTTCGATGCCGCCGCCGAGCAATTGCTGATGCCGCTCACGCGCGGGGCCGCGATCCTTCTGCGCGACGACGACGTGTGGTCCGCCGAGCGGCTCGTCGATGAAATCGGCGCCCACGGCATCACCGCGCTCGATCTTCCGCCCACTTATATCGATGCCTTCGCGCGTCAGACGGCGGCCGGAGCGGTGCGCGTGCGGACGTGCATCGTCGGCGGCGAGGCGTGGTCGCGCGCGGGCTTCGACGCGGTACGCGCGCAACTCGCGCCGCAGCGCATCTTCAACGCTTACGGACCGTCGGAGGCCGTCATCACGCCTACCGTCTGGCAAGCCGACGAAGCCGCGTTCGATGGCCCCTATGCGCCCATCGGCCGCTGCATCGGACCGCGCACGGCGTGGGTGCTCGATGCCCGCAAGCGCCCGGTGCCGCCCGGCGTGCCCGGCGAACTGCATCTGGGTGGCGCGGGACTGGCGCGCGGCTATCTCGGCCAGCCCGGACTGAGCGCGTCCCGTTTCGTGCCGGACCCGTTTTCCGGCACGCCAGGTGCGCGCCTCTACTGCACCGGCGATCTCGTGCGCTGGCGCGCCGATGGCCAGCTCGCGTTTCTGGGCCGCCTCGACGAACAGGTGAAAGTGCGCGGCTTTCGCATCGAGCCGGGCGAAATCGAAGCTCGGCTGCGCGAACAGACGGGCGTCGCGGACGCGGTCGTCGTTGCGCTCGACGGCCCGAACGGCGCGCGTCTGGCGGGTTACGTGACGGCGTCGGCGGGACATCGTATCGATAGGGCGACGTTACGGGCGCAACTCGCCGCGACGCTGCCCGACTACATGGTGCCGGGCATGCTGATCGTGCTGGACGCGATGCCGTTGACGCCGAACGGCAAGATCGATCGCCGCGCGCTGCCCGCGCCGGAAGAACCCGCGTCGTCATCGTTCGAAGCGCCGCAGGGGGAAGTCGAAACGGCGCTGGCCGCGATCTGGGCGCAGTTGTTGAAGCGCGAGCGTATCGGCCGCCACGAGAATTTCTTCGAGCTGGGCGGCGACTCGATCATGGGCTTGCAGATCGTCGCGCTGGCGCGTCGCGCGGGTGTCGGTCTGAGCGCGCGGCAGATTTTCGAGCAGCAGACCGTCGCGCAACTCGCAGCCGTCGCCGTCTCCGTCTCGCTCGATGAAACATCGCCTGCCACGGTCACGCCGATCGCCGGTATCGATGTGCACGCACCCGTGCCCTTGCTGCCGATCCAGGCGTGGTTTTTCTCCGAACCGTTTCCCGTGCGCAACCACTGGAATCAGGCGGTATTGCTGAACGTCGGACACACGCTCGATACCGGTGCGCTGCAAGACGCGCTGCATGCAACGATTGCGCATCACGATGCGTTGCGCCTGCGCTTCGATTTCACCGATAGCTGGCGTCAACGTTACGCGGCGGCAGAGACGGCGTCGCCGCTGCAAGTCGTGTCGCAAGTTCCTGCGGCCGATATCGAAGCCCGATGCGACGCCCTTCAAGCTAGCCTCGATATCGAACGCGGACCGCTGATCCGGGCGCTCGCGCTCGGCATCGACGATGGCACCTGGCGCGTTTTCATCGCGATCCATCATCTGGCCGTGGATACCGTGTCGTGGCGCATTCTGCTCGACGACTTGCAACACGCCTATGCGCGACGCCGCGCGGGCGAACCTGTGTCGTTGCCGGAGCCGACGACGTCCTATCAAGCCTTCGGCCGACAGTTGCAGGAAGCGGCGCGCGGAGCAGAAGTCGAACGCGCGATGACGCACTGGCAGCCTCTCGCCGATGTCCCCGCCGCGCTGCCCGAGGGTTCGTCGGGTTCGCCGCATGCCGCAGGCGAAGCCGTCCGTGCCGTCGTGCAGTTCGATCGCGCCGCCACGCGACGTTTGCAACAGGACGCCTGCGTCGCGTATCGCACACAACTCGTCGATCTACTGCTGCTCGCCACGGGCCGCGCGTTGTGCGCCTTCGCCGGGCGCGATGCGTTGCGCATCGATCTCGAAGCTCATGGCCGCGAAACACCGTTCGGCGCGGCGGATCTGAGCCGCACGGTCGGCTGGTTCACGAGCATCTATCCGTTCGAACTCGCGCCGACCGGCGAACCCGGCGCGGCGCTCAAGCGCGTGAAGGAAGCGCGCCGCGCGGTGCCGCACGACGGCATCAGTTTCGGCATGGCGAAGTATCTCGGCACGCCGTCGCAACGCGCGTCGCTCGCGGGCATTGGCCACGCGGACGTGCTGTTCAACTATCTCGGCCAGTTCGACGCTACCGCTCATGTCGGAGACGGCGACGGCTGGCGGCTCGCGACGGAATCGGGCGGCCGCGCGACGGGCGCGCTGAATCGCGCGACGCACGCACTGGAGATCGCCGCGCAGATTCACGATGGCGCGCTGTCGGTCGCATTGCTGCATGCGAATGGCGACCGCTACGGCCACGCCGTGCTCGACGCGCTCGCCGACAGCGTGCGCCGCGAACTGCTCGCCGCGCTGGATCATTGCGAAAGCGGCGCGTCGGGGCTGACGCCGTCGGACGTGCCGCTGGCCGGCGTTGGTCAGGCGCGGCTAGATCGCTTGCCGATGCGCGCGGCCGATGTCGCGGATCTCTATCCGCTCGCGCCGATGCAGACGGGCATCGTGTTTCATAGTCTGCTCGGGCAGCAGCCCGGCGCGTATGTGAACCAGATGCGCGTGGATATCGACGGTCTGGATTGTGCGCGATTCGAAGCGGCATGGACGGCCGCGGCGATCCGTCACGACGTGCTTCGCACCGGCTTTCTATCGTTCGACGACGGTCCGCGTCAGTGGGTCGCGCGCAGCGTCCCGACGCCGTTCGTTGTCGAGGACTGGCATGCCGGACCGCATGCCGGCGCGGAACTCGACGCGCGTCTCGATCGGCACGCCGCCGCGTTGGTCGCGCAAGGCTTCGATCTCACGCGTGCGCCGCTGTGGCGCGTCGATGTGCTGCGTACCGGTGCGGCGCGTCATCACTTCGTCTGGACCTTTCATCACGCGCTGCTCGATGGCTGGAGCGCCGCGCGTTTGCTGGCCGAGGTGCTGGCCTCATATGAAGGGCGTTCCGCCGATCACGCGCCGGGGCGCTATCGCGATTTCATCGCGTGGCTCGGCACGCGGTCGCAAGCCGCGAGCGAAAGCTGGTGGCGCGAGCACTTGTCGATGCTCGATGGCCCGACTTTGCTAGCCCACGCCGTGCAGCCGCCACGAACGGCCGATGCGTCCCGCGCCGCCGCGAACGGGTCGTGGTCGCTGACATGGGATGCCGAACGCGCGGCCGCGTTCAGCCGCTTCGCCAGGTCCCGGCGCGTGACGCCGAATACGCTCGTGCAGGCCGCGTGGCTCGTGTTGTTGCAACGCTATACCGGCCAGCGCGCCGTCGCCTTCGGCGCGACGGTCGCGGGCCGTCCGGAATCGCTGCCGGGCGCGGATCGTACGCTGGGCCTGTTCATCAACACGATCCCGGTGATCGGCCTGCCGGACCCGTCGATCACCGTATCCGCGTGGCTCGAACGCGTGCAGGGACAGGGCGTCGCCGCTCGCGAGCATGAACACGTCGCGCTTTACGATATTCAGCGCTGGGCAGGAATGGAAGGCGGGCAGGCATTGTTCGACAGCATCATCGTGTTCGAAAACTATCCGGTCGACGACATCCTGAAAGCGAGCGGCGTGGGCGAATTGCGGTTCTCGAACTTGCGCAACGAAGATCGCACGAGTTATCCGCTGACGCTATCGGTCACGCAGGGGCGCAGGCAGGGCGAGAGCGGCGCGGATAGCCTGCGCATCGACTTCGATTATGCGGGCGACACCTTCGACGCCGCCCAGATCGAGCGCATGGCCGCGCAACTGTCCACCTTGCTCGATGCGTTCGTCGCCGCACCGGATGTGCCGCTCGGCGCGCTCGGCATGTTGCCGGCAGACGAACGCGCGCAATTAGTCCGGCTTGGCCACGCGCCGGAAGTGCCCGCGGTGGAGCCCGTTCATGTGCGTATCGCGCGGCAGGCGTCGCTTCGGCCCGACGCAAGCGCGCTCGTGCTCGACGGCGTGGCGCTCGATTACCGCACGCTTGATCGCCGCGCGAGTCAGGTGGCTTACGCCTTGCGCGCGGCCGGCATCGGTCCCGAAGCACGCGTCGGCGTGGCGATCGAGCGCTCCATCGCGATGATCGTCGCGATTCTCGGCGTGCTGAAGGCGGGCGCGGCGTATGTGCCGCTCGATCCGTCGTATCCGGCGGAACGGCTGGCGTTCATGATCGAGGACAGCGGCATAGCGGTGGCATTGACCGCGCCGAGTGCCGACACCTCCAGCGTGCCGGTCGAGTCCCTCGCGCGGCTCGGCGTCACGACGCTCGATGTGAACCTGCTGCCGCCGCCTGATACTCAGCCCGAGCCGGATTGCGCGTGGTCGCCCACGCGGCTTGCGTATGTGATCTACACATCGGGGTCGACGGGACGGCCGAAAGGCGTCGGCATCACGCACGATGCGCTGGCGCGTCATACGGAGGTGTCGATTGATCTGTTCGGCGTGACGTCGCGGGATCGCGTACTGCAATTCTCGACCTTCAATTTCGATGGCTTCGTAGAACAGGTCTTTCCGACGCTCGCCGTCGGCGCGACGCTGATTCTGCGCGGACCCGAGTTGTGGAGCAGCGAGCGTTTCCTCGCGGAAGTGGCCGGCGAACGCATCACCGTCGCCGATCTGACGACGGCTTACTGGAACGCGCTCGCGCAGGATTTCGCAGCACGCGATCCGCACGCCGTGCGCAATGCCTGCCTAACGCTTCGACGCGTGCACGCGGGCGGCGAAGCGATGCCCGCCGATGGCGTGCGCGCGTGGCGCACGGCAGGCCTCGCGCACATAGCGCTGGCGAACACATACGGCCCCAGCGAGGCAGTGGTCACGACGACATCGTTCGATTGCGCGCCTTACCTTCAGCACGACGTGGACGTGCCCGCGCAGATTCCGCTCGGCGGTCCGCTCGATGGCCGCGCGCTGCGTGTGCTGGATGCGCAATGCAACGCCGCGCCGTTAGGCGTGGCAGGGGAGTTGTGCATCGGCGGGACGCTGCTCGCGCGTGGCTACCTCGGCCGCCCGGGGCTGACCGCGTCGCGCTTCATCGCCGATCCGCTTGCGGATACGCCCGGCGCGCGGCTCTATCGGACGGGTGATATCGTGCGCTGGAATCCCGATGGCACGCTGGCCTATCTCGGCCGGACCGATCATCAGGTGAAGGTGCGAGGGTTTCGCATCGAATTGGGCGAGATCGAGGCGTCGCTCGCACGGCAACCCTGCGTGCGCGAAGCGGCGGTCATCACGCGCGACGGCGTGGGCGGACTGCGCGTGCTCGCGTATGCCGTGCCGGCCGAAGGCGCGACGCTCGACGGCCACGCGCTGCGCAAAGCCCTCGCGGCGAGTTTGCCGGACTACATGGTGCCGGCGGCCGTGGTCGTGCTCGAGGCGATGCCGCTGAACCCGAATGGCAAGATCGACCGCCGGGCGTTGCCGGCGCCGGTTGTATCGGCATCCGCCGATCCTGCGGAATGCCCCGAGGGCGAGATGGAAACGACATTGGCCGGCATCTGGTCGAGCGTTCTCGAGGTCGCGCCGGTTCGTCGCCGCGACCGCTTCTTCGAACTGGGCGGCCATTCGCTCGCGGCGATGCAGGTGCAATCGGCGATCCGCGCGCAACTCGGTATCGACGCGCCGCTTGCCGACCTGATGCGCAACCAGCCGTTGCAGGAGCTGGCGCTCGCACTGTCGTCGCTGCAGCGTCCCGTTGCCGACGATGCCGCGATGGCGAACGCAATGCGCGATATCCTTGCTCAATTATGACGATGCACGCACACGACTCCGCTACGCCGACACAGACAACACGCTACAAAGGATTCACATGTCTCTGCTATTGAATTTGATCCGGCAATCTCGCTGGATGTTGCTGGTGGCGCTGATCATCAGTATCGTGGGCGGCTTCGCCAACGCGGGCCTCGTCGCGATCATCAACCAGGCGCTGGGCACGACCCCCGAGCGACTGCCGGCGCTCGGCTGGCAATTCCTGCTGCTGGCCGTCGCGGTGTTGATCACGCGCACGCTGTCGCAGACAGCGTTCGTGAAGCTCGGCCAGAACACCAAGGCGGCGCTGCGCATGCGCACCATTCACAGCGTGACCGATGCGTCGTACCAGAATCTCGATCGGCAGGGTCCAGCGAGCGCGCTAACGGTGCTGACTTCGGATCTGGACACCATTGTCGTGTTCTTTCTGAGCTTGCCGTCGCTCGCGATGAACGGCGCGGTCGTGCTCGGCTGTCTGGCCTATCTCGGCTATCTTTCCTGGCAGGTTCTGGTGTTCGCTGTCATAACGGTGGTCGCGGGCGCGCTCGGTTTTCATCTGGCGAACACGCGGGCGATGTTTCATCTGCGCACCTCGCGCGACCGCGAGGACGATCTGGTAAAGGATTTCCGCGCACTCTTCGACGGCGCGAAGGAACTGAAGCTGCACCGTCGCCGCAAGAACGCTTTCGTCAACGATTCCATCGCGGCCAATGTGGAAGCGGTGCGCGTGCAGCGTACGCGCGGCTACGTGCTGTACACGGCTGCCGCAAGCTGGGGCAGCATGATTCTACTGGCCTTCATCGGCTGCGTGCTGTTCGTGCTGACGCGCTTCCACACGGTCGATGTGCACGTGCTGTCGGGCTACGCGGTCGTGTTCCTGTACATGATCATGCCGATCGAAGGCCTGCTGTCGTCGATTCCATCGCTCAGTTCCGCCAAGGTGGCGCTCGAGCGTATCGACCGGGTCAATCGCGATCTGCCGAAGGAGAACGTGGAACCGGCGGAGTCCGCCACGTCGTTCGAAAACATCGCGCTCAAGGACGTCACGCACAGCTACTTTCGCGAGAAGGAAAACGAAGTTTTCACGCTCGGGCCGGTCAATCTCGCGTTCAGGCCGGGCGAACTCGTGTATCTGATCGGCGGCAACGGCAGCGGCAAGACCACGCTCGCCAAGATGATCGTCGGGCTGTATATCCCTGAAGGCGGACACGTGGAACTGAACGGCAGACAAGTGAACGAAGCGGACCGCGACCGCTATCGCCACCACTTTTCCGTGGTCTTCAACGACTTCTTCCTTTTCGACGAACTGCACGGCTTTGCCATCGACGGCCTCGACAAGCAGGCGCAAGAGCTGCTCGAACTGCTGCATCTGGAGCACAAAGTCACGATCCGCGACGGCAAGTTCTCGACGACGGATCTGTCGCAGGGGCAGCGCAAGCGGCTCGCGCTGCTGGTGGCGTATCTGGAGGATCGTCCGTTCTACGTGTTCGACGAATGGGCGGCCGATCAGGATCCGACCTTCAAGGACGTGTTTTATCGCCGGCTGTTGCCCGATCTGAAGGCGCGCGGCAAGACCGTGCTCGTCATCACGCACGACGACCGTTACTTCGCGCTGGCGGATCGCTACATCAAACTCGACTACGGCCAGATCGTCGCCACGGGCGACGGACGCGAACTCGAACAGCATTCGCTCAACGCGGCGGCTTGAGCCGCTTGAGCCGCTTGAACCGCTTGAGGCGAAGCGCGCGATGGCAGCCCGTAGGACTCGACGAAACACAACGCAAAGGTGGACATGTTCGGTTTGATTGCTTCGAAATGCGGCCGCAAGCTCGCGGCCGCATGCTTTTTGTCCGCGGTGGTGCTGACGCTCGGCGCGTGTCATACGCCCGTCACCGCATCGGCCGAAACCCATTCGGCCGATACTCCGTATCAGGTGACGATCAAACGCACGCAGGACGGCGTACCGCACATCGACGCGGCAGATTGGGGCAGCCTGGGCTTCGCGGTCGGATACGCGCAGGCGCAAGACGCGCTATGCACGCTGTCCGACGGCTTCGTCACCTGGCGCGGCGAACGCTCGGCGGTATTCGGGCCAAAAGGCCGTCCATCGACGCCATCGACTTTCGGCCAGCCGGATAATCTCGACGCCGATTTCTTCTTCCGATCCGTTATCGACGATGCGGCGGTGGCACGTTTCCGCAGCGCGCAGCCGTCGCGCGAACGCGCGCTGATCACGGGTTACGCGGACGGTTACAACCGCTATGTCGACGATCTGCACGCGGGACGCTTTCCCGGCGCGCATGCCGCCTGTTCGGGCGATCGCTGGGTCGCGCATATCAGCGCCGACGACCTGTACCGCCGCTTGATCGCAGCCAACCTTGCGGGCGGCACGATGCCGTTCCATCGCGGCATCGCGCATGCGCAACTCCCGGGAAGCGCCGCGAGCGCGGCATCGACGAGCGGGCAAACCGCGCCTCGGACGATTGCCGACCGCTTGTCGGTGGGAGGCCGGGCGGGCATCGGCAGCAACGGACTCGCATTCGGCGCGGCCGCGACGCAGGATGGCCAGAGCGTTTTATTCGGCAATCCACATTGGTTCTGGCAAGGCCCGGACCGGCTGTATCAGATGCAGTTGCGTATCGGCGGCCAAGTCGATGTCGCGGGGGCATCGTTTCTGGGCGTGCCGATGGTGATGATCGGCTTCAACCAGAACGTCGCGTGGACACATACGGTGTCGAGCGCGCGGCGCTTCGGCATTTTCCAGTTGACGCTCGCGCCCGGTGCGCCGACGCATTATCGCTACGACGGCCAGGACGAAGCGATGCACGCCGTGCTCGTCACGGTCCAGGTGCGCGACATGACCACCGGCACGCTCGCGCCCGTCACGCGCACGATGTATCGCACGCGCTTCGGGCCGGTCGTCGATCTGTCCTCGCTCTCGCCCGCGCTGGCCTGGAACGACAAGCAAGCGTTCGCGCTGTTCGACGTGAACGCGGACAACCCCGAGACGTTCTCCAACTTCCTGCAATGGGATCAAGCGCGTTCGCTGGACGATTTCATCGCGATCCAGAAGCGCGAAGCGGCCATGCCCTGGGTGAATACGTTCGCGATCGGACGCAACGATCCCGACGTGTGGTTTGCCGATATCGGCGCGATGCCCGGCGTCACCGACAAGCTCGCCGCCGATTGCACCACGCCCGCCGGCCGCGTCGCCGATGCGCGCATGCCCGGCGTGCCGTTCCTCGACGGCTCGCGCGCGGCGTGCGCGTGGACCACGCACACGCTCGCCGGCGCGACGCGGGCAGGGCGCTTGCCGGCCGACTCCATGCCGAGCCTGAAGCGCGCGGACTACGTCGGCAATTTCAATGGCAGCTACTGGCTGACGAATCCGCATGCGCCGCTGACGGGCTATCCGCAAGTCGTCGGGCAGACGGGGATCGAGCAATCGCTGCGCACGCGGCTGGGGCATGCCATCGCCGCGCAACTGATCGCTGAGCCGGGCGGCGTGCGGCGCGACGCGCTGGAGCGCGCGGTGCTCGCGAGCACGTCGATGTCCGCGCAGTTGTATCTGCAGCCTGTCACCGACGCCGTGTGCCAAGCGGACACGGTGCGCGTCACGCTCGATTCGGCCACGCCCGCCAGGACGCAAGACGTGAAGATCGGACCCGCGTGCGCCGTCCTGCGATCGTGGGACGGCACGGCGAACGTCAACGCGCGCGGCGCGAACCTGTGGGACGAATTCTGGAACCGCGCGAGCGCAATGCCCGAATTGCAGCGCTACACCACGCCGTTCGATGCGAGCCATCCGCTGACCACGCCCGCAGGCATCGATACGGCCGACCCCGCTGTCGTACGGGCGCTCGGCAATGCGCTTGGCGGCGCGGTGCTCGCGCTGCAGGCGAACGGCTTCGCAGCCGATTTGATGCGTGGCGCGATGCTCGGCATCGGCAAAGGCGAGACGCGCGTGCCGCTTTACGGCGGCTGCGACCGCGAGGGCTACTTCACGGTCGCATGCGCGATGCAGCCGCTGGATCGCGACGGCTACGCGCTCGACCAGGACGCGCATGGCAACAGCTACATGCAAGTGGTGAGCTTCGACGCCGATGGTCCTCAAGCCGACACGATGCTCACGACCGGCGTATCCGACGATCCCGCATCGCCGTATTACCGGCAGACGACGCGCGCCTATGCGAGCAAGACATGGACGCGCTTTCCGTTTACTTCGCGTGCGCTGGACGCGTCGCCGCGAACGGTCACGTCCGTGCTGTCGGGGCCGCGCAGCGCCATTTACTGATTGCGCATTTTTCGTGCGTTGCGATCGCCGCGCCCGTTCGGAACCGTATGAACGCTGATCACGACAACTGCGATGCGGTCCGCCTCGTCGCAGCGCTCGCTGTGTTCGTTTCACACCAGTTGTTCCTGATGAACGGGCAGCTCATCCCCGTCACGCGTTACCTCGATCTCGGATGGGGCGGCGTCATGGTGTTCTTCGCGCTCAGCGGCTATCTCGTAGCGGGAAGCTGGGAGCGCGATCCGCATGTCGTCCGCTTTCTGATGCGCCGTTGCCTGCGCATCTGGCCGGGACTGACCGTCGTCACGTTGATGCTGACTTTCGTCGTCGACCCGCTCATGACGTCGTGGCGAGTCGCCGATTATCTGCGGGACCTGCAAACGTGGCGCTTTCTCGGGCATCTCGTGCTCATGCCGACCGAAGTGCTGCCGGGCGTATTCGATGCCAACCCGATGCAGAAAGTCGACGGGCCGCTCTGGACTTTACCGCTGGAATGCGGCTGGTATGTGCTATTGACCGTCGCGGGCGCGACGGTCATGCGGATGTCGCGGCACGCGGTCGCGGTCATTTGGGCCGCGTGCGCGTTCTGGCTTTTCATCATCGAACGCGAGGAAGCGCCCAACGTGCCGCGGATGTTCTTCTTCGAGTTCGGATTGATGTTCATCGGCGGGACGCTGCTGTGGGTGTACCGCGCGTTATATGCGGCCCGCAGGCTGCAGTTCGGCATTCTTCTCGGCACGCTTGCTGTTTGCGCGTACGAGGCAGGGCACGCATACCTCGCGTTCGCTGTGCTCCTTCTGTGGATGGTCATCGCAATCGCCACGATGTCGACCGTGGGTCTGCGCCATGCGGGACGCTACGGCGATCTGTCGTATGGCGTGTATATATGCGGTTTTCCGCTGCAGCAGATTGTTCTTTCCTTCCAGGGCGAAACGGCATCACCGGTAATCGGAGGTCTGATCTCGTTACCGCTCACGCTGGCCCTGGCATGGCTCTCATGGCACGGGATCGAAAGTCGCATGCTGAGGTTCAAGCCGACTAGACCGCATCCTGCGGTGCCTGAAGCAGGCGCTTGCCGTAGCAAATAGTACTGACCTGGACCACTGGCTGGTTGCAGCCGCTGCACGACACTACGCTTGCTTCAGCGTGATCACAGCCATGCCGGGACACAATCGCCCCCTGTGGCGATAAAGTCGACGGCGTTGTGCTCGAGCGCGACCGTCCATCACTTTATCGACCACGCGAGTGCCGCGACGTAGTGCTCCGGCGCCCCCAACTCAATAGCAGCGTAGTCCTGCAGCGGAGCTGAGACAGAATATGCCCCTCCGTGAATCGGCAATACCGAGAAAGTCTCCATAGCAAGATCGGGTGCTGCGATGCCAGTCCCGTGCGCTTTCAAAATGGCTTCTTTGCCGACCCACGTGGTCGCGAATGCTTCTATGCGCTTGTCCTCGGGGAGGGCGCTGACGACTGTATAGTCCGCCGACTCCAGCACACTGGGCGCCAGCTCTCGCCAATCAAGCGACATGTTTTTCTGCTCTAAATCAATTCCCACGCGCCGTTTCGTCGAGAGAGCGATTGCACCGTATGACCCAGAGTGCGAAACGTTGAAGTCGATGCCGACGGTAGTGCGAAGCGTCGGCCGTCCGAATTCGTTATTTTCGATGATCAGACTTTCAGGGTCTTGGTTCGTCAGTTTAGACAACACAATCCTCAACGCGGCGCGCACTGTGACGAAACGCATCGCATCAACGTGTCGAAGATAGCTTTTAGCGCGAAAGCGTTCAGCGGGGCTGAGAACATCTGCTTGAGCCTCTGCGAACGACGCCGAAAGATCGATCGAAACGGCCCAGACCTGAAGGTCGTCCGGAACATCAGGCGGAAGCGGCAGGGAGTCGATTTGCGCAGGAAGAAAGATCATAGATGACGATGCTTTAAACAGAGCTTAGATCGAAACGTCTGAAGCGTGGCGACACCACCGGATGTTATTACGCGGCGGTCGTGAACGGCGGCCCTGAATGACTTCTTGCTTTGCACGAAGCGCATCTCCCGACTACCGGCCGCACAGTATTTTGGTGATTCGTCGAAAACAACAGAAGCCCAAGATGCAATCTTGCCCGGCAGATAAGCCGGATCGCCATAACCGGAAGGCGGCGCGGCAGCGCAATTTGAAACAGTTAGCGCAAAAGCGAACATGCGACAGAGCTGGGACATGAGCTTTCTCCAATGCGCTCATCGCCCCGCAATCGCTGGTTCCGTCGCCGTCAAGGTAATCCAATCGGTGGTGATGAAATGCTCTCTCCATAAGCCGACCCCGGCTACAATCGAGCAAGGCACAGATGCAACTAATAGTCTGCGCACCGCTCTGCTTTAGAAAGCTTCGCCAGAGAAAACCGCCAGCCAATAGCGCGTCAGCAACGCGTCACATGCAGACGTGCCTTAGTTCTTTGCGAAATTTGAGGTTGATAGCTCAAGGTGCTTCGAGTCACGCGCTCGCAACTTGCGCTCAGCCACGGCGTGAATGCGGCGGAAACCGTTGTTGAATACCCTAATTGTTCGAGCATCATCCGCATCCGGAGCGAGCCAGAAGTACGTTTCGAGTGCGGCGCGAGAGACCACGCATTTCACCGGTTCGCCTTGCCAGATCATGATGAATGTGACGCTGCGCTTATCGGCGGAGATTTGTGGGTCTGGTGAATGTGCTTTCATAAAAATTGCCGCGCGGACATCAGGAAACCGATGAAGCAAGTCCTACCAGTCTATAAGGTGCTTTTCATCCGTCTCCTGATGGCGTCGGTCGTCATCAAGGTGCAGGTACATGCTCGTCGTGGTGAGCGACGCGTGCCCGAAATTATCACGCACGAGTCGAAGATCGACCTTTCGATCGACCATGTGAGATCCTGCCGAGTGCCGCAGCCAGTGAGCGGAGGCTTTTTCGAGCAGGTCTGCGCGGGCGCCAGCCAAAGCGTCGCGTTCACGTAATCGTGCTGCCGCACGGGCAAACACTTCTTTGACGATCGCGTGTAGCGCGGCACGGGTCAACGCAGGACGCGTTTGGACGCCACCATTTTCGAACGTTGCGCCGATCGGCAATACCAGAGGCGTATCGTCGCTTTGGGATGGTAGCGCGCTCAGGCCGAGGTGCTGCCGGTAGCGCGACAATTCAGTCATCATTTCGCGTGTGGCCGGTACCAATCGTTCTTTGTCGCCTTTGCCCCGTACCGCGAGCCACCAACGAACTGCGCCATCCGAATCGCGTCGCATAAAGAACTGGCCCATTGTGTTGTTGCCGACTTCGGCAATGCGTAGCCCGCCCAAATAGAGGAGGGTAAAAAGCCATCGCACCCGGTAGGCGTGCGCGGTATCGCGCGCGGTCTCTCGCGACATCGCTGCAATGCTGTCCTTCACCTCTTGCCAGATGCCGGGTTCCAGATAGCGTGTAATGCGTGGCGCATTCTGACGAGCCCGCTGGCGCGACAGCGAGAGCGGGTTGCCGGCGAGGTAACCCGCTTGCACGAGCCACGAAAACATCGCATTGAGGATCACGATCGCCTGCCGCTGACTTGCGGGTGACAGCGGACCGTAGAACGGGCGCCAGCGCGCATCGGTGCGGGGGTGCTTGCGACCGCCACCAGCGACCCAGGTGCTGGCGGGTTGAGGATCGAGCAAAAAGCGCTGATAGCGCAGGCAGTCTTCGTGAGTGAGCGAGGAAATGGGTTTGCTGAGCGTGGCAAGCGACCAGAGTAACAATCGCTCGGCCTCCTTGCGGTAATTCTCGAAGGTCGTTTTCTTATCCGCAAAGCGCGACAGCCACGCGCGGATCGCATCCAGGTCGTTGGTGGCTGCAATCTGGGCACGTCCTGACAACGCTCGATTAGCACCCGCGCCACCGTCGAGTTCCGACGGGACAACGAGCATTTCTAGCGGCATAGGCTGCATTGCTCGCGCCGAGGAAAAGGGCAGGTCGGACTTTAACATCGAATGATTTCCGAATCAGCGATTCTGGCATTAAATCAACATTATAGAACTAATGTCAAATCACGGGCGTTGTAGAGTTAGATATATTGCGTATTACGTTGTAATATGAGCGAATCGCTTAGGCCTTTTTATCTATGTCCGACGTCCTTTCCGATGAAACCCGCCTGGCGGCAGACATCGAACGCCTCAAAGTCGAATTTCCCAAGACACGCGAGCTCTATCGCGAGGTCTGCGCGTTGCTGTTCTTTCGCTTCGGCGTCGCCCCGACCGCGAATCGCCTCTACAACCTGGTCCGGCGCGGCACCATGAGTACACCGGCGTCGGTCTTGAGCGAGTTCTGGGCGGAGTTGCGCGAGAAGAGCCGGGTGCGCATCGAACATCCGGACTTGCCCAAGGACCTGAGCGAAGCGGCGGGCGCGCTGATCGGGACGCTGTGGACGCGCGCGGCGACGTCTGCCCAGGCCGAACTGACGTCGCTGCGCGACGAAGTCGAAGCGCAGCGCGCCGAGGCTGAGCGAGAGGTTCTCACGGCCCGGGAGGAGCTGGGCCGCACGGAAACGGCGCTCGAGCAACGCACCGCGGCACTGCTCGCGGCGCAGGTCGAGATACGGGAATTAGAGCGGCAACAGGCGGAAGAGGCCGCCACGCGTAAAGCGCTGCAGGCGCAGATCCAGCGTCTTGCTGAGGAAGCGGTGACGCGCGAGCGGGAACTCGAAAATGTGCGCGACACCTTCTCGCGCGACCTAGAGAAGCTACGGGAAACCGCCAGCCGTGCCGAGGAGCGCCTACGGGCATCCGAGAAGCGCGCGCTCCTGGAGATCGATCGGGAACGCAGCGCCACAGCGAAGGCGCAGAAAGAACTGGCCGAGGCCGCCAAGCGGGCGGAAAAGCGAGAGGCCGAGCATCGTCGCACCGTCGACGCGCTACAGGCGCAGCAGGGCGACACGCGCCACCAGAACGGGGTGCTGCAAGGCAAGCTCGCCGCGCTCGAAGCGGCCCATCACGCGCTTCAGGACCAGCCGAAGTCGCTGCGCACCGCGGCGCGGCCGTCGACGCGCGGGCCCGCTCGCGAAGACCGTTCGGGGCGAGTCGCCCGAAAGGCAGCGGCCGGCAAAAGGGCGAGCGCGAAAGGTCGTCCGTAAATCATGATCGGATCGCGCCCGCGGGTAGGCGCAATCCAAGGCCGATGGCGCGCCATGCGCGTGGTCGGCCAAAGGAGCGAACAGATGAGAAGATCGGCAGAGAACAAGTTGCGGGTGGTAGCAGTGCGCATCGACCCCGTCATCGAGCAGCGCTTGCGGGTGCTGGCCGAGGCCACGGGGCGCAAACAATCGTTCTTTCTGCAGCGGATGATTGAAGAGGGCATCGAGGCCATGGAGGAAATCTGGCTGTCGCCACAGACGCTTGCCAAGGTTCGAAAGGGCGATTTCCCTGAGTTGCTTGACGCGCGCAGCGCGACTTCGGATTTGTTCGACTTGGATGTGACCGACGCAGACTCGTAGAGAGCAGAGGGTCCGCGCTCCGATGCGCCGCCAGCGTTCGGTATGAACGGGTTTGTCTCTAACCGAAAGGAAAGGTTTTAATGAACAAGCAGAAACTGATTGACGCAGTGGCGTCCGGAGCCGGTACGAGCAAGCTCGCCGCCGAGGAAGCCATCAATGCCGTGTTTGAGACGATCGCGAAGACGGTGGCGGCAGGCGATGCCGTTCAACTGATCGGCTTTGGCTCGTTTGGCGCCGGCGAACGCGCTGCGCGCACCGGTCGCAATCCGAAGACCGGTGAGCCGATCGAGATCGCGGCAGGCGAGACGGTCAAATTCACCGCGGGCAAGGCGTTCAAGGACGCCGTCAACCAAGCCTGAGCGAGGGCGGCGCCCGTCGCGCCACCGACTTAGAAGAGTTGCGCATCAAGCGGCCGCAGGCTATTGAGCTTGACGGCCGTGCGACGTTCCGTGCCGTCCGCATGAATCGAGCGGATCATGATCCGTCGGCCACGCGCTTCGCCCAGCACCTCAACGATGCGATCGTCGTACCGCATAAGGGTACCGCGGGGCGGTTTGCGTTTGATGCGGCTGCGACCGGAAGAAGGCATAGGGGTATCGACGGGCGTGCGGCGATCGTATCATGCCCAGATGCCGCGGCGGCACATCGTGTCGCTCACCAGGTCACAGCAACAGGGAAGGGCAAAAGCATGCGCCGCATCGTTGTACGTTCTTCGCCGGTCCACGGACGCGGCGTATTCGCGCTCACCCAGATCGGTGCTGGCGAGACGATCCTGGAATACAAGGGCAAGCGGGTGTCGTGGGCACAAGCGCAGCGCCAGTTTGCGCGCTCGGCCGCCGAAGACGGCCATACGTTCTACTTCGATCTCGACGACGGGCGCGTGATCGACGGTGCACAGGGCGGCAACTCGGCGCGATGGATTAATCACAGTTGCGCGCCGAACTGCGAGACCGAGCAAGACGGCAGTCGGGTGTTCTTTCACGCGCTGCGCGACATCGCGCCAGGCGAAGAGTTGTTTATCGACTATCGGCTTTTTGTGGAAGGGCGAAAATCTGCTGCGCTCAAGCGGCTCTATGCGTGTCGCTGCGGGTCCGACGCCTGTCGAGGGACGATGCTGGACCTGTCCTGAAACCGCCGATGAAATGATGCGCACGCGCCAACAACTATCGAACTTCACCAATCGCACCTCGACCATCGCACCTGCCCGACCGCGACGGCGTCGACGGTGCACCCTGTTGATGAAACGTGACTGTCATGCCCTCACCGAAATGGACATTCGCTTCACGCTTTAGACGCAATGCGTTCGGGTGGCGGTCGTCGCTACCGATCCAACGCCTGAAGGAGGCGGTGTCTGAGATTCGTTCGGTCGCGCGTACGGATCGCGCGCTCGCCGCCAAGGGGGCCGTTCTGCTGCTTGAAAAGCTATCACCCGCATTCGAGCAGGTCGACAGTTCCTCGGGCGCCCTGGGCAGTGCAGTCAATCGCACGATCGACGCGCTTGTGCCGGTGATCGTAGCGGCCGACGTGACGCTTGCTGTACGCCGACGCTGGCTGGACAGGCTATTTGAGGCCTTGCAAGACGATCAGACGCCCTACATCGAGCATCTGGGTGATCACTGGGGCGCGTTGTGCGTGACGCCCGAGTTGGCGTCGGAATGGGCGGATCGGCTGTTGCCGCTTGTCACGCACGTGCTTCAGGCCGAAGGCTTCAACTACTTCGTCGGTACGGTGCCGTGCTTGAGTGCGCTTTTCACTGCCGGCCGCTTCGCGGAGCTTGTTGAGCTCGCCCAGCGTGATCGGCTGAAGTCCTGGTGGTATCGACGGTGGGCCGTTGACGCGCTGGTTTCCCTCGGACGTCCGGGCGATGCGCTTCGTCTGGCTGAAGCGAGTCGAGGGCTGAACGCGCCCGAGCACGCGATCGCGCGAGCGTGCGAGACGATTCTTCTCGGGTGCGGCATGAGAAACGAAGCCTACGAGCGCTACGCCATTTCCGCGAATCGTTCAGGCACGTACCTCGCAACGTTCCGGGGCATCGCCAAAAAATATCCTGAAAAATCGCAGGAAACCATCTTGTCCGACCTGGTGCGCAGCGAGCCCGGGTCGGAAGGCAAGTGGTTCGCCGCCGCAAAAGACGCCCGCCTTTTCGATCAGGCGGTCGCGCTGTCCAGGCAGAGTCCCACCGATCCGAAAACGCTCATTCGCGCGGCGCGAGATTACGAGACGACGCAGCCGCAGTTCGCGATGGAGTGTGCCGTCTCCGCGCTGCATTGGATGGAGGCCGGCTATGGCTACGAAATCTCGGCGACTGACGTCATCGATGCCTACGATGCCCTCCTTGCCGCGGCGCTCGTCGGTCGTGTGACGAAGGCCGCGGTGGACGGCTGTGTGCGAAGCCTGATTCGCAATGCAAATTCGCTGGTGGGGCGAGCGTTGCACATGCGCATGGAAGCGCCCGGCGCTAAAAAAGAAGAAAAGAGCAAGGGTATCGGCTGATGCAGCCCTTGGGCGTCGCGCACTTCTATGCGTAAATCCGGCACGGTCCGATCGTTCGCAGCCAAGGCCCAAAGACCGGCCGGCTGCGCGCCCGCATGCTTCCTTGACTTCCCGAGAATCTGAATACGCTGGTCTCAACCAATCAGGAGATGCACAGCGTATGAAGACAACCGCAGTCGACCGAAAACATCACGTCCCCGGTACGTCGCCCGGCGTGCTCAAGCGGACTTCCCTGGAAGCTGAACGCGAACTCGCTCATATACGCAAAGTGGCGACGGTAGTGCGTGCAACATCAGCTCCGTTGGCGATAAGCGTTCGGTACTGGAGGGCACGTCTGCATGAGCTACGCGTCGCCTACGCGTTGCTGCCCGTCCAACTTGCCCGGCTGTCTGCGCTTGAGCTTGACGTCGAACAGCTTGACGTCGAACAGCTCGCAAGGAAGCAGGTGGACGTCGGCACGAGCGACGAACGCCGCGTGGCGTAGCGACGTCCTCGAAGCCTCGGGGCCTCTGAACTCGAGTCTCAAACGGGTTGAGTTTGCCGCTTGCCGCGGCGAAGCCTCAGTGCTCGATTGCTGCCTCTCGACAACGGGCGGCGTCTCGGCGAGTCCGTCCGTGAGGCCCGACTCATAGAGCTTTCCGGACGTCGATGTCATAGCAGAACGGCTTGTTGCAAAAGCTCTAAGGCTTTCAACTCGTTCAGGCAACCGGTGCGCGCCTTGCCGGCGAGCGTCTTCAAGAGTGCCTCGGCGATCGGTGGAATACCGTCAAGACCGTCTAAGTTGGTTTCCAAAGCGGCGAAGGGCGGCGTTGCTGTAGATTGCGACGGTGACAACGGGAGCAGCGACTCCCCGGGCGCAGAGATGGGGGCGGGGGCGTGGCTTTCGATGCGCTCCAAGGGGCTGTCGGCGCGGGTTGCAACGGCACTGCTGACGTTCTCGTGCTGAGGACTCCCAATGCTGTCGCCGTCGCCCGCCGCGTCAACTGGCAATGGCTCGGTGTGCGGGTTACTAGAAGTGCTAGGCAGCGCTCCATCCATCTCGCTGGTGGGAGCGGCTGCGACCTGCGTATCCTCATAGGCCGCCGCAGCGGTTGGCGCGTGCTTGGCCAGGCGCGCGCACGCGTGATGCGGGCGCGAGCAACTGCGCGACTGACTCGGGAATGTCGGCTTCCGCGCGAGGTGTGTCGAGCCAGCCCGCAGGCAGGCCGAGCCCCATGGTGAAGCGCTCCGCTTCGGCATCATCCATGCGCTTTTTACCGTGGAGTCGGTGCGCCATATTCGAACCGCTAAGACCCAAGACCGCGCCGAGCTTGACCTTCGAACCGTTGCGGGTGGTGAGAACGTGAAGATTGGCCTGCCTGATCCGCTCTACGGTCGCACCGCCGTCTGGCTGGACCTGCTTCCTTCCGGCTGCTTGATGCGACCGGTGCGATTTCGGCGAATCTTCAGCTGTCGCAGCTCGACCGCTTGTCTGCGCAGAAGCCTTTTGGGCACGGGTCTTGAGCGCGCCCGACGCTTCCTTCGAACTCTTAGACGGCATGGTCGTATCCTTGGACAAGCTGCTGGCAAGCAGCGATGGCTTCTGCACGCTTGGAAGAAGGGGTGCTGCGTCGATGTCACCTTCATCGACGATCTCGTCCGTATGGACGAACACGAGCGGCGCCTTCAGGCGCGGAATGGTCTCCGGCGAGAGCGCCGGATGATGTTGGTCAAAGTAGCCGGAAGGTAGCCCGAGCGTCGTTTCCATATGGAAGGCGGTTTCGGGCGTAAATCGCTCTCCGCGCATCAGCTCGGCGATCCGGGTCATGCTGGAGTCAAGTCCCAACGCGATATTCTCCGCGCCGACCGCATCGACGAGGAACTTCAACGAACGAGTCTTAATAATCGACGCCGGCGTCGCTCCGCCATTGGTCTCTTTTGAAGGAGGTTGGCCTCGCGGTGGGTGCTTCGGATTCGTCAAGTGTTGAGGTTGGCGCCGACTGTTTGGCTTGCCCCGATATCCCGCATTCGGTCCGCGGGTTTGACTCATAGGAGAACTCCGGTGCGCTGCGTGAAATTTGCGCGTTCCATTATATCGGCCGTCGTTCGATCCGAGCGACTATGCCCGCGCACGCGTAGGTGTCGCGGTAAAGGACGCGTTCGCGCAGCGTGGACCGATTGCGATCAGTGGCGTGCCGCGGTGAGCCTGGGCGGCGAGGTGCGTCCGCCTAGCGGCGAACGCGTGCCGCAACGTGAACATTTCTTGGCGCACTCGCTAGTTGTCGGTCCGCCTGTTGCAACACCGCTTCGGACAACGGCAGGTCCGCCGCCTAAAACCCCCATCGCCGCTCGACTTCGGCGCGCTGCAAACCGGGCTCCAGAGCCGCCTCAGCGCGTGCATGAATATTTACATCCGTGTTCCGATAGCCCGCATCTTGCACAAAGAACGTGACGTAGACGAGTTCGATAAGCTCGTTGAAAAGATACGCCGATCCAGCACCGGCCCGACAGGCGGCGAACGTCAAGTGGTTCAACAAGGCGACAGGCTGCGCTGCTGAAGACGGGAGGGAGCCGTTGACCCGCGCGCAGGTAAAGGCAGAACTGGTCCAACTCGAACGCGCTGCATATAGCCCGAGCATGGATCGCGTGACGTATCTGGCCGAGATCCGAGCTGCCGAAGCGAAGGTCGCGGCGCAGAACGGGCAAACGAGCTACGGCGGCGTGGCTGACACTGCGTCGGCTTCGGGCGCCCCGGCTCACACCGGCGATAGCAGCGCGCCTGACTATTTCGGTCATTGTTCGCCCGACGGAGAGCTACGAGGCTCCTGCTCGAAGAACTGGCCGGTGTGGTGGTACCGCAGACGGCCAGTTTGCTTAATTGCACCTCCGCCACCGGCGTAGCCGATGGCTTGCCCAGCACTTAACTCGTTCTAGCTTTCTTCGTGGGTGTTTAGGGGAAAAGGATAGCGGCGATGTCTCTGGCGCTATGCAGGACGTGAATGACGTCGATGCGCTCGGGTTGACCCGTGACGCGGTAGAAAATTTGGTAGCTGCCGTGAACCCGATGCCGCACGCCGCGATCTTCGTATCGAGGCACGAGCGGGTAGGCGAGGGGCATGTCTGCAAGGCTCATGCACTTGTCACGCATCTCACGAACGAAGCTTAAGGCGCGGCGCGGATTGTCGCGGGCGATGTAGTCGCCGATGGCCTCAAGCTCGGCCTCGGCGGCCGGTAAAATGCGAACAATCATGCCTTGCCGTTCATCATCGCCTGATACTTAGCTTCAAGTCGGTCGAACACTTCTTGGCCGGGTTGTCCTCGGCCAGCCTCTGAATCGGCGATGCCTCGCTCGATCACGGCATCCAACGCGGCAAGCTGCGTCTCGCGATCCTGAATCAATCGCACGCCTTCGCGCAGCACTTCACTCTTCGAGCCGTACCGTCCGGTTTCGACCAGCTTCGTAATGTATCCCTCGAGCTGTTGTCCAAGGTCTGCACTGATCATGGTTCTGTCCTCCAGGCAAGTCACCCCCACAGTATAACCCTTAATAACTATTATCAAGCGTAGTCAGCACCGTCTGCTGCAAAGGACAGCTCAGACAACGGCGCAGGAGGCCGGTGTCAATGTTTTTAGCAAACAGACCGCTCAGGAGGAGTGGGACGATACGGTTGTAGAAGTCCACCGGCTCCGCGATCGCCCGCGAACCTGCACCTTGCAAGGCCTAGCGGAAAGCGTTCGCGCACTCCGTGCGCGATGTTGGCATTGATGAGGCAAGCAGCCGGATCGGCAAAGACGGTGACAATCTGCTGTCGGCGTGTGTCTCCACAGACCAGATCCGCGATGACGGGCGGCCTTGAACCGCGGCGCGGCAACCATCACAAGGCTCATTGCTTGCCGGTTTTGCGGCGATTCCCGGCCCGTCAACGAAGTCGGGGCAAAGAGAAGGGCCCCGCTGCTCGCTAATCGGCCTTAGCGGACGGTCTATTCACGGCGATGGCACTGACATCGGAGACCGGCATTAAAGCTATTCCTGCTAATGCAGAGGATTCTTAACGAAGTACAGACGGCGCAATGGGTCCGCATTGGCACAACGTAAGGGCCGTCTGTACTTCGTTAAGAATTCTTTGAGCTAAGCCGCTCCGCAGACGGGGGGCTATGAGTATTGAATCGAAGTGCGTATGCGATGTACGAGCCGACAGTATTCGCAGCGTCCGGGACGGATCGCTCTCGGCCAATTCTAGTGAAGAGAAGCCCGCGCAGCGCACGCGATAAACAGGCGATGCGAGGTGCTTCATGAGACGGTCGACGGCTTTTGGCCGAGCGATTCCACCGGCGTCCGCGGGACGCACGGGAATCGGTGTTGGATGTGAGCGGATCGGGATTCATCGACGATTCGCTGGGGGTGCTCGCGGTGGCGCACCAAGTAATAAGCGCTCGATGCAGAGCATGCGCCCGCGCGAACATACAGGACAGACGTCGAGCGAACGACCTGTGAGTTTCGCGTAGCGGTCGCGATAGTCGGGTTCTGGTGCGTGGCAAGTCACGCGAACAGGCTCGACGTTGAGGAGATGGCGGCACACACTCAACTTAGCCTCACGCAAGCGATTGCAGAGCAACCCATAGTGACGGATGCGTTGCAACCCGCGCGGTAACACGTGCAGCAGGAAGCGTCGAATAAATTCGTGGGCGTCCAGCCCCATCACGCGTGACCGGCCCGGATGGCGATAATCCTTCCAGCGGAAAGTAACGCGTCCGTCAGTCAAACCGATGAGGCGGTTGTTGGAGATCGCAACGCGGTGAGTATAGCGTCCGAGATAATCAAGGACCTGCTGCGGGCCGCCAAACGGCTCCTTCGCGTAGACCACCCATTCGGCGCGCCGCGGACCGGCGAGATAGCGAGCGAATTCGCTCCGTTCGGCGAGGTGCGCGAGCGAGGAGAAGAAGCGCAACTCGCCCATGTCGAAGGCATGCTGCAACCGCTCTAAGAACAGTCGTCGAAACAGACGCGAAAGCACCCGCACGGGCAAGAAGAAACCTGGCTTGCACGCCACCCAGCGGGCGCCGTCGGAAGCGAGGCCACCGCCCGGGACAACGCAGTGCAAATGAGGATGATGCACAAGATTCTGCCCCCAAGTGTGCAGAATCGCGATAAAACCGATCGTCGCGCCGAGATGGTGTCGGTCGGCTGCGATCGTGTGCAGTGTTTCGGCGGTGGCCTGGAACAGGAGGTCGTAGACTACCCGCTTGTTCTGGAAGGCGATGGACGCGATCTGCTCGGGAAGCGTGAAGACAACGTGGAAGTACGGCACAGGCAGCAGATCAGCTTGGCGGTCCTCGAGCTATTGTGCGCGGGCGAACGACTGACACTTCGGACAGTGCCGATTACCGCAAGAGTTGTAGGCGATGCGCTGATGCCCGCAGGTGTCACACTGTTCGACGTGGCCACCCAACGCGGCCGTACGACATTGCTCGATCGCGGCCATGACGCGATGCTGCTCGCGGCTAAGCGAGGCGGCGTGCACTTCCCGATAGGCGGGGCCGTGACGACGCAGAACGTCCGCTAGTTCCAGCGCGGCGCGCATCATCGCACTCAGTCGGTCGTGCGCGATGGCTCGGGGCAGACGAGCGTGGTGGGTTGCTGAGGCAGTCGATCGAACGGACTGGTCGTCGCGCAGACGGTGCTGGTTGCGACCTTCAGATAGACAGAGGTGGTGGCGAGGCTGCAATGACCGAGCAGCAATTGTATGGTGCGCACGTCGGTGCCGGATTCGAGCAGGTGCGTGGCGAACGCATGACGCAAAGAATGCGGCGTGATGGGCTTGCTGATACCGGCGCGGCGGCGAGCGTCCTGGCAGGCCTTCCGTATCACGTCGGCACCCACGGGCTGATCCGGGAAGCGGCCGGGGAACAACCAGCACTGGGGCCGACCAATGCACCAGTAATTGCGCAGAATTTCCAGCAGTCGTGGCGAGAGCATCACGTAGCGGTCGGCATGCCCCTTGCCCTGTTCGACACGCAGCGTCATGCGTTCGCTATCAATGTCGCTGACCTTCAGCTGGGTGGCCTCCGAGACACGTAGGCCCGCGGCGTAGGCCGCCATCAGCACGGTACGATGCTTGACGCTGCGGATCGCTTCGAGAAATTGGCTGACTTCCTCCTGACTGAGGATCACCGGCAGCTTGCGCGGCGTCCTGGACATGGGAATCTCGTCCACTGACCAATCGCGTTTGAGCGTGATGTTGTACAGGAAGCGCAGCGCTGCAGTGGCCACCACCAGGGTGCTAGATGAGCGCCGCTGCACCTCGATCAGGTGCACTTGCCAGAGATGCACCTCCTCGAGGCCCAGTAGTTCAGGGGAACGCCCGAAGTGCTGGGCAAAGGCGCTCACCTGCTGAAGGTAAGCGCGCTGCGTGTTGGCGGCGAGGTTGCGCACACGCATATCCTCAATCATGCGTCGACGTAGGGGTGTCATGGTGGACTCCGCTGAAAATGGGCACGGCAGCAAACTGCCCTGCCATGGTCCACCCGAACGGAGATGCCGCGCCAACGGTCCTCGAGCAGCCAATGCGACTGGCCGACCGCCTCCTCCCGCGTCAGCGGGTTAGTTCAATACGACTTATCACGCATGGGAAGCGCTGAGACGGCGCTGATTGTGGTCGGCTTGCGTCGTTCCGCGGGGCCTGCAAGTCCGAATCGCGTTGCCGGGCAACATATCTGGCGTTCCTTTGCCCGCTGTGCCCCTTTCTTAAGCGAACCGCGGAGATCGAGTGCTAGACAGACGGATTGCGTCGGCGCGACAGGCGATTCCGCGCGTCGTCGGTGCCGGTCGCCGAGGCCGTAGCCTAGCCGCGGCAGTTCATTTGATTAGCGTGGCGTTGCGCCGGAGGGTCGGCAAACCGCAAGCTGGTAGCTGCCTCCGCGCAGCGTAATTGTTCCGCGGCGCCGCGCGACGCTTACCTCAACGTGGGTGACGACCCTGGGCCATCTGCACACGCCAACCATAGCCGTGCACCTTCTAGCCACTTCGCCTCGATGCGCCTCACGGCGCGCATGTATCAATCGTTACACGCGTTGACCTGGGTGCTCGCCCGCGTCCGGTAAGATGACAGTCGATTCCAAAGAGGAAAGCCGAATGAACAAGCAGGAACTGATCGACGCGGTCGCCGCACAGGCGGGAACCAGCAAGGCCGCCGTGGAAGAGACGATCAACGCCGTTGTGAGCACGATCTCGCGCGAAGTGGCCGAGGGGAAGCCGGTTCAGTTGATCGGGTTTGGCAGCTTCTCCACCGGCGCGCGTGCGGCGCGGACCGGCCGGAATCCCCAGACTGGCGAGACGGTTCAAATCGCTGCCGCGAAAACGGTGAAGTTCACGGCCGGCAAAGCGTTCAAGGACGCAGTCAACGGCGCGTAAGGCAAACGGGGCGAGGAGGCTCCGCCCCGTTCGTCAGAAAAGCTGGCTGTCCAACGGCAACAGATTCACGAGCTTGATCGCCGTGCGTCGCTCGGTTCCGTCCTCGTGGACAGAACGGATCATGACGCGTTGCCCGCGCGCTTCGCCGAGCACCTCAACGATCCGGTCTCGGTAGTGAGCCAGTGTGCCGCGAGGCGGCTTGCGCTTGATAGGGCGATCAGCGGAGCGGGGCATAGGCGTATTGCAATACGGGCTTGACCGATTATCCAACGTTGCGCGATTCACCGCGACCCTTTTGTTCTTGTCTCTTCAGATTCGCACCGAGCCGCCGACTGCCATCCGGTCGTCCTTCGTCCACGGCTCGCAGTGTGTTCGCGGTCAGCGCAAGCGCTCCATTCACCCCACAACGGGCATATTCATGCGAAACGCATGAATGTCAGAATGGCATCTCGTCGAAATGGAGCGCGGCCTGCCGACGTTTCAGGTGCTTCAACCAGCTTTTGAATTGCTTGAGGTCTTCAAACACATGCAGATCTGCTTCCAGATCGCGCATGCTTTGCCGGAGCCCGACGATGTCATTCGAGAGATTGCGCAAGACGGTCCCGGGAGATACTTCAGCGAATGGAGGAATTCCGTAGGCATGCCTGAAGCCGGCCTCGACGTGCAGGATTTCCTGGTCCAGTTCGCCGAGCTGCTCCCTGAGGATCTTGTTGTAATGCTTTAGTCGATCTTCGCTGATGACATTGATGGCGCGCTGGTCGATGTGCTCGAGCTCCAGTTGCAATTCCAGCAATTTCAGGAGATCGTTTTTGCCGTAAGCCTGGTTGGCCCGCTGCATCAGCCCGGTCTTGCGTTCGCGGTTCCTGAGGATCCGCTTCGCGATCAGGATGTAAAGCGCTGGCGAGTTTTCGATAGACCTCGCGGATAGACTGGCTCAACTCTGCCTGCTCTGCTTCCTGCTTGGCCTGCGCGGCGAGCTGTTTTGAACCGCCCCGGCTTTGTCGGAGACCGCCGAGTTCGGCGCTACGCCGCGCGAGCGGAGCGCACCAGATTCCGATTGTAGACTTCCTCTGCTTCCGCAGGCGATACGTACCCGAGCGGGCCGAGCAACCGATGGTGGTTGTACCAGTGCACCCATTCGAGCGTGGCGAGTTCGACATCCTGGTGCGTACGCCATGAACGGCGATGCACGACTTCGGTCTTTTACAAGCCGTTGATCGTTTCGGCCAGAGCGTTGTCGTAAGAGTCGCCGACAGTTCCGACTGATGGCTCAACGCCCACGTCCACCAAACGTTCGGTGTACCGAATGCTGAGATATTGCGACCCGTGATCGCTATGATGAATGAGCCCGGGCGGTGGCTGGCGATCGTGTAACGCCTAATTCAGCGCATCCAGCACGAAGTCAGTCTTCATCAATGCCGACACGCGCCAGCCGACGATACGGCGCGCAAACACATCGGTCACGAAGGCCACGTAGACAAAGCCCGACCATGTCCAGCAGTAGGTAAAATCTGCGACCCACAGCGCGTTAGGCCGCTCGGCCCGGAACTGACGTTTGACCCGGTCCAGCGGGCACGGCACCGCATCGTCGCGCTGCGTCGTCTTGATCCGGCGCCCACGCCGCACACCTTCGAGGCCCATCACCTTCATCAGGCGCGCAACCGTGCAGCGCGCGACCTTTACGCCATCGCGCAACAACTGGCGCCAGACCTTGCGCACTCCATACACGCCGAAGTTCTCGTCCCAGACCGCCCGGATGAGGGCCTTCAGTTTAATATCGCGACGCGCTCGTGCTGGCCATTGCTCCGGATCGCTGCGCCGCCCGGCGTGGCGGTAATACGTCGACGGCGCGATCGGCAGCAGGCGGCAGATCGGCTCGATACCGTAGACGTCGCGATGCTCGTCGATGAACGCGATCACGGCTTCGATCGGCGGTCGAGCTCCGCCTGCGCGAAATATGCGGAGGCCTTGCGCAGGATCTCGTTGGTCGTGCGCAGTTCACGATTCTCGCGCTCCAGTTCCTTCAGACGCGCTAGCTCCGAAGTTGTCGCGCCCGCTCGTTGGCCACGGTCGCGCTCAGCCTGAATGATCCAGTTGCGAAGCGTCTCGCGCGACATCCCCATCTTCGAGGCGATCGAGCGGATCGCCGCCCCCTGCGTTTGATACTCGTATTGGTGCTCGAACACCATTCGCACCGCTCGCTCACGGACCTCATCCGAATATCGCGTCCCGGTGGGCTTCCTTGCCCTGCTTTCGTTTTCCATACTTCAAATCTCCAATTACAGCCAAGATCCGAAGTCTCCTACATTCCCGGTGCGGTTCAGTTTTGCCGACTTCTTCCGTTTGGCGCGTCGCGCTTCCCGAGCCTGATTTGCGGCTGCTTCCTGCGTGTGCTGCTCTTCCATTCTGGCATGCGCGCGCTGCAAGACTTCGTCGGGCGAACTCATGTCGATGTCGTCACCCAGTTCAACGCCGAGCATTGCCTCGAGCGCCAACTTCATATCCTCGAGTTCGGCCGCCGCTTCGCTATCGTAGTCGGATTGGCTATGTCTGTTGTAAATGACCTTCAACTGCGCATCGTCGCTTTCCTCGATCAGATCGCCAGCCAGGCCGGCGATCAGCTCCGAGATGGTGCGCCGCTCGGCCTTGGTCAGTCCTTTCTGGTCGAAGGCACCATCGAGCCGATAAACCATCTTGACGTGCAGATCCGTCGATTCCCGTTCGAGAGGCAATAGTTCGTCAATGTACTTTTTCTGGAACGCCGGCATGACGGTCTCCCACGCCCGCAGACGGTCACGGCGCTTCTCGATCTGTCTGATCAGGGTGTTGAATGCCTTCTGTCCCCGGGACAGGCTAGCCTGGTTGTGGCCCGGCGCGATGCTGACGGCCTGGCGGATCGCCTTGGTCATGAGAGAGCTTCCGGTTGTCGCGGGAGTCGAAACCAAGGCGATATTTTAGCCGGATGCCGGCTGCGCAAGCGACCTGTGTGGTTCGAAGTTTGAAGGGCGACAGCACGGGTATCGGCATCAAGCTCGCGTGACGGTACCGCAGCATCGGACGGCGGCGTACTGCGTCCATGTCGATGCCGTCGAGCAGCCAATGCAACTGCTCGGCCGTCAGCTCGATCACCGCCTGTTACCGACGTGGCTAGACGATAGTTCCAGACGTCCCTGTTATAGCAGGACGGCTTGTTGCAATAGCTCCAACGCTTTCAGTTCGTCCAAGCGACCGGAGCGTGCCTTGCCCGCGAGCGTCTTCAAGAGCGCCTCTGCGATAGGTGCGATTCCGTCAAGACCGGCTAAGCTGGTTCCCAAAGTGGCGGAGGGTGGCGTGGCTGTAGGCTTTGCCATCGAGAATGCGGGCAGGGACTCCGCCGGTGCGGCGATGGCTGCTGGCGTTCCTGGCTCGGCGCGTTCGACGAAACCGTCGTCGCGGGTGACGGATGAATTGATGACGTTTTCGTTGTGAACGCGTGCTGCGCCGTCGTCCCCGCGGTATCGGCTGGCAATGCTTCACTGTTCGGGCTGCTCGCAGAGGTGGGCAGGGCGCGGTCGATCTCGTCGGTCGGAGCGGCGGTGGCTTGGGTGTCCTCATACGGTACCGCGGCGGTTGGCGCGGGTGCTCGACCGGGCGCGCGCACGCGTGATGCGGGCGCAAGCAGCAGCGCGACGGACTCGGGAATGTCGGCTACAGAGCGAGGTGTGTCTAACCAGCCCGCAGGCAAACCGAGCCCCGCGGTGAAGCGCTCGGCTTCAGCATCATCCATGCGCTTCTTTCCGTGCAGTCGGTGCGCCATATTCGATCCGCCTAGACCCAAGACTGCGCCGAGCTTGACCTTTGAACCGTTGCGTGTGGTAAGAACGTGAAGGTTGGCCTGCCTGATACTCTCTACTGTCGCACCGCCGCTCGCTTGGGACTGCTTCCGCCCGGCCGCTTGATGCGATCGGTGCGGTTTGGGCGAATTTCCTTCTCCGGAAGGTTGACCGCTTTCCCGCTCTGAAAGCTTTTGGGCGCGGGTCTTGGGCGCGCCCAACACTTCTTTCGAACTCTTAGACGACATTGTGGTGTCCTCGGACAAACTGCTGGCAAGCAGCGAAGGCTTCTGCGCACTTGGAAGGACGGGTGCTTCCCCGACGTCCCCTTCGTGGCTGAACTCGTCCGTATGGACGAACTCGAGCGGCACCTTCAGGCGCGCAATCGTCTCCGACGAAAGAAGTGGATGAGATTGGTCGAAAAAGCCGGACGGTAGCCCAAGCGTAGTTTCCATGTGGAACGCGGTCTCGGGCGTGAATCGCTCTCCTCGTAGCAGTTCTGCGATTCGGGCCAAGCTGGACTCAAGTGCCAAAGCAATATTCTCCGCGCCGACTGCATCGACGAGGAATTTCAACGAACGAGTCTTGATAATGGACGCCTGCGTGGGCCCGTCGTCACGCGCTCTTAAAGGAGGTTGGTCTCGCGGTGCGCGATTTGGACTCGCCAGGTGATGTGGTTGGCGTCGACTGTTTGGCTTGCCCCGATATCCCGCATTTGGTCCGCGGGTTTGACTCATAGGAGAACTCCGATGCAATGCGTAAGATTCCGGCAACTATTATATCGGCCGTCCTCCACGTGAACGACTCTCGTGAATCGCGGGTAGGGGCGAGGTGATGGCGCGTTCGTTACTGGATGACCTTATCGCCGTCAGTGGCGCGACGCGGTGGACTTGAGCGGCGAGGCGCGTCCGCTGGCGGCAAACCGCTTGAGCCGGTCTCGTGCATCGGCATGAACGTACTTTGGCGCGCTTGCTAGTTGGCGGTCGGCCTATTGCAGCACCGCTTGAAACGACGGTAGCTCGGCCGCCTCAAGTTCCCACAGTCGCTCGACTTCGGCGCGTTGCAAGCCGCGCTCGAGAACTGCTTCAGCGCGTGCATAGATGATTAAATCCGTGTCCCCATAGCCCGCATCTTGCACAAAGAAGGTGACGTAGAGGAGTTGGACAAGCTCATTGAAGAGATACGCCGATCCAGCGCCGGATTGACACGCCGCGAACGTCAAGTGGTTCGATAATGCGACGGTCCGTGCCGCTGACGAAGGGAGGGGAAGCAACATCTCTTTGCTGAGAGGTTTTCGAAACAGCGACCGGGCAGTTCGCGCGGAGGGGCGGCGGGATGACATCGGCGAAGACGGAAAGAAAGTGTACTCAACGGGTGCGGGGAAATAATATCAGGCCACTGGACGTGTTACTGTGGCGCGCGCCGCGTTGCCCCGCGGACTGAACGCCTATTCGGGCGTCGGCGAACTTGAGCGCATTGAAAAACGTCGCTTTCGGCAGTCGATGGATCGACGCAGAGTTGCGTTGGAACGTCGTCAGCCTGAGTGGACGACCGCTGTGAACAGGACCGGCGAAGCAAAGCAGGCGGCACTGCTCCCTGTTCGGCCTTTGCGGACGTCAAAGTTCTGGTGGAGTTCCGGCTGCTATCCGCTTCCTTCCGGTCTTTCCACTTGGCAGTCGCCGATCGCTGATAAGGCTTTCCCCGGAGGCCCATTGCACATGCGCCGATGCGCGCTGTAGCTAGGGCTAAAGCTGACAGACTGACCCCGCGAGCCATGCCGCGAAGACGTCTTCTTCCATTGGGCGTCCAATGAAGTAGCCCTGGATTTCGTCGCATCCCCAATCACGGACCTGACCAAGTATCTCGGCGGTCTCCGCACCTTCCGCGACGGCCTTATACCCTAATTCGTGAACCAGTCGAATGACCGAACGCACGATCGTCGCGTCGCGCGGGCTCGTCATGATGGCCCTGACCAGCGCTTGATCGATCTTCACTGCCGCTACGTCTAGCGAACTCAATTGCGTAAGGTTACTGAATCCCGAACCGAAGTCGTCGATTGCCAGGGACACGCCAAGCCGCCGGAGCGCGCTCACGTTGCTGGCGCTTCTCTCGGTGTGAAGCATGAGCGAGCCCTCCGTGACTTCGAGCTCCAGTCGTTGTGGACTGACGCCGGCCGATTGAAGCGCGACGTTCACCTGCTCCACGAAGTCGGCGCGTGACAAGTCCGAGCCAACGGCATTGACTGAGATGACGAGCCCCGGATGCTGTATGTGCCATTCAGCGAGTTGCCGCAGCGCCGTCGCCAGTACCCAATCCGTGAGTGCATTGATCAATGCGGTGTTCGCGATGAGTGGGACGAATTCACCTGGAGAGATTTCGCCCAACTGCGGATGCCGCCATCGGACCAGTGCTTCAGCGCCGACACATACCCCATCGATCAGGCGCACGCGCGGCTGATAAACGAGCCGAAGCTGGTTTCGGGCGAGTGCATCTTTGAACGAGTTGAGCAGCAAAAACGTCCTATGTCTGCCAAGACCCATTTCACGGTCATAGACAACTGCATTTGCGTGGCTTTCACGCGCCCGTTCCGAAGCGAAGATCAATGCTGCTATCAGGTCGGAAGGTCCGGAAGTGTCGCAGATTCGTGCAATGCCGACCGACGGTGTGACATCAATAGGCAAGTCTCGTCCGACGATCAAGGGACTTTCGAATGCCCTCACGCATTTCCGAACCATCTCGCTGATCTCGCCGCAAGACGCTTCAGTGACGAACAGATAACGAGCATAGCCGATACGGTACAGGGTGACGCCCGTTCCGAGCGCCCTCATCAGTCTGCTTGTCGTCGCCACTGCTACGGCGTTCACGGTCTCCAGTCCGACCGCTACAACCATTCTATTGATGTAGTCCAGCGTGCAGACGTCCAGGAGCACGGCATGCGCCGAAGCGCAGCTGAGGGCGGTGTCGTCCGTGAAGCGAGCAAGATTCGGCAAACCGGTCACGTTGTCGCGGTATGCATTCGAGCGTAATGCGTCGACTCGTTGTGCAATGAGTCCGGCGAGCGCCGAGAGACGCGATTGCTCGCTGTCACCGAAAACAGGCCGGCTTTCGCTGTCGATGATGCAAAGGGTTCCAATGGCATACCCGTCGTCGGTTACGACAGGCGCTCCCGCATAGAAGCGGATACTCGGCTCACCCGTGACCAATGGATTGTCGTGGAAGCGCTCATCGAGATTCGCGTCGAGAACAACGGTGGGCTCTTTCGACAGAATCGCGTGGCCACAGAAGGAAATCTCCCTGGCGCTCTCGGCGAGCTTCAAGCCTACACGTGACTTGAACCACTGCCGTTCTTTGTCCACGAGCGTCACCAATGAAATCGGAACGTCGAACATCTCGGCGGCCAGCCGCGTGATGTCGTCGAAGAACGACTCAGGCCGGGTGTCCAACAGGTAAGTGGAGCGCAACGCACTCAGTCGTTCGGCTTCGTCAGCAGGATACGGCGGTATGAACATGGCTTCCTCGGTCTAATGCACCTATTCAAGATGCGTCGCATATCCGTTACGACCGTCACGCTTTGCCCGGTACATCGCGGCGTCCGCCTGGCGAAGCAATTGCGCGCCATCATCGGTTGGTGGGACGCTTGAAGTCGCCACCCCGACACTGATGGTCAGGCATCCATAAGGACTATCACCGTGAAGGATGGAAAGATCATATATGCGCTGCACAGCGGCTGTGGCCAGCTCAACGAGTGCTGCCGCGTCGCCTTCCGGCACGATGACCGCGAACTCCTCGCCTCCGAGCCTGGCAATACTAGAGCCTTCCGGAAAGACCGTGCGCAGCGCGCGCGCAACCTCGGCCAGAGCGTCATCTCCTTTCCCGTGCCCGTAGCGGTCGTTGTAGCGTTTGAACCAATCGATGTCGACGAACATCACGCCGATTGCGCTTGCGCCTGCTCGTGCCTTGGCGAGGGCGTCGCTCAACGATCCGTCGAAACTGCGCCGGTTAGCCAGGCCAGTCAGTGGATCGAGTCGCGCGAGGACCTTCAATTCCTCATTGACAGCGAGCAAACTGGCCGCCAGTTCAAGCTGCTTCTTATGGCCCCGTGTTGCCTGTCGAAAGAATCGTTGCCTATCGGATAACACCGCCGCCATGAGATACGACGCCACCGTGCACGCAAGCGTGAATCCCTGAACTTCGAGAATCGCGCCCGTAGGAAAGCGAAATGACCCGAACGTGCTTTGCACCGGGTGGTTGACCGTTGTGACAACCGCGAACGCGGCGGTAATGAAGGTGCCTGTAATGGCGGCATAGCCGCCCGCCCACAGTACCGCCAGTACGATGGAAGGAAGGGCCCAATACGGCGAGATGAGATGCTTCGGAGCAAAGATGCTCGCGCTGACGGCAAGCACAATACCGTGCGCCAGCAGTCCTCTCGCGCAACGTCGTCGCGTGCTATTCCATATGCATCGATGTATCTGTCCGCGAAATGCCCGTCTTGCCATATAACCGATAGGCAAAAACACCGCGAGGCCGAGCGCATCACTGCGGAGCCAGGTTAAAGCTATCGTCAGGGCTGGCCAGCTCAATAGCACATGCGACAGTAACCCAATGAGTGCTCCCGCGACCGCCGCCGGAGCAAGCACGGCGAGCGCGAGGAACTGATACAGTCCCTTCGGATGCACGACAGGGGACACCGGCGCGAAGTGTCCTCCCAGAACGACCGACAAAATGGCAACCTCGACGACATTGCCCGAAGCGAAGATGAATGCCGTTGCGGCGTCGATATGAAGCCAAAGGTTCGCGGCGACGCCGCCGATCGCGACAGCCCCGATCATTTCGCGCCATGGCGTCTTCCGCCGCTGGAACAGCATGCCGACGATAAGCCCGTTAGCGGGCCAGATGCTGCTCACGCCCCATGTCGCATGCGTCAGAGCTATGCCGAAGCTCGCGGCTATCGCAAACGCGACCGAAATCGCGCTGACTTTTGAAAGCAACTTCATAGGACACGGTGGCCGACCAGGTGCGAAAGGACCGCTTTCTTGAACAGACTGGCATTGTGGAGATATAACGTATAACGACCGGATGCGACCGAACTTGAGCGCGCATGCTCCTGCCTTCGACGCACGCGTGCTGTAGCCGCTATCGCCGCGCGCACTGCTGCATCTGGCGCGCAAATTCGCAACTCACTGCCTCAAGTTTGATTCTGCTCGGCCGTAACTGAGGTCATCGGCTTCGGCGTCCTTGTCGCCGGCCAGCACCGGTTCTGGCCCCATGGTTGACAACATCTCATTCCCTACCCTCGACATCCTATTTCATGACATTCCTGAGACGTCTCTCCGTTCGTCAAAAGCTCATTATCTCGATGGGCATATCCGTTCTGGTCTTCGTGATGGCTTCGACGACGTTGAGCGTATTCCTGACTGGAAACAGCATGAAGCAACGCGCTGTCGAGCAAGATTTGCCTGCGGCGGTAGGCGAGATTCGAAACGACATACTACGCCAGATCGCGGGGCCGCTTGCGCTCACCGAGGGAATCGCGGCGAATACCTTTATGCTCGACTTCGAGGAAAAAGGTCTTCCAGACAACGGTATCGATGCCTGGAAGACCTATGCCATGCGCATCAAGCGTGAAGCGAAGGCGGCAACGATTTCGTGGGTTTCTGAAACCACCGGCAAGTATCTGAGCGACAGCGGCGCTTCCCGCACAGTATCCAGAAGCGACCCGGGCGATCAATGGTTCTATCGCTTCCTTGCCAGCGGCAAGCCTTATCAATTGGACTTGGACAAGGACAAGGCTTCGCCGGCCTATAACCTTTTTATCAACGTCCGTTTCGATGCCAACGGAAAGACGGGCGTCGCTTCGATTGGCCTGTCAGTGAACGACCTGGCGGATACGATCCGCAGTTACAAGATCGGACAGCACGGTTTCGTCTACCTTGTCAGCCCTGACGGCGCGTATGTTATCCATCCCGACGCCGCGCTTGCCGACGGACGACATTTCTTTGGGGAAGCCAGCGGCTTAACCAAACAGATCGTGTCTGGACTGTTGAGTGGCAAACGCTTCGACCACTCGATCTATTCAGCCGCAGACGGAAAACATGTCGTCGCCACTTCGTTCGTGCCCGAGTTGAATCTCTATGTGGTAGCCGAAGTGCCCGAGTCGGAAATACTCGGCGGGATTACGCGGACCTCTACGATCTCCGCGCTGCTTGCCGCGCTGGTAGGCGGAGGCATCGGCGTGGTGATCATTATTTTCGTGAGCGGGTCCATTTCAGGTCCGCTGGGCCGTGCCGCCGCCATGCTCCGAGAAATTGCGGAGGGCCATGGAGATCTGACGCGACGTATGCCGGTCGAGACGGAAGACGAAGTCGGTGTGCTGGCTGCTTCCTTCAACCGCTTCATCGAATCGCTCAACCACATCATCGGTGAGGTGCGCGCGAGCACGCTTGCGATTTCATCGGCATCCCGGCAGATTTCGACGGGAAACCTTGACCTGTCCGCGCGAACCGAAGCACAAGCCTCCAATCTTCAGCAAACCGCCGCTGCCATGGAGGAACTGACCACAACCGTGCAGCAGAACGCCGCCCACGCAAACGAAGCCAATCAGCTAGTGATTGCGGCTTCGACGCGGGCACGACAAGGAGGCGTCGTCGTGAGCGACGTTGTCGGCACCATGAACGAGATCACCGAATCCTCACGCAAGATCGTTGACATCATCTCTGTCATCGACAGCATTGCGTTCCAAACCAACATTCTCGCGCTCAACGCCGCAGTCGAAGCAGCACGCGCCGGCGAGCAAGGCCGGGGCTTCGCGGTGGTGGCGTCGGAAGTTCGGACTCTTGCGCAACGAAGTGCGGGTGCCGCGAAAGAGATTAAGGCGCTCATCGACGGTTCATCGCAAAGCGTCGAGGCGGGAAGCCGTCAAGTTGCACACGCTCAACAGTCGATGGTCGACATCGTTTCGGCCGTTGAAAGCGTCACCGCCATCATGACTCAGATAGCCCACGCGAGCGCCGAGCAGAGCGACGGCATCGGACAGGTCAACCAAGCAGTCATGCAGATCGACGGGAACACCCAGCGAAACGCGGCGCAGGTCGAAGAGGCCGCGGCTGCGGCGACTTCGATGGAGCAACAGGCGGAGGTGCTAAGTCGAATCGTCGCAAAGTTCCAGCTCGATGAGAGCATCGTAGATTCAGTTTCGCTTTGAGGCAGCATCCATTACCGTCTAGGCCGCCCGTCTCGTCGCCTTGGAATGCTGATTCGCCTGGCAACCGGGCTGGGGTTCCCTTTGGGGATCGCCAGGGCGATAACTTCCTCGAACTCAATCAGCCGATCAACGTTCCTGGGAGCGGATAGTTCTCGACGGGGCGCACAAATCTGTCGATGCAGGGATTCGGCCTTTGCGGACGTTCCGCGTTAAGCAGCCGTGCGGCGGCTGCTCACCGCATCGCTGTCATTCACGACGCGGCGCCGGGAAACGTCGGCTTCTCGACAGGCGAATGAGTCTTGACGACCCTACTCAGCCGCTCATCAAGCGCAAGTCCGAACGTCTCTTGTTGTTTAGGGTTGTAGGACGCCTGCCCCGATCCATCGGCACGTCAACTCGCCCAGACGCCCGCGGGCAGGCGTCCTACAAGCCCCAAGGGAGGAAACCGC
>NZ_JARUXJ010000196.1:0-421 GCF_031451465.1 Caballeronia sp. LZ003 | reverse complement strand
GGCCTGCCGCGTGATGCGAAGACGCGTGGCGAGCGACGAGGCTGCGCGGCTCTCACGTTCGCTCATCGCCAGTAGCCGGTCATAGCGTTTCAGACCATCATCACGCGCGAGCCATGTGCGCTCGAAGTTGAGCAGTTCATCGGCGATCGTGCGTGCATTGACGACGTGCCGACAGTACATTTCCAGCAATGGAGTGTGAGTCGCGCTAAATGCGCCCGCCGGCTGGTCGTTGACGACCTCCAGCCATACGGTCCGCTCCGCGTCACTGAGGTGAATCGGCGGCGCCAGACGCTGCACGAGCGCGATCGGCGCCGTTGGCGCGATTGCCAGCGATGCCGCAGATTTCCTTCCCCGTTGAGCCATTTTTTACTTTTTTTGTCCACGTTTATGGTCGCGAAGGGGAACGGTCGGTGTCCGCCCC
>NZ_JARUXJ010000195.1:0-426 GCF_031451465.1 Caballeronia sp. LZ003 | reverse complement strand
AAACGCCCGTCCGTGCCGGTGGCGAGGAACGCCGGTTCGACCAGTTTCTCATCGAGCCGCGCCAGCGGCACGAACGTCCCCGGCTCATGCAGATAGAGCGAGGCGCGCGTCCACTGGTACTCCGCATCGAGCGTGTGCATGCGCTGCGCGACCGGTAGCGAGTACGCGTCCTGCGCATCTTCACGCACCATCGCGTACCGCGCATTCTCCGATCCGCGCTCGAAGCCGCGTTCACGCGGCAACGCCTCGAAGCGCTCTTCCATCAGGAGCACGTCGCCATCCCACGTGAAGACCGTCAGTTCGGCGGGGCCGCTTGCGTGCTGGACTTCCTTGGCAATGCGCCGGCCAAACGCGTCGTAGGAGAACCGAACCACGAGTTCGGGCTTGGGCGGACTGTCGTCCCGTGGCGCATGGTGGCTGCGTTCC
>NZ_JARUXJ010000194.1:0-426 GCF_031451465.1 Caballeronia sp. LZ003 | reverse complement strand
CGATGTCGACTTCACTGGAGCAAAGCTCACATGTGCAGACCTGCGTGGCGCTGATTTGCGGGGCGCGGTTCTTGTAAATGTGTCGCTGAAAGGTGCGAACCTTAGCGGGGCATGTCTGCGCAGCGCAGATCTGTCCGAAGCTGACTTGTGCGGAGCGGACTTAAGCGGCGCTGACTTGGATGGGGCGCGTCTTAAGAACACGAATCTTAGCGGTGCGGACCTGGCAGGTGCGAATCTGCGCGGTGCGCACATGGAAGGCGTTGTGCGATAGCGATCAACGTTTCACAAATCTCTTTAGCGGAAAATCAATGAAAGACGATTGGCTCTCCAGCGCGGCGAAGGCTGTGCCCGTGGCGGGCGGAAACTTTTGGTTGTGGCTGAGCAGTCACGACATCAACTGGTGGGTCGCGGTGGCGACGCTTGCCT
>NZ_JARUXJ010000193.1:0-427 GCF_031451465.1 Caballeronia sp. LZ003 | reverse complement strand
GAGCACGGCGCTGGCGCTCTCGATGATGCACAACGCGCTGGCGCAACCGGAGTTCCCGGGCCTCACGATGGCGGGCGGCACCTTCTTCGGGCTTCCTGCTCTGCTCTCGCAGACCGCAGGCGACATGATGATTCTCGCCAATGCGTCGGAAATCCTGCTGGCTGACGATGGCGATGTGACGCTCGATGCGAGCCGCGAGGCGTCGGTCGAGATGGAAAGCGGGCCTAAGGGCGGTGCCACGCAGCTCGTCTCGCTCTGGCAGAACGGCTTCGTTGCGATGAAGGCGACGCGTTTCATCAACTGGAAGCGCCGCCGCACACAGGCAGTACAGTACATCACGGGCGTGAAGTACGGCGCGCCCAAGGCTTAAGCGGAATCATTGATGCGCCTGTTTCCGTGGCACCACAAGTCAGCTCCTCACGCATCG
>NZ_JARUXJ010000192.1:0-430 GCF_031451465.1 Caballeronia sp. LZ003 | reverse complement strand
AACAATCGGCGGCTGATTATCGAATGGTTTGTGTGCCTGCCCAAGAAGAAGGAATAGCACCTTTTCGAGGGCGTTCTACCCCGTCTGCGGAGGTACGGGTGCTTATTCCAACTTCATGATTTCATTGCGTTTGTCGCGCTATTTTTATTCGGCGAGGTCCTGGGAGATACCTTCGCAGCGTGCCCTTTTTAGGGGTGCGCGTGGGGGTAGCGGTAGCGTCGAAGTGCTTTTCATAAAGAAGATACCCCCAAATATGCGGCTAACCAATATCGCAATTCGCAACGCCAGATCGGCTGGAAAAGCCAGAAAACTGTTTGACGGACGCGGCCTATATCTGCTGCTTACACCGAGCGGATCGAAATGCTGGCGAATGAAATATCGCTTTGCTGGCCGCGAAAAGCTCATGTCCTTGGGCATGTATCCGGACGTC
>NZ_JARUXJ010000191.1:0-431 GCF_031451465.1 Caballeronia sp. LZ003 | reverse complement strand
GACTTCCTAATAAGTACAACTACTTGGTTAAGAGGCCAACGCGACGTAAAACGAATAAAGCGGCGGCCTACCAAATCGTGATGTGTGATTACACCTTGACGAAGCGGTGATTATCGTCGAGGGTGTATAGCGTGTTCGGCTCCAAACCCTCTTCGCCGATGTAACCAACCTTCATTCGGTATCGCATCTCATAGAAGTCCCAGTACCAGATGCTGATCTGTCCTTTCTCGCCAGTGCTTGCCTTCCCGCCGAATCCCACCATGGCCGTCCCATGATTGCCAGCTCGTGCAGTTCCGCCATCACCTGCAATAGCTGTCCCGCGAACACCCGCGGTGGATTCACCACGAAAGCCCGTTGTCGCCGTTCCGCCATACCCCACAGTTGCAACTCCTCGATACCCAGCCATGGCTTTGCCGCCGTCGCCTGCAGTC
>NZ_JARUXJ010000190.1:0-436 GCF_031451465.1 Caballeronia sp. LZ003 | reverse complement strand
GTCCTCCGGATCTGCGGCGGTCACTGCGAGCACGTGATACGGCTCGACGTGCCCCGCCACGCCGGGTTGAACGCGATGTTCGCGATCATGCCAGTCCGTAGGTCGCAGCGGCAGCACATCCACTTCGAACAGGTTGATCACTGGTGTGCAGAACAGACGGAAGCTCTCGCGGCACACCGGATAATCACCCGGTACGCGCCCGCTCAGTTCGATTTCAAACGTCATCTGCGATTCGCCCGCCGGCAGCATCGAGGCGTCGAAGCCGCACAGATCGACGAAGTGGAATTTTTGCGGGAACACGAAATATTCCAGCAGTGTCTGCTCGCGATCCAGCGCTCGGTCGCGCTCGGGCTCGGTGACCGGCCACAGCCGCGTAGTCGGGCCAAAGCCCGCCCCTTCGAATTGAACGCCCTCGAGCGGCTGCAACTCGCCATTG
>NZ_JARUXJ010000189.1:0-441 GCF_031451465.1 Caballeronia sp. LZ003 | reverse complement strand
CAACGTCAGGAAATCGGTATAGGCGAGCTTACGGTCGATGGCTTCACGGTTGCGTGCTTCGAGCGTGTCGAGGATGCCGGACAGTCGCAATTGCTTAAGTGAAGACGTGAGTTCGGGAATTGGATTCATGTTCAATGGATCAGGAGAGTCTGGGTATCGCGGCAGAAGCGGCCGCCGTGGGTGTAGGTGGTCGCGCCTGATTCAACAGGTTCGATCGACAGCGAGGTCTGATCGAGGCCTTTCTGCAAGATCAGCTTGACGGCTTTGTAGCTCGGCGTGCCGAAGTGATTCGCGCGACGGCAGGCCGCCTCCAGGCGCGATGCGCCGAACTGCTGAGCGAACCGCAGCACGCCCTGGACGGCGCGCAGCTTGATGAGAACCTGATCGCCGAAGAGCGCGTGAACAAGCGCGTAGCATGACGGCCCGATACGTTGTGCTTCT
>NZ_JARUXJ010000188.1:0-441 GCF_031451465.1 Caballeronia sp. LZ003 | reverse complement strand
GCCTTGCGTGCTCGATGAAATGTACGCGGCCGTGAATAAATTCCAGTACAGCGATGGTGAGGTCGAGTCCGCATCCTGGGCGAAGTACGTGAAGTCCAATGGCGGCATTTTCTGTCCTCGCGGCGACCGTCCGGTGCAGATCTACCGTGAATACGATGCGCACCTCGGCCAGTATGGGGAGCCAGTGGGCGATTGTGTCAAGGGCCTGGAGGCTCGCGGCATTCGGTTTGAGCAAGACGGGATCGTGTTGCGTGAGAAGTTCGTGAGCATCGTGGTGCGCACGAACCGGCATACATGGACGATCGCGCCGCGTGTGGCGAGCGATGCCGAGAACGACCTCACGCGTCATTCGAGCCGCAAGAGTTGGGAGTTGGGATTGGGGTTAGCGCGCGAAGCGCGCCCTTGGACTTGTGTCAATAACTGTACGCAGAGTCAAACGCC
>NZ_JARUXJ010000187.1:0-442 GCF_031451465.1 Caballeronia sp. LZ003 | reverse complement strand
CTGAAATGGAGAAGTGCTCGGACGGAAGATTTGAAACATTGGCGCACGGCAGGTAATCGCCGTTCACGATTAGCCCGCACGATTCGTTCGGATAACTCGAAAGCGCGTGCGATTGAATTGCCGCACGCGTGCGCCCGGCAAGCATCACTTATCCGCCTCGCGTAAGCGCGCCATCCGCGCCCGCAGCGGGAAAGCCGCCAAAAGGCAGCGGCACGTTCTTAAAGCGCTTTCGGCAGCACGACAATCGCCCACCGCACCTATCCTCTTCCGGCTTCTTCGTCTCGATGTTGTTGCGCGTGAAGTAATCCGTTCCGCGATAACCGCATTCAGCACCGCGGTACTCCCATTGGCACACCGCACTGATAATCTGGCGTGCAGGCAGTTTGCGCCCCGACAGATCCAAGGGTGAACTCAAAGAGAATTCGACCACCGCCGCCGTTTC
>NZ_JARUXJ010000185.1:0-445 GCF_031451465.1 Caballeronia sp. LZ003 | reverse complement strand
GGACGTGGATGAGGTGGATGTTACTGTCCAGGTGAATGATCTGTGGTGGGATTCGAATAAGGGGCACACCAACGCGACGATCAAACTTCAGTTTGCACCATCGTACGAACCGGCGAGCGAGAACGTTCCTGCGCCCGAACCAGAGATTAGAGAGATTACTGGCATCTGCCAGAGCTATAGCAAGACATTTACGTTTCCAGTAAAGCTGGTCGGAGGTGCGCGCTTTGTGCTGGCGATCTCGCGTGCGGACGAGATCGATCAAGATAAAAATGTCGGCAAGAAGCACGGTACGGCACATGTAGTGAGCTACACAAAAAGGCGAACCGGCAAGTTCAAATATCCCGCCAGCGCAGTGGCGGCGATGCGCATCACCTCCGATAAATTCGACCGAATTCCAGTCCGCTCATACGACGTGAAGGGGTTGCTGGTTGAAGTACCGGACAAC
>NZ_JARUXJ010000184.1:0-448 GCF_031451465.1 Caballeronia sp. LZ003 | reverse complement strand
AAATCGAGCGAGGACTTGGAACGGGGATGACGCTCGCCGGTCTGTTCGCGCTTCGGCGGCTAGTTCTTCATGCTCGGTAACCTCGCATTAGAAAAATCAGCAATCATCCAACGGCGTTGCATGTCAGGATGGCAAACCGATGCCTAGCTAGACGTTCAAGAACCTTGTTTGAGGAGTGTTCAGAAGTTTTGACCGGCATAGCTATTTGTCCTCCGCCGAATTCCGCCGGATTGAGCATGAAGCCCTACGTTCTGCCACCCCGTCGTTGTAGCCCTTCACGGCTCGAAAGCGTCCGCGCTTGCGACAATAGATGTAGGGCGTAAGAATGCGGCGGCAAGCGCAATGTTGGCACGTAGGCGAACCGGAGCAGGTGCTAGCACAATGGGTCGAAATGCTCACCCGCTTTGATGACCTTCGCCGTGCGGCTCGACACGTTTGCGGCGCAACA
>NZ_JARUXJ010000183.1:0-452 GCF_031451465.1 Caballeronia sp. LZ003 | reverse complement strand
ATCGTGATCACTGTCGCTATAATCCATTGACCGCGCAACACCACCTTCCAGACTGATCACGTTCACCGAAACGGCTGATCACCATCGCCGAAATCCGCAAGCTCACCCACTGCGCACGCCCGTCGTCCGATTCGTTCATCGCCCGGCAAGCGCCCCTCCAGTCATGCTCATTGAATCGTTTTGCGGTTGTGCTCTTGCAATAGGCTGTGCCGCCTATGCTGTAAGCAAAGCTCACCGCGGCGGCGAGCTGGTTTGAATGGTCCTTGAGGCCTGGGGTGCATCGAAGCACATCATCGGCATGGGTCATAAGTTGGCGGTTCAACGACTCCCAGCACTCGTCGGGACTGTACGACTGGCCGACAACGACGTCGTGCGTGTCGCCGCTGCATTTCGTCGCAGCGCCCACAGGATCGAGGTAACCGCGATGCACCACCCCTTCAAAGCGAGGCACG
>NZ_JARUXJ010000182.1:0-453 GCF_031451465.1 Caballeronia sp. LZ003 | reverse complement strand
GACCGGCAAGGTACGCGGGAGATAAATCGGACGCATCTTCGCCATCAACGCTTCTTGAGCGAGCGTCGTACCGAAGAAGAACTTCAGGCCGGTGATCGCGGCGTTCAAAGAAACTGGCGACACGCCGTGATCAACCAGATGCAGTTGATAGCGACGCAAGTCTTCTACGGTGGCAGTGTCGGGCGAGCGTCCGAGGAAGACGGTGAACGCTCGTACCACACGAAGATAATTGGCTTGCGTGGTTGGTGCGAGGCGGCGCATGCGCATGTCGTCCATCATGCGCTGACGCAACGGACTGGTAACTTGGACGGGGGATGTCATGGCCCGGTTCCTCCTGGGTAACGAGGCGGATCGCCTCATCACTCAACATAGGAAACTAGGAAACCGGCCGGCTTTACTTTATCCCAACCAATAACTTTGAACGGAGCACATACCGCGCGAGCGGTTTAGTCC
>NZ_JARUXJ010000181.1:0-459 GCF_031451465.1 Caballeronia sp. LZ003 | reverse complement strand
GCGATTTTTGGCGTTGTCAGCTTCATGGGAAATCCTCTCACGGTGGAACTGTTCGTCGAGCGCTGCGATACGGGCGGCTGCCGTGTTGTGAGCCGCGATTGCAGCGCGTGCTGCCTTCGCCGCACCCTCCGAGAGGGTCGCAAGCTTTCGTACGTTCGCCTCGTTGTCGCGCGCGTGAGCAGCCTGCTCCTTGGCAAGTTGGCTGCTATCGAAGATGTGAAGCGCAGCACCGCCGATTGCAATGCCAGCCACGCATACGATGAGGTACGGTGCGTACTTCACAAGTTTCGCTCGCAAAGCGAACGCTCTTCGGCGCGACGCTTCACGAGGCCGGGAAGCACCCGCCCTCGCGAGCTCACCTGCGTATTCCGGCGAACGTGATCACGCATTTCGGCGGATGGTGATCACGGATTCCGAATGATCGTGATCACCCGTTCCGGTTGATCGTGATCGCTGATC
>NZ_JARUXJ010000180.1:0-461 GCF_031451465.1 Caballeronia sp. LZ003 | reverse complement strand
CGGCGCGCCCGCTCAGGTTCTGCGCGAAGCGTTCAGCCATCGCGAGGCTCACGTACGCGCCCCCCGCGGCGACCTTGGTCACGGCAGAGACCAGTTCCGCGCTCGCGCTTTCCTTGGTGAGATAGCCGGATGCACCTGCCTTGAAAGCGCGCGTGGCGTATTGCTGCTCCGCGTGCATGGTGAGCACGAGAATGCGCAGGCCGGGCTTTTCCTCCTTGATCTGCACGAGCAGATCGAGGCCGCTGCGGCCCGGCATGGACAAATCGAGGACCAGCACGTGCGCCGGCGTCGAACGAACGAGAGCAAGCGTGCTCGCCGCGTCGCTCGCTTCGCCGGCGACCTCGAAGCCGCTCGCGTCGGCGAGAATATGGCGCAGTCCGTCGCGTACCAGCGTGTGGTCGTCCGCGATCAGCACTTTTATCGTCATGGTTGCGATTCCTTTTCCCGCACGGCGTCGCGCG
>NZ_JARUXJ010000179.1:0-466 GCF_031451465.1 Caballeronia sp. LZ003 | reverse complement strand
CATACGTAATCCCCCGACTCAGCGTGGCCAAGAAGTTTGCACTGCTCGCTACCACTTACCCCCGGCTCACCCCAGCTCACTCCAAACGCTCACTTCAACTCGGCTACCGAATAGCCGCGTCTCGTGCTCGAATATGTTCGTCGGCGCGCCTAGCGGCACAGCCCCTACCTCAGGGCGAATCACCGCGCGCATGACTTGTTGCATCAGCGAGGAGCGACCCTCTGCCGTCGCATGCCACACCGCGATCTGCACGCGCGCAAGATATTCGTCGAATGGCCTGCCGCTCAGATCCGCCGCGATTTCGCCCCCCGCCACCTGATACACGATCCAGGGCGGAGGCACGCCTTGCTTGGCGACGTCAGCAAACACGTGGCCGTGCGCCAGGTTAGCCAAAGCATCGCGAACAATGTCTTCAGCGCTCATCACTCACGCAAATGAGGATGACGTGTCGGCGCCGACGCAAATC
>NZ_JARUXJ010000178.1:0-474 GCF_031451465.1 Caballeronia sp. LZ003 | reverse complement strand
CACGGTGGACGCTTCCACCCAACTCGCAACGGCCGAACGCGGACACGCAGGCAAGGGCGCAATCCGACTCATCGTGTCGAAGCCGCACACCGCCGTCACCCTGGCCCTGTGGGTCGGACTGTTCATGAACCTGATGACGGTCTACTTCCTCAATAGCTGGCTGCCGATCATCGTCAAGGACAACAATTTCTCGCTCGCCGACGCGGCGCTGGTGGGTGCGATGATGCAGGTGGGTGGCACGCTCGGCAATATTGTCATCGGTTGGGAGATGGACCGCTTCGAAGCGCACAAGGTCATGATCGCGACGCTGCTTGCAGCGCTCGTCTTCACGATCGCGATCTCGCAGCTGAACGTCGGCCTCGCCGGTCTCATTACTCTCGTTTTCCTGCTCGGCTATTGCACGAACTCGACGAACACCGGCTGGACTGCAATGGCTGCGAGCTACTATCCCACTGAAATGCGTGCCACCGGCAC
>NZ_JARUXJ010000177.1:0-474 GCF_031451465.1 Caballeronia sp. LZ003 | reverse complement strand
GTGCCGGTGGCACGCATTTCAGTGGGATAGTAGCTCGCAGCCATTGCAGTCCAGCCGGTGTTCGTCGAGTTCGTGCAATAGCCGAGCAGGAAAACGAGAATTATGAGACCGGCGAGGCCGACGTTCAGCTGCGAGATCGCGATCGTGAAGACGAGCGCTGCAAGCAGCGTCGCGATCATGACCTTGTGCGCTTTGAAGCGGTCCATCTCCCAACCGATGACGATATTGCCGAGCGTGCCGCCCACCTGCATCATCGCACCCACCAGCGCCGCGTCGGCGAGCGAGAAATTGTTGTCCTTCACGATGATCGGCAGCCAGCTATTGAGGAAGTAGACCGTCATCAGGTTCATGAACAGTCCGACCCACAGAGCCAGCGTGACGGCGGTGTGCGGCTTCGACACGATGAGTCGGATTGCGCCCTTGCCTGCGTGTCCGCGTTCGGCCGTTGCGAGTTGGGTGGAAGCGTCCACCGTG
>NZ_JARUXJ010000176.1:0-477 GCF_031451465.1 Caballeronia sp. LZ003 | reverse complement strand
ATTGATGTGCAAGGCAACCGTTACCTGCCCCCAATCTGGCATGCCGCGCCTCTTCTCTCGCCCCTTGCTGTTTAGGCGCGTCACATCAACAAGATTCGCCGAACCCGTGAAACTTGAGATGTCCGTAAAATTGGCGACTGCGGCAAACTTGTCATCGCCTTCACCATTTTTTTTGTAATCCAGTTGCGTACCGATAGACGGTACGGCGCTTGAGACATCGGCGCTGTTGCTACCGTCTGGCGATGCTCGCATTTCTTCCATATCTGTATCTCCTCTTGAAGCAACAAAAGCTATCTTGCAATTCAATAGATCTGCGCGTCTCGCTACAGGTCACCACAAACGTTCACATCAACACGGCTACCGAATAGCCGCGTCTCGCGCTCAAAGACATTCGAAGGCGCGCCTAGCGGCACAGCCCCAACCTCAGGGCGAATCACCGCGCGCATGACTTGTTGCATCAGCGAGGAACGACCCTCC
>NZ_JARUXJ010000175.1:0-483 GCF_031451465.1 Caballeronia sp. LZ003 | reverse complement strand
GCCGATTGGCCCATTTCCCACGACACACGAGGCATCCGTTGCGGCTGTAACGCTCGGGACGGAGATCGTTGCCGCTGATCTCGCTTATCCAGAGTTATAGAGGTTAGGCGGCAGGGAAGCGCGGGACTCGTTACGACGCGACGTACCTAATTGGGACACGACGGCGTAAAAAGGCGAGCACCGGCATTTCTGGCCGCCCGCACTTCTGGCGTGCCAATCACGCGCCGTTGCGCCTCAGTTATCTCAATCCCTACCCCAAAGCACCGGTGATATGGCAATTCGGCATCGCCGGCCACCGCAGGTGCTGGTCCGAAAACCGGCGATTCCGTACTTGCACGTGGTAGTCCTGCTGTCGTAGGCTGTCCACATATTGTCCAAAATCTGCGAACGAACGAGGCGATAATGTCATATCTAATCTATTTGGCCAGGGGCGATCCGCTCAACGAAAGGTATCTGGAGCAGATCGCGGCTGCTGGATTCCAA
>NZ_JARUXJ010000174.1:0-487 GCF_031451465.1 Caballeronia sp. LZ003 | reverse complement strand
CCGCAAGGCGCCGCGTAAGGCCTCCTGTTCTTCTCGCAATGCCCGAGCAGCATCGCGCTCGGCGAGCAACGCCTTCAATTCCTCGGCGGTGATCGTGACGTTGATCGGCATGGCGGTTAGACCTGCACGCCGCCTCCCTGTTCAGCTCACGCGATGATATTCCTGCTTCGGATGCCGTCGTATCGCGGTGATGTCATCGCCGTCGAGTAGCGCGTGCAGCACGTTGGTGGTCATTGTCACGATCTCGGCCTTGTTGTCGGGCCAGATGAAGTGGCTTCTCTCCAATCGCTTTACGAGAAGCCAGAAACCACTGCCGTCCCAGCCAAGAATCTTTATCCGGTCACGACGTCGGTTTCCGAAGATGTATAGCGAAGTGTCCATCGGATTCAGGCGCATCGACTGCTCGACGAGAATCGACAGACTGTTCATGCCGTAGCGGAAGTCGACAGGATCGCGGTGCAGGTAGACCTTCAGATTATCGTCGAAC
>NZ_JARUXJ010000173.1:0-488 GCF_031451465.1 Caballeronia sp. LZ003 | reverse complement strand
GAAAGCTATGCAGCGGCAGACGCAATCAGTCCGTATGGCGGGGCAGCATACAGCGTGGAGCAGATGCGCGCCGAGCGGCTGTCCGAGTTGCAGATCCAGGTGACGAATCCGGTTGACCGGCGTCCGGCTCTTGGTGAGCTCAACGTTCTCGTAACGGGTCCTGGACGGTCGTCGGACTTTGATGGTGAAATTCGGGCATTGCCGCCGACGATGCGCGATCGGTTGTCCGATTCGAGCGTAGCAACGACTCCGGGCGGGGCGGTGCTAGGGCTTGGTTATGAGGTCGCGGAAAGTGTTGGTAGGATGGCGGCGCTGTTCAACACGTACAACATCAATCCAGTCACAGGCGAGAGGCTAAGTCCGGGCCAGGTGCAGCGGGCCAAGGAAGACTTGGTGATCAACGTCGGTACTTTGGGAATCGGAGGCGGTAGCCAAATCGCAGGACAGAGTATTGGACGTGTGGCGCGAACGGCGGCTGAGAGTTTTGG
>NZ_JARUXJ010000172.1:0-490 GCF_031451465.1 Caballeronia sp. LZ003 | reverse complement strand
ATTCGCTGTATGTCTACCTCTGGCAACGCATCAGCTAATCATGAAGATTCCAATCCTTTTCGACACCAATGCCAACCGTCATGCCGCGCATTCAGCTCGTAGCACCAGCGCGATATTGCACGAAGCGCCGGTGATCCGCGATCCGTATGAGATCGGCACCGTCACGAACCCTCAATGGATGGATCCCGAGCAAAAGCAATGCATCCGCTGCACTGTGACGTTCCCCAATCATCCGATGGGCATCACGGAACCACAGGTCTTCTTTGCTATGCCCACTGATGTTGAAGCGCACGGTCGGGCGTTATTCGCCCGATTGGTCGCGGGCGAGTTCGGTCCAATTGCGAGTTACGTGGAGGATATGGAAGTCATCGCAGCCCAAGCGCGCGAGCAACGCGACGAACGGCTCGCCGCGACACAGTGGCTAGTCGATCGGCATCGTGACGAGCAAGACGCGGGCGTGCCGACGACGTTGGATGCTTCCACTTTCAAA
>NZ_JARUXJ010000171.1:0-490 GCF_031451465.1 Caballeronia sp. LZ003 | reverse complement strand
AGCGTGTCTTTATAAAAATCAGCGACGCCATTGCCTAAGCCCGCCGCCCAATCGTCACGCAGGCGCTTGAGCGTCGCAAAGTGTTCGGTGTGCATCGCGCTCGATCGATCCAGATTCAACTTGATTTGCTCTACCGCCTTGCGGTATTCGCCGCTGCCGAGCAACTCCGTAGGCGTGGTCTGCTTGAGCGCATCGAGCGCATGCTGATAGTGGCGCACGATTTCGGCCATATCCGCCCGCTCTTGCCGACCCAAAGGGTCGACCTGTCCGCCGCCCGCGCGCTCATCGAGCACGCGCGCATAGCGTTCCTTTTGGCCCTGCTGATATTCAATCAAATTCGCGTGCGTCCGATCTGCGCGCTGCGCGAGCTTCGCCTGTGCCTCCCGCAGCGTGTTTGCCTTCTCCAGCGCCACGTTGTGCTCAAGCGCAAACCGGATTTGCTTCTCCGAATGAAGCAGGCTTCTATCGTCAGCGCTCGCAACATGCTGCT
>NZ_JARUXJ010000170.1:0-493 GCF_031451465.1 Caballeronia sp. LZ003 | reverse complement strand
TGAATGGCTCATCCGTTCCCTTACTTGCGGGCGGTATGGAGATTCGTTTCTCGGAACGGACGCACAACTCGAGGCCGACTACGTAGCCGCAACACAGGACGCTCTAACCAAATCCCGCGGTAAGCTGCGGCCTCGCCATCTCATCGAAGACCTGATTACCTTGAGCGAGCGTGGCATTTTACTTCGTCGGCGCATTAAAGGCGGCTTCAGCTACGAGGTGCGCCAGAGCACCAAGAACGAGACCCCCGAGCACGATCGTGTGTTGTCTTTGCCTTTTACGCCTAGTCTTCGAACGCTTGAAGAGAATCTCCGAGCGCACTTAGTGGAAGCAAGTAAATACGAACCGGGCTCGCTCGGGTACCGTGCGAGTGTGCGCATCGCCGCTAATGTTCTCGAGACACATTTAGCGCGCTGGCCCCGAAGCTTAGAAGTGGAAGAACGACTGTGGAGGATGCTTAGCGATGCCTGGAAGTGAGGCGCGCGGACTATGCTG
>NZ_JARUXJ010000169.1:0-496 GCF_031451465.1 Caballeronia sp. LZ003 | reverse complement strand
AATGACATCAATTGCTTGCGTAGGCGACAGCACCACCCACGGCGGCCGCATCATCACCGGATCAGACACGATGGACATCGACGGACGCAAAGGCGCGCGCGTGGGCGATCTCGTGTCATGTCCCGAACACGGCGTTAATCCGATCATTCAAGGCTCGGACATGCTAACCGACACCAACGGCGAACACGTTGCGCTGGATGGCCATCTCACAGCGTGCGGTAGTCGAATAATTGCCTTGGGCGATCATGGCTCGATTGATTGATCGTCTTCAATCACAGGCGGCGTGTCACCTCAAGGCTGCGTCGTCTGTTCTATGCTCTCGACTTCCTCGCCTTCGTCCAGCTCGCGTAGCGCGACGATGCCCTCTGTATCGGTCTACGAGCGCGACCCGATGGGACGGCTCACCGCGCGCACGATCGGCAAGCAAGCGACCGAGAGTTTTTATTACGACGCGCGCGGGCGGCTCGCGACCGCCACGGCCGCTGGCAGCACGACC
>NZ_JARUXJ010000168.1:0-497 GCF_031451465.1 Caballeronia sp. LZ003 | reverse complement strand
ATCCAGCAGACCTTCCGGAAGGGCAGGCAGCGGCCCTCGGGCCGCTGCCTGAGAAGCGACGGTGCGTTTCTTCTTCATCGGCATATCCATGACTTTTACATCTCATAATATGCCTCGCCCACAGGATTACGGATAGGTCCTTTATATCGGGACAATTACCTGTCGAGCACCATCCACGCGCCTCAGGTGCACCCTCATCGCAACCCTTAAGTATTGATCAGGCCCTCTCGCACAATGCGCATCGTTGACGCTTTTGCCTCCTCAAGCGTGGCAACTCGGGCAACAAGATGCGAGACGTCATGTCCGGCCAGCTTTCCCTCTTCGAGTTGCTCGCGTGCCAAGAAGATTCGTTCTTCAATTGCCCGGAGCGCCTGCCAAATCGCATTCTCGGATTGCCGGCGTTGCTCATCTTCCAGCGCCACTGCGGAAAAAGCGTGACCGGTGTGACAGCGGTAGCGCAGCGGCATCCCGCTACCGATGCGCCATACCACGCCGCC
>NZ_JARUXJ010000167.1:0-497 GCF_031451465.1 Caballeronia sp. LZ003 | reverse complement strand
CACCCCAGCTGCCACTTTCTACCCCTGACGGATCTTTGAACGAGCAGTCGTCCCGAGCAGATAGCATAGACGCTCGCCATGATGAACGGCCGTTCTTTACTTCGTACGCGATCTGAGAAAAATCGATGATGAACTGGTTCGTCAGTGCTTACGGTGACAGATGTGATGCGGCTGTACGCCGTAGTCGAAACTTGAACGCCTTTGATGGTGAGACGCGTAGCATGATATCAGCGGCCGCCGCCATCGAAGGGTCAATCAGTCGCTGGCGCGCAGTTTCGGGAAGGGGTGAAAGTTCAATCTGCCGATTGTATAAACGGGTTCCTGGTGGCTATCGTTTTTTCACTGTCGCTTTTGAATGCTCTGATGAAGTATGGCGGTGGAGGTGTCTGCAGACCGATGGTTCATTGAAAAGCCGTAGTGTCGTACCTCGACAGTTCGCATCCGAGAGGCTAGCGCTCGACAATGCGCGCAATGAACTAGATGGTGATTTCTGGTTG
>NZ_JARUXJ010000166.1:0-502 GCF_031451465.1 Caballeronia sp. LZ003 | reverse complement strand
GGCCAGCACCATGAGCGAACCCATGAAGTTTTTCCAGCTGCCCTGCATCGCCTCGTGACCCAGCACAAAGAGCTCGCGTCGAGCCGCTACCGAGCCTGCGCCTAAGTGATGCATCGCTTTGGACGCCGCCTCGGCTTTTGCAATCAAAGGCTCCGCAGACTCGGCAATGCCGAGATTTGCCGCTCTCAATCGCATCAGATCAAAGCGCGTCTTACCTGCTGTATCCGCAACCTTCTCGAATCCCCTCACAGCAGCGCTTACCTGCCGTGCCGTCGCGGCACTGCCCGACCTCGCCGCTTCCTCAAGCGCGCGGGCCGTAATAGCGCTGCTTGCCGCCATCTGCTGCTGAGACGCCTCATACTTGCTCGCGCTCGCTTGCTGATGCGCCACGAACCCGTTCGCAGCTCGCTTGGTGCGCTCCATGCCCGCTTCGAAACCACTCGCATCGACACTGACACGCGTGACCACTTCATTTGTCACAGCCGGCCTCCCTTAGCTTCCG
>NZ_JARUXJ010000165.1:0-503 GCF_031451465.1 Caballeronia sp. LZ003 | reverse complement strand
CCGAGTTCGGGCATGCTCACGAGCGTGCCAAGAGGAAGCATCAGACCCAGATCGGCAAGACCCGGGTTCGCTTCGAGCACCGCCTCGACCGTGCCGTTGGTGCGACCATAAAATCGCCAACACAACAAATCGACCGTATCGCCCTGCTGCGAGCGCACCTTCATCAAATCGCCTCGACCGTTAATCTGCGCCGCCCGACGATATCGCCCAAGGCCCAATAGGCATCCCGGCGCGCCTCGTCCGGCGACAACGCCACGGCATCGACGCGGCGCGTTCCGCTCTGTGATGTGTCGTAGCCCCGATATCGCTCCAACACCAACGCATGCGCCCAGCCGTACACGGCGCGCCGATAGCGGCGCACCTGGACGCTTTCGCCTGCGACCTGGCGAGGATGGGTCGCCGCCAGATCGGCCGCCCCGCTTGCCTCACATTTGACGCGCCACGCATGCAAGACGTCGGCCGCATGGGCGATGCCTTCGACTACCGCATCGAAAAGCCGCGCG
>NZ_JARUXJ010000164.1:0-503 GCF_031451465.1 Caballeronia sp. LZ003 | reverse complement strand
CCGAGTTCGGGCATGCTCACGAGCGTGCCAAGAGGAAGCATCAGACCCAGATCGGCAAGACCCGGGTTCGCTTCGAGCACCGCCTCGACCGTGCCGTTGATGCGACCATAAAATCGCCAACACAACAAATCGACCGTATCGCCCTGCTGCGAGCGCACCTTCATCAAATCGTCTCGACCGTTAATCTGCGCCGCCCGACGATATCGCCCAAGGCCCAATACGCATCCCGGCGCGCCTCATCCTGCGACAACGCCACGGCATCGACGCGGCGGGTGCCGCTCTGTGACGTGTCGTAGCCCCGATATCGCTCCAGCACCAACGCATGCGCCCAGCCGTACACGGCGCGCCGATAACGGCGCACCTGGACGCTTTCGCCTGCGACCTGGCGAGGATGGGTCGCCGCTAGATCGGCCGCCCCGCTTGCCTCACATTTGACGCGCCACGCATGCAAGACGTCGGCCGCATGGGCGATGCCTTCGACTACCGCATCGAAAAGCCGCGCG
>NZ_JARUXJ010000163.1:0-504 GCF_031451465.1 Caballeronia sp. LZ003 | reverse complement strand
TTCACGGTGAGGAAGCGGTTTGACTTTGTCGATTCCAAGCCGCGTCATTGCGGCCGGAGAACTGCTCCAGCACATCAGCCGAGTCGAATACGCCGCCACGCCGCTCTATTTTGGTACAAGCTCCGCAAATCGATACGACGATCCGACCGGTGACTATGGGGTTCTGTACTTGGGCTTCGACCTTCCGACAGTATTGATGGAGTCGGTCTTCCATCAGCACCAATGGCACCGGAGCCGTTCGCGTACCATTACGCTAAGCGAGATTCGTGGACGCATTGTGCGTGCTGTCGGCGTAGTCGAGCGACTGAACTTGGCTGACATGACCGCGCCAGGCGTGATGGCGCGGGAATTCGGCCTCAATCTCGGCCAACTGGCGAGCCGACGTTACATCCACACGCAGCGTATTTCTCGGCAGATTCACAAAGCGCTCGACTACAGCGGCATCCCAGCCTTCGACGGTCTGCTTTATCCCTCGCGGAATAATTTCCCAGCGACATGCATTGC
>NZ_JARUXJ010000162.1:0-504 GCF_031451465.1 Caballeronia sp. LZ003 | reverse complement strand
CGCGCGGCGCATGCGGGCGTCGAGCTTTCGATGATCGCGCCGTGCGATCTCGTCCTGGATAAGCAACGTCAGGAAATCGGTATAGGCGAGCTTACGGTCTATGGCTTCACGGTTGCGTGCTTCGAGCGTGTCGAGGATGCCGGACAGTCGCAATTGCTTAAGAGAAGACGTGAGTTCGGGAATTGGATTCATGTTCAATGGATCAGGAGAGTCTGAGTATCGCGGCAGAAGCGGCCGCCGTGGGTGTAGGTGGTCGCGCCTGATTCAACAGGTTCGATCGACAGCCAGGTCTGATCGAGGCCTTTCTGCAAGATCAGCTTGACGGCTTTGTAGCTCGGCGTGCCAAAGTGATTCGCGCGACGGCAGGCCGCCTCCAGGCGCGATGCGCCGAACTGCTGAGCGAAGCGCAGCACGCCCTGGACGGCGCGCAGCTTGATGAGAACCTGATCGCCGAAGAGCGCGTGAACAAGCGCGTAGCATGACGGCCCGATACGTTGTGCTTCT
>NZ_JARUXJ010000161.1:0-505 GCF_031451465.1 Caballeronia sp. LZ003 | reverse complement strand
GAAGCGCAGACCTTCTTCCATGGCGATCGGTGCAATCAGCTTCACCGTGATCGACACGTTGTCGCCCGGCATCACCATTTCCTTGTCCTTCGGCAGCTCGATCGAGCCCGTCACGTCCGTCGTACGGAAGTAGAACTGCGGACGGTAGTTGTTGAAGAACGGCGTGTGGCGGCCGCCTTCGTCCTTGCTCAGCACGTACACTTCAGCCGTGAAGTGCGTGTGCGGCGTGATCGAACCCGGCTTGGCCAGAACCTGGCCACGCTCCACGTCTTCACGCTTCGTGCCGCGCAACAGGATACCGACGTTGTCGCCCGCTTGACCTTGGTCCAGCAGCTTGCGGAACATTTCCACGCCCGTGCAAGTCGTCTTCACCGTCGGCTTGATACCGACGATTTCGATTTCCTCACCAACCTTCACCACGCCGCGCTCCACGCGACCCGTCACCACCGTGCCGCGACCCGAGATCGAGAACACGTCTTCCACCGGCATCAGGAAGGCGCCGTCC
>NZ_JARUXJ010000160.1:0-508 GCF_031451465.1 Caballeronia sp. LZ003 | reverse complement strand
CATGAAGAGCAGATGCAGATCTTTGACGTTCATCACCGCGTCAAAGCGCCGCGCAAGCCGCGTGAGAAACGACATATCGCTCTCATGTGTTTGATCGATGTGCGCGATCGCGACCGAATCGAGCACCTCACTCACCGCGGCTTTCAGCGAATGCCGTGATGCAATGGTGCGCACGATCGCGCCGAGTGTCTGGCCATGCCAGCTTTGTTCGCGCCGCTCGTGCATGGCATGGGTCATCGAGGCTGATCGTGCGCGAATCGTGATGAGATCGGGTGCGCCGCTGTGCTCGATTTCATCGACCGTGAAGACTCCCTTGTCGACCAGCGACTCGCCGACCCACCCGATCGCCACTCGGATGTTCGCACCACGCTTCGGTATGGCGAACGTGTTTTTGGAATCGTCGATGACAAGATCAAGCGTGTCAGATTCTTCAGCGCGTGACTCCGAGAGCGTCAAGCTGATGAGCTTGGGCGCGATCTGGCGCGACAGATCACGGCCGTCGAGCGTG
>NZ_JARUXJ010000159.1:0-513 GCF_031451465.1 Caballeronia sp. LZ003 | reverse complement strand
CAAATTACTCGTTAAGACAGTCGATGTACGCTCGTACCTCTCGGCAATCAGATCGTGGAAGTCTTCGTCTTCGGGCGTGCGCATGGGTTTCAGTCCAAAGTCGTCAATGATGAGCAACGGCACCTTGGCAAGCGCCTGGAATCGCCGTTCGTAGGAGCCCACGGCTTGCGCGTTGCGTAGCGTGCTGAGAAGCCGGGTCTGAGTCATGAACAGGACATCGTGACCTTGCCGGGCGGCGGAGTGGCCCAGTGCCTGCGCCAGATGGCTTTTGCCCGTTCCGCAAGGACCGGCGATCAGCACGCTGACCTTCTCAGCGATGAAGCGACAGGTCGCGAGATCATGGACGACGGCGCGATTAAGATTGGGTAGCCGGTCGAAGTCGAAACCTTCCAGTGTCTTCTGTCCACGGAAGTTCGCGCGGCGCATGCGGGCGTCGAGCTTTCGATGATCGCGCCGTGCGATCTCGTCCTGGATAAGCAACGTCAGGAAATCGGTATAGGCGAGCTTACGGTC
>NZ_JARUXJ010000158.1:0-513 GCF_031451465.1 Caballeronia sp. LZ003 | reverse complement strand
AGGAAGAGACAGTAGATCGCCTGTGCGAAGCTCGGCGACAGGGTTCCGCTCTGCCCAGTCGTGCGCCATCGCGTAACGCAATACCTGATTGCAAATCTGTAGGACCACTTTGGCGACTGAGGGCGCACCCCGTGCTTGAATTTTCTTGAGCATCTCGCGAAGTACTGCTGAGCGAATATCTGTGACCGGCCGCCCGCCCATGATCGGATAGATATCCGAAGCTAGATAGTTTTCGACCTGTTTAACCCGCGACGACGATCGCGAAGGCTTCCAATGTGCAAGCCACGCTTCGGCCGCCTCCTTGAATGTCACGTAGGGTTTGACTTCTGTCTTACGTCGCTCCTGCACCGGATCCACGCCACCCAACAACACCTTGCGCGCCTGCGCGTGACGTTCGCGCGCCTCAGCCAATGAGACGTCCGGATACATGCCCAAGGACATGAGCTTTTCGCGGCCAGCAAAGCGATATTTCATTCGCCAGCATTTCGATCCGCTCGGTGTAAGCAGCAGATA
>NZ_JARUXJ010000157.1:0-514 GCF_031451465.1 Caballeronia sp. LZ003 | reverse complement strand
TGTTTGCCTTCTCCAGCGCCACGTTGTGCTCAAGCGCAAACCGGATTTGCTTCTCCGAATGAAGCAGGCTTCTATCGTCAGCGCTCGCAACATGCTGCTTGGCAGCAGCCACCCTCTCGTTGAACTGCGCGAGTTCCTTCTGCGCGTTCGTAAGTTTGTCCGTTGTATGCGATTGCGCATCGAGCACAGCGCCCTGCTCTCGGATACGCTCCAGATACTGTGCCGCGGCATCGACTTGAGACGCATGCGGCTTTTGGTCGTGCGGCCGGTAACGGTCTTCATTATGCGCAAGCATTTTTTGGCGCTCTGCATCGAGCGCCTTGAGCTCTTCGCGAGTCTTGCCCGCTGCCTCGCCCGCTCTTTTCAGCGTATCGAAATACGCGTTGGTCTCCTTGTTCGCGTCGGCAAGCTGCTCCTGCCGCGAGCGCGCCGATTTCATGTACTCGGCATGATGATCCATCATCGCCTTGAACGTCTCAACGCTCTTTTGATGCGGATCGTTTTTTTCACTCGC
>NZ_JARUXJ010000156.1:0-518 GCF_031451465.1 Caballeronia sp. LZ003 | reverse complement strand
AGCCGGATCGCGCGTGAACTGCATGACGACCTCGGCCAGACGCTCAGCGCATTGAAGATGGAAATGTCCGTGCTCAAGGCGCGGCTCGACGCGCAGGGCGAGCTCGAAGATGGCATCGCCGCTCAGATGCAGCGCATGCTTGGCCTGATCGACTGCGATATCGCGTCGCTCAGGCGCATCGCGGCGCATCAACGGCCGGTCATGCTCGACGATCTCGGTTTGCCGGCGGCCATCGACTGACTCGTCGAGGATTTCATTCAGCGCCACGGCATCGAGGTCAGACACGAGTTCGACACTGGCGATCTCGCGTTCAATACGGACGCGGCGACCGCTGCTTTTCGCATCGTCGAAGAGGCGCTCACGAATATCGTTCGCCATGCGCACGCGAGCCGCGTCGATCTGTCGCTCAGCGCCGACCACGACAATTGCGTGCTGCGCGTGGGCGACGACGGAATCGGCGCTTCGGCCTTGCCATCGGCGAACGCGAAATCGTTCGGCTTGCTGGGCGTGCGCGAGCG
>NZ_JARUXJ010000155.1:0-519 GCF_031451465.1 Caballeronia sp. LZ003 | reverse complement strand
GAAGTGCGAGTGGGTCGTGCACGACTTAAAGCCCGGCAACTACAAAGTGCGCGTTCAGGCCGAGGTGTGGGACGGTCTCTTATCGGAGGTGGCTGAGGTGAGCCGGACGCTCAATGGATTGGTCTCAATCAAGGACCTGCGCCTGGGCCGTGATCGTAGAGCGTTGATGATCGACTGCGAGCTCGAAGGCGCAACGAACACACTGCAATGGCGTGTTGAGATTCGCCTAGGTGAGACGGACAAGTTCACTGACGCCAGGGGCAACCTATACGGCGAAATTGGCTCCGCACGGATGCGGGTAGCCGAGCGCCGTTCAGGATATTGCTGGGTCCGGGCGATCTATGCGATCCCCTCTCCATCTGGCGACTTCAATAGCCCTCATTCAAGCGCCTGGTTTCCGAGTGAAGCCGGGCCTGGCATGCGATACGAAAAGGATTGACGCGGATGCAAGCGAACGAGACCAGGTGGGGACTTCTACCTTGGAACAAAGGTTTCGACTATAAGAATCGCCGAACGGGC
>NZ_JARUXJ010000154.1:0-520 GCF_031451465.1 Caballeronia sp. LZ003 | reverse complement strand
AGCCCGAATTACTCGGCCGCTGACACGCGCGACACTTGGCGCTCGATCCGTCCCGACGCCGGAATCACGATCGCTACGCTGTTCGCGATCGCGAAGCGGTACGGCTACAACACGCGCTCGAAAGTCGGCACGGTTGTCGATCCGAAGGAAGTCGAGCGTCGCCGTGCCGAGCGCGACGCCCGTGTTGCGCAGGACGCGCAGCAACGAGAGGTAAAACGCAAGCATGCAGCATCGCTTGCGCTTGCCATCATCGAGAAGGCCGAGCCTGCACGCGACGATCATCCGTATCTGTTGCGCAAGGGTGTCAGTGCTGTTGATACCCTTTACGAAATCGACGATACGAAGCTTCTGAAGTTGATCGGCTACCGTCCACAGTGCGGCGGGGCGCACCTCGAAGGGCGAATCCTGATTGCGCCAGTGACCATTAACGGCGCGATCACGACAGTCGAGATGATCGACGAGTCGGGCCGCAAGTCAGCGCTGGCGAACGGCGAGAAAGCGGGCGGCTGTTGGTTCGCGT
>NZ_JARUXJ010000153.1:0-527 GCF_031451465.1 Caballeronia sp. LZ003 | reverse complement strand
CCCGTATGCCTTGTTGAGCTTCGCCTTGATCTGGTCGACCATATCGAACGGCGCAACCAGCGCAATCACTTCGGCGAGCATGTCCGCGTCGACGCCCTGCGCGTCGGCGAATCCTTCGGCCACCGTCGCCGCAAGCGTGCGCTCGAACGTGGCGGGCATCTGCAACCCATGACGGATTGCATAGGCGGCAACGTCGAGTGCGCCGCGCCAGTCGCCGGCGTCGATCATCCAGACCATCACCGTCACCAGTACATCGTCTTGGCCGCCTTCGTCGCTCGACAGCGCTTGAGCGATGTATGGGGCGTAGTCCGGCAAGACTTCGCGCTTGATCTCGATCTTGCGTGCCATCGAGCGCGTATCCTTCAGGCGCATCTGATCGGCCGCGAGTTTCGCGCGCATCAGGTCTTGCGCGCGGGCCTGTTGCCGACCTGCGCTGACCGATACGTTCGACGTGCGCAGCGCCGCGATCTGCTTCAGATGACGGGAAATCGGCGTGTCTCGTTCCATGGCGCGCTTAATCCGCCTGA
>NZ_JARUXJ010000152.1:0-527 GCF_031451465.1 Caballeronia sp. LZ003 | reverse complement strand
CCCGTATGCCTTGTTGAGCTTCGCCTTGATCTGGTCGACCATATCGAACGGCGCAACCAGCGCAATCACTTCGGCGAGCATGTCCGCGTCGACGCCCTGTGCATCGGCGAATCCTTCGGCCACCGTCGCCGCAAGCGTGCGCTCGAATGTGGCGGGCATCTGCAACCCGTGACGGATTGCGTAGGCCGCAATGTCGAGTGCGCCGCGCCAGTCGCCGGCGTCGATCATCCAGACCATCACCGTCACCAGCACATCGTCTTGGCCGCCTTCGTCGCTCGACAGCGCTTGGGCGATGTACGGGGCGTAGTCCGGCAAGACTTCGCGCTTGATCTCGATTTTGCGTGCTATCGAGCGCGTATCCTTCAGGCGCATCTGATCGGCCGCGAGTTTCGCGCGCATCAGGTCTTGCGCGCGGGCCTGTTGCCGATCTGCGCTGACCGATACGTTCGACGTGCGCAGCGCCGCGATCTGCTTCAGATGACGGGAAATCGGCGTGTCTCGTTCCATGGCGCGCTTAATCCGCCTGA
>NZ_JARUXJ010000151.1:0-527 GCF_031451465.1 Caballeronia sp. LZ003 | reverse complement strand
CGAAAGGGTTCGCAGGACATCGTGAATCTGCCATGCCTTAGCGGCGAGATCGCAACGATTAGCCATGGTTGACCGCCTGTGAGGAGTACTCATCGCTAAAGCCACGACGAGAACGCTCAATCTTGAGACGGTCGGTCAACCGTCGCTGCAAGTAGCAATTGGAGTCCGCCGCTACTTCAGCGATACGAGCGATCAATTCGATCTCGGCCGCAACGTGGAAGAGCAGAGCAGGTTCATCTTTGCCTTGCAGAGCTTCGGTACGAAGGTGCTTGCTCTCCGACCGACTATCAGCGCTGACCAACATACCGATGCCCGCAGTGAGCGTAGACAGCGATTCAGCCATGTCAGCGACGGTGGCTGTGAAGTCCGCGAGATATTGCAATTCATTGTCCGACGCATGGGCCGTATCGAAGCGCTCGAAGAAGAAGTCAATCAAGCCTGCGGCCGTCGTGTGTCGACGAACGATCGCTTCTGTGGTGTTAGTCATGACGCACCTCTGCATCATCTCCGGTTGCGGGACAGGTCAA
>NZ_JARUXJ010000150.1:0-528 GCF_031451465.1 Caballeronia sp. LZ003 | reverse complement strand
TGTTTGAGTCGCCGCTGATTCGCATCGATCCGAGAACACGTACGGCATTTCGCGGCCAAGCGGTACTGAATCTGACGGGCGCGCAATACACGCTTCTTTGCGCGTTCGTCCGTTTCCAATGCCGGCCCTTTCCCGGCTCAAGCTTACATCGCTCCTTCACGGAACACACTCGGATTTTGCGGAGCGACAAATTGACTTGCACGTCTGGCGACTGAGGCAAGCGATCGAGGAGGATCCAGGCACGCCTCGTCTGATCCAAACCATTCGCGAAGCGGGCTATATGTTCGTACCGGGTTAGCGATCGCGCGGCGGATTCAAAGACAATGCACACCGCCGTATTCCTTACACGGTCTTACCGAAATCACTCACGCCACCGCCCTCGCTTGCCTATCCCTCCGATTTAAACGATAATCATTCGCATCTTTAGTACGAACAATGCGTGCGTCTTCCGTCGGCTGGACAGAGTCGGACAGCACAATACTCATCCAGTGGTCGAACGCTATTACCGCGAACTCGTACGCTTTCTTT
>NZ_JARUXJ010000149.1:0-528 GCF_031451465.1 Caballeronia sp. LZ003 | reverse complement strand
AAAGAAAGCGTACGAGTTCGCGGTAATAGCGTTCGACCACTGGATGAGTATTGTGCTGTCCGACTCTGTCCAGCCGACGGAAGACGCACGCATTGTTCGCACTAAAGATGCGAATGATTATCGTTTAAATCGGAGGGATAGGCAAGCGAGGGCGGTGGCGTGAGTGATTTCGGTAGACCGTGTAAGGAATACGGCGGTGTGCATTGTCTTTGAATCCGCCTCGCGATCGCTAACCCGGCACGAACATATAGCCCGCTCCGCGAATAGTCTGGATCAGACGAGGCGTGCCTGGATCCTCCTCGATCGCTTGCCTCAGTCGCCAGACGTGCAAGTCAATTTGTCGCTCCGCAAAATTCGAGTGTGTTCCGTGAAGGAGCGATGTGAGCTTGAGCCGGGAAAGGGCCTGCTTGGGAAAACGGGCGAACGCGGAAAGAAGCGTGTATTGCGCGCCCGTCAGATTCAGTACCGCTTGGCCGCGAAATGCCGTACGTGTTCTCGGATCGATGCGAATCAGCGGCGACTCAAACA
>NZ_JARUXJ010000148.1:0-530 GCF_031451465.1 Caballeronia sp. LZ003 | reverse complement strand
CCAACGTTGTTGGCCAATCCCTCTATCTCTCCTTCCGAAATAAGATCGACAATGGTGCAGCAAAGGCGACTGTTGATAACCGTCTTCTCTTGCCCTTCAATGCCGCCTGACGTCTGCGTCGCGACCGGCGCAATGTCCTGCTCGGCCGCACGCGCCGGAGCATCGATGGCCTGGATGTCCGCACTGATCACTGTTGATCCAACGCGCATGCGCCCGTATAGCAAAGGCACCGGACCACCTTGAGCGACGACGTTCTGGATGCCTGGCATCCCGTGTTGACTTACCGGGCTCGGAGTCGGCGTCTGCGGCGAGAGCATCTGCGCAATTCCCCCCAGCGCCAAGGAGCCGCCCATGAGCATCATGTCGATGCCAAATTTATTGCCCGGGATGAGCCACATCGAGGCGGCCCCGGCGGCGGCAAGCGCCACGCCTGCGATCGTCTGGAATATCCCGCCGGCCTTACTGCCCGCAATCACCGGAGCGATGCGGATCGGCTCGCCGCCCGAGGGCCAATCGAGCTGCGTCTTATC
>NZ_JARUXJ010000147.1:0-530 GCF_031451465.1 Caballeronia sp. LZ003 | reverse complement strand
TGCTCAACCTGGAAATTACGGCTTCCATCATTGTTTTCGACCGGCACGCCGTCCAAATAAACCGAGCGAAGCTTAACTTGATCTGCTTCTGCTAAACCGGAAATTTCCCCCTCGGAGATCAGATCGACCGTGGTGCAACACAGGCGGCTCTTAATGGGCGTCTTGAATTGTTCAGCCAAACTGCCGCTCGCTTGTGATAGAGAGTTTTTCTCAGCCTCCTCTTGCACGGCGCTCACATGCGCTTCGACGGCTAGCATGCTGGCGCTGATCACGGTCGAACCCACGCGCATACGGCCATAGAGCAACGGTACGGGCCCGCCCTGAGCGACCACATTTTGGATACCTGGCATCCCATGCTGGTTTGCCGTAGGCGGTGTAGGCGTTTGTGGCGAGAGCATTTGCGCGATTCCGCCAAGCGCCAACGATCCTCCCATGAGCATCATGTCGATGCCGAACTTGTTGCCTGGAATCAGCCACATCGACGCAGCGCCTGCCGCGGCAAGCGCCACGCCCGCAATCGTCTGGAAGAT
>NZ_JARUXJ010000146.1:0-536 GCF_031451465.1 Caballeronia sp. LZ003 | reverse complement strand
GTGCTTCAAGGCGTAGGGCGCTTGGCGCGGCAATCGGCACATAAGCTTGATCGGTCTTGTCAGTCGCCGCCGCATTGTCGACGAGCGCGAACTTTTCTGGCGCATGCCGCGTCGCCGTGATCGTGAAAGACGTTCCGTCATGCGATTCAGAAACGCTGACCACGCGATACAACTGCCGTACCTCGGCTGCCGGCTGAATCGTCCACGCGGCACCACAAACCGGCGTCTGCAAAAGTGTCCTGCAAGGCGTAACCTCCGCGCCGTGCGCACTCTCAATTTCCACGCGCTGAATCTGCGCATCCGGCAGCATCAACGTCAGATAGTCCCCGCAAAGCGCTTGCACCTCGCGGTCCAGGATCACATGGCCTGTCTCGCTCACCGCTTTGACACGCCCACCGGCCGAACGCTGCGAGCGCAACGGATCGGCAATCTCTATCACCTGTCCGGGAAGTGCAAGCGCCCCATCGAGCCCGACGCCGAATGTCACCGTATCGGTCTCTAGGCGCGATGTATGGAGCAACCAATGGCCTGCGCGT
>NZ_JARUXJ010000145.1:0-538 GCF_031451465.1 Caballeronia sp. LZ003 | reverse complement strand
GCTTCGCTGTTACGCTTTCGCTGTTACGCGCAAAGCCCCGCCCACTGGGGCTTTGCGCGTTTTTGTAACAGCGTAACAGCCGTAACAGCGATATTCAGCAGGATGGTGAAGAGTTTCCCGACCAGAGCGACGAAGTGAAGACGTACATGCGCGTCGGCCCCTTCCCGGGAAGTCGCTCAGCGCGCTGCGCCCACCCGTTTGCGGCAGGCCTGATCCAGCCAGAATCGATAAGAAGCTTGGCGGCGTTTTTTGCATCCAGATCATTGCAAATTTCGCGTTTAAATACCTCCGGAAAAACGAGATACTCAACAACACCGTCAACCGTTCTTTTAAATCCCGCTCGATTAATCGTCGGTCTTTCCGACATGTCGTTTAAGTCGGTAAAGCGAGACTCTTCATGCGCTTCGAAGAACGCTTTTACGTGAGCGCGAATCGCAGTATGTTCGTGATTCCCCGCGCCGCCGCGATTGCTCAACCACGCTTTAAAGCAATAAGCTGCGGCTGATTGCGCCTCGCCGTCTTGCCATCCAGTAATACC
>NZ_JARUXJ010000144.1:0-542 GCF_031451465.1 Caballeronia sp. LZ003 | reverse complement strand
TCGCGTTGGGCGCGCAAAACGGCTTCGACTGGAAGGGTATTGCGGCGAGCGCGATTGCATCCGGGGCGAGTGCGTATGTCGGAGATGCGCTCGGGCAGATGAAGCTTGGAAAGGCACTGCCGTCGCTGAGCCTGGGCGCGTCGGCGCTCGCCTCGGGAGTGACGAGTACGCTGGTGCGCGGCGGGAGTTTGCAACGCAATGCCGGGGCGATCGCGGGCGATACGATCGGGGCGATGGTGATCGCGCAGATGGCGGCGAAGTCGGTTGCGCCGGCGAAGGTGAAGATGGATGCGCCGACCGACGGCAGCACAGCTACGCTGTACGGCATGGACGGCAATGTTGATGCACTGGTGAAGCAGTCGGGCGATAGTGGAGATGCGGGCCTTCAGTTCGGAAGCATGGCGAGTTGGAATTTGGCGGTTAAGGCATCGACGAGCGGCGCAGAAAGCTATGCAGCGGCAGACGCAATCAGTCCGTATGGCGGGGCAGCATACAGCGTGGAGCAGATGCGCGCCGAGCGGCTGTCCGAGTTGCAGATCCAG
>NZ_JARUXJ010000143.1:0-543 GCF_031451465.1 Caballeronia sp. LZ003 | reverse complement strand
GATCGACAGTCCCGGCACGAGCCCCGCCTTGATTAAGCTGTAGGCCTCGTCGATGTAGGCCGCAGTCCCCGCGGGGGCGATGCTTGCCTCGACTTCGACGCCCGCCTGGGTCACAGTCAATTTCGTCACGGTGCCGATCGGCCGACGCGGGTCGTGCTGCCACAACAGCGGAAACGGCGTCTTGAACTGGATGCCATCCGGCACGACAACATCGCCCACGCGATCAGGAGTAGGCGTGCTGGCGATACCGGTGAGGGTGCGGGAATCCTCGTCGAGGCGTTTGACCTGAAGTCGGGAGAACGCTTTATTCGACGGTACGGGCGTGTTCTTCGCAACGAATTGCGTTAGAACCGGGATTGGTCGATAGTAATTGTGCATCGATGCGGTATAACACGCATTTAATGCAATTTCAATGCCTAGATGAAGAACATCTGCGGTTCTTTCTCCATTTCCTCCGCATTAAGTTGCGTTGCGCCCACTGCCATCGCCAGCGCTACTATCCCGTCAATGCGCCCTGTGGCCTTCTGCTTGGTGAATTTGCGG
>NZ_JARUXJ010000142.1:0-545 GCF_031451465.1 Caballeronia sp. LZ003 | reverse complement strand
GATAAGCGGTCGCATGAACGTCAGCGCTGCGAGTGGGCGGCTTCACGCGCCCGCTAAGGATGCCTCCCCATACAACGCCTTGTGCGGGGTCGCCCATCGGGCACAGCAGGATCACTTGCTCGCCGACGCTCGGCGGATTCCACGCACGGGTCTTACCGGCTCGCAACGTGGCGAACGGCAGCCAGTTCGTCGTCAAGCCCGGCGCATGCTCATCATCGGGGTCGCCCACCGACACCCGCACGCTGGGCGGGTTCGTCGAGAGGTCAACCTCGGCCACTGATCCGCGGCGGATCAGGTTGGTGAGAAGGCGGCGAAATTCATTGGCGTGCATGTCGCCAATCTTGCCAAGCAAGCGCGCGCGAGACGAGTAATCACCGATGTTTCGCGCCTGGACACAAAATTGTCCGCCGAGGAAAACGCTAATCGTGGGAGATATGTTTGAGCAGCATGTCGCGGATCAACTCGCGATCGTCGCAGGTGAAGCCAAGCAGCTCACGTGCGGGATAGCGATACTCCGGGCCACCGGGCGCGACATGATCCGTTTC
>NZ_JARUXJ010000141.1:0-563 GCF_031451465.1 Caballeronia sp. LZ003 | reverse complement strand
CACTCACCTTGCCACGCGACTGGTGCGCGAGCTGAAGCTCGATATGCTCGTGCGGCCAACCTTGCTCATGCAGGATCGTCGAGGCAACGCCGCGGAATCCATGCACGGTCATCTGTCCGCGATAGCCGAGCGCCCGTAGCGCCATGAGCATCGTCGCTCGACTCATCGGCCTCTTGTGCGAGTGATAGCCAGGGAATACGAACTCGCCTCCGACGCTGATCTCCTTCAGCCGACGCACGACATCGGCCGCCTGACGCGAAAGCGGCACGATATGCGGTGTGCGCATCTTCATGCGCTCGGCCGGGATCGTCCAACGAGCGTGATCGAGATCAAACTCAGACCATGGTGCATTCACAAGCTCACCCGTTCTCACGAAGCAATAGCTCATGAGTTTCAACGCAAGCCGCGTCTGCTCCTCGCCGCCGTACGAATCGATTGTATGCAGCAAGGCAGGCAGATCAGCTTCCGAGACGCGGGCGTGATTTTTCGCTGTAGGAAGAGACAGTAGATCGCCTGTGCGAAGCTCGGCGACAGGGTTCCGCTCTGCCCAGTCGTGCGCCATC
>NZ_JARUXJ010000140.1:0-570 GCF_031451465.1 Caballeronia sp. LZ003 | reverse complement strand
CAGGTCCGCCGCGACACGCAACGGCGTGCGCTGCTCGACCTGTTCGATGCAGCGAATCTGCATGCCGGGCGGGCTCTCGCGCGATGAATACGAGCGGCTTGATGCGATCATCTGCGCGACGCGGACCGTACGGCGCGGCGAAACGCTCTACCGCTGCGATATCGAGCCGGGGATTACGTTCGAGGATCGCCTCGAGGGCTTCGACCGGAATTCGATAGGCGACAAGCGGCGTAAGCGCCTGAGCAGTCGAAACGTAGACGCCATTTTCACTAAAGACCGACCAGGTCTCTCGGGAACAGGAATGCAGTGATTCGCCGCTCGCCATTCGGAACAAGCTGGTACGTTTCTGCCACGCCGCTGACGAGGTTATAGACGAAGCGCGCCTCTCCCCCTTCCGGATAAAGCACGGTATTCCGCCGAATGCTGACAAGCCGCGAAACCTCCATTAATGCTTCCTGCTCCGCAACAGATAGAAGCTCAACGGCTGATCCGTCGCCATCTCGCCGGAAGGGTGCCGCGAAGATTGAAGGTCGGTACTCGGATTTTTCAGTCTTTTTATCGTCCATAGAG
>NZ_JARUXJ010000139.1:0-572 GCF_031451465.1 Caballeronia sp. LZ003 | reverse complement strand
TGAGCGCCGCCCGATTTCGTGATCAGATTGCCGCGCTCGTCGTAGTCGTAGCTCGTCGAGTCCAATTCCCTCAGTACGTTGCCGATGCACTTGGGCAGCGACCTCCACCACGCCCCGAAGTTGCTCGTGTCCTCCGAGCCGCGCCAGCGCATCGGCGCGCTTCGGCCGGCGCGTGTCAATGCCGCGTCTTCTTCATCCTCCCGGGCATGGCGCGCGGCACGCGCCTCGGCCGTCTCGATCGCCGGGCGCGGTGGAACCTTGTCGGCATCGACCGGATTGCCCGCCGGATCGAACGCAAAGATTTCGGTCAGGTCGGGCGTCGCCGACTTGAGCAGCCGGCCTACCGGATCGTAGGTGTAATCGGTCACCCCGCGCACATGGTCCTCGATGCGCGTCAGGTTGCCCGCCGTGCTGTACCCATAGGTGCGCTCGGCCAGCACATCGAGCAAATTCACCGAACTCACATGACGCACCGACATCTGTGCGAGCCGTCCCACCGGATCGTACTGGCGCGCCTGCGTGAAGCTGCGGTGCGTGCGCTTGATTTCCCGATGCAGCTTGTCGCGCTCGAA
>NZ_JARUXJ010000138.1:0-583 GCF_031451465.1 Caballeronia sp. LZ003 | reverse complement strand
ATTTCCACCTCCTTGTCGCGCGCGATCACCTCTGCCCCGGCGAGCGAGGTGTACGCAATGATCGGCGTCCGGGCGAACCGTGCGGAACCGCGCATGAATGAAGCGACGAAAAAGCCGTCGCTGATCGGCATTTCTATCGAGCACGACGATATGCGGCGTCCAGGCCGACGGCGCATTGAGCACAGCGCTGCCCTTAGTGAGAACGAGCCTTGAAGTCCTTCGCCGGTAAGTATGGCCGCCAATGCTTCGGCGCCGACGGGAGCGCGAGCGATCTGTTGTCGTAGAAGTTTGGAACGAGACATCCGACTTGGGCCTCATGCATTCTTCGAGTCAATCGAGAACGGGATTTGCTGTCTCCCATTAATACCCGATCCTCTTCTGTCTCGAACGCCCAATGGTGCCTAAACCAAAGTCGCGAAAACCGATCCGTAGCGTCGCAAAAGCGGCAAGGCATAAGAAGGTCCTTTATCTTCCGCTCGATCCTGCTTCGGTCGCACAAATTTCCATCCAGGTCCGCATGGCGCTTGAAGTCGCCCGTGCCGGGCAAGGCGACGCGGCGACTTTGCGTTGCCTATCGCAAGCC
>NZ_JARUXJ010000137.1:0-595 GCF_031451465.1 Caballeronia sp. LZ003 | reverse complement strand
AGCTTCATGTCCGAAAAGTGTTCAAGAATTATTGAACAAAATAGTTCTACTGCTGATTGAACACTTTCATATAAAATCGGCTCTTAATCGATAGGCTGCATCACTGTCTTTAAGGCCCGCATGGCTCAAACCATGTGGGCTTTTTTGCGTTGGTGCGCGTCTTGCGCGATAGCCTCGTTCGAGGCTAGTTCATCCATCTCTGTGTTGCAACCTGCGAATGGCGAGACTGAGGACCCTTAAGCCCCGACTGGGTAACGTGAAGGCCAATAGGCTCTCGTTGTTGGACGTGAAAGCTGGATCCACGGTGCGCATTCGCGGGCGCAGATGGATGACGACGCGCATGCGCATCGCCGCGCGTGACAACTTTTGCTGCGCGCGGTGCGGCCGATTGTGGAACGAGCATCTCGATCACGTCGATCACCGCGTTCCGCTCGAAGCTGGCGGCAGTAACGACGACGCCAATCTGCAGTTGCTCTGCGTTGACTGTCATGCGCGCAAGACGGCGGCGGAGGCTGCGGGGCGGTTTGGACGTTGAGCAAGTGTTTGGGGGGGAGGGGGTGTCGAAAGTCTGGTGGGTTCGAGGCTCGGACACCGA
>NZ_JARUXJ010000136.1:0-600 GCF_031451465.1 Caballeronia sp. LZ003 | reverse complement strand
ATCTAAGCTCGATATCGATGTAGCTGCCGGAAAGATTTATTACGTCTGGCAAGAGGTCAAGATGGGCGTCCTTTACGCGCGCAACAAACTTCAGTTGGTGGACGAGGAAGCCGGTCAAAAGGGGGTGAAAGAGTCTGAACTGGCCGTCGCTAATCCAAAGCCGACCGCCGAATAGAGTCGTGTTGGGTTGTCCGTTTGATGGTTGCCTTTCCTAGAATCGGGCCGCGTAAGCGGCCCGAGTTCATTCGATCAGTCGATAGAGCTTAAGACCGTTTTTAGACACGTTCGTCCAACGCACCGAGTACAGGTACGACGCCAAGAACCGCCTGATCGAAGTCGACCGCCCGGTGCTGACGAACGGTCAGCGCAGCGTCGAGCGTTACGAGTACGACGATCTGGACCAACGTATCGCGCATACGGATGCGCTGGGCGGGCGCGAGAAGACGTACTACGATGCCGATGGCCGCATCGTCAAGACCGTGAGTGCCGCGGGCCGCACGATTCAGTACGACTACAAGTGGGCGAACAGCATCGCCTCGGTGGGCACATCGGTGACGGGTGGCTGGATCAAGACCATGACCGACGCCAACGGCCGCACCA
>NZ_JARUXJ010000135.1:0-605 GCF_031451465.1 Caballeronia sp. LZ003 | reverse complement strand
GAAGACAGCTATGGCATCAGCTATGAGAATATCGATGATTTCCTGGAGGGCAGGGACGTCGGCTCTGAAGTCGTGGCTACGGTGCGACGCTTTTACACCGCCACGCGACATAAACGCTCGCTGCCAGTAACGGTACCTGCCTCATAAACAGTAGTTCCCGCGTTCGTTCGGATGACTTTCTGGCGGCTCAGCCGGACGTGTTCATTGTTCGGTGCACAGAAACGGACTCGATCCCAGGCAGGCTCATCGCTCGTGCGGCAAATCGTCTGAATCCAGACGATGCGCCTTCGCACTCGAACTCTAGCGCTTTGCTCTCGCGCCTGCAGACGAGTCCCTCTTCCGCCATCAGACACAGTAAGGCTGCTCTCAGAGCAGGCGTGCCGCTTGCCACACAAACGGCTACTTTTGCGCGCAGCATGGAACCTCCTTGTCGAAGCTGATTGCTGCGACTGACCCAATTTCCCGTTACTCTGGTCTAGACGCTTCCGGCCGTCTGGCACCAGCTCCGGCGCCGCTGCGACAGGCGGGAGTGGTTTGAAGTCGCTTACTCGCTCGTTCAACGTCTGCTGGATAATCGATTTCGTCAGCCACCGGATCGAAACCAG
>NZ_JARUXJ010000134.1:0-609 GCF_031451465.1 Caballeronia sp. LZ003 | reverse complement strand
CTGTCCTTCATCCCGGCCAGATGCTGAATCGCGCCCGAGATGCCGACCGCCACGTACAACCGCGGCGCGACGATCTTGCCCGTCTGACCCACTTGATAGTCGTTCGGCACGTAACCGGCATCGACCGCCGCGCGCGATGCGCCCATTGCGGCGCCAAGCTTGTCGGCCAACGGTTCGAGCACCTTCGTGTAGTTCTCGCCATTGCCGAGGCCGCGTCCACCTGAAACGATGATCGAAGCCGAAGTCAGTTCCGGCCGATCCAGCTTCGTGACTTCGCGGCTGACGAATGACGAGATGCCAGCGTCGGCTGCCGCTTCGATCTTCTCGATCGATGCACTACCGCCTTCCGCCGCCACCGGATCGAAGCCCGTTGCACGGACCGTGATGACCTTGATCGGATCGCTCGATTGCACCGTCGCGATGGCGTTGCCCGCGTAGATCGGACGCTCGAAGGTATCGGCGCTGTCGACGGCGGTAATGTCGCTGATCTGCGCGACGTCAAGATGCGCTGCGATACGCGGGGCGATGTTCTTGCCATAGGCCGTCGCGGGCGCGAGGATGTGCGAATAGTCCTTCGCGATATTCAGCACCGTGCCCTCGACATTCTCG
>NZ_JARUXJ010000133.1:0-609 GCF_031451465.1 Caballeronia sp. LZ003 | reverse complement strand
ATACGCCTGCAACTTGCCCTGCGTGAGCGCTGCATAGTTGCCCGTGAGCAGCATTGCGCGATCAAGCTTTTCCTGCTGCTCGGTCAACGAATGAATCGCGTGATAGGCAGCATAGGCGCTTGCGCCCAGCGCGCCGAGCGCTACGCCCGCCGGCCCGCATAACATCGGCAACACATCGATGCGCTCGGCCAGCACCATGAGCGAGCCCATGAAGTTTTTCCAGCTGCCCTGCATCGCCTCGTGACCCAGCACAAATAATTCGCGCCGGGCGGCCACCGACCCGGCGCCGAGATGATGCATGGCACGCGAGGCAGCTTCCGCCTTCGCGATCAACGGCTCCGCGGACTCGGCAATGCCGAGATTCGCCGCTCTCAATCGCATCAGATCAAAGCGCGTCTTGCCCGCCGTATCAGCAACCTTCTCAAAGCCCCTCACCGCAGCGCTTACCTGCCGTGCCGTCGCGGCACTGCCGGACCTCGCCGCTTCTTCAAGCGCGCGGGCCGTGATGGTGCTGCTTGCCGCCATCTGCTGCTGAGACGCCTCATACTTGCTCGCGCTCGCTTGCTGATGCGCCACGAACCCGTTCGCAGCTCGCTTGGTGCGCTCCAT
>NZ_JARUXJ010000132.1:0-610 GCF_031451465.1 Caballeronia sp. LZ003 | reverse complement strand
AACCAGCGCACGCGCAACATTCCCGGCTTAGCGTAGGCCTTTTTATGGAGATGCTGCTATGACTCAAACCATCATTGGGATATTCGATAGTTTTCAAGACGCCGAGGCTGCACAGAATCGCCTCGAAGCAGAAGGCGTCGCCCGTTCCGACATGAGCGTGCACGCGAACGATGCCGGTTCTACTCTCGGTACCGACACGGCCACGCGCGATGTGACGACTAGCGGTACCGGCGAGCAGCACGAAGGCGCGATGGGACGTATCGAACACTTCTTCAAGAACCTTTTTGGCGACGACGACCGTCCCGAGGAAGTCGGCCACTATCAAGAAGCGGTTCGTCGCGGCGGTGCGCTCTTGTCGGTGGACGTGCAAGACGAATCCGCAAGCGAGCGTGTACGCGACGCACTGTATGCGGCAGGCGCTGTTGATATTGACTCGCGCGTCGCCCAGTGGCGCGGTGCCGGCTATACCAGCTACGATCGGAGCGCTCCTGCCTACACCGCTGACCAAGTCGCGGCCGAACGACAGGCGTTTCCAGTTGTGCAGGAGTCGTTGGAAGTCGGCAAGCGTGTCGTCCAGACGGGCGGTGTACGAGTGTACTCACGGCTGACG
>NZ_JARUXJ010000131.1:0-617 GCF_031451465.1 Caballeronia sp. LZ003 | reverse complement strand
CGCGCGAAGCAGTCGCGCTTGGGCTCAAGCCTCCTGGACCGTTCGTGAGCACCGGAGAGTCGTCATGATGATGTCGCTTGGACAGTTCGTCTTCAGTCTCAAAACTGCGCCGTTCAAGGAGCTGCAACGGCAGCGCAACTGGAAGCATCGATCCAGTTCGCGCATTGGCGCGCGTGACGCAAGTCAATACGTCGGCGTGGGCGACGACACGATCACGCTCAACGGCATGGTCGCGCAAGACAATGCAATCGGGACCATCGCATCGTTGGATGAGCTCGCGAAAATGGGCGACGCAGGTGACGCGTATGTGCTTGTTGACGGCGCGGGCACGGTGTATGGTGCGTTCGTCATTGAGAGTCTCAATGAGACGGCGACGTATCACACGCGTGATGGTGTTGCCCGCAAGATCGAGTTCAATCTATCGATCAAGCGTGTCGATGACGATGCGTTGGCCAATGCGCAAGGTTCCTGAGCATGACCGTGCACGCACGCTCGCAGCCTCAAGCCGACTACCGCATCACGCTCGACGGCCGTGATCTGTCGCGCCAGATCGCGCCCAAGCTCATCAGCTTGACGCTCTCGGAGTCACGCGCTGAAGAATCTGACACGCTTGATCT
>NZ_JARUXJ010000130.1:0-617 GCF_031451465.1 Caballeronia sp. LZ003 | reverse complement strand
CCGCTTCGCGATCGCGAACAGCGTAGCGATCGTGATTCCGGCGTCGGGACGGATCGAGCGCCAAGTGTCGCGCGTGTCAGCGGCCGAGTAATTCGGGCTCGCCTTACTCCACGTGTCGAACGTCTCGAACGCTGCTTCGCCTTCTCCGTTTTTCAATGCAGCAGCAACTCGAAACCATACGTCTCGCTCACAGTCCGGCGGGATGTATGACAGTGCTTCGAGGATGCGCTGGTGATGGTCGAAGACTGTGCTCATTTCTTGCCTCCCGCAATTACGCCTGCGCGTGCAACCACGCGAGCGAAAGCAAGGTTGTCGCCGATCGCCGCCGTCGCTTGTCCTGCAAGCTTGCCCACGCGGGAAGAACGAACACCCTTCGCCATCATGGTTTCAAGCAGATCGCGGTTGCGAAATCCATTTTGCGCAGCAGCGGCAAAGACAACATCGAGCACGCGTCGTGCAAACTCGCGCACTTCGTCATCAACCTTCTTCGCTTGAAAGACAAGGAAGCCGCACATCAACACACATTGCGTCGGGCTTGCATACTCGCCCTCAGCGATGGGCATACCCAGCTCGTAGTTCTCGTTTATGCGCCGTTCCGCGCCGCTAGTGGAAGCTTG
>NZ_JARUXJ010000129.1:0-623 GCF_031451465.1 Caballeronia sp. LZ003 | reverse complement strand
GTCGTGCGACAGATCGCCGAGCACATCCAGTTCGGCGAACAGTTGCAGGCGGCCAAGGAGCTGATCGACGCGTGCATTCACGAGTGGACCGAGGGTAGCAGCGACGAGATCAAGGCGCTGATCAACGAGGCGTTCCAGGTGGACAAGCAGGGCAACGTCAGCACGGCCCGCGTGCTTGGCCTGCGTCGCCTGTCCATCAGTCATCCGACGTGGGACACCGCCATGCGTGCGATCTCCGACAGCATCTGCGTGACGGGTACCAAGCCCTACATCCGGTTCTACGAGCGCGACGCCGCGACCGACACATGGCGTGCGATCAGTCTCGACCTGGCTAGCCTGTGACTGGTACGGCTCGGACCCGAGGCCGTCGATGGCTTCGCATTCGAGGTCGCATCCTTGAGCGTGACCCGATCTGCATGCGCTGCGCATCGGCCGATCAGGTTAGGGAATCAGTGATCGTGGATCACATCATCCCATTGGCCCAAGGCGGCACGGATGACGAATCGAACCTGCGCGGGCTGTGCACCGCCTGCCACGACGCAGTGACACGCGAGCAGTTCGGATATCGGGAGCGTAAAGCGTTCGGCGCGGACGGGTTGCCAGCGGACGGCGAGTGGTCGTAA
>NZ_JARUXJ010000128.1:0-632 GCF_031451465.1 Caballeronia sp. LZ003 | reverse complement strand
AGATCGGCCGCCCCGCTTGCCTCACATTTGACGCGCCACGCATGCAAGACGTCGGCCGCATGGGCGATGCCTTCGACTACCGCATCGAAAAGCCGCGCGTCCGTCACCGTGCCGTCCAGGCGCAAGACGACCCGCACATCGCGTAGATCGATGTCCGGGTACCAACCGTCGCCCTTGAGGATCGGCTCGACGCGCGGCGGGTTCGGATCATGGGCCGCGTGCGCTGAAATCGGAGCGACCGATACGAAATCGTTCATCGCCGCCTCGTCGTGCAAGGGTGACGGTAGGGTGGGCGGTGGACGCGCGTCGTTCGGCCAAGTGCAATACCTGCCGCTCGGCGCGCGTGCCGCCCTGTCGCGAGGGACTCGTTACTCATCCGATTCGCTCCCCGCCGAATCGGATAATGGCGATCGAGCCGCGAGCGCCGCCTCGATGCGAGCGATGTCGCGTTTCACGCCAATCCGGTTGTTCAGTTCGAGCGCAACGCTCAATGCATCGAGTGCAGCCACCGGGTTGCTCGCCTCGATCGCCAGCCCGTATGCCTTGTTGAGCTTCGCCTTGATCTGGTCGACCATATCGAACGGCGCAACCAGCGCAATCACTTCGGCGAGCATGTCCGCGTCGACGCCCTG
>NZ_JARUXJ010000127.1:0-644 GCF_031451465.1 Caballeronia sp. LZ003 | reverse complement strand
GGCGACGATTGGGGCCGCGTCGCGTACCGCTACGACAAGCAGGGGCGGCTAACCACGCTGAACAACGAGAACCACGAATCTACCGAGTTTCGTTATGACACGCTCGGTCAGGTCATCGAGCAGACGGGGTTCGACGGGCGCAGCGTCGCCTATGCATGGGACGATGCCGGGCGGCTGGCGGCATCGACTGAAGCCGGCGTCGAGACGCGCTACGAGCGCGACCCGATGGGACGGCTCACCGCGCGCACATCGGCAAGCAAGCGACCGAGAGTTTTTACTACGACGCGCGCGGGCGGCTCGCGACCGCCACGGCCGCTGGCAGCACGACCCGCCTGCACTACGACGATGCGGACAACCTGATCGCCGAAGAGCAGCACGTTCGCCCGTATTACCGGGGCCAGTATTCGACCGTCACGCGCCACCAATACGATGTGCTCGGCAATCGCACGAAGACCATCCTGCCGAATACACGCTCCATCGACTGGCTGCGTTATGGCTCGGGCCACGTCCATGGCGTCATGCTCGACGGCAAGCCGCTGATGGATTTCGAGCGCGACAAGCTGCATCGGGAAATCAAGCGCACGCACCGCAGCTTCACGCAGGCGCGCCAGTACGATCCGGTGGGACGGCTCGCACAGATGTCG
>NZ_JARUXJ010000126.1:0-645 GCF_031451465.1 Caballeronia sp. LZ003 | reverse complement strand
GGCGACGATTGGGGCCGCGTCGCGTACCGCTACGACAAGCAGGGGCGGCTAACCACGCTGAACAACGAGAACCACGAATCTACCGAGTTTCGTTATGACGCGCTCGGTCAGGTCATCGAGCAGACGGGGTTCGACGGGCGCAGCGTCGCCTATGCGTGGGACGATGCCGGGCGGCTGGCGGCATCGACTGAAGCCGGCGTCGAGACGCGCTACGAGCGCGACCCGATCGGGCGGCTCACCGCGCGCACGATCGGCAAGCAAGCGACCGAGAGTTTTTATTACGACGCGCGCGGGCGGCTCGCGACCGCCACGGCCGCTGGCAGCACGACCCGCCTGCACTACGACGATGCGAACAACCTGATCGCCGAAGAGCAGCACGTTCGCCCGTATTACCGGGGCCAGTATTCGACCGTCACGCGCCACCAATACGACGTGCTCGGTAATCGCACGAAGACCATCCTGCCGAATACACGCTCCATCGACTGGCTGCGTTATGGCTCGGGCCACGTCCACGGCGTCATGCTCGACGGCAAGCCGCTGATGGACTTCGAGCGCGACAAGCTGCATCGGGAAATCAAGCGCACGCACCGCAGCTTCACGCAGGCGCGCCAGTACGATCCGGTGGGACGGCTCGCACAGATGTCG
>NZ_JARUXJ010000125.1:0-648 GCF_031451465.1 Caballeronia sp. LZ003 | reverse complement strand
TCGGTGTCGGTCTGGATGGAGCGCTTGCGCTTCCAGGACAGGTGATCGAGATTGCCGATCCGTTGCGCTCGCAGCGTTCGATAGGTGGGCGAATTAAGGCTGTGACGGATACAGGCCGTGTGATCCTGGACCGGGAGGTCGAGGCCCTTCCTGGGAGTTACCTTACGTTGATGATGCCGGATGCGAGCATTCATCGCGTGGGGATTGAGAGCGTACACGGTACCGAGGTAATGCCTAGCGGGCCGCTTCCAAAGACGCCTGTTCGGGGTGCGGCTTGGACGTTTCAGCCGGCAGCCGAGGTACGGCAGTTGTATCGCGTGGTCGGTGTATCCGAATCGCATGACGGAACGTCTTTCACGATCACGGCGACGCGGCATGCGTCAGAAAAGTTCGCGCTCGTCGACAATGCGGCGGCGACTGACAAGACCGATCAAGCTTATGTGCCGATTGCCGCGCCAAGCGCCCTACGCCTTGAAGCACTCGCGGACTACGGTGCCAGAATGTCGGCCAAGATATCGTGGGGCGCGGTGGCCAGCGCCAAGCAGTATCTGATTGAATGGCATGAGCCGGGTCACGAGATGAAGAAAGAGCGGCTTGCAAACACGAAGTGCGAGTGGGTCGTGCACGACTTAAAGCCCGGCAACTACA
>NZ_JARUXJ010000124.1:0-652 GCF_031451465.1 Caballeronia sp. LZ003 | reverse complement strand
CCAGCGCGACGATATGTTCTACTTCACGGTAATGCACTGCGAGGTAACGCACCGCCGCGCTGGCCGCAGCGAACCGATGCAGAAACGCCTTGCGGCCTTCGTCGTCGGTACATTCGAAGTAGGCGCCATTCGCGTGCGCGAAGCGTTCCGACAGACACGCCCGCGCTTCATCGGTGCCCGCTGTCGGCACCTTCAACACTAGATGATGTTCGTACCGGCTGTGATACTCATCAAGACGTGCTGGGAGATGCTCCGGCGCTAGGCCGCTGAGCCATTGCAGCACACGATCGGTAAAATGCTTCGGCACGAAACTATAGCGATCAAACACGGCATCGAAACGCGTCTCAATGCAAAAAACATGGGCAAACGGGACGTGCCGAACCGGTCGATGATGACCAACAGGTCCTTGCCGTATCGCTTCGCGACGTCGAACGCATCGCGGTGCATGTACTCGCCTGCATTGGGTAAGTGCGTAGAGCTGGCGAGCCCGTGGCGTCGGATGTCGGTGAGCACGCTCGTGTCGTTGGTCCCTACGCAGAAGACCTTAGCGCCATGTTGCGCCGCAAACGTGTCGAGCCGCACGGCGAAGGTCATCAAAGCGGGTGAGCATTTCGACCCATTGTGCTAGCACCTGCTCCGGTTCGCCTACGTG
>NZ_JARUXJ010000123.1:0-653 GCF_031451465.1 Caballeronia sp. LZ003 | reverse complement strand
ATCCCCAGTGCGCTGATCGACCGCTTGAACTACGACAGAGCCAGATGGAGCGAGCATCTGATAAACGACAATGCTTTTCGTGCCGCCCATGCGACGCGGTGTCTCAGTCAGGAAACCAAGCGACACGAGCTTCTCGCGCGCTTTCCGAATGGTCTTGACGTCGAGCTCAGTGTCGAGCACGAGCTCGTCGTTCGTGACCCACGTGGTGTAGTCTTCGGCCGCCCAATGCGCATATGTCTTCAAGAGTGTCTTGGCCGCTGAATCGCCGACGTGCTGACGTTTGGCCCATTGATATGCGTAGCCACTCATTGCTGTGCCCTCCCATGATGACGAGCACAGTCGTCTGACTGACTGACGCGCTCGATCTCCTGCAACCGGCTCGCGGCAGAGGCGATGATTTCTGGCAGGAGGCGCACCGACACAACGCCCGGCTCACCGATGAGCTTCGCAAGGGCGTCTGGCGCGATCACTACTGCATCCGGCGCTACCGGCTGCATCCGCTGACATCCGTCGTGGCCGAAGTACATCAGCCAGCGACTGTCGAGCAGTTGCGGCTTGCGCGACTCTGCGGATTGAGCTTCACGCTCAAGAAGATCCAATACCCACCGGCGAAATGCAGCGGCTTTCGAGGTGCGAGCGAGCATGCCCAGCAA
>NZ_JARUXJ010000122.1:0-655 GCF_031451465.1 Caballeronia sp. LZ003 | reverse complement strand
CCAAGAAGAACAGTAAGTCGACGCTTGCGGCGGGCATCATGATGACCGCGATGCTGGTCAACCAGCGCCAGTCGGCCGAATTCGCGATTCTCGCGCCGACGATCGAAGTCGCGAACAACAGCTTCGCGCCATCGCGGGACATGGTCAAGCACGAACCCGAGCTCGAGCCGATCTTTCAGGTTCAGGTGCACGTGAAGACAATCACGCACCGCATAACGGGCGCGACGCTCAAGGTTGTGGCGGCTGATGCCAATACGGTATCGGGCAAGAAGTCGGTCGGCACGCTTGTTGACGAGCTATGGCTGTTCGGGAAGATGGCGAACGCAGAGGACATGCTGCGCGAGGCCATCGGCGGTCTCGCGGCTCGCCCTGAAGGCTTCGTTATCTACCTGACCACGCAGTCGAACGAGCCGCCCGCAGGTGTGTTCGCCAAGAAGTTGCAGTATGCGCGCGACGTTCGCGACGGCAAGATTATCGACAAGCAGTTCGTGCCGGTCATCTATGAGCATCCACCGGAGATGGTGCGCTCGAAGGAACATCTGAAGGTCGAAAACTTGGCGATGGTCAATCCGAACTTCGGATTCTCTGTTGATCAGGCGTTTTTAGAGCGCGAGTTCCGCAAGGCGCGCGAAGAGGGCGAAGAGTCATTCCGGGG
>NZ_JARUXJ010000121.1:0-656 GCF_031451465.1 Caballeronia sp. LZ003 | reverse complement strand
CACTAATAGATGTCACGCCGGTAACGTCCCTCCTTATCTAGCGCTTCGAGCCGGTTCTCACCGATTGCGTCGCAAAGAGCCGCATGTACGGAACGCCCCATTCGCTCGGCGCTCCCGCACAGATAAATGGAGGCGCCTGCGTCGATCCACTGTCGCAACGTCGCGGGGGCTAATCGCACCACATCTCCGACGTACCGACATTCCAGGCGATCGCGAGACCATGCATAGTCGAGCCGCTGCGATAGACCTCTGCTTTGCCAGTCGGTCAGGTCTTCCGCATGAAACTGATCATGCGCGATTGCGCGGCTGTAGTTGGTCGCGAACACGTCGCTGTTCGGCGCGTAGATGCTGACGGCTGGTTCCGTCGGCGTGCTGTGACCATAAATCGTCTGCTCTTCGCGCGTCAGTTCGAAGCCAGCGCTGACATCGTCCGCGACACCTATGGCGAACATGAGGTGCGTCTTCCGGCGGGCGACCTGGTGCTCTATCCATCGTCCAGTCTGCATAGCGTTTCCCCGGTGACGAAAGGCGCGCGCGTCTGTTCTTTCCTGTGGATTCAAAGCATGATCCGCAACGATCAGAAGCGCACGATGCTCTTCGAACTGGACCAGACCATTCAATCGCTGCGCACGAAATACGGCGAAAGCGACGAGAGC
>NZ_JARUXJ010000120.1:0-662 GCF_031451465.1 Caballeronia sp. LZ003 | reverse complement strand
ACCTGTCCGGGAAGTGCAAGCGCCCCATCGAGCCCGACGCCGAATGTCACCGTATCGGTCTCTAGGCGCGATGTATGGAGCAACCAATGGCCTGCGCGTTGCGCCTGTGATCGGCTGGTGCAGCCAAAGGCGGTGATCTCAGCGGTGTTATACCCGTACAGCGCAATACCGTCGGCATCTTCAACGCTCTCGACGGCGCGCTGAAACCCATTGTTCGGGTCACACCACGTCACCATCACGGCCGTGTAGCGTGACTTCAGCGCGCTCCCGGCGTACCTGAACACCCCTTCCACTACATTGCTCGGGTTGTAGATGTATGCCGGATCGCACGGCATGTCCGCCGACGTCAGCACACTGCCCGCGCACCAATAAGCAATCCCCCGAAATATGCTCGCAAGCTGTTGCAGCAAAGCGAAGGCGTGCGTGCGTGATGTGATATAGCAGTTGCACGTGAAGCGCGGCTCTGTGCCGCCACCACTACTTGGAACCTTCTCGTCGCAGTATTTTGCGATGGCATACAACGCATACCGGTCTACGCACGACTCGTTCACCCAGGCACCGGCGCCGTACCGCCGATTGAGCAGAAGATCCCTAAAAATCCAGGCCGGATTGTCGGTCCAAGCTCGCTTGAATTTCCCGGTCCACGTGCCCTTGTACTCGCG
>NZ_JARUXJ010000119.1:0-668 GCF_031451465.1 Caballeronia sp. LZ003 | reverse complement strand
GGCAGTCGCTCGGGCGATTACTTGCGCCGTGATGTGATGAAGGCGGCCAGCGTGGACGGCCCCGTGCTGGTCGCGCTGCACGCTTTGAATAAACCACACTGGAACGCCTGACGCCCCACATGCCAACAGGTCATCAAGGCTTGGCAGAGCACTCGCATCAGGATGCGAATGAACGATGGCCTGCACGGACCCCACATCTTCTGCGCAAGAATAGGCGGCCGCTGAAATGGAAAAGTGCTCAGACGGAAGATTCGAAACATTGGCGCACGGCAGGTAATCGCCGTTCACGATTAGCCCGCACGATTCGTTTGGATAACACGCAAGCGCGTGCGATTCAATTGCCGCACGCGTGCACCCGGCAAGCATCACCTATCCGCCTCGCGAAAGCGCGCCATCCGCGCCCGCAGCGGGAAAGCCGCCAAAAGGCAGCGGCACGTCCTTAAAGCGCTTTCGGCAACTCGACAATCGCTTACCGCACCTATCCTCTTCCGGCTTCTTCGTCTTGATGTTGTTGCGCGTGAAGAAATCCGTTCCGCGATAACCGCATTCAGCGCCGCGGTACTCCCATCGGCACACCGCACTGATAATCTGGCGTGCAGGCAGTTTGCGCCCCGACAGATCCAAGGGTGAACTCAAAGAGAATTCGACCACCGCCGCCGTTTCAAGCG
>NZ_JARUXJ010000118.1:0-675 GCF_031451465.1 Caballeronia sp. LZ003 | reverse complement strand
CCGCCCTGCCCGCCCATCTTGCGGGCGATTCTCTGATCCACAAATGCGCGCACCATCTCCTGCAACTCACGTGCGTCCTGTTCGCCCAAGCCCGCACCTGCGTGATGGTGGACCTCCAGATGAACTTGCGCGCCCGCTGATCGTGGGGCCGCTGCAGCCGTTGCGCCCACGACGCCGCTGGAAGCGAAATGCGTAGCGTGGTTCGAATTGATCGCGTCAAGCAGCGCATGATGCTGGCGAGCCGAAGCGGCGTTCACCACGTACTCGCCGTTGGACAACATCGCAGGAATGCTGTCGCTCGTGCCCGTGCCTGGCCCGGAAATGGATCCGCCCTGCGCGTGATGGGGCAGCAGCTTTAGAAGCTGCGCAATCACCCCGGTGGTCGGTGACCGATCCATGAGACTTGCAATCACGCCACCCATTGCCTGGTGCAATGCAAGCTTCGAGAGATCGGCGAGCGCGCTGGCGACAAACTCTCTCACACCAAGCTTGCCCGTCGTCACGAACTTCGCCACCGCGTCTTCCATCCGGCTCATGACGTTGACCATCGCCTGTCTCGCCGTCTCAGCCTTGTCAAGCGTGTCTTTATAAAAATCAGCGACGCCATTGCCTAAGCCCGCCGCCCAATCGTCACGCAGGCGCTTGAGCGTCGCAAAGTGTTCGGTGTGCATCGCG
>NZ_JARUXJ010000117.1:0-676 GCF_031451465.1 Caballeronia sp. LZ003 | reverse complement strand
GCGCGACAAACGCAATGAAATCATGAAGTTGGAATAAGCGCCCGTACCTCCGCAGACGGGGTAGAACGCCCTCGAAAAGGTGCTATTCCTTCTTCTTGGGCAGGCACACAAACCATTCGATAATCAGCCGCCGATTGTTCGCCCGGTCGTACGCGCCAAATATCGACGCCACCAGATCAAATACCCACTGCGCCGACGCCTCACCAAACGAAGGCGAGCCGGGCGCGTCAACGATCTTTAGTTCCTTAAAGATTGACAGAGCGTACTGTGCCTCCTCGGCAAAGATAGGCGGCGGGATGATCGTGCGGCCGTCCTTCAGCCGTTCGCTCCAATCCTTACATGACGTGACCCAATCGAGAACAATGTCCTCTTGTTCGGGCGTCACAGCTTCTTACCCCCGCTCGCCGCAAGGCGCGGTGCAGGTGGAGGCGCCCCGAATTTGGATGCAGCCCGCTTCGCTGCCTCTTGCTGCGCATCCTTCTTGCCGCCCTCGCCCTTCTTCGCGTGTTGATACGGAACAACCGCTTTCGCCGAATCAACGCGTAATTTCGGCTCGGTCATCGGATCATTAAACACGGCGATTAAAAACTCCAGCGCGTCGCGCGTCGCGACCGCTTTAGATATGTCGAACCCTGCGGCCGCGGCCACACTTGCCAAATTCGCATCGACCTTCGCG
>NZ_JARUXJ010000116.1:0-687 GCF_031451465.1 Caballeronia sp. LZ003 | reverse complement strand
TTACTCTGCGGCGAACGAACAGGCGTCGTCAACGGTTCCAGACCCAACTCGCGGGCAAAGCTGCGCGTACGGTGGTCGATGTAGGCAGAGCCGTTGTCCGACAGCCATTCGATGGGTGCGCCTGCCTGCGGCGTGCCGAAGCGTTGCTCGACCGCTGCGAGCATCACATCGCGCACGACGTCGCCGCTATGGCCGCCAGTAGTCGCTGCCCAACTAATAGCTTCCCGATCATGGCAGTCCAGCGCGAACGTCACGCGCAACGGCGAGCCATCGTCACAACGGAACTCGAAGCCGTCCGAGCACCAGCGGACGTTACTCTGGTCAACGGCAATGCGTCCATCATGTCGGCGGGTATCGCGTCGCTGGCCAGGGCGCCGGAGCAGCAACTGATGGTCACGCATGACGCGATAGACCCGCTTGGCGTTCACGCACGGCGCACCGGTCAATTCGTGACTACGTCGCAGCAATGCCCAGACTCGTCGGTATCCATAAGTCGGCAAGCCCGCCACATGCTCGTGGATTGCAGCGACCAGTTCCGTGTCGTCGGTCTGTCGGGCGCGGCGGCCGTCCTGCCAGTCTGGAGAGCGGGCTTTTCTGACTGCCAAAGCAGAGCGCGCCACGCCGAGAACATCGCAGACCGTTTTCATTGGTCGTCCCCGGGCAGTAAGGGCGAGCGCGCAATCCAGT
>NZ_JARUXJ010000115.1:0-695 GCF_031451465.1 Caballeronia sp. LZ003 | reverse complement strand
AAAGAAGCGTGTATTGCGCGCCCGTCAGATTCAGTACCGCTTGGCCGCGAAATGCCGTACGTGTTCTCGGATCGATGCGAATCAGCGGCGACTCAAACACCTGATCGATGAACGTCGCTTTTTGGACGGGCTGCGCTGGCGTGCGAAGAACCGACAGAAGATTTGTGCAAACGAGCGGCGCGCTGATGCACGCGTCGTTGCCGAGTTCAAACGCGGCGGCGCGCTCCATGTCTTCATTGCACGCCGCCAGCAACACGAGGCGCGTGCGTCCACGGTGTACGCATAATCTCGCGAGCGTCGTCAATACGTCCAATGAAGGCATCGACAGATCGACGATGGTCGTCGTTCCGTCGATATCGAGACCCGACAGTTGATGCGCGTGAAGTTCGGTCTGAACGTGAAGCCGCACGTCGTGGCGCGCCAACTGGCGGGCCAATGAAACGTACTTTGTTTGCCGGTAGGTAATCAGAAAGACATTTGTTGCCGACGATTGCATCGAGTTGCTGTCTGTCATGTCCCTGCCAACGAGCCGCATTGCTCCATCAGATCTCCGACCACTCGCGCAACAGGTTGTGATAGTGATTGGACAGCGTCAGGCTCTCGTCGCTTTCGCCGTATTTCGTGCGCAGCGATTGAATGGTCTGGTCCAGTTCGAAGAGCATCGTGCGCTTCTGATCGTTGCGGATCATGCTTTG
>NZ_JARUXJ010000114.1:0-699 GCF_031451465.1 Caballeronia sp. LZ003 | reverse complement strand
CGGAACTGGTCTCTGCCGTGACCAAGGTCGCCGCGGGGGGCGCGTACGTGAGCCTCGCGATGGCTGAACGCTTCGCGCAGAACCTGAGCGGGCGCGCCGACCTTCTACCGCATGAACATCTGTCGGACCGCGAATTCGAAGTCTTCCGGCGGCTTTGCGCGGGCGAGTCCATTAATATGATCGGCGAGACGCTGTACGTGAGCGCCAAGACGATCAGCACATACAAGGCGCGCATACTCGAGAAAATGCAGATGTCGCATGAAGCGGCGCTCGTGCGTTATGCAGTCAAGCATAAGCTGTTCGACGACGAAGACAACGAAGTCTGACCGGCCTCCTGCGTGTCAGGATTTCCCTACACGCCTTCCCAAATCCCTACCGACCTTTCCATCGCTGCCGATTTAATTTCGAGATAGCGCGGCTGATAATCGATGCATGGATTCATGCGGCGTATCGAACTTCCGGGTCTCACGACATTCGGCTCGTACGCGAATCTGAAATTCGACAGGAGCCTTGCATGTTACTCGATAGCGAACACAGATCCATCGCCGTTCGATCCGAAGCGCCGGCGCCGCGCTGCGCTTTTCAGATCGCGGAAAGTTCCAGGTCCGCCGCGACACGCAACGGCGTGCGCTGCTCGACCTGTTCGATGCAGCGAATCTGCATGCCGGGCGGGCTCTCGCGCGATGAATACGAGCGGCT
>NZ_JARUXJ010000113.1:0-700 GCF_031451465.1 Caballeronia sp. LZ003 | reverse complement strand
GCCCGCAAGCGACATCGCAGCCAAGGTGACGAAGATCGACGCCCACGTCGAGGAGCTACAGAAGGCCATCGACGATGCGAACATCAAGATTGCGGCCACACAGATGAATGCGGGCGGCAAGCAGCTTCGCGACGCGCAATACACGGAAGCGTTTAATGCGCATGTGAAGCGTGGCGACGTGAATGCGGCGCTCAATAAAGGCGCCGATGAGCAGGGTGGCTATTTGACGCCAGTCGAGTGGGACCGCACGATTACGGACAAGCTGGTGCTGATCTCACCGATGCGGCAGATATGTCGTGTGCAATCGGTCTCGAAGGCGGGTTTCTCGAAGCTGTTCAACATGGGGGGCACCGCAAGCGGCTGGGTGGGCGAAACGGAGGAGCGCAAGCAGACCGGCACCGCGCAATTCAAGCCATTGACGTTTGGTTCGGGCGAGATCTATGCCAACCCGGCGGCCACCCAACAAATTCTTGACGACAGCGAGATCGACCTCCAAACCTGGCTCGCTGATGAAGTGCAGACCGAATTTGCCAAGCAAGAGGGTCAAGCGTTCGTCAACGGCGACGGCGCGAACAAACCCTGCGGCATTCTGCGATACGTAAAGGGCGGTGTGGCTGAAAAAAAACACCCATTCGGCGAGATTGGTATCGTAGGCTCGGGCACAGCGGGCGCAATCTCGTCAGACGCAATCATCGATCTT
>NZ_JARUXJ010000112.1:0-713 GCF_031451465.1 Caballeronia sp. LZ003 | reverse complement strand
GTCGAGATCGCCAAGGAGTGGAAGGACTCGACGCCTGAGGTCGAGTTGGTGCTCAAGGCGGCGGTGCAGGCGGGGACCACCACCGATCCGGCGTGGGCCAAGCCCTTGGTGGAGTATCAGAGCATGGCGAGCGAATTCATCGACTTGCTGCGCCCGGCCACGATCATCGGGCGCATCGAGCACTTCCGGCGCGTGCCGTTCAACATCAAGGTGCCCGGTCAGGTCACGGGCTCCTCGGTCAACTGGGTCGGAGAAGGCAAGCCCACGCCTGTCTCCTCCTTGGCCTTTAACACCACCTCGCTCGGCCACTCGAAGGTCGCGGGTCTGGTGGTCATGACCGAGGATCTGGTGCGCTTCTCAAGCCCTAGCGCCGAGGCGCTGGTTCAGCAAGACCTGATCGCAACGGTGGGCGGCTTTCTTGACGGCCAGTTCATCGATCCGAAGAAGGCCGAAGGGGAGTACGGCGTCTCGCCCGCGTCCATCACGCATGACCTGAACCCGATCAAGGCATCAGGCGTCGATGCGGCGGCCGTGCGCGCGGACGTGAAGGCCGCATTCGACGCCTTCATCGCGGCCAATCTATCGGTCGCCAAGGCGGTCTGGGTCATGTCCGAGAGCACGGCGCTGGCGCTCTCGATGATGCACAACGCGCTGGCGCAACCGGAGTTCCCGGGCCTCACGATGGCGGGCGGCACCTTCTTCGGGCTTCCTGC
>NZ_JARUXJ010000111.1:0-719 GCF_031451465.1 Caballeronia sp. LZ003 | reverse complement strand
AAAGGTAAATTCGAGCGGACCAAGCCGCACGTGAACGTGGGCACGATCGGTCACGTTGACCACGGCAAGACCACGCTGACGGCAGCGATCACGACGGTGCTGACCAAGAAGTTCGGCGGCGAAGCGAAGGCATACGACCAGATCGATGCAGCGCCGGAAGAAAAGGCGCGTGGTATCACCATCAACACCGCGCACGTCGAGTACGAAACGGCTAACCGCCACTACGCACACGTCGATTGCCCGGGCCACGCTGACTATGTGAAGAACATGATCACGGGCGCGGCGCAGATGGACGGCGCAATTCTGGTGTGCTCGGCCGCTGACGGCCCGATGCCGCAAACGCGTGAGCACATCCTGTTGGCGCGTCAGGTCGGCGTGCCTTACATCATCGTGTTCCTGAACAAGTGCGACATGGTGGACGACGCCGAGCTGCTCGAACTCGTCGAAATGGAAGTGCGCGAGCTTCTGTCGAAGTACGACTTCCCGGGCGACGACACGCCGATCATCAAGGGTTCGGCCAAGCTGGCGCTGGAAGGCGACACGGGCGAGCTGGGCGAAGTGGCGATCATGAATCTGGCCGACGCGCTGGACACGTACATCCCGACGCCGGAGCGCGCAGTGGACGGCGCCTTCCTGATGCCGGTGGAAGACGTGTTCTCGATCTCGGGTCGCGGCACGGTGGTGACGGGTCGCGTGGAGCGCGGCGTGGTGAAGGTTGG
>NZ_JARUXJ010000110.1:0-721 GCF_031451465.1 Caballeronia sp. LZ003 | reverse complement strand
CACCGTCGTGATCGCTGCCGTCAGCGTGGTCTTGCCGTGGTCAACGTGACCGATCGTGCCCACGTTCACGTGCGGCTTGGTCCGCTCGAATTTACCTTTGGCCATTTTCGACTCCTAACAGGATTTTCGCACCTTGCGCCACGCGCAACTTACTAGACTAATACTTCTGGTGCCCATGGGCAGGATCGAACTGCCGACCTCTCCCTTACCAAGGGAGTGCTCTACCACTGAGCCACATGGGCACTACAAACCGACACTGGAGCGGGTGAAGGGAATCGAACCCTCGTCATAAGCTTGGAAGGCTTCTGCTCTACCATTGAGCTACACCCGCTTGGGCTGGATTCCCTACCGCTTGAATTCTGGTGGAGGAGGTTGGATTCGAACCAACGTAGGCGTAAGCCAACAGATTTACAGTCTGCCCCCTTTAGCCACTCGGGCACCCCTCCGCAGAGAACTATCGATTATGGGGAAGAAACACGGTGTTGTCAAGCCTTCCGCGCGACCCGCATTAACTGAGGCTCTCACTTATAGGTGAAAGCAAAACGCAAAAACCCCACCTGTTTGGGGGTGGGGTTTTTGTTGCTGCATGAAGAGCCTGACGATTACCTACTTTCACACGGGGGATCCGCACTATCATCGGCGTGGAGTCGTTTCACGGTCCTGTTCGGGATGGGAAGGGGTGGTACCAACTCGCTGTGGTCATCAGGCATGACTTGTTGTC
>NZ_JARUXJ010000109.1:0-730 GCF_031451465.1 Caballeronia sp. LZ003 | reverse complement strand
GGCCCACGCCGGATCGGTGGTGGTCCCCGCCTGCACCGCCGCCTTGAGCACCAACTCGACCTCAGGCGTCGAGTCCTTCCACTCCTTGGCGATCTCGACGGCCTGCATGACGTTACCCTTGGAGCGCATCAGCGCGATGGCGTAGCGTGTAAAAGCCGTGCCCTTGGCTACATTTGGCTTAAGCATGATCGGGGCGTGCGAGGCGGGGCCGCCCGAGACCGGCACGGCCGACTTCGCTTCAAGGGCTTGCTGCTCCTTGAGCCGCACCTCGTGAGCGTCCAGCGACTTCAGTTCAAGGCCGAGCTGGTCGTATTCGGCCGACTCGTCGTCATTGAGCGTGCGCTCGCCCTCGGCAGCGGCCGCGTCCATAAGCGCCTTGCGTCGTTCGAGGTGGGCGGCGCGCCGGGTGGCGACAGCCTTGAGTCGTTCTGCGATGGTCATATCGGTTTCCTTGGGGCGAGATGCGCTCAAGCGCACGACGGGCATAGCCCCGTGTGCGCTGTCATGCGATTTGATGGTTTGAATGGCGGCGTCGGCGCTCGCCGGGATGGTGACGGCACTGATTTCGAAGAGCTCGCACGCCTTGATGAGAAAGCCCCCGGTTGAGCGGTCGAACTCCGCGTCGATGGGACGAAAGCCGATCGACAGTCCCGGCACGAGCCCCGCCTTGATTAAGCTGTAGGCCTCGTCGATGTAGGCCGCAGTCCCCGCGGGGGCGATGCTTGCCTCG
>NZ_JARUXJ010000108.1:0-730 GCF_031451465.1 Caballeronia sp. LZ003 | reverse complement strand
GGTTGCTCAGGCAATGCGCGCGGCCCATCCCGACGCCGAAATCACCGTGCTGGCTGATCTCGGCAACGGGCAGCAGAAGGCAGTTGATGCGGCGCGATCGGTAGGTGGCGCCGTCGCTGTTCCCGACTTTGGAGATACGCGCGGTGATGGCGAAACAGACTTCAACGACATGCACACACGGTTTGGCACGGCCGCTGTCGCCTCGCAGATCAAGAAAGCTGCAAAGCCTGACGGTGACGGTCGACCAGATAAGGGCTGTGTGCCACGCGGCTTCTCAATAACGAAGGAAGGTGTCTTCTATACAGACGATGACGGCATGCCGCATTGGATGTGCTCACCGCTTCATGTGCGTGCCTTGGTTCGTGATCGCGCGTCCGAGAACTGGGGGCGACTGCTGGAGTGGACGGACGCCGATGACCATCCTCACGTGTGGGCCATGCCGATGGAGATGTTGCGCTCGGACGGCGCGGACATGCGCGGCGAACTCGCTCGGCTCGGACTGGACATCGCGCCAAGCAATCGAGCACGTAACAAGCTCACGGAGTACGTGACGACCGCCAAACCAAAAGCGCGGGGGCGGTGCGTCACTCGCACGGGCTGGCATAGCGGCGCTTTCGTCTTCCCCGACCAAACCATCGGAAACGCGTCCGAACGTGTCATCTTTCAATCGGAGGCAATTATGCGTGCATATTCACAGGCCGGAACGTTAGACGACTGGAAGCGCGACGTC
>NZ_JARUXJ010000107.1:0-749 GCF_031451465.1 Caballeronia sp. LZ003 | reverse complement strand
TGAAGGGCAAGAGAAGACGGTTATCAACAGTCGCCTTTGCTGCACCATTGTCGATCTTATTTCGGAAGGAGAGATAGAGGGATTGGCCAACAACGTTGGACCATTTCCCGCTAAAGCTGTTCAGCGTCGCTCTGTGTATCTGGACGGCGTTCGAGTCGAAAATGACGACGGGAGCTTGAATTTCGAAGTTGAAAAATTTGATTTTGTCGAGGGGAAGGCTCAGCAGGACGCCATCAAGTGGGTCACGGCGGCCTCAAGTGAGGTGCAAGTGGGCGTCGAGCTTCAGCGTCGTCTGGCCGACGCTTTTAAGGACGGAAAGAAAATCAAGGTCACGCAATTCACGCCCTGTAAGATCGAGGTCGCAGAGCCGGACGTGGATGAGGTGGATGTTACTGTCCAGGTGAATGATCTGTGGTGGGATTCGAATAAGGGGCACACCAACGCGACGATCAAACTTCAGTTTGCACCGTCGTACGATCCGGCACGCGAGAACGTTCCGGCACCCAAAGTTGAGACTAAAGAGATCACGGGGATCTGCCAGAGCTATAGCAAGACATTTACGTTTCCAGTAAAGCTGGTCGGAGGTGCGCGCTTTGTGCTGGAGATCTCGCGTGCGGACGAGATCGATCAAGATAAAAGTGTCGGCAAGAAGCACGGTACGGCACATGTAGTGAGCTACACAAAAAAGCGAACCGGCGAGTTCAAATATCCCGCTAGCGCAGTGGCGGCGATGCGCATCACCTCCGATA
>NZ_JARUXJ010000106.1:0-757 GCF_031451465.1 Caballeronia sp. LZ003 | reverse complement strand
AAGCGACTTGGCGGCCACGCCGCCGCGCTGAATAAACTCCATCCATTGATCGCCGCCGACGCGCCCGCCGGTCGCCGATATCACTTTCTGAACGCGGTTAGCCTCATCCAAAAACGTCGTTTGGTCCTTCGTCCCGCCTCGCAGCTCGATCACCTTGAGCATGTTCATGAACTTGCGCTCATTGTCTTCGGCATGCTCTCCACCGTACACGGCGTCGTTCGCAAACTTCATTTTCGACAGGATCGGCGCGGCCACTTTCGCATGATGCGAATCGGCAAAGACTGACATCGAGTCGCGCATCATCGTCATGTTGTCGGCCGTGCTCGCGCCGTACACCTTCATGCCGCGAGCGAAATTCACGGCGTCTTGCGTTGCGCGCTCGCCCAAGCCGAGCGCTTGAATTCGCGCGATCTCGTTCTGGACCTTCTTGGCCTCGCCGAGCGTCTGACCCAGGCCGCCCAGAATGTGCGTGCCCGTGCTCCTGGCCGCATAGCCGCCGATAGCCATGTTGACCCCGACACCCTGCATGGCCTGCATCTTTGTGCGGGCGGCCGCGACCCGCCTTTCACGCTCCGCAAGCTGTTCCAGTTGCCTCTGCTGTTGCGCGATCGATGCCTTGGTCGCGTCGATGCTGGTCTTGAGTTCGCGCTCGTGCCGAGCCAGGCTCGATGTCGCGACACCCGCGTCCGATAGCTTCGTTCGCAACTCGCCCAACTTCGCGACCTGCTGACTATGCTTGGCGGTGAGCGTCACGGCG
>NZ_JARUXJ010000105.1:0-757 GCF_031451465.1 Caballeronia sp. LZ003 | reverse complement strand
AAGCGACTTGGCGGCCACGCCGCCGCGCTGAATAAACTCCATCCATTGATCGCCGCCGACGCGCCCGCCGGTCGCCGATATCACTTTCTGAACGCGGTTGGCCTCATCCAGAAACGTCGCTTGGTCCTTCGTCCCGCCTCGCAGTTCGATCACCTTGAGCATGTTCATGAACATGCGCTCATTGTCTTCGGCATGCTCTCCACCGTACACGGCGTCGTTCGCAAACTTCATCCTAGACAGGATCGGTGCGGCAACCTTTGCATGGTGTGAATCAGCAAAGACCGACATCGAATCGCGCATCATGGTCATGTTGTCGGAGATGCTCGCGCCGTACACCTTCATGCCGCGAGCGAATTTCACGGCGTCTTGCGTTGCGCGCTCGCCCAAGCCGAGCGCCTGAATTCGCGCGATCTCGTTCTGGACCTTCTTGGCTTCGCCAAGCGTCTCACCCAGGCCGCCCAGAATGTGCGTGCCCGTACTCTTGGCCGCATAGCCGCCGATGGCCATGTTGGCCCCGACGCCCTGCATGGCTTGCATCTTTGTGCGGGCGGCCGCGATGCGCTTCTCGCGCTCCGCAAGCTGTTCCAGTTGCCTCTGCTGTTGCGCGATCGATGCCTTGGTCGCGTCGATGCTGGTCTTGAGTTCCCGCTCGTGCCGTGCCAGGCTCGATGTCGCGACACCCGCGTCCGATAGCTTCGTTCGCAACTCGCCCAACTTCGCGACCTGCTGACTATGCTTGGCGGTGAGCGTCACGGCG
>NZ_JARUXJ010000104.1:0-758 GCF_031451465.1 Caballeronia sp. LZ003 | reverse complement strand
TTCATGAGAAGCCAGAAGCCGTTACGGTCCCACAGCAGCATCTTGATGCGGTCGCGCCGCTGATTGCTGAACACATAAACCGCACGCGCGAATGGATCGAGCTTCATTGACTGCTCGACGATGGCTGCGAGACCGTTGATGCTCTTGCGGAAGTCAACGGCGTCACGATGCACATAGACTTTCAGTTCATCGTCCAGGCGGAACATCGCACCGTCCAAGCGTCTCGATCATGGCCGATAGCAACGGCGCATCATTGTCGGTGCATTCAAACCGGAGTGTGACGCCGTTGGGCATCTGCACCATCAACCGCGCCGAAGGGGGCGACGACGTCCTTGCTGCGGGGGTGTGGCGGTGTGCCTTCGTGGATGCGGGCGCAACCACCGCTTCGTGACTTTCGACTTCGACTACTGGAACGAAAGCTGTGCCAGTCGGCGTCGGCTTTAGGGACGTGCCAGCCAGTCGCTGCTGATGCAGCTTGATCCACTTGCGCAGCAAGTTGGCGTTGACGCCATGCTTGAGTGCGAGTCCGGCGACCGAAGCGCTCGGCTCAAGACACGCTTCCACCAACTTCTGTTTCGTTTGCCGGTCATATCTGCGCTTGCCGTCCCGACCAACGTTGACGACCTTCAACCCGGTCGTTCCTGAGTGCTCTTCTGTCATGAAAGGTGTCCACTGATTCGATGAACTGACCCCCGAAGGTTGCACCTATCTTTGGGGAATGTCTTGGGAAAATATACAGAACAAGCGAAGCTCGCTGC
>NZ_JARUXJ010000103.1:0-759 GCF_031451465.1 Caballeronia sp. LZ003 | reverse complement strand
ACCTCAGCCACCTCCGATAAGAGACCGTCCCACACCTCGGCCTGAACGCGCACTTTGTAGTTGCCGGGCTTTAAGTCGTGCACGACCCACTCGCACTTCATGTTTGCAAGCCGCTCTTTCTTTACTTCGTGACCCGGCTCATGCCATTCAATCAGATACTGCTTGGCGCTAGCCACCGCGCCCCACGATATCTTGGCCGACATTCTGGCACCGTAGTCCGCGAGTGCTTCAATGCGTAGCGCGCTTGGCGCGGCAATCGGCACGTAAGCTTGATCGGTCTTGTCAGTCGACGCCGCATTGTCGACGAGCGCGAACTTTTCTGGCGCATGCCGCGTCGCCGTGATCGTGAAAGACGTTCCGTCATGCGATTCAGATACGCTGACCACGCGATACAACTGCCGTACCTCGGCTGCCGGTTGAATCGTCCATGCGGCACCACAAACCGGCGTCTGCAAAAGTGGCCTGCAAGGTGTGACCTCCGCGCCGTGCGCACTCTCAATTTCCACGCGCTGAATCTGCGCATCCGGCAGCATCAACGTGAGATAGTCCCCGCAAAGCGCTTGCACCTCGCGGTCCAGGATCACATGGCCTGTCTCGCTCACCGCCTTGACACGCCCACCGGCCGAACGCTGCGAGCGCAACGGATCGGCAATCTCTATAACCTGTCCGGGAAGTGCAAGCGCCCCATCGAGCCCGACGCCGAATGTCACCGTATCGGTCTCTAGGCGCGATGTATGGAGCAACCAATGGCCTGCGCGT
>NZ_JARUXJ010000102.1:0-762 GCF_031451465.1 Caballeronia sp. LZ003 | reverse complement strand
GCAAATGTTTCTGCGCTCGCGCTGGGCGTGTGCTGCATCGCTCGTCCTGATAGGCGATCATCTCTCTGACCGTTTTACCGGCCTCGGCGGGCCTTTTTTGCGTGAAGCGCCAAATGCGAAAATATCCATCCGAGCGTCTGAATAAGCTCCATCAACAAACCATGTGGCGCCGCGAAGTCGAAATCGTTGAGCGTCATTGGCAGAATTGCGATGAGGAGGACCGAGTCTCCGCTCGCAGTGAGATCCGGGATCTTCTCGCGCATATAGAGCCCGCGCTAATGTTGAGCTCCCTGGACGACTTAACAAAGGCAGAATTGGTAGACCGAATCCGCGATCTAAATCGGCGGCTCGCGTAGAATCTCTTTATGGCGGCGGTTGGAAAGGTGCTTCTGAGGAAATCATGGCCGGACGTTTTTCACGCACGGTGTTGCGATTGAGATTACGTCGTCCCACTGATTGCGGGAACTATTTCACCAAATCCGGCCGTTCTTTAACTCGGACGACGGTGGCTTCAGGGATAAATTCCAGCGCGATCCCCGCCTCGCCGACGCGCGCGAAACAGCCTGTGATCGTCCCGGTTGGTCCAGTGACTGGGATTGGGACTGTGGGTCAGTGTCTGCGGTGGTGCGGGCTTTCGTCATGATGGATGATGCCCGTTGGTTAAGGCCAACAGCGCGGTTGGGTTTCAACTGGTCTCACCGTTCCTATGTGTCTGCACCTGCTAAGTACAACGTGGCGGCAATCCCAACAATTAGCGTCGCA
>NZ_JARUXJ010000101.1:0-762 GCF_031451465.1 Caballeronia sp. LZ003 | reverse complement strand
CCACTTCCCCAATGACGAGGCCGCCATCAAGCTGCTGTGGCTGGCATTGCGCAACGTGCTGGCAAAGTCAGTACGCGCGGCGTTCGACTGGTCGTCCGCGATGAACCAGTTTGCCATCCTGTTTGGAGAGCGTTTTACCAACGCACGCGGGTGACTCCGCTGACCGCCTCGCACACAAAAATGCGGACAGGTTCCGATATAGGGAACGACCTACAAACGACCCGCGCGTCTCTTGTCTTTCGCTCTCCGTCCTCCTTCTCTTACCTCGCCCTCCTGCGCGCCCCTCGGTCCTCCCCGCCTTCCTACCTCCCGAGTCCTCGTCAATGGCGAGACGAATGTAAGAAGGATTGTCGCTTGGGCGAACGGTCATCCAGGAACAGACGTGTTCTTCGTACCTAAGGTATCCAAAACGTACGCGTCTTGCGTCTGAAACTTCCGTCGAGAGCCTACGGGTGAGCGGGGCGGCCCTCGCATCGCCTGCGAGCGACCTTCGTTTCGCTGAGCAGGTGCCTGACCGCTTGGCTTGGGCAATGCTGAAATAGCTTGTCTCCACTCACATGGCCCACACCAATGGCACATATTACAGGCAAACGACCCAAGCTGGTCCTTTATCCGAGCAAGCCCGTGCCACCGACAGCAGGCACAGGAGAGGGCGACTTCGTTGTCTATGCGTCGTACAGAGGCACGGAGGCAAGCGGTTTTTACGGCAAGTTGAAGGTTGTGCGTACGACCGACGGTCGGCTGTTGTATCCCTTCGACGGG
>NZ_JARUXJ010000100.1:0-766 GCF_031451465.1 Caballeronia sp. LZ003 | reverse complement strand
CCATCAGTCCGGCGGTCGAGTCGTTGCTTATGCGCTTTCGTGATCCGGCGGTGGCGTGATGCTCAGAGCTGGCTCACTCAATCGGACGGTGCGCATCGAGCGGCGTGCGCCCCGCGATCCTAACCACGAAGGCCTGCGCTGGGAGACCGTGATGACGGTTCCCGCGAACATCCGCATGCTCTCAGGCAAAGAGGTAATGGCGGCCAACGCGAACGTCTCGATGGGCACGGCGAGCATCCGCATTCGATACCGTACGGATGTAAAGGCAGGAATGCGCGTCGTCCATGGTGACGCAGCGTTTCACATCACCGCCGTGTTGCCCGATTATGCGAGACGCGAGCATGTCGATCTCACCTGCGAGACGGATGATATTCATTAGCCGTCAGACTGATATCGCACAAGGGTACCCGGGATCGAGGACCCCTTGTCAACGAGAACGGGACTGTCTCACCCGTTGTCCCTACGGGGTAGCCAAATGAAAAAGCATCGTGACCTGACGCAACACGATCGCCACGCGGTGGACGATCTCATCAATCGCTGGGTGGAATGGTGCCGCACGCGCCGCATCTTCGTGCCGCCGGTGAAGTCGAATGTGCTTGCTCGGCTTCGGCCGTCACGGCGCACGCGCACCGATGAACCGGACGCGTTTCTGGACGCCGAGATGCCCTACCTGAACATGGCGATTCACGCGCTTTGCGAACGACCCGATTTCGCGGGTGACGCGGAGTGCTTCCTTGGCGTGTACTGGTATCGCGCCAACATCAAA
>NZ_JARUXJ010000099.1:0-775 GCF_031451465.1 Caballeronia sp. LZ003 | reverse complement strand
TGTACGAATACGATGGCGACGGCAATCGCACGGCGGAATACTTCACCAACTTCGGCGACTCGTATGTGTTCGCGCAATCGCGGGTGGAGTACGACGCGCTCAATCGCGTGGTATCGATCACGGATAACGCCTATCAGGTGAAGTACGAGTACGACGCGGTGGGCAACCGGCGTCGCATGACGGCGACCTATATGGACATGGTGGGCTACCACCAGAAGACGCAAGATTACTGGTACGAATACGACGCACTGAATCGCTTCACGGTGACGATGGGCACGCTCGCGGGCGATCACATCGTCGCCGGACCGATGGGAAGCGATGGCGTGCAGCTCGGCTACAACGCAGCGGGCGAGCGCGTGCTCGCGGTGTACGCGAAGGACGGCCGCACCGAGCGCTATGCGTACGACGCGAATGGTTATCTGCAGACGCAGACGATCAACGGCATCGTGGCGCAGGAGCGCACCAATGACCTGATGGGTCGGGTGACCTCGCAGATCGAGCGCGATGTAAAAACGGGCAAGGTGGTGTCGAACGTCACGCGCGTGTGGGATGCCGACAGCCTGCAGACATCGGAGCGCGATGCATTGAACGGCATGAGCACGAGCTACACGCGCATGGCCGATGGCACGCTCACGCAGATCGACTCGAAGCCGGACGACTCGAACGACACGCGCACGACCTCGACTTATAGCTACGAGTGGTGGGACGGCGCGAAGCAATCGAAGGTAAAGGTGCAGGCGACGAACCCGAACGCACCGGGCTGGAAGCCGGCGAC
>NZ_JARUXJ010000098.1:0-777 GCF_031451465.1 Caballeronia sp. LZ003 | reverse complement strand
GCAGCCTATCGATTAAGAGCCGATTTTATATGAAAGTGTTCAATCAGCAGTAGAACTATTTTGTTCAATAATTCTTGAACACTTTTCGGACATGAAGCTTTCACTTGCCCGGCGGATTGATTTGCTGAGCGATTCGGCGCGTTCCGCAAACCGACGGGCGCGGTTATAGATCGTGCCGCGAGCGCAATTCTGCTCGTAGGCCAATGTCTTAATGTTCGCGTTGTACCAATAGACTCCAAGGAAGCACTCCGCCTCGTGCGCGCGACCGCCTTGTTCGCATAGCGCATGGATCGCCATATTGAAGAACGGCATCTCAGGATCCAAAAACGAGTCCGGCTCGCGCGCCATTGCTCGACGGGCGGGCTGCAGACGTGCAAGCACATTCGACTTTACATACGGCGCGAAGATGCGTCGCGTCAGGCACCAAGCGACCCACCGATGAACCTTGTCGTCTGCCGCGTTTCGCGCACCTTCATTCAAGCCCTGTTCACTCATAGCCTCTCCACCGATCTCGCTATTGCTCAACGCCGTAAGAAATGTTCCAGTGATCTAACCAGGCAAGCAACTGCTTGCGCAGTTCCCGGTTGCGCGGATACGGAAACTGGATCTGACCTTCTTCTTCGATTCCAGCGAATGGGCAGCCTGGAATTGAGATCCAACTCTGCGATCCTTCCAGCCGTCGCACGGCCATCTGCAAGAGCGGGCGCGGGACAGAAGACATCTCAATGTAGGTGTACGCGCTCATGATGTCGATGGTTTCATGATGACCTTAGTCCC
>NZ_JARUXJ010000097.1:0-804 GCF_031451465.1 Caballeronia sp. LZ003 | reverse complement strand
AGATGCGCTCAAGCGCACGACGGGCATAGCCGCGCGCGCGCTGTCATGCGATTTGATGGATTGAATGGCGGCGTCGGCGCTCGCCGGGATGGTGACGGCGCTGATTTCGAAGAGCTCGCACGCCTTGATGAGAAAGCCGCCGGTTGAGCGGTCAAACTCCGCGTCGATGGGGCGAAAGCCGATCGACAGTCCCGGCACGAGCCCCGCCTTGATCAGGCTGTAGGCCTCGTCAATGTAGGCCGCAGTACCTGCCGGGGCGATGTTCGCCTCGACTTCGACGCCCGCCTTCGTCACAGTCAATTTCGTCACGGTGCCGATCGGCCGACGCGGGTCGTGCTGCCACAGCATCGGAAACGGCGTCTTGAACTGGATGCCATCCGGCACGACCACATCGCCGACACGATCGGGCGTGGGGGTGCTGGCAATACCGGTGAGGGTGCGCGAATCCTCGTCGAGGCGCTTGACCTGAAGTCGGGAGAACGCTTTGTTCGACGGTGCGGGCGTGTTCTTCGCAACGAATTGCGTCAGAACCGGGATTGATCGACGGTAATTGTGCATCGATGCGGTATAACACGCATTTAATGCAATATCAATGCCTATATGAAGAACATCTGCGGTTCTTTCTCCATTTCCTCCGCATTAAGTTGCGTGGCGCCCACCGCCATCGCCAGCGCCACCATCCCGTCGATGCGGCCGGTCGCCTTCTGCTTGGTGAATTTGCGGTTGCCTGCAGCATCTGCTTCTGTCACCGCGTTGACCGCGCACATCGTCAGCACCGGATGCTTCCCATGACGCAGCTTGCAC
>NZ_JARUXJ010000096.1:0-814 GCF_031451465.1 Caballeronia sp. LZ003 | reverse complement strand
GTTGTCCGGTACTTCAACCAGCAACCCCTTCACGTCGTATGAGCGGACTGGAATTCGGTCGAATTTATCGGAGGTGATGCGCATCGCCGCCACTGCGCTAGCGGGATATTTGAACTCGCCGGTTCGCTTTTTTGTGTAGCTCACTACATGTGCCGTACCGTGCTCCTTTCCGGGGTTTTTATCTTGATTGATCTCGTCCGCACGCGAGATCTTCAGCACAAAACGCGCACTTCCGACCAGCTTTACTGGAAACGTGAATGTCTTGCAATAGCTCTGGCAGATGCCAGTAATCTCTCTAATCTCTGGTTCGGGCGCAGGAACGTTCTCGCTCGCCGGTTCGTACGATGGTGCGAACTGAAGTTTGATCGTCGCGTTGGTGTGCCCCTTATTCGAATCCCACCACAGATCATTTACCCGGACAGTAACATCCACCTCATCCACGTCCGGCTCTGCGACCTCGATCTTACAGGGCGTGAATTGCGTAACCTTGATCTTCTTTCCGTCCTTATAATCGTCGGCAAGACGACGCTGAAGCTCGACGCCCACTTGCACCTCACTTGAAGCCGCCGTGACCCACTTGATGGCGTCCTGCCGAACCTTCCCCTCGACAAAATCGAATTTTTCAACTTCGAAATTCAAGCTCCCGTCGTCATTTTCGACTCGAACGCCGTCCAGATACACAGAGCGACGCTGAACAGCTTTAGCGGGAAATGGACCAACGTTGTTGGCCAATCCCTCTATCTCTCCTTCCGAAATAAGATCGACAATGGTGCAGCAAAGGCGACTGTTGATAACCGTCTTCTCTTGCCCTTCA
>NZ_JARUXJ010000095.1:0-818 GCF_031451465.1 Caballeronia sp. LZ003 | reverse complement strand
CTAGGGTCTGTTTACATTCTCACTAGCGGTCCAAAGGCACAGGCAAGCGAAGCAAAGGCGAGATAGTTGCCGGCGAGCTTGTCGTAACGCGTGGCGACGCGACGAAAATGTTTGATACGGCAGAAAAAGCGCTCGACGATATTCCGAGTTCGATACAGCACTCGACTGTAACGGCGCTGGATCTTGCGATTCGAACGCGGCGGGATGACGGCCTTCGCGCCCGTCGCGCAGACGTTCTCGACAAACGTATTCGAGTCATAGCCCTTGTCGGCAATGACTGCTCCGGTACGCAGATGCTCTACCAGGGCATTCGCGTACGCGTGATCAGAGGCTTGCCCTTCGGTGACGATTAATCTCAGTGGACGTCCACCGTGATCGACGGCCACGTGCAATTTGGTCGTCAACCCGCCTCGCGAGCGGCCGATCGCTTGCGGACCGTTTCTTTTTCGAGCGCCTGATGAGTGCTGGTGCGCGCGTACGATGGTCGAATCGATCAACACATGTTTGATCTCGGAATCGTCGGCTACCGCGTGTATCACACTCTCCCACACGCCCTTGCGGCGCCATCTGGAGAAACGCATGTACACCGTATGCCATTTCCCGAACGCCTTGGGCAAGTCGCGCCACGGACAACCCGTGCGGCCGATCCAGAGAACGGCCTCGATAAACCATCGGTTGTCGGCCGCTGTTCGCCCAGGATCGCCTTCCTTGCCCGGCAACACCGACTCGATTCGTGCCCATATCTCGTCACTTAGTAACGTTCGGATCATCTTGCCCCGCTCGTGCAAAAGACAAGACGTAAAACATTTCATCGAATG
>NZ_JARUXJ010000094.1:0-832 GCF_031451465.1 Caballeronia sp. LZ003 | reverse complement strand
CGTCACGGCGTTAAATAGCGCCATCAACGGATCGATTTTGCCCGTCCCACTGGCCTGTTTCGTGATGTTCACCGCATTGCCAACCGGGACCACGCGTGCGTTCCCAACGCACCACGCCATCAGCGGCTGACCACCGTGAATCAGCACACCATCGGGCGCGCCTTCATCGTCTGCGCTGTGACCGCTGCCCGCAGTCGCGAGACGACGCTCGGCCGTCTTGATCGCGCCTGAGAGCTTCCAGCCTTGCGAGATTCCAACTACCTTGTCTTCTGGTATGCCCACTTCGGCCAACGCATCGAGCACGCTGCCGATGCCCGCCGGGTCTGCTCCCACCTTATCGAGCAGACCCGCCTGAAAGATCGTGGCAACGATGTCGGCGACATCACGTACGTCATCTCCAATCTGCGCCACCATCGTCAGGTCACCATCGCCTTCGAAATCGCGCAGCCGCGGCGCAATCTCCTTTCGACGATCGAGCACAGACGGATGCGCCCACGCGTGCGTCCAGGCAAGCCAGTTACGCGTGTCTTTCTCGCGACCCACTACCGCAAGCCCGAGCAAGTCATCGAGCCCGCCGCCATCGATTCCCACGTCGATTACCTCTGAACGAGCCATCAGCGCCTCAAGCGTGAGACCCGACGCGAGTACTGCTGCCTCCCAGAACTCCGCGCCCGCCCAGCGATCTGAGCGCAATGCAAGGCCGATCTCTACGTTGGCGTGCTTCGCGAGGAACCCCCGGAATGACTCTTCGCCCTCTTCGCGCGCCTTGCGGAACTCGCGCTCTAAAAACGCCTGATCAACAGAGAATCCGAAGTTCGGATTGACCATCGCC
>NZ_JARUXJ010000093.1:0-832 GCF_031451465.1 Caballeronia sp. LZ003 | reverse complement strand
CCTTAATTCGCCCACCTATCGAACGCTGCGAGCGCAACGGATCGGCAATCTCGATCACCTGTCCTGGAAGCGCAAGCGCTCCATCCAGACCGACACCGAATGTCACGGTGTCGGTCTCCAAGCGCGAGGTCTCAAGAAGCCAATGCCCAGCCCGTTGCGCCTGCGATCGGCTGGTACAGCCAAACGCTGTGATTTCTGCCGTGTTGTAACCGTATAGAGCGATGCCATCAAGGTCTTCGACGCTTTCAACGGCCCGCTGAAATCCGTTGTTCGGGTCACACCATGTGACCATCACCGCCGTGTAACGTGACTTCAGCGCGCTCCCGGTGTACTTGAACACCCCTTCCACGACATTGCTCGGGTTGTAAATATATGCCGGATCGCACGGCATGTCGGCCGACGTCAGCACACTGCCCGCGCTCCAGTAGGCAATGCCGCGAAATACGCTCGCAAGCTGTTGCAACAAGGCGAACGCGTGCGAACGTGTCGTGATGTAGCAATTGCAGGTGAACCGCGGCTCTGTGCCGCCGCCACTACTTGGAACCTTCTCGTCGCAGTACTTCGCAATCGCATATAACGCGAAGCGATCGACATGGGAATCCCGCAGCCAGGCACCAGCGCCGTAGCGGCCGTTGAGAAGGAGATCTCGAAAGATCCATGCCGGATTGTCTGTCCACGCGCGCTTAAACTTCCCGGTCCACTCCTTGCCGTACTTGCGGCCGACCGGATCGTAGTTGTCCGGTACTTCAACCAGCAACCCCTTCACGTCGTATGAGCGGACTGGAATTCGGTCGAATTTATCGGAGGTGATGCGCATCGCCGCCACTGCGCT
>NZ_JARUXJ010000092.1:0-832 GCF_031451465.1 Caballeronia sp. LZ003 | reverse complement strand
CGTCACGGCGTTAAATAGCGCCATCAACGGATCGATTTTGCCCGTCCCACTGGCCTGTTTCGTGATGTTCACCGCATTGCCAACCGGGACCACGCGTGCATTCCCAACGCACCACGCCATGAGCGGCTGACCACCGTGCATGAGCACGCCATCGGGCGCGCCTTCATCGTCTGCGCTGTGACCACTACTCGCAGTCGCGAGACGACGCTCGGCAGTCTTGATCGCGCCTGAGAGCTTCCAGCCTTGCGAGATTCCAACTACCTTGTCTTCGGGTATGCCTACTTCGGCCAGCGCATCGAGCACGCTGCCGATGCCTGCTGGGTCGGCCCCCACCTTATCGAGCAGGCCCGCCTGAAAGATCGTCGAAACGATCTCCGCGACATCGCGCACGTCATCGCCAATCTGCGCCACCATCGTTAAGTCGCCATCATCTTCGAAATCGCGCAATCGCGGCGCAATCTCCTTTCGACGATCGAGCACAGACGGATGCGCCCATGCGTGCGTCCAGGCAAGCCAGTTACGCGTGTCTTTCTCGCGACCCACTACCGCGAGACCGAGCAAATCGTCCAGACCACCGCCATCGATTCCCACGTCGATTACCTCTGAACGAGCCATCAGCGCCTCAAGCGTAAGACCCGATGCAAGTGCCGCCGCCTCCCAGAATTCCGCGCCCGCCCAGCGATCTGAGCGCAATGCAAGGCCGATCTCTACGTTAGCGTGCTTCGCGAGGAAGCCCCGGAATGACTCTTCGCCCTCTTCGCGCGCCTTGCGGAACTCGCGCTCTAAAAACGCCTGATCAACAGAGAATCCGAAGTTCGGATTGACCATCGCC
>NZ_JARUXJ010000091.1:0-835 GCF_031451465.1 Caballeronia sp. LZ003 | reverse complement strand
GCGAGCGCCTTGCGCCTTCGCCACCCATATCAGGTCATCTCCCTCCGCCACTGCAAGCCGGACCAGCTCTCCACTGAACTCGGCAAGGTCATCGAGCAGCGGTTGAGCAGCGTCCGTAATGCCGGTCGCCGCGAGGTAGCTCAGACCGAGGGATGCGAGTTTAACGGTGAGCCGGTACTGCGAGGTATTGGGGTCCTGCTTCACATAGCCCGTTTCCTTTAGATCCGCGAGCAGCCGATGCGCGGCGGTACGTGGTATGCCGAGGCGGTCGCCGACTTCGGACATCGGGAGGCCGTGGACGTGGTGGGAAAGCAACTCGACAATAGCGAGCGCTCGGTCGCGGACGGCAGTCATGTGGGGTTGGCAAGGATGAACGTAGACCCATTCTATCCCATCTGGATTGCTGTTTCATTTGGGCATTCTCGGGTTAACCCCGGAATTGGTTTACTGTTCCATTTGGTAAAGTAAACCACAAACTTGGATGCCGACATGAAGCTAGCCATTGATTCCTACAGTTATCACCGATATTTTGGCGAGGTGTATCCCGCGCTGGAGGAGGATCCGGGCACGCGGATCACGATGGAGGGCTTCGTCAACCGTGCGAAGGCGCTTGGCGTCGATGGCGTCTCGCTCGAATCGTGCTTCCTGCCGACGCCAACGCCCGACGAAATCACCCGTCTGCGCAACCAGCTCGACCGACTCGAACTTGATCGCGTTTGGGCGTGGGGTCATCCGAGTGGCCTGCACTCGGGCGCGGCGCCGGAAGAAGTGGCGGACCTCAAGCGGCATACGGAAATTGCCGCGGCGGTCGGCGCAAAAGTCATGCGCATTTGCT
>NZ_JARUXJ010000090.1:0-835 GCF_031451465.1 Caballeronia sp. LZ003 | reverse complement strand
AGCAAATGCGCATGACTTTTGCGCCGACCGCCGCGGCAATTTCCGTATGCCGCTTGAGGTCCGCCACTTCTTCCGGCGCCGCGCCCGAGTGCAGGCCACCCGGATGACCCCATGCCCAAACGCGATCAAGTTCGAGTCGGTCGAGTTGGTTGCGCAGACGGGTGATTTCGTCGGGCGTTGGCGTCGGCAGGAAGCACGATTCGAGCGAGACACCATCGACGCCAAGCGCCTGCGCACGGTTGACGAAGCCCTCCATCGTGATCCGCGTGCCCGGATCCTCCTCCAGCACGGGATACACCTCGCCAAAATATCGGTGGTAACTGTAGGAGTCAATGGCTAGCTTCATGTCGGCATCCAAGTTTTTGGTTTAATTTACCAAATGGAATAGTAAACCACTTTTAGGGTTAACACGATAATTTCCAAATGGAACAGCAATCCAGATGGGATAAAATGGGCCTACGTTCATCCTTGCAAACCCCACATGACTGCCGTCCGCGACCGAGCGCTCGCCATCGTCGAGCTGCTTTCCCACCACGTCCACGGGCTCCCGATGTCCGAAGTCGGCGACCGCCTTGGCATTCCACGTACCGCCGCACATCGGCTGCTCACGGATCTAAAGGAAACGGGCTATGTGAAGCAGGACCCCAATACCTCGCAGTACCGGCTCACCGTTAAGCTCGCATCCCTCGGACTGAGCTACCTCGCGGCGACCGGCATCACGGACGCTGCTCAACCCCTGCTCGATGACCTTGCCGAGTTCAGTGGAGAGCTGGTCCGGCTTGCAGTGGCGGAGGGAGATGACCTGATATGGGTGGCGAAGGCGCAAGGCGCTCGC
>NZ_JARUXJ010000089.1:0-842 GCF_031451465.1 Caballeronia sp. LZ003 | reverse complement strand
CACCGCACCACACCATTGCTCTGTTCTTCGATGTTGATGCACAGCTGAACGTCGAACTCGGCCTTGGCGCTGATCGCTTTACGCAGATATCCAATGGTTGTGTTGCAGCGTCGAGCGAACTCCGCCTGCTCCTGGGGAGACTTAGAGTTGAGATATGCGCGCAGGGCTTCCATGACCGAAACCATACCCTTGGGTAAGAATCTCGTCAATATCTAAGGGGACTTTACCTGAGAGTAACATTAGGCTGAAATGATCCAATGAACAAATTTGAGCGAAGGCGACTCCGCCTCATCGAGATCCGCGACCTTTTTTGCGGTGGCACTGCAACTGGACTCGCGAAGAAACTCGGAAAATCTGATTCCTACGTTACGAGAATGCTGTGGCCAGAGGACCGAAAAGGCCGAAAACGCATTGGTGAGGCGATGGTCGATCAGATAGAAGAAGCGTTTGGTTGGAAGCGAGGCACGTTTGATTCGGAGCAACTGCCCGGTGGCACTGGTGCCGCTTCGAAAGATGATCGACGTGAAACGACGAGGCTGGAGTGGGGTAGCCAAACGTTTGCGAAAGATAGTAAGCTCGTCGAGCGTAACGTTGAGGCGGGTCCAGACATCCGGGGCAAGGTGCCATTGATCTCTTGGGTCCAGGCTGGTGCTTGGGAGTCGTTTGTGGATGATTTAGCTGTTGGCGACGCGGAAGATTGGTTGCTCTCGCCGATCGCCACCTCCAAGAATGCTTATTTCCTTCGTGTCAAAGGGTTAAGCATGTTCAACCCCACAGGCGAGCCCTCCTTCAACGAAAACGATCTGATCCTTGTTGAGCCGCAATGCTGCGCCCACTCCGGG
>NZ_JARUXJ010000088.1:0-843 GCF_031451465.1 Caballeronia sp. LZ003 | reverse complement strand
GCGTCGGCTGCGTCGGCGGCATCGGGCCCGGACGCCGAGCAGAATGCGCGTACGGCAGCGGATGCCGCCGCGCGAGGCGTTGCCCGAGCGAGCTGGTTCTCATTTGCCGCGCTGATCGTGGGCGCGATCATCGCCATCGTTTCGGGCGCGACCGGCTTCCGTCACCAGCCTCCGTTTGAAGAAGGCGGCGGATCGGCAGTCGATCGCGATGTAGCCCCCGCACGTGCTCGCACCGTTCAAGCGGGTCGTCGTACTTGATGGAACTTTCAATGAACTCAAAAATGCCTCCAAACGCTCCGCCGCCGCCTGCTGCCGTGTCTGACGAGGTTCGCCTCGCTGCCGTGCAGGAGGAACTTGCGGTGGACGTCAGAAAAACAGAAACCGGCGCAGTGCGCGTGCGTAAGGTCGTGCATGAGGAAATGCAATCCGTCGCCATGCGGCTGAGGAGCGAACAGGTCGAAGTCAGCCGCGTTGCGGTCAACCGCGCGGTCGACGAGCGCAGCGAACCACGGCAGGAAGGTAACACCCTGATCATCCCTGTCTACGAATACGTGCCTGTGGTCAGGATGCAACTGACCTTGAAGGAAGAGGTACACATTAAGACCACCGAGTCGCAAAGGGACATGGTGCATCAAGTGCTCGTCAACACCGAGGAGCTGATCGTGGAACGGCGCGAAGGTGCGGAGGGCGAGTGGAGGCGCGACCCGACCGTGGATTGACCGTAACCGGGAACAGCGGTTGCGGAACCAGCGCACGCGCAACATTCCCGGCTTAGCGTAGGCCTTTTTATGGAGATGCTGCTATGACTCAAACCATCATTGGGATATTCGATAGTTTTCAAGA
>NZ_JARUXJ010000087.1:0-849 GCF_031451465.1 Caballeronia sp. LZ003 | reverse complement strand
CAACGGCACGGTCGAGGCGGTGCTCGAAGCGAACCCGGGTCTTGCCGATCTGGGTCTGATGCTTCCTCTTGGCACGCTCGTGAGCATGCCCGAACTCGGTGAAGTCGCTAGCACGACGCCGCTATTGCAACTGTTCGACTGATTAAGGAACTGGCCCATGGCCGAGCCCAACACTACCACTGCGATGGCGCTGTCCGCTGTGATCGGACTTGCCAGCCTTGCACCGGGAATCGACGGCAATGCGCTGATCGGAGCATTCGCGGGCGCAGCGCTCGTTGTCGTGACATCGAAAGATATCGGTATCGTCCAGCGCGCGGCCTACATGATCATCTCGCTCATCATGGGTTATATGACTGCCCCGGAGATCATCGATTCGACGCCGGTGCGATCAAGCGGTGTCGCCGCTTTCTTCGCGGCTTCGTTGGTTATCACCGTGACGCTGCAGCTTATCGAGCGGGTCAAGAGCGTGGATCTGCTTGCGCTCCTCAAGCGGGGCAAGTGACATGAACCTCTCTTTTGCCAGCATCGCCTTAATGGCGCACGTCGTAGCGGCGCTGCGCATCATGTTCTTCCGTCGCAATGGCGCTCGGCACCGAGCTCACGTCTCATGGCTTGCCTGGTCGCTCGTGAGCGTACTTGGATGTTCGGCAATCGAGTTGGCGCTGCATCCCCGGCACGTGGACTTCCTCGAAGCCGCGCGGTCGGTTTTGCTCGCGTTTTTTGTGTTTTGCGCTCGCGGCAACGTGGCGCGCCTTTTATGGAGTGGCGAACAATGAGGATCCTTCGATTTGGCTCGATGGGCGATGAGGTGGCGCTTTTGCAGCACCGATTGCTTCGCGCGGGTTTCGA
>NZ_JARUXJ010000086.1:0-866 GCF_031451465.1 Caballeronia sp. LZ003 | reverse complement strand
GCCAGGCTCGATGTCGCGACACCCGCGTCCGATAGCTTCGTTCGCAACTCGCCCAACTTCGCGACCTGCTGACTATGCTTGGCGGTGAGCGTCACGGCGGCCTGCTTGGCCCGCTCGAAATCAGCAATCATGGCTTTCGACGGCGGCCCCGATGCATGCAGCGCGCGTGTGAGTTCTCCCACGGTGGCGTGAGCGGACTTCATTTCAGCCGTCGTCTTGGCAACGCTACCGGAAAGCTCGCGAAACGCGGCGATGTTCTTCTGCGTGTTGCTCAATTGGGTTAACTGCGCACGCGTTTCTTTGAGCGATGAGGCGAGCGCTTTGTTGCCTGCGAGCATGGTCTTCAAGGGCTTGGTGATCTTGTCCACCATGTCGAACATGACCCGAAGTTTCAATGCGTTGTCCATCGCTATTCGCTCCCGCTACGTTGCCGCGCCCGCTCGCGCCACGCCATCAGCTCCACTAGACCAAAGTCATCCATTACCGCAGGCGTCCAGCCAAAGACCACGGCGATGTCGGCCATCGCATCTTCTACCCTTTCAGGGATTCCAGTTTCGATTTCACGGCCTTCGACATCAAAAAACCAGCAAAGATGCCTCCTAACTCGACCAGATCAGCGGGATCGATGTTGGCGACGTCGTGCTCGGTGAGCGTAGGCGTGCTGATACGCGGCAGCACCTTCGAGAGCGCTGCGACATCAAGATTCACGAGGTCGGACAGCGACACGCCGCGCAACTCGCCCGACTTGGGTTTTCGAAGCGTGACAGTGGTGATGGTCTGCTCGCCGCGCACCAATGGCGTGTCGAGCGTGTGCGTGTTCGCATCGGCCTTCGGTTCGTTATCGATTTGATTGGTTTCCATATTCG
>NZ_JARUXJ010000085.1:0-874 GCF_031451465.1 Caballeronia sp. LZ003 | reverse complement strand
AGACTGAAGACGAACTGTCCAAGCGACATCATCATGACGACTCTCCGGTGCTCACGAACGGTCCAGGAGGCTTGAGCCCAAGCGCGACTGCTTCGCGCGTTCACGGCGATCGAGCTCAGCCGCAACGGCTCGCGCGATGGCTTGCGCGTCCATGCCCGGCTGCGGATAGATGTTGATCGTGACCGCATCGGTAGCGTTCCTTGCTGCACTACCCGCTGCCGTCGCCGCCAATGGTCCGCGCGTGTCGATTGGCACGCGCGGACGTGTCAGCGCGACGGTAGGCTCAATAGACTTGGTGAGCTGCGGCACTGCCGCGATCGCAGGCGCAGCGAACGAGCTTGCCGCGACTGCCGCCAGGCCGATGGCCGCGCGTGCGACACGCTCCTGAGCGCGGTCGATGCCGAGCGCCGCGCCCTCTCCGACGAAGTGGCCCAGTGCGCTGAAGACGCGACTTGGGCTGTGGATGCCGAGCTTTGCCTTGAACCAGCCGACGGTCGAGCTCGCCACGTTCATGATTGCATCCTTGACCGACCCCATACTGCTCGTAATGCCGCTCACCAGGCCAGAGATGATGTTCGTCCCGATCGTCGCCATCGAAGCGGGGAGTGCTTTGAGCCATGCCACGCCCCCGGCAAACGTCGATCGCATATGCTCCCAGAGCGATGACGCACCGGATTTGATCGTGTCCCAGTGCGTGTAGATGGCGTACGCAGCCAGGGCGATCACAGCGACGAGGGCCGTGACCGCAAGCCCGATCGGGCTCATCAGCAGCGCTCGCCCGGCGAACATGGCGGCAGAGCCAAACATCCGAAACGCGCCGACGGCAAGCCCCAGCCCTCGCGTCAAGAGACCGCCCTTCATGCCGAGCACCGCC
>NZ_JARUXJ010000084.1:0-874 GCF_031451465.1 Caballeronia sp. LZ003 | reverse complement strand
GGCGGTGCTCGGCATGAAGGGCGGTCTCTTGACGCGAGGGCTGGGGCTTGCCGTCGGCGCGTTTCGGATGTTTGGCTCTGCCGCCATGTTCGCCGGGCGTGCGCTGTTGATGAGCCCGATCGGGCTTGCAATCACGGCCCTTGTCGCGATTGTCGCCGTCGCTGCGTACGCCATCTACACGCACTGGGACACCATCAAATCAAGCGCGTCATCGCTCTGGGCGCATATCCGATCGACGTTCGCCGGCGGCGTAGCCTGGCTCAAAGCCCTTCCAGCGTCGATGGCAGCGATCGGAGCGAACATCATCTCTGGCCTGGTGAGCGGCATCACGAGCAGCATGGGGTCGGTCAAGGATTCGATCATGAACGTGGCGAGCTCGACTGTCGGTTGGTTCAAGGAGAAGCTCGGCATCCATAGCCCAAGTCGCGTCTTCAGCGCACTGGGCCACTTCGTTGGAGAGGGCGCGGCGCTCGGCACCGACCGCGCTCAGGGACGTGTCGCACGCGCGGCCGTCGGCTTGGCGGCGGTCGCGGCAAGCTCGTTCGCATCCCCTGCGATCGCGGCAGTGCCGCAGCTCATCAAGTCTGTTGAGCCTACCGTCGCGCTGACACGTCCGCGCGTGCCGATCGACACGCGCGGACCATTGGCGGCGACGGCAGCGGGTAGTGCGGCAAGGAACGCTACCGATGCGGTCACGATCAACATCTATCCGCAGCCGGGCATGGGCGCGCAAGCCATCGCGCGAGCCGTTGCGGCTGAGCTCGATCGCCGTGAGCGCGCGAAGCAGTCGCGCTTGGGCTCAAGCCTCCTGGACCGTTCGTGAGCACCGGAGAGTCGTCATGATGATGTCGCTTGGACAGTTCGTCTTCAGTCT
>NZ_JARUXJ010000083.1:0-880 GCF_031451465.1 Caballeronia sp. LZ003 | reverse complement strand
GCCGTACCGCCGATTGAGCAGAAGATCCCTAAAAATCCAGGCCGGATTGTCGGTCCAAGCTCGCTTGAATTTCCCGGTCCACGTGCCCTTGTACTCGCGGCCGGCCGGATCGTAGTTGTCCGGTACCTCAACCAGCAATCCCTTCATGTCGTACGAGCGAACAGGTACCCGGTCGAATTTCTCCGTGCTGATTTGCATCGCCACCAGCGCGCTGCCGGGGTATTTGAACTTTCCGGTGCAGCGCTTGGTGTAGCTAAGCACGTGCGCTGTGCCATGCTTTTTACCTGCATTCTCACCCTGGTCAATGACGTCTGTACGGGAGATTTTCAAGACGAATCGCGCCCCCGCAGCCAAATGCACGGGAAAGGTAAAGGTCTTGCAATAAACCTGACAGACGCCGGTGATTTTCCAGGACTCGGTCTTCGGCGGAGGCTTGTCCTTCAACCCGGTGATTTCCCAGGACTCGGTCTTCGGCGGAAGCTCGTCCTTCGACAGTGTTCTATAGGATGGTTCGAACTGCAGCTCGACCGTCGCGTTGGTGTGCCCCTTGTTCGAATCCCACCACAGATTGCTCACTTGGACAGTAACATCCACCTCACTCACGTCCGGCTCGGAGACCTCGATCGAACAAGGCGTGAAATGCGTCACCTTGATCTTCCCGCCGCTCTCCTCTTTGTCAACCAGACGACGCTGCAGCTCGTGACCGACTTGCACCTCACTTGAGGCCGCCGTCACCCAGTCAATGGCGTCTTGCTGAATCCCTCCCTTACGGGTCTCAAACTGCTCAACCTGGAAATTACGGCTTCCATCATTGTTTTCGACCGGCACGCCGTCCAAATAAACCGAGCGAAGCTTAACTTGATCTGCTTCTGCTAAACCG
>NZ_JARUXJ010000082.1:0-884 GCF_031451465.1 Caballeronia sp. LZ003 | reverse complement strand
TTGCAACTGACATCAATGAAGCGGCGCTTGAGGTAGCCCGAGCCGGCATCTACCCGGCGAACATCTCGGCCGACGTGACCGAATCCCGATTACTCGCCTACTTCGAGAAGGAAGAAGATCTTCGGTATCGCGTGCACCCCAGCGTGCGACAGATGATCGTCTTTGCGCAGCATAACGTGCTAAGCGACCCGCCCTTTTCACGGCTCGACCTGGTCTGTTGCCGCAATCTGCTGATCTACCTTGATCGCACCGCACAGGCGGTGGTTCTCGACATGTTCGCCTATGCATTGAAGCCGGGCGGCTATTTATTTCTCGGCAATGCGGAATCGATCGACGGGATCAGCACGGCGTTCGAGACGATCAGCAAGGAGCACCGAATTCTTCGACTACGCGGTGACGCTGGCGCGAACGCCCGGGGCAGAATCCCATCGAGGTTGATTGCCACCGAAATCCATCCGCGGTCTGGTTCGCGAGGCAAACCGGTGACCCACAGCTTCGATACGCGTCGCGGCAAGCCGCTCGAGGCGCTGCACGATCGTGCGCTCGCCGCCGCGTCGCCCCCGAGTGTGCTCATCAACGCGGATTACGAGATCGAACGAGTCTCGCCCGGCGCCAGTGACTTTATCGTTTTCAGTGCAGGCGTGCCCACGCGTAATCTTCTGAACAATGTGGCACCGGACATTCGGCTGGAGCTGCGGGCGGCGTTGTATCGCGCGAGTGCCTCCCAGCAGCGCGTGAAGGCCGTGTTCAGTCGACGTGACCAAGAAGGCCGCGCCACCGGTCCCGTCATGACGCTTACCGTGGACCCTGTCAAGGCGGCCGACGAGGAGTCGACGTACTGGCTGGTACTCTTTGACCAACCGCCTGAGGCCAGTGCACCTCTG
>NZ_JARUXJ010000081.1:0-888 GCF_031451465.1 Caballeronia sp. LZ003 | reverse complement strand
CACACCGTCCAACTTTCGGGGGTCACTTCATCGAAACAGTGGACATAGCCTGCACGCTCAGATCAAAGAGTTCCAGACGTCCATTTCTGCGCGCTTACGGTAAAATTGACGGGCCAAAGCAGACGCCGTTCAAGGGGCGAAATAAACCACATCGCGGGGACCGAAAGTGGGTCAATGGTTGGTCACCTGAACAAACTGCTCATCGGTTGCAGGTAGACTTCCCGGATGATGAATCCATGCGCATCCCTCACGAAGCTATTTATCAAGCGCTTTATATCCAGGCGCGCGGTGACGTCGGCCCTGCTGCTGGCCGCATCGATCCTGCTTTTCGGCGCGCAGCGCACCGCGCGCGCCTCGGCCGACCGGGCCGTTCTTGGCCAGAAGCGGCTGGAGAGTATCCTCCGCTCGACGACGGAGGCCATTATCACGGTCGATTCGGCGCAGCGCATCGTGATGTTCAATTCGATGGCGGAGAAGGTCTTCCGCTGCAATTCGAGCGACGCGATAGGCTCGCCGCTGTCTCGCCTGATACCTGAACGCTATCGCGCGGGACATGAGCACCAGGTCAGGCTTTTCGAACGAACAGGCGTATCGGATCGCCAGATGGGCGGGAGCCGCGTATTGTACGGGCTGCGCGCGGACGGCGAGGAGCTTCCTCTCGAGGCATCGATATCGCAGACCGAAGACGGTGATGGCAAGCTGCTCACCGTCATCCTTCGTGACGTGACCGAGGGCGCGAAAGCAGAAGCCATCCTCAGGCAATCGCGCGAGGAACTTCGCGCGCTTTCGGCGAATCTTCAGCAGATGCGCGAGCAGGAAAAGAGCCGGATCGCGCGTGAACTGCATGACGACCTCGGCCAGACGCTCAGCGCATTGAAGATGGAAATG
>NZ_JARUXJ010000080.1:0-892 GCF_031451465.1 Caballeronia sp. LZ003 | reverse complement strand
CGGAACGTTAGACGACTGGAAGCGCGACGTCGCTTCGTATTGCTCGGGCAACTCCCGCATGCTGGTCGCGGTCTCGACGGCATTTGCCGGGATGATGCTTGCGTATTCGGGTCAGGAGTCGGGAGGCCTGAATTTCGTTGGCGACTCGTCGACAGGTAAAACGACGGCGCTTCGAGCCGCTTGCAGTGTCTATGGTGGTCCCGAGTACATGCAGAGGTGGCGTGCAACCTCGAACGGGCTTGAGGGCTTGGCCGCCCTTCACAACGACACGCTGCTCGTGCTTGATGAACTCGCGCAGGTCGATCCTCGGGAGGCAGGCGAGATCGCCTACATGCTGGCCAACGGCAGCGGCAAGGCACGAGCGGGGCGAACCGGCTCAGCGCGCGCGCGGCAGTCGTGGCGGCTATTGTTCCTGTCCGCCGGCGAGATCGGTCTCGCGCAGCACATGCAGGCAGGCGGGAAGAAGGCGAAGGCGGGTCAGGAGGTGCGCCTGGTCGAAATTCCGGCGGATGCGGGTCGGGGCTTCGGTTTGTTCGAAACGCTGCACGGGCAAGTCGGCGGCGCGAAGCTCTCCGCGCTGATCAACGAGGGTTGCAAACGCAGCTATGGCATCGCCGCGATCGAAATGCTCAACGCGATAGCTAAAGAGCCGGAGGTGATAGAGCAGTACCTGCGTCAGGAGACGGCCAAGTTCCTCGCCCTGCATCTGCCAGCAGACGCCAGCGGCCAAGCCCACCGTGTTTGCGAACGGCTTGCGCTCATTGGTTTGGCGGGCGAATACGCGACGAATCGAGGTATTACTGGATGGCAAGACGGCGAGGCGCAATCAGCCGCAGCTTATTGCTTTAAAGCGTGGTTGAGCAATCGCGGCGGCGCGGGGAATCACGAACAT
>NZ_JARUXJ010000079.1:0-893 GCF_031451465.1 Caballeronia sp. LZ003 | reverse complement strand
CTGCTCGATGACCTTGCCGAGTTCAGTGGAGAGCTGGTCCGGCTTGCAGTGGCGGAGGGAGATGACCTGATATGGGTGGCGAAGGCGCAAGGCGCTCGCACGGGGCTGCGGCTAGACGCGGACGCGGGACTCGAGATTTACTTTCCGGCGACGGCAAACGGCATCGCATATCTCGCGGCTTTCGATGAGGAGCGCGCGCTGGCGTTGATATCGCGTCAGGGAATGGAGCGCGTCCGGGAGATGGGACCCGGTGCGCCGAAATCGCTCCGTGCACTGCTTGAACAGATTGAACAGGCACGCCAGCGAGGATATGCGGTTGTTTTTGATGCCTATGAGTCTGGGACGAGTGCCATCGCCGCGGTAGTACGGCTCGGCGAGAACAGCGAGCCACTTGGCACGATTAGTATCGCTGGACCGTCTATCCGTATGACAGCGGAACGGATGGACGCGCTCGCCCCGAAGGTGATCGAATGTGCGAAGGGTATGGCGATTGCCAGCCGGAGTTCTCCGTTGTTCGCACGTGGTTGATGCGGGCAGGATCCGAATCATCGGCGCACGGTGCGATATACGAGCGCGGACTACCGCATCGTCCTTGGCAGGACTCCGTTTAAAACCGTTGAGCACTATGGCGACCGCCCGTGGAGATCACGGTCGCACGCTTCATGTTTGAGCTTACGACGTTCGCAAGCGTCAATCCCTTCCCGGTTGAAGCGTGAGCAGAGAATCCCCGCCTCCCACCGTCAATTTGGCTTGCTACTCGGGTTCATTGGCGTTTCCCGCGATGAAATCATCGGCATGCACGGCCTCGACGATTACTACACTGCGACGCGGGCACAAGGCGATCGAATGACGGTTTGCAGAGTGAAGCGGCCGTCTGAACGTCTCACCGATGC
>NZ_JARUXJ010000078.1:0-929 GCF_031451465.1 Caballeronia sp. LZ003 | reverse complement strand
CGCCCGGCGAACATGGCGGCAGAGCCAAACATCCGAAACGCGCCGACGGCAAGCCCCAGCCCTCGCGTCAAGAGACCGCCCTTCATGCCGAGCACCGCCATGCTAAAACGCAGCAACGCGAGCGGCCCAAGGATGGCCGCCAAAGCAATCGTCAACGTCCCGCACACGGCAAGTAGCGCGGCGAATACCGCTAACACGGTAATGACGGCCTTCGCCGCGCCCGGATGCGCTTTGACCACGGTGAGCAACCGTTCGGCTAGCGAGCGCGTTTTGTCGAGCCCTGCGTTATACAGCGGCGTGACGCGCTGACCAATCTCATTTTTGAGGTCACGCAGCTTGGCCATTGCGGCAAGCTCTTTGCCGCTCGTTTGCTCCTGCGCAATGCCGCTCAGCGTATCAATGTCCGCCGCCACCTTGTTCTGGCGCTCGTTCTTTGCAATCTGATTGCGTTGCAAGAACATCGTGGTGAACAAGTTCGAGGCGGTCGAGTTCGTGAACATCGAGCCGATCGTGCTGACGATCGCTTTCTCGTCGGTGATCCCTTTCTTCGCAAGCGCTGGTAGCAACGTCTCCTTCATCCACTCATAGGGCGAGGACTTGAACTGTTCCGAATTGAGCAGCGCTCCATCGGCGAATGCCTTGACGTGGCCGTTCTTGTCGTATTCGACTTTTTTGGAATCGAGCAGTCCGAGATTCATCAGCTTGCGCGCGGCGCGTACGGTCGTGCGCCCCTCGATCAAGTTCTGGTAGCCCGACATGAGGCCCTTACCGGCGCTGCCGCGCATCTCCTGAATGAGCGGCTCCATCTGATAGAAGAACGCATCTTTGGAAAGCGACTTGGCGGCCACGCCGCCGCGCTGAATAAACTCCATCCATTGATCGCCGCCGACGCGCCCGCCGGTCGCCGATATCACTTTCTGAACGCGGTT
>NZ_JARUXJ010000077.1:0-937 GCF_031451465.1 Caballeronia sp. LZ003 | reverse complement strand
AGCCGCCAAAGTTCGTATCGATTTCGACGCTCGAATAGATTTTCTGACGGCTCTTCGCCATCGCTTTTAGATCGTCCGTCGGATCGATCTGCGCGAACAGCCCCAACTTGCCCTCCTCCACCGCTTCGGCCTTTAGTGCGCGAACATCGCCGAATGCACGGAACGGGCTATCGGGCGCCATGCCACGAATATGCTCGCAGAATACGCGCGCGCCGATCTTCGTTTTCGGGTCGTACGTGCTCGCCATGTCCTCAATCTGCTGACGCGTGATTTCGCGCCCGTCCGTCGTCGCGCCTTGCGTCGCCACGCGCTTCCAATTCAACGGCATCGTGTTTCCTCTCTGATCCAGTCCGGTGTCGTTGCATGGTGCGTGAGCCGCGAGCGCACTTCAATTCACTGCGTGGCGCGTGAGCCTCAGCACAAATTCGAGGGCTCACGCCTGCACGCTCGCGCGCGATACGCTCGGCACATGACCACCGCAAACCCGTTTTCCGCTTTCCCCGACCGATCACAAGTTGTCGAACTGGCCGTTCGCCGCGCCGCGCGCGACCTGTTCTGGTCGGGCTGGACGATCACGGCGATTGCCGAACACATCGGGCAAAAGCGCTCGACGGTCGAGACATGGAAGCAACGCGGGAAGTGGGAGCAGGCGACGCCCGTCGACAAGATCAGCGACGCGCTCGATCAGCGCATGCGTGTGCTCATCACCAAGGAGAACAAGGACCCGAAAGACTTTAAGGAGATCGATTTGCTCGGCCGCGAGATCGAGCGAATGTGCAAGATTCAGGCACGCAGCGCACGCGCTTCTGCTCAGGTCGGACATGAAGAAACCGCCGCGCCGCGATCACCGACACGCAGGTCCAAACGCAACGCGATGAGCGACGAGCAGCGCCAAAAGCTCATCGATGCCGTGAAGGATTGGCTAATCGGCCATCAA
>NZ_JARUXJ010000076.1:0-937 GCF_031451465.1 Caballeronia sp. LZ003 | reverse complement strand
AGCCGCCAAAGTTCGTATCGATTTCGACGCTCGAATAGATTTTCTGACGGCTCTTCGCCATCGCTTTTAGATCGTCCGTCGGATCGATCTGCGCGAACAACGCCAACTTGCCGTCCTCTACCGCTTCGGCCTTCAACGCGCGCACATCGCCGAATGCACGGAATGGGCTATCGGGCGCCATGCCACGAATGTGCTCGCAGAACACGCGTGCGCCGATCTTCGTTTTCGGGTCGTACGTGCTCGCCATGTCTTCAATCTGCTGACGCGTGATTTCGCGCCCGTCCGTCGTCGCGCCTTGCGTCGCCACGCGCTTCCAATTCAACGGCATCGTGTTTCCTCCCTGATCCAGTCCGGTGTCGTTGCATGGTGCGTGAGCCGCGAGCGCACTTCAATGCGCCGCGTGGCGCGTGAGCCTCAGCACAAATTCAAGGGCTCACGCCTGCGCTCCCGCGCGCGATACGCTCGACACATGACCACTGCAAACCCGTTTTCCGCGTTCCCCGACCGATCACAAGTTGTCGAACTAGCCGTTCGCCGCGCCGCACGCGACCTGTTCTGGTCGGGCTGGACGATCACGGCCATTGCCGAACACATCGGGCACAAGCGCTCGACTGTCGAGACATGGAAGCAACGGGGGAAGTGGGATCAAGCGACGCCCGTCGACAAGATCAGCGACGCGCTTGACCAGCGCATGCGCGTGCTCATCACCAAGGAGAACAAGGACCCCAAAGACTTCAAGGAAATCGATCTGCTCGGCCGCGAGATCGAGCGAATGTGCAAGATTCAGGCACGCAGCGCACGCGCTTCTGCCCAGGTTGGACATGAAGAAACCGCCGCCCCGCGATCACCGACACGCAGGTCCAAACGCAACGCGATGAGCGACGAGCAGCGCCAAAAGCTCATCGATGCCGTGAAGGATTGGCTAATCGGCCATCAA
>NZ_JARUXJ010000075.1:0-941 GCF_031451465.1 Caballeronia sp. LZ003 | reverse complement strand
ACATCCTCCACCGCCCATTTGAGTTGCTCGATGAGCTGTGCGTCGATGGCGCTCATCATGACGGTGGCGTATTTCAGGCCGTCCCCGACGACGGCCACGCGTCCGGCGTTCTCGCCGCTGTAGTTCGTTTCCCACTGCGTTTTGAGGCGGTTGGCGGTCTCATCGCTGATCTTGCCGTCGGTCGAGAGGATGCCGCCGGGGCGCGACAGGTTGCCGAAGAACTTGCGGCTGTTGAACTGGATACGGTTGCCCATCGTGCCGGCGGCGGCGGCCGCCACGATAGGCGACACGCCAATGAGCGGATGCCATGGGCAAATGCCCCGATCGTGGATGATTTCGCAGGCGGGAACCGTGATTTGCTCGGGCAGGCCTCTGAGCGCATCCGTGCCGAGTTGGTAAAACACCGCGCCGCTTGTGGCCACCAATGGCCGCACGCGCGTCGGATCAAGCACGTACATGGCAATAACATTGCGCATCGCGTCTCTCATTAGCAGCACGTAAGCGTTGCCAAAGAGTAGTTTGGAGCTTTGCCACGCCTTGATGAACTGGATGCGGTTCTGATACGGATTCGGGCGGCGCAGTGGCGTCGTGAAACGCGGCGCACGGTAATCCTGCCAGATCACGCCCTCGCGCCTGACGTAGCGCACGCCAAGCTTGGCGATGTCCGAGGCGATGCGATCGACGCACGCGTAGACGGCCGAGAAGGCCAGCAGATTCTCTCGACAGTCGAGCGTTTCGCCGGATTGCCACGCACCAGCGAACGCCTCGCGAATCATGCCAATGAAGCTGTTCGCGCTAACCGGAACAGCTTGCGGCCTGCGCGCTGATCCAACGGCCGTGCCCGATGCGTGAGGAGCTGACTTGTGGTGCCACGGAAACAGGCGCATCAATGATTCCGCTTAAGCCTTGGGCGCGCCGTACTTCACGCCCGTGATGTACTG